>CAVUTA010000011.1:0-103179 GCA_963744285.1 uncultured Gaiellaceae bacterium | reverse complement strand
CACCAACAGGCGGGGCGCGCAATACTGCCCGAACAGGTCGCAGAGCGACGACACCGTCCCGCAGAGGAGGAGAGACATTGATCCTGGCAACGTCAAAGATCGAGGATTTCGACCGTTTCTGGATGCGTTCTCGACGAAGGGCGCTGAGAAGCGAAAGCAGCACGGGTCCAAGGGTGCGCACGTCTTTCGCGATCCCAACGAGGACGACCGAGTATGGGTGATCTTCGACTGGGACGAGGCGGGCTGGCAGAACTTCGTCTCCGATCCCGATGTCGCGGCGATCTTTCAAGAAGGCGGGCTCCAGGGTAGGCCCCAGGCGGCGGAACTCGCCCGCGAGCACGCCGCCTAGCGCCGCGGTCATCACGACCCCTGAGCCGCGACATCAACCGCAGCCTTGACGCCGTAGTAGCGCTGCCGCGCCTCGTCGAGCGTGTCGCCGATGGCCGTGAGCCCGATGCGGCCGGCGACCGCGATCGCGCTGACCATGTGCAAGACGACGCCGACCTCGCGCTCGCCGTCCCAGCCGAGACCCTTCCGCTCGACGACGTCGAGAAGGTCGTCGGGTGTCAGCGACTGGTACGCGGGCGAGTCGAGGTGGTCGGTCGCCGCGTAGTACTTGAGGTCGCCGAGGCGCGTGCGCCACTCGCCGGCGAGCGGGTCGTAGACGCCGTCGGTGAGGCTCGTGAGCGCGAACAGCGGATGCGTGGTGCCGCCACAGCGCAGGTTGATCTCGAGCGCATACGGCTCCCAGGCGCCGTCGCGTCGCACGGCCGCGAAGTCCACCCCGGCGCGACCGATCACGCCTTCGCGCGCGAGTCGCCGTCCGACCTTGAGAGACTCGGCGGCGATCACTGACGCGTATTCGGGATCGGCCGGGAAATGGCAGCCGAAGTACGTCTGGCTGTGCGCTCCGCCGAGCACCTGGTCGTGCGTCGACATGATGTCGACCTGCCCCGACGGGCTCATGCGCAGCTGGACGCTCGGGCTTCGGAAGTCCTCTCCGTCGATGCGCTCCTCGACGATGCCGCCCTGCTCGTCCAACGCCGCGAGGTACTGCTCGACGTCGATCTCCTCATCCTCGAGCTCGATCGCCGCACGCACGTCGCTCGCTGCCGCATCGAGATCGACCAGCGCGTTCCCGAGACCGCTGACACCGAGGTCGAGCTTGAGAACCGCCGCGCGAGCGGCGGGACTCCGTCCGCGGAGCTCGCTGAGGGCGTCCACAAGATCGTCCGAACCCCTGACGTCGAGGCCGACGGGGTGGCGCACGTCCTCGTCCACGAAGACCTGCCGGCTCCCCGTCTTGGAGCCGAGCCAGCCGAGTGCCGGGTCGCAGCCGTAGATGGGCAGCTGGAGCGCCTCCGCGAGACCGACCTCGTCCGCGGTCATGCAGAACGGAACGATCACCGCCATCTCGGGCTCGCCGATCAGGCGCCTGATCCGTTCGAGCGCTCCCGGACGTGCGAGCAGCTTGCGGGAGAGCGGTTCGTTGCGCCCGTCGACGAGCGAGACCGCCTCGAAGCGGCTTCGCGCCTCAGGTGTGTCGAGCTCGGGAACGAGCGAGAAGTAGTAGTCGAGCACGCGCGAGTGGATCGGCTGGGACGTCACGTAGATGACGCGTGACTTGGGACCGCGCAGAAGGCTGAGGACGAGGCAGAGAAAGCGCTCTTCGTACGCCGGAAAGACGGGAATGAGCTGATCCGGCACGTCGAAGCTGATCGAGTGGACAACGACCATCGTCCGGTCGAGATCGCCGACCGAGCGCAAGGTGACGGACGGCCAGATGCTTCGGAACTGCGCCTGCAGCTCGGCGAACGACTGCTCTGCCATGCGCGGACGCTACTCCGCGCGCGACACCGTTGCTAGCGTGGCGCCGTGGGTACGGCGCTCGACGGAAGAGTCATCGCGGTCGCAGGCGGCGCCGGCAATCTCGGCCCGACCGTCGTCCGGCGACTCGCCGAGGAAGGCTCGCGTGCGTGCGTCTGTGGCCGTGAACAGGAAGCCCTCGACGCCCTCGCGGCGGAGATCGCGGTGCCGATCGAGACCGACGTCGTCGATCTCCTCGATCCGGCCGCGACGAAGGCGTGGGCGGCAGATCTCGCCGCGCGGCACGACGGCCGCGTGGACGGGCTCGTCCACCTCGTGGGCGGCTGGCGCGGCGGAGCTCCGATCGAGGACGCGCCGCTCGAGGACTGGGACTTCCTGAGCGCGCTCCTCGTGCGCACCGTGCAGAACGCGACGCAGGCACTCGCGTCGTCGCTGATGGAGAGCGAGCACGGCCGGTTCGTCCTCGTGTCGGCGGGACAAGCGCAAGCGCCGACGCATCCGAACGCCGCGTACGCCGCCGCGAAGGCTGCCTCGGAGACGTGGACGCTCGCGCTCGCCGACCGCTTCAAGGGGACAGGGGCGACGGCGAACATCGTCGTCGTCGGCGCGATCGTCACGCCCGCGATGCGCGCGGAGAGCCCCGACAAGGACTTCTCGACGTTCACGCCGGCCGAAGAGATCGCCGAGGCGATCGCCTACCTCTGCTCCGACGCCGCGTCGTCGATGAACGGCCAGCGCGTCACGCTTCGCGGCGCGGTCTGAGCTACGACGCGACAGCTCTTCGGGCCTGGCGTTCGGCACGGAGCTGCAGCGGCACGAGAGCGACGAGACACGCGAGCGCGAACCACAGGTAGGCGCCCGGGGCGCCGAGCAGCAGGCACAGCCCGAGAACGACGAGCTGTGTCGTGAGGCCGAGGTTCGCGAGGACGGTCACGGTGACGCCGTCGTAGCTCCCGTGCCCGTGAAAGCGCCACTCCGCGAGAGCGCGCACGGCACGATCGAGCGGGGCGAACAGCGCCGCGTAGAGTGACCTGAGGATGCGCTCGGCGGTTCCGCCCGTCGCCGGTGGTTGCGGGTTGGGAATCTCGTGCGTCTCCCGGTAGAGCGCGGTCACGTTGAAGTCGACCGCGAGAACGAGCGTGAGCGCGACGAAGGAGGCCGCCGCCAGGAACGGCTGTCCGGTGACATAGCCGAGCGCCGCGAACAGAGCCGCGTTGACGAGGAGATCGGCCAGAGTGTCGAGATACCGGCCGACGAGCGTGACCTGACCGGAGGCGCGCGCGAGCTGTCCGTCCAGGTTGTCGAGGAGCGTCTTCAGCTGCAGGAGCACCGCCGCGGCGATCAGGTCGCCTCGAGCGAGGGCGAACGCGGCGACGAGCCCGACCGCTGCATTCGCGAGCACGACGGCGGGCGGCGGCACCCTCGCCCACCGGAGCAGAGGCACGAAGAGGTTCGCCAGCGGCCGAAAGACGGACTCGAGGAGGAGCTCGCGACCGGCTCTCCTGCTCCGCGGTCGAGCTCGCGGTGCCCTCGGTGGAGACCGTCATCGGGGACGATCGTAGATACTGCTGCCATGACCCCCGAAGGCTGGACAGAGGTCGACAAGGCGCTCGAGCGCACGTTCGAGCTCGATTCGTTCGTCGACGCGCTCGCGTTCGTGAACCGCGTCGGTGAGCTGGCCGAGGCCGAGAACCACCATCCCGACATCGCGATCCACTACGACAAGCGTGACGCTCCGCTGGTGGACGCACACCGCGGGCGGCATCACCGATCGCGATCGCGAGCTCGCCGAGAAGTCCGGGCAGCTTTAGCTAGAGGCCTTCACGACGACCACCGGGCAGGCCGCGTGGCTGACGACGTGCCTGCTGACGGAGCCGAGCAGCGCCGCCTTGAGCCCGGTGCGCCCGTGCGATCCGACGACGACGAGCTCGGCGGACTCGCTCTCGGCGACGAGCGCGTCGCCCGCGTCGCCTTCGACGATCTTCTGCTCGATCTCGACGCCGGGCTCCGTCCCGAGTGCCTCGGACACCGCCGCTTCGAGCGCGCTCCGAGCCGCCTCGCTCTCGGCACCGAGCTGACCGGCGAGGTCGCCGGCGGGCATCGCGAGCATTCCCGGATCGCCGATTGGCTGCGGGGGGATGAACGACCACGCGTGGATCGCACGGAGCGACGAGCCGCGCAGACGCGCCTCCTCGGCCGCCCAGCGAAGCGCCTCGAGTGACGCATCCGAGCCGTCGACGCCGACCACGATCGCCTTGGCCATCGAGTCAGACTACCTCGGCCCTGCGACGAGTAAGGTGACCCCGGCCATGACCGCGTCGCGAGTGACCGTGTACGACGTCGGCCCGCGCGACGGTCTGCAGAACGAGCCGGAGATCCTCGACGTCGCGACACGCGTCGAGCTCGTCCGGAAGCTCGTCGGCGCAGGCGTGCCGGCGATCGAGGTCGCGAGCTTCGTCGACCCGCGGCGCGTGCCGCAGATGGCGCATGCGGAGGAGGTAGTCGAGGCCGTGGGACGAAGCGCCGGGCGTCGTGCGCGCTGGGCTCGCGCTCAACGAGCGCGGCTACGAGCGGCTCGTCGCGACCGGGCTCGACGAGGTGCGGTTCGCCTTCGGTGTCACCGAGTCGTTCAACGAACGGAACCAGGGCGCGTCCGTCGAGGAGTCGATCACGGCGGCCGGTCGCATCGTGTCTCGTGCGCGCGAGGACGGGCTCCGCTCGACCGTGACGCTGAGCGTCGCGTTCGGCTGCCCGTTCGAGGGCGAGGTCGATCCCGGGCGGGTGCTCGAAGTTGCCGGCCGCATCGCCGAGAGCAACCCCGACGCTCTCGTCCTCGCGGACACCATCGGCGTCGCGGCGCCGGGAGCGGTTCGCGAGCTCACCGCGCGCGTCGCGGCGCTCGGCATCCCGGTCGGGGGTCACTTCCACAACACGCGAAACACCGGCTATGCGAACGCGCTCGCGGCACTCGACGCGGGTGCCACCGTGCTCGATGCGTCGGTCGGCGGCCTCGGCGGCTGTCCCTTCGCGCCGAACGCGACGGGAAACATCGCGACGGAGGATCTCGTCTACGCGCTCGATCGCGAAGGCGTCGCGACGGGAATCGACCTCGAGCGCCCTGATCGCGGTCGCGGCGTGGCTCTCGGAGACGCTCGGACGGCAGCTCGACGGGCAGCTCTACCGCGCCGGCACGTTCCCGACCTAGCGAGCCGGCAGAATCGTCCCGCGCACCTCGGCGAGCTCGATCCCGCCCGCCCGACCCCGAAGCACGACCTCGTCGCCGTCCTCGAGGAACGTCCGCTCCGAGCCGTCGTCGAGCCGCACAGGCCGTTCGCCGTTCCACGTGAGCTCGATCAGAGAGCCCTCGGATCCCGGCTCCGCGCCCGAGATCGTCCCGGACGCGAACAGATCGCCGGTTCGGAGCGACGCGCCGTTGACCGTTGCGTGAGCAAGCTGCTGCGGCATCGTCCAGTACAGGCCGCGCGCGTTCGTGCGCGAGACGACCGTGCCCGAGAGCTCGACCTCGAGCTCGACGTCGAGCGCCCAGTCGCCCTCGGTCAGCAGGTACGGAAGTGGCGGCGGATCCTGCTCCGGCGCGGGCACGAAGCGATCCTCGAGGAGCGCCAGCGGCGTGACCCACGCGGCGATCGAGGTCGCGAACGACTTGCCGAGAAACGGCCCGAGCGGCACGTACTCCCAGGCCTGGATGTCGCGCGCGCTCCAGTCGTTCACGAGCGCGACGCCGAAGACGTGATCGCGAAACGCTGACGCACTCACCGTGCTCGCCGAGCGTGCTGCCGACGCCGACGACGAACCCGAGCTCGAGCTCGATGTCGAGCCGTCGGCTCGGCCCGTAGCGCGGCGCATCGTCGGACGGGGCCTTCGTCTGGCCGCTCGGACGCACGACCGGGGTTCCGCTGACGACGACCGTTCCGGCGCGCCCGTGGTAGCCGACGGGAAGATGGCGCCAGTTCGGCAGGAGCGCTTCCGCATCCGGGCGGAAGAGACGTCCGAGGTTGGTCGCGTGCTCGAGCGAGGAGTAGAAGTCGACGTAGTCGGCCACCTCGAAGGGCAGATGCTCGCGGGCCGCGTCGAGAGAGACCAGATCGGCGCCGCCCGACACGAGCTCGTCGACGCGCGCGAGCGTGTCCTCCCAGGACGAGCGACCGAGCGCGAGGAACGGGTTGAGCGTCGGCGCCTCGAACACCGTCCCGAGGCCGGCCGCAGCGAGGTCGAGCACTCCCTCGGCGACGCGGAAGCCGACGCGCGGCGTGTCCGCGTCGACCGAGAAGACCCCGAACCCGACGGCACCTCTCACGACGGAAGCATCCCGAGCGCCAGGAGCTCGTCGACCGGCTCGAAGAAGCTGCAGCTCCCGATCGAGTGGAGCTCGTCGCGCCGCACACGAGCGAGCTCGTCGGCGGATGCCGAGCGATCGCGCCAGGCGAACGATCCCGCGTCGAGCGCGAAGGCGGACGAATCGACCTCCGCAAGAGCAGCTTCCTCTTCGCCCGCGAAGACGACAGCCGCGAGGAGGTTGAGAAACCCGTGCTCGCCGTTCGAGCGCACGGCGTGATGGAGGCCGGCCGTCGCCTTGAATACGAGCCGGCGCTCGCGGCAGGCCCGGACGAAGTCGGCGAGCGCAGCGGCAGTCGGCACGGTCGGCGCCACCGCACCGGACCTTCGCGCGCAACCCGTGCGCCGCGAGGTGGTCGAGCCGATCCTCGAGACCCTCGTCGAGCGGCGTCTCGACGTACACCTCGCCGTGCGCGGGAAGGCCGGCCCGCCGGCGCCCGGATCGAAGAACGGCGGAGCCTCGATCGCCTCGACGCGAGAGTCGGCCGAGACCGGCGCGTCGAGCACCGCACTGATCGCCGCGTTCCGACGGAGGGAGCTCGCCGAGGCGCGATGCCGGCCACACCAGCCGCGCGAGCATGAACGCGTGCGGGCTGGCAGCGGCACGCGCGTCCTCGGCAAGCGCCTCGTCCACGGGCATCGACGCCGGCGGAAACGTCGGCGCGTGGTCGATCAGGTGCGCGAGAAGCGCGTGGCGGGCGTCGCCGTCCGGCATGGCCGCGCGGATCTTCGCAGAGGCGCTATCAAGCCGGTTCCGCGAGTGTCCGATGAGGTTCGAGGCGGCATGCCCGACCCTGCCCCCATCGAGCCGACTCCTCGGCCCCAGATGAGCCTCGTCACCGCAGGCTCCGCCGAGCCGTACCGTCGCCTGGCCGAGATCTTCCACGAGGTGCTCTCCGAGCAGAGCCTCGACGCGCTCCTCGAGCGGATCGCGGACGCGCTCGCCGAGCTCATTCCCTACGAGGACGTCCACATCTACGAGGCGGACGAGACCAAGCGCGAGCTCCACGCCGTGCTCGCCCGCGGCGAGTGGGCCGACGAGGTGATGAGCGAGACGTTCTCGTTCGGCGAGGGGATCACGGGCTGGGCGGTCGACCGCCGCGAGGCCGTGCTCGCGAACCAGGCGCACCTCGATCCCCGCGTGCGCTTCGTCCCGGGCACGCCGATCGAGCCGGAGGCGCTCATCGCGGTGCCGCTCATCGCGCGCGGGCGCCTCAAGGGAACGCTCAACATCTACCGCGTCGGCGAGGACGCTGCGTTCTCGGACGAGGAGTTCCTCCTCGCGAAGCGTTTCGGCGACGCGGCGGCGCTCGCGATCGACAACGCACACATCCGCGCACGGCTCGAGCACCAGGCCGAGACGGACGCGCTCACCGGCCTCTACAACCACCGCGCGTTCCACGACCGCCTGCGCCAGGCGCTGCTCGAGGCGTCCGCGGCGCACGAGACGGTGGCCGTCGTGATGCTCGACCTGGACGACTTCAAGAAGGTGAACGACGTCTACGGGCACGGCGTGGGCGATCAGCTGCTCCACCAGATCGCGGACGTGCTCCGTGCCTCGGTCCGCCAGACCGATGTCGTGTGTCGAGTCGGCGGCGAGGAGTTCGCAGTGATCCTCCCGTCCGGCGACCTCCGATCGTCGACGGCGCTCGCCGAGCGGATCGGGGAGCAGCTCGGGATGCTCGAGGCCGAGGCCGTCGGACGGCTCAGCGCGTCGACAGGGATTGCGGTCGGGCCCGAGAACGCGGCGAATCCGCGCGAGCTCGTCGCCTGCGCCGAGGCCGCGATGATGACCGCCAAGACGCGCGGGAAGGGCCTGATCGTCCCGTTCGACGAGAGCGCGCGCGAGCGGCCCTCCGAGGAGGCGGTCCGCCGCGTCGACGTGCGCTCGATCGCGCACCTGAAGATGCTCCAGAGCCTCTCCGGGAAGCTGTCACGCCTCAACGACGTCGCGCAGATCGGGCTCACGATCTCCGACGAGCTCCGGCTCCTGGTCGATTACCACAACTGCCGCGTGTTCCTTCGCGACGACGACGATCTCGTGCTCGTCGCGTTCCGCGGCGACCTGACCGGTGCGATACCGGGCGACCCGACCAAGCTCCTCCCGACGAACGTCGGCCGCGGGATCACCGGCCGTGTCGCCGAGACCGGGATCTCGCTGCTGGTCGGCGACGCTGCACGGCACGAGTTCGGCGAGCAGATCGAGGGCACCGCCGAGATCGAGGAGTCGCTTCTCGCAGTGCCGCTGAAGTACGGGTCGCGCGTGACGGGAGTCATCGTGATCTCGAAGCTCGGCCTGGATCAGTTCGACGCGGACGATCTCCGGCTGGTCGAGGTCATGGCCGGACACGCCTCGGTGGCGCTCGAGAACGCGCGCCTGTACGAAGCGCAGCGGCGCGAGGCGGAAGGGGCGAAGGCTCTGCTCGCCTTCTCGCGCGAGCTCGCAGAGGCATCGAGCATCGCCGACGTCGCCGAGCGCGCGACCGCGGGCGCAGCGGGCATTCTCCGCAGCCCGAGCATCTCGGTGTGGCTGCAGAGCGCGATCACCGGGTCGCTCGAACGGCTCGCGTGCGTCCCCGAGCCGGCCGACGGCGCCCCGTTCTCGATCCCCGCAGAGCACCTCGAGCCGTGGCTCGCGCGGACCGAGCCGTTCACCGTCGATCCGGACCACTACGCGGCGATCGCACCGGTGCCCGAGGGCACCGAAGGACGGTTCGCGATCGCTCCGTTCACGGTCGACGGGCGCTGGGGTGTGATCGCCGCCGCCGTCAACGCTCGGTCGGCTCCGGAGGATCGAGAGATGGAGCTCCTCGCGAGCATCGCGCGCCAGACACGGCTCGCGCTGCAGACGGCGACGAGCTACGAGACGCTCGAGCGCACGTTCCTCTCGACCGTAGAGGCACTCGCGAACGCCCTCGAGGCCAACGACGAGTACACCTCGACCCACGCGCGCTGGATCACCGACCTCGCACTGCAGGTCGGCGAGGAGCTCGGCCTCGGCGCGCAGGACCTCAAGCGCCTCGAGCTCGGGGCGCTCTTCCACGACATCGGCAAGATCGGGATCCCGTCACGCATCCTCGCGAAGCCGGGCCCGCTCACCGCCGAGGAGCGCGCGCTCGTCGAGACGCACCCGATCCTCGGGGAGCGCATCCTCGCGCCGATCGAGCAGCTCGGCGAGGTCCGCCTCATCGTGCGCTGCGCCCACGAGCACTACGACGGCACGGGCTACCCCGACCACCTCGTCGGCGAGCAGATCCCGCTCGAGTCGCGGATCGTCCTGGCCTGCGACGCCTACCACGCGATGACGACCGACCGCCCGTACCGCAGGTCGCTCGGCGAGGAGGAGGCGAAGCGGCGGCTCGTCGAGGCCTCCGGGACGCAGTTCGACCCGGAAGTCGTGGACGCGCTCCTGCGCGTCCTGAGCGCTCTTTAGGCGCCCGCGGCCTCGGCATTCCGCAGCCCGCGGAAGGCCCAGACCCAGAACGCCAGGCCGAGACCGAGCGCGATCGCGAACGCACCCGCGATGTGCGGCGCGTCGCCCGCGACGAATCCGCGGCCGGTCTCGAGGATGTACGTGAGCGGATTGACCGTGGCCACGCCGTGGATCCATCCCTCGAGGAGCTCGAGCGGCACGTAGACGGGCGCGAAGAACAGAATCAGGAAGACGGGCATCTGCATCAGCGGCCCCGCCTGGATCGTGCGAAAGCGCATCGCGATCCCGCCGGACCAGAAGAAGCCGCAGAAGTTCACGAGCGCCGCGAGCGTGAACAGACCCACGAGATCGACCGCTCCGCCGCCGAGGTTCATCCCGGCGACGAACGCGATCACCGTGAGGAGCACTGCGACGACCGACCAGCGGAGGAGCGCTGCGAGTGCGTACCCGAGGACGATCCCGCTCCGACGAGGCGCCGCGAGCATGAGCCGCTTCGCGAATCCGCCCTCGAAGTCACGCGCGACACCGAACCCCGTGAAGACACCGCTGAACGCCGCGGACTGGAGGAGGACGAACACGAACTGGAACGCCGTGTAGCCGGGCGGGAAGTCGAAGCCCGGGACCTGCGCCACCTGGGACAGCCCGCCCGCGAAGGCGACGAAGAAGAAGAGCGGGAACATCAGCGTCGGGAGGAGGATCTGCGGGTTCGTGAGGGCGTTCTTCAACGTCCTCCGCGCGACGCCCCAGATCACGTTCCAGGTCTTCACGACCTCACGTCCTCGTCATCCGCGTCCGCAGCGCCCGCGCGGCGAGCCAGAACGAGACGACCCCGAGCACGATGGCGAAGCCGAACCCGAGGGCGAGCGCCTGCCAGTCCCAGCCCGTGATGATCAGGCTGCGGACGCACTCGATCATGTACGAGACCGGGTTGAGCGTCGCAGCCGTCTGGAACCAGCCGACCTCGATGAGGTTGCGAGGCGCGTTCATCGACGAGATGAACAGGAAGACGAAGAGGACGGGGAAGAGCGCCTGGATCGTCTCGCCCGAGCCGGTTCGGTACGCGAGCCACGCGCCGAGGGCGCCGAACGAGAGCGCCACCAGACGCTCCGTAGACGAGCAGGACGGCGATTCCCGCAGGCCCCGACTCGAACCTGACTCCGGCCGCAAGCCCGACGACGATGTAGAAGACCACCTGCAGGACGCCGAGCACGACGATCCCCGCGAGCTGTCCGCTCAGGAGCGCCCAGTCGCGCAGCGCCGTGAGCGCGAGCCGGTTGACGAACCCCGTCTGCACGTCGCGCGCGATGTCCGTGCCCGCGTTCATCGTCGAGAAGAGCGCGCCCTGGATGAACGGCACCGCGAGCGCGAACGCGAGGAACGAGTCGGTCGGAAATCCCGGAAGCTCGGTCGACGAGGCCAAGCCGCCGGCGTTCACCGCCATGAGCGCGACCGGGAAGATCAGCGGCGGGATGATGCTGGCCGGCTGACGAGATGTCCGCACGACGGATCGCCGTGCGATCGCGCCGACCTGCGTGGTCGCCGTGCTCACCGCCGGCGCTTCTCCTGCTCGACCGTATCGGCCTCTTCCGCCGCACCTTCGAGCGTCCGCCCGGTCTTCGCCAGAAAGACGTCGTCGAGCGTCGGCGCGTGCAGCTCGAGGTCGGCGATGTCGACCCCGTTGGCGTCGACGGCGCGCACGATGTCCGTGAGCCCGAGTCCTTCGCTCAGCCGCACGGCGACGTCGCGCGTGGACGCCAGCGGCTCGCCGAACTGCGCGAGGAACGCCGCGATCTTGGGCCGGTCGTCCTCGGTCCGCGGGATCGCGTGCACGCTCGGCCGGCCGATCTCGGCCTTCAGCTCGGCGGGCGTGCCCTCCGCGACGATCTTTCCCGCGTCGATGATCCCGACGCGATCCGCGAGGACGTCGGCCTCCTCGAGGTACTGCGTCGTCAGGAACACGGTCACGCCCGCCTCGCGGCGCATGAGCGCGACCTCGTTCCAGATGTCGGTCCTGCTCTGCGGGTCGAGCCCGGTCGTGGGCTCGTCGAGGAAGAGGATCCGCGGGCTGTGCACGAGGGCGAGCGCCAGGTCGAGGCGCCGCTTCATTCCTCCCGAGTAGCTCGGAGACCTTGCGATCGGCGGCGTCGACGAGCCCCACGCGGTGGATCAGCTCCTCCGCGCGCGAGTCGCGCTGCTCCTTGGGAACGCTCTGCAGCGTCGCCTGGAGGCGCAGGTGATCGCGCGCGTTGAGAAGTGGGTCGAGCGCGGCCTCCTGGAGCGCGACGCCGATGAGCCCGCGGATCTTCGGGCCGTCCTTCACGACGTCGTAGCCGCCGACGAGCGCCGTCCCGGCGGTCGGCGGCAGCAGCGTGGTCAGGACGTGGACCGTGGTCGACTTCCCGGCGCCGTTCGGCCCGAGGAAGCCGTAGATCTCACCTGGAGCGACGGAGATGTCGATCCCGTCGACGGCGCGCGGGCCCTTCTTGTACTCGCGGACGAGCCCCTTGACCTCGATGCCGTTCTCGCCCGTCACCGTTTCACACTACCCGTGGGCCCTCGGCCTCCTTCAGTCCAGCGGCTCGAGCGGAAGGCGCGACGCGACGACGGGCTTCCCGTTCCGCTGATAGGCGATGTCCACCGAGTCGTTCTGGCGATACGTGCCGGCGATGCCGACCCAGAGCGAGAGCCAGCGCCAGAAACCGAGCTTGCCCTCCGTCTTCAGCTCGCGTTCGAAGACGAGCGTGCGGCCCTCGATCCGGTAGTCGCCACCCTCGCGCTGCTCGACACCGTTCACGAACACATCGAAGGGACGGACGACGTCGGCGGGCAGCCGCACGCGCGTTCCCCGATACGAGCCCTCCGGCACGTTCATAGAATGGCAGTCGGTGCCGGTTCTCTCCTTCTTGGCCCAGTTCGCGCCGGTGGCGCCAGAGTCGCCGAACGCCGAGGGGATTCGCGACAGCTGGCTCTTCGTCTCGATCTTCGTGTTCGCGATCTTCGTCCTCGTCGAAGGGCTGCTGGTCGCGTTCATCGTCAAGTACCGGCGGCAGAATCGCCCACGCTTCGAGGACGGCGCGCAGGCCCACGGCGCGACGAAGCTCGAGCTCGCGTGGACGGCCGGCCCGGTCGTCGTCCTCGCTCCTCATCGCGGCCTTCGTGTTCATCGAGCTGCCGGGAATCAAGGACATCCCGGAAGCTGCGGCGGGTGAGGAACAGCTCGAGATCAAGGTGACCGGCCGGCAGTTCTACTGGCAGTACGAGTATCCGAACGGCGTCATCGCGATCGACCAGATGCGCGCGCCGGCCGGCGTGCCCGTGAGCCTCGAGGTGACCGCACCCGACGCGGATGTCATCCACTCGTGGTGGATCCCCGCGCTCGGCGGCAAGATCGACGCAATCCCGGGCGTCACCAACGAGACATGGTTCCAGGCGAAGAACGAAGGGACGTACTCGGGGCAGTGCGCCGAGCTCTGCGGCCTCGAGCACGCACAGATGCTCGCGTCGGTCGAGGTCATGTCGAGCGACGAGTTCGACGCGTGGCTCGAAGAGCGGCGCGCCGAGCAGGATGCGGGGTCGGGCGAGCTCGGCCAGGAAGAGTGGGAAGGCGTCTGTGCGAAGTGCCACGGGACGAACGGCGAAGGCGGGATCGGCCCGCGCATCGCCGGCTCTCCCACGCTCACCGATCGCGGCGGCGCTCGCGAGCATCGTCCGGAACGGCCGAGGCGCGATGCCCGCGGTCGGCTCGGGCTGGACCGACGAGCAGATCGCGGTGCTCCTCGACTACCTCACGGAGAACCCGCCCAGTGGTAGCTAGAGCAGAGACGCCGCCGGCCTGGCAGAGCGGCAAGTTCGCGAGCTGGCTCGTCACGACGGATCACAAGCGGATCGGGATCCTCTACATCGCGACCTCGCTCGTGTTCCTCGTCCTCGCCGGGCTGATGGCGCTCGTGATGCGCCTCCAGCTCGCCCAGGCGAACGCGGACATCATCGGGCCGGATCGCTACAACGAGCTCGTCACGATCCACGGAACGACGATGGTGTTCCTCGTCGGCGTCCCGATCCTCGCCGGGTTCGCGAACTTCCTCGTGCCGCTCATGATCGGCACCTCGGACATGGCGTTCCCGCGGCTGAACGCGCTCTCGTACTGGTTCTTCGTCTTCGGCGGCACCATGCTCATGCTGAGCTTCTTCGCCGACGGCGGTGCCGCCGACACGGGGTGGACCGCCTACCCACCGCTGTCGATCCAGGCCCCGGGGTCGGGGCAGGACCTCTGGATCCTCTCGCTCCACCTTCTCACGGTCTCGACCGTGGCCGGGGCGGTGAACTTCATCGTGACGATCACCAACATGCGCACGCGCGGGATGAGCTGGACGCGCATGCCGCTCTTCGTCTGGTCGATCCTCATCTACGGCTGGCTGATCATGGCCGTCATGCCGGTGCTCGCGGCGGCATTGACGATGCTGCTTCTCGATCGCGGCGTCTCGATCGGCCCGTGGGACGCGCAGACGAACTTCTTCAACCCCGAGGACGGCGGATCGTCGGTTCTGTACCAGCACGCCTTCTGGTTCTTCGGGCACCCCGAGGTCTACATCATCGTCCTGCCCGCATTCGGGATCATCTCCGAGGTCTTGCCCGTCTTCGCGCGCAAGCCGATCTTCGGCTACAAGGCGATCGTCGCGTCAACCGTCGCGATCGGCTTCTTCTCGATGCTCGTGTGGGCCCACCACATGTTCACGGTCGGGCTGCCGATCTCACTGCAGGCCTTCTTCATGATCGCGTCGATGGTCATCGCGGTTCCCACGGGGATCAAGGTGTTCAACTGGCTCGCGACGCTCTGGCGCGGCAACCTGAGCTTCGACACGCCGATGCTCTATTCGCTCGGCTTCCTCTCGCTCTTCGTCATCGGCGGCCTCACGGGGATCTACCTCGCTGCCTTCCCGATCGACTGGCAGGTGCACGACACGTACTTCGTCGTCGCGCACTTCCACTACACGCTGATCGGCGGCGTGGTCTTCGCGATCTTCGCCGGCCTCTTCTACTGGTGGCCGAAGATGTTCGGCCGGATGCTGAACGAGAAGCTCGGCAAGTGGCAGTTCTGGCTGCTCTTCGTCGGCTTCAACGTCGCGTTCATGCCGCAGCACTTCGCCGGGCTGGAAGGGATGCCGCGCCGGATCTACACGTACGCCGACGAGAGCTGGGAGGGCTACAACCTCGCCTCGACGATCGGCTCGTACGTGATGGGGATCGCGATCCTCCTCTTCGCGGTCAACGTCATGAGGACGAGGCGAAGCGGAGAGCGCGTGGGGAACGACCCCTGGCAGGCGGACACGCTCGAGTGGTACACGACCTCGCCGCCGCCGCCGCACAACTTCGACGAGGTGCCGTACGTGACCAGTGCGAGACCTCTCTACGACCTGCGAAGGAGGCTGCGTGTCGAGCGCGGCGAGCGCGAGCCTGTCTAGCGGCGAGCGAGTCGCGCCGGGCGTGCTGTTCCGGGCCTCGGCCGTCGCGAGCGCGGTCGCGGTCGGTCTCGTCGTCGTGAGCGCGGTGCTCGAGCTCGGGGCGACGCACTGGGGAATCGCCCTCGTCGCGCTGCCGCTCCTCGTCGCGAACGTCGTGCTGGCGCGACTCGCGTACTCGGCGTCCAGGCGGCTGACGGTCCTCGCGCTCGCGTCCTTCCTCGTCGCGATCGCGCTCGGCGGAGTGGTCGCCTGGAGCGGTGAGGCGAGCATGGGCCGCCGCGCTGCACGTCGGGGCTGCGGCAGTCGCGCTCGGAGTGGCACTCGTCGTCGTGGCCGCGCGCGATGCGTGGAGAAGCCGTGCCGCTCGCCTCCGCCCGCGACTACCTCACGCTCACGAAGCCGCGGATCATGACGCTCCTCCTGCTCACCGGTGCGGCCGGGATGTTCGTGGGAGCGCAGGGCGTGCCGCCACTCGGCCTCTTCGGCGTGACCATGCTCGGGCTCGCGCTGGCATGCGGAGGCGCCTCGGCGCTCAATCACGTCCTCGACCGCGACATCGACGCACTCATGGGCAGCCGCACCGAGCGCCGACCCGTCGCCACCGGCCGCGTGTCGCCCGAGCAGGCGCTCGAGTTCGGTGTCCTGCTGTCGGCGATCTCGTTCGCGCTTCTCGCCTCGGCGGTGAACGTGCTGACCGCGGTGCTCGCGCTCGTCGGGAACCTGTTCTACGTCCTCGTCTACACCCGCTGGCTCAAGCGCTCGACGCCACAGAACATCGTCATCGGAGGCGCGGCGGGAGCGGTGCCGCCGCTCGTCGGCTACGCGGCCGCGACCGGATCGCTCGCGCTGCCGGCGCTCTGGTTGTTCCTCATCGTCTTCCTCTGGACGCCACCGCACTTCTGGGCGCTCGCGCTGATGATCAAGAACGCGTACGCGGCTGCCGGCGTGCCGATGCTGCCGGTGGTGCGCGGCGACCGCGAGACCGCGCGGCAGATCGTGCTCTACTCGCTCGTCATGGTCGCGTTCACCGTCGTCGTCGGGCTCTGGCTCGGCCCGCTGTACACGGTCGCGGCGGTCGTGCTGGGCGCGGTGTTCATCGCGCTCGCCGTGCTGCTGCGCCGCGACCTTTCGCGCACGCGCGCGCAGGTGCTGTTCCACTACTCGCTCCTCTACCTCGCGCTGCTCTTCACCGCCGCGGCGCTCGACCCGGTGCTCCTCTGATGGATCCAGAGCTCGCACGGAGAAACCTCCGCTTCGGCTGGGCGCTCTTTCTGCTCTTCTGGCTGCTCTTCGCCGGGACGATCGTCGTCGCGGTGCTGTACCTGCAGCTGGATTGAGCGCATGCTGGTCTGGCTTAAGCCAGACCCCCGACGTGCCGACATGACTCTCGATGCGTGCGGCTCGCCTCGCCCTCTTTGCCGTGGCTCTCCTCGGCACTCTCCTGGCCACCTCTGCGGCGGCTGCGCCTCCCGGCGCGCCCAAAGGGCTCCGCGGGTTCGAGCTCCGGCCGAACGAGTCGTCGACGCACACGTTCTCGCGCACTCCCGCCTTCGCCTGGAGCCCTGTTCGTGGAGCGTCCTGCTACGAGTTCGAGCTCGCGACGAGCCGGTCGTTCGACGGCAGCTCCGTCTTCTGGTCGAACGTCTCGACCGACACGCGCGCCGGAAGACACTGCCGCCCGGTCAAGGTCACGTTCACGAGCAACGATCCGAGCCGATAGGAGCAGGAGGACGACGGCGCACGCGGCGAGGAGTCGTATCCATGACGATCGCCCCGATCAGGATCCCGGCCGTCTCGATCAACCTCATACTCCCGTGGTTCATGGGCAAGGATCAAAACGCGCTCTAGGCGAGGGTCCGTGCCGTCACGACTCGTCCGGCCCGTCCGCGTGGAGCAAGCACAGTTCGGATTCACGTGCGCTGGGAGAACGTTCCGGTTCCCCCCGCCACGCGCCGGGACTCGTGCGCTGGAAGCCCGTCGAAGGAGCCACCGGGTACGACGTTTTGGTGCCCGGACAGCCGCAATGTCACAAGATCGTCAGGACGCATACGAACGTCGCCGACCAGCGCGAGCTCTACACGTTCCACCTCGAGGACAGCTGGTGGCAGCTCGTTCGCTGGCGCGTCCGCCCGGTGCGGCAGGTCGTCGGAGCCCTCCCCAACGGCCTGCCCGCAGTCTCCTACGGACCCTGGAGCCCGACGTATGCGACCTCGAACCCCGCGTGGGCCGCAGGCAAGCTCCAGATTCGCGCAGCCATCTCCGACGTGGTGAGCACCGACTCGAAGGCCGCGGCGCATCAGCTGATGCCCGCGATGACGTTCGGCGGCGACACGGGCATCGACGGCCGCGAGTATCGACTCTTCCGCGCGTACGCGTTCACCGACCGCGACTGTGTGAACGTCGTCTTCAGGGGCTCGGTGGTCGGCGGCCCCGCCTACGCGCCGCGCGTCTCCGGCCCGCTCAAGCTTCCGACCAACCAGGCGGAGCTCGACGTCGCGCTCGCCGGGATACTCCCGAGCGCGAAGTCCGAGACAGCGAAGACGTTCATGGCGGACGGCACCCCATGACCGCGAGCGAGACGTTCGGGGCCGATCCGACGATCGCGTCCGCGTCGATCTCCCCGACGTCGACACGTCGTCGACGCGCTACTTCTGGACTGTCGTTCCCGGTCGGGATCGTCGTCGACGAGGACGGCGAGTTCACGTACTACGACGCCGAATCGCCGCAGGACGCGTGCGAAGTCGGGACGCATGGCGAGCTTCGGCAAGGAGTCGCGGCCGGTGATCACAACGGCCGGAACCCCGTTCGTCTCCGGACTTTCGCCGAAGGGTCGGCTACTCGCCCAGGCAGGGCGGCGACCGGTTGTCTTCTCGACGCCTCTCATCGCGTGGCGACCGGTGTCGGCGCGACGGCATACGAGGTGCAGTGGTCGCGCACGAAGTACCCGTGGCGGTCGCGCGGATCCGCACTCACGTACGCGACGTCGTCCGTGCTCCAGCTCGGCACCGGTGTCTGGTACTACCGCGTTCGCGGACTGAACGCGGCGCAGGTCGGAACGCCCGCGATGAGCTGGTCGGCGCCGGTCGCCGTGAAGGTCGTGCGGCCGACGTTCCGCATCTCCGGCGGCTAGCGGCGCTAGGGTCGGAGGCCGTGAGCCCCGACCTCGAGCTCGCGCTTCGACTCGCCGACGCAGCGGACGCGCTGTCGCTGCCGAGCTTCCGTTCCGGACTCGCGATCGAGACCAAGCCCGACCTGACGCCGGTGACCGAGGCGGATCGCGCGGTCGAGTCCGAGCTTCGACGAATCCTCGCGGAGGAGCGGCCCGACGACGCGATACTCGGAGAAGAGGAAGGCGCCGCAGGCGGGGGCGCGCGTCGCTGGTTCGTCGATCCGATCGACGGCACGCGCAACTACTCGCGAGGCATCCCGGTCTGGGCGACCCTCATCGCGCTCGAATCGGAAGGCGTGGTGCAGCTCGGCGTCGTGTCGGCCCCCGCGCTGGCACGTCGCTGGTGGGCCGAGCGTGGAGCAGGAGCGTTCGCGAACGGAGAACGAATCCACGTCTCCGCGATCTCGACCATCGAGAGCTCGGTGCTCTCGTTCGCGATCGAGAACGAGGTGCCGGCGATCGCACGGCGAGCCTGGCATGCCCGCGGGTTCGGGGACTTCTGGTCGTACATGCTGATCGCGGAAGGGAGCGTCGACGGCGCCCTCGACGGGCCCGGCGTGAAGGAGTGGGATCTCGCCGCGATGCAGGTCATCGTCGAGGAGGCAGGTGGGCGGTTCTCCGACTTCAGCGGCGAGCCCCGGATCGACAGCGGGAGTGCCGTCGCTTCGAACGGCCTCATTCACGACGAGCTGCTCGCCGCTGTCGCCGGGGGAAGTGTCTCGCCCTAGATCGCCGGTGCCGGCTCGGTCGAGGGCGTCGCACCCTCGTCACGCAGCCGTCGCAGGACGTCGTGGATATCGGCGATCTCCTGCTCCAGATCCTTCTGGCGCTCTTCGAGCGCAGCCAGGAGCTCCTCACGATTCGGAGCCCGCCGGCCCCATCCTCGTCTGTGGTGTCTTCCGCACATGGTCACCTCCCTTCTGAGCGCGTTCGAGAAAGTCTGTGAGTCCGTCGCGAAGCTGCTCGACGGCCTGGAGCCACGACGCGAGCAGGTCGTGGCCTTCGCTGGTCAGCGTGTAGGTGCGCTTCGTCGGGCCAGGCAGATCGGCGCTCCACTCGGAGGCGACGATGCCCTCGTCCTCGAGCGCGCGGAGCGCCCTGTACAGGTTCCCGACGTCGACGCGATCCTCTCCGGAGAGCTCCGGCAGCAGCTCGAGCAGCTCGTAGCCGTGAGTCGGTCGATCCGCGAGCAGGAGGAGAAGCGCCGGTTCGCCGAACCGCTCGACCCTCGCTCGCACGGTCCACTCGCCGCTCTCGCTGCGACCGCGATTTCGTGCGCGAGGTCGACGCTGACGATGCACCGCCGCAGTATATGCAACTTACATATGTCTGTGACGGCTACTTAGACGAGCGCCGTACGCTTCGCATCGATGCCTTCGAGGAGCGAGGCGAACGAGTCCGAGAACTTCTGGACGCCCTCCCGCTCGAGCGTGTCCGTCACGTCGTCGTAGTCGACGCCGGCCGCGGCCAGCTCGCCGAGCAGCTCCCTCGCTTCGTCCACGCCCTCGGTCAGCGTCTCGCGACACTCGCCGTGGTCCTGGAAGGCCGCAATCGTCTCGAACGGCATGGTGTTGACCGTGTTCGGGCCGATGAGCTGCTCGACGTAGAGGACGTCGCGGTACGCGGGGTTCTTCGTCGACGTGGATGCCCAGAGGCAGCGCTGCGGGCGGGCACCCTTCGCTGCCAGCGCCTCCCAGCGCGGCCCGGAGAAGACCTCGAGGTAGTGCTGGTAGGCGAGCTTCGCGTTGTCGACGGCGAGCCGCCCCTGCAGGTCCTCGCGACCCACCTCGGCGAGCCGGCGGTCGGCCTCGGTGTCGACGCGAGACACGAAGAAGCTCGCGACGGACGCGACGTGGGTCGGATCTCCGCCGCCGGCAACGAGCCGTTCGAGCCCCTTGACGTACGCCTCGGCAACGGCCGCATGGCGCTCGAGCGAGAAGATCAGCGTCACGTTGATCGGGCGCCCGGCCGCGATCGAGTCCTCGATCGCCCCGACGCCTGGCGCAGTCGCCGGGATCTTCACGAAGAGGTTCGGACGGTCGACGCGCTCCGTCAGCAGCTTCGCCTGCTCGAAGGTCGCGTCGCGCTCGTACGCGAGATCGGGGTCGACCTCGAGCGAGACGAACCCGTCGACGCCTTCGGTCCTCTCCCACACGGGCCGGAGGAGGTCGCACGCGCGCTTGATGTCCTCGATCGCGAGTGCGAAGAAGACGTCGCGCGTGTCGTCGGACTGCTCGAGCGCCGCGCGAAGCTGATCGTCGTACCAGTCGCCCGTGGAGAGCGCCTTCTCGAAGATGGTCGGGTTCGAGGTGACGCCGACGACCGCGTCTTCGTGGACGAGCCGCTTCAGCTCACCCGTCTCGAGCATCTCGCGCGACAGCGAGTCGACCCAGACACTGACGCCGTGCTCCGACAGCTCGTGCAATCTGCTGCGCGCCACACGTCAACGTTAGCGCGTCGAGCGCCGCCGTAGAATGGCGCGCGTGACCGCGGTGGAGAGACGGCGAGCGCTCGCGCAGCAACTCCGCGTCGACTCGGTGCGGATGAGCGCGGCGGCGAAGTCGGGGCACCCGACGTCCGCGATGTCCGCAGCCGACCTGATGGCCGTCCTCGTCGACGGCTACCTCGCGCTTCGACTTCTCCGAGCCGAAGAGCCCCGCGAACGACCGCCTCGTCTTCTCGAAAGGCCACGCGTCGACGCTCCTCTACGCGATCTACCGCGCCGCCGGCGTCGTCTCCGACGCGGACATCCTCGAGTACCGGACGCTCGGCAGCATGCTCGAGGGCCATCCGACACCCGCCATCCCGTGGGTCGACGTCGCAACGGGCTCGCTCGGTCAGGGACTTCCGATCGGCGTCGGGATGGCGCTTGCCGCGAAGCACCTCGAGCACCTGCCGAGCCGCGTGTGGGTGCTCTGCGGCGACAGCGAGATGGCCGAGGGCTCGATGTGGGAGGCGTTCGAGCACGCCGCGCACTTCGGGCTCGACAACCTCACGGCGATCATCGACGTCAACCGGCTCGGCCAGCGTGGCGAGACGATGGTCGGGTGGGATCTCGACACGTACGTCGCGCGCGCGGAGGCATTCGGGTGGAACGCGATCGCGCTCGACGGCCACGACCTCGACGCGATCGACGCCGCGCTCGGTCAGGCCGTCGCGACGACGGGAAAGCCCACGGTTCTCGTCGCGCGCACGATGAAGGGAAAGGGCGTCGCGGCGGTGGAGAATCGAGAACGGCTACCACGGCAAGCCGATCGACGATCCGGATGCGGCCATCGCCGAGCTCGGCGGCGTCACGGACGTTCGCATCGAGATCGCGAAGCCCGAAGCGACCGTTCCCGAGCGGCCGGCCGCCGGCACGCTCGAGCTCCCGCGGTACGAGCTCGGCACCGAGGTCGCGACGCGCAAGGCCTACGGTGACGCGCTCGCTGCGCTCGGCGCGGCGCGCCCCGACGTGGTCGTCCTCGACGGCGAGGTCTCGAACTCGACGTTCGCCGAGACCTTCGCGAAGGCGCACCCCGAGCGCTACTTCGAGATGTACATCGCCGAGCAGCAGCTGGTCGCCGCCGCTGTCGGCCTCCAGGCCGTGGGCTGGCGGCCGTTCGCGTCGACGTTCGCCGCCTTCCTTTCGCGTGCGTACGACTTCGTGCGCATGGCGGCGATCAGCCGTGCGACGTTCTCGCTCTGCGGCTCGCACGCGGGCGTGTCGATCGGCGAGGACGGCCCGTCGCAGATGGCGCTCGAGGACATCGCATCGCTACGTGCGATCCACGGATCGACCGTGCTCCACCCCTGTGACGCGAACCAGACGGCGAAGCTCGTCGCGGCGATGGCCGATACGGACGGGATCTCGTACCTCCGCACGCTCAGGCCGGCGACGCCCGTGCTCTACTCGCCGGACGAGGAGTTCGAGATCGGCGGCAGTCGCGTCCTGCGCTCGAGCGACGACGACGACGTTGCGCTGATCGGCGCGGGGATCACCGTGCACGAGGCGCTGAAGGCGGCGGATGCGCTGGCGGAGGAAGGAATCGCCGCCCGCGTCATCGACCTCTACTCGATCAAGCCGCTCGACGAGGAGACGCTCCGAGCGGCTGCGGAGGCGACGGACGGCCGGCTCGTCACGGCCGAGGATCACTGGGCCGAAGGCGGCCTCGGAGATGCCGTTCTGGCAGCGCTTGCGAGAGACGGACGACCCGCCACGCGTGGTCAAGCTCGCCGTTGCGCGAGATGCCGAAGTCGGGGAAAGCCCGAGGAGCTCCTCGCGCGTGGCGGGGATCGACGCCGAGCACATCGCGTGCGCGCCAGCGCGTCGAGCTCGTCGCCGTCAGCATGCCGATGGCCTAGACCGCGCTCAGCGCACGCCGGCAGGCTCTCACTACCCTTCGGCCGTCATGGCCGTTCTCATCGCATCGGAGCTGCGGAAGGAGTTCGCGGGCGATCCGCTGTTCGAGAACGTCTCGTTCACAGTGGGGCGCAAGGATCGGCTCTCGCTCGCCGGGGCGAACGGCGCCGGCAAGACGACGCTGCTCAGAGCGATCGCCGGCGAGACGTCCATTCAAGGCGGGAAGCTGGCGTTCGCGAAAGGGACGCGCGTCGCGCTCCACGACCAGCGCCCGCCGCTCGAGTTCGACATCACGCTCCGCGACTACGCGCTCTCCGGCGCGCGCGACCTGCTCGACGTCGAAGACGAGCTTCGGCGCCTGGAGACGGCGATGACCGACGGCGCGCACGACGACGCGACGTTGCGCCGCTACGCCGAGGCGCAGGCGCGGCTCGAGCACGCGGGAGGGTGGGCCTGGCGCGATCGCGCAGCGGCCGCGGTGCGCGGCCTCGGGTTCGTCGAAGACGACCTCGATCGTCCGCTCGGCACGTTCTCGGGCGGCGAGCTGACCCGCGCGTCGCTGGCACGCGCGCTCGCGGGAAGCCCCGATCTGCTCCTCCTCGACGAGCCGACGAACCATCTCGACGTCCAGAACCTCGAGTGGCTCGAGCGCGAGCTCGAGACCATCGACGCCGCCGTGATCCTCGTCGCGCACGATCGCTGGTTCCTCGAGGCGGTCACGACCTCTGTCCTCGAGCTGTCTCCGGGGGGTGCGCACTACTTCTCGGGCCCGTGGCACGAGTGGCGGCAGGAGAAAGCCGCACGCGCCGCCGCAGCCGGAAAGACCGCAGGGCGCGTCTCCGTCGACATCGCGAGGCTCGAGCGCTTCGTCGAACGCTTCCGCTACAAGAAGTCCAAGGCGAAGCAGGCACAGGCGAAGCTCACGCAGATCGCACGCCTCGAGAAGGAGCGCTCGGCCGCACGGCAGGAGGTGCAGTCGCTGACGAAGAAGCGGCGCTCGCTCGGGTTCGAGTTCCTCGACCCTCCGCGGAGCGGACGGATCGTCCTCGAAGCCGAGGACGTGGAGCTGTCCGCCGGCGACAAGCAGCTCCTGAACGGGGCAACGATCGTCGTCGAGCGTGGCGAGAAGGTCGGCCTCGTCGGGCCCAACGGCGCGGGCAAGACGACGCTGCTCGCCGCGCTGCTCGACGGTCATCCGCTCGACCACGGAACGATCCGACTCGGGCACGGTGTGGTTCCCGGCTACTTCTCGCAGCACGCACTCGAGCTGCCCAAGACAGGATCGGTGCTCGACGCGACCGCGGCGGCGACCGGTCTGCCACGCCCGCAGGCGCAGAGGCTCCTCGGCCGATTTCTCTTCTCGGGCTGGGAGACCCACGAACGAGCGGTCACCGCGCTCTCGGGCGGCGAGCGGAGGCGTCTCGCGCTCGCGCTGCTCGTGGCGTCGGGCTCGAACTTCCTCGTCCTCGACGAGCCGACGAACCACCTGGACGTGGAGTCGCGCGAGGCGCTCGAGGAAGCGCTCGAAGCGTTCCCGGGGACCGTCCTGCTCGTGTCGCACGACCGCGCGCTGCTCGACGCCGTTCCCGACCGGATCGTCGCGTTCGAAGACTCCGTGCTCCGCTCCTACGACGGCGGCTGGGCCGACATGGAGCGCGAGCGCAGCGCGTCCGCGGCAGTCGAAGAGCCAGAGCCTGACCCAGAGCCCGTGCGCGCTGGTGAAGCCGCCTCGACCGAGGCCGGCGAAGCGAGGGCGTTCCGAGCTCGAGCGCCTCGAAGCGGACATCGCTGCCGCCGAGGCCCGGATCGCCGAGCTCGAGCGCAAGCTGGCCGACGACTGGACGAACATGGACGTCCTGAGCGCGCACCGTGCCGCACGCGACGAGCTCGTGGCGCTCATCGCGCGGTGGGAGGTGCTGTTCGAGGAGGCGCACGCGACGTGACGCATGGAGGGTGCCGCGACGTACTGAGGGCGTGCACGCGGTGACTCTCGACACACCCCGGCCCCTCGACGCGACCGCTCCGAGCTTCGCAGCGGTTGCCGAGGAGCTCCTCGACGACGTCTACGGCTACCTCCTCTACCTCACGAAGAACTGGGCCGTCGCCGAGGACCTGACGGGCGAGACGTTCGAGACCGCGTTCAAGAAGTGGCGCCGGTTCGATCCCGGCAGAGGAACGCCGCGCGCGTGGCTCCTCGCCATCGCGCGCTCCACCGCGCTCGACTGGTTTCGCGCCGACGCGCGGCGCCGGAAACGCGAGGAACGTGCCGAGGCCGCGGATCGCCGTGGCGACGACGGACTCGTTCGGTGAGGGGTTCTCGGCCGAGCTGGAGGAAAGCCTCCGGACGCTGAGCGCAGGCGAGCGCGAAGTCGTCGCGCTGCGCATCGTCCTCGACCTGGACTCGGAGGAAACCGCACGCCTGCTCGGGATTTCCGCGACCGCAGTCTCGACCCGGCTGAGTCGCGCGCTTTCGAAGCTCGAAGAGAGGATGAGAGACCATGACGTCGTCGCCTGACCTGATCCACGAGCTGCGGGCTTCGCGCCCGTCCGCTCCGCTCGAGCTGCGAGCACGCGTGCGCGAGATCTCGTCCACGAGAGGCCCGCCCGCAGCGACGGCGGGTCGAGATTCGGCGCTTCCCGGTTCGCCGTGTGGCACTCGTTGCTGTACCGGCAGCTGCTCGCGCTCGCCTTCGCGAGCGCAGGGGTGCTCGGGCTCACGCGCTCAGACGTCTCCTCGACCGAGGCGTTGCAGCGTCAGGAGTCGCTTGCAGCCGACAGCGCTGCGGGCAAGACCGGCGAGCTGGCACCGAGCACCATGGCCGACCCGAAGATCCAGTCCACCGTCGGGCCGACGGCCGATCGCGCGCAGCGCGTCAGCGCAACGCTGACCGTCGAGGTCTCGGACGCCGATGCCGTTTCGCGCGCGGCGCAGGACGCTCTCGACCTCACCCGCACGCTCGGCGGCTACGTCGTGTCGTCGTCGGTGGCCACGGGCGAGGAGGGAAGTGCCTCGATCACCGTCCGCGTTCCGGTCGGGAAGGTGCAGGACGCGATCACGGGCCTGTCCGGGCTCGGGCGCATCGTCTCGCAGCAGGTCACGATCGACGACCTGCAGGCGACGCTCGACGAGCTCGAGCGCCGCGAGGCGACCGTGCGGGGCCAGATCGCTCGCATCCGCGCACGGCTGCAGACCGAGTCGCTCGACGCGCAGACCGAAGCGGTGCTCCGCGCGCGCCTGCAGACGCTCCGCAGCGAGCTGACGGAGTTGCGCACGGGCATCTCCTCGACCGAAGCCGAAGCGCGCATGTCGACGATCCAGCTCACCGTCGTGACGCCTGGCGCCTTCGGCGCCGTCGCACCGCCGTCGCGCATCGACCGCACGATCGACGAGGCGCTGAACGTCCTCGCCTGGGAGGCGCGTCATCGCCCTCGGCATGCTCATCGTCCTCGCGCCGTTCGCGCTCGTCGCCTTCGCGGCGTGGCTCGGACGCCGGCTCTACCGCCGGCACGAGGACGAGCGGCTGCTGCGGCGAGCCTAGACTCGTCGCCGGCGTCGCCAAGCGTCGCGATCAGCGCCTCCGCGACGACCTTGAGCGGTCTCCCCGAGATCTGGCTCGCCTTGCGGAGCCGCGCGAAGGCCTCTTCCTCCGAGAGGCCTTCGCGCTGCATGAGGATTCCCTTCGCGCGCTCGATCGCCTTGCGCGCCGCGAGCGCCTCCGCCAGCGAGTCCGCCTCTTCGCGAAGCGCGCGCAGCTCCTCGTGGCGGGCCGTTGCCGTCGCGATCGCAGGCAGCAGATCGGTCTCGCGAAACGGCTTCACGAGGTAGCCGAAGACACCGGCCTCGACCGCACGCGACACGAGCTCGCGCTCGCCGTACGCGGTCACCATCACGATCGGGATCGGCCGCTCGTCGAGGATGCGACGCGCCGCCTCGATCCCGTCGAGCCGCGGCATCTTCACGTCGAGCAGCGCGATGTCGGGCTCGGTCTCGCGTGCGAGCTCGACCGCCTCTTCTCCGTCGCGCGCCTCGGCGCAGACCTCGAAGCCGGCCGCCTCCAGCAGACCCTTGAGATCGAGTCGGATGAGCGTCTCGTCCTCGGCGACCAACACGCGCACCGCGACACCTAGACGAGAGGCTCCGTGACCCGGGGCACCGCCGCAAAGAGCTCCCACTCGTCCGGGATTCCCTTGAGAGCGTGGTGCCCGCGTGGCTCGAAGTCCAGACCCGAGCCTGCGACGAGATCCTTGACGGTCGACGACACCAGCACCTCCCGAGGGCCTGCGCTCGCGGCGACGCGAGCCCCGATGTTGACGGCGATTCCACGGACGCCCGCACCGTCCAGCTCGACCTCGCCCGTGTGCACGCCGGCACGCACCGTCACCCCGAGGGGGTCGAGTGCATCGCCGATCGCAAGCGCGCAGCGGACAGCGCGGGCCGGGCCGTCGAAGATCGCGAAGAACCCGTCGCCTGCCCGATCGACCTCACGTCCGTGGTACCGACCGAGAAGCGTTCGCACGCGCTGGTCGTGCGCGACCACAAGTTCGCGCCAGGCGCGATCGCCGATCCGGGCTGCAGTCTCCGTCGAGCCGACCATGTCCGTGAAGAGCACGGTCGCCAGAACTCGATCGACGTCGACCTCCTCGTCCTTGACCGAGACGAGGAAGCGCTCGACGGCGTCGAGGAGCTGCGCCACGTCTCCGGCGAACACGTGACTGTCAGTCCCCGGAAGCTCGACAAGCCGCGCACCTGGAATCTGATCGGCGAGCTCGCGCGCGCACTCGATCGGCTCGACCTTGTCGCCGACCCGGTGTGTCACGAGCACGGGCACTTGGATCGTCCCGAGGACGTCGCGGACATCGGTGTCGCGAGCGAGACGCTCGAATGCAACAGCCGCGCCCGGGCTCGCCGACTGACGAAGGAACGACGCCCACTCCCGCCGAAAGGTTGCGTCTCCGACCTGGGAGGGCCATGCCCAACCAGCGATGAAATCGGCAAACTGCTGCGTCCCCCACTCGGCGTCGATGCGGTCGAGGTAGTCGTTCCACTCGTCGGCTCGCCAGGCCCAAGGGTAGTCCGGCGCCCACAACCCGCGAGAAGCCGACCCGTGGAGCACGGCCGCGAGGACCCTCGACGGATTGCTCGCGGCGAAAACGGCGCACAGGTTCGCTCCGTCCTCGTATCCAAGGAGCACCGCTCGTTCGACGCCTGCGGCGTCCATGACTGCACGGATGTCGTCCATGCGGGCATCCAGCGTCGGAGGACTGACTTCGTCGATCCGGTCGGAGAGCCCCGTACCACGTCGGTCGAACACGATGACGCGAGAGAACCCAGCGAGCTGCCGGTATGCCCGTGCGACCGGCTCGAGCCGCCACGCGTGTTCGACGTTGTACGCGAAGCCCGGCACGCACACGACATCGAACGCTCCGCTGCCGAAGACCTGATAGGCGATGTGCGCACCGTCGGACGTCTTCACGTACTGGACGTCCGGGATCATCGCTCTACCCTTTCACACGGGAAACACGACCCGAGCGCGCGTCCCGCCCTCGGACGCGAGCTCGAGGTCCCGCGCAGCTCGTCGCGCACGAGCGCACGAACGATCGAGAGCCCCGTTCCCGCAGTCTCGCCGTCGACTCCTGCACCGTCGTCGGCAATCGTCAGCACCACCTCGCCGTTGCGCTGCGCGAGCGCGATCGAGACATGATCGCCTCCGTGCTCGAGCGCGTTGCCGAAGAGCTCCGTGAAGACGAGCGCCAGCGCCGTCGCGCGCTGGCCCGCGAGCGACACCGACTCGAGCTCCGCGGACACGTCCTTCCCGGCGACGAGCCCCTGGACGAGCATCGCGCGCAGCCGATCGACGAGCTCGCCGAGGTCGACGTCGTCCTCCCGGTGCTCCGTGAGCACCTCGTGCACCGCGGCGATCGCGAGGATCCGGTTGACCGAGTCCGAGAGCGACTTCTGCGCGTCGACGTTCTCGGCGCGCGCCTGCAGCCGGAGCAGCGACGCGACGGACTGGAGGTTGTTCTTCACGCGGTGGTGGATCTCCTGAGCGAGGACACCGCGCATCACCGCCCTGCCGTGCTCGAGCGCGACCGCCGCGTGGTGCGCGATTGCCTCGAGCAGCGCCTCGTCGTCGGGTGAGAACGGCGTGTCGCGGTCGCACACGAGCTCGCCGATCTGCCGGCGCTTCCAGCGCAGCGGGAGCCGCACGTTGTACGCGCCGGGGCGACCCTCCGGCCAGGCGATCTTCCCGTCCTCGAGCACGAGAGCCGCACCCGTCGCGTGCAGCGACTCCATCGTCGTCGTCACGATCGCCTCGAGCGACTCCTCGAGGTAGAGCGACTCCGAGACCGCCTCCGAGATGCGCGCGAGCGCCTCGAGCTCCGCAACGCGCCGCTGCGCGCGCTCGTAGAGCTTCGCGTGCTCGATCGTCTGCGCGACCTGCGACGCGATGGCGACGAGGAGCTCGATCTCGGCGTCGGTGAACGCGCGCGGCTCGCGCGTGCGGACGTTGAGCGCTCCCTCGAGCTTGTCGCGCGCGAGGATCGGCACGGCGAGGATCGACTGGTACTCGTCCTCCGGGAGGTTGGGGAATCCCTTGAAGCGCGGGTCGAGGTGCGCCTGCGCGGCGATCATCACCGGCGCGCGCTCGGCCGCCGCGACGCCGGTGATCCCTTCGCCGGGACGCATGCGTGGCGTGCGCGTGAGCTCCTCGACGCGCGTGCCGTGGGTCGCGCGCAGGACGAGCTCGTCCGCACGCTCGTCGTAGAGGTAGACGAAGCACGCATCGGTGCCGAGCGCGTCGGCGACCTTGCTCGCGACGAGCTCGAGCACCTCCTGGAGGTCGAGCGACGAGTTGACCGCCGCGATCGTCTCGGTCAGGAGGCGCAGGTGCCGAGCTGTCGCATCCACGAGGCTCATTGTCCTAGGATCGGCCGAGCGTGAGTCTCGACGACTGGCTCCTCGCGCTCCACGTCCTGAGCGCGTTCGCGTACGTCGCGGGTGTCGTCCTGTTCTGGGTCCTGGTCGTCGCGGTACGCACGCACGGACACGCCGGACGGTACGATCCGCATGGGACCGGTCGTGAAGGTCGGCAACGCGAGCATCGGTATCGGCGCAACCGGCACGATCGTCCTCGGCATCTGGCTCGCGTTCTCGTGCGGCGGATACGACATCTGGGACCCCTGGATCATCGCGGCGCTCGTGCTGTGGGTGCTCGCGGCGGAGACGGGCCGCCGCACCGGCGCGGCGTACATGGCCGGGATGACGAAGGCGCAGGAGCTCGCAAGCGGCCGGACAGACAGGCCCGAGCGCGGAGCTGCTCGCGGTCAACCGCACGCAGCGGGGCGTTGTCTTCCATGCGCTGTCGAGCGCGATCGTGCTTCTGATCCTCGTCGACATGATCTGGAAGCCGGGCGCATGAGCTGGCGTTGCCGCGATCCGACCGGACGAGCTGGAACTTCCCGCTCTTCGTTCACGTCCTCGGGCGCGATGGTCCTCGTCGGCGCGACGCTGACCGCCGCGTCGCTCCTCGCCTTCGCGCGGGGAGACGCGCGCTTGCTGCGCCTCGGGCTACTGGACGCTCCTCCTGCTCGGCCTTCCGAGCTACGTGCTGATGTGGGTCGGCGCACACTGGATCTACTGCGAAGGAGCGCCTGGACGACGCGCCGATCGACCTGACGTGGATCGACGATCGGATTCGTTGTCGCCGAAGCGGGCGCGGTGCTGTTCGTCGCCGCGCTGATCGTGGGCGGCATCGGCATGCGGCGGCTCCGCGACGGCAAGGGCGCGGGCCTTCTGAAGGCGACGATGGTGCATCTCGCTCGATCGTCCTCGCGGCCTCGTCGTCGCCGTCTGGGCGATGTCCGGCAAGCCCGACTGAGACAGTCGTCGGTAGCAAGCGCCGTCGCGGCCGGAGGCCGGCTCCGCCGGCCGGGAGGCCAAGTGCGGCCGAGTGCACGCTGCGTAGAGGGAAGGGGGCCCGTGGGGGAAACCGTAGGTTTCCACCCGCCTAGAACGACCACGGGCTCCACACCAGGGAGCCCGCGATCGGCCGTCAGATACAGGGTGCGCCGCTCGCCTAGCGGCTAACCCTGCAGCGCGCATCATGGAACTTTCGGCGGCTGACTTCAAGTGGGAAGTGTCACAGCGCTGCCAGGTACTTGTCCTTCTCCCATTCGGTGACCTGAACGCGGTACTCGTCCCACTCGCGCCGCTTGAGCTCGATGTAGCGCGGGAAGATGTGCTCACCGAGCGCCCGCTTCATGAGCTCGGAGCCCGCGAACTCCTCGATCGCCTCGCCGAGCGACTCGGGTAGCGCGACGATCCCCTGCTCGCGCCGCTCGGTCGCGGTGAGCCGGTAGAGGTTGCGCTCCATCGGCTCGGGGAGCTCGTAGCCCTTCTCGATCCCCTCGAGACCCGCATGGAGCAGCGCCGCGAACGTGAGATACGGGTTGCAGGCAGGATCCGGGCAGCGGATCTCCGCGCGGGTCGCCTGCTCCGAACCCGGCTTGTAGAGCGGGATGCGGATCAGCGCCGAGCGGTTGCGCTGCGACCAGGCGACGTACACCGGCGCCTCGTAGCCCGGCACGAGCCGCTTGTACGAGTTCACCCACTGCGCGAAGACCGCAGACATCTCGCGCGCGTGCACGAGCTGGCCGGCGATGAAGCTCTTCGCGACCTTGGACAGGTGGTACTCGTCGCGCCGGTCGAAGAACTGGTTGCGCGCCGCCCTTGAAGAGCGACATGTGCGTGTGCATGCCCGGAGCCGTTCTCGCCGAAGAGCGGCTTCGGCATGAAGGTCGCGTAGTAGCCGTGCCACGCGGCGACCTCCTTCACGATCAGCCGGTACGTGACGGTGTAGTCCGCCATCGCGAGCGCGTCGGCGTAGCGCATGTCGATCTCGTGCTGCGAGGGGCCGACCTCGTGGTGGTGGTACTCGATCGGGATGCCGACGGCCTCGAGCGCGTGGATCGTGTCGTTGCGAACCTCCGTTGCGGCGTCCTGCGCGGTCATCGCGAAGTACCCGCCCTCGTCGATCGTCTCCGTGCCCTTGTCGTCCTCGAAGAGGAAGTACTCGAGCTCGGGGCCGACGTTGAACGCGTCGAAGCCCATGCCCTTCATCCGGTCGAGCGCCTTGCGAAGGATGTAGCGCGGGTCGCCCTCGTACGGCGCCCCGTCCGGTGTCACGACGTCGCAGATCATGCGCGCGACGTTCGCGCCGATGAGGTGGCCGTGCTCGTCCTCGGGCCGCGGCATGAGCTGGAAGCTCGCGGGATCGGGGATCGCGACCATGTCGGACTCCTCGATCGCGTTGAACCCGGTGATCGACGAGCCGTCGAAGCCCATCCCGTCGTTCAATGCCTCGCTCATCTCCGACGGCGTGACGGCGAACGACTTGAGATGCCCTTCGAGATCGGTGAACCAGAAGAGGATGTGCTCGACGCCCTCGTCCTTGATCCGCTTGAGCACCGCGCGCCGTGCGGCCACGCTCGACGTCGCGCGGTCCTTGCTCCTCACCATCGTGCTGCGCGCCGTCCGCTTCGGCGCCTGCGTCCTTGGTCGTGCCATGAAACCTCCCTTGAAATGGAAAAAGCCCCGGACGGCAAAGCCGCCCGAGGCCACGTCGCCTCACACAGATCGCGGGACTCTAGCAGGCGGAGAGGTCAGGTTTCCGGCTGCGCCACGACGTCGAACGCGGTGGTCTCGTCCCCGCGACGAAGGGCAAGTCCGTAGAGGAGCAGCGCCGGTGTGAGGACTGCGGCTCCCGCGGCGAGGGCCGCGCGGATCCCGAACGCGTTGCCGACCACTCCGAGGGCCGGCCCGCCGCCCCACTCCCCTGCCGAGTCGCCGAGGTTCGTCATCGAGATCACCGTGGCACGCACGCTCGAGTCGTCGATGTTCGCGTTGAGCCACGTGGAGGAGATAGGCGCCGCCAGGGACCGCGCGACGCAGATGCCCCAGTACGCGAGTACAGCCGCGGCGAAGTTGCCCGCGAACGCGAACGCGAGAGTGGCAACCACCATGAGGCTGTCCAGCCAGAAGAGGCTCCACGTCATGCCGCGCCAGCTGGCGTTTCCGAAGCGGCGCGAGAGCGGCTGCGCAATCGCGATCGCGAGCACCACTGAACCGGCGTTCAGGACCCCGAACCAGATGATCGCGTTGAACCCGCCGAACTCGGGCACGCCGACGTCGACGAGGAAGTGCGCCTCCCAGAGCCTGTCCACACTCTCGCTCCACATGCCGCCGAAGAAGGTGATCCCGAGGATCAGAAGGAGGATCGGACGAGCGCGGATGAGCCTGCCGCCCCGCTTGGCGGTATGCGTCATCCCGCGAAGCGCCGAGAGCTCCGCGGGTGCCGCAGGCTCGAAGCCCGACTCGGGCATCACGAACGCGAGGAGGGCGCCGAGCGCAAGCAGAACGATGCCGCCCGCGACGATGGGCAGCCTGAGGTCGACGAGCGCGAGCGCGACCGCGGCGGCGATGCCGAGCAGGCCGAGCACGCGCGCCACCTGGGCGCCGCGCTGATACTCGCGCCCGAGCCGCTCCGGACCCACTTCGTCGGCGAGCCAGGCGTCGATCGCGCCGCTCTTGAACGTCCAGCCGAATCCCATCAACGCTGCAGCGGCGAGGATCAGCGGAACGCTCGTCACGAGCCCCGTCACGACGAAGGACGCACCCATCACGAACTGCGCCACGATCACCGACGCGCGGCGGCTGTACGAGTCGGCGACGACACCGGTGGGTACCTCGAACGCGAAGTACGCGATCTCCATGAACGTCCCCGTGAGGACAAGCTGGAGCGGATCCATACCCACTGTCTGGACGAAGTAGATCGGTGCGAGCGTCCACCCGATCGCCATGGCGAACGACTCGGCGCCGCGATAGACGAGCCAGGTTCGGTCGGCTCGCCAGCGCGTCATGGCTTACGCCGACGCGCCCGTGTAGTGCCGCAGGCCGAAGCGCCAGAACCAACGCGAGAACGCGAAGGCGGCAACCGTGAAGAGCGCCGCAAAGAGAAGCGTTTGCCAGTCGAGCCTCGAGGTCACCGCCTCGGCAGGCACCGTGATCGCGAACGCGATCGGAACGAGGAAGGTGATCCCGAAGCGCAGCCAGTCGGGGTAGATGCCGACCGGAAAACGCCCCGTCTGGAAGATGCCCTCGAAGAGCTCCGGCAGGAACCACATGCGCACGACCCAGAACGACCCGGTCGCGAGGACGAGCCAGAAGCAGTAGAGAAGCACGGCGCCGAACGCGAGCGCCACCGCGAACGCGAGCGCGTCGAGCACTCCGACACCGCCGCCGAGCCGCGCGAGCGCGAAGCCGATGATCACCGCGCCGATGGGGATGTCCACCGCCTGCCAGAGCTGAACCTGCCGGACGCTGATCAGCATCTGGGCGTCGACGGGCTTCGTGAGAGCGTGGTCCAGCTTTCCGTCCTGCACCTCCTCGGAGAGCCGCATCATGTTCGGCTGGATCACCGCGTGGACGACGCCCGCCATCACGGCCTGGACGCCGAGGATCGCGAGGAGCTCGGAGTGCGTCCAGCCGTTCAGCTCCGTCGTGTGCGAGAAGACGAGCTGGAAGACGATGAGCCCGACGCCCACCGCGAGGATCGACTGCAGGACCTGCAGCGCGAAGTTGACCCGGTACTGCAGGTCGTTCATCACCCCGACGCGGAGGTGCAGCAGCGCGACTCGGAGCGTCGTCATCAGTTCCCCACCGCCGTGTAGCGGCGAATCGCGAAGCGCCACACGAGCGAGAAGACGCCGATGCCGACGAGCGTCCAGAAGAGCTGCATCCCGAGCCCCGCGAGGAGCTCCGCGTTCGTCAGGTCGCCGACGAGCGTCTCGATCGGGAAGTAGAACGTCCAGCGGAACGGCAGGAACCACGCGACGGTCTGCACCCAGTCGGGCATGAGCGTCAGCGGCACGAGCCGTCCGGAGAGCAGCAGCTCGAGGACGATGTACAGCGAGAAGAGCGCACCGACGCGCGTCGTCCAGAAGCAGACGAGCCCGAGTGCCGTCTGGTTGAACGTGCGGATGAGGTACGCGCCCCAGATCGCGATCGCGAACACCGACGACCTCGGCGGGCCGCACGTCGAACGTCGGCTTGAAGATCAGGGTCAGGACGACCGCGATCGGGAGGTAGTAGAGGAGCCACGGGATCTTCCCGCCGGCGAACCGGGCGACGTCGTAGTGGATCGGATGGAGCGGCCGCAGAAGCTGTCCCGAGAGCTCGCCGTTGCGGATCCGCCACTCCCAGCCGTAGGGCGTGAAGACGATGTTCATCGTCCGCACGAGCGTCCAGACGATGTAGTACGCGGCGAAGTCTCCTGCCGTGAGCCCGTTGACCTCGCCGCCCGAGGAATCCGCGATCGTCGACCAGACGACGAGGTAGATGACCGGCTCGGCCACCATCCCGAGGATGTACATGTACGTCGCCGCGCGGTACTGGAACTGCGTGGAGATCTCCGTCCGCATCGTCGTGACGTAGAAGTCGGCGAGCGAGCGGAGGCGACCGACCTTCCCGAGCTCCTGCGTGGACGGCGTGACGCTCATTCGACCGCTTCGCGCGCGAAGACGAGCTCGATCACGTCCTCGATCGGCGGATCCTCGACGTTCAGGTCGAGCACCTCCTGCTCGGCCAGCAGGCGCGCTGTGACGCGCGCCGTCTCCGCCTTCGCGACGCGCAGGGTGACGAGATCGCCGTCGCGGTGGATCACCTCGCCGTACGACGGAGAGATCGCCGGCGCCGTTCTCGAGCACGACGGCGATGGTCTTCCACGCGGCGACGGTGTCGGAGAGAGCGGCGAGATCTCCGTCGAAGAGGATCCTGCCGTGGTGGATGACGATGACGCGCTCGCAGAGCGCCTCGACGTCCGCCATGTAGTGGCTCGTCAGCATCACCGTCGCCTCGTGCCGGCGCCGGTACTCGGCGACGAACTCGCGGATGCGCTTCTGCATCGTCACGTCGAGCCCGATCGTCGGCTCGTCGAGGAAGAGCACCTGCGGGCGGTGGAGCATCGAGCCGACGATCTCGACCTTCATGCGCTCGCCGAGCGACAGCTGCCGCACGGGCTTGCGCACGAGGTCGCCGACCTCGAGCAGCTCGATCAGCTCGTCGCGCAGCGCGAGGAAGTCCGGGCGCGGGATCTGGTAGATCGAGCGGTTGAGCTCGAACGAGTCGAGCGCTGGGAGATCCCACTGCAGCTGGTTCCGGTTCCCCATGACGAGCGAGATCCGGCGCAGGAAGTCCCGCTCGCGCTTGGACGGGACGTGGCCGAGCACGCGGGCCTCGCCGCCGCGACACGTAGAGCAGACCCGAGAGCATCTTGAGCGTCGTCGTCTTGCCCGCGCCGTTCGGGCCGAGAAACCCGACGATCTCGCCGGGCGCGATCTCGAACGAGATGCCGTCGACGGCTCGCACCTCGCGCATCTTGCGCCTGACGAGGCTCTTCGTCGCTGCCTTCAGCCCTTCGTCCCGCTCGGGCACGTCGAAGACCTTGAGCAGGCCGTCGACTCGTACAGCCGGCTCGCTCATCCCGACCTCTTCAGCTTCCCGTGACGCTTGGCGTACAGCTCACCGCGCGAGAACACCCACAGTCCGAGCGGGATCGAGACCGCCCCGATGATGAGGAGCGGCCAGATCTCGTCCCACATCTCAGTGATCGGAGCGCCATCCATGATCGCCTCCCGCGCTCCCTCGAGCGCGTACGTCGCGGGTGAGATCTTGGCGATCGCCTGCATCCAGCCCGGGAGCACCTCGACCGGGTAGTAGACGCCAGAGACGACGAGGAGCGTCCCCTGCGCGACGAACCCGAGCTGCGTGCCCTTCTCCGGCGAGATGAGCGGCAGAACCGACGTCATCACGCCGATGCCGATGAACGAGATCGAGGCGATCGCGAGCACGAGGAACGCCGCGAAGAAGTTCGCGTCCGGCATCGACAGGTCGAAGAAGAGCGCGCACACGGTGAAGAGGAACACCGCGCGCAGGAGCCCGTACGAGATCGCGAACACGCCCTGCCCCGCGAGGTGCATCGCGCGCGACAGCGGCGCCATGAACGTGTACTCGATCGTGCCCTCCCAGCGCTCCCACGCGACCGTCTCCATGAGGAACTCGAAGAGCACGCCGAGGTACGCCCACACGACGGCACCGATCAGCAGGCTCGTTGCAACGGAGTTGACGTCGATCTCGCCGCCGGTCGACTCGATGCCCTGCGCGATGAAGACGATCGTGAGCGTGTTCGCGACGGTCCAGAAGAACCAGGCGAGGTCCCACCAGATGTAGCGCTTGGTGAGATAGAAGTTGCGCTCTACGACACCGCCGGCTCCGACCAGCTCGGCGCGCAGGCCTGTCGATAGCGCTCTCATGCGAACACCTCCCGGTCGTCGTCGTCTCTCGTCCACTTCCGCCTCGAACGCCCGACCCGTCGCGGCGAAGAACGCCTCTTCGAGCGTCCCCGCCGCGTAGCGACGCTTGAGATCGTCCGCGGGCTCGAGCGCGAGCAGCTTGCCGCGATCGAGGATGCCGACGCGCTCGGCAAGGCCCTCGGCCTCGGCGAGGTCGTGCGTGCAGAGCAGGATCGTCGAGTCGTGCGACTCGCGGATCTCGCGGACGAACTCCTGCACCTCGAGCTTCGAACGGGGATCGAGGCCCGTTGTCGGCTCGTCGAGCAGGAGTACGACCGGCGAGGTGAGGAGGGCGCGCGCGAGCGCGACCTTCTGCTGCATCCCCCGCGAAAGCGCCTCCATCGGCTCGTCGCGTCGGTCGGGCGGGAAGCCGACCCGCTCGAGGATCTCCGGGATCCTGTCCCGCGTTTCCCTCGAGGTCATCCCGTAGTAGCGCGCCGCGTAGCCGAGGTTCTCGGCCGCGGACATCTTCTTGAAGAACGACGCCTCCACCGAGACGCGGTTCACGAGCCGGCGCACTGCACGCGGCTCCGCAACGACGTCGTGGCCGAGGACGCGCGCCTGCCCGCCGTCGGGCAGGAGCAAGGTCGAGAGCAAGCGAACGAGCGTCGACTTCCCGGAGCCGTTCTGACCCAGGATGGCGACGGTCTCGCCCTTCTCCATCGTGAACGTGACGCCGTCGAGGGCGACACGTGTGCGCTTCGCGCCACGCTTCTCACCGCGCTTGCGGGAGTCCTTACGGCGGAACTCCTTGCGCAGCTCGCGCACCTCGACGGCAGCGCCCTTTTCAACGGGCACGGCCTCCATGACTGCTTCCTGTACGTCGATCATGTGATGCTCCTTCGGATAACTGCGTAGCGAGAAACGTGCAAGCCAGTGCCCGGCCCTATCGGTGGGCCACGGCAACCGGTGTCTCAGATACGCGCGAGGAGCTTCACAGCCCGGCCACCTTAGCGACCGAGCTGGACGAGGTCAACACGATCACGAGCTAAGGAGCTGACGCGGGCAGCCGATACCCGCGCGGGCCCGTCTGCTCGGGCGGGATCGGCGAGACGTACTCGTATCCCTCGGTGCGGCGGTCGAAGTCTGCGCGCGCAGCACTGCGGAGATCCGCATCGGTGACGACGTCGAGCGCGGTCAGCGCGAGCACCCGAGCGGCTCCGATTGCTCCCTTGAGCCCGATCGAGGTGCCACCGCAGGCCGTGACGGGCCACGTGTGCATGCTCACGCCGAGCGGAGCCGTCGGCATGACGACGCCCATCGTCGGCACGTTCCAGCTCACGTCGGCAACGTCCGAGGAGCCGCCGATCGCGACCTCGGGCTGCAACGGGACGACGTCACTGGAGAGCCCGAGCTCCGGCAAGTCCATGTTCGCCTGGCACTCGCGCGCGAACGCCTGCTCCTCCTCCGTCCAGTCCGGAGCTCCTACGCCTGTCAGGTGCTCCTGCATGCGCTCTGCGAGCGGCCTGTTCGGGAGCAAATCGTGCATGCCGAAGAAGACCTCGACCTCTGCCCTCGTCTGAGTCGCGAGCGCTGCTCCCTCGGCGATCTGGCGCACCCACTCGGTCGTGGCGATGACGTGCGCCCGATCGATGTCGCGAACGAGCAGGAGCATGCGCGCGTAGTCCGGAACGACGTTCGGCGCGTCGCCGCCGGCCTCGTAGATGTAGTGGGTACGAGCGGTCGGCTCCACGTGCTCGCGCATGAGGTTCAGGCCGTGAGCCGCGAGTTCGAGCCCGTCGAGAGCGCTCCGTCCGCTCCACGGCTCCATGCCGGCGTGCGCCGTCTTGCCATGGAAGGCGATCCGGATCGCGTTCGCCGCGGCGAGGCGCATGTTCATCACCGCGGCGACCGACCACGGGTGCCAGTGAAGACACGCGTCGACGTCGGCGAAGAGCCCGTCGCGCGCCATGTAGACCTTCGCGCCCTCCGCCTCCTCGGCAGCGCAGCCGTACACACGCACCGTGCCAGGAAGGTCGTTCGCCTCGAGTGCGCGTGCCGATGCGATGGCGGCGCCCGTGAGCGCCGCGCCCAGGAGGTTGTGGCCACAGCCGTGGCCGTTCGGGTTCCCGTCCGCGCGCGGCTCCTGCCGCGGGACGGCTGCGTTTCCGAGCCCCGGCAGCGCGTCGTACTCCGAGAGAAAACCGACGACGGGGCCGTCGCCGAAACGACGCTCGGCCACGAAGGCAGTCCCGATTCCCGCGGTGCCCGTCTCCACGGTGAACCCGGCGGCCTCGAGCTCGCGGACATGCACTTCCGCGGAGCGAATCTCCTCGAGGCTGAGCTCGGCGTGATCCCAGACCTCGGTGGAGATCCGCTCGATGACCGGGCGCGTCGTCTCGAGCAACGCGAGAACGCTCGTCTGCTCGACGGTCGACATGCTCGGAGTCTATTTCGCAGACGCCCGGGCTTCGACGAGGAGCGCCGCGACGACGATGAGCATCAGCGCGGCGAGCTGTGCGGCGGCCGACCACTCGGTTCCGAGCGGAATCGTCGCGAGCGCCGCGACCGCACCGACGAGGCGCGCGCGACTCACGCCCAGACCGAGTGTCGTCCGGAACCCAACCGTGCAGGCGACGAAGAGCGCGACGCCGACTCCGAGCTCGATGCCGATCCACCCGGCGAGCGGGTCGTACGGATCGCCGACTGCCTTCTTCATTCCGGCCGCTATCGCGACGACGCCGAGCAGAAGCCCGTAGTGCCAGTAGCCGAAGGCGAGCAGCGCGAGCCGGGCCCGCCGCGCCTCTGCAGCCGAAACCATGGCGTGCTCGACGCCGTCCTCGTCGCGGAAGTACATCCACCACAGCGACGCCGAGAGCCCGAGAGCGAGGAGCGCGACGAGCGCGAGCCGGAGATCCAGCGGAACGCCGACGGCGCCGGCGCCGATGACGACGATCGACTCGCCGAGCGCGACGATGATCACGAGACCGTGCCGCTCGCAGAAGTGCTCCGCGGCGATGACGAAGCCTTCGGTGCTCGTGAACCAGGGCGTGAACCAGAGAAGGAGTGCCGCGCCGGCCCACAGCACGTCCTGGAGCCCACCGCCCGCGGCGCCCCCGACGAGCACGAGCGCCGCCGCGGCGAGGTTGAACGGGACGAGCCGGAGGATCGCAGTGACCTCCGAGACCGTCGTCCCCTTCACGTACATGCCGGCGTGGAGGATCACGACGATCGCGTAGCCGATCCCGAACGCAAGTCCCTGTCCCGCGTACGCATTCGGAATCGCGAGCGCGACGACGAGGAAGCCGCCCATCCCGCCGAGGAGCAGGAGCCGAAACCGCAGCAGGTCGGTGGCGATCGCGTTCGTCAGCCAGGCATAGCCGTCGTACATCCACCAGATCACCGCGAGCATCACGACGACCTGCACCGCACTGGCAGCGCCGTTGCCGTTGACGAGCACGGCCGTCAGCTGCGTGATCGTGAAGACGAAGACGAGGTCGAAGAAGAGCTCGAGCGTCGAGACGCGAGCGCTGCGATCGATCAGCTCGGACACGACACCATCATCTCCGAGCGCCCTGTCGGTACGGGACGCTGCCGGCCAGACGGCAGCGTCCCGTACGACAACTCAGCGGAGGGAGAAGGTGACGCTGACCGTCGCGGACGTCTCCTGCTCGCCCGGGACGATCGGAGTCGACGAGTCCGCGGCCTGCGCGGCTTCGCGGTAGAGCGGGGTGGGCTGCGAGGCGCCGCCTTCGACGATCGTGGTGATCGCTCCGAGCGAGCGGCCGGCTGCCTTCGCGAGCGCCTCGGCGTTGAGCCGTGCGTCGGCGACGGCCTTCGCGAGTGCCTGCCGGTACAGGGCCTCTGCGTTGGACGAGCTGAGACCCGGCCCGGAGATCTGGTTCGCGCCCGCCTCGGCGGCGGCGTCGATCAGCGCCGGTGCGTCGTCGACGTCACTCACGGCCGAGACGCTGTTCGAGGCCGAGTAGCCGTTGACGGTTCCCGTCTCGTCCGTGTACGGGTAGACGCTGACCCACTGCGTAGCGAGCTCACGTCCGCCTGCCTGGCGAAGCGCGTTGATGATCTTGCGCATCGCGTCGGCGTTGGCGGCGACGGCCGCCTGGGCGGTCGGCCGACGCGTCTCGGCACCGAACGACATCGTGGCCTCGTTCGGCACCGCGTCGACGGAGCCGACGCCGGCGACCGTGACCGAGTCCTCCACGGGAGCGGCGTCCTGCGCACCGGCGAGGTCGGGGAGCCCGACGGCGCCGGCGAGCGCGACGACGGTGAGCCCGGCGGCAGTGAGGAGAAGCAGGCGTTTCATCGAGAGAACCTCCGCTTGGTGGGTGACGAAGCGAGTACGCCGCCGGCCAGGCGTCTCGTCACACCAGAGGCTCTCGAGTCCTCAGCTCACCGCTTTCTTGACGAGCGCAGCGATCTTCTTCTCGTCGGCGGCGGTCAACTGCTTCAGCGCAAAGGCGGTCGGCCACATGGCGCCGTCGTCGAGGTTCGCGGTGTCGTTGAAGCCGAAGGTCGCGTACCTCGACTTGAACTTGTCTGCGCTCTGGAAGAAGCAGACGACCTTGTCGTCCCTGGCGTATGCGGGCATCCCGTACCAGGTCTTCGGCCACAGGGACGGCGCGGTCTTCGTGACGATCGCGTGGAGCCGCTCGGCCATGGCGCGATCCGACGCCGGCATCTCGGCGACCTTCGCGAGCAGGGCGCGTTCCCCCTCCTCTCTGGTCTTGGCAGCCTTGAGCTCCTTGGCGCGCGCCTTCATCGCAGCCCGCTCCTCGGCCGTGAACGTGCCCTTCGCAGTTTTCTTCTCAGCCATTGCAAGGCCCTCCTTGCTTCGATGCGTAGAAGCCTCTAGTTCAGGTACGGCGCGGCGCCGCGCTTGAAGACGCCGCGGGAGATGATCGAGCGCTGGATCTCGCTCGTGCCCTCCCAGATGCGATCGACGCGGAGCTCGCGATAGAAGCGCGCGGCGGCGTTCTCGACCATGTAGCCGCGGCCGCCGAGCGCCTGCACTGCGCGATCCGCCACGCGCCCGGCCATCTCCGACGCGAACAGCTTCGCCATCGAGACCTTCCCGTGCACGACCTTGCGGTCCTCGAGCACGTCGAAGGCATGCGCTGCGTGGTACGTCAGGAGCCGGGCGGCATGGAGCTCCGTGAGCGAGTCCGCGAGCGGGAACGAGATCCCCTGGTACTCGGCGATCGGCGAGCCGAAGGCCTCACGCTCCTGCGCCCAGTCGGCCGTCAGATCGACGAGTCGAAGAGCGGCGCCGCAGCAGCGCGCGGCGATGAAGAGGCGCTCGACCAGGATCCACTCCTTCGCCCCCGCATCGCCGCTTGCCGGCACGCGGTTCGCGTCCGGCACGCGACAGTCGCGAAAGACGATCTCCGGGTGATGGTCGATGTACGGGTCGTGGAGAAACGACGGCGTTCGCACGATCTCCATTCCCGGCGTGCCCGGATCGACGAGAAAGAGCATCTGCTCGCCGTCGGCAACGGCGAGGACGATGTAGACGCCCGGCTCACCCTCGCTCGTGACGAACCACTTCTCGCCGTTCAGCACCCACTCGTCGCCGTCGCGCACCGCGGTCGCCTCGAGCCCGGTGAGATCGGAGCCTGCGCCCGGCTCGGTGAGTGCCCACGCCTCGCGGTACTCGCCGTTCGCGATCGGCCGCACGTAACGCTCGATCTGCTCCGGCGTTGCGATCTCGTGGAGCTCGCGCGGACCGCGATCGACGACCGCGAAGCCGAGCCCGTTCGTCGCCTTCCCCGACTCCTCCTCGAGCGCGACCTGGCCGAGCATCGAGAGGTCGCGGCCACCGAGCTCGGGCGGCATGTTCAGCATGGAGAAGCCCGCGTCGCGCGCCTTCCTCCGCAGAGCGTCGAGGTCGGCGGGATCGATCGAGCCGCGCTCCGCGATGCGCCCCTCGAGCGGATAGACCTCCGCCTCGACGAACCGACCGACGGCCTCCTTGAGCGCGCGGACGTCCTCGGGGAGCTCGGGCACGATCATGGCGCGCCAGACTAGATAAACCCGACCTACAGCGCGCGCTCGAACGCTGCGCGCTCTGGCTCGCTCAACGGCCGCGACCTGCCGAGGTTGCGGTCGCGGGCGACGAGGACGGCCTCCGCCTCGGCCGCGAGGTCACCGTCACGCGTGCGGATCTGCTCGCGCAGCGTAAGGCTCGAGTTGCCGATGCGTTCGAGGGAGCACGAGACGACGACCTCCTCGTCCTCGAGGCGGAGCTCGCGCCGAAAGTCGATCGCGACGCGTGCGAGAACGAGATCCCACGAGTCGCCCGCAGCGCCGAGCGTGCGGTCGACCCACTCGTCGCGACACTCCTCGAAGTAGGTCGCGTAGACGGCGTTGTTGACGTGCATGTACGCGTCCACGTCGCTCCAGCGGATCTCGACACGCTTCTCATGCGCCATGGCAGGCGATCCTAAATGGAGAGAATGCGCGCCGTGACCGGCGTCCGCTCGCTCCTCCTCCCCCGTTCGATCGCCGTCGTCGGCGCGTCGCCGCGCAACCTCGCCGCGGTCGAGACCGTCGTCGCGAGCGGCGTCACGGCGTGGGGCGTCAACCCGAACCGCGACGAGGTCGCAGGCCTGCGCTGCTATCCGAGCGTCGCCGAGCTGCCCGAAGTGCCGGAGTGCGCGTTCCTCATGGTGAACCACGAGCGGGTCGAGGCGGCGTTCGAGGAAGCGGCGGCGGCCGGCGTTCGCGCGTTCGTGGTGCCGGGCGTGGGTGCCGAGGCCGGCGCGGCCGCGAAGCCGACGACCGAGCGGCTCGCCGCACGGGCGCGCGAGCTCGGCGCCGCGCTCCTCGGCCCGAACTGCATGGGTTTCTTCGTACCGGGCGGGCCGGCCGCCTGGAACGGGCGCCCCGAGGACACGACGGCGCCGGGTCATGTCGCCATGCTCTGCCAGTCGGGATCGGTCGCCGACGCGTTCCTCTCCCTCGGCGGGCGTATCGGGTTGCGCTGTGTCGTCTCGTCCGGCGCCGAGGCGGTGACGGACGCCGCCGACTACCTCGCGTTCTTCGCCGAGGATCCCGGGACGCGAGCGGTCGGCCTCTTTCTCGAGACCGTGCGCCGACCGGACGCGTTCGTCGACGCGCTGCGCCGGTGTGCCGAGGCCGACAAGCCCGTCGTCTGCCTCAAGGTCGGACGCTCGGAGGCGGCGGCGCGGGCGGCGCTCTCCCATACCGGCGCCCTCGTCGGCTCGAATCGCGCGTTCTCGGCTGTGCTTCGCCGCTACTCCGCGATCGAGGTCGACGACTTCCACGAGCTCGTCGAGACGCTCGAGATCCTCGGGCGGCGTCGCCGGCCCCGCGGCATGCGCATCGCCGGGATCTCCGAGTCCGGCGGCGAGTGCGCGCTGCTCGCCGACCGGGCGGAGGCAGCCGGAATCCCCTTCGAGCCGCTCTCATCCGACCTCGCGGCGCGACTCACCGGCGCGTTCCCGAACTACCTCGCTCCCGGCAACCCCCTCGACGCCTGGGGCATCGCGGACGAGACGGAGGTCTACCCGCGGTCGCTCGAGCTTCTCGCCGCGTCGGGCGAGTTCGACATCCTCCTCGCGCAGGCCGACCTCTCCCAGTTCCGCGACCGCACGAACGACGAGTGGTGCGAGCTGACGCTGCGAACGCTCGCGCGTCTCGCAGACGAGCGCGACGGGCTCTTCTGCGCGATGACCACCGTCCACAGCGCCGATCCGCCGCGACGATTCCAGGAGCTCGCGCGGGAGCTCGACGTCGCCCTTCTGCGCGGCCCGCGGGATGCCATGACCGCGTTGGCACGCGTCGCGCGTCGCCCGCCGTTCGAGCTCCTGGCGAGCCGCGCGGACGCGCCCGACGTCTCCGACCTGCTGTCCGTATCCGGCGCACTGCCCGAGCACGAGTCGGCCCTCGTCCTCGAGCGCTTCGGCGTGCCGTTCGCGGAGCGACGCCGCGCAGCCACGCCGGACGAGGCAGCCGCAGCAGCGCAGGAGATCGGCACGCCGGTGGTCGTGAAGCTCGACGGCCCCGCGCACAAGGCCCGAGGCGGCGGCGTCGTGCTCGGGGTCGGGTCCCCGCAGGAGGCGGCGGAGGCCGCACGTCGTCTCGGTGGGCCCGTGCTCGTGGCCCGTCAAGCCGAGCCAGGAGCAGAGGTGCTCTGCGGCATGACGCGGGACCCCGACTTCGGACCGATCCTCGCGGTCGGACGAGGCGGAATCGCGGTCGAAGAGCTCGATCGCGTAGCCCTCTCGAGCGCACCCCTCGACGCGAGGAGTGCCGCAGCTCTCGTCGCCGACGCGGGTGTCGACGACCCCCACGGTGTCGTCGCCGAGACCCTGGTCGCCCTGGGCGATCTCGGCCTGTCGAACCCTGACATCGAGTCAGTCGAGGTGAACCCGCTCATCGTCGGTCGCGACTGACACCGTGGCAGTCGATGCGCTCGTCGTGGTTGCGGATTGACCGCGGCGCTCGACTCTGGTTCACTCGGACAGGGGGCCATGGTGCCCGGGAGGTTGGGATGAGTCATCCACGTGAGTCGAGATACGGTCGGCGTGAGTTCCTCGGCCGCTCCGCAGCGGGCGTCGTCGGCCTGTCGAGCCTGAGCACGATCCTCGCGGCCTGCGGCGGAAGCGACAACGGGAACTTCAAGCCGCCGGAGCTGCATGCTCGCGAGGCCGGACAGCCCGGTCACGTGGCCGCTCCTCGACGACAACCCGATGATCGCGTCCGGCCTCGAGCCGGAGAGCGGAACGCTCCGCATCTACAACTGGAACGGCTACCTGTGGCCGAGGATCAAGAAGGACTTCGCGAAGGAGTACGGCGTCAAGGTCGAGGAGACGTTCTTCACGACGCTGGACGAGGCGATCTCGAAGATCGCGTCGGGCGCGGTCGAGTTCGACGTCTTCTTCCCGACACCGGACCGGCTCGGCCGCCTCGTCGTCGGCAAGACGCTCCAGCCGCTGAACCACGACTACCTCCCCAACCTCGCGAACGTCTGGCCTTCCGTGCAGGACCCCTGGTACGACAAGGAGTCGCGCTACACCGTGCCGTACGTCACGTGGACGACCGGGATCGGGTACCGCACCGACAAGGTCTCGACGACACCGGAGAGCCTCTCGAATCCCTACGAGATCTACTGGGACGAGGCGAACCGCGGCAAGCTGTACCTCCTCGACGACGGCCGCGACGCGCCCGCGCACATGCTGCTCAAGAACGGGATCGAGGACATCAACACCGAGGACATCGAGCAGATCGCGCTCGCGAAGGACGAGCTCAAGTCGCTCTACGACCTCAACGTCAAGGTCTCGACGGACGACTACACGAACCTCCCCGAGGGGAGGGCGTGGGTGCACCAGATGTGGTCGGGCAGCGCGATCTCGGCACAGTGGTACCTGCCGGAGGGAACCGGCGCGGACGCCCTCGGGTTCTGGTTCCCGGAGGACGGCGCGGGCACGATCGGGAACGACAACATCGCCATCCCGCGCAACGCGAAGAACCCCGTCCTCGCGCACCACTTCCTCAACTACCTGCTCGACAACAAGCACGGCTACGACAACTTCTCGAACTACGTCGGGTACCAGCCGCCGTTCACGCGACTCGACCCCGATCGCCTGATCGCGGACGGCATCGTGCCCGCGAACCTGAGGACCGCGATCGTGCGCGAGTCGGATTTCGACAAGGGCTACTTCCTGACCGAGCTGACTCCGGCCGGCCAGACGGAATGGCAGAACGCCTGGGCCGAGTTCAAGGCGGGTGTCTGACTCCAACCGCCGGGTAGGCGAGGAGAGACGCAGCGACGGCTTCTGGGCCGGCCTGGCGCTGCCGGGAGTCGGCTGGCTCGCCCTGTTCTTCCTGCTGCCGTTCTACGTCATCCTCTGCGTCGCGTTCGGCACGGTCGACCCGATCTTCCAGACGCCGTCGCCCGAGTGGAACCCGCTCGCGTGGAACACGGCGGCGTTCGAGTTCGTCTTCGAGGGGCTCTTCACGAGCGGCGCAGCGTTCCAGACCGTGTTCGTGCGGACGCTCGCGTACGTCGCCATCGCGACCACGCTCTCGCTGCTCATCGCGTATCCCGTCGCGTACTACGTCGCGCGCTACGGCGGTCGCTGGAAGGGTCTCCTGCTCGTCGGGCTCATCGCGCCGTTCTTCATCAGCTACCTCATGCGGATGCTCGCGTGGATCAACCTCCTGCAGGACGACGGCTGGGTCAACGACGTGCTCGTCTGGGTCGGGATCCTCGACGTGCCGCGGAACTGGCTCGACGGCCGCGCGTCGTCCGTGATCCTCGGGCTCGTCTACGGCTACGTGCCGTTCATGATCCTGCCGCTCTACGCGTTCCTCGACCGGATCGACAAGAGCCTCCTCGAAGCGGCGCGTGACCTCGGAGCGAGCCCGTTCCAGGCGTTCCGCATGGTGACCCTGCCGCTCTCCATGCCGGCGATCCTCGCGGGGATCGTGATCATCGCCCTGCCGATGTTCGGCGACTACTACACGCCGGACCTGCTCTCGCAGTCCCCGTCCACGAGCATGATCGGCAACCAGATCGTCCTCTACATCCAGGGTGGCCAGCAGATCCCGGTGGGCGCGGCGCTCGTGGTCGTGCTGATGCTCTTCCTCTCGGTTCTCATGGGCTACTACCTGTACGCGACCGCGCGGGCGCAGCGGAGGCTCGGCCGGTGACGAGGCTGCGCGACTGGTGGGCGAACCCGTGGGGGAAGCCGCGCTTCCTCGTCCTCTACACGGCGCTCTACCTCGTCTGGTCGATCGTCCCGATCCTGGTTGCCATCCGCTTCTCGTTCAACGAGGGTCGCTCACGGTCGACCGCGCAAGGCTGGTCGCTCCGCTGGTACACGGAGGACCCCGACCTCTCGGTGCTCCACGATCCCGCGCTGAGCTCGGCCCTCGTGCAGAGCCTGCGGCTGGCGGCGATCGCCGTGCTCGTCACGGTTCCGCTCGGCGTCGCGCTCGCTATCGGGTTGACGCGCTGGCGCGGTCGCGGTGCGGGAACGTCGCGCGCCGTCTCGCTCGCGACGCTCGTCACGCCCGAGATCGTCATGGGGACGGCGCTGCTCCTCGTCTTCGTCCACCTGCTGACGTTCGTGCAGCTCGGAACCGTCGCACAGGCGATCGGGCACATCACCTTCTCGCTCGTCTTCGTCGTGATCATCGTCCGCGGACGGCTGCTCGCGATCGGGCCGCAGTACGAGGAGGCAGCGCGCGACCTGGGCGCGTCTCAGCTCCAGGCGGTTCGACTCGCGCTGCTGCCGATGCTCGTCCCCGCGATCGTCGCGAGCGGGATCATCGTCTTCGCGATCTCGATGGACGACTTCGTGATCAGCGCGTTCCTGTCGTCCGGCACGTCGACCGACACCGTGCCCGTGCGGATCTACTCCACGGGACGCACCGCGCCCACGCCCGCGCTGAACGCGCTCGCGACGCTGACGCTCGCGCTCACGATCGTGATCGCGCTCGTGGGCTTCCTGCTGTGGCGCGCGGTGCGAGCGGCGCGCGGCCAGACGGGATCGACGGTCGGCGAGTTCGCGGCGCTCGACGCCGAGTCGATCCGTTAGAGAGCGAGGACGTCGACCGCAGCCGCCTCGCCCGAGCGCGCGGCCCCTTCCATGTGCATGTGACCGAAGCCCGCGATGTCCGAGCACGCCCAGTGGATCGGGCCGACGGGGCGTCGTAGGTCGGGGCCGAAGCGCGTGAGCCCGCCGATCCCGAACGTCGACGCGTAGGCGCCTCGGGTCCACTCCTCCGCAGCCCAATCGGTCTCGATGAGATCGCTCGCGCGGAGCGCCTCGGGCCCGACGAACCCAGCCATGCCTTCGAGGATCGCCGTGCGTCGCGCGTCGGGGCTCATGCGGGCGACGAGATCGGCCTGCTCGCCCGGTAGGAACGTGCACAGGACGCCGACCGAGGCCGACGGGGGCGTGTTGTCGTAGAGCTCGCGCACGAGCTGGTGCGGCGCGAACCCTTCGCCGGAGAGACCGTCCTCGCGCCAGAACGGATGGTCGTAGACGGCGAGGAACTTCGTGACTGCGCCCTGGGAGCTCGCCTGCTGGAGGCCCATGCGCCAGGCGGGAAGCGCCGGCTCGAAGCGAATCGCCGCGGCGAGGTTCGGCGCGACCGCGACGATCGCGGCACGCGCGACGACCTGCACGTGCCCGGCGTCGACCTCCACGCCCCCGTCACGCCATCGGATCGTCCGCACGGGAGCGCCGAGCACGACTCGTTCGCCGAGCTCCTCGGCCATCCGGATCGGAATCAGCTGCGAGCCGCCGACGACGCGGTACGCGAGGCACTGCTCGGCCGCGAAGAGCTCGTACGTCCCGCCCGCACCGGCGATGGCCCAGAGGCCCTGCAGGAGCGAGAACGAGTGCGCCGGCTTCGTGAGGAAGCCGTCGGCGAGGTACGAGCGCAGGTTCTCGCGCGCGGCCTCGGTCCCGACCTCGGTGCGAAGCCATTCGTCGAACGTGATCGTGTCGAGCTCGCGTGCCCGTGGGTGCTCCCACGGCGCCTCCGGATCGAGCTCCTTCGCGAGCGCGTCGAGCTTCGCGTCGCCCTCCTTCAGCTCGCGCTCGTCGTCCGCCGACAAGGCGGTCTCGTCGCCGGCATGGCGCTGCGCCCGGCCGGACTCGTCGACGTAGACGTCGTCGCCGTCACGGTACGCGGGGAAGAGGTCGATCCCGAGCTCGTCGAGCAGCGCGTGCATGCGCGACTGGTACGGCGCGATCCACTCGCCGCCGAGCTCGTTCGCCTCGCCGCCGATCTCGGTGTTCCAGAGGCGCCCGCCGACCCGGTCGCGCGCCTCGAGGACGGCGACGTCGCGCCCTTCGGAGACGAGCCGGCGCGCGGCGGCGAGTCCGGCCACGCCGGCGCCGACGACAACGACGTCGGCCTCGATCAGGCGGGTGTCCATGCCTCGCTCCTCAGCGCCGCTGCAGCTGCGGCGCGGCCTGTGCGCACGGCGCCTTCCATGTAGCCCGGCGACCCACTGGTCGGACCCGCAGACGTAGAACGGCGGGTCGTGCGTGCCGTGCAGCGGACCGACGCGGAGCACGTCGCCCGGCCACCAATGCGTCGCGTACCCGAGCGTGAACGGGTCGGTCGCCCAGAGTCGGAGGAACGCTTGGAGCGGCCGGCCCGGCGTCCGCGCCGTACATGCGCTCGAGCTCCGCGTAGAGACGCCCAGCCGGTGCTCCTCGGCTGCACACGGTGGAGAGCCGATGCTCCTCCGCCGTGGCGAGAAGCCACATGACGCGCTCGGGCGGAACGAGTGCCGAAAGGACGCCATCGCGCTGCGGCCACGTCGAGCCGAGAAGCTGCTCTCCCTCGGAGAGTCCGTTTGCGCCGAGCGTCCGCCCAGACCGAGCGGTCGTAGTCGGTGACGACCTTCGCCGCCCGCGCGTGTCGCTGCGCGCGCAGCGAGGCAAGGCGCTCCGGCGCGACTCCCGTCGACCCGACACCGTGGAGGACGCTCACCGGCAGCGCGCACACGACCGCCTCGGCACGCAGCTCCTCGCCCGGACACGAGCGTGACGCGGCACCCGCCGTGCGAGACCGCCATCGCCGTGACTACGGCGCCGAGCCGTACGCGCTCGCCGAGCTCTGCAGCCATGCGCAGTGCGACCTCCGCCGCTTCCCTCCGCGACCTGCATGCGACTCCCAGAGGTCGTACGAGTAGAAGCCGTCGTCGCCGACCGCAGCGGCCTTCGCGCAGCTCCGACGAGGAGCGACGTCCGCTCGCTGCGAGCCGGCCGCCAGCGCCAGCGCCCCCGCCTCGACGGCCCGCACCGTCGTCGGGCAGCGCATCGACCGAGCGCAGCCACGCCGCCCACGACGCGTTGTCCAGGCGCGCTCGCGTCCGGATGCGACCAGGGATCGTCCGGATCGACGGTGGCGATCGAGCTCGCCGAGCAGCCGCTCGACCCGCTCGAAGTCGGCGCGCTCCTCGTCGGTCGCGAACGGGAAGCCGCCCTCCGAGCGGAGGACGCCGTCGACGAGGTCGTACGTCGTCGCACCCTCGACGGCCGTGTACGTCGTCGCGAGCGTCAGCCCGAGCTCCTCGACGAGACCGAGGTACGCGGTGTGCGCCTCGCCGACCAGCTCGCCGCCGAGCTGCACGGGTCGCCCGTCGTCGACGGAGACCTGCTCGACGCGGCCGCCCACACGGTCGCGCGCCTCGAGAACGAGGACGTCGGCTCCACCGAGGGCGAGATCGCGTGCGGCCGCCAGCCCGGCGAGGCCCGCTCCGACGACGATGACGTCGCTCACCCGGTCGCCGCCTCGTCGTCGGCGAGGATGCGCAGCGCGTCGGCGGGAAGATGTGCGGTGACGGCGGCGCCGACGTCGTACTCCTCGACGTCGCCCGAGTTCGCGACGAGCGCCTGCACGCGGTCGCCGCCGGGGAGCGAGACGAACACCTGCGTCGTCGATCCGAGGTAGACGAAGCGCTCGATCGTCGCCGGCACGCGGTTCTCTCCCTGCGTCGCAGGCGGCTCGATGCGGACGCGCTCCGGGCGGATCGTCAGACGAACCACGCCCGCAGCGGAGCGCTCCCCGTCCCCCGCGCTCAACGTGACACCTCCGACGTCGACCCGCGACCCGTCGAGCACGCGCGCGCGCATGAGGTTCGAGACGCCGAGGAAGTCGGCCACGAACGCGGTCTCCGGACGCTCGTAGACGTCGCGCGGCACACCGAGCTGCTCGACCTTCCCGGACGCCATCACGGCGAGCCGGTCGGACATCGTCAGCGCCTCCTCCTGGTCGTGCGTGACGTAGAGGAACGTGATCCCGATCTCGCGCTGGATGCTCTTCAGCTCGACCTGCAGCTCGCGGCGCAGCTTTGCGTCGAGCGCGCCGAGCGGCTCGTCGAGGAGCAACACGGACGGCGACAGCACGAGCGCGCGCGCGAGGGCGACGCGCTGCTGCTGACCGCCGGAGAGCTGATGCGGTCGGCGCTGTCCCAGCCCGCCCAGCCGGACGAGCTCGAGCGCCTCGCCGACGCGGCGCCGTCCCTCGTCCTTCGAGACGCTCTTGAAGCGCAGGCCGAAGCCGACGTTCTGCTCGACGGAGAGGTGCGGAAAGAGCGCATAGCTCTGGAAGACCGTGTTCACGGGACGGAGGTGCGGCGGCATCTCGGTGACGTCGGCGTCACCGATCACGATGCGGCCCGCGTCGGGACGCTCGAACCCGGCGATCATCCGCAGGGTCGTCGTCTTCCCGCAGCCGGACGGACCGAGCAGCGAGAAGAACTCGCCGCTTCCGATCTCGAGCGAGACGTCGTCGACCGCGGCGACGTCGTCGAAGCCCTTGCTCACGTGCTCGAGCACGACCGACAGCGAGCGAAGCTCGATCATCGCTCGAGCTCGCGGATCGACGCAGGAGGCGAGCAGACGCGGGCCGCGTCGCGATCGAGCAGACCGAGATAGAGGATCGAGTCGAGCCCGTCGGCGGCGGCAGCGAGGCGCCAGCCGGCGCCGCTCCGGGTCCACCGAGTGCGGCACCGAGCCGTCCTCACGGCCTTCGTCGAGCAGGCGCACGATCCGCTCGGCCCAGGCGCGGTAGCGCTCCTGGACGAGCGGGCGGAGCTCCTCGTCGTAGCGGAGGCTCGACCAGACCTCGTTCCACAGCGCCGGCGTCTCCTCGAGCTCCGGATCGATCGTTCGCACGAGCGCGCGCTCGGCGCGTTCGGCACCGGTCGCGAGCGTCGCGAGCTCGGCGTCCAGCGCGTCGATCCGGAGGTTCTCCGCGTACGCGAACGCGGCGCGCATGAGCTCCTGCCGGGTCGTGAAGTAGTAGTGGACGAGCGTGCGCGACACGCCCGCCTCCTGCGCGACGGTGCCGATGCGCAGGTCGCTCGCGCCACCCGAGACGACCACGCGGCAGGCGGCGCGGAGGATCTCGTCGATGCGGCCCGCCGCAGCTGGTGCGTTTTCCGCTTGCTCCGTTCCCGGCATCCGCAGTATCCTGACTGACAGGACAGTCAGGAGCAAGCGTGCAGACGACCCGGACAGACAACCCCGATCCCCGAGCTCGAGCATCCGCTCGAGGAGGGCTGGACGCTGCCGGCGACGCTGGTACGCCGACGCCGACGTGCACGCGCACGAACGCGAGCGCATCTTCTCGCGCGCGTGGACGTACGCCGGGCCCTCCGAATGGGTGGCCGAGCCGGGCTCCTACTTCGCGGCACACATCGGTCATGTGCCGGTCGCCGTCGTGCGTGGCTCCGACGGCGTCCTCCGCGGGCTCGTGAACGTCTGCCGCCATCGCGGCCATCTCGTCGTCGAGGGCACCGGCTGTCGCGAGACGCTGCAGTGCCCGTATCACGCCTGGACGTACGACCTCGACGGGACGTTGCGACGCGCTCCGCGCTCGGAGCGAGAGCCCGGCTTCGACCCCTCCGGGCTGTCGCTCGCCCCTGTCTCCGTCGACACGTGGGGCCCGTTCGTCTTCGTGAACCCCGATCCCGAGGCGGCGCCGCTCGCGGCCGCGCTCGGCCGCCTGCCCGAGATCGTCGCCGAGAGCGGGCTCGACGTCGACGCCATCCGCTTCCACTCACACCACGAGTGGCCGATCGAGGCGAACTGGAAGGTCGTCATGGAGAACTTCCTCGAGTGCTACCACTGCCCGACGGCGCATCCGGGGTTCAGCAAGGTGATCGACGTCAACCCCGACTCGTACCTGCTGCAGGTGCACCCCACCTTCTCGAGCCAGATCGGCCCCGTCCGCGCGTCCGCGCTCGCGGGCAACGGCAAGGCGCCGTACGAGCCGCGCGGCGACGTCACGCAGTCGCAGTACCACTTCCTCTTCCCGTCGACGACGCTGAACATCGCCCCCGGGATTCCGAATATCTCGATGGAGCGCTACCTGCCCGACGGCCTCCGGCGAACGGTGGAGGTGACGGACTACTACTTCGGGACCGACGCCTCGGCCGAGGAGATCGACGAGCTCATGACCTGGGACAACCAGGTCGCCGAGGAGGACGTCTCGCTCGTGCAGTCGGTGCAGCGCGGCCTCGACTCCGGCGCCGTGCCGCAAGGTCGGCTCATGGGAGAGAGCGAGAAGCTCATCGCCGACTTCCAGCGCCGCGTGCACGACGCCTTGCTGCGCAGTACGGATCGACGCGCTCGTCTACAGGTTGTCGACGAAGCGGTGGCGCGCTTCCTCGAGCGCCTCGCGGATGCCACCCGGGCCGGGTGACGCGCGCTTCGCGCCCTTCCGCGGCTTCTTGAACGTGCCGTCGCGCACGCTCTCGGCGACCTGCTCGTGGGCGTCGCGGAACGGGACTCCCTCGCGCACGAGCGCCTCCGCGGCGTCGGTCGCGAGCAGGAGCGGGTCGGACGCTGCCTTCGCCATCCGCTCGCGGTCGACCTCGAGCCCGCTGACGAGCACGGTCAGCGCCTCGAGCGCCAGCCGCGTCTCGTGTCGCGTCGAGAACACGGGCGCCTTGTCCTCCTGCAGGTCGCGGTCGTACGCGAGCGGGAGACCCTTCACGGTCGCCAGAAGACCCGTGAGCCGGCCGATCGCAGTCCCCGCCTTCCCGCGCACGAGCTCGGCGACGTCGGGGTTGAGCTTCTGCGGCATCATCGACGAGCCCGTCGCGGCCGACTCGGGGAGCTTCACGAAGCCGAACTCGGAGGTCGCCCAGAGCACGATCTCCTCGCCGATGCGGGAGAGATGCGTGAAGAGAACGGCCGCCGCGTAGAGGTAGTCGAGCGCGAAGTCGCGATCGGCGACAGCGTCGATCGAGTTGCGCAGCTGGCGCGGAGGAGGCGGAAGCTCGAGCGTGGAGCCGGCGAGGGCGCCCGCGCCCAACGGGCTCTCCGACGCAGCCTCCGCGGCCGCAGCGAATCGCGTCCGGTCGCGGTCGAGCATCTCGACCCACGCGAGCAGGTGGTGCCCGAGCGTCACGGGCTGCGCGCGCTGCAGGTGTGTGTACCCCGGCATCACGGTCTCCGCCTCCGACTCGGCGAACGAGAGGATCACGAGCGCGAGCGCGTCGACCGCCTCGCGCGCCTCGGCGCACGCGTCGAGCACGTACATGCGGAAGGCCGCGGCGACCTGATCGTTGCGCGACCGGCCCGCGTGGATCTTCCGCCCGACGTCCCCGAGCAGGCGCTCGATCGCCGAGTGGACGTCCTCGTCCGAGTCGAGATAGCCGTCGGGATCCTGCGCGATCTCGGCAAGCCGTGACTCGGCCTCGTCCAGCTCCGCCTCGGTGAGCAGTCCCGCAGCGGCAAGGCGTCGCGCGTGCTCGGCCGTCGCCTCGCAGTCGTACGGCAGGAGCTCGGCGTCGTCGACGCGCAGAAAGCGCCACACGTCGGGGTCGAGAGCGCTCTCGACCCGGCCGGCCCACGTCGTCACACGGGCGATTATGCCCTGCTGGCGGCGCGTGCTCTCGCGGCGTGAAGCTCGGTCTCGAGCGACGAGATCCTGATGAAGCCCTCCGCGGCGTCGTGCGGGAACGTCTCGCCGGCGCCGTACGAGGCGAGCTCGGCCGCGTAGATCATGTGCGGCGAGCGGCGGCCGGTGACGACGGCGGCGTTCGGCCGGAGCTCGACCCGGACCTCTCCCGTGACGAGCTCTTGCGTCGAGTCGACGAACGCGTCGATCGCCTCGCGCGCGGGGCTGAACCAGCGACCCTCGTAGACGATCTCCGTCCAGCGCTGCTCGAGCGGCCGCTTGAGCCGCGCCTCGTCCTTCGTGAGGACGACGTCCTCGAGCGCCGAGTGCGCCGCGATCAGCGTCATCGCGCCCGGCGCCTCGTAGACCTCGCGACTCTTGATGCCCACGGCGCGGTTCTCGATCATGTCGATCCGCCCGATTCCGTACGCACCCGCGAGCCGGTTCACCTGCGCGATGAGATCCGCCAGCGAGAGCTCCTCGCCGTCGAGCGACACAGGGATGCCCTGCTCGAAGCCGACGACGATCTCGATCGGCGCGGGCGCACCGGCCGGGTCGGACGTGAGCGCGTACGGCTCCTCGGGCGGCGTGTTCCACGGATCCTCGAGCACACCCGCCTCGATCGCGCGCCCGAAGAGGTTCTCGTCGATCGAGAACGGCGACGAGACCGTCTGCACGACCGGGATGCCCTTCGCGATCGCGTACTCGATCTCCTCGTCGCGCGTCCAGATGCGGTCGCGCAGCGGCGCGATCACCTTCACGCCGGGGTAGTGCGCCTTGAAGGCGAGCTCGAAGCGGAGCTGGTCGTTCCCCTTGCCGGTGCACCCATGGACGACCGCTTCGGCGCCGATCTCGAGCGCGATCTCGGCCACCGCCTGCGCGATCACCGGCCGCGACAGCGCCGAGACGAGCGGGTATTTCCCCTCGTAGAGCGCGTTCGTGAGGATCGCCCGCGCGCACTGCTCGTCGGCGAACGCGTCCTTGCGATCGACGAGGAGCACGTCGTCGGCACCGGCGGCATTCGCCCGCGCGATCGACTCCTCGAGGTCGAACTCCTGGCCGACGTCGACGAGCACGGCGACGACCTCGTCGAAGCCGTACCAGTCCTCCTTCAGCCACGCGAGGATGCAGCTCGTGTCGAGCCCGCCCGAGTACGCGACGACGGCGGTCCCGCTCATGCCGCGCCCTGGAGCAGGTAGCCGGACAGCTCCTCGCGGAGCGACTGCGCCGAGATCCCGTCGCGCGCGGCGACGAAGATCGTGTTGTCGCCGGCGATCGTCCCCGCGATCGCCGGATGACCCGCTTCGTCGACGGCCTGGGCGAGCGCGTTCGCGTACCCGGAGGGGGTCGTCACGACGACGAGCGTCCCCGCAGCCTCGACGGTGATCGCGTACCGGCGCATCGCAGCTCCCAGCGCGCGCAGTCGGTCGCCGTCGGTGCTGCCGGGCGGTGCATAGATCAGCCGGCCACTCGGAGCGCGCACCTTCACGAGGCCGAGGTCTGCGATGTCGCGCGAGACGGTCGTCTGGACGACCTCGAAGCCGCTGTCCTTCAGCGCGGAAGCGACTTCGGCCTGGGTGGAGAGCGCCCGCTCGCGCACGAGGTCGAGGATGGCGCTCTGTCTCTCGCGTCGATTCATAGTATGCGCCACGCTAGCAGAATATGCGGTCGAGAATCTCGAGAGCCTCGTCGACGTCCCCGGCTGTGACGGTCAACGGAGGCGCGAGCCGGACGACGTTCTCGCCGGCGGTGAGAACGAGGAGGCCGTGCTCGCGCGCCGCATCGACGACGTCCGCCGCGGCACCTTCGACCTCGATGCCGATGAGCAACCCGCGCCCGCGCACGGAGAGCACGCCCGGAAGCGGCGCGAGCGCCTCGGCAAGCTGAGCGCCCCGAAGCTGCACGTTGTCGAGCAGCTCCGCGTCGATCGCCTCGACGACAGCACACGCAGCCGCGCACGAGACCGGGTTCCCGCCGAAGGTCGAGCCGTGGTCGCCGGGCGCGAACGCGCCGGCCGCATCGTCCGCGACGAGCAGCGCCCCGACGGGAAGGCCGTTCGCGAGACCCTTCGCGAGCGTGACGAGATCGGGCCGCACGCCGAGCTCCTCGAACGCGAAGAACGATCCCGTTCGGCCGACTCCCGTCTGCACCTCGTCGAAGCACAGAAGCTGTGGCAGCGCAGCCGCGGCTGCGACGAACTCGGTGTCGAGCGGAACGACCCCGCCTTCACCCAGGACGGGCTCGAGGAGGATCAGACCGACCTCCTCGTCCGCCGCGCGCTGCAGCGCGTCGACGTCGTTCGGCGGAACGAAGCGCACTCCGGGCACCAGCGGCTCGAACGCCGTCCGCTTGCCCGGCTGACCGGTGGCAGAGAGCGCACCGAGCGTCCTCCCGTGGAAGCTCCCCTCGAGCGCGACCACGCCCGGCTTCCCGGTGGCCTTCCGCGCGTACTTGAGCGCCGCCTCGATCGCCTCGGCGCCCGAGTTGCAGAAGAACGCCTGCGCGCCGCCGAACCGCGCGGAGAGCAGCGACGCGAGCTCCTCGGCCGGCTCCGTGCGGTAGAGGTTCGAGACGTGCCAGAGCCGCTCGAGCTGCGCTGCGCGGCCGCGAGCGGCCGGGATGACAGTGGCCGAGCGAGACGACCGCGATACCTGCGCCGCCGCCAGAGGCCCGGGATGACAGTGGCCGAGCGAGACGACCGCGATCCCGCCTCCGAAGTCGAGGTACTCGCGGCCGTCGGCGTCCCACACCCGACAGCCCTCGCCGCGCACGATCGTCAGATCGGTGCGCGCGTATGTGGGAAGGAGCCGATCCAGACCCGCAACGACGCTCATGCGACGACCGCCGTCTCGCCGATCTCGGCGGTGATCCCGAGCCGGGCCGCCCGAGCGGCCGCGAGCAGCTTCGGGACGATGCCGCCGTCGAAGACTCCCGCGCCGAGGAGCTCGTCCGCGTCGTCCGCATGGAGCTGCTCCGCGACGACACCCTCGACGAAGACGCCCGCGACGTCCGACACGAAGACGATCCGATCGGCGCCGAGCCCCTCTGCCAACGCGGTCGCCGCCTCGTCCGCGTTGACGTTCAGCGGCCCGACTGCGATCGGCGTCACGATCGGGATGCGCCCGGCGGCGAGTGCCTCCTCGACCGCAGCCGGACGACACGGGAGCGGCTCGCCGACGAGACCGAGCTCGGGCACACGCGTCGCGACGAGGCCGATCTCGTCGCCCACGAGGTGAAGGGCCGCAGGGCCGAGTGCGGCGGACAGCTCGGCCCCGACGGCGACCAGCGACCTGCGCACGACGGCGAGGGTCGCTGGATCCGTGAAACGACGGCCGGCGACGAACCGGGTGGCGATCCCCGACGATCGCAGCTCGGACGTGATCTGCGGACCCGCGCCGTGGACGACGACGACCTCGTCGCCCGCCGCGTGCCGGTCGAGCGCGAGCCCGATCGAGTCGCCGGCCACGCGTCCGCCCAGCTTCAGGACGACGCGCATCAGGTCGTGTACTCCGCGTTCAGCCGCACGTAGTCGTAGGTGAGATCGGAGGCGAGGTACGACGCGCTCCCCACGCCGAGGCCGAGGTCGAGGTCGATCGCGACGGCCGTGCCGCCGAGATCGGGCTTCGCACCCGTCGGCTCGCCACGCACGAAGACCGGCGAGCCGTCGAACGAGACGGACAGCCGGTCGGTCGTCGACGTGCGCGAAGCCACCGTTCCACGGTGCCGATCCCGCCGCTGCGAGCACGCGTCCCCAGTTCGGGTCGCGCCCGAATGCGGCCGTCTTCACGAGCGGTGACGTCGCGATCCTCCGGGCGACGGCCTCCGCTTCCGCATCCGACACGGCGCCCGACACCGCGATCTCGAGGAGCACCGTCGAGCCCTCGCCGTCGGCGACGATCTCGCGCGCGAGCGCCGCACAGACCTCACCGAGCGCCCCCGCGAACTGCTCGTCGCGCGCCGCCGTCCGTTCGACGCCGCTCGCGCCGTTCGCCAGCAGCACGACCGCGTCGTTCGTCGAGCACTCGCCGTCGACCGAGATGCGGTTGAAGCTCGCGTCCACGGCGGCTCGGAGGAAGCGTCGCCGACTCACCGGGCTCGAGCGGGTAGTCGGTCGTGACGATCGCGAGCATCGTCGCGAGACGTGGATGGATCATCCCGGCGCCCTTCGCCATCCCGCCCACGACGAATCCGTCGCCTGCGACCACGGCCTGCTTGGGCCAGCGGTCGGTGGTGAGGATCGCCGCGGCCGCTGCGTCCCCGCCGTCGGGATCGAGCGCCGCCGAGGCCGCCTGCACCCCGGCGAGCACCCGATCCATCGGCAGCGGAACGCCGATGACGCCGGTCGAGAGGACGACGACCTCCTCCGCCGGCGAGACCCAGAGCCGACGCGGTGACGGCTGCCGTCCGCTCGGCGTCGGCGATCCCGGTGCTGCCGGTCGCCGCGTTCGCCACACCGGCGTTGATCACGACCGCCTGCGGCTCTGCGAGCTCGAGGTGCCGTTTCGAGACGACCACAGGCGCGGCGAGCACGCGGTTCGTCGTCCAGACTGCCGCGCCCACCGCCGGAACGGCCGAGCGCACGATCGCGAGATCCGGCCCCGACCGGCGAATACCGGCATGGACGCCGCTCGCCAGAAAGCCCTGCGCCGCCGTGACCGACATCAGACGAGGACTCCCGCCAGCCGAAGCCCCGTCGTCTCGTCGAGCCCGAACAGCAGGTTGACGTTCTGGATCGCCTGCCCCGCCGCGCCCTTGCCGAGGTTGTCGAGGGCGCAGATGACGATCGTCGCTCCCGTCGAGCGATCCTCGAAGACGCCGATCTCGGCGCCGTCGGTCTGCTGGACGCGCGCGAGCTCCGGCGTGACGCCCTCCGGCAAGACGTCCACGACGTGGCTCTGCGCGTAGTGCTCCTCGAGGAGCGCCCGCAGGTCGGCGCCCCGCGAGCGAACCACGCAGGTCGCGAGCAGGCCGCGGCGCACGGGCAGCAGATGCGGAACGAGCGTCACCGGAAAGCCGAGCTGTGCGGCGATCTCGGGCGCATGCTGATGCTCGCCGACGCGGTACGGCGCGACGTTCTCGAGCACCACTCCGGCATGCGACGACGCGCGCGGAGCCCTTCCCGCACCCGTCATCCCCGACTTCGCGTCGACGACGACACCGGTCGGCTCGATCTCGGAGGCGATCGGCGCGAGCGCGAGCAGCGCCGCGGTCGCATAGCAACCGGGGTTCGCGATGAGCCGACCGGTCGGCGGATGCAGCTCGGGGAGCCCGTACGACCACGAGGCCAGGCCATCGGGATGCGGGTGCTCGAACCCGTACCACTCGTCGTAGACGCCGGCATCGACGAACCGGTGGGCTCCCGAGAGGTCGACGACCACGCCGCGCGACGGGACGTCGAGCGCTGCTGCCTCTTCGTGCGAGAGACACAGGAACGTGACGTCGGCACCGGCGGCGAGCGCCGCGTCGTTCGTGATGAACCGCGGTATGCGGCTCCAGCCGTTGCGACCGAGGCGGGGATCGAGCGTCCCGGCCGGCTCGCCCGCGAGCGAATCCGACCCGAGCGCGTACAGCTCGAGCGCCGGATGCGCGAGCACGCGGTCGAGCGTCTCCTGACCGGCGTACCCCGACGCCCCTACGATCGTCACACTCGGCATGGCACGTATTATGCACATAGGTCGCGTATCATGCATCCACTCCGCCTAGGTGAGCGACGGAGGGGGTGCTACATTGCGCGCGCGGTGGAGCGCGTCCTCGTCCTGAATGCGAGCTACGAGCCGTTGAACGTGTGCTCGGTCCGTCGCGCGCACGTGCTCGTGTGGAAGGGCAAGGCGGAGGTGCTCGAGAGCCACGGGCAGCCGCTGCGGACGTCGACGTCGAACTTCACGCGGCCGCACGTCATCAGGCTCGTGACGTACGTTCGCGTGCCGCGCGGCGTGACGAAGCGCATCTCGCGCCGCGTCCTCTTCGCCCGCGACGGCTGGAAGTGCGTCTACTGCGGCACCGAGGGCAACCGGCTCACGCTCGACCACGTCGTCCCGCGCTCGCGCGGTGGCACATCGGTGTGGGAGAACGTCGTCACGTCGTGCGCACCCTGCAACCATCGCAAGGGCGACCGGCTGCTCGAGGAGACGTCGATGACCCTGCACGCACCGCCGCGACCTCCGACTCCGGTGCTGTTCATCCGCCTGGCGACCGAGCACGTCCCCGATGTCTGGCGCCGCTACCTCCCGGGGCTCGAGAAGGCCGCAGCGGCGGCCTGAGCGAGAGGCTCGCTAGCCGACGCGGAAGCGCCAGACCTGCTTGCCGCGCAGATGCGTGAGCCAGAGGTCGCCGAAAGCGCGCTTGAAGACGGCCGGCCCGGGGCCGACGCGGATCGTCCCGATGACGGTGTTGGTCGCCGGGTCGATGCGTGACACCGTGTTGTCGCGACCGTTCGGGACGAAGATGGTGCCGTCGGCTCCGGAAGCCAGCCAACCCGGATTCGTGCCGACCCGGACCGACGCGACCACCTCGCCCGACGCTGGATCGAGCCGCGTAACGGTGCCGCTCCCCTGATTCGAGACCCACAGCGCCTCGGAGGTCGGCTCGACCGTCGTCGGCGTCTCGCCGCCCGCCTCGATGCGAGTGAGCGCGTTCGTCGCCGAATCGATCCGGAACACCTGCGTCCCGGACGCTGATCCGACCCACACGGCGCCGAGACCGACGGTGATGTTCGCCGGCGTTCCGCCGGTGACGATCCGCTTGACGACGCGATTCGTGCGCGGATCGATGCGAATTACCGAGCCCGCGCTCGCGTTCGCGACCCACACGCTGCCGCGATGGAAGAGCAGGTCGTACGGCGCGCCGCCGATGCCGATCCGCCTCACCACCTTCCCCGTCCTCGGATCGATCCGCTCGACGGTCTGCGTCCCGTACGGCCCGACCCAGACGCTGCCGGCGCCGTAGGAAAGCCCGCACGGCCGCGCACCAACCTGCAGCCGGCGACCGACGACCCGGTTGGTGCGGGGGCTCACGCGAATGAGGCTCCAATCGGAGAAGTGCGTCACCCACACGCTGCCACGAATCGCGGTGGCGACGCAGGGTGCGGATCCGGTGGTCACCTTCGCGACAACGGCCACCTCTGCCTGACGCGTCGCGCCGTCGAGCTCGGAGCCGGAGGCCGCCGCGACCGCAACCACGAGTGCGCAGAAGACGACCTTCAACCGATGGGAAGATACTGCCATACGGCAGTACTAGTACTACCGTCTGGGAGTACTTCTGTCAAGATCGAGCGCTTTCGCCGCACGCTCGAGCTCGATCAGCGCCAGCTCGATCTCGTCGACGGGTGCGTGCGCCCGAAGATCGTCGACGATCGCACGGAAGCGCGGCACGATCGTCTCGACCGTGCTCCGTCCGTCGTCGGTGAGCTCGAGGAGGTACGACCGGCCGTCCGCCGGGTTCGGAGCGCGTTGCACGAGCCCCGCATCGGCCAGCCGCGCCACGTGCCTCGAGATGCTGGTCGGAGGAACCCGCAGCTGATCGGCGAGATCGGTCGGAGACGCGGAGCGCAGCACGCCGATCACGCTGAGCACGGCCCACTCGTCGGCGCTCACGCCTGTGCCTGCGACAGCGTGCTGAAGCAGCCTGCCAACAGCGTGGCTCGTGCGGAACACCTGGAGCAGCACGTTGCCCGCTCGTTCCTGAGGGCGAGGCAAGCCTCGCCCCTACCGCGCCATCGCGCGGTCGACGGCCTCCTGCTCCTCGGGCGAGAGCGCGACCGACGAGCGCCCCCGGTCGAGGTCCTTGACGTAGATCCGCGCGTAGTCGCGCCCCTGGATCGCCGTGACGACGGTTCCGGTTCGCGTGGCGTCGAGCAGCGCGACGGACGCGGACTGCTGCCCGCCCGTCCCCTCGTACGCGTCGTAGCGCACGACCGCGGTGTTCGACACGGCGCCGTCGACGCGCCGATCCACCCGCGACAGCCCGGCGGCCACCTCGTCGACGGCGCGGTAGAGATCGTCGACCCGCCCCTGGAGCGAGACCGCGAACTCGAGGAGATCGCCGGAGGCCTCTCCGAGCACGACCGACTGCGTCGCCGCGAGTCGGGCGGTGCGCCGCCAGAGGACGAGCGCGATGACGAGCGCGATCCCCGCCGCCACACAGGCTGCTATCGCGACCGCGAGCGACGCGGTCACAGCGTGAAGATGACCGGGTACTCGTACGAGTTGTTGGACGTGTTCGTCTCGCCCGGAACGGGGTCGACGTCCACCTTCACGGTCGTCTGCTCTCCGAACGGCACGAGCGCGCCGATCACGAACGTCACCGTCTTCGTCTCGCCCGCGTCGATGATCGGGATCATCGCCGTCTTCACGATCGGATCGGGCTGCTTCGGGATCGTCAGAGTGACCTTGACGCGGACCTCCTGGCTCTCGCCCGAGTCCGTGATGCCGACCTCGAACGCGAGCTCGTCGGTGACCTTGATCGTCGTCTCGGTCGTCGTCGAGAGCAGCAGGCCGCTCGGGAGCGCCTTGACGGACGAGATCTGGTTGCCGTGCAGACCCGTTGGCGTCCCGCCGGTCGACGCGCCCTGGACGCGCTGCCAGATCGCTGCGAGCGAGCTCTGGGTCACCAGGTCGTCGCCGGTGACGAACTCGGAGGACGGAACGTCGAGACCCTCGATTCCTTCGTCGGAGAGAACCGCTGCGGCCGGCTCCTGGAACGAGTCCGTCCAGATGATGTCGCTCGCGAGAAGTCGTTGCGTCTGGGCCAGGAGCGCCTCACCGGCCACGCTCGCGTCGGTCTCGTCCACGGTGTCCTTGAACGCGGTCTGCAGCCCACGCAGGCCGTTTGCGCGGTAGCGCAGCGACTCGACAGCGCCCGTGTTCGGCCCGACCATGGCCCCGGGCGGGTTGAGATCCTCCGCTCGCTGCACCTGGTTGTCGGCGGTCTGCGCATAGCCGCCGAGCTTCGCGTCGAGGTCCTCCTGATTGAGCCCGGGCGTCGTGAGGAGCGTGCTCACCTGCTGCCCGAGCCGCGCAGACGCGTTGCCGATCGCGCCGATCTCGGCGAGGTACGTCTCGTTCCGGTCGCGCTTCGCATCCGCCGTGCAGCCTTCGACCCAGACGACGAGCAGGACGACGACGAGGATCGCCAGCGCGATGAGCCCGATCAGGCGCAGGAGCGGGGTGAGGTTGCGCGAGCCCCCGAAGCGAGAGCCCCCACCGCCGCGCCGCGTGCGCTCGGTCGTAGGCACCGGCTCGAAGCCCTCGGGCTCCTCCCAGGCCGGTGCGTCTTCCTCTTCGAAGAAGTCGAAATCCAGGATGTCTTCGTCGCGCGTACTCATGCGCCGCCACGCCACTCTAGACGCTTCATCGGAGCTTCCCGCGTCCGCAAGGAGTCGGACCCGCCGCGGCTAAAGGTGTCTACCGGTGTCTTCCGTCGCGGCTGTCCCGTCCACCCAGGAGCTCGTGCTCGGGCGCTATCGGCCCATGCGACCGCTCGGAACCGGCGGCTCGGGCTCGGTGTGGCTCGCGCTCGACGAGCAGAACGGCCTCGACGTCGCGCTCAAGATCATCCCCCGCGAAGGCAAGGCCGCCGCACGCGCGGAGCGCGAGGCGCTCGCCGCGCGCCGCCTGCGCCACGACCGCTGCGTGCGCGCCTACGACGTCGGCCACGACTCGGGACACGTCTACATCGCGTACGAGTACGTGCCGGGGCGCACGATGCGCGATGCGATCCGCTCGGGCGTGCTCTCGGATCGAGGACGCGATCACCGCCGCCGCGCAGGTCCTCGACGCGCTCGCGCACGCGCACCGCGCCGGAATCGTGCACCGGGACGTCAAGCCCGCGAACATCCTCCTCGAGGATCGCGACGAGATCGCCGTGCGCCTGCTCGACTTCGGGCTCGCACAGTTCGACGGCGCGGACACGCTGACCGCCGTCGGCGACGTTCCCGGAACGCTCGCGTACATCGCGCCGGAGCGCCTCGCCGGCGCGGATGCCAGCCCCGAGAGCGACGTCTGGTCCGTCGGCGTCCTCCTCTGGGAGACCCTCGACCGACCGACACCCGTTCTGGGGCATGCCGATCCAGGAAGTAGCGCAGGCCATCCAGGCCGGCGCGCCTCCGCTCGCCTCGCAGCGGCGCGGACTTCCCCGCCGCCTCGTGACCGCCGTGGATGCGGCGCTCGCGATCGACCCGAATCGACGTCCCAACGCATCTGATCTGGCCGCTGAGCTGCGCAACGCCGCGCGGAAGCCGGAGGGCCGGGCTCCGCGCGCCAAGCGGCGGGTCGAGGTGGAGGAGTCCGTCGCCCCGGCTCGCCTCCATGCGCGCCGCGTGCTCCCCGTCGTTCTGGGAGTCGTCACTGCGGCTCTCGGCGCCACGTTCCTCCCGTTCTGGCCACCAGAGCTCGTCGCGCTTCTCGTGATCGCGACCGGCCTCGCCTGCTGGCTCGACCCGCGGCTCGGGCTCGCACTGGCCCTGGCCATCCCGATCTTCCCGCTCGGGAACGTCGCTGTCTCGGTCGCCTCGGTCTACGCAATCTTCGCTGTCGGCTGGGTCGCGGTGAACTGGCGTGACGCGCGCCACGGCCTCTGGTTCGTCGCCGGACCGCTCCTCGCAACGGTCGGGCTCCTGCCGCTCGTGCCGCTCGCCCTCATTCCCGTGCGCAACACGGCCCGGCGGGCCGCACACGGCGTGCTCGCGGTGCTCTCGACGGTGCTCCTCGCCGGTGTGGCGGGCGAGCAACTGCCGATCGCCGGAGGCGACGCACCCGCGCTGGACGTCGGCCCGCTCGACTCCGTCGGCTCGGCGGCAACCGCGGTCTGGAGCTGGCTCGCGCACGAGCCGGTCGTGCTCGCCGCAGCGATCTTCGTCGGCGCCGCAGCCGCGCTCGTCCCGTGGGCTCGCCGGCGTGCGCCTCTCGGTATCGCAGCAGTCGGATTCGCGGTCACGGCCGCGTCCGTTCTCGCGGGAGCCGGAATCGCGAGCACGATCGTCGTGATGCTCGTGTGGGCCGGATTCGGCCTCGTCGCGGCTGCGCCACGCCGCGCCTGACCGAACGTACCGAGGCGACCACTACACTCGTCCGCGACCCACGCTCATGGCTGTCCTGCGCACCATCGAATCGAAGATCGAGGGCCTCTTCGAAGGCGTGTTCGGGCGTGCCTTTCGCTCGCACGTGCAGCCGATCGAGCTCGCGCGGAAGCTCGTGAAGGAGATGGACGACCACCGCAGCGTCTCCGTCTCCAAGGTCTACGTCCCGAACGAGTACACCGTCTACCTGTCGACCGACGATCGCAAGCAGTTCGAGGGGTACGAGGAGGCGCTCGTCGGAGAGCTCCAGGAGTACCTCGCCGAGCACGCGCGACGCGAGAAGTACGCGTTGCTGGACACTCCGCGCGTGCTCGTCGAGGTCGACGACGACCTCGCGGTCGGCGAGTTCGGAATCGCCACGCGCCTCGTCGCCGGGGAGGGATCGCCGGAGCCCGAGCTTCCGCCGTCGCTCCCGATCGACGCACCGCAGCAGACGATGATCTACAAGGCGCCCGCCGCGGTCGGGCCGGTCGCTCCGGACACGCCGCTGCCGGAGCCGCAGCGCGAGGTCGTCACGCTGACCGTCGCCGGCCGGAAACACGAGGTCACGAAGGCGAGCGTCGTCCTCGGTCGCTCCCGCGAAGCCGACGTGCGCGTGTCCGACGTCAACGTCTCGCGCCGCCACGCGGAGCTCCGTCAGGAAGGCGCCGGCTACTGGATCGTCGACCTGGGATCGACCAACGGCGTGGAGGTCAACGGCAAGCGCGTCGATCGCACGCGCGTGCGCGACGGCGACCGCATCGTGCTCGGCTCGACGGAGGTCGTGTTCGGGCGCTCGCTGCCGTCGTGACGCTGCTCGCGCTGGAAACCGACGAGACGCTCCTGATCGGCAAGATCGTGTTCCTCGTGCTGCTCTACGCCTTCATCCTGTTCGTCATGCGGTCGGCGACCAAGGGAATGACGCAGGCACCGCAGGAGAGCATCATCCTGGGTGCAGCGGAAGCCAACGCGCTGCGGGCCGAGCACGGGCTGCCTCCGACGCGACTCCTCGTCCTGGCGAGCTCGGAGCTCGGTCAGGGAAGGACGATCGAGGTCGCGGGTCCGACGGTCGTCGGTCGCGACGCGACGAGCGGCATCCGCCTCGAGCACGACGAGTTCGCATCGTCGAGGCACGCACGCATCGAGCCGCGGCCGAACGGAGCATGGGTCGACGATCTCGGCTCCACGAACGGCACGTTCGTCAACGGCACGAAGCTGAAGAAGGCGCAGCTCGCGAAGGCCGGGGACGTCATCCGGATCGGCGAGACCGAGCTGCAGGTGCAGGCGTGAAGATCGGGCGCAGCGCGGGCGTCACCGACACCGGGCGCCGGCGCATGCGGAACGAGGACATGCTCGTCCGGCGCCCGCCGCTCTTCGCCGTCGCGGACGGAATGGGCGGCGCGCGCGCCGGCGAGATCGCGGCGCGACTCGCGGCGGCGGCTCTCGAGGAGGCGAGCACCGACGCGCTCGGCGAGGAAGCGGTGACCTCGCTCATCGAGGAGGCGAACTCGCCGGATCTGGGAGCGCTCGCTCGCCGATCCCGCGACCGCCGGCATGGGCACGACGGTCACTGCCGCGCTCGTCGACGCGGCGGAACGGCACGGTCACGATCGGCCACGTGGGCGACTCGCGCGCGTACCTGCTCCGCGGCGACTCGTTCGAGCAGCTGTCCACGGATCACTCCCTCGTCGCGGAGCTCGTGCAGAGCGGCGTCCTGACGCCCGAGGAGGCGGAGCGGCACCCGCAGCGCTCCGCGATCACGCGCGCGCTCGGCACCGATCCGGCCGTCGAGGTCGAGGTGCAGACGGTTCCCGGCGAGGTCGGCGATCTCTTCCTGCTCTGCTCGGACGGCCTGTCGGTGATGCTCGGAGACGACGAGATCGCGGCCGCGATCGAGGGCGCCGGACGGGACCCGCAGGCCGCGGGCGAGGCGCTCGTCGCCGCGGCGAACGCGCACGGCGGCGAGGACAACATCACGGTCGTGCTCTTCGAGCTCGTCGACGGCGAGCCGGAGCCGGTGCCGGTGCCGAGCGGAGGCGGCACGAGGGTCAGAAGCGGGGTCAGACCCGGAAACCATGGGTCAGACCCCGTCTCAGGACGAAGCCGCGCAGGTGCGAACGCACGGCGCGGGCGCGGGCGGCCGGCTCACGGCGCTGGCGCTCATCGCGCTCGTCGTGGTCGTCGGAGTCCTCGTCCTGTACTGGGGCATCAGTCGGTGAACGCGCGGCGGCGCGAGCTCTTCGGGCTCGTCCTCGCCGGTCTCATCGCCAGCGTGGCGCTCGCGACGGTCACGCTCGCGCGGGACGCGGAGCTGTCGCCGGACGTCGTCACCTGGGGAGCGCTCTTCCTCGGGCTCTACGTCGTCGCGCACGTCGTCGTCCGCCGCACCGTCCCGTACGCCGACGGGGCGCTCCTCCCGCTCACCGCGGTACTGACCGCATTCGGCGTGACGACGATCTATCGCCTCGACTCCGACGACGGAGGGCGCCAGGCCGTGTGGATCGCCGTCGGCGTCGGTGCTCTCGCCGCGACGCTCATCTGGCTCCGCCACGACTACCGGGTGCTGGAGTCGTACCGCTACCTCTTCGGCGTCGCCGCCATCGCGCTGCTGCTCCTGCCCTCCGTTCCCGGAATCGGCGAGACCGTCAACGGCGCGCGGCTGTGGGTCGACCTCGGCGTGATCCAGTTCCAGCCGGGAGAGCTCGCGAAGATCTTCCTGATCCTGTTCCTCGCCGGGTACCTGCGCGAGAAGCGCGAGTCGCTCGCCCGTTGGCAGCTGAAGGACATCGGGCCGCTCCTGGCGATCTGGGGCGCGGCGATGCTCGTCATCCTCGTGACGAACGACCTCGGGAGCGCGCTCCTCAACTTCGGGATCTTCCTCGCGATGCTCTACGTCGCGACGGGGCGGGCGCTCTTCGTCGCCGTCGGGCTCGCGCTCTTCGTCGGCGGCGCCGCGGTCCTCTACAACGCGATCGACCACGTGCAGGATCGGATCACGATCTGGCTGCAGCCGTGGACGGACGAGCGCGTGTACTGCTCCATCAACGGCGAGCTCGAGCTCCGGCAGGACTGCGCCTCGTATCAGCTCGTGAAGAGCCTCTACTCGATCGCGAACGGGGGCTTCGGAGGCACAGGACTCGGCCAGGGGACGTTCACGTCGGTCGACGGCTCGCAGCTCATCCCCTACCTCCGCACGGACTTCATCTTCTCGGCGATCGCGCAGGAGCTCGGACTGATCGGAGCCGCCGCGCTCCTCCTCGTCTTCATGCTCTTCGTCGTCCGCGGCATGCGCGTCGCGCTCCAGGCCGACGACGGCTTCTCGAAGCTCCTCGCCGCGGGGCTCACCTTCGGCTTCGCGCTGCAGACGTTCATCATCGTCGGCGGCGTCCTGCGCGTCGTGCCGCTGACCGGGATCACGCTGCCGTTCGTGTCCTACGGCGGGACGAGCATCGTCGCGAACTTCATCCTGCTCGCGCTGCTCCTGCTCGTCTCGAACCGGGCGAACACGCCGCGATGAACGGGCAGATCGTTCGCCTCACGTACGTCGCGCTCGGGCTCGTGGCCGTGCTCGTCGTCATGACGACGTACTGGCAGACGTGGGCGTCGGCCGGCCTCGCGGCACGCCAGGACAACTCGATCAGGCGCGTCGCCGAGTTCTCGATCGACCGCGGGCTCATCTTCTCGTTCGAGCCCCGCAGGCGACTCGCCCGGAACCGCGAGCGCGAGGTCGAGGGCCGGACGCTGTTCTTCCGCCGCTATCCCTACGGGCCGCTCGCCGCCCATGTCGTCGGGTACTCGACGGTCGCGCGCTCGCGCACGGGGCTCGAGCGGTCCCTCAACGACTACCTGACGGCGTCGAACTCGAGCCTCTCGACGGTCTTCGACAAGACGCTCGACGAGCTGCGCGGCAAGCCCGTGCAGGGAAACGACGTCGTGACGACGCTCGACCTCGACGCGCAGGAGGTCGCGAACGAGGCCCTCGGGACGAACTGCGGCGCGGTCGTCGCGCTCGATCCGCGCACCGGGAAGTTGCTGGTGATGGCGTCGTCGCCCGGCTTCGATCCGAACCTCGTCGAGGAGAACTTCGGCCAGATCGAGCGAATCACGGCGGACTGCGCTCCCGCTGCGCCACTTGCTCAACCGCGCGAGTGCAGGCCTGTACGTGCCGGGCTCGACCTTCAAGGTCGTCACCGCCGCCGCGGCGCTCGAGTCGAAGAAGTACACGCCGGAGTCGACGTTCGTCGACCCGGGCTACTGCACGGTGTACGGAAAGCGCGTCAACAACTTCGACACGTCGCGACCGTTCGGCACGATCGACCTCACGAGCGCGCTCGCGTACTCGGTGAACTCGGTGTTCTGCAACATCGGAAAGAAGCTCGGCGCGAAGGCGATCCTCGACACGGCCAAGCGCTTCGGCTTCTACGAGCGGCCGCCGCTCGAGACACCCGCCGACGAGCGGCTGGCGAGCGGCCTGTACCGGAACGGCGAGCTCTTCTACCCGCGCGTGGACGCGAACGTCGACGCGGGGCGGATGGCGTTCGGCCAGGAGCGGATGCTCATCACGGCCCTCCAGAACGCGATGGTCGCGGGTGCGATCGGCGTCGGCGGACGGCTCATGGAGCCCCACGTCGTGGATCGCATCGTCGCGCCCGGAGGCAAGGTGATCGACCGCCAGCGGCCGCGGCTCATCCGGCAGGCCGTCAGCAAGGAGACAGCCGACGCTGTCGCGGACATGATGCGGCTCGGCGTCGAGCGCGGCACGGGGACGGCGGCGCAGATCTCCGGCTACTCGATAGGTGGCAAGACGGGAACGGGCGAGACGGGCGTCCCGGGCTCCAACATCACGTGGTTCATCGCGTTCGCCGGGGCTGACGAAGAAAGCCCTCCGGAGCTCGCAATCGCGGTCGTCCTGCAGAACCAGAGCGGCACCGGAGGCACGACGGCCGCCCCGATCGCCCGCGAGGTCATGCAGGCAATCCTGCAGGGCACGGAGAATCCCTAACCTCTAGAGACGCTCTTCGACCGATGACGACCCAGGACACCCTCTCAGGCAGCCTCTTCGCGGGGCGCTATCGCATGTCGCGCAAGCTCGGCGGCGGCGGCATGGCCGACGTCTACCTCGCCGAAGACCAGGAGCTCGGACGCCGGGTCGCCGTCAAGATGCTCCACGCGCGCTACGCGAACGACGAGCAGTTCGTCGAGCGCTTCCGCCGCGAGGCGACGCACGCCGCCGGGCTCTCGCACCCGAACATCGTCTCGATCTTCGACCGGGGCGAGGCGGACGGCTCCTACTACATCGTCATGGAGTACGTCGAGGGCCGCACGCTCAAGGAGCTGATCCGGTCGCGCGGGCTCTGCCCGGTGCCGGTGGCCATCGCGTACACGCGCCAGATCCTCGCCGCGCTGCGCTACGCCCACCGCAACGGCGTCGTCCACCGCGACATCAAGCCGCACAACGTCATCGTCGACTCCGAGGGCGTCGTCAAGGTGACCGACTTCGGGATCGCCCGCGCGGGCGCGAGCCAGATGACCGAGGAGGGCGCGATCATCGGCACCGCGCACTATCTCTCGCCGGAGCAGGCGCGCGGCGCGCCGGTCGACCAGACCTCCGACCTCTACTCCGCGGGCATCGTCCTCTTCGAGCTGCTCACGGGCGAGGTTCCGTTCACCGGCGACAGCCCGGTCGAGATCGCGATGAAGCACCTTTCGGAGACGCCGCCGGTGCCGTCCGAGCTCCGACCTGACGTCCCTGCGGACCTCGACCTCGTCGTCGTGCGAGCGCTCGCGAAGGAGCCCGCGGATCGCTACCAGTCCGCTGCCGCAATGGACGCCGACCTCGAGACGGTCGCGCGTGGCGGCCGCGTGGCGGCAGAGACCGCCGAGGCGGCGACCATGGTGCTCTCCGGCGAACGGGCGATCGACGCGACCGCCGCGACGCAGGTCGTGCGGCGTGCGCAGACGCCGCAGTACGAGCCGCCCGATCGCTCGAGGCCGATCTGGCCGTGGCTCCTCGGGATCGGCGCGCTCCTTGCGCTCCTCATCGGCGGCTGGTTCCTCTACAACCCGATCAAGGATCAGTTCCAGGGGAGCGAGACCGTGGCCGTCCCGTACGTCGTCGGCATCCAGGCGGCCCTTGCGGTTCAGAGAGATCGAGGAGGAGGGTCTCACTCCGCAGGTCCGCCGCGTGTCGAACTCGGACGTCGAGGAGGGCGTTGTCTTCGCGCAGAACCCGACCGAGGGGACGCGCGTCGACGAGGAGACCGTCGTCCGCATCGACGTCTCGTCCGGAAAGCCGGAAGTGACGATTCCGAGCGTCGTCGGCCAGACGGCCGAGGACGCCGTAGCCGAGCTGACGCGAGCCGGGCTCGTCGCGCAGGTCGTCGAGGTGAACTCCGATCGCGACGAGGGGACGGTGACTGCGCAGTCGCCGAGCGCGGGCACCGTCGTGGTGGAAGGGACGCAGGTCCGGGTCAACGTGTCGAAGGGGCCGCGGCCCGTCAACGTCCCGAACGTCGTCGGTCTCCCGTACGACCAGGCGGCGTCGGAGCTCCAGCGCGCCGGCTTCGTCGTATCCCGTATCGACGAGGACTCCGACCAGGCGGCGGGGATCGTGACGCGCCAGACGCCGAGCGGCGGCTCGGAGGGATCGCGAGGCTCGACGGTGACGGTCTCCGTCTCGAGGGGCCCGTCGACCGTCGGCCGTCCCGGACGTGACGGCACAGGACGTCGCGATCGCACAGACGACGCTTCAGGCGGCCGGGTTCCGGTTCCGCATCGTCTACGAGGACACGGACGACTTCGCACAGGACGGCATCGTGAACGCGCAGGATCCCGTCGGCGGGTCGCAAGCCGAGCCCAACACGATCGTCACGCTCTTCGTCGGCCGCTTCGTCGAGACCGAGACCACGACGACCCCGTGAGCTCACGCGTTCGCGTGGCTGTGCTCGCGGGCGGCCGTTCGAGCGAGCACGAGATCTCGATCGCGTCCGCACGCTCGGTCGTCGCCGCGCTCGATCCCGAGCGCTACGAGACCGTCGTCGTCGAGATCGACAAGGGCGGCCGCTGGGAGCTCGCGGCCGGTCGCCGCGAGCTGCCCGAAGCGAGCGTCGAGACCCTTCCGGTGGTCGCGCACTCGGCGCCCGCGGCAGCGCTCGGCCAGGTCGACGTCGTGTTGCCGATCCTGCACGGCCCGTTCGGCGAGGACGGCACGGTGCAGGGCCTCCTCGAGCTCGCCGGCGTGCCCTACGTCGGCGCGGGCGTCGCTGCGTCGGCGCTGTGCATGGACAAGGACCTCTTCAAGGCGGTTCTCCGCGACCGCGGGATCCCCGTCGCACGCAACGTCACGCTCCGCGAAGGAGACGAGCCCGCACACGACTTCGACTACCCGGTGTTCGTGAAGCCTGCCCGGCTCGGCTCCTCGGTCGGCATCTCGAAGGTGCGAAGCGACGAAGAGCTCCACGCCGCCGTCGAGCTCGCGCGCAGACACGACGACAAGGTCCTGATCGAGGAGGGCGTCGACGGCGTCGAGGTCGAGTGCGGAGTACTCGGCAACCGCGACCCGATCGCGTCCGTCGTCGGCGAGATCGTCGCGCACGCCGACTGGTACGACTACTCGGCGAAGTACGACGAGGGCGGGATGGATCTCGTCATCCCCGCGCGCATCTCCGCGGAGTCGGACGCAGACGTGCGCCGGCTCGCAGTCGACTCGTTCGTCGCCACCGAGTGCGAGGGGATGGCCCGCATCGACTTCTTCGTGCGCCCCGACGGCGAGGTCGTCGTCAACGAGATCAACACGATCCCCGGCTTCACCTCGACGAGCGTGTACGCGAAGCTCTTCGAGGCGGCCGGGATCTCCTACGCGGAGCTCCTCGACCGCCTCATCGCACTCGCGCTCGAACGCCACGAGCGCCGGAGCAAGCTCGTCTTCTAGATTGCGGCGGCAGCGAGCTCCGGCAGCGAGCCGGTTCAACCGAGTCCGTCGAGCAAGCGCTCGGTCTGCGCCCGATGCCACACGAGGCCAAGCGCTTGGAAGCGCTCGTCCGCCCGGGCCAGGAGCTCGTCGTCGCCCCGTGCGACGCCGAGCGCACGCAGGGCGAACGGCTCCACGGTCGTGCCCTGCTGCGCCAGCTCCGGCGCTTCACGCTCGATCAGAGTCGTGCCGGCCGAGGGCGATGAAGGCGTCGAGCCGCGCGGCGAAGATCCCCGGCCCCCAGACGAGCGCACGCTCCACGGGAAGCTCGACGAGCGACTCCGCCGCGCGACGGTCGCCGCGTTCGAGGGCGATCCGGAGCCTCGCGCCGCTCAGGTACGTCTCGTACCCCTCGCCCGCGAGACGCAACCCGTCGAGCTCGAGCTCGGTCGCCCGCGACTCGTCGCCCAGGCAGAGGTGCGCGAGGCTGCAGAGGAGCAGGTCGCGCGGATTCCGCACGCACGGTGTCGCGAGGTTCGCGGCGATCGCGGCCCACGCGCGATCTGTCTGGGCAGCGAGCGCCTGCCAGTCTCCGAGCGCGTCCGCCAGCTCGAGCTCGAGGGAGACGGAATGGACGCGGTGGTGCGGCGAGAGGCGCTGCGAGAGGCCGGCGTGAAGCTCGGCCAGGCGCCGCGCCTCGTCGAAGCGGCAGACGGCGGCAGCCGCGGGCGAGCCCGACTCGTAGGCCTCGCACAGGTGATCCGGATCGTCGATCCCGGGAAGCAGCGCGAGCCGTTGGTCGCTCCAGGCCGCAGCCTCTTGGAAGCGCCGCTGGTCGAATGCGGCTCTGCGTTCGCGCACCCAGCGCGAACGAGCGGAGCTCCAGGCTTCCGAGCGACTCCGCGAGCCTGGCGGCCTCCTCGAGAACGTCCTCCGGAGCGCCGAGCAGCTCGACGTTGGCCCGCGCGAGAAGCGCCCGCGCCCTCGCCTCGCTCCCGTCCGCTGCCAGCTCCAGCGCCTTCGACGCCCACTCCTCGATGAGCTGCATGTTCAGGCGGATCGACCACATCGCCGACCTGATCGAGGACTGGAAGGCGAGGAACGCGTACGTGTCCGCCCGCTCCTGCGTCGTCGAGCGGCCCTTCGAGAGCGTTGAGCAGCGCCTTCCGCATTCCTTCGCCGTCGTAGCGCAACGCCTGCGCCTCGCCGACTGCCCGCCAGAGGAGAGCTCGCTCATGGGCGTCCGTCGACAGCGCGATCGCGCGGTCGTAGAGCTCGACCGCCTCGTCGAGCTCGTGGCGTCCGCGCGCGAGCCTGCCGGCGCGCGACAGCCAGTGCACGGCACACGCGCGGACGCGATCGAGCTCGTCGGGCTCGTCGCTCCAGACGAGATCCGCGTCCTCGTCCTTGGCCGCCTCGGCGTAGTGGTACGCGAGGACGGGCGCGCGCTCGTCGGAGCCGTGCTCCGCGAGGCGATCCGCGAGCGACGCGTGCAGCCGCCCGCGACGGGCCTTCGGGATCGAGCTGTACGCGACCTCGCGTGTGAGGGCGTGCTTGATCACGAGCTCGCGGTCGTGCGCTCGGCACCGAGGGACGCACGGCCGTGACGAGGTCGCGCTCCTCGAGCACTCCGAAGTCGGGCTCGCTCGCCCCCGAGCAGATGCACGACCAGAGCAGTCGAGAAGACGCGTCCCATGACCGCACCTGCCTGCAGCGCAGCCTTCTCGGTCGCCGGAAGGCGGTCGATCCGAGCCGCGAGCACGGCGTGGACGGTGTCCGGCATCGAGACATCGCCGTCGTAGCGTCGCGACCACCCATCCGTCCTCCGACTGGACGAGCACGCCGCTGTCGACGAGCTCGCCGACGAGCTCCTCGAGGAAGAACGGGTTCCCGTCGGCGCGCTCCACGAGCAGGTCGCGCAACTCCTCCGGCATCTCCGGCAGCTTCTCCTCGAGCAGCTGCGCGACGGCGTCGACGGACAGGGGGTCGAGCCAGAGGACGGTCGTGTTGCGCTTTCCGGTTCCCCACGTCGGACGGACGTCCAGAATCTCCGGGCGGGCCGTGGCGACGAGCATGACGGGCGCGCGCACGTCCGTCACGAGCCGCTCGAGGAGGTCGAGAAGATCCGGCTCGGCCCAGTGGATGTCCTCGACGACGAGGACGATCGGATGATCGGACGCGAGCTCCTCGACGAAACCGACGGCCGCCGCGTGAAGCCGCTCCCGCGCGTCGAGCGGATGGAGCTCGGGAGCGACATCGAGCCCGAGAGCGAGCCCGAGGATCTCGCGCCCCTCGAGACGTGCGCTGACCTCCTCCGCCGGAGCTCCTTCGCGGAGCGCGAAGTGTTCGCGCACCATCTCGCCGAGCGGCCAGTAGGTGATTCCTGCGCCGTAGGCGAGGCACCTGCCGGTGCGACTCGCCGGAGCCGGGCTCCTCCGTCGCCAGCGCGTCCCAGAGCTCGCGCACGAGGCGCGACTTTCCGACGCCCGGCTCACCGACGATGGTCACGAGGTGCGGGTCGGACTGCGCTGCGGCCCGCCGGTACGTCGCGCGCAGGAGCTCGAGCTCGTTGTCGCGGCCGACGAAGACGCGGCGAAGGCCGCTCACACCGCCCCGTGGCCGCATCGTCCGCAACGCACGCTCGACGCCGTACGCCACCACGCCGCCCGACTTGCCCTTCGCCTCGACCGTGCGCGGAGCCGAGAAGACGAACGCTCCCGCAGCGGCCGCGGCTGTCCGCTCACCCGTGAGCACCTCGCCCGGCTCCGCCGCCTTCTCCAGCCGATCGGCGACGTTCACGGCGTCACCCGTGACGAACGAGCCTCCCGCACGAGCTGCGCCGACGACGACGTCGCCCGTGTTGACTCCGACGCGGAGCTCGAGCGCGCCGGAGAACAGCTCGCGCATCCGCTCCTGCATCGCGAGCGCCGCGTGCAGCGCGCGCTCGGCGTGATCCTCGAGCGCGGCAGGCGCGCCGAACACCGCCATCACCGCATCGCCGGCGAACTTCTCGACCGTGCCTCCGGTGAGCTCGATCTCGGCCCGCATCGCGTCGTAGAACCGCTCGAGCTGTACCCGCACGCGCTCCGGATCGCGGTCGCCGGCGAACGCGGTCGACCCGACGAGGTCGGCGAACAGGACGGTGACGAGCTTGCGCTCTTCCCCGGTACGCACGAAGCGGAGTCTTCCCGAGCCGGGGAGCGCGCGCTACCCGAGAACGGCCGCGAGCGCCTCTTCCCACGCCCGGAGACCGTCGTCGAGCTCTGGATCCGAGGTCGTCAGCGGACAGAGGACGCGAATGCAGTTCCCGTCGACTCCTGCCTTCAGGAGCAGCAGTCCTCGCTGCAACGCCTCGTCGATCACGGCCTCGACGAGCTCGGGCGCGGGCTCCTTCGTGGACGGGGTCACGAACGAGCTCGATGGCGAGCATCGCGCCCATCCCGCGAACGTCTCCGATCCGGGGCCAGCGCGACTGCCAATCGAGCATGCGCGCACGAATCGCCTCGCCGAGGAGCTGCGCGCGCTCGACGAGCTGCTCCTCCTCGAAGACGTCGAGCACGGCGCACGCCGCTGCGAGCGCGACGGGGTTACCGATGAACGTCCCGCCGATCGCCCCCGGGTGCGGGTCGTCCATGATCTCCGCCCGGCCGATCACGCCTGACAGCGGCAGGCCGCCGGCGATGGACTTCGCGACGATCATGAGATCCGGCTCGACGTCGAAGTGCTCCATCGCGAACATCCGTCCGGTGCGACCGAACCCGGTCTGCACCTCGTCCGCCACGAGCACGATCCCGTGCCGGTCGCAGATCGCACGCAGGCCTTCGACGAACGCCGCAGGCGCAGGCAGGAAGCCGCCCTCGCCCTGCTGCGGCTCGAACACGATCGCAGCGACGTGATCCGCCGCGACGGACGTGGTGAACAGGCGCTCGAGCGCCGCGAGCGCGGTCGAAGCGTCCGGTCCGCGATAGGCGTTCGGGTACGGCGTGCGGTAGACCTCGGGCGCGAACGGCCCGAGCCCCTTCTTGTACGGGTGCGTCTTGGACGTCATGGTCAGCGCCATCCACGTGCGGCCGTGGAACGCGCCTTCGAACGCGATGACGGCTTGCCGCTTCGTGTAGAGGCGTGCGAGCTTGACGGCGTTCTCGACCGCCTCTGCACCGGCGTTGAAGAACGCGGCGCGCGTCTCGCCGCGGATCGGAGCCAGCTCGCCGAGCCGCTCGGCGAGCTCCACGTAGCCCTCGTACGGGACAACGGTGAAATCGGTGTGCAGGAAGCGATCGACCTGCTCGGAGATCGCCTCGACGACGCGCGGGTGGTTGTGCCCGACGTTCGCCACGCCGACTCCTCCGACGAAGTCGACGAAGGTGTTGCCGTCGACGTCGGTGATCGTCGAGCCGCGTGCGCGGTCGGCGACGATCGGCTCGTGGACGATGAGCGGACGCGGCGACCGCGAGACGCTCGCGCTCGAGGATCTCGCGGCTCCGCGGACCCGGAATCTCCGTCCGGATCTCGATCACGCGGGTGGCTGCCACGCGCGGCAGCCTATCCGTCCGACGTGTCGGTGAAGCATCCTGTCGCCCAGTGAGCGATCACCCGTACGCCGACGATCCGATCGCGCAGCTCCGTGCGTGGCTCGACGACGCGCGCGAGGCCGTAGGGGAGCCACGAGCCATGACGCTCGCCACCGCGACGCCCGACGGACGCCCGTCGGCACGCGTCGTGCTCCTGCGCGGACTGGACGAGCATGGGCTCACGTTCTTCACGAACCGCGCCTCGCGCAAGGGTGAGGACCTCCGCCGCAACCCGCGCGCCGCGGTCGCGATCCACTGGTGGGAGCTCGGCCGGCAGGTGCGCGTCGAGGGCGTCGTCGTCGAGCTGTCGGCGGAGGAGTCGACCGAGTACTGGAAGACGCGCCCGCGAGGAAGCCAGCTCGCCGCCTGGGCGTCCCCCCAGTCGCAGCCGCTCGAGAGTCGATCCGAGCTCGACGCGCTCGTCGCAGGCGTCGAGGAGCGATTCGCAGGCGTCGAGGTTCCGCTGCCGCCGTTCTGGGGCGGCTACCGCCTCGTCCCCGAGACCGTCGAGCTCTGGGTCCACCGCGACGACCGCCTCCACGACCGCGTCCGCTACACCCGCACCGGGACGGACTGGCGTAGCGAGCGGCTGGCGCCGTAGTTACGACGGCGGCGCGAGGGCGCCGTCCGTGTACAGGCCCTCGGCGTTCCACAGCATGTAGCCCTTCGCGCCGGAGAGGCGCGCTGCGTCGATCTGGGCCTGCACCTCGTCGAGCTCGTACGGGACGGAGAAGCTGAAGTCCTGCACCCACGGCACCACGAGAACGTCGCGGTCGCGGAGCGTCAGCTCGAACCGGCGAAGCGCGCGCGAGACCGTCGCGCCCGGCGCACGGCTGGGATCCTCGAGGCCGAGCTCGCCGGCGCCGAACAGTGACGGATACGTCATCGCGTAGACGGTGTCGAGGTGGGGCGCCATCTGGCGCGGCAGCTGGCCGATCCCGAGGTCGCGAGCTGCGGAGAGCCCGAAGACGGCGGCCGAGATCCTGACCCCGAACGGCTCGAGGCGGCTCTTCGCGTAGCGCAGGAACGCAGGAACAGCCTCTCGCTTCTCGAGGGAGCCCTTGCGTTCGTAGACGGCGCCGGCCACATCTCCGTCGGAGGGGAAGCGGACGTAGTCGAACATGACCTCGTCGAAGCCGGCGCGGGCGGCGGCGATCGCGACGTCCACGTTGTACTTCCACACGCGCCGGTCGTACGGGTTCGTCCAGCCGAGCCCTGCCGCGTCGCGCCACACGGAGCCATCCGTGCGCCGAATCGCGAAGTCGGGTCGCGCACGGGAGAGCACCGGATCCTCGAAGACGACGATCCGCCCGATCACGTAGACGCCGCGGTCGTGGGCTTTCCTCACGGCGTCGCGCGCGTCGTAGTAGTCGCGCGCTGCGCCGATCGAGACCGCGAGTGGTACCGACCGTGTGATGAAGCCGATCTCGCCGTTCTCGTCCTTCACGTCGAGCTCGACCGCGGTAAGGCCCTCCCGCTCGAGCTCGAGGTACTCGTCGAACTTCCCTGGGAGAGACGCGAGACCCATCGTCACGTGCACGCCGCGAAGCTCGATGGGCAGCGTGCGAGGCCCGCTGTTCGGGGTCGCCGCAAGCGTCGCGAGGTCCGTCACGGGCTCCGCGCTCGACTCGCTACCGACGAACTGCGCGCCCATGCCGAGCAGCAGAACCGCCAGCAGCACGCTTCCGACCGCAGCGCCGCGCCGAAGGCGCTTCCTTCGCCGTACCGCAGCCCGACGCTCGCGAAAACGCTCGTTCGGGTCGATGGGTGGGTAGAGCATCGACACCGGGGCGTGGACCTTACCGCAGCCCTCGTAGAATCGCCGCGTGGTTCTCTCCGATCGCACCATCCGCCGCCTCCTCGACGAGGGGCGAATCGGCATCGATCCGTACGAACCGGCGCTCATGCAGCCGTCGAGCCTGGACGTGCGCGTCGACCGTTACTTCCGGGTGTTCCGCAACTCCCGGTACCCGTTCATCGACGTGAAAGCGCAGCAGGAGGACCTCACGGAGCTCGTCGAGGTCGCCGGCGACGAGGCATTCATCCTCCACCCCGGCGAGTTCGTCCTGGGCTCGACGCTCGAGCGGGTCACGCTCCCCGACGACCTCGTGGCCCGGCTGGAAGGGAAATCGAGCTCTTGGCAGGCTCGGGCTCCTCATCCACTCGACCGCGGGCTTCATCGACCCCGGCTGGGACGGGCACGTGACGCTCGAGCTGTCGAACGTGGCGAACCTCCCGATCACGATCTACGCGGGGATGAAGATCGGCCAGATCTCGTTCGTCCAGCTCTCGGAGCCCGCCGAGCGACCGTACGGCTCCGAGGGGATCGGCTCGAAGTACCAGGGACAACGCGGCCCGACCCCGAGCCGCTACTGGCAGAACTTCAGCGAGAGCTGAGCATCCAGCGGGCTGAAGAGCCGCGCCGCGAAGCCGCCTTCAGGGATCGTCGCGCAACCGAATCTGCGCATCAGCAGATTCCGGTTCTGCGCATGGTTCTCGACCGGCGCGCAGGCCGCTGTCGTCGCCCTCGTCGAGCCGCGCCAGGAGCATCGTCAGTCCGGCCAGCTCCTCGTCGTCCAGTCGCGCGCGGAAAAGCGCATCGATCTGCGCCAGGTGGCTCTCGGACGCCTCCCGCAGCTTCGCAAGGCCGGCGTCGGTCAACACGGCGTACACCACACGCCGGTCGCGTCGCACACGACGCGCGGTCGACGAAGCCGCTCTGCTCGAGCCCGTCGAGCAGTCGCGTGATACCCGAGGCCGTCAGCAGCACTTGCTCGGCGATGTCGACGCGGCGCATGCCGCCGGTCGTCGGCGCGCACGCGAGCCGCAGCAGGACCTCGTAGTCGCTGAGCGTGAGCCCGTGATCAGCGGAGAGCTGGGCGCTCAAGCGCCGGGTGGCGGCAGCGTGCGCACGCAGCGAGCGCACGAACGCTCGGCCCAGACGTTTGCTCGATCAATACTTGACTGCTCATTCTTCTTCCTCTATATTGCTTGCGTACTCAATAGTAGCGGACGCAAAGGAGATGTCCATGTCCATCCTTACAGAGTCTTCGGCCACCGTCATCCCCAGCGGAACGTGGTCGATCGACCCCGTCTGGTCGGCCCTCGAGTTCGAGGTCAAGAAGCTCGGGCTCGTAACCGTGAAGGGTCGCGTGCCGGGATTCTCCGGAACGATCGAGGGCGGCGAGATCGCCGTCGATCTCCGGCACCGTCGACGTGTCCACGATCACGACATTCGACGAGACCCGCGACGGCCACATTCAGGCGCCGGACTTCTTCGACACGGAGCGGTATCCGGAGCTCCGCTTCGAGTCGACCGCTGTCGAGACTCGAGGCGATGAGCTCGTCGTCGAAGGCGCGCTGACGATCAAGGACGTCACGAGGCCCGTCGAGCTGAAGGGCAGCTTCGTCGGAGCGGGTGTCGACCCGTATGGAAACGACCGCATCGGCATCGAGCTCGCCGGCACCATCGACCGCACCGAGTTCGGGCTGAACTGGAACGCGCCGCTCCCCGGCGGCGGTTTCCTCCTGCCGAACGAGGTTGTCCTCAAGGCGAGCCTCGCGGCGGTCAGGGCAGCCTGACGTGAAGGTCCTCGCAATCTCCGGCAGCCTCCGGGCAGGGTCGTACAACACGGCCCTCGCCCGGGCGGCCGCCGAGCTCGCTCCGGACGGGATCGAGATCGAGGTGTACGACGGGCTCGGTCTCATCCCCCACTACGACGAGGATCTCGACCAGGAGAACGTCGAGACTCCCGCTCCGGTGGCGGAGCTCCGGCGGCGGATCGACGAGGCGGACGCACTCCTCGTGGTCACGCCCGAGTACAACGGCTCGACGACAGGAGTGCTGAAGAACGCCATCGACTGGGTCTCCGCCCGGCATCGCGGCAGCTGGCTCCGAAACAAGACCGTCGCCATCGCCGGCGCGACAACGGGCGAGTACGGCGCGATCTGGGCGCAGCAGGACCTGCGCCGGATTCTCGGAATCGCCGGCGCGCGCGTCGTCGCAGGCGACTTTCCGCTCCCTCGTGCGTACGAGGCGTTCGACGAGTCGGGGAGGCTCGCAAGCCCTCTGGTCGCCGAGCGCCTCCGCACCCACCTCGCAGCGCTCGTCCACGAGGCCGCACCGATCTCAATGTCGCTGCCTGAAGAACCCGCGAGAGTCCGTCGAGTCGCTGCGACGCGGCCGCGAAGCGGACGCCTTCAGGGATCTTGCGCGACCGGAAATCCGGCGCTAGCCGGTTTCCGGTCTGCGCCAGAGAAAACGCCGAGGGGCCGCAATACAGCGGCCCCTCGAGACGGATACCAGCGTTGGATTAGTAGAGGCGCTTCCGGCACGCGTCTCTCGGAAGAGACGACGTACAGCGCGAATCGCGAGCCCCCTACGCTGGCTAGGCGTTTCCCGGTGGTCCCGGGGGCACACCTCTACCCGCTGGTACCTCCACTGCCCGTACTGTCATCGCTCAAGCCGGACCACCTCCTTTCCGCGGTAGCAGCCAGCATACGCACTCGAAGCGGATGGAGGTAGAGCGGATCGCTGCTCAGGCTCGAACCGAGAACGACCGACAGCTCCAGGCCGCGGTCGAGCGGGACGGTGACGCTCGAAAGCGACGGATCGGCCTGGCGCGCGGCAGAGTAGGCGCCGAGCGTCTCGACGTGGGAGAGGACGTTGTCGGCAACCACGACACCGCCCGGCTCGAGCAACGGTCGCGCGAGCGCGAAGAGCGCCTCGTAGTCGTCCTTCTCGGCGTCGAGGAAGACCAGGTCGAATGTGTCCTCCGTCGCAGCGAGCGTTGCCTTCGCATCGCCCTCCACGAGCTCGGCCCACTCGTCGAGGCCGGCGTCCGCGACGTTCCTGCGCCACGCCTCGCACTTCGCGGGGTCGTTCTCGAGCGACACGAGACGCCCTCCGAGGACTCGGGCGCCTGCCGCGAGCCAGATCGACGAGTAGCCGCGCGAACCACCGATCTCGAGCACCTCGACGCCGGCCTGAGACGCAGCGAGGGCGAACAGGAAGCGCCCTGTCGTCGGCGCGATCTGGCGCGAGCGCTGCATCGCCGGCAGGCCGGCCTCGCGCTCGGCGGCATCTTCCTCTTCGAGCCGCGCCAGCACGGCCCGAACGCGCTCGTCAAGCATCCGGAACCTCGACGACCACCACTCCGTCCTCGCGGACGGACACCGGGTAGATCGCCACCGCCGCGAAGGCGGGGAGCGACATCGGGATGCCGCTCTCGAGGTCGAAGCGGGACCCGTGGCGCGGGCAGACGACAACGCACGCCTCCGGCTCCCAATCCCCTTCGCAGAGCGGCCCGTCGTCGTGCGAGCAGCGATCCTCGATCGCGTGCAGCCTCCCGGCGCAGTTGTAGACGCCGATCGTGAGGGCGCCGGCGTCGACGAGCTTCATCGCGCCAGGCGGAAGCTCCTCGAGCGGACGCGACCTCGACTTGGCTCACTCGAGCACGAGGTCGCGGCTCGACGTGCCCCACTCCTCGGGAAGCGGCGTGCCCCGCGCCTTGTGGAGCGCGAGCTTGAGCACGCCGAGGCCGAGAATGGCGCACTTGAGGCGGACCGGTGTCAGCGGAATGCCGAGCTCGTCGAGGAGCTCCTCCTTCGGCATGGCAGCGACATCTGCTGCCGTGCGTCCCTTGACCAGGTCGCTCAGCATCGACGTCGCCGCCTGACTGATCGCACACCCGCGGCCGTCGAAACCGACCTCCTCGATGACGTCGCCGTCGCCGAATCGCACCGAGACGAAGATCTCGTCGCCGCAGAGCGGATTCTGACCCTCTGCGTGCCCGTCCGCGGGATCCAGGAGACCGTGATTCCGCGGGTTCTTGTAGTGATCGAGGATGAGCTCGCGGTAGAGCTGGTCGAATTCCGACACGGCTACCCGAGCGACGTCTTGGCCTTGTGGAGACCGTCCACGAGGCGGTCGACCTCCTCGGGAATCGAGTACAGATAGAAGCTCGCGCGTACGGTCGCCGCGACGCCGAGCTTGGCCATGAGCGGCTGCGTGCAGTGGTGGCCGGCGCGCACCGCGACGCCCTCCCAGTCGAGCACCTGCGCGACGTCGTGCGGATGAACGCCGTCGACGTTCAGCGACACGATGCCCGCACGACGTTCCGGCGACGGACCGTACGTCGTGATCCACGGAACCTCACCGAGCCGCTCGAGCGTGTACTCGACGAGATCGCGCTCGTGCTGCTCGATTGCACCCAGCCCGGCGTCGAGGACGTAGTCGACGGCGGCCCCGAAGCCCACGGCCTCCGCGATCGCCGGCGTTCCCGCCTCGAACTTGTACGGGAGCTCGTTCCAGGTCGTCCGCTCCATCGAGACCGAGCGGATCATCTCGCCGCCGAGGTTGAAAGGCGCCATCGACTCGAGCAGCTCCTTCCGCCCCCAGAGCGCGCCGATGCCGCTCGGCCCACACATCTTGTGCGACGAGATCGCGAGGAACTCGCAGTCGAGCGCCTGCACGTCGATGGGTCGATGCGGCGCCGCCTGCGCGGCGTCGACGACCATGATCGCATCGCGCTCGTGCGCCCAGGCCGCAAGCTCTCGCACCGGGTTGACCGTCCCGAGCGTGTTGGAGACGAGGTTCGAAGCGACGACCTTCACCTTGCCGGCGCGCTCGATCTCGTCCAGCGCGTCGAGCTGCAGCTCGCCCGACTCGTCGATCGGGATCGCCTTGAACGCGGCTCCCGTGCGCCCCGCGACGTACTGCCACGGGACGAAGCTCGAATGGTGCTCGAGATCCGTGACGACGACGACGTCGCCGGGGCCGAGATTGTCGAGCCCCCACGCGTACGCGACCAGATTCAGCGCCTCGGTCGCGCTCCGCGTGAAGATGACCTCGCGCTCGGACGGTGCGTTGACGAAGCGCGGCGACCTTGCCGCGTGCCGTCTCGTAGCCCGTCGTCGCGCGCTCGGCGAGCCGGTAGACGCCGCGATGGACATTCGCGTACGAGTGCTCGTAGAAGTCGCGCATCTCGTCGAGCACCTGGCGAGGCTTCTGCGTCGACGCGGCCGAGTCGAGGAACGCCACCGACCGGCCGTTCACGAGCTCGTCGAACACGGCGAAGTCGGCGCGCAGGCGGTGCGCGTCCAGCTTCGTCTCCGGAGATTACAGCCACGTAACCATCGTACCCCTGGGGCTTCGCCCTACCCGAGATCGACCTTGCCGTTGGTCGACGCGCGCTCGGCCGCGCGGCGGACGCGCTGCGCCGTCAGCACGGCGTTCGCCAGGAGCTCCTGCACGAGCTCCATGCGCAGACGCTCGGACGTCTCGGCGAGGAGCCCGAGCTTGTCGTCCGCCGGAAGCTCGACCTTGCCGGCCAGCGCGAAGGAGAGCTGCGCCAGCTCGCGCTCGGGAGCGTCGACCTCGCTCTCGGTGACCTCGCGGAGCAGCCCGAACAGGCGAAGCGCCTCGTCGACCGCGGCCGCCTCGGCCGAGTCGTCGACGTCCTCGATCGGCGTGACGAGGCCGGTGCTGAAGGACCTGCCGTCGGTCAGCTCGACGAGCCGGAACCGGTCGCCGCCCTCGACGAGGATGTTGAGCCTGCCGTCCTCGAAGCGCGTGAGCACCTCGACGACGTGCGCCCGCGTCCCGAGGTCGCGAAGCCCGTCGTCGTCGGCGTAGACGAGACCGAACTCTCCGTCCTGCTCGAGGCACTCGTCGACGAGCTCCTTGTACCGCTCCTCGAAGATGTGGAGCGGGAGCTGCTCGGTCGGGAGCAGGACGATGCCGAGCGGAAACAGCCCGATCTCGTCCATCATTTCCGCAGAGCGAGATCCCGCTATCGCGGGCTCTCGCTCGCGAGAGTCCTGAAGGCGGCCGCTTGCGCGGCCGCGTGCCGTGCATCTGACAGCGACTCTCACGCCGAAGCTACGCCTGGAGCGTCAGGAGTCCGCTCGAGATCGAGCGCACTCGAGTTGATGCAGTAGCGCAGCCCGGTCGGGTCGGGCCCGTCGTCGAACACATGGCCGAGGTGACCGCCACACGTCGCGCACATCACCTCGGTGCGCGACATCCCGTAGCTCGTATCGGTCTCCGTGACGACGCTGTCCAGCGTCGTCGGCTCGTAGAAGCTCGGCCAGCCGCTGCCCGACTCGAACTTCGTGTCGGAGCGGAAGAGCTCCGCACCACAGCCGGCGCAGCGGTAGATGCCGTCCCCGTGCTCGTCCCAGTACGCACCGGTGAACGCACGCTCCGTGCCCTTACGCCGCAGGATCTCGTACTGCTCGGGCGTGAGACGTGCCCGCCACTCCTCGTCGGTGAGCTCGGTCTTCGGCTCCATGTGCCGAGGGTAGCTGTCGGTCAGAGGACGACGAGTGACAAGGCGATGAACTGTGTCACGGCAGCTGCGACCACGAGGAGATGGAAGATCTCGTGGAAGCCGAACGTCCGCGGGAACGGGTTGGGCCACGCCGTGGCATAGGTCAGCGCCCCGACGCTGTAGAGCGCCCCGCCGATGATGACGAGCACCGCGGCAGCGACTCCGAGAGCAGGAAAGAGCTGCGGAATGAGGATGAGCCCGACCCATCCGACGCCGAGGTAGGCAACCGCGGTGAGCCAGCGCGGCGCGTCGATCCACACGAGGTTCAGCCCGATCCCGAGTGCCGCCCCGATCCAGACCGTGACGAGGCCGACGATTCGGGCAGTCCCGTCGAATGCGACGAGCGCGAAGGCCGTGTACGTCCCCGCGATGAAGACGAAGATCATCGCGTGGTCGAGTCGTCGCGCGCGAAGGCGTGCCGATGCGCTCCGCCACGGAAAGCGGTGGTAGAGCGCGCTCGCGCCGAACATCGCGGCGAGTGCGACGGCGTACACCCACACCGCGAAGCGCTCGAGATACCCGTCCGCGAGCACGACGAGCAGCGTCCCCGCGACGACCGCCGCGATGAAGGCGTACAGATGAAAGACACCCCGGAGCCGCGGCACGTCGACGTGCGTCATCGAACGATGATGCCGGATCGCGCGCTACGCCTGCGGAATGCGCGCTTCGAGGGCTGCGGCGAGCGCCTCGCGCACCGGCTCGAGCTCGACGCGGTCGAGCACGTCCTGGAAGAAGCCGCGCACGATCAGCCGCTCCGCCTCGGCGCGCGAGAGCCCGCGTGTCATCAGGTAGAAGAGCTGCTCGCGGTCGACCTGGCCGAGCGTGGCACCGTGCGTGCAGCGCACGTCGTTGGCCATGATCTCGAGGCCCGGGATCGAGTCGGCGTGCGCCGACTTCGACAGCAGCAGGTTGCGGTTCTCCTGGTACGCGTTCGTCTTCTGGGCACCCTCCTCGACGCGAATCATCCCGCGCCAGACCACCCGCGCGGTGTCCCGGAGCGCGCCTTTGAAGGCGAAGTCCGACGTCGTCGACGGCGCGATGTGCTCCTGGAAGGTGTCGTAGTCGAGATGCTGCGTGCCGTCCGCGAAGTACGCGCCGGTCACGCGCGAGGTCGCACCCTGGCCCGCGAGGTCGTTCTGGATCCGGATCTTCCCCTTGGCGGACCCGAACCCGCCGGTGACCCAGTCGAGCTCGGCGTCACGCTCGACGCGCGCATGGTGCGAGGCGAAGTGCCACGTGCCGCGCGAGAGGTTCTGCACGGACACGTACTCGACCTTCGCCGCCTGCTGCACGACGATCTCCACGGCCGCGTTCGTGTACGCGACGAGATCCGGCGCCGACGACGCGCACTCCTCGATCAGCGTGAAGCGGCTCTCGGGCTCGGCGACGACCAGCAGACGCCAGAAGAGCGAGCCGCCCTCGACCGAGTTCGCGATGCGCACGTAGAGGGGCTTCTCGAGAACGACACCGCGCGGCACGTGCACGAGCAGCCCGTTCGCCCACATCGCCGCGTTGTGCGCCGCGAACTTCTCGTCGAAGCCGACGAGCGAGTAGAGAAGCTCGTGATCCTCGGGCAGCACCTCGAAGCGGATGCCCTCGGGTGCCGAGACGATCTCGATGCCCGCCTCGCCGACGTACGCGACGCCCGCTGCGTCGAGCTCGAGCATCGTCGGCGGTGACGCAATCTCGGTCGCACCGTTCGCCGTCCACGCGTCGGGGTCGAAGCCCTTGAGGTCCGTGAACCGCCAGTGCTCGTCCTTTGTCGTCGGCAGCGGGAGCGCGGCGTAGCGCTCGCGGATCTCGGCTCTGGTCGCCATCACGGCGTCGTGCCGTCGGGATACGGCGCGTAGCGGCGGTGCAGGAGGATGCGGTTCCCGGCCGGATCGCTGACCCCCGCGCCCTTGCAGGCGCCGGAGTCCCACATGTCGGCGACTTCGAGCCCGGCCTCCTCGAGCTTCGCCTTCGCCGCCGCGACGTCTGCGACGCGGAGCGCGATCGTCGAAGGCGGGAGCGGCTCGAACTCGTAGTCGTGAGTGTGCGGCGTCATGACCGCGAGCGTGACGTTGCCGGCCTCGTACTCGACCCAATCGTCGCCGGGCGAGTTCGGATTGCGCCGAAGGCCGAGAAGCTCGCCGTAGAAGTGGTTCGCCGCGTCGATGTCGTCCACCGGCACGCGGATGTAGTCGACCCGCTCGACGCCGATCACCCGTACCTCCGATGGAGCATGAACACGTTGCCGTCGGGATCCGCGAAGTGGGCCATATGGCAGACGCCGGAATCGAACGTCTCGCCGAAGAAGGTGATGCCGCTTGCCTCGAGCTCGCCGCGCGCCTCCTCGACGTCGGCGACGCGGAGCGCGATCGGCGCGGTGTGTGGGCCGCGGAACTCCTGACCGATGTTCGTCGGATCGAGGAGATAGAGGAACGCGTTCTCGCCGAGCCGGAACTCGGGCCACTGCGCCCTCGCCTGTCTGCTCGAGCCCGAGCGTGTCCCGGTAGAACGCCGCCGAGCGCTCGAGATCGGTGACCGGCACCGAGACGAAGTCGGTCCGCTCGACGATCACGCCTGCGCCTCGTCTCGTACGGCGCGTACCGCTTGTGCAGCGTCAGCGGATTGCCGTCCGGATCGGTGAAGTTCGCCATGTGGCACACGCCGGTGTCGAACGTCTCACCCTGGAATTGCACACCTTTCGCCTCGAGCTCGGCGCGCGCAGCCGGCACGTCGTCCACGTGAAGCAAGACGATGCTGTTCGCCTGCGGCTGGTACTCGACGCCGAACTGCGCCGGATACCAGATCGCGAAGCACGTGTCGCCCACCCAGAACTCGTAGCGAGCGTTCTCGTCAGGGCGGAGTCCGAGCGTGTCGACGTAGAACGCACGCGAACGCTCGCCATCCGACGACGGGATGCCGACGACGTCGACCCTGCTGATCGGACTAGCCAACCGAGCTCCTAACCTACGGAGCCTTCCATCTGGAGCTGGATGAGCCGGTTCATCTCGACCGCGTACTCGAGCGGGAGCTCCTTCGTGATCGGCTCGACGAACCCGGAGACGATCATCGCGCTCGCCTCGGCCTCGGAGAGGCCGCGGCTCATGAGATAGAAGAGCTGCTCCTCGCCGATCTTCGACACCGTCGCCTCGTGCCCGAGGTCGACATCCGACTCGTCCACCTGGATGTACGGATACGTGTCCGAGCGCGACTCGTCGTCGAGAATGAGCGCGTCGCAGACGACCTTCGACTTCGAGCCGACGGCGCCCTTCGCCACCTGCAGCAGCCCGCGGTAGCCGGCGCGGCCGCCGTCCTTCGAGATCGACTTCGACGTGATGACCGAAGACGTGCGTGGCGCGACGTGGACGACCTTGCCGCCCGCGTCCTGGTGCTGGCCCTTGCCGCCGAACGCGATCGAGAGCACCTCGCCGTGCGCGCGCTCGCCCATGAGCCAGATCGCCGGATACTTCATCGTCACCTTCGAGCCGAGGTTCCCGTCGACCCATTCCATGGTCGCGCCCTCGTAGGCGACGGCGCGCTTCGTGACGAGGTTGTAGACGTTGTTCGACCAGTTCTGGATGGTCGTGTAACGGCACCGCCCGCCCTTCTTCACGATGATCTCGACGACGGCCGAGTGGAGCGAGTCGGAGGAGTAGATCGGCGCCGTGCAGCCCTCGACGTAGTGCACGTACGCGTCCTCGTCGACGATGATCAGCGTGCGCTCGAACTGGCCCATGTTCTCCGCGTTGATGCGGAAGTAGGCCTGGAGCGGCATCTCGATCCGCACTCCCGGCGGCACGTAGATGAACGACCCGCCCGACCAGACCGCGGAGTTGAGCGCGGCGAACTTGTTGTCGTTCTGCGGGATGATCGTGCCCATGTGCTGCTTGACGATGTCCTCGTGCTCACGGAGCGCGGTGTCCATGTCGAGGAAGATCACGCCCTTCGCCTCGAGGTCGGCCTGGAGCTTGTGGTACACGACCTCGGACTCGTACTGCGCGCCGACGCCGGCGAGGTACTTCTTCTCCGCCTCCGGGATCCCGAGCTTGTCCCACGTGTCGAGGATCTCGGCCGGCAGGTCCTCCCAGGAGTCGGCCTGCTTCTCGGTCGGCTTGATGTAGTAGTAGATGTTCTCGAAGTCGATTCCCGAGAGATCGGCGCCCCAGTTCGGCATCGGCCGCGCGAAGAAGTAGTCGAGCGACTTGTGGCGGAACTGCCGCATCCAGTCGGGCTCGTTCTTGTGCTCCGCGATCGCCTCGACGACCTCGTGGGAGATGCCTCTCCCCGACTTGAAGAAGTAGTCCTTCGCAGCGTCGGGGTTCGAGAATCCGTACTTGTACTCGGATCTGATCTCGCGGACGACCTCGGTCTCGTGCGCGCTGCTCATTCGCCACCTCCAACGCCGGCCGGGATGAATGCCTCGTAGCCCTCGGCCTCGAGCTTGTGGGCGAGCTCGGGCCCGCCGTCGGCCACGATACGTCCGTCGACGAAGACGTGCACGAAGTCCGGTGTGATGTAGTCGAGGATGCGCTGGTAGTGCGTGATCACGAGCGCGCCCGTCTCGGGGCCGACGAGCTTGTTCACGCCGTTCGCGACGATCCTGAGCGCATCGATGTCGAGGCCCGAGTCGGTCTCGTCGAGCACCGCGATCTTCGGCTTCAGCATCGCCATCTGCAGGATCTCGACACGCTTCTTCTCGCCGCCGGAGAAGCCGTCGTTGAGATACCGCGACGCGAGCTCGCGCGGAACCTTGAGCTCCTCCATGGCCGCAAGCAGATTGGTGCGGAACTCGGGAATCGGAACCGGGTCCTCCTGACCTCCGCTCGCAGCCTTGCGGTTCGCGTTGATCGCGCTTCGCAGGAAGCTCGTCACGGTGACGCCGGGAATCGCGTGCGGGTACTGGAAGGCGAGGAAGAGGCCGCGCTGCGCGCGCTCGTCCGCGCCGAGCTCCGTCAGGTCCTCGCCGTCGAAGAGGATCTGACCCTCGGTGACTTCGTACGCGGGATGGCCCATGAGTGCGTACGCGAGCGTCGACTTTCCGGAGCCGTTGGGGCCCATGATGGCGTGCTTCTGCCCGAGATCGACCTCGAGGTCGACACCCTTGACGATCTCGGTGCCGTCCTCCAGAGCGACGTGCAGATTCCTGATCTCGAGCTGAGCCATGCGGAAAGAAGACCTCCTCGGAGTGATGTCGGCAGGCTGTTCGCCCGCTTGCCCCATGGTAGCCGACTCGTTTCGGCACGCCACCTCGTGGTTCGCGCTCGCGACCAGGTGGTAAGGTGAGCCCATGCCGTTCGGCATCTCGCTACCTGAGCTCCTCATTCTGCTGGTCGTGCTCCTGCTCGTCTTCGGCGCGAAGCGGCTGCCCGAGATGGGACGCTCGCTCGGCAAGGGAATGCGCGAGTTCAAGGACTCGGTGTCGGGCATCGATGAACCGGTCTCGACGACCACGCCGACCCCGACGCGCGTCGAGCTTCCGTCCGCCACGTCCGAGCCCCACACGCCGTCCGGACGAGACGGAAGCCCGAGCCGAGCGGGAAACCGTCAGCTAGGAGCTCCACCTCGTGCTGCGTCGGTGGATGCCGCGCCGTCTCGACCACGGCGAGGAGGCAACGCTCGTCGAGCACCTCGAGGAGCTTCGCTCCCGGTTGGTGATCGCACTCGTCGCGATCATCCCGATCTTCATCATCACGTTCGCGTTCCACGAGCACATCATGGAATGGCTCACGGCGCCGCTTCCCGACGACAGGCGGCTCGTGACGCTCGGCGTGACCGAGCCGTTCACCACGTCGGTCAAGGTCAGCTTCATCGCGGCGCTCGCCTTCTGCCTGCCGGTGCTCCTCTGGCAGGCATGGGCGTTCTTCGCCCCGGCCGTGCAACCGCACTTCGAGCGCGTCGTCCTCGTGCTCGTCGGCATGGGCACGCTGCTCTTCATCGCCGGCGTGGCGTTCATGTACACGATCGTCCTCCCGCGCGCCCTCGACTTCCTCACCTCGTACGACGCCGAGCTGTACGACATCCAGATCCGCGCGAGCTACTACTACACCTTCGCCGCCATGACCCTGCTCGCCGGCGGTCTCGCGTTCCTCATGCCGATCTTCGTCCTCGGGCTCGTGCGTCTGCGTGTGCTGACCTCGGATCGGCTGCGCCAGAACCGCAAGATCGCGTTCGTCGCGCTCCTCGTGCTTCGCAATCCTCCTGCCGACGGTCGACCCCGTCTCGCTCGCGTTCGAGCTCGTGCCCCTCCTCATCCTGTTCGAGCTGTCGATCTGGCTCTCCGTGCTCATGGAGCGCCGCTGGGATCGCGGCTGGGACGAGGAGTACGCCGAGACCGGCGTCCTGTGACGGTTCTCTCGGCCGACTGGGTGGTTCCCGTCGAAGGGCCGCCCATCCGCGACGGTGCGGTCGACATCGACGACAGCACGGGCTTGATCGCCGCGGTCGGGCTGCGCGACGACCTCGGCGACTCGGTGCACTACGAGGAGGCTGTGATCCTCCCGGGCTTCGTCAACGCCCACACGCACCTCGAGTACGACGTCTACGCAGGCTTCGGGGACGGGCTCGGGTTCGCGGACTGGATCGGCCTGCACGTCCAGCGCAAGCAGCGGATCGACCTCGAGGACATGGAGGCAATCGCGCGGCTCGGCGCGCTGAACTGCCTGCGCTCGGGAGTCACGACGGTCGGCGACTGCAGCTTCAGCGGCGCGGCCGCGACCGCGTGCGCGGACCTCGGGCTCCGGGGAACGATCTACCTCGAGGTCTTCGGCGCCACCGACGAGCCGATTCGCGAGCAGTTCGAGCCGACGCGTGAGCGGATCTCCGGCGCGCTCTCCGACGACGTCCGGCTCGGGATCTCGCCCCACGCGCCGTACACCTGCACGATCGAGCTCTACGAGGCGTGCGCCGAGCTCGGGCTTCCCGGTCGCGACCCACCTCGCCGAGAGCGACGCCGAGACGGAGTTCCTCCGCACCGGGACCGGCGCGTGGGAGTCGTTCGCCGAGATGCTCGTCCCACCGCCGGGGACGACGGGCATCCGCGCGCTCGCAGAGGCCGGGCTGCTCGACTCGAACGTGATCGCCGCCCATTGCGTCAAGGCCGACGAGGAGGAGATCGCGCTGCTCGCGGAGCACGACGTCGCGGTCGCGCACTGTCCGCGTTCGAACGGGATCCTCGGCTGTGGCGTCGCGCCGCTCACGCAGCTTCGAGAAGCAGGCATTCGCGTGTGCATCGCCACGGACAGCCCGGCATCGACCCCGTCCTTCGACATGTTCGACGAGATGCGCGCCGCGATCGTCGGTGCCCGCGCCCGCGAAGGCCGCCCCGATGCTCTTGACGACGCACGACGCGCTCGAGCTCGCGACGCTCGGCGGGGCTCGCGCGCTCGGGCTCGACGACTCGGTCGGCTCGCTCGTGCCGGGCAAGAAGGCCGACCTGACCGTTCTCTCCCTCGCCGAGACGTCGTTCATCCCGTGGGAAGATCCTGTTACGGGGGCAGTGCTCGGCGGATCCCCTCACGGCGTCATCGCTACTCTCGTGTCCGGCAAACCGCGGTATGAGAAGGGAGGGAAGACATGGCTCGAGCTGACCGACGCAGCGCGCAGCGCGCGAAACCGGCTGCTGCAGCACGCAGATCCGACGTCGTAATCGAGGACACCATGTTCTTCCCGAGGCTTCGCAGGCATGCGAAGTGGATGTTCCTGTTCCTCGCCCTCGCGTTCGGGCTCGGCTTCGTCGGGTTCGGTGTCGGAGCCGGCGGCGTCGGCGTCGGCGACGTGTTCCGCGACGCAGCGGGCGGAACGGGCGTCCCGTCGATCTCCGACTCCGAGCAGAAGGTGCTCGACAACCCGAAGGACGCCCAGGCGTTCAAGGATCTGGCTACCGCGTACCAGGCAGAGGGCGACATCGACCAGGCCGTCGAGGCCATGACGAGCTACATCGCGCTCAAGCCGAAAGACACGGACGCTCTGCGCGAGCTCGCGGCGCTGTACCTGCAGAAGGCGTCGACCGCGCAGGAGCGCGCGCAGATCTATCAGGTGCGCTCCGACTACCTCGCTCCCGGGACCGTCCGGGACACGATCTTCCAGCTCGGCGGCAGCCCGCTCTCGCCCGACCCCATCACGAACGCCGTCAGCACGTCGTACGAGCGCGAGATCTCCGCCGCCGCGTCGGAGATCCAGGGAGCCTCCGCGCAAGCGGTCGAGGCGTATCGCAAGATCACCGAGATCCAGCCGACCGATCCCACCGTCCAGCTCGAGCTCGCCCAGGCCGCGCAGTCGGCCAACGACACCGCGACCGTGATCGCGGCGTACGAGGCGTTCCTGAAGCTCGCGCCAGACGATCCGACCGCCCCCGAGGTCCGCAAGATCCTCAAGCAGTACAAGCAGTTCGGTCAGCGCTGGCAGATCGCCGGAAGGCGCGCTCCGCGCGCAGACCCCAGCCGGTCGCTTCGCGACTCGCGGACCTCGCGGATAGACTCGCTCGCCGTGAGGCTCGCCGCGCTCGTCGCTGCCGCATGTGCGGCGACTCTGGCGCTCGCACTCTCCGGCTGCGGCACCGGTGGCTACACGAGCGAGGGCAGCCAGGGAGCCGGGAAGGACCTCTTCGTCCAATCCTGCGGCGGCTGCCACGCGCTCGCCGACGCGGGAACCACCAGCACGATCGGGCCGAACCTCGACGATGCGTTCGCACAGGCACGCGAGGTCGGAATGACGTCGGCGACGTTCACGCAGGTCGTCGCGAGCCAGATCCGGTACCCGATCGAGGATCCCGTGACGGAGGCGCCGGGAATGCCAGGACCCGATCAGACGCTGCCGCTCTGCGACGACGTCGAGGGAGACGCGTTCTGCGTCGACGACCGGGACCAGGCGATCGCGGACATCTCCGTGTACGTCGGCGCAGTCGCCGGGACGGGCATCACAGCGGAGCGTCCGACGGACGGGAAGTCGATCTTCACGGCGAACTGCGGCTCGTGCCACACGCTCTCCGATGCGGGCACGTCGGGCGCGGTCGGGCCGAACCTCGACGAGTCGAAGCCGTCGACGGAGCTCGTCGTCGACCGGGTGACGAACGGCCAGGGTGCGATGCCGTCGTTCAAGGACTCCCTGGACGCGGATCAGATCCAGGCCGTCTCGGAGTACGTCGCCGGCGCCGCCGGCAAGTAGAGCGCCTAGTCGCCGGTCTCGGCGGCGAGCTCGACCACGACGTGCGTCACCGGCACGTCGTAGCGCGCGCGGACGGACTCGACGATGCCGCGCTCGAGCCAGTTCGACTTGCCCGGCGGGTGCGTCGAGATCGACGATCTCGTTCGGGCCGAACGTCCGCATCGCGTCGTCGACGGCGACGAGCGGGTCGCCGTCTCCGACCTCGCCGCTTGCCTCGATCCCGACCGACGCGAGACGCGCAAGCGTCACGTCGAGCCTCGCCCGCGCCGCCGCACGCGCCGGATCCTCGTCCGACGTGAACGTCTTCAAGCGAGAGTTGAGCGCGGGGCACACGACGAGGAACTGCGTGCGCTCGATCAACGCGAGCGTGCTGATGGTGCTCAGGAGCTCCTCGCCCTGGACCGTCTCGTTCGCGACGACGAGGACGCGGCGCTCGTCCGGCCCACCGAGGCTCCGTACTTGCTCGCGTTCGGGAGCGGGACCGCGCTGGCGCAGGTACATGGCAACCGCTGCGGCCGAAAGCGCGAGGAACGTGAGGAACCCGAGCGCGGTCGAGATCGCGGCCATGACCACGATGAGCGCGAAGGCGCCGATCGTGATCAGCAGGAACCGGAACGCCGCAGCCTCGCTCCGAAACGGACTTTCCATCAGAGAAGGTAGACCGTCGCGTACACGACGATCCACATCACGTCGACGAAGTGCCAGTAGATCCCGGGAAGCTCCACGCCGTGATGATGCTCCGGCGAGTAGTGGCCGCGGAAGCCGCGGATGATCACCATCAGCAGCAGGCTGAGACCCACGAAGACGTGCGCGCCGTGGAGCCCCGTGAGCCCGAAGAAGACGGACGCGAACGCACCGTCGCCCGTGTTGAAGCCGACGTTGAGGTACTCGACGACCTGTGTGAGCAGGAACGCGAAGCCCATGAGAAACGTGAGCACCATCCCGGCGAGGAACCCGGCGCGCTCGCCGCGCTTGATGCACTGGAGCGCCCAGTGCATCGTGAAGCTCGACGTCACGAGGATCGCCGTGTTCACACCGGCCACGAAGACGGGGAAGTGGTACGGCTCGGGCGGCCAGTGATCCGGTGCGCCGGGATTGACGACTCTCACGAAGAAGTACGCGGCGAAGAACGAGCCGAAGAGCATGATCTCCGACCCGATGAAGAGGAGCATCCCGAGCGTCCTCGGATCGACACGGGAGCTCTGGTTCGCCGGCGGCGGGCCGTGGTGGTCGTCGTGACCGTGGAGCGGCTCAGCGTGGGCCGTCATACGCCGGCCCCCACGAGCTCCTCGACGACGACGTGCTGGACCGGCAGACCGGTCTGTGAGCGGAGCCGACCGACGAGGTCTCGCCGGAGCCAGCCCGAGCGCTCGCCCGGGAACGTCGACACGATGATCTCGTCGATGCGCTCGTCCTCGACCGCCTCCATCGTCGCGACGAACGGATCCGGGTGCGCGATCTGGCCGTGGACGTCGAGCGCCCTCCGAGCGGAGCATCGAAAGCGCCGTTCGGAGCCTGCGCTCAGCCTCGGGGTGATCGCCTCGCGCGGGATCGCTCTGCGGGCACACGATGAGGAAGCTCGCCGCGCCCTCGGCGGCGCGCTGCCGAATCCGATCGAGGAGTGGCTCGCCGAGAACCGTCTCGTTGGCGACGACAAGAACGTTGCGCCGCAACACGCCCGCTGACGTCCGATACGACGTGCTCGACGGGGCGATCGCCGGCCACCTTGCGAATCTCGTCCACGAGGTTCTTCCGCAGCCAGCCCGACTTCGTCTCCGGATGGGTGCACACGACGATCTCGTCGACGTCCTCCGACGCGAGCACGTCCTTCACCGCAGCCAGCGGCTCGTCGTCGAAGACGCCGCCGTGCGCAGGAATGCCCGCGAGCCGAAGCGCCGCGAGCACGCTGTCGAGCCGGCGGCCGGCAGCGGCACGGCGCGAGTCGCGATACACGACGTAGCCCTCTCGCGGCTGGGTCACGGGCGCGACGACCGCAACGCGGATCGGGCCGCGCTCGGCGCGTCCGAGCAGCGTGTCGACGAGCTCCCTCCCGACGAGCGTCTCGTTCGCGACGACGAGGACGGACGTGGTCGTGTCGTCCGTCACGCGTGAACCTCCTCCGCCTCTCTCTGAGCCTCCTTGCCGGGGCTCAGAATTGCATGCCGGGCGCCAGGGACGCCGTACTCGTACGGGCCGCCGACGACCTGCGGGATCTCGTCGAAGTTGAAGATCGGAGGCGGCGAGGAGACCTGCCACTCGAGCGTGCGCGCGTGCCACGGGTTCGCCTCTGCGATCGGGCCGCGCTGCCAGCTGACGATCATGTTGTAGACGAACAGGACGAACGAGGCACCGAGCACGAACGACGCGATGGAGATGAAGAGATTGAGGTTCCCGAACGCCGAGTCGTAGTCGAAGACACGCCGCGGCATCCCTCGCAGGCCGACGTAGTGCATCGGGAAGAAGGTCGCGTTGAAGCTGAGGAAGGTCAGCCAGAAGTGCCACTTGCCGAGCGTCTCCGAGTACATGCGGCCGGTCATCTTCGGGAACCAGTAGTAGACGCCGGCGTAGATCGTGAACACCGAGCCGCCGAAGAGCACGTAGTGGATGTGCGCGACGATGAAGTACGTGTCCGACGCGGCGATGTCGATCGGCACCGACCCGAGGTAGATCCCGGAGAGCCCGCCGATGACGAACATCGTCACGAACCCGAGCGCGAACAGCATCGGCGTCGTCAGATGGATCCGGCCGCGCCAGAGCGTGGCGATCCACGAGAACACCTTGATCCCCGTCGGGATGGCGATCAGCAGCGTCGTGATCATCATCGGGACGCGCAGCCAGTCGGCCATGCCGGCGACGAACATGTGGTGCGCCCAGACGGAGAAGCCGAGCACGAGGATCCCGAGGAGCGAGAGCGCCATCAAGCGGTAGCCGAAGATCGGCTTGCGTGACATCGACGAGATGACCTCGGAGACGATCCCGAACCCGGGCAGCATCATGATGTAGACGGCCGGGTGGCTGTAGAACCAGAAGATGTGCTGGTAGCCGAGCACGTAGCCGCCGTCCTCGGGCACGAAGAAGCTCGTGTGCATGATCCGGTCGAACATCACGAAGAACTGCGAGCCGGCGATGAACGGCGTTGCGAGCACGACGAGCAGTGACGTCGTGAAGTTCGCCCAGACGAGAAGCGGCATGCGCCAGAACGTCATCCCGGGCGCCCGCATCGTGATGATCGTCACCAGGAAGTTGAGGGCCGTCAGGATCGACGACGCCCCGGCCCACTGGACGCCCATGTTGAAGAAGGTCTGGCCGAGCGGCTGTCCTTCGGCGAGCGGCGCGTAGCCCGTCCAGCCGGCTCCGAAGGCGCCGCCTGGCGCGAGGAAGCTCGCGACGAACATGAGCCCGGCGATCGGCAGGAGCCAGAACGAGAGGGCGTTCAGCCGCGGGAACGCCATGTCCGGCGCGCCGAGCATGAGCGGCACGGCGAAGTTCGCGAGACCCGGCGAACGCCGGGATGATGAACAGGAAGATCATCAGCGTCGCGTGCACCGAGACGAGGCCGTTGAACGTCTGCGAGTCGACGAACTGAAGGCCCGGCTGCGCGAGCTCGGCGCGGAAGAACATCGCCATGAGCCCGCCGATCGTGAAGAAGACGAACGTCGTGACCAGGTACTGGATCCCGATGACCTTGTGGTCCGTGTTGACGCGGAAGTAGTCCTTCCACGTGCGAGCGCCGTGACCCGAGTGATCCTCCGGCTGCGTCGGGCGACCCGAGATGTAGTGGAGCCAGTAGTCGAACGCGCCGATGCCGCCGAGGAAGAAGATCGGCGCGAAGACCATCCCGCCGACGACCAGGATCACCTCGGTGTTCCAGAGCGGATCCCAGCCCCACCAGGCGCGCAGGAGGATGACGAGGAGCGTCCCGAGGACGAACCCGAGCCCCGCCATCCAGGCTCCGCGCAGGAGGCCCGGGCCGAAGAACGCCTTCCACGTCGCGCCGTGCGGGGGCTCGAAGTGGCTGGGGAACTCCTGGTGACTCGGCTCGTGGTGCGTCGCGGTCACGCGCGCTGCTCCTCGATCCAGGCGTCGAACTCGGCCTGCGTCACGACGCGCGCCTTCGCCCGCATGGTCGCGTGGCCGAGCCCGCAGAGCTCGGCGCAGACGACCGCGAACTCACCCGTCCGCGTCGGCGTGACGAGGATCGTCGTCTCGATCCCGGGCACGGCGTCCATCTTCTGTCCGAACTCCGGCACCCAGAACGAGTGGAGCACGTCGACGGCCTCCATCGTGAACTGCGCCTGCTGCCTCACCGGAAGGACGAGCTCACCGGACTGGAAGTCGCCGTGGTCCGGGTACTCGAACCTCCAGGCGAACTGCTGGCCGATCGCCTTCACCTGGAGGGCGTTCGCGCGGGCGTTCCCGTTCTCGGACATCACGACGGCGCTGACGATTCCGAGTGCGATCACGAGGATCGCGGGGATCGCGGTCCAGGCGATCTCGAGGCCGGTGTGACCGTGGATCGGCGGGCCTTCGGCGTCGTCGTCGGGTGGCACGCGCCACTTCCAGACCGAGAAGACGACCACGGCTGCGACGACGGCGAAGATGACGACGGACATCCAGGTCGCGAACCAGTAGATGGTCCTGAATCCGGTCGAACTCCTCGCTCGCGGACTCCGGGAGCCACTGGAAGAGGACCGCGACGAGCGTGACGGCAACGCCGATCACGACGCCGATCGCGACCAGCTGCACGATCCCCTTGCGCACCGGCTCCGAGCCTACTCCAAGGCTTGGCGGTCGTGGGAGTCGAACCGTCTCGCGCCTCCCGCCGAACCATGCGCGTCCGTCGACCCTCGACATCAGGAGGATCCACTCAATGAGACGTAAGGCAACCGCAATCACGGCAGCGATCGCTGCGCTGGCCGTTCTCGCGTTCGGCGTCGTGTCGGCCACCGCCGGCTCGAACGCCGAGCCCGCAGCGGCTCCCTCACGATCACGCGTCGCACGCCTCGCAGGCGCAGGGCCTGACGCAGTCCGACCTCCGCGCCCTGCTCGGCCGCCAGCTCGGCGAGCATGCCGCGCTCGCCATGAACGCGACGAACCTCGGCGTGATCGGCTCGCCGGCGTTCCCGGCAGCCGCCAAGGCCCTCGACCGCAACTCGGTCGCACTCTCGAAGTCGATCGCCGCCGTCTACGGCAAGCCCGCAGGCAAGGCGTTCCTCGACGGGAAGTTCCAGTGGCGCGCCCACATCGGCTTCTTCGTGGACTACACGGTTGCCGTGGCCAAGAAGGACAAGGCCGGCCAGAACAAGGCCGTCGCGAACCTCAAGCGCTACACGGTCGAGCACGGCAAGCTGCTCGGCGGCGCCACCGGTCTTCCTCCGAAGGCCGTCCAGGCCGACCTGCTCATCCACGTCCTCGAGCTCAAGGGCCAGCTCGATGCATACGCGAACAAGCAGTACGCGAAGGCCGCAGGTCTGTACCAGGACGCCTACGCGCACATGTTCATGACGGGTGATCTGCTCGCCGGTGCGATCGCGAAGCAGAAGAACCTTCCCAAGTAGCACCTTCGTCGAACCTCGCCAAGGGTCGGGACCCCACGCGCCCGGCCCTTGGCGATTCGTCGTGAACCGCTGGCTATCGTGATCTCGTGCCGCGGCTCGCAAAGCTCGCTCTCGCCGTCGTCGCCTCTGGACTGACGGTGGCGGTCCTCGCCGGCGCCGTGCTGGGTGCGGAGGATGAAACCTCGCCACGCGCAGCTCCCTCGCGCGGCAGCCAAGGCCGAAGGTAAGCCCGTCGTGCTCGCGTTCGGCGGAGACGTGCACTTCGAAGGCGTGCTCGAGTCGAGGCTGGCGGCGAATCTCGCAGGTGTTCTCCAGCCGATCGAGCCGGTGTTCCGCCAGGCGGATCTCTCGGTCGTGAACCTCGAGACCGCCGTGACGACCGGCGGCTCCCCGACGCCGAAGGCGTTCGTGTTCCGCGCTCCCGCAACCGCGTTCGCGGCTCTGCGCGGCGGTGGCATCGACGTGGCGTCGATGGCCAACAACCACGGGCTCGACTACGGGGAGACCGGTCTTCGCGACTCGCTCGCCGCCGCGAAGCGCTACCGCTTCCCGGTCGTCGGCATCGGACTCAACGCGGCGCAGGCATACCGCCCCTTCCGCCGCACGATCAACGGGCAGCGGATCGCGGTCATCGGCGCGACGCAGGTGCTCGACGACGAGCTCATCTCCGCCTGGACTGCGGGGCCGGGAAAGCCAGGTCTCGCGTCGGCGAAGGACGTGCCACGGCTGCTGCAGGAGGTCCGCGCCGCACGGAAGACCTCGGACACGGTCGTCGTCTTCCTCCACTGGGGCATCGAGCTCCAGCAGTGCCCGTCGACCGATCAGCGCACGCTCGCGCGGCAGCTCGTCGGCGCGGGCGCGGACGTCGTGGTCGGCGGGCATGCGCACCGCGTTCAGGGAGCGGGTCGGATGGGCAAGGCGCTCGTCGGCTACGGCCTCGGAAACTTCGTCTGGTACGGGACGAGCGAGCTCTCCACGCAGACCGGTGTCCTGCTCGTGACCGTCGACGGACGCCGGGTCGTCTCGTATCGCTGGGCGCCTGCGCGGATCGTGGATGGCGTACCGCGCCCGCTGACGGGATCGGCCCGTCGGAGCGAGCTCGCGTCGTGGCGCTCGCTCCGCGGCTGCACCGGCCTGAAGCCGTAAACGCGGGGCTACACTGCCCGCCGCGGGCCGTTAGCTCAGTTGGTAGAGCAGGGGACTCTTAATCCCAAGGTCGAAGGTTCGAATCCTTCACGGCCCAT
>CAVUTA010000010.1:0-201965 GCA_963744285.1 uncultured Gaiellaceae bacterium | reverse complement strand
TCTTGAGCCTGAACGCCCCCGTGCCGATCATGCCGCTCTTCAGCCACGTGCCGGGTTGCGCCGCGATCGCCGCCGGCTGGATGATCGCTTGGTACGTCGTCTGGCTGAGGATGTACGGGAAGCTGCCGAACGGGGCCTTCAGCCGGAAGCGAACGGCGTACCTGCCGACGGCCGAGACTCCAGCGGGATCGAAGAAGGGGCCGAGGCCGGCGTTCGATCCCTTGCCCACGTATTGCTTCATCGAGGCGACGACGTCGGCGGACGTCATCTCCTTGCCGTTGTGGAAGCGCACGCCCTTGCGGAGCTGGAGGTCCAGACGGTTGCGTCCTTGTTCGTCTTCCAGGTCGTCGCCAACCCATCGGGCGACCTGTGCCTGGGGGTTGGTGAACGTCAGGTACTCACCCGGGATGCCTGCGAACGCCAGCGTGCCGCCGTCGTTCAGGAGATACGGCTCGACGGGGCTCGAGGGCGTCGGCAGGCCAGCGGATCGTTCCGCCGGCCTTGCACGGCCTCGAGTTGCTGTCCTGTCGTGGGGGCGGCGCCCGCCTCCCCGACGAAGCGCGAGGGCGGCGCCGAGGATTCCGGCGCCCAGGCCGAACATGGTCGCCTCGCTGGAGGAACTCCTCGCGGTCGAGCTCACCGTCCGACGAGCTCGTCGATGAGGTTGTTCTCGATCGGTCCAGCGTCGTCTCGGCGGTAGCTCTCGACAATCCTGCGAGTCTCTCGATCCATTCCGTACCCTCCTAGGCAGGCGCCAGTATTGGCGAACGATGCGGTCGTGGCTCCCGGCGAGCGCTGGTGGTCGACAGCTCGCCCGTTCTTCTCGTGGATTCGTATTCCACAGCGATACGGGGTTTATCGCATTTCCTGTCTTGGCTCGTCAAGCCGTGTTCTGCATTTGGATAGAGGTTCCGGAGCGGTGTACGCTCACCGACGATGGCAGCGGTCGAGCCCGTGGAGGCAACGGTTGTCGAGCCGCGTGCCGACCGCCGGCCGTCCACGTCGGCCGGAGTCCAAGCGACGCTCGCCGTGCTCGACCTGCTCGCGGCGCGAAGCCCACTCTCTCTGTCGGAGATCTCACGCGAGCTCGGTGTCGCGAAGAGCACGCTGCACCGGATCTGCGCAGTTCTCGTCGATCGCGGCTGGGCAGTCAGGGACGGCGACGGACGCTTCGTCCTCGGCATCCGGGCGCTCCGACTCGGCTCGTCGTCGTCGGAGCTACCGATCGTCACGGCCTTCAAGACCGTCGCGGCGGAATTCCTCACGCGGCACGACGAGAGCATCGCGCTCGCGATCCTCGACGGCTTCGAGTCGCTCTTCGTCGCGCTCGAGGAGACGTCTCAGCCGGTCCGCTCGTCACCCATGTGGGCTCGAAGACCCCGGCGTTCGCGTCGGCGAGCGGGCGTGTCGTCCTCGCGTCGCATCCCCCCGCTTCGGTGGCGGCGATGTACGGGGGGAAGCTCCTCGTGACGCCCACGGGCCGGCGTCTGAACGGTGTCGCCGAGCTGCAGGCGATCCTCGCCGAGGTGCGCGAGCAGGGGTACGCGGAGAACGTCGAGGAGACGGCCGACGGGCTCTATGCGGCCTCGGTTCCCGTGACGAACGACGACCGGGTGACACTTGCTGCGCTGACGGCGCTCGTCCCCGTCTCGCGCATCACCCCCGAGCGCCGCGCGCTGATCGTCGCGGACCTGCGCACCCTCGGAGTCGAGCTCTCGGAGCTCGTGGGCTGGCTGCCGTCGTTCTCGTCCCGGCGACCCTGAGCGCGAGGGTGCCTGCCTCGTGAGGGTCGCGGACCTCCGCACCTTTGTCGTCGGGAACCCGCCGCCCTCGTTCGGAGGGCGCTACTTCGTGTTCCTCACGCTCACGACCGACGATGGCGTCAAGGGCGTCGGCGAGGTGTATGCGGCGACGTTCCATCCGCGTGCGCTGGAGGCCATGATCGCGGATGTCTTCGATCGCCATGTCGACGGGGCCGATCCGTTCGCGATCGAAGCCCTGACTCGTCGGATCGCAGCGCGCGGGTACTCCGGCCGGCCGGACCTCCGCTGATGGGGGTCATCAGCGGTATCGAGATGGCGTGCTGGGACATCGTCGGCAAGGCGGTCGGTAGGCCGGTGTTCGAGCTGCTCGGCGGGCGCGTGCACGAGCGATTGCGGGCGTACACCTATCTCTATACGGAACCCGGCGATCCCGTGGACGTGTACACGGATCCCGAGCTCGCAGCCGAGCGTGCCGCTGCCTACGTCGCCCAGGGGTTCACCGCGCTCAAGTTCGACCCGCTCGGACCGTACTCGGCGTTCGACCCCCGCCAGCCGAGCCTCGAGGCGCTTGCTCGCACCGAGAGCTACGTCGCTCGTGTGCGCGAGGCGGTCGGAGACCGCTGCGATCTGCTCCTGGGAACGCACGGTCAGCTCACGCCGGCGGGTGCGATCCGTCTCGCGCGGCGGCTCGAGCGCTTCGACCCGCTCTGGTTCGAGGAGCCGGTTCCTCCCGAGAGCCCCGAGCAGATGGCCACGGTTGCGCGCGCCACGTCGATCCCGATCGCGACCGGAGAACGCCTGACCACGAAGCACGAGTTCGCACGAGTCCTCCAGACCGGTGCGGCGGCGATCCTGCAGCCGAATCTCGGACGCGTCGGCGGCGTCCTCGAGGCGAAGAAGATCGCCGGGATGGCCGAAGCCCACTACGCGCAGATCGCACCTCATCTCTACTGCGGGCCGGTGGTGGGTGCGGCGAACATCCAGCTCGCCGCCTGCAGCCCGAACTTCCTCGTGCTCGAAGGGATCGGGCGCTGGGACGGCTTCCACGCCGAGATCCTTCGACGTCCGATCGGATGGGAGGACGGGTACGTGATCCCGCCGACGGAGCCCGGGCTCGGAGTCGAGCTGGACGAGGAGGTCGCCCTCGGCCATCCGTACGACGGTGACGACCTTCACCTCACTCCTGCCGACGAGCCCGTCCTGGGCTGATGCGCGTCGGCTTCGTCGGCGTCGGACGGTTGGGCGGACACCTCGCCGCCAGCCTCGTGCGCGCCGGGTTCTCGTTGGTCGTGCACGACCTCGACCGAAGTGCGGCCGGGGGTCTCGAGGCCTCGGGCGCCCGCTGGGCAGACTCCTGCGCGGAGCTCGCCCGGTCGGTCGACGTCGTGATCACCTGCCTTCCTTCTCCTTCGGCGGTCGCGTCGGCACTCGAAGCCGACGACGGTGTCCTCGCCGGGCTGGCGAGCGGGAGCACCTGGATCGACATGAGCACGAACGACCGGCACGAGCTGCTGCGACTTGCCGAGGCAGCAGCCGAGGTCGGGATCGCGACGCTCGAGGCACCCGTCACGGGCGGCGTCCAGCGGGCGGCGACCGGCGAGATCACGGTGATCGTGGGCGGCGACGAGGCTGTGGTAGCAGCGCACATGCCGCTCTTCGAGGCGATGGGCAGTCGCGTCTTCCATGTCGGTCCGCTCGGTCGCGCCTCCGACCTCAAGGTGATCACCAACATGCTCGCGTTCATCCACCTCGTCGCCTGCGGCGAGGCGCTCATGCTCGCGAAGCGAGCGGGCCTCGACTTGGCGCAGGCACACGACGTGATCGCCGCGAGCTCGGGGACGAGCTTCGTCCACGAGACGGAGGGGCAGGTCATCCTCAACGGCAGCTACGACATCGGCTTCACGCTCGACCTCGCACTCAAGGATCTCGGTCTCGCTCTTGCGCTCGGGCGGGAGACCGGTGTGCCGCTTGCACTCGCCGAGCTGACCGAGGAGGCGTTCGCTCAGGCACGCGACGTGTACGGCGGCGAGGCATGGTCGCCGCTCGTCGTGAAGCTCCTCGAGGATGCGCTCGGCGAAGAGCTCCGCGCTCCGGGCTTCCCGGCCTCGCTCGTCTGACTCGCTACCCGATGTTGATCCAGATGGCCTTGAGATCGGTGAACTTGTCGAGCGCGTGGATCGACTTGTCGCGACCGAATCCCGACTGCTTGAAGCCGCCGAACGGAGACGTGATGTCGCCCGCGTCGAACGTGTTCACCCAGACCACTCCGGCGCGGAGCGCACGCGCGTAGCGGTGCGCCTTGCCGACGTCGTTCGTCCAGACGGCAGCCGCGAGCCCGTAGACCGTGTCGTTGGCGATGCGGAGCGCGTCCTCGTCTTCGTCGAACCCGATCGTGGAGAGAACAGGACCGAAGATCTCCTCGCGCGCGATCGTCATGTCGTTCGAGACCGCGTCGAAGATCGTCGGCTCGACGAAGAGGCCGCCGGTCTCCTCGAGTACGCGGTTACCGCCCAGATGCAGCTCGGCGCCCTCGCGTCGACCCGTCTCGATGTACCCGAGCACGCGGTCGAGCTGCGTCTGGTCGACGATCGCGCCCATTCGCGTCTTCGGGTCGAGCGGGTCACCGGGCTGGATCCGCTTCGACACGTCGACCACTCGCTCGAGCAGCGACTCCTTCACGTCGTCGTGGACGAGCAGTCGGGAGCCGGCGTTGCACACCTCGCCCTGGTTGTAGAAGACGCCCCAGGCGATCCCCGTTGCGGCCGCGTCGAGATCGGCGTCGGGAAGCACGACGTGTGGAGACTTGCCTCCGCATTCGAGTGCGACCCGTTTCATGTTCGACTCGCCGCTGTAGCGGAGGAAGAGCTTGCCCACCTCGGTCGAACCGGTGAACGTGATCATGTCGACGTCGGGATGGCGGCCGATCGCCTGTCCGGCGGTCTCGCCGAATCCGGGCACGATCTGGAGGACGCCGTCAGGCAGCCCGGCCTCCGCCGCCAACTCGCCGAGTCGGAGCGCCGTGAGCGGCGACTGCTCGGCAGGCTTGAGCACGACCGAGTTTCCGGTCGCGAGTGCGGGGCCGATCTTCCACGAGGCCATGAGCAGTGGGAAGTTCCACGGGACAACGGCTCCCACGACGCCGAGCGGCTCGCGTACGACCATCACCACCGAGTCGCGGTCCGTCGGCGCGACCTCGTCGTACACCTTGTCCACGGCCTCTCCGTAGTAGGAGATGCACTGCGCGGCGAGTGGCACGTCGACCTTCCGCGAGTCGCGGATGGGCTTGCCCATGTCGAGCGTCTCGAGCAGTGCGAGCTCGTCGGCGTGCTGGTCGATGAGCTCGGCGAAGCGCATCAGCACTTTCTTCCGGGTGCGTGGCGCGGCGTGCGCCCACACGCCGGACTCGAACGCTTGACGAGCGCCGCGCACGGCCGCGTCGACGTCCGCGGAGTCACCGGCAGCGACCTGCGCGATCTCGACGCCGGTGGCCGGATTGATCCGCGGGAAGGTCTCACCGCTCACCGCGTCGGCCGGCTTGCCGTCGATCCAGGCGCGAGCTCGGATGTCGAGGTTCGCGACGAGCGTGCCGACGTCGCGGGCTTCGGGGATCTCGAGTTCCGTCATCGTCGTCATGAAGGGCTCCTTGCGTCGTCTGCCGGTGTCTTGCGCCGGGTGGCAATCGGAGACTCTATCCCCGTCATGAGGAGGCTCCGCCGCGGAGCTCGGAGGCCGCAGCTCAGGCAGCGCCGAGAAGCTCGTCCGCGTACGTCATGCCGACACGCCGCATTCCGCGTGGGCCCGGCTCGTAGTGCCCCATGCGCCAGAGCGCAGGTGAATAGAGGTGGATCGATGTGGCCTGCGGCGCGTCCGGCCCGGGATGACGCACACCGTGGATGTCCGATGCATCGAAGTCGAAGCGTCCGCCCGCTTCGTGCACCGTCGTGTGCTCGCGCACCCAGCCGTCCTCCTCGACCCGGAACCAGTCCTCGTGCAGGATTCCGTCGGCGACGCAGACTGCGCCCGACGACCGGTCGTGGTCGTGGTATCCCGTGTTCTGGCCGTCGACCCAGCAGATGAGCCAGACGTCGAGGTTCGGGTCGCGATAGAGCTGCTGGTAGAAGCGGGCGTCCGCGTCGTGTCGGACGAGCGATCGCCAGAGGTGCTCCGCCACGACGAGCTCGGCCGCCAGTTCGGACATCGTCGGGCGATCGAGATCCGTGTTTGCGGCTACGCGCGCGCGAAGCCACGCCGCGAGATCGTTCACGTCAGAAGGCGGGACGGTGTGTCGGACTGGAGAACGTGCGTCACAGCATCTCCGAACCCGCGGACAGCATCAAGTGTCGGGCGCGGGTCGACGACGGGCGTATCACTGCCGTACACGAGCTGATGCACGCCGAAGGTCTCGATGACGAGCTCCATCGCTCGCCGCCCGAAGGTCGCGACGTCGAAGAACGTATTCGGGTCGAGCGCCGAGCGCACGTCGACACCCCGATGCGTGAGGCGCTCGAGCTGGAAGGGCGCACCTCCCGCGAGGATCGCGAACACGATCCTGAGCGTCGGCCAGCGTGCTCGGCCGGCGCCGATCCAGCCGAGGTACGAAGCCTGCATCTGGGCGGTGTAGTCCAGCGCCCAGGCCCACCAGGCCGGCTGCAGTCCCGTGGGTGGATCGCCGACCTCCGGATGGACGAAGACGACACAACCTCTAGTGGCCGCGTCGTCGAGCACCGGGCCCACCCGGTCGAGGTCGAGCAGCGACGAAGCGCCGAGGGAGATCCCGGCGAAGCCATCCCGAGGCCGTGTGGGCGCGAAGGCGAGGAACCGGCCCTTCGCTGCCGAGACGATGTCCCCGATTCCCGCAGCCCAGCGGTCCTCGAGCTCGAGCCGCTCGCCCTCGTCCAACAGCTCGAGGCCGAGAGTGCTCTGCAGCGAGAGCACGGCAACGTCGACTTCGTCTCGGTCGAGTGCACGAATGCGCACATCCGGCTGGTGCGCCGTGAGGTCGATCGCAAAGCGGCCTTCGCTCGTGACGAGCTCGTTCTGCGCGAGGAACGGAGGTGTCGTGCGTGCTCGCAGCGCGGTGACGAACGCTTCGGGCCACAGGTGCTGGTGAAGGTCGTACGTCGCCATCGAGCGGACACTCTACGGCGCGGTGACGAGACCTACGGGTCTGGCGATCCCATCCCCGGCACGAGCTCATCGTCGATCTCGGGCGCGGGGTGGACCGGCAGTTCTTGCTCCTTCCACGCCGTGAAGCCGCCGATCAGGTCTGTCGCGCGAGAGAAGCCGAGCTCCTGCAGTCGAGCAGCGGCGAGGCTCGTCGAGTATCCGTGCCCGCAGACCAGGACGAGCTGCTGCTCGAGGCCGACGATGCGGGGGTTGTGGTAGTCCGGGTCGGCGTCCGGGTCCAAGCGCCACTCGAGCACGGAGAGCGGGATGTGCAGAGATCCGGGGATGACGCCGTACCGCGAACGCTCGTGATGCGAGCGCGTGTCGATCAGGAATGCTCCAGTGCGTTGGGCAGCTATCGCTTCCTCGGGCGTGAGCCGGTCGAGCCTGCTCCGCGCCTCGCGCAACAATTCGTCGATCGTCGTCCGTGACGTGTCGTCAGGCATGGGTGTCGCGGCAATCCTCGCAGGCGCCGCGCAGGACGACATCGTGCGCCGCCACGACGTACCCGCGCCCGTCGGCGACTCGCTCGATCGCCGACTCGAGCGTCGGAGTCTTCGAACGGCTCGACCTTCCCGCAGTCGTCGCAGACGAGGTGGTGATGATGATCGCCGCCGGCGTGGGCCGGCTCGAAGCGCGCGATTCCGTCGCCGAGGTCGATTCGCTGGACGAGGCCCAAGTCGGCCATGCCGTCGAGCGCGCGGTAGACGCTCGCAATCCCGACCCGAGCGCCGCGCGCGCGGACGCGATCGTGGATCTCGTGCGCGGAGAGGCAGCAGTCCTGCTCGCCGAGCAGCTCGACGACGAGCCGGCGCGCACCGCCGCTGCGACCGCTCGCCTCGCGCAGCCGTGCGAGCGCGGTCTCGGTCCAGGTCATAGTGATAATGATACCCGTTCTCAAAGACGTGCTACGGTCAGCACGCATGCGGCGCACTCGCTCCTCTCGATCGCCTCGCTCTCGCTGGCTGCGGCTGGCGCGGCGAAGAGGTCGCAGCTCGAGCCGCGCATCGTCGTCGCCTCCTTCTATCCGCTCGCGTGGGCCACCGAGCGGGTCGCGGGCCGACTCGATCGACGAGCGTCGTCAACCTCACGCCGCCGGGCGTCGAGCCGCACGACATCGAGCTCTCGCCGAGCGACGTCGAGACGATCCGCGACGCCGAGCTCGTCGTCTACATCGGCGGCGGCTTCCAGCCCGCGCTCGAGGACGCGATCGACGCGCGCGACGGCCGCTCGCTCGATCTGCTCCACGACGGGGAGGATCCGCACATCTGGCTCGACCCGATCCGCTTCGCGCAGGCCGTCGAGCGGATCGCGCGGGGCGTCGGCGGCGCCGGCTCGGCCTGCGACGAGATTCGCGAGCTCGAAGCGCCTCGACGCGGAGTACCGACGCGGGCTCGCCGACTGCGACCGTCGCGTGCTCGTGACGACGCACGCCGCCTTCGGCCAGCTCGCGGCGCGCTACGGGTTGACCCAGCTCTCCCTCGCCGGGCGCTCGCCGGAGTCGGAGCCCGGCCCGCGCGAGCTCGAAGACCTGATCGACGACGTTCGCGCGAGCGGTGCGACGACCGTCTTCGCCGAGCCGCTCGTCTCCGACGGCCTGGCGCAGACGGTCGCGCGCGAGGCCGACGTCGAGGTTGCGACGCTCGATCCCATCGAAGGCTTGAGCGAGGAGCGTTTGGCTGCAGGCGAGGACTACCTCTCCGTCATGCGGTCGAACCTGGTCGCCCTTCGGCAGGCGCTCGGTTGTCGCTAGCGGTCGAGCTCACCGGCGTGTCGTTCGGCTATCGGCCGGGGCAGCGCGTGCTCGAGGACGTGAGCCTGGCGCTCGGCGAGGGCGAGTTCGTCGCAGTCGCCGGTCCGAACGGAGGCGGCAAGACCACGCTGGTACGCATCGTCCTCGGGCTGGAGCGGCCAAGTGCGGGCTCGGCGCTGCTCTACGGCGAGCCCGCGCATCGCTTCGCGGGACGAAGGGCACTCGGGTACCTCGCGCAGCGATCCCAGGTCGGAGGCGATGCGCCTGCGACCGTTCGAGAAGTCGTCTCCGCGGGCCGGCTGGCTTCCGGTCGCTTGCTCGGCCGCCTCCAGCGCGAGGATCGGGTGCGCGTCGCCGAGGCGATCGACCGAGTCGGCCTCTCGGCCGTCGCCGACGCGCCGCTGCGCACGCTCTCCGGCGGAATGCAGCAGCGCACGTTCATCGCGAAGGCGCTGGCCGGCCAGCCTTCGTTGCTCGTGCTCGACGAGCCGACGACGGGCGTGGACGCCGAGTCCCAGGAGTCGCTCGCCGAGCTGCTGGCGACGCTCCATCGAGAGCTCGGCGTCACGATCGTGTACGTCTCACACGAGTTCGGCGCGGTCGAGCACCACGTCGAGCGCCTGATCCTCGTGCGGCGGACGATCGTGTTCGACGGACGGCCCCGCGACCTGCCCGGCCTGTGGCACGACCCGGCACACGTGCATGTTCGAGAGTGAGTTCATGCGCCTCGCGCTCGCCGCCGGCGCGATCGTCGGCGTGCTGGCGCCTGCGGTGGGGTTCTTCCTCGTGCAGCGGCGGCAGTCGCTGATGGGGGACGGCATCGGCCACGTCGCGTTCGCCGGCGTCGCCGCCGGGATCCTCCTCGACGTCTCGCCCGTGCTCACCGCGCTCGTTTCGGCCGTGCTCGGCGGCATCGCGATCGAGCTGCTCCGGTCGCGCGGTCGGACAGCCGGCGACCAGGCGCTCGCGATCGTCTTCTACACCGGCATCGCGCTCGGCGTCGTGCTCGTCGCGCAGGCGGGTGCGCTGAACGTCGACCTCTTCCAGTACCTGTTCGGCTCGATCCTCACGGTGACGCGGAGCGACCTCGCGGTGATCGCAGCTGCTCGGCGCGTTCGGGCTCGCGACGGTCGCGGCGCTGTATCGCGCCTTCGCCGCGGTCGTCATCGACGAGGAGGGCGCGCGCGTCGCGGGAGTGCCGATCGGGACGCTCAACGTCGCCCTCGCCGCCCTCACGGCGGTGACGGTCGCACTGTCCATGCGCGTCGTCGGGATCCTGCTCGTCGCCGCGCTGATGGTGCTCCCTGTCAGCGCCGCGGGACGGATCGCGTGGAGCATGCGTTCGACGCTCGTCCTGGCGATGGCGATCGGACTCGGCTCGGCCATCGTGCGGCCTGACGATCTCGTACTACGCGGACCTGCCGCCGGGAGGGACGATCGTGCTCGCGGCAGCAGCCGCGTATCTCGTCGCCCTGGCGCTGACGGCTCGCCGCGGCCGCTAGGCGGCGACGAGCGCCGCGCCGACGCCGGCCTCGTGGCAGTCGCGGCAACGTGCTTCGTACTGCTCGGCCGCGCCGACGACGACCGTCTCGCCCGAGTACGGCGCCGGTCGCCCGTCGACGAGGCGCTGCGTCGTCGTCGCAGGCCCGCCGCAGCGATGACAGACCGCCTGCAGCTTGTCGACGAACTCCGCGTGGGACAGGAGCTCCGGCATCGGCCCGAACGGAAGCCGCCTGAAGTCCTGGTCGAGGCCCGCCGCGACGACCCGTACGCCGCTCGACGCGAGCTCGAGCGCGTGCGCGACGATCGCATGCCCGAGGAACTGCACCTCGTCGATCCCGACGACGTCGAATCCCTGGGCGCGCTCGGGCACGTCTCCGCCGACGCGATGGGTACGGCTCGCATGCGCGCGCCGGCATGGCTCACGACGTCGGTCGCGTCGTAGCGGTCGTCGATGCGCGGCTTCAGGATCACGACGCGCTGTCCGGCGATCTCGGCGCGGCGGAGCCGGCGGATCATCTCCTCGCTCTTCCCGCTGAACATCGGACCGCAGATGACCTCGAGCCAACCACCTCGCTGCGGAGGGATGCGGATCACGGCGGCGATCCTAGTGACGGCGTCGGCGGGCATCGATCGGGAGGGAAAGTACGCGCGAAGCCTTGCTACACTCTCGCCCGCGCGGCGGCGTAGCTCAGTTGGTTAGAGCAGCGGAATCATAATCCGCGTGTCGCAGGTTCGAGTCCTGCCGCCGCTACTCGAACACCCCTTTTTCGTCCTACCTCGAATCGAGAAGAAGAATGGCCACCGGAGTACGAGTCGCGATCACGCTCGCCTGCACCGAGTGCAAGCGGCGGAACTACCAGACGCAGAAGTCCAAGCGGAACTCCCCCGACCGCGTGGAGTTCAAGAAGTACTGCCGCTGGTGCGGCCAGCACACGATGCACCGGGAGACCCGCTAGGTGGCACGCGAGACCCGCAGGCAGCGTCGCGCCGCACGCGCGGCGGCCGGTGACGGAGCGTCGAGCGTCACGCCGCGCGCGCGCGCAGCAGGTCCGGCCGTCGCAGCAGCCCGCCAAGCAGCAGACCGGCCGCAAGGCCGAGAAGCAGCGCGGGCAGTTCGTCCGCGAGTCCTACGCCGAGCTCCGGAAGGTCGACTGGCCGACGAGGAACCAGACGTTCCAGGGCGTCGTGGTCGTCATCATCGCGTGCACGATCGTCGGCTTCTACCTCTGGGGCCTCGACCAGGTCATCCGTCCTCTCGTCGACCGCGTTCTTCTCTAGGAGCCGCTGATGTTTCTCTGGTACGTGATCAACACCTATTCCGGGCACGAGAACAAGGTCAAGACGAACCTCGAGCACCGCATCGTCTCGTTGAACCAGCAGCCGGCGTTCCGGCGCGTGGTCGTCCCGACCGAGCAGGTGATCGAGACGAAGGACGGCCAGAAGGTCCAGACCGAGAAGCGCGTCCTCCCGGGCTACGTCCTCGTGAACATGAACATGTCGGACGAGGCGTGGATCGTCGTCAAGGGCACGCCGGGGGTCACCGGGTTCGTCGGCGCCGGCGCGAAGCCCGTTCCGCTGTCGCAGCCGGAGGTCGACCGGATCCTCCATCACGGCGCGCCGGCCGGCCCCGGGCAGGTCGCGAAGTCGCAGGTCGAGTTCTCGCTCGGCGAGTCCGTGAAGGTGACGTCGGGCCCGCTCTCCGACTTCGACGGCGAGATCGTCGACGTCAACGCAGATCAGCAGAAGTTGAAGGTGCTCGTGGACATCTTCGAGCGCCAGGTTCCGGTCGAGCTCGGCTTCGACCAGGTGAAGAAGATCGACTGAGGCAGATCGCCTTCGGCGCTCTGCCTCGATGAAAGGCACACGTGGCTAAGAAAGTACTCACACTCATCAAGCTCCAGATTCCGGGTGGCCAGGCCAACCCGGCGCCGCCGGTCGGTCCCGCGCTGGGGCAGCACGGCGTCAACATCATGGAGTTCTGCAAGGCCTACAACGCGCAGACCGCGCACGAGAACGGCCGCATCATCCCGGTCGAGATCACGGTGTTCGAGGATCGCTCGTTCACCTTCATCACGAAGACGCCGCCGGCCGCCGTCCTGATCAAGGAGGCGCTCGGGCTCGAGTCGGGCTCGGGTGAGCCCAACAAGGCCAAGGTCGGCAGGCTCAGCCAGGCGCAGCTCCGTTCGATCGCGGAGGCGAAGATGCCCGACTTGAACGCGCGTGACGTCGACGAGGCGATGAAGGTGATCGCCGGCACGGCTCGCTCGATGGGAGTGGAGACGCCATGAGCGCGCACGGCAAGCGCTATCGCGAGGCGCGCGACTCGATCGATCGCGAGCAGGCCTACACGCCGCTCGCGGCGGTTCGCCTGCTTGAAGGAGACGCCCGCGGCGAAGTTCGACGAGACCGTCGAGGTGCACTTCCGGCTCGGGCTCAACGTCCGCCACGCCGACGAGCAGCTCCGCGGGACGATCATGCTCCCGCACGGCATCGGCAAGGACGTGCGCGTCGCCGTCTTCGCCGAGGGCGAGAAGGCGCGAGAGGCCGAGGACGCGGGCGCCGACATCGTCGGCTCCGGGGACCTCGCGACGAAGATCGAGGAGGGCTTCCTCGACTTCGACGTCGCGATTGCGACACCGGATCAGATGAGCGTCGTCGGCAAGCTCGGCCGCGTGCTCGGGCCGCGCGGGCTGATGCCGAACCCGAAGACCGGCACCGTGACGATGGACGTCGGCAAGGCGGTCTCCGACGCGAAGGCCGGCAAGCTCGAGTACCGCACGGACCGCGGCGGCAACGTGCATCTCCCGATCGGCAAGCGGAGCTTCGACGAGCGTGCTCTGCTCGAGAACTACGCAGCGCTCGTCGAGGAGATCGTGCGCGCGAAGCCCTCGGCCGCCAAGGGCCGCTACATCCGCCAGATCACGCTCACATCGACGATGGGGCCCGGGATCCACGTCGACTCGACCATCACCCGGGACATCGCCGAGGAGCTGGAGGCAGCTACAGTCTCGGCCTAGCTACGAAGCGACACCCGCCGAAGACCGTCGGCAGCTCTCACGAGCGTAGGTCCGACCGAGGCAGGTTCCGTCAGCGCGTTTCCGCGTCCGACCGAGCCCGCCTGTGCGCGGGTTTCGTCGTTCAGGAGGAAATGACGTGCTGAAAACGGACAAGGAACGGATCGTCGAGGAGCTCGCGGCCGAGCTCGGCTCTGCCGAGACGCTCATCGTCGCCGACTATCGCGGCCTGACGAACAAGCAGCTCGAGGCGCTTCGGGATCAGCTGTTGCCGCAGGGCGCCCGGCTCCGGATCGTGAAGAACACGCTGACGCGGCGCGCCGCAGAGCAGGCCGGAGCCGATGAGCTCCTCGTCATGCTCGAGGGGCCGACCGCCATCGCGTTCATCGAGTCGTCGGGTGATCCGGCGGCGGTCGCGAAGGCGCTCGCCGCGACGGCGAAGGAGACGAACGTGCTCACGCTGCGCGGCGGCATCCTCGAGGGCAAGGCGCTCTCGGGCGAGGACGTCGACAGGCTCGCGACGCTTCCACCGGTCGATGTCCTCCGAGGGCAGCTCGTCGGCGCGATCGTCGCACCGCTCACGCAGCTCCTCGGGCTCGTCTCCGCGCCGCTTCGCGACCTGCACGGGCTCATCGACGCCCGCATCAAGCAGCTCGAGGAGCAGGGCGAGGTCGTCGAGCCCGTCGCGGAAGCTGCGGCCGAGACCGAAGAGCCGGCCACCGACGAGACGAAGCAGTCACCGCCCGCTGCGGACGAGGGCCTGTCGGCGGCCGAGCCTGTAGAGGCAAGCGCACCGGAAGACTCGGCGACAGCCGAGGCTTCCGACCCCGAGACCGGAAGACACCGAAGACGACCGACCAAGCCAGATGACTCAGCAAGAGGAGGAAGACAATGGCGACTGATGTGAAGAGCGTGCTCGACTCGCTCGGCAAGATGACCGTGCTCGAGCTCGTCGAGCTCAAGAACGCGATCGAGGAAGAGTGGGGCGTCACCGCCGCCGCACCGGTCGCAGTGGCGGCCGCTCCGGCGGCGGGCGACGGCGCGGCGGTCGAGGAGGAGAAGGACTCCTTCGACGTCGTCCTCACCGGCGCCGGCGACAAGAAGATCCAGGTGATCAAGGTCGTCCGCGCGGTGACCGGCCTTGGCCTCAAGGAGGCGAAGGACCTCGTCGACGCCGCGCCGGGCGCGGTCAAGGAGGGCGCCGCCAAGGAAGAGGCGGAGTCGATCAAGGCGCAGCTCGAGGAAGCCGGCGCCTCCGTCGAGCTGAAGTAAGGCGTGACGGGAGCGGTGTCTGGCTGAAGCCAGAGCGCTCGCGCCCGCGAAGCCGGGCGCGCTCAGGGCTTGCGCCGTCAGCTATTCTTTCGCGACCCACCTCCCCGCACCGAAATAGCGGTTGCGGAGGGGTGCCCTCGTGCGCTACTCTCCGTGGTTCCGCCGAGGCCGTTCGTCTAACCCTGCCCGTACACCTGCACGCTTTTAAGGGAGGCTTTCACACTTGAGCAGCGTTGCTGTCGCGCCGCGCGCGCGCAAGAGCTTTTCGCGCCTGAAGCATGTCCTCGACCTCCCCGACCTCATCGATATCCAGAAGGCGTCCTTCCATTGGTTCCTGGAGGGCGGTCTGCGCGAGACGATCGACGACATCTCGCCGATCGAGGACTACACGGGGACGCTTGCGGTCGAGTTCGCCGACTACGAGTTCGGCGAGCCGCAGTTCACGATCCAGGAGTGCCGCGAGAAGGACCTGACCTACCAGGTCCCGCTCTCGATCACGGTCCGATTCGTCAACAAGGACACCGGGGAGATCCGCGAGCAGCGGGTCTTCATGGGCGACTTCCCGATGATGACGCCGTGGGGCACGTTCATCATCAACGGGACCGAGCGCGTCATCGTGACGCAGCTCGTCCGCAGCCCCGGCGCCTACCTGATGGAGCCGAAGGACGCCACGAAGCAGGTCTTCATGGCGAACCTGATGCCGTCCCGTGGCTCGTGGCTCGAGGTCGAGATCGACAAGAAGGGCATGGTGTTCGCCCGGATCGACCGAAAGCGCAAGCTCCCGATCACGACGCTCCTGCGCGCGCTTCCCGCCGAGGATCCCTCGACCGGGTTCCAGCTCGACACGAGCACGAACGAGAAGATCCTCGAGCTCTTCGGCGGCTCCGTCTACATCGCGAACACGCTCGAGAAGGATCCGACGACGCGCGAGGAAGAGGCGCTCATCGAGGTGTTCAAGAAGCAGCGGCCGGGCGAGCCCCCGACGCTCGACAACGCGCGGAACCTCCTTCGCTCGCTCTTCTTCGATCCCAAGCGCTACGACCTGACGAAGGTCGGCCGGTACAAGCTCAACCAGCGGCTCGGTGTCCAGGTGCCCGAGGACGTTCGCGTCCTCACGACCGAGGACATCGTCGCGCTCGTCCGCCGTCTCGTCGACATGCCCACGCTGCTCGGAGTTCCCGAGGACGCGAAGGACTATGCGGCCGAGGCTGCCCAGCTCTCACGCGATCCGGTGCGGAGCGAGCTCGACGAGTACGAGGACTTCGGCAACCGGCGGCTGCGGACGACCGGCGAGCTGATCCAGGAGGCGTTCCGCGTCGGTCTGTACCGGATGGAGCGCGTCGTCCGCGAGCGGATGACGACGGAGGACGTCGACACGATCACGCCGCAGACGATCATCAACATCCGCCCGGTGGTCGCGGCGCTGAAGGAGTTCTTCGGCTCCTCGCAGCTGTCGCAGTTCATGGACCAGACGAACACGCTGTCCGGGTCTCACGCATCGCCGCCGCCTCTCGGCGCTCGGCGCCGGCGGCCTGACGCGCGAGCGCGCACCCATCGAGGTGCGTGACGTGCACGCCGACGCACTACGGGCGCATGTGCCCGATCGAGACGCCCGAAGGTCCGAACATCGGCCTCATCGGGTCGCTCGCGTCGTTCGCCACGGTCTCCGAGTTCGGCTTCATCCAGACCCCGTACCGCGTGGTCAAGGGCAGCAAGGTGACGGACGAGATCATCTATCTCGACGCGGCCGAGGAGCGACAGTTCACGATCGCGCAGGCGTCGGAGCCGGTCGATCCGAAGACGGGCCGCTTCCTGAACGAGCAGGTGCTCTGCCGCTCCCGCGAGGGCGAGGCCGTCGCGGTGCTCCCGAAGGACGTCGAGTACATGGACGTCTCGCCGGCACAGATCGTGTCGGTCGCGACCGCGCTCATCCCGTTCCTCGAGCACAACGACGCGAACCGCGCGCTCATGGGCGCGAACATGCAGAAGCAGGCAGTTCCGCTGATGATCCCGCAGGCGCCGATCGTCGGCACCGGCCTCGAGTTCCGCGCAGCCGTCGATACGGGAGACGTCGTCCTCGCACACAACGACGGCGCTGTCGTCGACGTGGACGCCGAGCGGATCGTCATCGAGGGACGCGGCACGCGTGACGAGTACCCGCTCACGAAGTTCATGCGCTCGAACCAGGGCACGCTCATCCACCAGAAGCCGGTCGTCACGCTCGGCGACAAGGTGAAGAAGGGCGAGGTCCTCGCGGACGGCTGCTTCGACGGACGGCGGCGAGCTCGCCCTCGGAGCCAACCTGCTCGTGGCGTTCATGCCGTGGGAGGGCTTCAACTTCGAGGACGCCATCGTCATCTCGGAGCGTCTCGTCAAGGACGACGTGCTCAGCTCGATCCACATCCACGAGTACGAGATCGACGCGCGCTCGACGAAGCTCGGCGACGAGGAGATCACGCGCGACATCCCGAACCGCTCGGAGGAGTCGCTCGCGAACCTCGACGAGCGCGGCGTCGTCCGCATCGGCGCCGACGTCGATGCCGGTCACCTGCTCGTGGGGAAGGTCACGCCGAAGGGCGAGACCGAGCTCACCGCAGAGGAGAAGCTGATCCGCGCGATCTTCAAGGAGAAGGCGCGCGAGGTCCGCGACACCTCGCTGAAGGTGCCGAACGGCGAGGGCGGAAAGGTCATCGGCGTCAAGACGTTCTCGCGGGACGCCGGCGACGACCTGCCGCCGGGCGTCAACGAGCTCGTCCGCGTCTACGTCGCGAAGAAGCGCAAGATCGCCGAGGGCGACAAGCTCGCGGGGCGCCACGGCAACAAGGGCGTCATCTCGAAGATCGTCCCCGAGGAGGACATGCCGTTCCTCGAGGACGGCCGCCCGGTGGACGTCGTCCTGAACCCGCTCGGAGTCCCGAGCCGGATGAACATCGGCCAGATTCTCGAGACCCATCTCGGGTGGGCGGCGGCGCACGGTGTCTTCGCCGAGGGCGACCCGGTGAACGCACGTGCTCCGATCAACGCACCGGATCCCCGCTCGGTCGCCACGCCCGTCTTCGACGGCGCGACGGAGGGCGACGTCGACGACGCGCTCGTCGCAGCTCGCGAAGGCGATCGACGGAGGCGGCGGCGGATTGACGGTCGACGAGGCAGCCGTCCGTGGCAACCGCTGCACGGGCAAGGTGCAGCTCTACGACGGGAAGTCCGGCGAGCCGTTCGCGCAGGAGGTGACGATCGGCTTCATGTACATCCTGAAGCTGCTCCACCTCGTGGACGACAAGATCCACGCTCGCTCGACCGGGCCGTACTCGCTCGTCACCCAGCAGCCGCTGGGCGGCAAGGCGCAGTTCGGCGGTCAGCGGTTCGGCGAGATGGAGGTGTGGGCGCTCGAGGCCTATGGCGCGGCGTACACGCTCCAGGAGATGCTCACGATCAAGTCCGACGACACGATCGGCCGCGTGAAGGCGTACGAGGCGATCGTCAAGGGCGAGAACATCGCGGAGCCGTCGATCCCCGAGTCGTTCAAGGTGTTGCTCAAGGAGATGCAGTCGCTTGCGCTCGACGTGCAGGTGCTCTCCGACGAGGGTCGCGAGGTCGAGGTTCGCGAGGAGGACGACGAGCTCCTCCGCGCTGCCGAAGAGCTCGGCATCGACCTCTCGCCGGGCTCGCTCCGCGCAACGGCGCGCCAGCCCACGGCCGAGGAGGTCGAGGAAGGCGCAGAAGGCGTCGACGAGGGTGCCGAGCTGGTGCTCGCGGCCGACGAGGAGCTCGCGGACGTCGAGGAGGCACCGCTCGAGGCGGGCCTCGCGGACGTCGAGGCGACAGACGAGTCATGAACCAGTTCACGGACAGGAGAGAGAGAGGTTCGAGGCGCTAGATGGAAACTGGTAGACGCGGTCCCGATATCAACGACTTCGACTCGATCCGGATCGGCCTCGCCTCGTCGAAGCAGATCCGCGACTGGTCGTCCGGTGAGGTAACGAAGCCGGAGACGATCAACTACCGCACGCTCAAGCCCGAGCGTGACGGTCTCTTCTGCGAGCGCATCTTCGGTCCGACCAAGGACTGGGAGTGCTATTGCGGCAAGTACAAGCGCGTTCGCTACAAGGGGATCATCTGCGAGCGCTGTGGCGTCGAGGTGACGCGGCAGAAGGTCCGCCGCGAGCGCATGGGTCACATCGACCTCGCGGCGCCGGTCTCGCACATCTGGTTCTTCAAGGGCGTTCCGAGCCGCATCGGGTACCTGCTCGACATCGCTCCGCGCGAGCTCGAGAAGGTTCTCTACTTCGCGGCGTCGATCGTCACGCAGGTCGATCGCGAGAAGCGGCAGGAGGATCTCGCCGACCTCGAGGACAAGGTCGCCGGCGAGAGCGAGCGGGTGTACCTCGATCGCGACGAGGCGCTGTCCGGCCTCGACGACCGGCTCGCCCGCAGGCGCGACTACTTCGCGTCCGGCAAGGAGAAGAACTTCGACGAGGACGACGACTTCTGGGGTCGCGGCCTCTCCAACTGGGCGGAGGAGGCGGCGCTGCCGTCGCTGGAGGAGATCCGCACGCTCGGCGGCGGCGTCTTCGTCAACCTCGCGAAGACCATCACGTCGGAGGACCCGCGCCGCGTGCGCGAGCTCGTCCGGCAGACGGCGACTCGCGACGATCGCCGCCTCGCCCCGCGCGAGGTCGAGTCGGTCGCCGCGGCCTCCGTTCAGATCGAGGCTGCGCTCGCGCCGCTTCGCGAGGAGCTCGCGAAGGCGACGGGCTCGAAGAAGGGCGCCATCACGAAGCACCTGAAGCGCCTCCAGGAGGAGCTGCTCTCCGGTGGCGAGCTGTCCGCGGACGACGCGGCGCTCGTCGAAGGCGTCGAGAAGAAGAACCTCGAGCGCGCGCGTGAGGTCGGCAACGGCCTCCTCGCCGACGTGCTCGCGACCGTCGACCCCGAGGTGGACTCCGCGGAGATGCGCGAGCTCGCGTACGACCTCTGCCTCGTCGAGGGGACGAAGAAGGAAGACCTCGACGCGGTCAGCCAGTGGGCGCTGAAGGTGCGCGAGATGGTCGCGGACATGGAGATGCGCCGCGAGGACACGCGGGAGGCCGCGGTCGAGGCGGTTCGTCGCCTCGAGCAGACGTGGCTCCTCTTCAAGGAGCTCGAGCCGAAGATGATCGTCGGCGACGAGCAGATCTTCCGCGAGCTCAAGGATCGCTTCGGATCCCCGTACGGCTTCGGGATCTACTTCCGTGGCGGCATGGGTGCCGAGGCGGTGCGCGACCTGCTCCGCGATCTCTCGCTCGACGAGGAGTCGCTCTCGCTCCGCGACACCATCAAGACGTCGAAGGGCCAGAAGCAGCAGCGCGCGATCAAGCGGCTCAAGGTCGTCGAGGCGTTCATCAAGTCGGGGAACAAGCCCGAGTGGATGATCCTCGAGGCCGTGCCGGTCATCCCGCCGGAGCTTCGCCCGATGGTGCAGCTCGACGGTGGCCGGTTTGCCACGAGCGACCTCAACGACCTCTACCGGCGCGTGATCAACCGGAACAACCGGCTCAAGCGGCTGCTCGACCTCGGTGCGCCGGAGATCATCGTCAACAACGAGAAGCGGATGCTGCAGGAGGCCGTCGACGCGCTGTTCGACAACGGCCGCCGCGGACGAGCGGTGACTGGACCGGGCAACCGCCCGCTGAAGTCGCTCTCGGACATGCTCAAGGGCAAGCAGGGCCGGTTCCGCCAGAACCTGCTCGGCAAGCGCGTGGACTACTCGGGTCGCTCGGTGATCGTCGCCGGGCCGAACCTGAAGCTCCATCAGTGCGGCCTGCCGAAGCTCATGGCGCTCGAGCTCTTCAAGCCGTTCATCATGAGCCGGCTCGTCGAGCGCAAGGCCGTCCAGAACATCAAGGCCGCCAAGAAGATGGTCGAGTCGATGATCCCGGAGGTCTGGGACGTCCTCGAGGAGGTCATCGCCGAGCACCCGGTTCTCCTGAACCGCGCGCCGACGCTGCACCGCCTCGGGATCCAGGCGTTCGAGCCCGTGCTCGTGGAGGGCAAGGCCATCCAGGTGCATCCGCTCGTCTGCCAGGCGTTCAACGCCGACTTCGACGGCGATCAGATGGCCGTGCACCTCCCGCTCAGCGCCGAGGCGCAGGCGGAGGCACGCGTGCTCATGCTCTCGTCGAACAACATCCTCTCGCCGGCGAGCGGTCGTCCGCTCGCGACGCCGAGCCAGGACATGGTGCTCGGCGCGTACTTCCTGACCTACTGCGAGCACGACCTGCAGAAGCTCAGCGCCGAGCAGGCTGCGAAGGCGATCGGAGCGAAGGGGCTCAAGCGCTTCCGCACGGAGGAGGACGTCGAGTTCGCCATCGAGGCGGGCTCTGTCGGCTACCAGGTTCCGATCGAGTACACGTGGACGGGCGAGCGGATCGTGACGACGCCGGGCCGGGTCATCTTCAACGCCGAGGTCGAGCGAGCGCTCGACGAGGCCACCGGAGGCGACTTCGAGGATCACCCCTTCCTCAACAAGACGCTCACGAAGCGCGAGCTCGATGCGTTCATCGGCGACCTCGTCGAGCACTACGGGTCGAACACGCTCGCCGCGGCGCTCGACGTCATCAAGTCGGTGACGTTCCGCTTCGCCACGCGCGCCGGGATCACGATCTCGAAGAACGACATCGTCATTCCGCCCGACAAGGAAGAGATCCTCGCCGGGTACGAGGATCAGGTCCGCAAGGTCGGCAAGGAGTACGACCGCGGCCTGATGACCGAGGAGGAGCGCGACGAGCGCGTCATCGCCATCTGGACGCAGGCTACGGATCAGGTCGCCGAGCGGATGATGGACAACCTCGAGCCGACGAACCCGATCTACATGATGGCCAACTCGGGCGCTCGCGGATCGTTCAACCAGATCCGTCAGCTCGCGGGCATGCGCGGGCTCATGGCCGATCCGAAGGGGCAGATCATCGCCCGCCCGATCAAGGCGAACTTCATGGAGGGCCTGACCGTCCTCGAGTACTTCATCTCGACGCACGGTGCCCGCAAGGGCCTCGCGGACACGGCGCTGCGCACGGCGGACTCGGGCTACCTCACGAGGCGGCTCGTCGACGTGTCGCAGGACGTGATCATTCGCGATCAGCCGGGCAAGGTTCCGGCCGATTGCGGAACGAGCGAGTTCATCGAGCTCCCTCTCATCCTCGACGACGTGCCGAACAAGAGCGTCGCCGGTCGGGTGGCGGCGGACGACATCCGCAAGCCGCTCAAGGACGGCAAGCCCGGCAAGGTTCTCATCGTCGCGAAGGGCGCGGAGATCACCGTGGGCGCGCTGCGGAAGATCGTCGAGGAGTTCGCCGAGCAGGCCGAGTCCGCGACGATCCCGGTGCGCTCGGTGCTCAAGTGTCGGAGTGAGTGGGGGATCTGCCGGAACTGCTACGGCACGTTCCTCGCAACAGGCGGCATGACCGAGATCGGCGACGCGGTCGGCATCATCGCCGCGCAGTCGATCGGCGAGCCGGGGACGCAGCTCACGATGCGGACGTTCCATACGGGCGGCGTGGCCGGAGACGACATCACGCACGGGCTTCCGCGCGTCGTCGAGATCTTCGAGGCACGGAACCCGAAGGGTGCGGCGACGCTGGTCGACCTCGCGGGCAAGGTCGACATCGAGGACGCCGAGCGGACCGTGAAGCTCACGGTCACGCCGACGGCTCTCGACGCCAGCGGCGAGCTGCCGGAGCCGCGGGAGTTCAGCTTCCCGCGCCGGACGCGCTTCCTCGTCTCGAAGGGGACGATGGTCGAGCCGGGCGATCCGCTCAACGAGGGCTCGCTCAACCCGGGAGAGCTCCTCACGCTGAAGGGCGCGACGTCGACCGAGCTGTACCTCGTCGGAGAGGTGCAGAAGGTCTACAAGTCGCAGGGCGTCGAGATCCACGACAAGCACATCGAGCTGATCGTGCGGCAGATGCTCAAGAAGGTGCGTGTCGAGACCAACGGCGATACCACGCTGCTGCCGGGCCAGCTCGTCGACAAGGTCGTCCTCGAGCGCGAGAACGCACGAGTCAAGAAGGAGAAGGGCGAGCTCGCGACCTTCGACCCGATCATCCTCGGGATCACGAAGGCGTCGCTCGCGACCGAGTCCTTCCTCTCGGCCGCGTCGTTCCAGGAGACGACGAAGGTGCTCACCGATGCCGCGATCGAGGGCAAGGTGGATCACCTGAACGGGCTCAAGGAGAACGTCATCATCGGCAAGCTCATCCCGGCCGCGACGGGTCTCAAGCAGTACCGGAACATCACCATCGAGCCGACCGAGCCGCTTCCGGTCACGTTCGCCCGGCCCGAGGCCGAGGCCGAGCTGCTCGCCGCGCTCGAGGAGATCGGCGACGGCGACGGCTTCGACTTCGAGGCTCTCGACATCTCGCTCGACGCCGAGCCCGCGCTCGACGCTGACGGCGAGACGGCCGAGCCGAAGGCAGACGAGCCTGAATAGTGCGCAAGACCGGGATCCGCTAGCGCGGATCCCGGTCGCGCGAAGATCCCTAAAGGCGTCCGCTTTCGCGGCCGCATGCTTGCGTTGACACAACGCAGCCCTCATTCCTCCCTCTCCGTTTCTGCTACCTCTGATGCCCGTGAGCAGGGCTTTCTTCGCACTCGGCGCTGCGGTCCTCGCCGTCGTCGCATGGCCGGGTACGAGCCAGGCTGCGCTCTCGTGCGGTCTTCCCGAGGCGCAGCCGACCTGGATCGACTTCGCCGACGGCTCGGTGTCGTTCTGGCAGGAGCGCTTCGCGAGGCCCGGCGTCGTGGTCGCGACGGGCGGCCCGCAGCTCGCAGCAGACGCGCGCGCCGCCGGAGCCGGGACCGTGCACTGGGACATGTACCTGCGCAAGCGCGTCGGCACGCCGTCCGAGCCCGCCGATCCCGCCCTCATGGAGAAGCGCGCGGACTCGCTCTTCGACTACGCCGTCTCGGTCTCCGGCTGCCAGACGCCGCTGATCGCGCTCAACGAGCTGTGGGGGGCGTCCCTCCCGACGCCGCTCACGCCCACGGCCGAGCGCTACCGCGCCAATGTCTTGCGCTTCGTGACGCGGCTTCGCGAGCGCGGGGGCCGGCCGGCTCTCCTCGTCTCGAGCGAGCCGTTCACCGGTGGCGACGCGGCGACGTGGTGGAAGTCGGTCGCGGCCGTCTCCGATCTCGTCCTCGAGAACTACGCGAACGCGAACCTCATCTGGCGCGAGGGCGCGGTCGACGGCTCGCGACGGCTGCGCGTGCGGCATCGCCAGTCCGCGGCGAAGCTCCTCGCGCTCGGGATTCCGCCCGCTCGCATCGGGATCATGGTCGGCTTCCAGACCGGCCCCGGAGCGGGCGGACGCGAAGGGCTCAAGCCGAGGTCGCGGTGGTTCAGCGTCGCGAAGTGGCACACGCTCGCGGTGAAGCAGGTTGCGAAGGAGCTCGAGCTCGCGACACGTCTGGTCGTGGGGCTGGGCGCAGCGCAACGAGCGCTCGAACGATCCGGACAAGACGTACGCGGCCTGCGTCTGGCTGTGGGCGCGTAACGCGAGTCTGTGCGATGCGCCGACCGTCCTCGGCCGCGAGCTCGACGCGGATACGAAGACCGGGCAGCTCGGTCTTCGAAACGGCACGCGCTGCATGTACGGCTCGACGCCGCTGACGGCGGCGAGCGTTGCGGCTCTCGCGAAGCTGACCGGCGACAGCGAGCTCGCGCTCACGGCTCTGGTCGCACGCGCGATCGAGCGGGAGCGGACGCGGGTTTCGCCGTCGGAGGCGCTCGCGCTCGAGCGGCGAGTGGTCGGTTCCCGCTTCGGTGGGAGCGTCGCTGCGTATCGCTCGGCGCTGGGCGAAGCCGGCGCGAGCATCGCCGTCGCGCGAGGAATCCTGGGTGACGAGCTCCGCTGGCAGGAGATCGTCGCGCGGCTGTCGCTCGTGCGCATCTCCTCGGCCGACGTGACGCGCTTCAAGGCGACGTTTGCTCCTGTGCTCGCACGCGAGGTGACGGTTTCGCCGGCGCCGAGCTGGCTTCCCGAAGGCCGCGGGGTCGCGCTCGCCACGTCTGCGCCCGAGGCCGTCTTCCGTCTGACCACGGGCAAGCGCAAGACGATTCGCACCGCCGAGGGAACGTTCGTCGTCGAGGCGCGCGACGACGTGACGGCGCTCGGCGCGCTCCCCGCCGATCTCGCACGGGCGGCGGTGACGCGTGAGCTTCGCTCCGAGCGCCGTGCCGACGCGCACGCGGCCTGGACGATCCGCATGCAGAAAGCGGCGGAGAGCAAGCTCGTGTGCGAGCGCGACCGGCTTCCCGAGCTCGGCGTCGTGACACTCTCCGCCTTTACGCCGTTCCTCTCGCTCCACGAAGGTAGTTGGCGCAGAACGGAATCCGCGAACGCGGATTCCGTTCGCGCAGATCCCTGAAGCCGTCCGCTTCGCGGCCGGGTCGCTCCGTCACGTCGTAGGTGGTGGCGCTCCTTAGCTCACGCTGACGTCGCGGCTCGGCCGCTTCGCGGCCGTGACCACCATGTCGCGGCCCGAGCTCTTCGCGAGCCCGAGTGCAGCGTCTGCGCGAACGATGAGCGCCGTCGCGTCGTCCTTCGGGAGTAGCTCTGCGACGCCGCCCGAGAACGACACCACTCCGAGGTTCGGAAGTGGGCGCTCTTGCAGCGCGGCCTGGAGCCGATCGAAGAGCCTCTCGGCGTCCCGGCTGTCGGCTTGCGAGAGCACGACTCCAAAACGGCCGCCGCCGATCCGGCAGGGGAGGTCGCGCGGGCCGGCGACGTCGTTCAGCACCCGCGCGACGGTCGCGAGGACGTCGTCGGCGGCGAGATGGCCGATGCGCGCGTTGATCGTGGTCAGGCGATCGACGTCGAGGACGAGGAGCGCCATCTGCTCGCGGCGGCCACGGGCACGGCCGATCTCGCGGTCGAGGAGCGCATGGAACGCCGGGCGGTCGTAGAGGTCCGTCAGCGGGTCGCGATCCGGGACGGGATCCGGCTCGCGGAGCTCGAGTGACGTCTCGAGCGCCGGCCGCGTGACGCTGAGAACGTTCTCGAGCGAGGTGATGTCGATCTCGCTGAACCGCCGATCCGGGCGTCCTCGTGAGCACCGCGAGCATTCCCGGCTCGTTCGGGGAGTCGAGCAGCGGAATTGCGAGGCCACTTCGGATCGGGTTCGCGTCGCGCGGCGCGTCGTCACCGTTGAAGGAGACCTGAATCGCCCGGGCGCCGCGGTAGTCGGGCACGCCGAGACCGCCAACCTGCGCGACCTCCGTCTGCGAGAGGCCGACCGTCGCGAGGATCGGCTCCTGCTTGGTGCCCACGATCGCCACGGCAGCGTCGGCAGCGGTCTGCTCGCGCGCGAGCTCGAGGACACGCACGACGTTCGAGTGATCCGGTGTCTCGACGGCGGCCGTGTCCGTCGGGGCTCCCGAGATGGCTGCAGTGATCCGCGCGGGGAGCGTCTGGTTGAGCGCGTCGTTCAGCGTCTGCGCGAACTCGGCCAGGCGATGGTCGTAGCGCTGGAGCATCGTCGCCACGACCTCCTCGTGATGGCCGAGCAGGCGGCGAAGGGCGAGGACGAGAAGCGTGAGGCACAGCGCTCCGAGAAGGAGCGCTCCGACGGAGAGAGCGATGGCGGCATCTGACTCAGGCATGGGGCTATTACTAGCGGGGGCGTCGGTCGACACCTTTGGCTCCGCGGATCGGGAACCGCCGAGCGGCGGCTCCCGATCGCGACATCCCTGAAGCCGACCGCTTCGCCGCCGGGTCGCGATCCGGACTGGCGCCGTCCGGCAAGTCCGACAGGACCGGTCGCTACCGTTGATGTCTGCTCCGTGACGACCGTTCCCGACATCCCCGTCGTGCGGCTTCCTGCCATCGAGGGAGACGACTTGGGCTCGCACGGCAGCGAGCTTGTGGGCCGTCGAGGTTCCAAGGGCTCGGCGCCCGTCCCCGCTCGTCGCTCGCGGCTCTGGGCGTGCTCGCCGGGATTGCGGCGATGGCGCTCGGCGCTGCAGCGGTGCTCTCCGCCGGTGCCTCGACGGAGAAGTCGTCGGACGAGAGGACGGCGCGCTCCGTCTCGCAGACGCAACCGGCCCCCGCAGCGTCGCCCATAGAGCGCCGCGTGCTCGCGCTTCTTGCCAAGCCGAGCACGGAGCGGATCGCGTTCACGGGGTCGCGCGGGCTCGTCCTCGCAGTCGGAAGCGGCGGTCGTGCGGCGATCCTCGTTCGCGGGCTCGAGCGTGCCGAAGTCGGGAAGCCGTATCGTGCATGGATCGTCGCGCCGGGTGCAGCACCGACCCCGGCCGGGCAGTTCGTCGGAGTCGAGCGAGCCGTGTTCCTCTCCCGGAAGCTCGGCCCAAGGGCGAGCGTCGTCGTCTCGACGACCCGGCCGGCTGCACGACTCGAGCGGAATAGCGTCGTCGCGGCCCGACGCTAGCGGCGCGTTCTCCGCGCTCTAGCCCTCGCGGGGGTCTGGATCCGCCCGCAGCTCTCCGGCGCGGGCGATATCGGCCCGATCCTTGCCGAGCTCCTTCGCGCGGTACAGCGCAGCGTCTGCCCGCTCGAACAGGCTTGCGGGGGTGTCGCCGTGAAGGAGCTCGGCGATGCCTCCGGAGAGACGGAGGCGTTGCTCGTCGGGACCGAGCGCAGTCCCCCGCATCGAGTTGTGCACGCGGCGGAACAGCTGCTCCCCGTCCTCGGCCGTGGACTCCGGCATGATCACGGCGAACTCGTCCCCACCGATGCGGGACGCGACGTCCACGGACCGCACTGCCTCGCGAAGCCGATCCGCCGCCTGGGCGAGCACGCGGTCGCCGGCGAGATGGCCGACCTGATCGTTGATGGACTTGAAGTCGTCGAGGTCGAAGACGATCAGCGTCAGCTTCCGCTGGTAGCGGTGCGCGCGCGTCACCTCACGCCGCAGGGTCTCCTGGAAGTAGCGCTGGTTGTGAAGGCCGGTGAGCCCGTCCGTCTCCGCGAGCTTCCGGGCCTCGCCGTAGCGGCGGGCGTTCTCGATCGCCGAGATGCTGCTCGCTGCGAGCTGCTCTGCCTGGTCGATCTCGTCGGACGACGGCTCGTGGTCGGGGTCACGCCAGAACAGCGACAGCGTTCCGACGGGGCGCAGCTCTCGGCCCATGAGCGGGACGAAGGCGCCGCCACGGATGAGATCCATGTCGACGCCCTCGCGATCTCGTCCGTAGCGGTAGCTGACGGTGATGGTTCCGGGCAACGTCCCCGCGACGCCCGATGTGGGCGGGCGCTGGGACTCTTCGGGGGACATGCCGCGCGTGACGACCGCAGGGGCGCCGTCCTGGCGCTCGACGACCATCATCGCCGCCTCGATTCCCGGGATCTCCATCGCGGCGTCCAGCACGCGATCCATCAGCTCCTCGAGGTCGATCGAGCCGCCGAGCTCGCCGAAGAGCCTGTTTCTGCGGCTCTCCTGCTCGGCCCGCTCGAGCGCACCCGAGAGCTCGCCGGCGAGCTCGTCCATCTTGCTCCGCATCTCGTCGACGGCGCGCACGAGCTCCTGGTCGGGCGGTGCCGCCGTAGGTTTCCGGCGGCTCACGACGACGCCAACGATGACAGCCGCGGCCACGAGGGCCGCGGCGATGATCACGATCGTGGTCGCCACGTGTCAGGCCAGCTCATCCGGACTACTTCTCCTTGTACTCACGCAAACGGGGGATGCAACCTCGAACGAGGTAACCCCGCTCGAAACTGTACTGAGCAAGCTGGACGAAGACTGGCTCCCCACCGGCTAGTCGAACCGCGGCGAACGCCGGCCGGGAACCGCGACGACGATCGTGCCTCGCCCCGCCTGCGACGCCTGCCACAGCGCGTGCTCGGCGCGGCCGAGCGCCGTCTCCGCGCCGTCGCGCTCCACGATCTCGGTGACGCCGGCGCTCAGCGCGATCTCGCCGGCGTCGTCACCACCGTCGGAAGCGTGCAGTGTGCCAAGGAGCGCTTCGACGTCGTTGGCAGTGCCGCCCGAGAGGACGAGCGCGAACCGTGCTGAACCGAGGCGGTGGACGGATCCGCTGCCGACGCTGTCGGAGAGACGCCGCGCGACGTTCCCGAGCATCGCGTCTGCCGCCTCGCGGTCGACGCCCTCCGACAGATCGTCCAACCCGTCGACGTCGAGCACGACGACCGCGAGCGACCGGCCGTAGCGGCGGGCTTCCAGGATCTCGTGAGCCAATGCGTCGAGAACGTCGCGGCGGAGCGGCGTCGGTGGGCCCGGCGCGCAGGTCGTCCGTCGCGGCGAGTGCGGCGTGCTTCGGTCGCTCCGACGCTCGTGTCGCCCACTGGCGCGGGCTCGGAGACGCCAACGCCGCTTCGGCTCGTGCCTCGAGCTCCTCGGCCGACTCGTCGGGCATCCACTCGACGTGACCCACCGCGATGGTCTGCTGCGTCGCTCCCAACGCGCGCTTCGCCTCCTCGCGAAGGCGCGCAGTGAGGATGTCGGCACCCGACTCCCGCGTCTCGGGGAGCAGGATCGCGAACTCGTGCTCGCCGCGTCTGCACGAGATGTCGCTCTTCCGCGTGACGCGTGTGAGCAGCTGTGCAACCTGATCGGCTTGCACCGAGCCGCCCGTGGTCGTCGTCTCCGGCCCGTTGCCGATGCCGACGAGCACGACGGAGAGCGGGCGTCCGGTGCGGTGTGCCCGAGCCACCTCGCGTTCGAGCTCGACCTCGTAGCCACGGGGATTCGCGATTCCCGTCGCGGGATCGAGGAGGAGCCGCGCCTCGACGTCGGCGAAGCGGCGTGCGTTTGCGAGGCCCGTCGCAACATCGGCGAGAAGCTCGTTCAACGCCGACACGTGCTCCGGCCGGAATGCCTGCGGTGCGGTCGCGTATGCGACGAGCGTCCCTGGCACTCCCGCTCTCGACCCGAGCGGCGCGACGAGCGCCGAGTGGAAGCGCTCGTCGTCCGGTTCGCCCGCTGCCGTGTAGGTCCAGTCGATCGTGGCAGCGCGAAACGGTCGTGTCGCCGCCGGGCCGAGAGTCTGCTCGGCGAGCTCGTTCTCGGCGCCCGGACCGTACGACGCGATGACCAGCCGCCCACCCGGTCCTTCGGCGCGAAGGACAACGGCATCTGCTCCCGTTCGCGCCGCCGCCTCGGCCACGAGCTCATCGACGAGCTCGTCGAAGTCGAGCGTCAGCGGCTGTGTGCGCCCGTCTCGGGCGTCCACCATGCGCGCAACGGCCTGCTCGACGCTGGCCGAGATCGCCTCCAGATGACCGCCGACCCGATCGAGCGCGCGGTCGAGCTGCCGCTCCGATTCCTGGCGCGATCGGCGCACGGCGAGGATCGAGAGCGCGCAGACTCCCAGCACAGCAAACGCCGCGACAATCGCAGTCACCATCTCTCCTCCCAGCACCTCCTCGCCTCGCGCACTGTATTCAGCGCATCCCCGCTTGGCTACGGGCGGGCGAGCAGTTGCTCTGCTACCATCTCGCGGCTTGCCGGTCGGCACGTTCGTGCCCGCCGGCGCACCGAAATCGTGTACGTCAGGCTTGAGCCTGACCCCTACACAGTCTCCCAAGCCATCGACCTGCAGTAGGAGCTACCGCGTGCCCACAGTGAACCAGCTCGTCCGGAAAGGTCGAGCGACGCCGAAGGTGAAGTCGAAGACGCCGGCGCTCCGGGGAGCCCCGCAGAAGCGCGGCGTCTGCACGCGCGTCTACACGACCACACCGAAGAAGCCGAACTCTGCGCTGCGCAAGGTCGCGCGTGTCCGGCTCACGAACGGCATGGAGGTCGGTGCCTACATCCCGGGCGAGGGTCACAACCTGCAGGAGCACTCGGTCGTGCTGGTCCGGGGCGGCCGCGTCAAGGACCTCCCGGGCTTCCGCTACAAGGTCATCCGCGGCGGCCTCGACTCGGCGGGTGTCACCGAGCGGCGCCAGGCGCGCTCGAAGTACGGCGCGAAGAAGCCGTAGGGAAGCCTTCGACGATGCCACGCCGCGCAGAGATTCAGCCACGTCAGATCGAGCCCGATGCCGTTCACGGCTCCGTGCTCGTCGCGTCGCTGATCAACCGCCTCATGCTCGACGGGAAGAAGTCCATCGCCGAGCGCACGGTGTACGACGCGCTCGCGATCGCGGCCGAGAAGACCGGGAAGCCGCAGCTCGAGGTGCTCGAGCAAGCGGTCAAGAGCGTCACGCCCGTCCTCGAGGTTCGCTCCCGGCGCGTCGGCGGCGCGAACTACCAGGTGCCGATCGAGGTGCCGCAGCGGCGCGCACGCACGCTCGCGCTGCGCTGGATCGTGCAGAACTCCCGAGATCGTCGCGAGAAGGGCATGGCGGCGAAGCTCGCCGGCGAGCTCATGGACGCGCTCAACGCAGCAGGGTGGCGCGTACAAGAAGAAGGACGACATCTACCGGATGGCGCAGGCCAACAAGGCCTTCGCGCACTACCGCTGGTAACCGAGAGATGTCTGCCGTAGCGACACCGGTCGGACTGGACCGCGTCCGGAACATCGGGATCATGGCCCACATCGACGCGGGCAAGACCACGACGACCGAGCGGATCCTCTACTACACCGGTCGCACCCACAAGATGGGCGAGGTGCACGAGGGTGCCGCGACGATGGACTGGATGGCGCAGGAGCAGGAGCGCGGCATCACCATCACGTCGGCGGCGACGACCGCGGAGTGGCGCGATCATCGCATCAACATCATCGATACGCCCGGGCACGTGGACTTTACCGTCGAGGTAGAGCGCAGCCTCCGCGTTCTCGACGGCGCGGTCGCGGTCTTCGACTCCGTCGCGGGCGTCCAGCCGCAGTCCGAGACCGTCTGGCGCCAGGCCGATCGCTACAGCGTCCCGCGCATCGCCTTCATCAACAAGATGGACCGCACGGGCGCGGACTTCGACGCCTCGGTGCAGTCGATGCGAGATCGCCTCGGCGCACGCCCGGTCCCCGATCCACGTTCCGATCGGCAGCGAGGAGCACTTCTCGGGCATCGTCGACCTCGTCGAGATGAAGGCGATCGTCTACTCGAACACGCTCGGCACCGAGTTCGCGGTCGAGGAGATCCCGGCGAGCCTCGCCGAGGCGGCCGAGACCGGACACCACAATCTCATCGACCTGGTCGCCGAGTTCGACGACGAGCTCATGGAGACGTACCTCGGAGACGAGGCGTCGGTCACGCCCGAGATGATCCGTCGCGCGCTCCGCAAGGGGACGCTCGACGGCGAGATCACCCCAGTCCTCGCAGGTTCCGCGTTCAAGAACAAGGGCGTGCAGGCGCTGCTCGACGCGATCGTCGACTACCTGCCGAGCCCGCTCGACGTTCCGCCCGTCCAGGGTCTCGACCCGAAGTCGGAGGCCGAGGAGATCCGCGCGGCCGACTACGACGCGCCGTTCGCGGCGCTCGCGTTCAAGGTCATGAGCGACCCGTACGTCGGCAAGCTCACGTACTTCCGCGTCTACTCGGGGCAGGTCAAGGCCGGCGACAGGGTGCTCAACACGACGAACGGCAAGACCGAGCGGATCGGCCGCATCCTCCAGATGCACGCGAACCACCGCGAGGAGCGCGAGGAGATCGGCGCGGGCGAGATCGCCGCAGCGGTCGGGTTGAAGTTCACGACGACGGGCGACACGATCGCCGTCGACTCGGCACCGATCGTCCTCGAGCGGATGTCGTTCCCGGATCCGGTCATCTCGGTCGCGATCGAGCCGCGCACGAAGGCGGATCAGGACAAGCTCGCGACGGCGCTCCAGCGCCTCGCCGAGGAGGATCCGACGTTCCGGGTCTCCTCCGACGAGGAGACCGGGCAGACGCTCATCGCGGGGATGGGCGAGCTGCACCTCGAGATCATCGTCGACCGCCTGCAGCGCGAGTTCTCGGTCGACGGCAACGTCGGACGTCCGCAGGTCGCCTACCGCGAGACGATCACGGTTCCCGCGGAGAAGATCCGGGGCAAGTTCATCCGTCAGACCGGCGGTTCGGGCCAGTACGGCGACGTGCTCATCAACCTCTATCCGAACCACGCCGAGGGCTACGAGTTCGTCGACAAGGTCGTCGGCGGTCGTATTCCCAAGGAGTACATCCCGGCGGTCAACCAGGGCATCCAGGAAGCGATGAGCTCGGGCATCGTCGCCGGCTATCCCGTCGTCGACGTGAAGATCGAGCTCGTCGACGGGTCGTACCACGACGTCGACTCGAGCGAGCGCTCCTTCAAGATCGCCGGCTCGATGGCGTTCAAGGAGGGCATGAAGCGTGCGAAGCCGAAGCTGCTCGAGCCCGTCATGGCCGTCGAGGTCGTGACGCCGGACGACTACCTCGGCGACGTCATTGGTAACCTGAACGGCCGTCGTGGCCGGGTCGAGCAGCTCGAGCCGGTCGGTGGGTCGCAGTCGGTGAAGGCGAGCGTTCCGCTCTCCGAGATGTTCGGCTACGCGACCGACCTGCGCTCGATGAGCCAGGGCCGCGCGACGTTCTCGATGCAGTTCGACCGCTACGAAGAAGTTCCGACCACGATCGCCGAGGCGATCGTGGGAGGCGACAAGACACCGTAATCGCAGAAGACGAGCTCGGAGGATTCCAGCAGATGGCAAAGCAGAAGTTCGAGCGCACCAAGCCGCATGTCAACGTCGGCACGATCGGTCACATCGACCACGGCAAGACGACGCTCACAGCCGCGATCACGAAGGTTCTCGCCGAGTCGGGCACCAACACCGAGGCCACGTCCTTCGACGCGATCGACAAGGCTCCCGAGGAGCGCCAGCGCGGCATCACCATCAACACCGCGCACGTGGAGTACGAGACGGAGAACCGGCACTACGCCCACGTCGACTGCCCCGGGCACGCCGACTACATCAAGAACATGATCACGGGCGCCGCCCAGATGGACGGCGCGATCCTCGTGGTATCCGCGGCCGACGGCCCGATGCCGCAGACCCGTGAGCACATCCTGCTCGCGCGCCAGGTCGAGGTTCCCTCGATCGTCGTCGCGCTCAACAAGGCCGACATGGTCGACGATCCCGAGCTGCTCGAGCTCGTCGAGATGGAGGTCCGCGAGCTCCTCTCCAAGTACGAGTTCCCGGGCGACGACATCCCGGTCATCCAGGTCTCGGCGCTGAAGGCGCTCGAGGGCGACCCGGAGTGGACGCCGAAGATCCTCGAGCTCATGGCCGCGGTCGACTCGTACATCCCCGAGCCCGTCCGCGACGTCGACAAGCCGTTCCTCATGCCGATCGAGGACGTGTTCACGATCACGGGCCGCGGCACGGTGGTCACGGGCCGCATCGAGCAGGGCAAGCTCTCGATCGGCGAGGAGGTCGAGATCGTCGGCATCCATCCGCAGGTCGAGAAGACGACGGTCACGGGCCTCGAGATGTTCCTGAAGACCCTCGACTACGCGCAGGCCGGAGACAACGCCGGCGCGCTGCTCCGCGGCGTCAAGCGCGAGGAGGTCGAGCGTGGCCAGGTGCTCGCGAAGCCCGGCTCGATCACCCCGCACACGCAGTTCAAGGCCGAGGTCTACGTCCTCTCGAAGGACGAGGGCGGACGGCACACGCCGTTCTTCAACGGCTACCGGCCGCAGTTCTACTTCCGCACGACGGACGTGACGGGCGCGATCAAGCTGCCCGAGGGCCAGGAGATGGTCATGCCTGGCGACAACACGAACATGGAGATCGACATGCACCAGCCGATCGCCATGGACCAGGGCCTCCGCTTCGCGATTCGCGAGGGCGGGCGCACGGTCGGTGCCGGCGTCGTCACGGAGATCATCGCGTAGGGGAGAGGCTTGCCTCTCCCTCTCTCACCACCATGGCGCAACAGAAGATCCGCATCCGTTTGAAGGGCTACGACCACCAGCAGGTGGACAAGTCGGCGTCCCAGATCGTGGAGACGGCGCAGCGCACGGGCGCGACCATCACCGGTCCCGTCCCGCTGCCGACCGAGAAGAACGTCTACTGCGTGATCCGAAGCCCCTTCAAGGACAAGGACTCCCGTGAGCACTTCGAGGTGCGCACGCACAAGCGCCTCATCGACATCCACAGCCCCACGCCGAAGACGGTCGACTCGCTCATGCGGCTCGACCTACCTGCCGGCGTAGACATCGAGATCAAGCTCTGAGATGAAGGGCATCCTCGGCAAGAAGCTCGGCATGAGCCAGGTCTTCGACCCCGACACCGGGGTGATGACGGCCGTCACCGTGATCGAGGCCGGGCCGTGTCCCGTCGTCCAGGTGAAGACCACGGACGTCGACGGCTACGACGCCGTTCAGCTCGCATTCGACGCCGTCGCCGAGCGGAAGCTCTCGAAGCCCGAGGTCGGCCATCTGAGCAAGGCCGGCGTCGCCCCTCACCGCCATCTCGTCGAGTTCCGCGGCGAGAGCCCGCTCACGGTCGGCGAGACCGTCACCGTGGAGGCGTTCGAGCCCGGCGACGAGATCAAGGTGTCCGGGATCTCGGTCGGAAAGGGCTTCCAGGGAACGATCAAGCGGCACAACTTCAGCCGCGGCCCCGTGTCCCACGGCTCGCACAACGTCCGCAAGCCGGGCTCGATCGGCGCGTCCGCGTATCCGTCTCGCGTGTTCAAGGGCAAGAAGATGCCGGGTCGCATGGGCGGCGCGCGCATCACGCAGCCGGGGCTCGTCGTCCACGAGGTGGACGTCGAGCGCAACCTCCTGCTCGTCCGGGGCTCCGTCCCGGGCGCGAAGAGCGGGCTCCTGGAGATCGTGAGCAGGTGATGGCGGCTCCCAAGGCACCCGTGATCGGCGGCTCGACGAAGGAGATCTCCCTCGAGGAGTCGGTCTTCACCGTCGAGCTGAAGCCGCATCTCGTCCACGAGACCGTTCGTGCCGAGATGAATGCCGCTCGCGCGGGCACGAAGGGAACCAAGAGCCGCGGCCTCGTCGCCGGCGGCCGCTCGAAGCCCTGGCGCCAGAAGGGAACGGGTCGTGCCCGCGCCGGGACGACGCGTGCTCCGCACTGGACGGGCGGCGGCGTTGCTTTCGCACCCGGGATGCGCAGCTTCGAGGTCAAGGTCAACCGCAAGGCGCGGCGGACGGCGCTGCGCAGCGTCCTCTCGCACCATGCGTCGAACGGAACGCTCGCGATTCTGGACGGCTCCGGCTTCGACGTGCCGTCGACGCGCAAGGCAGCCGAGCTCCTCGCGTCGTGGGGCGAGCGGCCCACGCTGCTCGTGGTCGCAGAGGACGAGGAGCTGCTCGTGAAGTCCTTCCGGAACCTCGAGAGGGTGCTCGTCACCGTGCCCGCCGAGCTCGAGGTCGCGTCGCTCGTCTGGGCGCGCTCGCTGCTCATCTCGGAGGCGGCGATGCCGCTCGTCCTCGGACGGGCCGGCGTCGCGACGGACGAAGAGGAGGCGTCGGAGTGAGCCTGCATCCGAACCAGGTCCTTCTCGCGCCGGTCGTCTCGGAGAAGAGCTACTCGCTCATCACCGACCGCAAGTACACGTTCAAGGTGCACGAGGACGCCCACAAGACGCAGATCCGCCAGGCCGTCGAGGAGCTCTTCGAGGTGAAGGTCGCGAGCGTGAACATCGTCAAGGTGCAGTCCAAGCCGAAGCGCCGCGGCCTCATCAAGGGGCGCCGCCCGGGCTGGAAGAAGGCGATCGTCGAGCTCAGAGAGGGCTACGAGATCGAGATCTTCGAGGGGGCCGCGGTCTGATGGCGCTGAAGAAGTACAAGCCGACGAGCCCGGGTCGTCGCTTCATGGCGACGTCCGGCTTCGAGGAGATCACGAAGTCCGAGCCCGAGCGCTCGCTGCTCGAGCCGATCACGAAGAAGGGTGGGCGGAACAACCGCGGGCGCATCACCACGCGCCACCAGGGCGGTGGGCACAAGCGCCGCTTCCGCACGATCGACTTCAAGCGCACGAAGGACGGCGTCCCGGCGAAGGTCGCCGCGATCGAGTACGACCCCAACCGGTCGGCGCGCATCGCGCTGCTCCACTACGCGGACGGCGCGAAGGCGTACATCCTCGCTCCGGCGCGGCTTCGCGTCGGCTCGACCGTCGAGTCGGGCCCGGAGGCGGACATCAAGCCGGGCAACGCGCTGCCGCTGCAGAACATCCCGACGGGCACGCTCATCCATGCCGTCGAGCTCAGGCCTGGTCAGGGCGCGCGCATGGCACGCTCGGCCGGGTCCGCGATCCAGCTCGTGGCGAAGGACGGCCCGCACGCCGTCCTGCGGCTCCCGTCCGGCGAGCTTCGCCGCGTCCTTCTCACCTGCCGCGCAACGGTCGGCCAGGTCGGGAACACGGATCACTCGAACCAGGCGAGCGGCAAGGCCGGCCGCAGCCGCTGGCTCGGCAAGCGCCCGACGGTTCGCGGCTCGGCCATGAACCCGGTCGACCACCCGCACGGCGGCGGCGAGGGCAAGTCGAAGGGCGGACGCCATCCCGTCACTCCGTGGGGCGTCCCGACGCTCGGGAAGCGCACCCGCAGAAAGCACAAGGAATCCGACAAGTTGATCGTCCGCGGCCGTCGTCGCGGCAAGGAAAGGAAGCGCTAACTCGTGAGCAGATCGTCCAAGAAGGGACCTTTCGTCGAGGACCGGCTCATGGGCCGGATCGAGGCGATGAACACGAGCGGCGAGAAGCGGATGATCCGCACCTGGTCGCGCTCCTCGACGATCTTCCCGGAGATGGTCGGGCACACCATCGCCGTCCACGACGGCCGCAAGCACGTGCCCGTCTTCGTGACCGAGCAGATGGTCGGTCACAAGCTCGGCGAGTTTGCGCCGACCCGAACCTTCCGCGGGCACGCCGGTGACCGCTCGACGCAGGTGAAGAAGCGCTAGATGGCTCAGGCTGCCAGGACGATCGGATGCGCGTTCGCGCGCAGGCGAAGTGGGTTCGCACCTCCGCCCGCAAGGCGCGGCTCGTGCTCGACCACATCCGCGGACGCAGCGTGCCCGAGGCGCGGACGATCCTCGCCTTCACCCAGCGCGCCGCAGCGACGGACATCGAGAAGGTGCTCCGCTCGGCGGTCGCGAACGCCGAGGCGAACCACGGCCTCGACGGCGACGAGCTCGTGGTCGAGGCGGCGTTCGCCGACGAGGGGCCGACGCTCAAGCGCTGGAAGCCCCGCGCGCGCGGTCGCGTGAACCGGATCCGCAAGCGCACGTGCCACGTCACGCTCGTGCTCGCCGAGGTTCCGGAGCAGAACACCCGCAAGCGTCCGCGCAAGCAGGCGGAGACGCCGGCATCTGCTCCGCCCGAGGGCGAGGCGTCGGCACCGAAGGCCACGACCCGACGACGCAAGAAGGAGGCGGTTGCCTGATGGGCCAAAAAGTGCATCCCGGCGGCTTCCGCGTCGGCGTCATCCACGACTGGAAGTCGAACTGGTGGACGGGCAAGCCCGAGTTCGCCGCGTACCTCCTCGAGGACGTTCGCATTCGCGAGCACATCCTCGGGAAGCTGTCGCACGCGGGCCTCTCGGACATCCTCATCCGCAAGGACAAGCAGCGGATCACGGTGGACATCTACACGGCGCGCCCGGGGATCGTCATCGGGAAGTCCGGCGTCGAGGTCGACGCGCTCCGCAAAGAGCTGCACGCGATCACGAAGAAGAACGTCCACATCAACATCAACGAGATCAAGCGCCCCGAGCTCGACGCGAAGCTCGTCGCGCAGTCGATCGCGGAGCAGCTCGAGAACCGCGTGAGCTTCCGGCGTGCGATGAAGCGCTCGCTCGCCTCGGCGATGCGCTCCGGCGCCCAGGGCATCAAGATCACGGCAGGCGGTCGCCTCGGTGGCGGTGAGATGAGCCGGCGCGAGATGTACTCGGAGGGGCGCGTTCCGCTCCACACGATCCGCGCCGACATCGACTACGGCCAGGCCGAGGCGAAGACGACCTTCGGCATCATCGGCGTCAAGGTCTGGGTCAACAAGGGCGAGATCATGCCCGAGGGCTACGACGCTCCCACCGGGCGCGACACGCGCCTCGGCGATCAGGATCAGGCCCGTCGTCGACGCGGAGCATCCGCAGAGGGACTCGGCGCGTCGCGGGAGGGTCGCGGGCGCTCGCAGGACCGCGAGGGGCTGGGCATCATGCCGCGCAAGAAGCGCAGCCCGCGGCCGGGCGGAGGAAGGCCCGGCCAGCGTCCTCGTCGCGACCTTCAGCAGGGACCGCCTCCCGCGACGGATGCACCCGTCGTGGAGCCGGAGGTGCAGGACGCTCCGGCACCCGAAGTGGCTCCCGACGTCGCTCCCGATGTGACTCCCGAGGCAACGCCCGAGAGTGGGGGCGAGAGCTGATGTTGATGCCGCGCAAGACGAAGTTCCGCCGGCACCACCGCGGTCACCGGCGCGGCACGTCGAGAGGCCAGACGACCGTGCAGTTCGGCGAGTACGGGCTCAAGGCGCTCGAGGCGGGTTGGGTCACCAACCGCCAGATCGAGGCTGCCCGCATCGCTGCGACGAGGAAGATCCGCCGAAGCGGGAAGGTCTGGATCAACCTGTTCCCGGACAAGCCGGTCACGAAGAAGCCGGCCGAGACCCGCATGGGCTCGGGCAAGGGCTCCCCGGAAGGGTGGGTCGCCGTCGTGAAGCCGGGTCGCGTCATGTTCGAGCTCGCCGGCGTCGACGAGCCGCTCGCCAAGGAGGCGCTTCGCCTCGCCGGTCAGAAGCTCCCACTTGAAGACCAAGTTCGTCCGGCAGGGAGGCCGATCTCTTTGAGAGCTAGAGAGCTACGAGCCCTGACCGACGACGAGCTCGGCCGCAAGATGGCCGAGACCCGCCAGGAGCTCTTCAACCTGCACTTCCAGACGGCGACCGGCGTGCTCGAGAACAGCGCACGCCTGCGCCATGCCAAGCGCGAGATCGCCCGCATCCTGACCGTCCAGAACGAGCGCGACCGAGGAAAGTAGCGAGATGCCTGACGACACCGAGAACGTGAACGAGATCGAAGAGACGCCCGAGGAGGCTCCGGTCGAGGAGCCCGAGGTCGAGGTTCCCGCCGCGGAGGCCGAGCCGGAGCCAGAGGTCGAGGAGCCCGCGGCCGAGGCCGACGAGGTGCCCGAGGTCGAGGAGCCCGAAGCGGCCTGCCGAGCCCGAGCCTGCGGACGAGCCCGAGCCGTTGGCCGCAGAGGCCGACACCGAGCCCGCCGCCGAGGCTGCTGAGCCGTCCGCCGAAGCGGAGGACGCCGCTGCGGCGCGAGGAGGCCGCCGCGCCCGAAGAGGCGCCGGCCGAGGCCACGCCTGCAGCCGTTTCCCAGCCCAAGCAGAAGAAGAAGCGCCTGCCGCGCTCCGAGCGCCCGAAGAAGACGAGGCCGCAGCGCGTCCCGTCCGCCGAGCGCAAGCCGATCACCCGGCTCCCGAAACCGGAGCACGAGCGTGGCCGGCGCCAGGAGCGGCAAGGCACGGTCGTATCCGCCGCGCCCGACAAGACCATCGTCGTCCGCGTCGACGTCGTGAAGCTGCACCCGCGGTACAAGAAGGTCGTCAAGCGCTCGACGCGGCTGCACGCGCACGACGAGGAGAACCAGGCGAAGCTCGGTGACGTCGTCCGCATCGTCGAGACGCGGCCGCTCTCGCGGATGAAGCGCTGGCGCCTGCAGGAGATCGTGGAGGCCGCGAAGTGATCCAGCAGGAATCTCGTCTTCGGGTGGCGGACAACACGGGTGCGCGCGAGATCCTGTGCATCCGCGTGCTCGGCGGTTCGCACCGGCGCTACGCGCGGGTCGGCGACGTGATCATTGCTACCGTGAAGACGGCCACGCCCCAGGGCGCGGTCAAGAAGGGCGAGGTCGTGCGAGCCGTTGTCGTACGGACGAAGAAGCCCTACTCGAGAGACGACGGCACGCTCATCGGATTCGACGAGAACGCCGCCGTCCTCATCGATCCGCAGTCCAACCCGCGCGGGACGCGCATCTTCGGCCCGGTCGCGCGCGAGCTCCGCGAGAAGAACTTCATGAAGATCGTCAGCTTGGCTCCCGAGGTGCTCTGAGACATGGCTACCAAGATGAAAGTGAAGAAGGGCGACACGGTGCAGATCCTCACCGGCAAGGACCGCGGAAAGCGGGGCCGGGTCATCGAGGCACGCCCGTCGGAGCGCCGCGTGATCGTCGAGAACCTGAACGTCGCCAAGCGGCACACGAAGCCGCGCCCGATCCGCGACTCGTCGCGCATGGGCGGCGCGCAGATCGTGCCCGGCGGGATCATGGACAAGCCGGCGCCGATCCCGGTGTCGAACGTCATGGTCGTCTGCCCCGTCTGCGGCAACCCGACGCGGGTCGGCATGGCCGAGAAGGAGGCGAAGGGCGGGCATATCCACGTCCGCGTCTGCAAGCGCGAGGGCTGCGGCCAGGAGATCGACAAATGACGAGCGCACCGACTGCCGACACCTACGTGCCGCGCCTCAAGCAGCGGTACGAGGCGGAGATCCGCCCGCAGCTCCAGGACGAGCTCGGCGCGTCCACGCCGATGGACGTCCCGCGCGTCACGAAGGTGACGCTGAACATGGGCGTCGGCGAGGCGAAGACCGACGCGAAGGCGCTCGATGCGGCGATCGACGAGCTCACGCTCATCGCCGGTCAGCGGGCTCAGGTTCGGCGTGCGACGAAGTCGATCGCGAGCTTCAAGCTCCGCGAGGGAATGCCCGTCGGTGCGCGCGTCACGCTGCGCGGCGCCCGCATGTACGAGTTCCTCGATCGGCTCGCGTCGATCGCGCTTCCGCGCATCCGTGACTTCCGCGGGCTCGACCCCGGGTCGTTCGACGGTCGCGGCAACTACTCGATCGGGATCCGGGAGCAGATCATCTTCCCGGAGATCGACTACGACAAGGTTCCGGCGATCCGCGGCCTCGACGTCGCGATCACAACGTCGGCGAAGACGGACGAGGCCGGCCGTGCGCTGCTCGGCGCCCTCGGTCTCCCGTTCGCCGCCTCCAGAAGGGAACAGAGCTAAGCCAATGGCCAAGAAGTCGCTCGTCGTCAAGCAGAAGCGGAAGGCGAAGTACGAGGTTCGCGCCTACACGCGCTGCAACCGCTGTGGTCGCCCGCGCGCGGTCTATCGCAAGTTCGGCATGTGCCGGATCTGCCTGCGCGAGCTCGCGCACCAGGGCGCCATCCCCGGAATGACGAAGTCGAGCTGGTAGGGAGGAACGAAGGTGCTCACCGATCCGATCGCGGACATGTTGACCAGGATTCGCAACGCCAACCGTGCGCTGCACGACTCGGCGTCGATGCCGACCTCGAAGATGAAGGAGGAGATCGCGCGGATCCTGAAGGACGAGGGCTACATCAAGGACTTCAAGGTGGTGCAGCTCGAGGACGGGAAGAAGAATCCGCTTCCGTACCGCACGCTCGTCGTCGAGCTGAAGTTCGCGCGCGACCGGCGCCGCGTCATCACCGATCTCAAGCGCGTCTCCAAGCCGGGTCGCCGCGTCTATGCGCGGAAGGATCGTCTCCCGCGTGTCCTCGGCGGTCTCGGCACCGCCATCATGTCCACCTCCGAAGGGCTCGTCACGAACCGCCAGGCTCAAGAGCGCGGCGTCGGCGGCGAAGTGATCGCGTTCGTCTGGTAGCGATGTCACGAATCGGCCGCAGACCCATCGATCTCCCCGCCGGCGTCATGGTGGCGATCTCGCCTGGGCGGGTTCAGGTGAACGGGCCGCTCGGCGAGCTCTCCCAGAACGTCCCCGCGCGGATGCAGGTCGAGAAGACGGAGACGGAGATCCTGGTGACCCGGCCGACCGAGCGTGGCGAGGATCGCGCCCTGCACGGGCTCACGCGCAGCCTCATCGCGAACATGGTCGAGGGTGTCACGAAGGGCTTCGAGAAGCACCTCGAGATCCAGGGCGTCGGCTACCGCGCCCAGCTCAAGGGAACCGACCTCGAGCTGGCGGTCGGCTACTCGCACCCTGTGCTCGTGAAGCCTCGCAAGGGCATCGAGTTCGACGTCCCCGCCCCGACGCAGGTGATCGTGAAGGGAATCGACAAGCAGATGGTCGGCCAGACGGCTGCGGAGATCCGCAAGGTGCGACCGCCGGAGCCGTACAAGGGCAAGGGCATCCGCTACGTGGGCGAGCAGGTCCGCAGGAAGGTCGGGAAGCGCGCATGAGCACGCTTGACGAAGCGCGAAGCGCGCATGCGCCGCCATCGCCGCGTCCGCGGGAAGGTCGCCGGTACGGCCGAGCGGCCGCGCCTGGTCGTGTTCCGCTCGAACCGTGGCATCAGCGCGCAGCTGATCGACGACGCGGCCGGGCGTACACTGGCGTCCGCGAGCTGGAAGGGCGTCAGCTCGAGCGGCTCGAAGACCGAGCAGGCGGCGGCGGTCGGAAAGGCACTCGCCGACGCTGCGAAGAAGGCAGGCATCGAGAGCTGCGTGTTCGACCGCGCCGGCTACCTGTACCACGGACGCGTGAAGGCCCTGGCCGAGGGAGCGCGCGAAGGAGGACTCCAGTTTTGAGCATGTCCGAAGTGAGTGAGTCCCGCGAGCTCAAGGAGCGGGTCATCGAGATCAACCGTGTGGCGAAGGTCGTCAAGGGTGGGCGGCGGTTCTCGTTCACGGCGCTCGTCGTCATCGGCGACGAGGTCGATCGCGTCGGCCTCGGGTACGGGAAGGCGCGCGAGGTGCCGCTCGCGATCTCGAAGGCCGTCGAGGATGCGCGCAAGAACCTCTTCACGGTGCCGAAGCACGGCCAGACGATCACGCACGAGATCGTCGGTCGGTTCGACGCCGCGCGCGTCGTGCTCCGCCCGGCCAGCGAGGGAACCGGCGTCATCGCGGGTGGTGGCACTCGCGCCGTGCTCGAGCTCGCCGGCATCCGCGACGTGCTCGCGAAGAGTCTCGGCACGACGAATCCGATCAACATGTGCCGCGCGACCGTCGACGGGCTCAAGCGGCTCGTGCGGCCCGAGGACGTCGCTGCCATGCGTGGTCTGACGATCGCCCAGGTCCTCCCAGTCTCGGCCGCCGCGCATGCAGCGAAGCAGGCTGCGAAGGCGGCCGAGGAGGCCGTGGTCGAGGCCGCGGCGCCGGAGGAGACGAGCGAGTGAGCGAGCTGAAGATCACGCAGGTGCGCAGTGGGATCGGCCAGTCCCATCGCCACCTCGGTACCCTGCGCGCGCTCGGCCTCGGCAAGATCGGTCGCAGCGCCGACCACAAGGACTCGCCGCAGCTGCAGGGCATGCTGCGCCAGATACGCCATCTCGTGACCATCGAGGCGAAGTGACGATGAGCGAAGAGCTGAACCTCTCCAACCTGACGCCTGCGCAGCCGCGCAAGGCCCGCAAGCGGGTCGGTCGCGGCCTGGGCTCCGGGAAGGGCCGGTACTCCGGGCGCGGCATCAAGGGTCAGAAGTCCCGCGCCGGCTCGAACAAGATGCCGGCGGGCTTCGAGGGCGGCCAGATGCCGATCGACATGCGGGTCGGGAAGCTCCGCGGAAACACGTCTGCCGACGCGATGCCGATCGGACCGTTTCGCACGTACTCGCAGCCGGTGAACGTCGGAAGCCTCGAGGAGCGCTTCGACGCGGGTGCCGACGTGACCCTCGAGGCGCTGAAGGCCGCCGGGCTCGTCGCGAAGCTCTCCGTCGACGTGAAGATCCTCGGCGAGGGTGAGCTGACGAAGAAGCTCTCCGTCACGGCGCACTCGTTCTCCAAGTCCGCTGCCGAGAAGATCGAGGCCGCGGGCGGCACCGTTACGCGGCTCCGCGAGCCCGTCGAGCGCAAGAAGCGCAGGCACAAGGTGACCGCGCCGGTCGCAGAGGTGGACGACGCGGACGAGGCGGCCGCCGAGGTCGAGGACGTCGCGCCCGAGTCCGAAGAGCCGGAGGCAGCAGAGCCCGCCGGCGACGAGGCGACGGACAGCTAGCACGTGTTCTCCTGGCTCGCGAACGCATGGCGGGTACCCGAGCTCCGCCGGCGCGTCCTGTTCACGGCGATGATCCTCGCGATCTACCGCCTCGGCTCGTGGATTCCCGCGCCGGGAGTCGACTCGCAGACGATCGAGGACTTCTTCTCGGGCGAGGGAGGCACGATCCTCGGCCTGCTCAACCTCTTCTCGGGAGGCGCGCTCTCGCAGTTCTCCCTGTTCGCGCTCGGGATCATGCCGTACGTCACGGCGTCGATCATCATCCAGCTCATGACCGTCGTGATCCCGCAGCTCGGCGAGCTGCAGCGGGAGGGCGAGGCCGGCTACGCGAAGATCACGCAGTACACGCGCTACCTCACCGTCGCCCTGGCGGCGGCCCAGGCCACCGGTTACGCGTTCCTGTTCCGGAGCCAGGGCGCGCTCGACGCCGGCTCGGGCGAGCTCGTCCTCATCATCGTGTCGCTCACCGCGGGAACCGTCCTGCTCATGTGGCTGGGCGAGCTCATCACGAAGCGCGGCATCGGCAACGGCATCTCGATCCTCATCTTCGCCTCCATCCTCGTCGCCGCCCCGATCGGCATCGCCGCGTGGTGGAACGGCGGCCCGATGGAGAAGCTCTTCTTCCCGCTCATCGCGGTCGGAATCTGTGCCGCGGTGGTGTTCGTGCAGGAGGGGCAGCGCCGCATCCCGATCCAGTACGCGAAGCGCATGGTCGGCCGGAAGATGACCGCCGGCGGCTCGACCTACCTGCCGCTCCGCGTGAACATGGCCGGCGTCATCCCGATCATCTTCGCGGCGGCGATCCTCGCGTTCCCGCCGACCATGGCGCAGTACTTCCCGGCGTCGCGCGACTTCGTCAACGAGTGGTTCCAGCCGGGTGACTGGATCTACCTGCTCGTCGAGGGCTTCATGATCGTCGTCTTCACGTACTTCTATACGGCCGTTCAGTTCAACCCGGTCGACCAGGCGGACAACCTGCGCAAGTACGGCGGGTACATCCCGGGGATCCGTCCCGGCCCGCCGACCGCGCAGTATCTCGACCGCGTGCTCTCACGACTGACGCTGCCAGGGTCGCTCTACCTCGCGCTCGTCGCCGTCCTCCCGAGCCTCTTCATCGCGTACGGCGGGTTCTCGCAGGCGAGCGCCGGCGCGCTCGGCGGCACCTCGGTGCTCATCGCGGTCGGCGTTGCGCTCGACACGATGCGCCAGATGGAGTCGCAGATGATGATGCGGTCGTACGAGGGCTTCCTCAAGTAGCCCGCGAGGCATCGATGCGAATACTCATCCTCGGCCCACAGGGGTCCGGAAAAGGGACCCAGGCAAAGCGGATCGCCGCAGGCTACGGCGTGCCGCACATCGCGACGGGCGACATGTTCCGCGCCGCCGTCACGGAAGGCACGGAGCTCGGCCGACAGGTCGGCCCGATGCTCGAAGAGGGCCTCCTCGTGCCCGACGACCTCACGATCGACCTCATCCGCGAGCGGCTGGCGGACGAGGACGGGTTCGTCCTCGACGGCTTCCCGCGCACCGTCCCCCAGGCCGAAGCGCTCGACTCGATGCTCGACGACATCGGCAAGCCGCTCGACGCGGTGATCCTCCTACAGGTGTCCGACGAGGTCGCGACGAAGCGTCTCAGGGAGCGTGCGGCACAGGAAGGGCGCGCAGACGACTCGCCGGAGGCGATTGCGACCCGCCTGCGCCAGTACCACGAGCTCACCGAGCTCGTCGTCGACCGCTACCAGGTCGCAGGTATCGAGGTCATCGTGGACGGCGAGCAGACGATGGACGAGGTATTCGCCGCGATCCAGGATGCGCTCGAGGGCGTCGACGCGAACCAGATGATCATCCGCAAGAGCCCACGCGAGATCGAGAAGATGGCCGCGACCGGTGCGCTCGTCGCCGAGACGATCGCGCACGTCGGAGGCCTCCTGCGCCCGGGTGTGACGACGGACGAGCTCGACGCCGCCGCAGGCGCGTTCATCCGCGAGCACGGTGGCATCCCCACCTCGGAGGGCTACAAGGGCTATCCGAAGGCGATCTGCATCTCGCCGAACGACGTCGTCGTCCACGGCATCCCGGACGCGTTCGTCGTGAGCGAGGGCGACCTCGTCACGATCGACGTCGGCGTCACGCTCGACGGCTACATCGCCGACAGCGCGTACACGTTCGGCGTCGGCGAGATCGAGCCGGAGGACCAGCGGCTGCTCGACGTCGCGCAGGAGGCGCTCGCCGCCGGAATCGCCGAGGCGGTCGTCGACAACCGCGTCGGCGACGTCTCGCACGCGATCCAGGAGGTCGTCGAGGGCGCCGGCTTCTCCGTCATCCGCAGCCTCGTGGGGCACGGCGTCGGCCGCCACTACCACGAGGATCCGCACATCCCGAACTTCGGCGAGCCTGGCCGCGGGCCGCGCCTCTCCGAGGGGATGACGATCGCGATCGAGCCGATGATCACGGCCGGCGCGTCCGACGTGCTCGTCATGGAGGACGGCTGGACGATCCGCACGCAGGACGGGTCGATGTCGGCCCACTTCGAGCACACCGTCGCCATCACCGCCGACGGCCCGCGCATCCTGACGCCGCGAGTCGGCGTGCCGGGAGGCGTCGAGGTCTAGAAGAAAGGCGTCTTTGCTACGCTGTCCCGCCGCGGTGCGGGCGTTCCGTTGCGCCGCGGAAACGGAGTCGGAGCCAGACTGACGTCTGGCACCGACGCGGTCAATCCGCCAACCGAAGGGTCTATTCGCGCGCGAAGTGGCTGTCAAGGAAGAGAAGATCGAGATCGAAGGCGAGGTCGTCGAAGCGCTCCCCGGCACGATGTTCAGGGTGCAGCTCGACAACGGTCACAGTGTCCTCGCTCGTATCTCCGGGAAGATGCGCAAGCACTACATCCGCATCCTCCCGGGCGACCGCGTGAAGGTCGAGCTCTCTCCTTACGACCTCACCCGCGGCCGAATCACCTTCCGGACGAAGTAACGAATCAGATGAAAGTACGCCCATCCGTCAAGCCCATGTGTGAGCGCTGCCGCGTGATCAAGCGGCACGGCCGCACGATCGTCATCTGCTCCAACCCACGGCACAAGCAAAGGCAGGGCTAGAAACTCACATGGCACGTATCGCCGGAGTGAACCTTCCGACGCAGAAGCGTCTCGAGATCGGCCTCACGTACATCTACGGGATCGGCCAGTCGACGTCGCAGAAGATCATCAAGACGCTCGAGCTCGATCCCGAGCAGAAGGTTCGCGACCTCACCGACGAAGAGGTGACGAAGCTTCGCAACTACATCGACGACCTCGAGGTCGAGGGCGACCTCCGCCGCGATCGCGGCCAGGCGATCAAGCGTCTTCAGGAGATCGGCGCGTATCGCGGAATCCGCCATCGTCGCGGGCTTCCGGTCAACGGTCAGCGCACGAAGACGAACGCCCGCACGCGCAAGGGCCCGAAGAAGACCGTCGGTCGCGGCAAGAAGGCCAAGTAAGCGATGGCACCTCCCCGCAGATCCGCGGCCCGCGGCCGCACACGTCGCAAGGTCCGCAAGAACATCGCCATCGGCCAGGCGCACATCAAGACGTCGTTCAACAACACGATCGTCACGCTCACCGACACCGAGGGCAACGTCATCGTCTGGGAGTCCGCCGGCTCGGCCGGGTTCAAGGGCTCGCGCAAGTCGACGCCGTTCGCCGCGCAGGTGACCGCCGACAACGCCGCTCGCAAGGGCATGGAGCACGGCCTGCAGAAGGTCGCAGTCTTCGTGAAGGGCCCGGGCTCCGGGCGCGAGACGGCGATCCGCTCGCTCCAGGCAGCCGGCCTCGAGATCCTCGGCGTCAAGGACGTGACCCCGCAGGCGCACAACGGCGTGCGCCAGCGCAAGCGGAGGAGGGTCTAGCGTGGCACGAGACCTCGGCCCCAAGTGCCGCATCTGTCGCCGCGAGGGCGTGAAGCTCTTCCTGAAGGGCGAGCGCTGCCTCACGGAGAAGTGCGCGATCGAGCGGCGCAGCTATCCCCCGGGCGAGCACGGCCGCGGTCGGATCAAGCAGAGCCAGTACCTGCTGCAGCTTCGCGAGAAGCAGAAGGCGCGCCGCTACTACGGTCTGCTCGAGAAGCAGTTCCGCTCCACGTACGAGAAGGCGACGCGTGGCCTCGGAGCACCGGGCGAGAACCTGCTCCGGATGCTCGAGACGCGTCTCGACAACGTCGTCTATCGCCTCGGCTTCGCCGGCTCGCGCGCGCAGGCGCGCCAGCTCGTCCGGCACGGTCACTTCCACGTCAACGGCCGGCGGGTCAACATCCCGAGCTACGGCGTCCGCCCGAACGACGTGATCGCGCTCAAGCAGGGGAGCCCGGTCGAGCAGCTCGTTCGCGACGCAACCGATCTCACGGCGTCGGTGGCGCCGTGGCTCCAGGCAGACCATGACGGCCTCACCGGAACGGTGCTCAAGTGGCCCGAGCGCGACGAGATCGACGCGCCCGTCCAAGAATCACTGATCGTCGAGCTGTACTCCAAGTAACCGCTCTGTCGTAGGGACGAGAGACATCTCGCCCCGTACGAAGGACACGAAAGGATCGCCTTGGCTACACGAACCAGCCTGATGGACTTCCAGGTTCCGAAGATCGTCCACGAGGACGCCGATGCACATCGCGGTGTCTTCGCCATCGAGCCGCTCGATCGCGGCTTCGGCCACACGTTCGGGAACTCGCTTCGTCGCGTGCTGCTGTCGTCGCTCGAGGGCGCCGCGGTCACCGCGGTGAAGATCGAGGGCGTCGCGCACGAGTTCACGACGCTTCCCGGCGTGCGCGAGGACGTGACGGACATCATCCTCAACCTCAAGAACCTCATCGTTCTCCTCCACGGCGCGTCGCCCGGAGATCGAGGTCTACATCGCGAAGAAGGGCCCGGGCGTCGTCACGGCGGCCGACATCGAGGCGCCGGCCGACCTCGAGATCCTGAACCCGGAGCTCGAGATCGCGCACGTCTCCGACAAGGGCAAGCTCGAGATGACGCTCACGATCGGCCGCGGCCGCGGGTACGTGCCGGCCGAGCTGAACCGCGGGCCGGAGATCACGATCGGCGTCATTCCGATCGACTCGATCTTCTCGCCGGTGCGTCGCGTCGCGTACGAGGTCGAGGCTGCTCGCGTCGGTCAGCGCACCGACTACGACAAGCTCGTCCTCGACGTCACGACGGACGGCTCGCTCGATCCGCGCGACGCGATCGGGCAGGCCGCCGAGATCCTCATCCGCCAGCTCGCCATCTTCACCGACCTCGACGCGATGGAGGGCTTCGGCGAGGCAGCTCCGGAGACGGTCGCCGAGGCGCCCGTGATGCACGGGATGGAGAACTTCCCGATCGAGGAGCTCGAGCTCGGCGTCCGCTCGTACAACTGCCTGAAGCGCGTTGGCATCGAGACGATCGGCGACCTCACGTCGAAGTCCGAGAACGAGCTCGTCGCGATCCCCAACTTCGGTCGCAAGTCGATCGAGGAGGTTCGCTCGGCGCTCGGCGCCCACGGCCTCACGCTCAAGGGCGAGGAGATCGGCTAGCCCCATGCGTCACCAGCGATCCGGCAAGAAGCTCGGGCGGGACCCCGCCCACCGCAAGGCGCTCTACTCGAATCTCGCAGGCGCCCTGATTCAGCATGGCCGGATCCAGACGACGGAGGCCAAGGCGAAGGCGGTCAAGCCCTTCGCCGAGAAGATGATCACTCTGGGCAAGCGCGGCGATCTCCATGCCAGACGGCAGGCGCTCGCCGCGCTTCGCTCGAACAACGTCGTCCACGCGCTCTTCGCCGACGTCGCTCCGCGCTTCGCGGATCGGCCCGGCGGCTACACGCGCATCGTGCGGCTCGGCCAGCGCCAGGGCGACGCCGCCGAGATGGTGTACCTCGAGCTCGTCGACCACGAGCCCGTCGCCACGCCGTTCGCGATCTCGCGAGCGCGGGCGCAGCAGGAAGAGCCCGCCGAGGAGTAGGCACGGCCGGGAGTACGCTGACGGCGTGCTCCTCTTCATCGGGATCGTCCTCGCCGTCTTCGTGCTCCCGTCACCGTGGGGGCTCGTCGCCGTCGGGATCGGGGCGGCTCTGGAGATCGCGGAGACCAGCGCGTTCATCTGGTGGTCGAAGCGCAGGAAGGCCACGGTCGGTGTCGAGTCGCTGGTCGGCAAGCGCGGCGTCGCGGTCGACGCCCTCTGGCCCGAGGGGCAGGTTCGGGTCAACGGCGAGATCTGGAAGGCACGCTGCGCGGGAGGCTGCGATCCCGGCACTGCCGTCGTCGTGCGCCGGATCGAAGGGCTCACGCTCGAGGTGGATCCCGCCTGACATGAGGCTCTGGGCGGCAGCGCTCCTCGTCGTGGCGGTCGTCGCGACGGCCGCGAGTGCGGCACCGTCCGCGTGGGAGACGCGGGCGCCGATGCCGCTCCCACGCACCGAGGTGTCCGCAGCAGTCGTCGGGAACGAGATCGTGGTGCTGGGCGGCTTCACGATCGACGGCGGTGCGTCACGGCGGGTCGATGCGTACTCGCCGGCGCGGGACACGTGGCGGCGCCTTCCCGACCTCCCGATCGGCGTCCACCACGCCATGGCCGTGGGTGTCGGCGGCAAGCCGTACGTGCTCGGCGGCTACACGGTGGCGGGCGCGACGCTGCGAGCGGCGTTCGTCCTCGAGAGAGGTGCGTGGCGATCGCTTCCACGCATGCCGTTCCCCCGTGCCGCCGCCGGTGCGGGCGTCGCCGGTGGGCGGATCGTCGTCGCCGGCGGCATCGGCGAGGGTCGAAGGCTCGCGAGGAACGCACTCGCGTTCGATCTCCGTACGCGGCGCTGGTCGGTCGTCGCAGGGCCGACGCCGCGCGAGCATCTCGGCGTGACCTCGCTGGCGGGAACCGTCTACGCGGTCGGCGGTCGCACGGCCGGCCTCGACACGAACCTCCTGCACTTCGAGAGCTTCCGACCCGGCGACCGCAGGTGGCGCCGGCTGCAGCCGGTTCCCGATCCGCGGGGCGGAACAGGCGCGGCCGCACTCGCCGGGCGCGTGATCTCGGTCGGCGGCGAGGAGCCGGACGGCACGATCGAGGAGGTGCTCGAGTACCGGATCGCCGAGCGGCGCTGGGTGCGGCTCGCGAACCTGCCGACACCGAGGCACGGCGTCGGAGTTGCGGCGCTCGGAGGTCGCGTCTACGTCATCGGGGGCGGGCCCGAGCCTGGTCTCACCGTGAGCTCGGCGAACGAGGCGCTTGCGATCCCATAGGAGTCCGTACCCACCGGAGCGGTCGACACGCGGGCGCCATGATGTCACGTCGTGAACCTCAAGCTGACGCTCGAATACGACGGCACGGGCTTTCGCGGTTGGGCGCGGCAGCCCGGCCTGCGCACGGTCGAAGGAGTGCTACGAGACGCGCTCGACGTGCTGTTCCCTCGGTGGGAGGGGCTCGCGGTCGCCGGGCGCACCGACTCCGGTGTGCACGCGACGGGCCAGGTCGCGAGCGTTCGGGTCGAGGGAGGTCCGCCACGGGAGCGGGTGCTGGAGGCGCTGAACGCGGCGCTGCCGGAGGACGTTGCCGTCGTCGAGGCCGTGGAGGCGCCGGAGGACTTCAATGCGCGCTTCTCGGCTCGTTCGCGGTCGTACCGCTATCGGGTCGTCGCGACCAGGTCGGCGCTCGACGCGCGGCGGGCGCTCTCGTGGCCGCGGCCGATGGACGTCGGTGCGCTCCAGGCGGCCGCGCTGCTGCTCCACGGCGAGCACGACTTCCGCGCGTTCACGCTGACCCAGACCCGGTACGACGCGTTCGTGCGAACCGTGCTCGCAGCGGACTGGGAGCAGGAGGGAAACCGCGTCGACTTCACGATCACGGCCGACAGCTTCCTCCGGCACATGGTGCGGGCGCTCGTCGGCACGATGCTCGAGGCCGGCTCGGATGCGCCCGACCGGCTCGCGCACCTGCTCGCGGGGCGGCCGCGCTCGGAGGCCGGGCTCACCGCTCCACCGCACGGGCTCTACCTCGAGCGGGTCGGGTATTGAGGGCGAGGCAAGCCTCGCCCTACGCCTGGCTACGATCGCCCGGTGCGCTTCCGCATCGTCCTGTTCGACCTCGACGGCACGCTGATCGACTCCGGGCCGATCATCCTCGCCTCGATGCAGTACGCCGTTCGGACGGTCCTCGGTCGCGAGATCCCACCTGACGAGCTCGGGCTGACGATCGGCGGGCAGGGGATCGTTGCGCAGATGCAGGCGATCGACGCCGAGCACGCCGAGGCGCTGCTCGAGACGTACAAGGTGCACAACGACGGGTTGCACGAGACGCTCGAGGCCTTCGACGAGCTGCTGGCGCTGCTCCCCGGTCTCGCGGCGGAGGGGAGGAAGCTCGGCATCGTGACGGCGAAGCGCCATCGCACCGTCGGCCTCGCTCTCGACCGCTTCCCCGCCCTCGCCGACGCGTTCGACGTCGTCATCGCGCACGAGGACACCGAGCGCCACAAGCCGGACCCGGATCCCGTCCTGCTGGCGGTCGAGAGGCTCGGTGGAAAGCCTGACGAGGCCGTCTACGTCGGCGACTCGCCGTTCGACATCGGCGCAGCGAAGGCTGCAGGAGTGTTCGCCGTGGCGGTCGGGTGGGGTGGCATTCATCCCGACGAGCGTTTGCTCGCGGAGGAGCCGGACGCGTTCGTCCGGACGCCGGAGGAGCTGCTGGATGTCATCTAGGACTGCGGCGCCGGCCGACCGCGTCGCCGAGCTCCGCCGGCTCATCCAGCACCACAACTACCGCTACCACGTCCTCGACGACCCGGAGATCGACGACAGCGCCTACGACGTGCTCTTCGACGAGCTGCGCGCGCTCGAGGACGAGCATCCCGACCTCGTCACCTCCGATTCGCCGACGCAGCGCGTCGGCGCACCGCCCGCGGCCGGCTTCACGAAGGTGGCGCACCTCTCGCCGATGGGCTCCCTCGAGAAGGTCACCACCCGGGAGGCGCTCGAGAAGTGGGCCGACGACGTGCGCAAGCGCCTCGGCACCGACGAGCCCGTCGCCTATGTCCTCGAGCCGAAGATCGACGGCTCGGCGGTGTCGCTCGTCTACGAGGACGGCGTCCTCGTGCGCGGCGCGACGCGCGGTGACGGGGAGCGCGGGGAGGACGTCACCGTCAATCTCCGCACGATCGAGGCGATCCCGCTGCGCATGCTCGGCGACGCGCCGCCGGCGCGAGTCGAGGTCCGCGGCGAGATCTTCTTCCCGCTCGACGGCTTCGCGCGCTTCAACGAGGCGCAGCTCGCGGCGGAGAAGAAGCCAGCGCCGAATGCACGGAATGCGGCGGCCGGTTCCCTGCGGCAGCTGAACCCGGCGGTGACGGCCGAGCGACCGCTCTCGATCTTCGTCTACGGGATCGGCGTGCTCGAAGGCGCGGAGCTCGCGACGCAGTGGGAGGCGCTCGAGTGGCTGCGCGAGCGTGGCTTTCGGACGAACCCGGACGCGCAGCGTGTCGAGTCGATCGCCGAGGTGGCCGACGCGTGCGTCGCCTGGGAGGAGCGCCGGGCCTCGCTCGGCTACGAGATCGACGGGATCGTCGTCAAGATCGACGCCTTCGACCAGCAGCGGCGCCTCGGGTCGCTCCACGGTCGCCCGCGCTTCGCACGCGCCTTCAAGTGGGCGCCGACGTCGGCCGTCACGCGGCTCACGAAGATCCACGTTCGCGTCGGTCGCACCGGCGTTCTCAATCCGCTCGCAGAGCTCGAGCCCGTGCACGTCGGCGGTGTGACCGTGACGAGCGCGACGCTGCACAACGAGGACGACATCCGTCGCAAGGACATCCGCGAGGGAGACCTCGTCGTCGTGCAGCGGGCCGGGGACGTGATCCCGCAAGTCGTCGGCCCTGCGGGCGAGCACGAGCCCGGGACGAAGCCGTGGCGGATGCCGAAGCGCTGTCCGCTGTGCAAGACCGAGATCGTGAGGCCCGAGGGCGAGGTGATGCACCGATGCCCGAACCGCGCGTGCCCGTCTCGCGGCCTCGAGACGCTCTACCACTGGGTCGGCGCGGCGATGGACATCGAGAACGTCGGCGGGAGCACGATCAAGAAGCTCTGGGACGAGGGGATCGTGCGCTCGCTGCCCGATCTCTACCGGCTCACGGCCGAGCAGCTTGCCGAGCTCGAAGGGTTCGCCGAGATCTCGGCGACGCGCGCGATCGAGTCGATCCAGCGCTCGAAGGAGCAGCCGTTCTCGCGCGTCCTCTTCGGCCTCAACATCCCGAAGGTCGGCTGGGTGATCGCACGCAGCCTCGCACTGCACTTCCGAACCGTGGACGCGCTCGCGCGGTGCGACACTCGAGCAGCTCGAGGAGGTCGAGGGGATCGGGCCCGAGCGGGCCGAGCTCATCGCGGAGTGGTTCGGCGACCCGGAGAACCTCGCGCTCGTCGAGGAGCTGCGTGGGCTCGGCCTACAGCTCGCGCTCGCCGAGGACGAGCGTCCTCCGGAAGGTCGCCTCACCGGGAGCCAGTACGTCATCACCGGAACGCTCGAAGGCTGGACGAGGGAGGAGGCGAAAGCCGCGCTCGAGGCGCTCGGCGCGAAGGTCTCCGACTCCGTCTCGAAGAAGACGACCGGCGTCGTCGTCGGCGAGAGCCCGGGCTCGAAGGCGCAGAAGGCCGAGAAGCTCGGTGTTCCCGTGCTCGCCGAGGCTGATTTTCGCCGTCTGCTCAGCGCGTGAGGTGAGTAGCAGCGATGCGGCTGCGAAGCAGCCGCCTTTAGGGATCTACGCGCGACCGGAGACTCCGCGCTAGCGGATCTCCGGTCTTGCGCACTAGGAGCGCGCTAGAGCCGTCACGAAACGATCCTGTGCTTCCCGCGCCGTCCAGTACGGCACGGGCGAGCCGTTCTGCAGGATCGCGAAGACGTAGCGTCGACGCACGAATCCCGCGAGCGCGGACGCGCGACTGGTCGTGCCCGTCTTGGCGATCACCTGTCCCCGGGTCGGCCGGATGTCCAGGCGCCGCTCGAGCGTTCCGGAGATCCCGGCGACGGCGAGCGACGCGATGAATGCGTCGCGGATGGCCGGGTCGGCGGCGCCGACTCGCAGGATCGCGGCGAGGGCGTGGACGGTCAGCCGGTCGAAGCGCGAGAGCCCGGAGCCGTCGGCGATGCGCACTCCGGCGAGCGGAACCCCTGCCGCTCGAAGCGCCGCGCGGACGACCCGCGCGCCTGCTGCGGACGAGCCACGTGGCGCCGCGGTCGCGCCGAGCTCCTTCAGCACCATCTCGGCCGCGAAGTTGTCGCTCTCGCCGTTCAGCTGACGCACGATCGTCGACAGCGGCTCGGAGAGGTCGAACACGATGGAGAGCGCAGCCGGAGGAGCCGGCCTCGACCCCGACCGGCCGGTCACGGAGATCCCGCGCCGCTCGAGGGCGTCGACGTAGGCGCGAGCGGCAGCGACGGCCGAACCGTGGACGCCCGTGAGTCGCACGCCTGCCACGGACAGCGCCGCGATCGGCCTCGACTCGATCCCGAGGTAGCTCGGCTTCCACCCGAGCCCGTCGCGCCGTCCGTCGAAGTGCGTGTCGTCGCCGAATACGCGCCCCGCGATGCGCCTGATGCCGGTGGCTGCGAACTTGCGCGCGAGCCGGTCGAGGTCGGCGCGATCGAGCGTCGGGTCGCCGAAGCCGACGAGCCAGAGGTTTCCCCTCCAGACGCGGCCCGAGCGCGCCCCGGCGCCGACGACCTCGGTACGGAAGCGATGGCGTGGGCCGAGCACGCGGAGCGCTGCGAACGAGACGGGCAGCTTCTCGGCCGAGGCCGGAAGGAGCGAGCGTCCGGGGTTCGACGAGTAGACGGTCTGCCCCGTCCGGAGATCCACGGCGATCGCCGCTGCGTCTTGCGGGTCGATCCCCGGAGCGCGGAGCGCGTTCGCGAGCGTGGCTTCGAGGTCACGAGGCGCGGCCGGTCGTCGACGCGGTTCCGCCCGCGAGGGCGACCGCGACGAGTGTCGCGACGAGGGCGGGCGTCCGTCTCACGAATGCACTGTGTAGCGCACGCCGCCGACGGCGGAGGAGCTAGCGGTAGATCGTGATCGTGACGGTGCGGCGGCCCCACTCGCGCGCCTTCGCCGTGCTCGGGAACCAGAGGTCGATGATCCGCCCCTTGATCGCGTGCCCGACGTCGGCCGCGAGCGCCGGCCCGTACCCTGGAACGTGCAGCTTCGTCCCCAGCGGGATGAGCTTCGGGTCGACTGCGACCACGCCCTTGCGCACGGGAACGCCGAGCGCAGTCTTCCCTGGAAGGTGGTACGCGACGGCGTCGACCTTCAGCCGGTACGCCTGCTGCTCCTGCGGCTGCCCGAAGGCCGAGCCTCCGGTGCCGACGAGCGTTCCTGCGAGGACCGCCACGAGCGCGGCTCCCCACCTGCGCGTTCCCCTACCCACGAGGCGACAACGCTAACACAGTGTCGGTCTGGATAGCCCGGCAAGTGCCCTCTTTGCAGATATTTTGGCTCTGTTGCAAGTTGCAGCCGTCCGTGGAGGCTGCTAGGGTCTCCGACTTGTGACGGGCCAGACCGCCACTGGCGAGTCTGTCCGGGGACGACGGAGAGCCACCTTCACAGGCTCGCGCGCCGGATGGACGCCGATAGTCGTTTTCGCTGCGGCAGCCGCCGGCGTGCTTCTGCTTGCCGTCGGGTCGGCGTCCGCGCAGACGATCACGTCGAAGCGCGCGCAGGCCGAGGCGATCATGGCCGAGGTCGAGAGCCTGAACGGGAACCTCGAGCAGACGATCGAGGCGTAGCAACTACGCGAACATCCAGCTCGAGGAGATCGAGAGCGACCTCGCGACGAACGCGAAGCACCTCGTCGCCGCGCGGAAGAGCCTCGGCATCGCGCAACACGCGCATCCAGGAGCGGCTCCGCGACCTCTACATCAACGGCGAAGGCGACTCCACGCTCGAGGTGCTCCTCGGCTCGTCGAGCCTGGACGACGTCATCGCGCGGCTCGACGCGATCGAGCGGGTGTCCAGCCAGGACTCGCACATCCTCCGCACGGTCAAGCAGTACCGCAAGGAGGTCGAGACGCGGCGCTCCAAGCTGCAGGACGCGCGCGCGGATCAGGCCCAGATCGTGGCCGAGCAGGCCGCGCAGAAGCAGTCGATCGAGTCGCACGCTCGCCGAGCAGAACCAGCTCCTCGCCTCCGTCAAGGACGAGATCGCGGAGATGCGCGCGGAGGAGCAGCGGCGACAGGCCGCGCTCGCCGAGCAGGCTCGGGCCCGCGCGCAGGCTGCTCAGCTCGCCTCGCCAGGCGACGGCGCAGGAGTCCTACGACACGGCGGTCGTCGTCCCGACATACGACGCCGACCTCCCGGCAGCTCGCTACGGCGGCGTCGTCGGGATCGCACTCCAGTACCTGGGGATTCCGTACGTCTGGGGAGGCTCGAGCCCGTCGACCGGCTTCGACTGCTCGGGGTTCACGAGCTACGTCTACGCGCAGGTCGGCGTTTCGCTTCCACACCACGCGGCATCGCAGTACAGCATGGGAACGCCGGTCTCCTACGACCAGCTGGCGCCGGGTGACCTCGTGTTCTTCAGCGGTCTCGGCCACGTCGGGATCTACATCGGCGGCGGCCAGTTCGTGCATGCGCCGCACACCGGCGACGTCGTCAGGATCTCGAGCCTCGGCGAGCGCTCGGGCTCGTACGTCGGCGCGCGTCGCCTCTAGCCGGCGATCTCGTCGCTCTGAGCGACGACGTGTGGCTCGGCGTACAGCGCGTCGATCTCTTCTGCGAAGTGCTCCTGCACGGCTCGGCGTCTGACCTTGAGCGTCGGCGTGATCTCGCCGGCGTCCATCGTGAAGTCGCGCGGGAGGATCGTGAACCGCTTCACCTGCTCGAAGCGCGAACGCTCCTGGTTGACGTCGTCGACGACGCCCTGCAGGAGCGCGTGGACGCGCTCGTCGCGAGCGAGTGCGGCCACGTCTGCAGCGACGCCCTGCTCGCCCGCCCAGCGCTCGATCTCGACGGGATCCAGGGTGATCAGGGCGGAGACGTAGGGCCGCGCGTCGCCGACGACCAGCGCCTGTGAGACGTACTTCGACGTCTTCAGGTCGTTCTCGATGTTCTGCGGCGCGACGTTCTTGCCCCCTGCCGTGACCAGGATGTCCTTCTTGCGGTCGGTGATGTGCAGGAAGCCGTCCTCGTCGAGCATGCCGATGTCGCCCGTCTTGAGCCAGCCGTCGGGGCCGAGCACTGCGGCCGTGGCGTCGGGCTCCTTGTAGTAGCCCTGGAAGACCGTCTCCGAGCGCACCTCGATCTCACCGTCGTCGGCGATGCGGATCTCGAAGCCCGGCAGCGGCTGTCCGACGGAGCCGAAGCGGTAGAGGTCGGGCCGGTTCGTGCTGCACGCGGTCGTGCACTCGGTGAGGCCGTAGCCCTCCCCGATGCGGATCCCGATCGCGTCGAAGAACTCGATGATCTCCTTCGCGAGCGGCGCGCCGCCCGAACCGGGCATGCGTAGCCGCCCGCCGAACGGCTCGCGAACCTTGCTGAACACGAGTCGGTCGGCGACACGATGCTTGGCGCGGAGCCCTGCGGGAACCGGCTTCCCTTCGCTTTCGAGGCGGCTGACCTCGCGCCCGATCGGAAGCGCCCAGTCGATGAGGCGCCGCTTCGTCCCGGTGGCCGCGTCGAAGCGGGCGAGGACGGCGGTGTGCACCTTCTCGTAGACGCGCGGGACGCTCGGCAGCAGCGTCGGGCGCACCTGCGGGAGCGCTTCGGCGACGCGGAGCGGGTCGGCGAGGAACGCGATCGTGAAGCCGACGTGTGCCCCGAGGAGCAGCATCAGCCGGCCGTAGTTGTGCGCCAGAGGGAGGTAGAGGAGCATCACGTCGTCGGGGTGGTAGTACGTCTCCTCCATCCGGTCGACGACGCTCGCCATCACGTAGTAGTTGCGGTTCGAGAGCATGCAGCCCTTGGGCGGCCCGGTCGTCCCGGACGTGTAGATGATCGTGAAGAGGTCGTCCTCGGCGATCGCGTCCGTCGCGTCGTCGAGGGCGGTCGGATTCGCCGCCGCGTAGTCCGTCCCGTGCGCCGCGAGACCGTCGAGGTCGTGGTACGTGAGGACGTGCTGCAGCGCAGGCAGCTCCTCCGTCACGGCTTCCACCTTGGCGAGTTGCTCGGCGTCCTCGCAGACGATCCCCACCGCTTCGGAGTGCGCCAGGAGGTACCCGACGTCGCGCGCCGAGCTCGAGGCGTACACGGGGACGCCGACGGCGCCGATGTGCGCGAGCGCGAAGTCGAGGAGCGCCCAGTCGAGGCTGTTGCGGGCCAGGAGCGCGACGTTGTCGCCCTTGCGCACGCCGCGTGCGAGGAAGCCGTTCGCGTACGCGCGTACGCGCTCGTCGGCGTCGGCCCACGACACCTCGGACCAGCCGTCTTCCGACTCGACCAGGTAGGCGGGGCCCGCGACGCCCAGCTGCGACCGACTGCCGCCAGAGCTGCGCGATCGTTCGGCGACCCTCCGAGCCGGGTTGCGTCTCGAGGGCGGCTGCGGCCGTCTCGGTCACGCTCTGAGCTTAGAGGAAGGGGTTCGGTCAGTCCAGGGCGAAACTCACAGGTCCCAACGTAGAGGCGTGAGTTCTGGCGCCTCGTGGAATACCCTTCGCTCATGCGTACGACCTGGAACGGATCCCTCAGCTTCGGCCTCGTCTCGATCCCCGTGGGCCTTGCCCCTGCGACGAAGCCCGCTGCACGCCAGTCGGACGTCTCGTTCCGGCTCCTGCACCGCGAGTGCGCGACGCCGATCAAGCAGAAGCGGTGGTGCCCGACGCACGACCGCGAGGTCACGCAGGACGAGATCGTGCGTGGCTTCGAGGTGACGAAGGGCCAGTTCCTGATCGTCGAGGACGCCGATCTCGAGGCCATCGAGCGCGCGGACGACTCGCGCTCGATCGAGATCACGCGCTTCGTCCCGGCGAGCGATGTCGACCCGATCTTCTTCGACCGCACGTACTTCCTCGTCCCCGCGACCGCGCCGGCGCAGCGCCGGCCGTACGTGCTCCTGCTCGAGGCGATGCGGCAGACCGAGACCGCGGCGCTCGGTCGGTTCGTTCGCGGCGGGCGCGAGAGCCTCTGCCTCGTGCGCGCCCAGGGCGACGCGCTCGCGCTCGAGACGCTGTTCCTCGTCGAGGACGTCTACTCGCAGGCCGAGATCGCCGAGGCGGTCGAGGAGACGAAGGTGAAGAAGCCCGAGCTCGACCTCGCGTTGCAGATCATCGCGAGCCTCGCCGGCGACTTCGAGCCCGCGGAGCTCGCGAGCGAGTATCGGCGCGACCTGCGCGCGCTCCTCGAGGCGAAGATGCGAGGCGAGGAGATCGTCGCGCCGGAGCCCGTCGAGGTCGCGCCGGTGATCGACCTCATGGAGGCGCTCAAGGCGAGCGTCGCCGCCGCGAAGAAGCCCACCGCGGAGCCGGCGGAGAAGAAGCCGGCGCGAGCGCGGAAGCCGCGCGCGAAGGCCTCCTAGCTGCTTCGAGCCTCAGCTCGAGGCGGAGGCCGCTCCCGCCCCGACTGCCTCGAGCGAAGCCTGGAAGAGCGTCTTGTCGATCTTGCCGTGATAGATCGGCACGCCCTCCTCGATGCAGATGCGGACGACCTCGTCGCGGTCCATCCCCATCTCCTTGGCGAGCTCTTCGGGCGTCAGGTGGTTGGCCATGCTGCCTCCTCAGGTCTGAGAAAAACGGCAAAGAAAAAGCCCGCCGGCGCAATACGCGCACGTCGGGCTCCGGGTCATTCGCTGCCGGGGCGGGAGGTCAAGCGGCCCGCCTTTCGAGAGCGACAGTCATCGCCCTGAGCATACTGCGGGTCGCCCGCGCTGCGCAACGCCGGTACCCTTTCCGCGCTCGGGGTGTGGCGCAGCCTGGTAGCGCGCTCCGTTCGGGTCGGAGAGGCCCCCAGTTCGAATCTGGGCACCCCGACTGTGCCTCCCGCAGAGAGCGGAATCCGCGAGTGCGGATTCCGCTCTCGCGACGATCCCTGAAGCAGCGGCAGCGGAGCTGCCGCTGGTCGCCTGCTCGGGACGGCGTATCCTCGAATCGCGTGCTGAAGGCCGTCTTGTTCGACGTCGATTTCACGCTGTTTCGGCCTGGGCCGGAGCTTGGGCCCGAGGGGTACCGGCGGGTGGGGGAGCGGCACGGGCTCGCGCTCGATCCGGGCTCGTACGAGGAGGCTCGCGCGGCGGCCATCGAGACGTTGCAGCGCAACCACGAGCTCGTGCACGACGAGGAGATCTGGATCGCGTTCACCGAGCAGATCGTGCTCGGGATGGGGGGCGATCCGAGCGGCGCGCGGGAGTGCGCGACCGACATGGTGCGCGAGTGGGAGCGACACGAGAACTTCTCCCTCTACGAGGACGCGCTGCCCGTGCTCGAGGAGCTGCGGCGGCACGAGATCAGGATCGGGCTCATCTCGAACGGCCAGCGCGATCTCGACGAGTTCGTCGTCGCATCACGTCCTCGAGGTCGACGCCGTCGTCGGGTCGAAGGCGCACGGGCGCGTGAAGCCGCACGCGTCGATCTTCGTCGCCGCGCTGCAGATACTCGGCGTCGACACCCGACGAGACCGTGATGGTGGGCGACTCCTACGAGGACGACATCGAGGGCGCGCGGGCGCTCGGGATCCGCGCAATCCTGCTCGATCGCGACGGCCTCCGACTCGACGCACCCGATCGGATCGACACGTTGCTCGCGCTGCCGGCGGCGCTCGGCCTAATGCATTCCTAGCTCGCTGCGCCAGGCATCCGTGTGCGCGCCGAGCGGAACCTCTTCAGGGGCGTCGGGCGATCCGAACGACGCTGCTGCTTCCTCGCGTGTCCAGACGGGGCCGACGCAGACGTCCTCGTCGCCGAAGTGCGTGAGCCACTCTGCGAGCGAGCGTGTGGCGAAGATCGAGGCGAGCTCGGCTGCGAGCGCGTCCTGGTCCTCGTCGTACTGGCGGTCGGCGAGGTCGGCACGATCGAGGAGCTCGCACAGCCGCTGGAAGAACTTCGGCTCGAGCGCCCCGACCGTGAGGTGGCGACCGTCTGCCGTCGCGTAGATGCGGTAGCACGCGAGCCCGCCGGTGAGCATGCGCGGAACCGGCTCGCCTCCGAGGCGGTGCGCGACGAGGTCGTGCGAGCGATGCGTCAGCGAGACGACGATCCGCGGGCCGCGGCCGGTTCGCGCACGCTCGAGGAGCCCGGCCAGAACCTGCGCGACGGCACCGAGCGCACCGGCCGCGAGGTCGGCGATCTGCACCGGCGGGAGCTGTGCGTCGGTGTCCTCGAGGACGCCCGCCCAGCCGAGGTAGTTGAGGTCGTGACCGGCGCGCAGCCGATGGCGCTCGTCGTCCAGGCCGAAGCCGGTGATCGAGCAGTAGACCGTCGCTGCCGGGACGTCGCTCCGGCCCGACGCCGAGTCTCGCGGCGACTCCGGGCCGGAAGCCTTCCAGCACGACGTCGGCGCGCGCGCACAGCGCCTGCGCGAAGTCGGCGTCGCCGGGCAGGTCGCAGACGACCGACTCGCTCCCCGCGCGAAGCGCGGTGTCCCAGGCGGTCGCGGTCGGGCGCATGGGATCGCCAGACGGTGGCTCGACGCGGACGACGCGAGCGCCGAGACGCGTGAGCTCGCGACTCGCGTACGCGCCGGGGAGGTAGCGCGTGAAGTCGACGACGAGTGTGCCCGCCAGCGGTTGCACGCCGGCGGAGCGTACCTCTATCCTCGCCTCGTTGACTGACGGTTCAATCGCCCACTCGGAGAAGCGCAAGCTCATCCTCGACGCCGCGATCCGCGTGTTCGCCGACCACGGCTACCACGGCGCACGCGTCGGCGACATCGCGGAGGACGCAGGAGTCGCGCACGGCCTCCTCTACCACTACTTCGCGTCGAAGGACGACGTCCTGCGGACGATCTTCGTCGAGAACTGGGGCGCGCTCATCGCACGATTCCGTGCGGTCGAGGCGTCCGCCGAGCCCGCGTCGGAGAAGCTCGAGGGCATCGCGAAGATCCTGCTGCGCACGTGGCGCAACGATCCCGCGCTGGTCACGGTGATGGTTCGCGAGGTCGCACGCAGCCAGCAGCTCCAGGATCGGGTCGACGAGGTACGCGAGGCGTTCGCGATCGTCCAGCGGGTCATCGAGGAGGGTCAGTCGGCGGGAGCGTTTCGGCCCGACGTCGACGCACGCCTGGCGAGCTGGATCTTCTACGGCGGGCTCGAGGAGGTGCTGACGGGCTGGGTTCTCGGCCAGCTCCCGGACAGCGAGGACGACGTCGCGCGCGCGGAGCGCACGGCGATCGAGATCGCGCTGCGCGGCCTCGCCGTCTAGGCTCGCGCGCATGAAGATCTTCAACCTCAACGGCGACGACGTGGGATCGCGTCGAGGAGCGCCCGGGCTGGCGCAGCAAGGACGCGTGGGTCGGTGCGCACGTCGACGCCGAGCTGATCGGCGGGAGCATGTACGAGCTCGAGCCCGGCGATCGGCTCTGGCCGTACCACACGCATCACGCGAACGAGGAGTGGATGATCGTCCTCCGCGGGCGTCCGACGTTGCGTACGCCGGAGGGCGAGCAGGAGCTCGGCGAGGGCGACGTCGCTTGCTTCCGGCGCGGCAAGGAAGGGCTGCACCAGGTCCGGAACGGCTCGGACGAGCCGATTCGCGTCCTCATGTTGTCGACGCTCCTCGCGCCGGACATCGTCGAGTACGCCGACTCGAACAAGATCTCGGTCGTCGACGCGAAGGGGCAGCGGCTGTTCCGCGCCTTCCGCGGCCCTGACGCCGAGTACTGGGAAGGCGAGTAGCCGCTACCGGAACGCGTTCTCGCCGGTCAGCGCCTGGCCGACGACGAGCGTGTGCACCTCGTGCGTGCCCTCGTACGTGAGCACCGACTCGAGGTTGTTCACGTGGCGGATCACCGGGTACTCGAGCGTGACGCCGTTGGCGCCGAGGATCGTTCGCGCGCTCCGCGCCACTTCGATCGCGCCGCGCACGTTGCCCATCTTCCCGAGGCTCACCTGCTCGGGCCGAAGCGTGCCGGCGTCCTTCATGCGGCCGAGGTGCAGCGCGACGAGGAAGCCACGGTTGAGCTCGAGCGCCATCTCGGCGAGCTTCTGCTGGGTGAGCTGGTAGGCGGCGATCGGCTTCGAGAAGACGATGCGCTCCTTCGCGTATTCGAGCGCAGCCTCGAAGCAGGCGCGTCCGGAGCCGACGGCTCCGAAGACGATGCCGAAGCGCGCTTCGTTCAGGCAGGAGAGCGGGCCGCGCAGCGTCGAGACGTCGGGGAGGCGGTTCTCCTCGGGCACGCGGACGTCCTGGAGCACGAGCTCGGACGTGACTGATGCGCGCAGCGACAGCTTCTTGTGGATCTCGGGCGCGGAGAAGCCGGGCATGCCCTTCTCGACGATGAACCCGTGGATGGCGCCCTCGTCGGTGCGTGCCCACACGATCGCGATGTCGGCGATCGTCCCGTTCGTGATCCACATCTTCGCGCCGTTCAGGATCCAGTCCGAGCCGTCGCGGCGCGCGTGCGTCCGCATCGAGCCGGGGTCCGAGCCCGCGTCCGGCTCGGTCGAGCCCGAAGCATCCGATCACGTCGCCCGTATGCATCGGAGGGAGCCAGCGCTCCTTCTGCTCCTCCGAGCCGAACTTCCAGATCGGGAACATCGCGAGCGAGCCCTGAACGGAGACCGCGCTTCGCACGCCTGCATCCCCCGCCTCGAGCTCCATGCAGGTGAGGCCGTAGACGACGGAGCTCGCGCCGGGCAGGCCGTACCCGTCGAGATGCATTCCGAGCAGGCCCAGCTTCGCGAGCTCCTGGAAGATCTCGCGCGGGAAGATCCCCTTCTCGAACCAGTCGCCGACCTCGTCGAGCACGTTGTCGCGCACGAACTGCCGGACGGTGTCGCGAACCGCACGCTCCTCGTCGTCGAGGAGGGCGTCGATCCCGAGGTAGTCGAGCGGGTCGAGGGCGGGACGCTCGGTCGTGGTCGCCATGCGCCCGACATCCTACGGAAGGTGCTCGGCGCTTGACCGGCTGCTCGGGATCGTCGTAGACTGTCGATTGACTGACTAGTCAATCGAACCGGGAGCGAAGGCCATGACACAGGTGGAGACCGGCATCGCCGGCGGCGTCTCGTTCGCGCTGACGCACGAGCAGCGCGAGCTTCGCGCGCTCGCGCGGGAGTTCGCCGAGAAGGAGATCCGGCCGAAGGCGGCGGCGTACGACGAGCACTCGACGCATCCGGTCGACGTGATCGCGAAGGCGCACGAGCTCGGCCTCATGAACCTCCACGTTCCCGAGTCGCTCGGCGGCCTCGGGCCTTCCCGCGTTCGACGGCATGCTCGTCGGCGAGGAGCTGAACTGGGGGTGCTCCGGCATCGCCACGTCGATCCTCGCGAACGGCCTCGGGGCCGGGCCGGTCCTTCTCGCAGGCTCCGACGAGCAGAAGGAGACGTGGCTTCCACCGCTCCTCGAGGAGCCGATCCTCTGCTCGTTCGGCCTCAGCGAGCCCGACGCCGGGTCGGACGTCGCCCGCATGAAGACGACGGCGGAGCGCCGCGGCGACGAGTACGTCCTGAACGGGTCGAAGACGTTCATCACCAACGCCGGCCACGCGACCTGGACGGTCGTCTTCGCGAAGACCGATCCGGCCAAGGGTCACAAGGGGATCTCGGCGTTCATCGTCCCGATGGACACGCCGGGCGTCCAGATCGAGAAGCACCTCGACAAGATGGGCCAGCGCTCGACGGACACCTCCGCATTCGCGCTCACCGACGTCGTCGTCCCGGCCGAGAACCGCATCGGCGAGGAGGGCGAGGGCTTCAAGATCGCCATGAGGACGCTCGACTTCACGCGGCCGGGCACCGCTGCCGGCGCCGTCGGCGTCGCGCAGGCTGCCTTCGAGCTCGCGGTGGAGTACGCGAAGGAGCGCGTCACGTTCGACGTTCCGATCGCGATGCACCAGGGAGTCAACTTCATGATCGCGGACATGGCGACCGAGATCGAGGCGGCGCGCCTCCTCGTATGGCAGTCGGCGTGGCTCCACGATCAGGGCGAGCGCGCGACGCTGCAGTCGTCGTTCGCGAAGCGGTTCGCCGCCGACACGGCGATGAAGGTGACGACCGACGCGGTGCAGGTCTTCGGCGGCTACGGGTACATCAAGGAGTACCCGGTCGAGAAGCTGATGCGCGACGCGAAGCTCTTCCAGATCTACGAGGGCACGTCGCAGATCCAGCGGCTCGTCATCGCGAAGGAGATCTTCCTCCCGCGCGGCGACTAGGGTCTCGGCATGGCTCTCGAAATCGATCTCTCCGGGCGCGTCGCCCTCGTGACGGGCGGGTCGCGCGGGCTCGGTCGCGCCGATGCGCTCACGCTTGCACGAGCCGGCGCCGACGTCGCGATCGCCGACATCCTCGTCGAGTCCGAGCTGTCGGAGGACACGGACAGCTGGGGCGCGCTCGCGACGGCTGCGCGGACGCAAGGTCTCGTGCACACCGAGGAGACCGTGGAGGAGATCCGTGCGCTCGGTCGCCGCTCGCTGGCCGTGCGCTGCGACGTGACCGATCGCGAGCAGGTCGCTGCGGCGGTTGCCCGGACGGTCGAGGAGCTCGGATCGGTGGACATCCTCGTCAACAACGCCGGCACGCTCGATCACGTCGGTCAGTTCCACTCCCAGAGCCCGGAGCTCTGGGAACGCGACCTCCGCGTGAATCTGACCGGCGGCTTCAACTGCGCGCAGGCCGTGTGGCCGCACATGCAGGAGCGCGGCTGGGGGCGCATCGTGAACATGGCCTCCGTCGCGGGCACGCTCGGCGGATTCGGGCAGGCGAGCTACTCGACGACGAAGTCGGGGATCCTCGGGCTCACGAAGACGCTCGCGATGGAAGGCGGCCGGCACGGGATCACGTGCAACGCGATCGTGCCCGGGATCATCGGCACGGAGGCGTTCCACATGGCGAATGCCGCGATGAACGAGCGCATCGCCGCGCGCACCGTGTTCAAGCGTCCCGGAGAGCCGCAGGACATCGCCAATGCGATCGCGTTCCTCTGCTCCGACCTCGCGGCCTACATCACCGGTGTGGAGCTCTACGTCTCGGGCGGGATCGAGCTCTTCGTCTTCTGAGTGCCTCCTTTATTAGGGGCACCCCATCCCACCACCCACTGCCGATTCTAGTCGGCGAAGGCGCACGAGTGTCTCCGATTTCGGTAACGAATGCGCACCAGTTCTTCACCTGATCGCCACCGCCGGAGGAGGCCGGATCGCCTCTAGAATTCGCCGTTCGATGCGCGCAGAGTCACCTCTCTACACACCTCGCAGCCGCGCCCGCCGACGCGCTCGCCCAAGCACCGCGATCGTCGTCGGCGTGGTTGTGGCCGTCGCAGCTCTCGCTGTCCTCGTCGGCCTCGCCTTTGCCGGATCCCGGAGCGAGCTCGCGTCCGGAACCGAGGTCGCCGGCGTCGATGTCGGTGGGTTGACGAGGCGCGAGGCCGTCGCGAAGCTCGAGTCGCTCTACGAGCAGCGGTCCGACGATCCCGTCGAGTTCGTCGCCGGCTCGTCGTCGCACGCGTTCGCCGCGAACCAGCTCGGCATCCAGCCCGACTGGGGTGCTGCGGTTGCGGCCGCAGGACGAGCCGGCGACGGCTTCGGCCCGTTGCGTGGCTTTCGCCGCATCCGCGCGCGCGTATTCGGCGCGGAGGTTCTTCCGCGGCTCGCGGTGTCGAACGCCGCGCTCGAGTATGCGCTCGACCAGATCGCCGCGGACGTGAATCGCAGGCCGAAGAGCGCCGCGCTCGTTCGTCGCGGACTGCGTATCCAGGTCGTTCCGGAGCAGGCCGGGAGCCGCCTTGATCGCGACGCCGCGGCCGAGTTGGTCGTACGCACGCTCGGCCAGGTCGAGCGGACGCCCGGCGCGATGGCCCTCCCCGTGAAGGTGACGGCTCCGCCTGTCAGTGCCGCGATGCTCGCCGGCACCGCCGAGCGCGCACGCACCGCCGTCTCGAGCCCCGATCGTCCTGAAATCAGCTCAGCGGAGCTTCCGGCTGCCGCGCTGGCGGGTGGCCGAGCTCCTCACTCTCCCGAGTGGCGGCGCCACGAAGCTCGTGATCGGCGGGGCGGCGGCCGATGCCTACTTCCGGAATCTGTCCGAGAACATCGGCAGGCCCGCTCGGGACGCCGAGTTCGCGGTGTACGGCGAGTCCGTCCAGGTCGTGCCCGCCCGCGACGGGCTCGAGCTGAACGTCCCGAAGGCCGCGCGAGCAATCCTGCGGGCGGCGACCCGTCCGACGAACCGGGTCGCGCAGCTCACCGTCGCACGTGCGCTGCCGGAGCGCACGACCGCGGAGGCGCTCGCGATGGGGATCGACACTCGCATGGCGTCGTACAAGACCTATTACTCCGGGACTGCTGACCGGATCACGAACCTCCAGCTCGGCGTCCGCGCACTCGACGGCACGCTCGTCGCGCCGGGAGGAACGTTCTCGCTCAACGAGGCGATCGGCGAGAGGACGGTCGAGCGTGGCTTCCGGTCGGCGCCGGTCATCATCGGCAACGAGTACGCCGAGGAGGTCGGCGGAGGCACGTCGCAGGTCGCGACGACCGCGTTCAACGCCGCCTGGGAGGCTGGGCTCAGGATCACGGAGCGAAATCCGCACTCGCTGTACATCAGCCGCTACCAGCTCGGGCGCGACGCCACGGTGTACTGGCCGTCGCTCGACCTGAAGTTCGTCAACGACACCGACACCTGGGTGCTCGTCAAGGGATTCGCGGAGGGTGACGGGATCAGCATCGCGATCTACGGGGGCGAGTCGCGCCGCGTGGAGAGCTCGTCGTCGCCGCTCGTCGTCACCGGCCGCGTTCCCGTCGAGCGCGTCGAACGATCCGACGCTTGCCAAGGGCAAGACCGTCGTCGAGGAGGAAGGGTCGTCACCGACGCGGACGTCGGCGACGCGGAAGGTGTACTCGGCCGACGGCGAGCTGCTCCACTCGGAGACGTGGACGACGTCCTACAAGGGCGAGGAGCGCGTCGTTCGCGTCGGGACGAAGGTCGAGGCGAAGAAGACGAAGCCCGTCCCGCCGGCAGCCGGCGCCGGCACGGCGCCTCCGGACGAGCCGGGCGCTACCCCGACGAAGCCTCGGCCGTAGCGATCGCCTCGGCGAGCCACTCCGGGATACGGATGGGCCGATACGTCTCGCGATCCACTGTCGCATGTCGCGTGGTGGCGTCCGCGACGAGCTCTCCGTCACGCTCGATCCGATACTCGTAGCTGAAGCGAGCCCCGCGCACGTCCGTGCAGCGCGTCCAGACCGTGAGCGTCTCGTCGAAGTAGGCAGCGCGGTGGTAGCGGATCGACACCTCCGTCGTCAGCGCCTCGATGCCACGGTCGCGGATCGCCTGATAGCCGCCGGTGTGTTTCGCGAGATAGGCGACGCGCGCGACCTCGAGCCAGACGACGAACGACGCGTGGTGCGCGATGCCCTGCGCGTCGGTCTCCGCGAAGCGGATTCGCACGTCCGTCGAGAACGAGAAGCCGTCCACGGAGCCAACCCTACGATTCGGCCGTGTCCGCCGTTGCTCTAGCAGCCCTCATCCGCGAGCGGCAGCCGTGCGTCGTGCTCACGGGTGCCGGCGTCTCGACGGAGTCGGGGATCCCCGACTTCCGCTCCGAAACCGGAATCTGGGCGGAGGTCGATCCCTTCGAGGTTGCGTCGCTCCGCGCGTTCAAGCGGGATCCCGAGCGCGTGTGGAGCTTCTATCGCGAGCGGCTCCACGTGCTTCGCGACGCGAAGCCGAACGCAGCGCACGAGGCACTCGCGGAGCTCGAGCGGCGCGGGCTCGTCCAGGCGGTGGTGACGCAGAACATCGACCTGCTCCACACGCGTGCGGGAAGCCAGGACGTCGTCGAGGTGCACGGCTCGATCTCCTCGGCGCAGTGCCTGACGCTGTCTCTGGACGGAGCCCGCGGACGCCGTGCTCGCACAGCTCGACGAGAGTCCGACGCCGTCGTGTCCTCAGTGCGGCGACGTGCTCAAGCCCGGCGTCGTCCTCTTCGGTGAGCTGCTGCCGGCCGCTGCGATGGAGCGTGCCACGCAGCTCGCCCGCGGCGCTCGGCTCGTGCTCGTCGTCGGCTCCTCGCTCGAGGTCTGGCCGGTCGCAGGCCTGCCGCTCGAGGCGCGGGCGTTCGCGATCGTGAACCGCGGCCCGACCGCGCTCGACGAGCGCGCCGTGCTGAAGGTCGACGCGGGCGCCGGCGAGACCCTCTCGGCCGTGCTCGACGCGCTCTGACGAGCGCTTCGAGCCCACGAATGGTATGACTGTCTCCATGACGACATCGACGACAGAGAAGCCAAAGGCCGACAAGGACTTCGTGACGCGGCTCGCGGACGCGGGCGAGGAAGCGCTTCAGCGCATCGCCGACCTACCGGGCGGCCAGAAGGCGCTCACCGCGGTGAACGACCTGCGGACGCGGGTCGACGACCTCGCGAAGAAGGTGCGCGGGATCGACGAGCTCGAGGCGCGCGTGGCGAAGCTCGAGAAGGAGCTCGCCGCGCTGAAGAAGGCCAAGGCGCCCGCTGCCAGCGCGAAGCCGGCCGCGTAGGGGCGAGGCCTGCCTCGCCCTAGCCGGCCGAGGGCACGCGCAGCCGCAGGGCGCGCGGCAGCACTTCGAACCGGGCCGGTGTCGTGCCCGGCTGCTCGCCATCCAGCTCGATCGGGAGCGGCTCGTCCGCGTCGACCGTGACGACGCTGCCGCGGAGAAGCTCGAGCCGCGGGTGCGGGAGGTGCTTGCCCTTGTAGGTCTTCGGCAGGACGAACGCGAGGTCGCGCTTCGTCACGTCGCCGATGAGCAGGACGTCGAAGAGACCGTCGTCGGGCTCGGCGTCGGGGCACATCATCATGCCGCCGCCGAGGAAGCGGCCGTTGCAGATCATCGCGTCGATCATCCGGCCGCTGCGCGTCTCGTCGCCGACCGTCACGCGCATCTCCCCGGCTTGCCATCCGAAGAACACCGCGAGCGTCGCCCAGTAGTACGAGACCTTGCCGCCGAGCGCCTTCGACGACTCGTTCGCGCGCTGCGCGATCGCCCCCGAGATGCCGGCGCTACCGACGTTCGCGAAGTACGCACGCGCCTCCTCGCCCGCCCACGTGCGGTAGGTGACGACGCCTGCGTCGATCTCGCGCACCGCCCCGTGCAGCGCGACGTCGATCGCCGCGTCGAGATCTCGCGGGATGTCGAAGGTGCGCACGAAGTCCCAGCCGGTCCCGCGCGGAATCACCGCGAGCTCGACGTCCCCCGCGCCGATCACGCCGTTGACGACCTCGTTCACCGAGCCGTCTCCGCCCACGACGACCAGCCGCGTTGCGCCGCTGCCGATCGCCTCGGCAGCGAGCGCTCCGAGCTGGCCGGGCGCTCTCCGAGATCAGCGCGTCGCCGTCCAGTCCGCGCGCGGCCGCGCGATGCGCGATCTCGGGCCACCGCTTCCCTGTCGAGCCGCCGGCGGAGGCCGGGTTGACGAGGAAGACCGTGCGCGCCGAACTAGTGGCCGTCGTGACCTGCCGTTGCGGTGTCGAGCGCGATCCGCGTCATGCGCTCCACGGCCGCGCGGAGCTCGTCATCCGAGATCCGGACGAACTCGCCCTCGACGACGATGTCGCTCACGGTCAGCAGGCAGCCGCCATGAACGCCTCGCAGCGCAGTGACCGTGAAGAGCGCGGCAGCCTCCATCTCGACCGCGAGCACGCCTCGCTTCGACCAGCGCTCGTACTGCCCCTCGTCCGGGTTGTAGAAGAGGTCGCTCGACACGATGGGGCCGACGCGAAGCGTCTGGCCGGAATGCTTCGCGACGTGGACCGCCTCGTGGACGAGCTCCCAGCTCGCCGTCGGGCAATGAGGCTCGCCGCCGACGAGGTGCGTCGCGGTCGCGTCCGCCGGGACGGCGGAGATCGCGACGATGAGGTCGCCGAGCGCGTGGTCCGGCCTGCAGGCCGCCGCACGTGCCCACGCGCAGGAGACGCGTGACGCCGAGCTGGATGAGCTCCTCGAAGACGATCGTCGCTCCGGGGCAGCCCATGCCCGTTCCCTGCACGGAGACGCGCTTGCCCTCCCACGTTCCCGGTGTAGCCGAGCAGGCCGCGCTCCTCGTTCACCTGCGTGACGTCGGAGAGGAAGGTCTCTGCGATGTACTTCGCCCGGAGCGGGTCGCCTGGCAGGAGGCACGCGTCCGCGTAGTCGCCGGGCTCGGCGCGAAGGTGGATCGGCATGGCAGAACCCTACGGGTTCCGCCTACGAAACACTGTGCGAACTACCGCTCACACCGAGCTGTCTCCTAGAGTTCTTCGCGCGTGGCCGAAAAGCTCATCGAGCCGAAGCGGGATCAGATTCTCCGCTTCTGCGCGGAAGACCCCGTCGAGCGCGTGTTCCTCGAGGATGTCGCCCGCCGCGGGCTCGGCCGATTCGTGGCACGCGCCGACGAGGGCGAGCTCTCGGCGCTGTGCCATCTCGGGATCAACGCCGTCCCGTCGGGAAAGGACTGCGGCGCGTTCGCTCCCGACGTCGCGCGTTCGGGGCCGCGCATGCTCATCGGCGAGCAGAGCGCCGTCTCGGAGCTCTGGGCCGAGGTGCACACCCGGCTTCCGAAGCCGCGCGAGGATCGTCCCGGCCAACCGGTGTACGTCACGCGCCGAGCGCCCGCGGCGGGCGACACGGGGCTGCGCGCCGCCGCAGCTGAGCGATCTCGAGCTCCTCATGCCGGCGTGTGCAGCCGCCCACGAGCAGGAGATCGGGGTCGATCCGATGCAGCGCGATCCGGATGGCTTTCGGTGGCGCACCCGCAGCCAGATCGAGGACGAGCGCTCGTGGCTCTGGATCGAGGACGGGGTGATCCTCTTCAAGGCCGAGGCATCGGCGTGGACGCCCGACGCCGTGCAGCTCCAGCAGGTGTGGGTCGACCCGGACGTGCGCCGCCGCGGCTACGGCGCGCGCGGGCTCGCCGATCTGTGCCGGCTCCTCCTCGAACGCGTCCCGACCGTCTGTCTCTTCGTGCGGGCCGAGAACGATCCGGCGATCCGGCTGTACGAGGCGATCGGCATGGAGCACGTCCTCGACTACCGCTCGCTGCTCTTCTAGCCGTGCGCGAGCTGCTCCTCGCGCGGCATGGCTTCGCGGCGTCGAACCGCGACGGGATCGCCTCGTCGGCGATGCCCGGTGATGGCCTCACGCCGGAGGGAGTCGAGCAGGCGCGGGCCCTCTCCGAGCTGCTCGCGTCGGAGGAGATCTCCGTCGCGCTGACCTCGCGGCTCGCGCGAACGCAGGAGACGCTCGCGCTGGCGCTCGACGGACGCGACGTGCCGGTTGTCATCGCATCCGAGCTCGACGAGATCCACTTCGGCTCGTTCGACGGCGGCCTGCTCGACGACTACCGCGCCTGGGCGGCGTCTCATCCACCGGACGTGCCGGCGCCCGGCGGCGGCGAGAGCCGGGCTCAGGCCGCGGCGCGGTTCGCGCGTGGGCTCCGGCTCGTCCTGGCGCGGCCGGAGGAACGCGTCCTCGTCGTCGGGCACGCCCTCGCGATTCGCTACGTCGTCGATGCGACGGACGGCCTCGCGCCTGCGGCGCGGATGGCTCCCGTCGAGCATGCGTTTCCGTTCCGCCTCGAGCGCGACGACGCTCGAGCGGGCAGCCTCGCTGCTCGAGGAGTGGAGCGGCGCACCCCGGTTTCGCGTCGCGTAGCGACGAATCGGCGCTCCGCGAGATCACTCTCACGAATCCCCCTTTCTCGCGGCTGACAACAGTCTGCAGACGCGAGATGCTCGTGCGACAAATCGGGACCGGGGGATCAGATGTCGAGAAACTCTCTTCGTGCGGCGACGTGCCTGCTCGCGGCGTCGTCGGTCGCGCTCGTCGCGACAACCAGTGCTTTCGCCACAGCAGCCGATCCGAAGGCCATCGTCACGCTCGAACAACCCGACGGTCGGTCGTTCAAGGCCCGAATCTGGGGCGACGAGTTCATCCATGGCTACGAGGCGCTCAACGGCCACACGGTCGTGCTCGACGGGCGCACCAAGACCTGGAAGTACGCGCAGCGTGGGGTGCGCGGGAGGTTGAAGCCCTCCCAAGCGGTAGTCACGCACGACGGTCCGGTCGTGCGGAAGCACCTCCGACCGACGCCGAGGGCGTTCACGGCGGCGCGTGCGAGAGAGAACGTGCCTCCGGTGGGGAAGCCGCTGATGCTTGCCGCTCCGAACTGGGCAGGCGCGGACACGGACGTCCTCTTCATCATGGTCGAGTTCACCGACCTCGGCTGCGCGTTCACGCCTGCGCAGATGCAGACGAACATGTTCGGCGGTGGGGCGTCGGGCCCCGGCGATCTCGACGACTACTACGACGAGATCTCGTACGGCGACCTCGCCCTCGTCGGAACTGTGGTCGGTGACGGTGGAGGCACGGCCGACTGCGTGAACCTCGCGAACAACAGAGCCTTCTACAACAACAACGTCGCGAACCCCGACGGCGACGACGACCTCGTGCGCGAGGCGCTCGCCGACATCGACGCCGCGATCGACTTCGCCGACTACGACAACAACGGAGACGGCCAGATCGACGCACTCGGGATCGTCTATGCGGGAGGCGGACAGCACGACGGCTGCGCGACGGGTGGTGGGAACACCGACAACCTCTGGCCGCACTCGGGTGGCGTCGGCGGAGGGCAGGCGGTCGACGGGGGCGCGAGGACCGTGAACCCGTTCATCATCAACTCCGAGGTCACGTACGACCTCACCGACCCGCCGCCACCGACCACCGACTGCGACCAGATCCAGACGATCGGCCTCTTCGCGCACGAGCTCGGGCACTCGCTCGGCCTTCCAGACCTCTACGACGACGACGCGAGTCCGAACGGCGGAAGCGGGGTTGACGTCTGGAGCACGATGGCATCCCAGTACCTCGGCACCCAGGACAACGCTGACACTCCGCCGCACTTCGACCCCTGGAGCAAGGGGTTCCTCGACTGGGTCGTCCCGACCGGGCACGCGGCTGGCGATCGTTTCGTGGAGTCGATCTCGCGTGCCGAGGACAACGACGAGGTGCATCGGTTCCTCGACAACCCGGGCGGCTTCCAGATCGGCGGGAGTGGAGAGTACTTCCTCGTCGAAAACCGCCAGCAGACGCTCTTCGACGCGCAGCTGCCTGGCTGCGGAATCGTCGTCTGGCACATCGATGAAGCGCTGAGCGGCAATCAGGGCGCGGGGCACACGGCCGGCTCGCATCGACTCGTCGATATCGAAGAGGCCGACGGCCTCGGCGAGCTCGACCAGAACGGCAACAACAGCGCCGATGCCGGGGATCCGTTCCCGGGCTCGACGAACAATCGTCTCTTCGGAGCAAGCACCAACCCGAGCTCCGACCTCTACAGCGGGTCCGACTCCAACGTTCGGATGTGGGTGCAGTCGACGAGCTGCGCCTCCTCGATGAGCGCGGCGTTCGGCCCGAATGCACCGCCGGTGGCGGATGCAGGAGGTCCCTACGTGACGAACGAAGGGACTGACGTCGGGCTCACCGCTGCAGGATCGTCCGATCCGGACGGAGACGCCCTGACGTACGAGTGGGATCTGGACAACGACGGTCAGTTCGACGACTCGACGAGCCAGACGCCGACGTTCACGCTCGTCGGCGACAACGGCGTCTTCACCGTCAGCGTCCGGGTGACGGACACGTTCGGTAGTTCGGCGACCGACTCGTCCACCGTCACGGTGAACAACGTCCGTCCGGTGGTGACGAGCCTGGCCAACGACGGGCCGAAGCCGGAGAACACCTCCGTTTCGATCACCGGTGTCATCTCGGATGCCGGCTGGTTGGACACCCTGACGGCCACGGTCGACTGGGGTGACGGTGCCGGGCCGCAGCCGCTCGTCGGCGTTCTCGAGAACATACGCCCCGATGCGACCCTGACGTTCGCGAACGTCGCGCACACGTACGGCGACGACGGCGTCTTCGTCGTCACGGTCTGCGCGACCGACGACGACGGTGCGAGCACGCTGCCGTGCGGCGTGACGCCGGTGACGATCCAGAACGTCGACCCGACGGCGGTGATCGACCTCACCGGAACCGTGAGCATCAACGGCGTCGACACGTTCGTCGCCAACGAGGGCGAGGTGATCCCGTTCACGGCGGACTCCTTCGACCCGGGCAGCGACGACCGAACGACGACCTGGGACTGGGGCGACGGGGCGCCGTCTCCGGACTCGACCGAGCTGTCGCTGAACGACATCGCGTTCAACCCGGATCCGGATCCGAGTCCGTCCATCAATCCACGGACGGTCACCGACGCTGAGCCGCATGCCTTTGGCAGCGCATGCCTCTACACCGTCACCTTCGGTGCGCGAGACGACGACCTGGGCAGCGCCACCGACCAGGTCGCGGTGATCATCGCCGGCAACGCCGCGCTGCAGCGGGGTGCCGGGTACTGGCAGACGCAGTACCGGCCGCGGCCGACTGCGTTCACCGAGGCGCGGCGCCTGTGCTACCTCGCGATCACCCGGTTCATGAGCACGGTCTTCAGCGAAGCCCGCGCCCTGAACACGGTGGCGCAGGCGTTCGACGTCATGAGGATCAACGGGAACGGCGGCGATTCGCTCCAGAAGCTCGATCGGGAGCTGCTCGCCGCCTGGCTCAACTTCGCCAACGGTGCCTTCGACCTCACCGAGCTCGTCGACACCGACGGGAACGGGGTCGTGGACACGCAGTTCGCGACGGTCATGGCGACGGCCGAGGCTGTTCGGCTGAATCCCGCGTCCACCAGCGCACAGCTGCTGGCCCAGCGGGACATCCTGGAAGCGATCAACGGCTCGTAGAGGGGGCGGCGGAGCTGCCGCCGAGCCGACGGCGCGTGAGGAGCGGAGTGGCACACTCCGCTCCTCGGGTCCGCGGCATCAGCTGCGGCACAATGGCGCGTGCCGTGCCCTCGCAGAGCGCGTGGAGGCGACGATTCGTCGCCATGAGCTGATCCCGCCAGGTGGCGAGGTGACCTGCCTCGTCTCGGGCGGCGCGGACTCGACCTGCCTCTGGCACGTCCTCGGAGCGCTCGGCTACCGCGTCTCCGCCGTCCACGTGAATCACGGCCTGCGCGGAGACGAGTCGGAAGAGGACGCGCGCTTCTGCGCCGAGCGCTGGGCGCGGAGATCGTCGAGGCTCGTAGCGAGCGAGGCTTGCCTCGCCCTCCGACCGAGGCCGAGCTTCGGGACGTTCGCTACGGCCTGACGGCGGAGCTACGGCCTCCGAGCCACCGGCCACACCGCGTCCGACCAGGTCGAGACCGTGCTCTACCGCCTCGTCTCCTCGGGCACCACGAAAGCGATCAAGGTGCGCCGCGAGGACGGCGTGGTGCGGCCGCTCCTCGAGCTCTGGCGCGAGGACACCGTGCGCTACTGCGAGGAGCACGAGCTCGCGTATCCGCCTCGACTCGTCGAACGCCGAGACGAAGCGCGGGCTCATCCGCGAGGAGATCCTGCCGCTGCTCCGGCGGCTGCACCCCGGCGCCGACCGGAACCTCCTCGCGCTCGCGGACGAGCGTCCGCGGCTGCCGCGGGAGCTCGAGCGCACGCTCGTGGAGCTCCTCGCGTCCGCCGACGGCACGAAGTCCGCGGACCTCGGACACGGCATGCGTGCCGTGCGCGAGTACGGCGACGTGCGCATCGAGGGCAGCGTGCGCTTCGGCCCCTGGCGGATCGAGAGCGCGCGCCCGGGGCTCGTCGTCCGTACGCGCCGTCCTGGCGATCGGCTCGCGGGGCGCTCGAAGAAGGTGCAGGATGTGCTCGTGGACGCGAAGGTGCCGAGAGCCGCGCGCGACACCTGGCCGATGGTCGTCTCCGGCGACGAGGTCGTGATGGTTCCCGGGATTGCCGAAGCGCCTGGCTGGGAAGATGCCGTTCGCGCATGGAAGGATCCCGAGACATGACCCAAGCCGAGCTCGAGAAGGCCGTCGGCGAGATCCTCATCGAAGAGGACGCCATCCAGGCGCGCATCGGCGAGCTCGGGGCCGAGATCTCCGCCGACTACACGGGACGCGACCTCCTCCTCGTGGGTGTGCTCAAGGGCGCCGTCTTCTTCATGGCCGACCTCATGCGGGAGCTCACGGTGCCCTGCGAGATCGACTTCATGGCGATCTCGAGCTACGGCGCCGCGACCGACTCCTCGGGAGTCGTACGGATCCTGAAGGACCTGGACATCAACGTCTCGGGACGAGACGTCCTCGTCGTCGAGGACATCATCGACTCGGGCTTGACGCTCTCGTACCTCATGCGCAACCTGCGCGCGCGCAAGCCGGCGTCGCTCGAGGTCGTGACGCTGCTGACGAAGCCGGAGCGCCGCGAGATCGACGTGCCCGTGCGCTACGTCGGCTTCGAGATCCCCAATCGGTTCGTCATCGGGTACGGCCTCGACTTCGCCGAGCGCTATCGGAACCTCCCGTACGTCGCAGTCCTGCACGCCGATCTGATCCCGCCCGCGCACTAGCACTCAATTTCGTGCCGTACGGCACGTAACCCCCGCAATCAGGTCATAACGGGGGAGGGGGATCGCCGGCTGGGTGCCGAAGAAGGACGGTGCTACCCTCCGACGACCGACCGTGAACCGCTTCTTCCGCAGCGCACTTTTTCCGCTCATCATCATCGTCGTGCTCGTCTATCTGGCGAGTCAGACGCTGCTGCCCGGGCGCTCCGAGCAGCAGAAGGTCACGTACTCGCAGCTGATCGGCAAGGTGAAGGCAGGCGCGGTCAACGACGTCGTCTTCAACCCGCCGCGCCAGCAGATCACCGCGAACCTCGTCGAGGGCGGCAAGGTCAAGGTCAACTACCCGACGCCGCAGTCCGCGACGCAGTTCCAGAACCTGCTCGAGCGCGAGAACATCGAGTTCGACTCGAAGGGCACGGGCTCGTCGGCGTGGTGGTCGCTCCTCATCAGCGTCCTCCCGTTCGTGATCCTCATCGCGTTCTGGATCTTCCTCATGAACCAGGTGCAGGGCGGCGGCTCGAAGGTCATGAGCTTCGGGAAGAGCCGCGCCAAGCGCATGTCGCCGGACTCGCCGAAGGTCACGTTCAAGGACGTGGCCGGCGCCGACGAGGCGGTCGAAGAGCTCCACGAGATCAAGGAGTTCCTCGAGAACCCGAAGAAGTTCCAGGCGCTCGGCGCGCGCATCCCGAAGGGCGTGCTGCTGTACGGGCCGCCGGGAACCGGCAAGACGCTCCTCGCGCGCGCGGTCGCCGGTGAGGCCGGCGTCCCGTTCTTCTCGATCTCGGGCTCCGACTTCGTCGAGATGTTCGTCGGCGTCGGCGCCTCGCGCGTGCGCGACCTCTTCGAGCAGGCGAAGCAGGCGTCTCCCTGCATCATCTTCATGGACGAGATCGACGCCGTCGGCCGGCACCGCGGCGCGGGTCTCGGCGGCGGCCACGACGAGCGCGAGCAGACGTTGAACCAGCTCCTCGTCGAGATGGACGGCTTCGAGATGAAGGACAACATCATCCTCATCGCCGCCACGAACCGGCCCGACATCCTCGACCCGGCGCTCCTTCGCCCGGGTCGCTTCGACCGCCAGATCGTCGTCGACCGCCCCGACCGCCTCGGCCGCCGCAAGATCCTCGAGGTGCACTCGCGCGGCAAGCCGCTCTCGCGCGACATCGACCTCGACACGCTCGCCGCCGGCACGCCCGGCTTCACCGGCGCGGATCTCTCCAACCTCATCAACGAGTCCGCGCTGCTCGCGGCGCGCAACGGCAAGAAGATGATCGAGCAGGACGAGCTCGAGGAAGGGATCATGCGCGTGATCGCCGGGCCGGAGAAGAAGGCCCGCCTGCTCTCCGAGAAGGAGCGCAAGATCACGGCGTACCACGAGATGGGCCACGCGCTCGTGGGGCACTACCTCGAGAACACGAACCCCGTCCACAAGATCACGATCGTCTCCCGCGGCCAGGCGCTCGGTCTCACGATCTCGCTGCCGACGGAGGACAAGTACCTGACGACGAAGTCGACGCTGATGGACGAGCTCGCCATGACGCTCGGCGGGCGCGCCGCGGAAGAGCTCGTCTTCCACGAGGTGACGACCGGCGCGGCGAACGACCTCGAGCGGGTCACGGCGGTGGCGAAGCAGATGATCATGCGCTTCGGAATGTCCGAGAAGCTCGGCCCGCGCGTCCTCGGCCGCGCGCACGAGCTCCCGTTCCTCGGGCGCGACATGGGCTCCGAGCCCGACTACTCGGACGAGATCGCGAAGGAGATCGACGACGAGATCCGGCGCGTGATCGAGGAAGGCCACGCGTCCGCCACGACCGTCCTGCGCGCGCACATGGACGAGCTGCATCGGCTCTCGGCGATCCTCATCGAGCGCGAGACGATCGACAAGGATCAGTTCGAGCGCCTGCTGGCCGGCGAGGCCGAGGAGTCCGTCTTCCCGCCGGAGGTCGCTCCCGAGCCGGCGATCGAGGAGCCGGAGGCCGAGAAGAAGCCGAAGCTCAGTCCGCAGCCACGCCCCATCCCGGGCGCTGCGATGCAGCCTCCGCCGCCGGATCCGGCGACCAGCTAGCGCGCGCCTCGTGTTCGTTCCTGCGGGCTTCGAGCCGCCTCGCGGGCTCGAGGCGGACGCGTTTCGGCTCGAGCCGCTCGGCCCCGAGCACAACGAGCGCGACTACGCGGCGTGGTCGTCGAGCATCGACCACATCCTCGGCTCGCCCGGCTACGGCCCGGAGAGCAGCTGGCCTCGACCGCTCAGCCTCGAGGAGAACCTCGGCGATCTCGAACGGCATGCGCGCGACTTCGCGGAGCGGAGCTGGGTTCACGTACACGGTGCTCGACTCCGACGACGACGTGATCGGCTGCGTCTACGTGTACCCGGCGCGCGACGACGTCCACGACGTCCACGTGCAGTCGTGGGTGCGCGAGTCGCGCGCCGAGCTCGACATCCCGCTCAGGAACGGCCGTAGCGGACTGGCTGGCCCGCGACTGGCCGTTCGAGCGGCCGCTCTACGCGCCGTTGCTCGGCTGACGCTGCGAGCGAGCGACCACGAGCACCGTCGCGAGAACCGTCACCGCGGCCAGTGCGCCGAGCAGATCGAGTGCGAGCCCGCGTGCGCGCACGGCGTCCACGAGCGCGAGCAGCGTCGCCGCGACGAGAAACGCGGCGACGCCGAGCAGCGCGACGAACGCGGCGCGCCGGAGTCCGTCGCCGACCTCTCCGAGCCAGCGCGTTCGCTCCTCGAGCGACCAGTAGCCGAGCTCGGTGCAGAGCAGGAGGCCCGCTGCCACCGCGGGCGCGGCGACGTCGAGCGGTGCGTCGGCGATCGCGAGCTCCGCTGCATAGAGCCCACCGGCAAGAGCGGCGGCGACGGGGATCAGCGGTGCCCAGCCGAGCACGACACCCGCGACGAGCGCGACGAAGGCGACCGCGCCGATCCGGACGCCGACTTCCTGGAACGTCTCGCCGCCGCGTGACATCGGCACTGCCAGGACGGCGAGGAGGCAGGCCACGCTGCCGAGCCCCGTCGCTAGGCGCGGGCCAGCCGCGTGTAGCGCCTGTATGTCCTCACCTCCTCGAGCACCGTGTCGAGCTCGTCGTCGCCCCAGGTCGCGACGCCGATTCCCAGAGCGACGAGCCGCGCGCGAAGCACCTCGCGCTCCAGCAGCCAGACGCGGTAGGCGAGCTTCTCCGCCTCCGAGCGGCCGGGCTCGACGAGCGGGACGGGATCGACCTCGACCACCGCGACGTCGAAGCGCCGCGCGCGGAGATCCTCGAGCGCGACGATGAAGCGCTGGTCACTGAGCGGAGTCAGCGCGAGCACGAGCGAGGCCGGCGGGAGGATCCGGGCGGGGATGAGGTTGACGTCGCGCCACGTGTACGTCGGCGCGACGCCCGTCTCGAGCATCGTCTCGATGAGCCGGTAGCGCTGCGTCGATGCCCATTCCGGGTTGGAGCCAGCGCAGCACGCCGCCGAACCCGACGAGCCCGACGCGGTCGCGCCGCTCGAGGTAGCGCGTTGCGAGCGACGCGGCAGCCCTGACGGCGTCCTCGAGCACGCTCCGGCCGTCGCCGCGAACGTCCGTGAAGCTGTCGATGAACAGCACGACGTCCGTGTTGCGCTCCGGATGGCGCTCGTTCACGACGAGGCCCTGGCGGCGTGCCGAAGCGCGCCAGTTGATCGAGCGGACGCGATCGCCGGGGACGAAGTCGCGGATGTCGGCGTACTCGACGCCTTCGCCCTTCGTGCGCGCAACCTCGCTGCCCGCGAGCGCCTGCGTCTCGAGCGGCGCGAGGAGCCGCTGGATCGTGAGCGGGCTCGGGTACGCCTTGAGGCGCTGCGTGTGCTCGAAGCGCGCCTCCCAGGTGACGAGCCGGAGCGCGTCGCGAGCTCGGATGTCCACGCGGCCGAGGTCGAAGACGCCCCAGCGCGCGCAGCGCAGGCCGACGTGCAGCTCGCGGGTCTCGTCGGCTCGAAGGCGCAGCGCGTGTGCCTGCGAGCCGTCGACGACGTCGACAGCCCGCGGAAGTCGCAGGAGGAGCTCGAGCCGGTCGATCGCTCGATCGGTGTCGACGTGTCACGACGGCGCCGACCTCGGTGCCCTCGAGCGCGCGTTCGGTCTCCAGCTCGAGCCCGACCGAGATGCGCGGCTCCCGCGCCATGCGCGTGCCGATCGCGAGGAACAGGGCGAACGGCGCGGCGACGACCGCGAGCTCCGGCCGGCGGAGCGCGAGCGCGGCCACCAGGCCGACGGCGGCGAGCGACGCGTACCCGATGAGGCGCGGGCTTGCGGTTCTCGTCACGCGCGTGGCGCGGCCGTGACGTCCTCCGCCCGCGGCGTCGGAACGGTCTCGAGCACCTCCCGAACGACGTCCTCGGACGAGACGCGCTGCACCCAGAGCTCCGGCCGGAGGACGAGGCGGTGCGCGAGTGCCGGAACCGCGATCGCCTTGACGTCGTCCGGGAGCGCGTAGTCGCGACTCTGGAGCGCGGCGCGGCAGCGTGCAAGCTTCAGGAGCGCGAGGCTCCCACGCGGGCTCGCGCCCACTGCGGTGCTCGGCGACGTCCGCGTCGCCGCGACGAGGTCGACGCAGTACTCCTGCACGCTCGTCGCGACGTGCACGCGCTCGATCGCGCGCTGCATGGAGAGGAGCGTCTCGCGGTCGACGACCGGGCGGAGCTCGACGTCGTCCGACTCTCGCTCGATGCGCCGTGCGAGGACGTCCACTTCGCCCTCGCGGCTCGGGTAGCCGAACGCCGTGCGCAGGAGGAAGCGATCGAGCTGCGCCTCGGGCAGCGGGTACGTCCCCTCGTACTCGATCGGGTTCTGCGTCGCGATGACGAGGAAGGGCGGCTCGAGGACGTGGGTGACGCCTTCGATCGTCACCTGGCGCTCCTGCATCGCCTCGAGCAGCGCCGCCTGCGTCTTCGGCGGGGCGCGGTTGATCTCGTCCGAGAGGAGGAGGTTCGTGAAGATCGGGCCCGGCCGGAACTCGAAGTCGCCGTCGCGCTGGTTCCAGATCGACGAGCCCGTCACGTCCGAGGGCATGAGATCGGGCGTGAACTGGATGCGGGTGAAACGCATGCTCAGAACCTGCGCGAACGAGCGCGCGGCGAGCGTCTTCGCGAGGCCGGGGTAGTCCTCGAGCAGGACGTGTCCGTCCGCGAGGAAGCCGAGCCAGACGAGCTCGAGCGCCTCCCGCTTGCCGACGACCGCCTTCTCGACCTCGTCGAGCACCTCGGAGGAGAGCTCCTGAACCTGTGCGAGCTCCATCACACGCTCTCGAGCGCGTCGACGACGTGGGCGAGCTCGCGTGGCGGGATTCCCTTCGCGAGCCGATCCTCGGGTGCGGGCCGGTCCGGGCGGACGAGCTCCCATGCGTCCTCGCCGAGAATCGCTCGCGCTGCCTCCGGTGTCTCCGCGAGGGACACGTTCCGCCGCGAGCTGCAGCAGTCCGGCTGCGACTGCGCGCAGGCGGGGAACCAGGTGGTAGTGCAGATCGAACGTGCCTGCGATCGCGAGGGCGGTCTCGTGCTCGATGCGTCCGAGGCTCGGCGGGGGCACCCGTCGCGGGGTCTTCTTCGCCGGCTCGCGCAGCACGGTCTCGTCGGGATAGGCGCGCCGGAGAGCCAGCAGGAGGACGACGATGACCGCGGCGCAGAGGACGAGCGCGTAGACGCGGCCGGCGAGCTCGAGTCGTCCGGGCGCGACGAGCGCGATTCCGATGCAGGGCGATCGTGGGCAGGACGAGCGCTCGCGCGGCACCGCGGACGTCTCTCCTCACGAGCTCGCTCCGACAGGCACCGCGTCGGGTGCGGGCTGTGGCCGTTCGCGGGCGAGTCGAAGCTCGTCCCGCACCTGCTCGAGTGCGTCGATCGCCTCCTCCTTCATCGCGGTGTCCACGTCATGGTGCGAGAACTTAGCCCGCGTGAAGAGCGCCGTCAGGCGTTCGACTGCTCGCGCGTCGAGCGCGAGGTCGTGGAGGACGCGCGGGAGGTACTCGTCCGACGTCTCCGACGTGTGGCGTGGAACGCCGTTCGCCGCGAGCACGCGCTCGAGGCGGGCGTACGCGGCGATGATCGCGCGGCGCGGATCGGCCTCGGCACGCAGGTCGTCGAGCGTCTCGTCGAGGACGACCGCGAGCTGCTCTCCGAGGTCCTCGTCCGAGCGCCTGCCCCGGCGCGCGCGTCGTTCCGAGATGACGTACGCAGCGATCCCGGCGAGCACGAGTCCGACCACGACGGCGATCGGAAGCCACGAGACGCTCGGCTCGTAGGGTGGCAGTGCCTCCTGCTCCGGCGTCGTCGGAATCGGCGTCGGGCCGGGGAAGGCGAAGTCGCCCTCCTCCTCCGCCGGCGCGGGAGGCTCCCAGTTCCTGAACCGCCAGTACGTCACGGCGGTGAAGAAGCCGAGCAACGCGAGAGTCGAGATCATCCCGAAGCGGGGGATGCGGCCCTTCGCCACCTCGCGCGCGATCGCCTTCCGCTGCGTGAGCCCGTAGAGCAGAAGGATGGCCCCGATCAGTACGCCGACGAGCCCGAGGGTGAAGAACGTGTCGAGGAGCGATTCGGACGGAGGGCGCGTGTCGTTCGAGCCGCCCGGAGTGGAGCCCGTCGACGCGATCGCGACGACGGCGACGAGCCCCAGCACGACGAGTGCCGGTAGGACCACGCTCGTGGCCCTACCGCGCACGCGCTGTCCGCGTCAGGCGACGCCGGGCTCGTTCATCGGGAGCGAGCCGGTGTCCTTGCTCTCCCAGTACCGGTTCAGGGCGCCCTGGATCTTGATGAACCAGACGAACGCCCCCACGATCGGCAGGAGGAGCCAGAGCCCCGTCCAGCCGCTGAAGGGCGCAGGTCGGCCGTCCTGCTTGATCATCTTCGCGACCTCGGACGGGACGAGGAACCACGTGACGATGGAAACGACGATGTAGATCACGAGTCCGAGAACGCCTCCGACGCCCTGTCCGGAGTGGTTCTTCACCTCGTCCTGGGTCTTGAAGACCCAGTAGAGCGTGTAGATCCCGAGGGTGATGATCGCCATCAGGATTGCGAAGCCGATGCCTCTCGGCTGCCCGAGCGGGCCGGTGTTCGACGCAGGTGTGTCCATGGAGCGCGATTCTGGCCCTCGTGTCAGACGGAGCGAGGTCTAGTGTGGGCCGCGTGAGCACGCGGGAGCCCTTCGAGAAGCGGTGGCCGCGGCCGTCGGTCATGGGCGTACTCAACGTCACGCCCGACAGCTTCTCCGACGGAGGGCGGTTCGTCGAGCCTTCGGCCGCCGTCGAGCACGCGCGCAGACTCGTCGCCGAGGGCGCGGCGCTCGTCGACGTCGGCGGCGAGTCGACGCGACCCGGCGCGGCGCCCGTCACGGCGCGAGGAGGAGCTCGCGCGGGTCGTTCCGGTGCTCGAGGGCCTCTCCGGGCTCCCGCTGTCCATCGACACGTCGAAGGCGGAGGTCGCTCGGCGCGCGCTCGAGCTCGGCGTCGAGCTCGTCAACGACGTCACCGCACTCCGCGGCGACCCCGCGATGGCCGAGGTGGTCGCAGACGGAGGCGCGTACGTGTGTCTCATGCACATGCAGGGGGAGCCACGGACGATGCAGGCCGCTCCTCACTACGACGACGTCGTCACCGATGTGTTGGCCTTCCTCGAGGAGCGTGTCGCCTTCGCCGTCGCGCAGGGCATACGTGAGGACCGCATCTGCGTCGACCCCGGGATCGGCTTCGGCAAGACGCCGGACCAGAACCTCGAGCTCCTGCGCCGCCTCGACGAGCTGTGCGCGCTGGGGAGGCCCGTGCTCGTCGGCGTCTCGCGCAAGAGCACGTTCGGGAAGGTCACTGGGCGATGCGACCGCCACGCAGGGGAGCCTGGCTGCCTCGCTTGCGGCTGCCGTCGTGGCCTTCGAGCGCGGTGCGGCGATGATCCGCGCCCACGACGTGCGCGAGACGGTCGAGGCGCTCGCCGTTGCAGCAGCGGTCGAGCGTGGGAAGATCACGGCATGAGGATCGAGCTGCGGAGCCTGGTCGTCTTCGGCCACCACGGCTACCTCGAGGAGGAGCGACGCCTGGGGCAGCGCTTCCTCGTCGATCTCTGGGTCGACGTGCGCGGCTCCGCATCCGACACCGACCGGATCGAGGACACCGTCGACTACCGGCGCCTGGCCGAGCTCGTACGCGACGTGTTCGCCGGTCGTGAGCGACTGCTGCTCGAAGGGCTCGCGGGAGCCGTCGCCGACGGGATCGTGGAGCGCTTCTCGGCGGTCGAGCACGTGCGCGTTCGCGTGCGCAAGCCGGACGTCGTGCTCGACCCGCCCGTCGAGTACGCGGCGGTCGTGGTCGAGCGCTCGCGCGCGTGACCGTCGCGTACGTCGGGCTCGGTGCGAACCTCGGACACCGCGAGGAGACGCTCCGCCGCGCCGTCGAGCTCCTGGGGGAGGCGGACGGCGTGGATGTGCTCGCCGTCTCGCAGCTCCGCGAGACGGAGCCCGTCGGCGTCGTCGACCAGCCGCCGTTCCTGAACGGCGCGGTTGCGATCGAGACCGCACTGGCGCCGCGCGACCTGCTCGACCTGCTGCTCGAGATCGAGCGGTCGCTGGGCCGCGTGCGCGAGGAGCGGTGGGGGCCGCGGACGATCGACCTCGACCTCCTCGTGTACGGCGACGAGGTCGTCGACGAGCCCGGCCTGCGCGTGCCGCACCCGCACCTGCACGAGCGCCGGTTCGCACTCGAGCCGCTCGCCGAGCTCGCGCCGGAGCTCGACGTTCCCGGGCGCGGCCAGGTGTCGGCTCTCCTGACGGCGCTAGACTGAGGCGATGTCGCATCTGGACGACCTCGACGAGTTCGAGGCAGAGCTCGAGCTCGCCGTCAAGCGCGAGTACTCGGCCGTCTTCCCGCTGTTTCGCTACTGCGTGCTCACGCAGGACGCCACGTACCTCTGCAACAAGCTCGACCTCGAGGCGCTCCCGCAGACGAGCTACCCGTTCTTCCACGTCCGCATGGAAGACGTGTGGGTCTGGGACAAGAGCCGGCCGAGCCGCATGATCCCGCGCGCCGAGGTGTACACGTCGGGCGACGTCACGGTCGAGGAGCTGCGCGGGGAAGGCGAGGAGCCGCGACTCACCGCAGAATCACTCGCCGAGCGGCTCGGAGAGCCGCTCGCGGGCGACGACGAGGCGAGCTCGCTGTGCAGACTCCGGCCGCCAGACCGAAGCGTCGCTCGCGGCGGCGTCTCGAGCTGCTGGCACTTTGATTCACTAGCGATGCTCCTCGCCGTCGACGTCGGCAACACGCAGACCGCGCTCGGCCTCTATCGCGACGCTGAGCTCGTCGACCACTGGCGGCTCGCCACCGAGCGGTCGAGCACCGCGGACGAGCTCGGCGTCCTCCTCGGCGGGCTGCTCGACTTCGAGGGCGTCGACGGGATCTGCCTCGCGTCGACCGTGCCCGTTCTCGTGCGCGAATGGGAGGCGCTCGCGTCCAAGTGGGCACATGCGCCGCTCCTCGTCGTCGGCCCCGGTGTGAAGACGGGGATCCCGATCCGCTACGACGATCCGCGCGAGCTCGGCCCGGATCGAATCGTCAACTCGATCGCGGCGAAGGAGCGCTACGGCGCCCCCGTGATCGTCGTCGACTTCGGCACCTCGACCAACTTCGACGTCGTCTCAGCCCGCAGGCGAGTACGTCGGTGGAGTTCTGGCGCCGGGGATCGAGATCTCCATGGACGCGCTCTTCGCGCGGGCGGCTCGGCTCGTCAAGGTCGACTACGCGCCGCCTGCAGCTGTCATCGGGAAGACGACGGTGGCGGCGCTCCAGTCGGGGCTCGTGTACGGCTTCGCCGGTCAGGTCGACGGCATCGTGGGCCGCATCCGCGGCGAGCTCGGAGTCGACGCGCCCGCGATCGCGACCGGCGGCCTCGCCGACCTCGTCGCGCCCCACTCGCAGACGATCGAGCGCGTCGACCCGTTCCTCACGCTCGACGGCCTGCGGCTCGTCTGGGAGCTGAATCGGTGATTCCGGATCCGCCTGCCGTCGGCCTCTTCGTGGTCGCTGCACTCGCGCTGCTGCTCGTGCCCGGTCCGGCTGTCCTCTACGTGGTCGCGCGCTCGATCCACGAGGGCCGTCGGGCGGGGCTCGTCTCCGTCCTCGGCATCCACGTCGGCACGCTCGCGCACATTGCCGCGGCGACGGTCGGCCTGTCCGCGCTCGTCGTCTCGTCGGCGGTGGCGTTCACCGCGGTGAAGATCGCGGGCGCGGTCTATCTGATCGGCCTGGGCCTGTGGACACTGTTCTCGAGCCGGGCGGAGCCGGACGTCGCGCTCGGCGGCGAGAGCAATCTGCGACGCGCGTTCGCGCAGGGGATCGTCGTGAACGTCCTCAACCCGAAGACCGCGCTCTTCTTCCTCGCGTTCCTGCCGCAGTTCGTCGATCCGAACGCACCGCACCCCGCGGTGCAGATCGCGTTCCTCGGCGTGCTGTTCGCGCTGCTCGGTCTCGTCACCGACTCGCTGTGGGCCGCTGGCCGCCGGCACCGCCGGCGGGATGCTGCGCCGCTCGCGCCGCTTCGTGCGGACGCAGCGCTACGTCACGGGCACGGTCTACGTCGGCCTCGGCGTCGCGACCGCGTTCGCCGGCTCGGCCGACGATCGTAGGGGCGAGGCTTGCCTCGCCCTCGCTAACCGCCGCCGTAGATCGAGACGGGGAGCTCGAGCGTGAGCTCCGCGCCCGACGGGATCTCCGCCTCGAGCCGTTCGACGATCTCGTACGCGCCCGGTGCTGCGGCGAGCAGGCGTCGCTCGATCTCCTCGGTCGAGTCGAGCTGCAGGAGCTCCTGCTTGAACTCCTTCGGGAAGCGCCCCTGCCCCAGGTACCAGCCGTAGAACTTCTTGAGGAAGCCCGATGCGCGACGCTCGCCGAGCTCGCGAACGGTCTCCCGGACGAAGAGCACGAGCTCGGCCGCGACCTCCTCGCGAGTCGGCTCGGCCGCATCCCCGTCGACGATCTCGCGCAGCGCCCATGGGTTCCCCTGCGCGCCGCGACCGACCATCACTGCTTCGGCTCCCGTCGTCGCGAGCACCGCCTGCGCGCGGGCGCGCGAGGTGACGTCGCCGGACGCGACGACCGGAACGTCCACGAGCGAGACGAGCTCGGCGGTGAGCGCGTGGTCCGCGGTGCCCGTGTACATCTGCTGCGCGGAGCGGGGGTGGAGCGTCAGCGAGGACGCGCCCGCCTCGACGAGCCTCGGGCCGAGCTCGAGAGCCGCCCGTGAGCCGTTCTGCACGCCGCGCCGCAGCTTCACCGTCACCGGAACGCTGACCGCGCCGGCGATGGCGGCGATGATCCGGCACGCGAGATCCTGATCCTCGAGGAGGTGCGCGCCCGCGCCCGTCTTCGTGACCTTCTTCACCGGGCAGCCGAAGTTGACGTCCACGATGTCGGCTCCGACGGCCTCGACCATCCGCGCCGCGTCCGCCATCGTTCGGGGCTCCGAGCCGAAGAGCTGGATCGCCAGCGGGTGCTCGTCCGAGGCGACGCGGAGGTATCCGAGGGTCTTCTCGTTGCGGTGCTCGATCCCGGCGCAGCTGACCATCTCGGAGCAGACGAGCCCGGCGCCGTAGCGACGCCCCTGGCGCCGAAACGCCTGCACGCTGACGCCCGCCATCGGGGCGAGCACGAGCCTCGTGGGCACCTCGACGGGGCCGATCCGCCACGATTCGCGAAGGTCGATCACGGCTGTCGGATGGTACTGGCGGGCTGTTTGACGGTCGTCGCAAGGGGTAGCTACCATTCCCGACCGTTGTCGGGGCCTGCTGGCCCCGCAATCTCGTTTCTGGAGGCGTTTTGTGAAGGACGTGATCCTCACTCCCGAGGGCTACAAGCAGCTGAAGGCGGAGCTCGACGTGCTGACGACGCAGCGCCGGCGCGAGATCGCCGAGCGCATCGCCGCTGCGCGCGAATTCGGCGAGATCGCCGAGAACGCCGAGTACGACGACGCGAAGAACGAGCAGATGATGCTCGAGCATCGCATCGCCCAGCTCGAGGAGCGCCTCGCGAACGCGCAGGTCATCGACAAGCGGAAGGTCGACACGAGCATCGTGTCGGTGGGCGCCGTCGTGCGCCTCCGCGACGTCGATGCCAAGGAGACGACCGAGTACTTCATCGTCGGCTCCGCCGAGGCGAATCCGGCCGAGCGCAAGCTCTCGAACGAGTCGCCGGTCGGCAAGGCGATCATGGGCCGCAAGAAGGGCGAGACCGTCGAGGTCATCACGCCGCGCGGCTCGAAGGTGAAGTTCAAGATCATGGAGATCAAGGCCGCGTAGCGCGGCCTTGATCTCCACTCGGGCCTCGTCCGACTTACCGCGCCGTAAGCGGGTTGACCTCCCGTTCGTATTCCGGTTACGCTCAGCGCCGCCACGGCGGCAGTCGCAGAAGTCGTCGCTCCGTCCCGTCGACCCTTCACAGCTCGAACGACTCCGCGTCGGCTGAGCTCCGGCATGCCGCTCGTCGTCGAAGACGAGCTCGAAACGAACCTGGCCGGGTCCCTGGCGATTGCCTTCCCGTTCGCACCGTAGAGCATGGCGTTGCCGGTTGCCTGGATGAGGATCGTCAGCGGTGCCGTCGCTGTTGTCCGTCACGCGCAGGTCCTTCTCGATCACACGTGCGACAGCTCGTCAGGGACGTGCCGTTTGCCAGATTCGTGAGCACCTCGCGTCCAGCGTTGCCGTGCTGGAGGAAGTACACCAGGCCATGCGGACCGTGCGGATTGATGTGGACGCGTGCATGTCCGACGACACGAGCGATCTCGACGCTCAGTCCCGAGTCGTCGCAGAAGTCGTCGAGGACGAACGTCCGCCTCGTCGTGGATCGTCTCCCGAAAGGGCGGCCCGGCGCTGGCGGCGGTGGCCAGCATCGCCGCAGCCGTTGCACCCAGTACCAGAAGCGCGCCGAGCCGAACCTTGCGTGAATGTCCCATCTTCCTCTCCTCTCCCTCGTGTCCGCCGCTCACGACGCGTCTCCGACGCGCGTCCACGGCACGCTGTTGAACACCTCGGTGACCTTCTGGTCCTCGTCTGAGTCGTACGGCGGCAGTGCCTCGATGGTCGCTCCAGGTGACCTCGTCACCGTCGACCGCGTAGGTCATCTCCCAGTCGCCGAAGCACCCGTGCGTCCACTTGAAGGTGACGCGGCTTCCGTCGCCCTCCTCGTACGTCCCTGAGCACGAGCCCGCGCTCCGTTCGCGGTCGTCCACGAGTCCGTGAACGCGCCGTCGTCGCGGAGGATCGCCTGGTGCTTGCCCTGACTCGTTCGCCGCCTGGGCTCTGCCGAGATCCCGTTTTCGACGCAGGTACTCCTCGGTGAGCTCGTACGTCGTAGATGCCTGCACTGCAGCGGCTCCGAGCTGCGTCGTCCGAGCCGTCCGCCACACCCTGCGCCAGGGCGGCGACGACGAGCGTGAGGATGACCGAGCCTCATCGCGTTTCTCCTTTCGTCGATGGACGTGCCGATCGTGCGACGAGGCGCTCGCGAGGCGCTCTCAGGGCGCTGTCAGTGGACTGACAGCGGCATCGTGGTACGTTCGCCATCTGGCGAGCACGCTCGACTTCCGCGTTCTCGGCCCGCTCGAGGTGGTCGACGGCGAGCGGCAGCTTGCGCTCGGCGGGACGCGGCAGCGAAGCGTTCTCGCGATCCTCCTGCTCCACGCCGGCGAGACCGTCTCGAGCGATCGGCTCATCGACGAGCTCTGGGGCGAGCGGCCTCCTGCGGATGCGCAGACCGCGCTTCAGCAGCACGTGTCGCGGCTTCGCAAGGCGCTCGAACCGCACGCTGTGCTTGTCACGCGAGCGCCTGGCTACGCCCTCGAGATCTCGCCCGAGCAGGTCGACCTCGAGCGCTTCCGCGCGGCTCGTCGAGCGCGGGCGCGGCGAGCTCGACGCAGCGCCCGACGTGGCCGCGCGGACGCTTCGCCAGGCGCTCGAGCTCTGGCGCGGACAGCCGCTCGCGGATCTCGCGAACGAGCGGTTTGCGGCGGAGGCGAGCCGCGAGCTCGAGGAGGAGCGGCTGGCCGCGCTCGAGACGCGGGTCGACGCCGACCTCGCCTGCGGGCAGCATGCGGAGCTGGTCGGCGAGCTCACGGCGCTCGTTCGAGCGAACCCGCTGCGCGAGCGGTTGCGCGCACAGCAGATGCTGGCCCTCTATCGCTCCGGGCGTCAGTCCGAGCGCTCGACGCGTACGCGGATGCGCGCCAGACGCTCGTCTCCGAGCTCGGCCTCGAGCCAGGCCCGGAGCTCCAGGAGCTGCAGCAGGCGATCCTCACCCAGGACGAGTCCTTGCGAGCTCCGCAGGCGCCGGCCAGGCGGAGGCGACGGCGCTGGATCGCGCTCGTCGCGACCGCGGTCGGCTCTGCGCTCCTCGCCGCTGCGCTTGCAGCGCTTGCCCTCCGCGACGACGACGCTTCGGGGTCGACAGCGGTCGTGGGCGGAGGAACGGTCGTCGGGATCGACGCCGAGTCGGGTGAGATCGTGCGTCACATTCCTGCAGGGCGCACGCCGTCCGCGCTCGCGGTCGGCGACGGCGCCCTCTGGCTCGTGGACGCGGACGCGCGCACGGTGCTTCGGATCGTTCCGTCCTCACGCGTCGTCGAGACGCTCGCAACGGGTGCGACGCCGACGGACATCGCGTTCGGCGCCGGCTCGGTCTGGGTCGCGAACGGCCGGCGCTTGCAGGACACGCAGTTCATCGGGCCGGTCGCCACGGCTGTGGCGCGCCTCGATCCGACGACCCGTACGGAACGGACCGAGATCGGCCTTCCGCGAATGGGAGGCTCGACGTCGAACCTCGTCGACAACCACCTCGCTGTCTCGGCGGATGCGCTCTGGGCCGTCGCCCCGGACTTCTCGGTCGTGCGGGCCGACGCGACGACGGGGGCGATCTCGCAGCCGATTCGCGACGTGCCCGCTGCAGCGGTCGCCAGTGGCCAGGCGGGCGTCTGGGTGCTCGGGGTCGACGGGGCGGTCGTCCGGCTGGACGAGCGTTCGGGTCGGGTCGTACGACGAGCATCCATCACTCCCGGTTCGGTCGGATCGATCGCCGTCGGCAGGAACGCAGCCTGGATCACGACCCCTGCCGACGGAAAGCTGTGGCGCATCGGCGCAGGGCGCGCAGCGTCGGTCGGAGCAACCGAGCTCTCTCCCGGCGTCAACGACGTTGCGGTCACCTCCACGGGAATCTGGGTCGCGAATCCCATCGCCGGAACGCTCACGCAGGTCGACCCGGAGACGACGCAGGTCCTCCGCACGATCGACCTCGCCGGCATCCCTCGCTCGGTTGCGATCGACGGCGAGACCGTGTGGGTGACCGTGATCGCCGATCCCGTTGCCGCCGTCACGTCCGAGGTGACGGGCGTGGCGACCTTCGCACCGAACGTGTGCGAGCCGCCGCTGGCGGGCGAGAACGGCCTGGCGGACTTCCTCATCACGTCGGACCTGCCGCTGCAGGGAGGCGCTCGCGTGAGCGCGACGCAGATGGCACACGCGATCGAGTTCGTTCTTCGCGAGCGACGCTTCCGCGCCGGCGCGTACCGCGTCGCCTACCAGTCGTGCGACGACTCGATCGCGAGCACGGGCCTGTACGACGAGGCGAAGTGCGCGTCGAACGCACGCGCGTACGGTGAGAACCCGGATGTGCTCGGCGTCGTGGGAACGTTCAACTCCGCGTGCGCCGTCTTTGCCATTCCCGAGCTGAATCGCGCACCGAACGGCCCGCTCGCGATGGTGTCGCCGTTCAACGACTTCGTCGGCCTGACGCGGCAAGGCCCCGGGGTCGATCCGTCTCTGCCCGCGGCGCTGTATCCGACGGGCGTTCGCAACTTCGTCCGCGTCTTCCCGACGAGCGACCTCGAAGGCGCGGCGCTCGCCCTGCTCGCACGCGATCGCGGGCGATCGCGCGTCTTCGTGCTCGACGACGGAGATCCCGGCTACGGAGCGCTCCAGGCCACGGTGTTCGAGACGGCGCGCAGCGCGCCGGGCTCGAGGTCGTGGGGCGGACGTCCTGGGATCCGCGAGCGGACGAGTACGCAGCGCTCGCGCGTCGCGTCGCCGAATCGGGAGCGGACGCCGTCTACGTGGGCGGCCTCATCGATACGAATGCGGGCGGCGTGCTTCGCGACCTCCGTCGTCGTCTTCCTGACGATGTCGACCTCCTCGGACCAGGCGGCCTCACGCCTGCCCCGCTCCTGATGAAGAAGTCGAAGGGCGCGGCGCGCGGCATGTACCTGAGCTTCCCGGGCGTCCTGCCCGAGAGCTTGCCTCCGGCCGCGGCCCGTTGGGCGACACGCTTCGGCGCCACGCAACGCGGTGTCACCGTCGAGCCGTCGGCCGTCTACGCGGCCCAGGCCGCCGAGGTCCTCCTCGACGCGATCGCCCGCTCGGACGGCACGCGGCGCTCGGTCGTCGACGAGCTGTTCCGCACCCGGGTCGAGAACGGCCTCCTCGGAAGCTTCGAGTTCGACGCCAACGGCGACGTCTCCGAGAGCCCGGTGACCATCGTGCGGGTTCGGCGACGGAGGCTCGGACGAACGCCGTCCAGAGCGTGGAGGGCGCGCCCGTGGTGCGCGTGGTGCGTGCGTCACCGAGGCTGGTCGCTCCGGACGACTAGCCCATCCGCTCCGGCGGACACGATTCGGGCTCCGTCGGCGACTCCGAGTCTCGTCCTCGCCTTCGCCGCGGTCGCCGCGCTGCGCCGGCTGGCTCGTCGCCGCGGTCGCGGTCGTCGTCGCGCGCACGCCTGCCACAGCCGCCCGGTCGGGCCGAGGACGCTCGACCTCGGGGCCGAGCCGCCGGCGGTCGCGAACTTCCTCGTCCACGGCTTCCGCGTGACCGACGACGCCGTGCCTGCGACGCTGATCGACCTCGCCGCGCGCAACGTCGTCGACATCGAGCAGCGCGGCCCGGGCGTCTTCTACGTTCGGCTTGCGGGCGGCGAGCGACGAGCCGCTCACGGCGTACGAGCGCCGCGTCCTCGACCATCTCCGCGGCAGCGCGCGCGACGGCGTCGTTCCCGCCGAGGCGCTCACCACCGGCCCGCAGCACGAGTCGGCGCGCTGGCGCCGCGGCTTCGTCTCCGAGGTCGTCGCCGACGCGCAGGCGCGCGGCCTCTCGCGCGAGGCCGTCGGACGGAGCCGTCTTCACGGTGCTCATCGGTCGCGGCCGTCGGTCCCGCGCGCTCGTCGTGGGCCGCGTGGGAGCTCGGCGCCGGCGCGGCGCGTCTTCGTCGGCGCGCGTCGCGCTCCTCGGCTGGATCAGCAAGCGGCACCCGCAGCGCGAGACGCCCGCGGGGATGGAGGCCGCGTCGCGGTGGCTCGGCGTTCGCGCCGAGCTCGCCGAGAACCCGGTCTTCGCGACGCACTCGCCGCTCCAGGTCGAGCTCTGGGATCGACTGCTCGCGTACGGCGCCGCGCTCGGCGTCGCGTCCGGCGCGAGCCGCCCGCTCCCGATGGGCGTCGAGTCGGACACGCAGGCGTGGAGCGCGTACGGCGGCCGCTGGCGCCGCGTCCGCATCTCGTACCCGCGCCGCTGGCCGCCCGGCTGGGGCGCGGATCCGACCGTCGCGCTGCTCGTCGGCCTGGCGGTCGCCGTCGGGGCCGGCCTGGTCCTCTACGTCTCCGGGCCGTCGTTCGCTCGATGCCGGCGTCTTCGGCGTCGTTCCGTTCGCCGTCGCGTGCATCGCGGTCGTGCTCGGCGTCGCGCGTGGTCGTCATGGCGGCGGCGGACTGGCGCACGGCCGTGGAGGTCACCGGGCCGATCCTCCGGCTGCGGACGTTCGGCGACGACGAGAAGCTCCGCTACTACGTCGCGGTCGACGACGGCGAGTCGGAGCGCGATCCGAGCGTGGAAGGTCGAGTCGAGCGCCGCTACGAGGGCCTCGAGCAGGGCGACGTCGTCACGGCGCGGCTGACGCGCAACCTCTGCTGCGTTCGCTGGATCATCCCGGACCGAGATGCCGCTCGTGGCCGGATAGGCTGGCCGCCGTGACGGCTCCGAAGCGGTTCCCGGATCGCGACACCGATCGTCGACATCCGCGCAGCGACCGACGAGATCGAGGCCGGCAGCGAGCTCGAGGAAACGCGGCGCCTCGCCGGGCGCGTCATGGCGCGGCGCGAGATGGGGAAGCTCGTCTTCCTCGATCTCGTCGATCGCTCCGGGCGCATCCAGCTCATGTGCGACACGGGTCGCGATCGGCGACATCGACGTCCACCTCGGCGACGTCGTCGGCGTCTCGGGCCGGCCGGCGAAGTCTCGGCGGGGAGAGCCGTCCCTCGCCGTCGACGAGCTGACGGTGCTCGCGCAGCAATCGCAGCCCGCTCCCGGACACGTTCCACGGCCTGACCGACACGGAGACGCGCTACCGCAAGCGCTACCTCGACCTGCTCATGAACGAGGAGTCGCGCGACCTCTTCCTCCTGCGCACGAAGGTCGTCTCGTCGATCCGTCGCTACCTCGACGGCGAGGGGTTCGTCGAGGTCGAGACGCCCGTCCTCCAGCCTCGCTACGGCGGCGCGTTCGCGCACCCGTTCGTGACGCACTCGAACGAGCTGGACGCGGACCTCTACCTGCGCATCGCGACCGAGCTGTACCTCAAGCGCCTGATCGTGGGAGGGCTCGAGCGCGTGTACGAGATCGGCAAGGACTTCCGCAACGAGAGCGTCTCGTACAAGCACCAGCCCGAGTTCACGATGCTCGAGTGGTACGAGGCGTACGCCGACTTCCGCGACGCGATGGACCGGATCGAGACGATGCTCGAGCAGGTCGCGCTCGACGCCCTCGGAACCACGGTCGCGACGTTCCGCGGCCACGAGATCGACCTGAAGCGGCCGTGGCGGCGCGTCGGCTTCGTCGAGTCGCTCGAGGCGCACGAGCTCTGGACGCGCGACGAGGGCGAGCTGCGTGCCTGGCTGACGGAGCGGGGAGTCGACACGGAGGCCGACAAGGACTGGTCGCAGCTCGTCGACCACGCCTTCGGCCACTTCGTCGAGCCGAGCCTCATCGAGCCGACGATCGTCTTCGGACATCCCGTGGAGCTCTCGCCCTTCGCGCGCGTCACCGACGAGGACGAGCGCGATCACCGAGCGGTTCGAGTACTTCGCCGCCGGCATGGAGCTCGGCAACGCGTACACGGAGATCAACGATGCCGACGAGCAGCAGCGCCGCTTCGACGAGCAGTCCGAGCACGTCGAGGGCGTGCGCGGCGATCCGGACTACGTCGAGGCGCTCTCCTATGGCATGCCGCCGACGGCCGGGCTCGGGCTCGGGATCGACCGCCTCGTCATGCTCCTCTCGGGACGCGAGACGATCCGCGACGTCATTCTCTTCCCGGCCCTGCGCACCGCCAGCGACTGACGAGGTGCGTACCCCGATCGGGGGGTCAGCGGGGTCGCTGCGAGGCGACGATTGTAGTCAGGCGGTGATCAAGGATCGCGACACCGGGCCTGTGCCTGCCGAGACATCGCTGCGCGCCGATCCGGCGCATGCGGGCGCGATCCTCGATGCGGCGCTCGACGCCGTGATCACGATCGACCATCACGGCCGTGTCCTGGAGTTCAACAGCGCGGCTGAGCGCACATTCGGATACTCGAAGCAGGAGGTTCTCGGCCGCGAGCTTGCGGCACTCGTCGTTCCCCCGGCGTTTCGCGAGTCGCATCGCCGGGCGCTCGAGCGCTGGACCGAGCATCGGGCCGGCGCCGGGCGCGGGTGCTCTCCTCGGCCGCCGGATCGAGGTCCAGGCGATGCGCTCCGACGGAACCGAGTTTCCGGCCGAGCTCGCGATCAGCCGTGTCGACGTTCCCGGGCCTCCGGTGTTCACGGCCTGCATCCGCGACATCAGCGAGAGAACCGACACGGAAGAGCGGTTGCGGACCGCCGAGTTTCGCTATCGCACGCTCGTCGAGCAGCTTCCGTTCATCTCGTATGTCGACGACCAAGCCGATTCGAGCGCGAAGGCCCTGTACGTCAGCCCCCAGATCGAGGCGGTGCTCGGCTACACCGCCGACGAGTGGCTCACGCTGCCCGATCTCTTCGAGCTCGCGATTCACGAGGACGATCGCCGACGTGTCCTCGCCGAGAAGGTCGATGCGTATGCGCGCGGCGCGATGCTGAAGCACGAGTATCGGATGCACGCTCGGGACGGTCGTGTCCGCTGGGTGGAGGACGTGTCCGTGCACGTGGAGCCGCCGGAGGGCGGAGTGCCCTTCCGGCAAGGGTTCGCACTGGACATCACGGAGCGAAAACGAGCCGACGATGCCATTCGGTCGGCCGAGACCCGCTACCGGACGCTCGTCGAGCAGCTACCGCTCGCCGTCTACATCGATCGGGTCGACGCCACCAGCTCCAACGTCTACACGAGCCCTCAGATCGAGCCGATGCTCGGCTATTCGGTCGAGGAGTGGGTCGGTGACCCGTCGCTGTTCGTGTCGCTCCTGCATCCCGACGATCAAGAGCGAGTGCTGGCCGCGCACGAGCAAACGCAGGCTGACCGGCGAGCCGCTCCGCGCCGACTACCGCCTTCACGCCCGGGACGGTCGCGTCGTGTGGGTGCACGACGAGGCGCACGTCATCGACGACCCGGACAGCGGGGAGCATGTGCTCCAGGGATACCTCCTCGATATCACCGCGCGCACGGAGGCCGAGGAGCAGCTTCGCCACCAGGCCTTCCACGACCCGCTGACCGGGCTCGCCAACCGAGCGCTCTTCACGGATCGCGTCCAGCACGCGCTCGTCGTGCGTTCGGGCAACGCCGCTGTTCTCTTCCTCGACCTCGACGACTTCAAGGCGGTCAACGACGGCCTCGGCCACGTCGCCGGAGACACGTTGCTCCGGGCCGTGGGTGTGCGTCTGCGCGCATCTCTCTCCCCGACGCACACGGTCGCGCGGATGGGCGGCGACGAGTTCGCGATCCTCGTGGAGCGGGCAGACGCCGCCGCGGCAGCACTCGACGCGGCCGAGCGGATCACCGCGGCATTGCAGACGCCGTTCGACGTCGACGGACGCGAAGTGTTCGTCACGGCGAGCGTCGGCATCGCAGTCGGTGGCGACGCAGAGGAGCTGCTGCGGTGCTCCGACGTCGCGATGTACGGCGCGAAGGCCAGCGGGAAGGCGCAGTACATGGTCTACGCGCCGCGAATGGACGAGCACCTCGTCGGCCGGCTCGAGCTGGTCGCAGACCTCCGTCGCGCCGCCATCGCCGCCGAGTTCGTCCTCCACTATCAGCCGGTCGTCGAGCTCCTGTCCGGCGAGGTTCTCGGCGTCGAGGCGCTGGTCCGCTGGCAGCATCCGACCCGGGGCCTCCTGCAACCGTCCGAGTTCGTGCACCTCGCGGAAGAGACCGGGCGAATCGTCGAGATCGGGCGGTGGGTGCTTGCCGAGGCGTGTCGCCAGACCGCGGAGTGGCGCGAGCGGCTCGCGGGCGGAATCGACCTGGCGGTCAGCGTCAACGTCTCGACTCGGCAGGTGCGTCGGCCAGGGTTGATCGAAGACGTCGAAGCAGCGCTCGCAAGCTCGGGGCTCGCGCCGGAGCACCTCACGTTGGAGATCACCGAGAGCGTGCTCGCCCGTCGCCGCGAGGAGTTGACCGACATCCTCGAAGAGGTCACGAGTCGCGGCGTTCGCCTCGCCCTCGACGACTTCGGAACGGGGTACTCGTCGCTCTCGCTCCTGCAGGATCTTCCTGTGCACACGCTCAAGGTCGACCGCTCGTTCGTTCAGAGCATCGAGGCGGAAGGTGGTCGCGCGCCCTTCGTGCAGAGCGATCGTCGACCTGGCCCACGGCGCTCGAGCTCGCGGTCGTCGCCGAGGGCATCGAGGAGGTCGGCCAGATCACCGCGCTCAGGCGGCTGGGCTGTCGGATCGGCCAGGGGTTCTACTTCTCGAGGCCACTGGCGCCGGCCGCCTTCGAGTCGTTCGTGCGCGACAGCCGCGGGCGATCCGCCGCGTAAGCGTCAGCCGCCGGACGCGCGTTTCCAGACGAGCTCCGATTCGCGCATCGCTCCCTCGTGGTCAGCGGTCACCGCGACGTCCTGCTCCGGATGAGCCTCGCGATGCTCGCGGAACCACGCGACAGCTCGCGCGATCCCGTCGTCGAGCGACACCTTCGGGCTGTAGCCGAGGAGCCCGCGCGCCTTCGAGAGATCGGCGACGTAGTGCGTCACCTCACCGAGGAGTGACGGCGCGAGCGTCATGTCGGCAGACGTGCCGAGCTCGCCTGCGATCAGCTCCGCGCAGCGGACGAGCGTGTTGCCCTTTCCGTACGCGAGGTTGATCGTCTGGTTCACGACGCGGCCGGCGGCAAGCGCCTCGATCCCGCTGACGATTCCGTCGATGCAGTCGTCGACGTACGTGAAGTCGAGCGTCTTGTCGTTCCCGCCGTAGATCGTGATCGGCTCCCCGCGGAGCATCGAGTGGATGAACAAGGGGATGACGCGGACCATGCGGTCGAGGTCGTTGTCGTAGCGCCCGTAGACGTTCGAGAACCGGAACACGAGGTAGGGCAGTCCGTAGCAGCGCGCGTACGAGTAGATGAACGCCTCGCCGGCGATCTTCGACGCCGAGTACGTGCTCTCCGCGTACGCGAAGTCGGCCACCTGCTCTCCGTACTCCTCGAACCGGTGCACGTCGCCGTAGACCTCGCGACTCGACGAGAAGACGATCGGCACGTGGCGGAGCCGCGCGTACTCGAGGACGTTGAACGTCATGACGGCGTTCTCGAGCGCGCGGTGCGGCTGGCGCACGAGCTGGTGCACCTTCGCGTGCGCAGCGAGGTGGACGACGAGGTCCACCACCGGGTACTCGACGCCGTTGATTCCGCCGCGGAAGGCGGAGTAGTGACCCGCGAGGTCCTGGAGCAGATAGGGAAACTCGTCCGTCCAGGTGTTCTGTCGCTTGTCCACCCCGAACACCTCGTGGCCGTCTCGCTGGAGCCGAAGCGCCAGGTTCGTCCCGATCTGGCCCGACGAGCCCGTGACGAGGATCTTCATTTCGCGCTCGACGGGATTAAGGCTTTACAGCGCAACGGCCGAGAAGGGTACCGAGGCTGCCGGGCGAACCCGGCGTGTGAGACTCCACACGAGACCAGTCGGCTACGATGACCCGTCCCTTCGACCCGGGGGTGAGGCGACTCCTCCGGTAACCGACCGAAAGGAGCGTCGAGGGAGTTGTTCGAGCGATTCACCGAGCGGGCACGTCAGGTCGTCGTCCTCGCGCAGGACGAGGCCAGGGCCCTCAAGCACAACTACATCGGCACGGAGCACATCCTGCTCGGCCTCCTCCGCGAGGAGGAAGGCCTTGCCGCACGCGTTCTCGAGTCGCTCGACATCACGGTGGAAGAGGTTCGCGCGCAGGTCGCGCGCATCGTCGGCCAGGGCGACGAGGTCACCACCGGCCAGATTCCGTTCACGCCGCGCGCCAAGAAGGTGCTCGAGCTGGCGCTGCGCGAGGCCCTCTCACTGGGCCACAACTACATCGGGACGGAGCACATCCTCCTCGGCCTCGTGCGCGAGAACGAAGGCGTTGCCGCGCGCATCCTCCTCGACTTCGACGCGGATGCGGAAAAGATCCGCAACGAGATCATCCGGATGCTCTCCGGCCCGGGCCGCCGCCAGTCCGGCGCGAGCGTCGCGCCCGGCGAGAAGACGAAGAGCTCGAAGCTCCTCGACCAGTTCGGCCGGAACCTGACGAAGGCCGCCGTCGAGGGCAAGCTCGACCCCGTCGTCGGCCGCCAGACCGAGATCGAGCGCGTGATGCAGATCCTCTCGCGCCGCCAGAAGAACAACCCCGTGCTCATCGGCGAGCCCGGCGTCGGCAAGACCGCCGTCGTCGAGGGCCTCGCCTCGCGCATCTCCTCGAGCCAGGTGCCCGAGCTCCTGAAGGGCAAGCAGATCTACACCCTCGACCTCGCGGCGCTCGTCGCCGGGTCGAAGTACCGCGGTGAGTTCGAGGAGCGCCTGAAGAAGGTGATGAAGGAGATCACCCAGCGCGGCGACATCATCCTGTTCATCGACGAGCTCCACAACCTCGTCGGCGCCGGCGCCGCCGAGGGCGCGATCGACGCAGCCTCCATCCTCAAGCCGGCGCTCGCGCGCGGCGAGATCCAGACGATCGGCGCGACCACGCTCGACGAGTACCGCAAGTACCTCGAGCGCGACGCCGCGCTCGAGCGCCGCTTCCAGCAGGTGCGCGTCGACGAGCCGACGATCGACGAGACGGTTCAGATCCTGCGCGGCCTGCGCGACCGCTACGAGGCGCACCACCGCTGCAAGATCACCGACGAGGCGCTCGCCGCGGCAGCCTCGCTCGCGGACCGCTACATCCAGGACCGCCACCTCCCCGACAAGGCGATCGACCTCATCGACGAGGCCGGCTCGCGCGTCCGCATCGCGACGATGTCGGCGCCGCCGCGCTACCGCGAGCTCGAGGAGGAGATCGACAAGGTCCGCGCCGACAAGGAAGCCGCGATCGAGGCGCAGGAGTTCGAGAAGGCCGCGCAGCTCCGCGACAAGGAGCGGAAGCTCTCGCAGAAGAAGAAGGAGCTCGAGGAGGAGTGGCGCAACCAGGCCGACGAGGAGCAGCCGGAGATCGGCGAGGACGAGATCGCCGACATCGTCTCCATGTGGACGGGCATCCCCGTCTTCAAGCTCACCGAGGCCGAGTCGCAGCGGCTCATCCGCATGGAGGACGAGCTCCACAAGCGCGTCATCGGACAGCACCAGGCGATCGTCGCGGTCGCCAAATCCATCCGGAGAGCGCGCGCTGGCATCAAGGATCCGAAGCGCCCGACCGGCTCGTTCATCTTCCTCGGCCCGTCCGGCGTGGGAAGACCGAGCTCGCGCGCACGCTCGCCGAGTTCCTGTTCGGCGACGAGGACGCGCTCATCCAGGTCGACATGTCCGAGTACATGGAGAAGCACTCCGTGTCGCGGCTCGTCGGCTCGCCGCCAGGCTACGTCGGCTACGACGAGGGCGGCCAGCTCACGGAAGCCGTGCGCCGCAAGCCGTACTCGGTCGTCCTCCTCGACGAGATCGAGAAGGCGCATCCGGACGTGTTCAACATCCTCCTGCAGATCCTCGAGGACGGGAAGCTCACGGACTCGCAGGGGCGGAAGGTCGACTTCCGCAACACGATCGTGATCATGACCTCGAACCTCGGCGCAGCACAGATCTCGAAGAACCAGACGCTCGGCTTCTCGATCGGTGACGAGCAGGGCCTCTCGTACGACGAGATGAAGGAGCGCGTCATGTCGGAGCTCAAGAAGGTGTTCCGGCCCGAGCTCCTGAACCGCATCGACGAGGTCATCGTCTTCCACAAGCTCGAGAAGGAGGAGATCCTCGAGGTCGTCGACCTGATGATGAAGCGCGTGCGCGAGGAGATGGGCAAGCACGACGTCGTCATCGAGCTCACGGACGACGCGCGCGAGCTGCTCGTCGAGACGGGCTACGACCCGGCCATGGGCGCTCGGCCGCTGCGCCGTGCGATCCAGCGCATGCTCGAGGATCCGCTCGCCGACTTCATCCTCGGACGCGAGCTCTCGCCGGGGACGACGCTCATCGTCGACCGCCGCGAGAATCCCGCCGAGGGCGAGCCACCGGTCGAGATCCGCGTGATCGAAGGTACTCCGGTGCCGGCTGCGGTCGGCGGCCCGCCAGACGAGGCCGACCTCGCAGAGCTCGCCGAGCTCGTCGACGAGCCGTCCGACACGTAGGGGCGAGGCTGCCTCGCCCTCCGGCGACGCAAGGCGATGCAAGCGTCGCGTGCGCACATCGTCCGACACGCGAAGCCGTCCGACTACGGACGGGTGATCGGGCGCATCAACGTCTGGTGGGGCGGGCGCGAGATGGCGCCGATGCTGCCGAAGCTCTTCTTCATCCACTTCGAGGGGACGAGCTTCGTCGCCGAGGCCGAGGACGGCGAGCTCCTCGGTTTCGTGTGCGGGTTCCTGTCGCAGGCGGCCGACGACGAGGCGTACATCCACTTCGTCGGCGTCACGCCCGAGGATCGCGGTGAAGGCCTCGGCCGGACGCTGTACGAGCGGTTCTTCGAGGAGGTGCACGCGAACGGACGCAGCATCGTTCGCTGCGTGACCTCACCCGCGAACCAGGGCTCCCTCGCGTTCCACCAGGCGCTCGGATTCGAGGTCGAGCGGATCGCCGAGGACTACGACGGGCCGGGCGAGGACCGCGCGCTGCTCGTCAAGCGGTTGACCTGATCCCGCGGCGCTTCTGCGCTGCGAGTGACGGCGTGCGCGTCCTTGCGCGCGGAGGCCCACTCGAGGTACGTGCCCACCGCGACCCCGCCCGCCAGTGCGACGTACCCATAGCTCTCCCAGGACGAGCCTGCGTCTGTGAGGTTCTTCAGCACGGCGACGACGAACGTGGCGGCTCCCAGCCCGAACGTCACCTTCGCCCACGGGACCTCGGTCGACATCTCGACGTCGGTCAGCTTCGTCAGGACGACGAGCGTGAGAGTCGAGAGGACGAGAAGGCTGAGCAGGAGACCCCAGGCGTCGAAGCCGTCGAGCGGGAGCGTGGCGATGCCGGCACGTCCGTAGTCGACCGCGACGTTCTGCCACGTGAGAAACAAGCTGAAGAACAGGAGCGGGCCGGCGACGAGGACGATCTGCGTGCCTCGCGAGAGGCTCTTGAACTTCGCCATCGAGATCCCTTTCGGCGTGCGATCGGCGTCGGGCTGCCGCGGGCCCGCTGATGCTCGTCACAGGGTACTCGCCTTCCGCCGGGAATGCGAGGGTTTGCAGGCGTGTTCGTGCGTAGCAAGCGGCACGCGAGGCCGCGGCGCATGGTCGTGCGCCGCGGCCTCGTCAGAGCGGGAAGGCGGTGTTAGCTCTCCCGCTCGGTCGACGGCTCGTCGCCCGTCGCGTCCGAAGCCGCCTCGGTGCCTCGTCCGCCGCACTCTCGCCGTGGTCGTGTGCCGGAGGCGCCTCGACGACGGGCGCCGGGGCGGCCGCTCCGGAGCCGCGGCGGCCGGAGCGGTCGCCGCCGGAGCGGCGGCGGCGGAGGCTGCCGTGCTCCCGGATCCGCCGTAGCTGCTCGCTTCGCTCTTCAGCGTGTCGACGCCACCCGCCTCCTGCACGGTCATGAACGCACCCACCGCGATCAGCACTGCCAGGGCGACACCGACCCAGGCCCAGAGCGTCGCCTCGTCGCCGAGGATCGTGAGGAGCTTGATGATCGTGAAGACGAGAATCAGCGTGCCCAGCAGGGCGCCGGTCATCGCAGTCGACACGGGCAACGGGATGTCCACCGATGCCAGGCGCACGATCAGCCAGGCGAGGACGACGATCGTCAGAAGCCCGACGATGAATCCGATCCCGCGCCAACCGCTGAAGGTCGCATCGACCCCGAGTTCGTCGGCGAGCCCCCCAACGTCGAAGTCCTGCCATGGGAGAAAGAGGTCGATGAAGAGGAGCACTGCTCCCACGAGCATCAGCTGTGCTCCGCGCCCGAGGGCGTTGAATCGCTCCATGCGGCCCGTCCTTTCGTGGTCGTCTGCGGCGGTCTGACGGGGACTCTTATGCACCCGGGGCGGTCTTGCAAGCGCGAACGCGCACTTTCGTGACGAACGGCGTCGGACCTCGTTCCTAGACTGGCATTCCCGTGGCAAAGGTCACCGTCCAGTTCACCTGCGCCGATTGCGGCACGACGTCCGGTCGCTGGCTCGGAAAGTGCCCGGGCTGCGGCGCCTTCGGCACCCTCGTCGAGGAGCTCCACGGCTCGGCGACGGACACGGCGTCGGCGCGTCCGGCGCAGCCCGTCCCGATCGGCGACGTCTCGGTCGACGAGGCCGAGCGCATCTCCACCGGCGTGTCCGAGCTCGATCGCGTTCTCGGCGGCGGTCTCGTTCCCGCCTCGCTCGTCCTCGTCGGCGGGGAACCGGGCGTCGGGAAGTCGACGCTCCTGCTCAGCTGCGCTCGGAGCGATCGCGCGCAGCGGGCGCCGCGCGCTCCTCGTGACGGGCGAGGAGTCGGCCGCGCAGGTCTCGCTTCGTGCGGCGCGGCTCGGCGGCGCCGAGGCGGTCGAGATCCTCGCCGAGACCGAGCTGGACGTCGTGTGCGCGACGCTCGAGTCGCTGCGACCCGACGTCTGCGTCATCGACTCCGTCCAGACGCTCCACGCGGCCTCGCTCGGCTCCGCTCCCGGCTCGGTCGCACAGGTGCGCGAGGCCGCGGGAAGGCTTCTGCGCGTCGCGAAGGAGGCCGGCGTCGCAACCGTCCTCGTCGGCCACGTCACGAAGGACGGCGCAGTCGCCGGGCCGCGAGTCCTCGAGCATCTCGTCGACTGCGTGCTGCAGTTCGAGGGCGACCGCTACCACGAGCATCGCGTCCTGCGCGCGACGAAGAACCGCTTCGGCTCGACGAACGAGCTCGGCGTCTTCGAGATGACAGGCGCCGGTCTCGTCGGCGTGCCCGACCCGTCCGAGCTCTTCGGGACGACGCACCCCGGAGAGGTCGGCGCAGCCGTCGGCTGCGCCCTCGAAGGCACGCGACCGATTCTCCTCGAGGTGCAGGCGCTCGTGGCGCCGACCGACCTCGCGATGCCGAGACGCGTCGGCACGGGTGTCGATCCCAAGCGCCTGGCGATGATCGTCGCGGTGCTCGGGCGTCACGCCGGTGTCGCGCTCGCCAGCGCCGACGTCTTCGTGAACGTCGCCGGAGGCGTCCGCATCGAAGAGCCCGGCGCCGACCTCGCCGTCGCACTCGCGATCGCCTCGGCGGCGCGTGGCGTTCCCGTGCGCGAAGGACTCGCCGCATTCGGCGAGATCGGGCTCACTGGTCGCCTGCGCCAGGCATCGCAGGCCGAGCGCCGGCTCGAGGAGTGCGCAAAGCTCGGGATCGCGCTTGGTTGTCGCTCCGGAGGGCACCGTCGGCCGAGCCGCGGTTCGCGTTGCGTCTGCGGAGTCCCTCCGCGTCGCCATCAAGGCGGGGTTGGACCCCGCGAGCGCTTCGGAGGCCGCTGCATAGCCGTTGCGGTTCCGTTAATCGCTTGTGAAGAACGCGCTATGATGTGACCCGATCGCCGGCAGGAAGACGCTGCCGGCACTTTTTCGTGAAGGCGACGGATACCGACATCGGGGAGGCCCTCTTGTTCGACATCGGCGACAAGGTCGTCTATCCGCACCACGGCGCGGGAACAGTCGTGCGGAAGGACAAGCGCGAGGTTCTGGGTGAGACGCGGGAGTACCTCACCATCCAGATCCTCCACAACGACATGACCGTGAACGTGCCCTGCGAGAACGCGGAGCGGGTGGGACTGCGAACGGTCATCGACCAGAAAACGGTGACCATGGTCGTCAGGACGCTCTCGGGTGGGTCGACCGAGATGCCGAAGAACTGGAACCGTCGCTTCAAGCACAACCGCGACAAGATGAAGACGGGCAACATCTTCGAGCTCGCGGAAGTCGTGCGGAACCTCGCCGTGCGGAACAACGAGAAGGGCCTCTCGACCGGCGAGAAGCAGATGTTCGTGAAGGCGAAGAAGATCCTCGCCTCCGAGCTCATGTACGCGAAGGACATGGACGAGGAAGAGGCCGCCGCGTGGCTCGACGACGTGCTCTCGCGCGCCGGCCAGCCGAAGCCGAAGTCCACGAGCGAAGCCGAAGGCCGCGGCCGTCAACGCCTGACGGCGCTGACGGCATGAGGGGCACCTAGACATTTCCGCCGCAGGCGGAAGTGTCTGGGCGTTGATCGCGGCCGCCGGCTCCGGCGAGCGGCTCGGGATCGATCGGCCGAAGGCGTTCGCCGCTCTCGGCGGACGGCCGCTCCTTGCCGAGAGCCTCGACCGCCTCGATCGTTGCGAGCTCGTCGACGCGATCGTCGTCGCCGCGCCTCCGGGCTGGGAGGAGCCGTCGATCCTGCTCGCCGAAGAGCTCGCGGCGTCGAAGGTCGTCGCCTGTGTCACCGGAGGCGCCACGCGAGCCGAATCGGTCGCGGCAGCTCTCGCCGAGGTGCCCGAGGAGGCGCTCGTGGTGCTCGTTCACGACGCGGCGCGACCCCTGCTCGATCAGGCCGTGGTCGAGCGCCTGCTCGCTCCGCTGGGCGAGGGATTCGACGGCGCGGTTCCCGTTCGACCGGTCGCAGACACGCTGAAGCGCGTGCGCGATGGAGCCGTGCTGGAGACCGTCGACCGTCATGGCCTCGCGACGGCGCAGACGCCCCAGGCGTTCCTTGCGCCGATGCTTCGGCGCGCATTCGACGGGGACCTCGCCGGAGCGACCGACTGCGCGTCGCTGGTCGAGCGCGCCGGCGGACGGGTTGCCGTCGTCGACGGCGACCCGAGGCTGCTGAAGGTCACGACGCCCGAGGACCTCGCGCTCGTCGAGTCGTGGCTCTGAAGGCGGTCGTCTTCGACGTCGGCGAGACGCTCGTCGACGAGGAGCGCTGGTGGCGCCGGCTGGCCGATCGCGAAGGGCTGCAGCCGCATGTGGTCTGGGCCGCGCTCGGCGTCACGATCGCGCGCGGGGAGGAGCACACGGCTCTCTGGGGTCACCTCGGGATCGAGCAGCCGCCGCGCTGGTGGCAGCGAGATCCCGTACGCGCTCGAGGATCTCTATCCGGACGCGCTCGACTGCCTCGAGCGCGTCCGCGCGCTCGGCCTTCGCGTCGGCATCGTCGGGAACCAGACCGAAGCGCTCGAGGCGTGGGCGCGTGAGTCGGCGCTGCCGGCCGACGTCATCTCGTCGTCGGCGAGCCTCGGTGTTCGCAAGCCCGACCCGGCGTTCTTCGAGAAGGTGGTCGAGCTGATGGGCTGCAGCGCCCGGGAGGTCGCCTACGTCGGCGATCGTGTCGACAACGACGTGCTGCCTGCTGCGGCGGCCGGGCTGGTTGCGATCCACGTCCGCCGTGGCCCGTGGGGGCGGCTGCAGCGAACCCCGCCCGAGGCGACGCTCGGCGCTCGACGACCTCGCCTCGCTTCCCGAGGCGTTAGCCTCGCTCCGCTGATGGAGCTCCGGGTCGGGATCGGATACGACGCGCACGCGCTCGAGGAGGGCGTGCCGCTCGTGCTCGGCGGCGTGCCGATCGAGTACCCGCGCGGCCTCGCCGGCCACTCGGACGGCGACGTCATCGCGCATGCGCTCATCGACGCGATCCTCGGCGCGGCGAACCTCGGTGACATCGGCTCGCTGTTTCCGTCCGGCGACGAGCAGTACCGGGGTGCGTCGTCCCTCGATCTCCTCTGGGAGGCCTATCGCGAGGTGCGCGAGGCCGGCTGGGAGCTCGTGAACGCAGACTGCGTGCTCGTCGGGGAGGAGCCGCGGATCGGCGACGTGCGCGACGAGATGTGCCAGCGGCTCGCGAGCACGCTCGGCATCGAGCCGGGGCGGATCACCGTGCGTGCCACGACGACGGACCGCCTCGGCTTCACCGGCCGCGGCGAGGGCCTCGCGGCGCAGGCCGTCGCGCTCCTCCAGCGATGAAGGTCGTCCGCTACGCCGATCGACCCGATCTCAGGGAGCGTCGGTTCGAGGAGCTCACGAAGCCGACGTTCCCCGCGTACATGAACGAGAACGAGCCGGGCAACCTCTACTGGGATCGGCTGTACACGGACTTTCCCGGACTTCCAGGTGGCCCTCGTCGACGGCGACGACCTCCTCGCCGAAGCGCACGCCATCCCGCTCCCGTGGGACGGCTCGCTCGAGGATCTGCCGTCGGGCTGGGACGAAGGGTTCGTGCGCGGGATGACGTCCGACCGGCCGCACACGGCGCTCATGGCGATCGCGATCAGCGTCGCGCCGAGCCAGCAGGGGCGGCAGCTCTCGAGCCGGATGATCCAGACGTTCACCGACAACGCGCGGGCCGCTGGACTCACGAACGGCGTGATCGCTCCGGTTCGTCCGACCTGGAAGGAGCGCTACCCGCTCATCCCCATCGAGACGTACGTCGAGTGGCGGCGCGCGGACGGGTCGCACTTCGACCCCTGGATCCGCGTCCACGAGCTCGTCGGCGGCGAGATCATCGCGCCGGCGCCGCGGTCGATGGTCATCCGCGGCTCAGCCGCCGAGTGGGCCGAGTGGACCGGCATGGCGTTCCCGGGCGACGGCGAGTACGTCTTTCCCGGCTGCCTCGCGACCCTGGTCGTCGAGGACGGCATCGGCACGCACGTCGAGCCGAACGTCTGGATCCTGCATCGGGTGGTGTGAGAGCGAGACATCGCGCTCCCTACGCCGGGAGCCCGACCATTCCCTCGTCTACGACGACGAGGCCGTCCCGCTCGAGTGAGCGAACGGCGTCGTCGTCGAGCGCGTCGAGCGCGCGAGGTGCGTCGGCGACGAGCCGCAGCGCCGCTGCGCGGCGCTGGCGGAACGAGCCCTCGAACGGGCCCTGCTTGCGCGCCGGCTCCTCGCGGATCCCGCGCGACGGGCACGCCGATGCGAGGGGGCACGCGCCGCAGCGCGGGACCCGCGCGAGACAGATCGTCGCTCCGAGATCCATGAGCGCCTGCGCCACGTCCGCCGAGAATGCGCAGCCGGTGCGGCGCTGGACGCGCTCGACGTTCACGTCCACGGGAAGCACGTCCTCGCCGAGCGCGAAGCAGCGCACCGCGGCGGCCGTGTACGGGCCGACGCCGGGAAGCGTCGTGAGGTCGGCGGGCCAGCCGTCGCGCGCGACGACCTGAGCGGCGCGATGGAGATTGACTGCGCGCCGGTTGTATCCAAGCCCCTGCCACTCCCGGATCACGTCGCCCGCCGTCGCCGCTGCGAGCGACTCGACCGTCGGCCAGCGCTCGAGCCACGCGAGGTAGCGGGGAACGACGCGATCGACCTGCGTCTGCTGGAGCATCACCTCGGAGACGAGGATCGCGTACGGATCACGCGTGTGCCGCCACGGGAGGTCGCGGGCGTTCGCCGCGAACCACTCCGACAGCAGCCGCTCCACGCGTGCGAGGGTACGCGACACCTCGATGGCGTGGAACTAGGTCGGCGTGGCAGCGGCGGCGCGGAGCTCCTTGGAGAAGAACGTGAGCGCGGCCTTCGTCTTCGTCTCCTGCTTGCCGTCGAGGCTCACGCCCTTCTCTGTGAGGTAGGCGCGTGCCTCCGCCGCAACCTGAAACGCGTCGGCGGCCGTGCACTTCGTCGACAGCTCGAGGATCCGCGACCCGTCGGGATAGAACCAGAGCTCCGCGACCATGCGTCGGCCGAGCTCCTTCGGCACGAAGTTCAGCTTCAGCACGAAGATCGGCCCCAGGATCGAGAGATCGTCGAGAGTCAGTCCCTCGGGCGCGTGGGCGGCGAAGAACGCGCGCTGCTCCTTCGAGAAGAGCTTCTTGATCGTGCGCTTCCCGAGCGCGGCGTCGCGGACCGAAGGCGCATCCACCTTCGCCTTCAGCGACGCAGAGCACACGTAGCCGCCGGGCATCGCATCGACCTCCACGCCGACGTTCGGTGAGAGGCGCAGCTCCGCCGGAAGATCGTCCGGGTCGACCGGGCGGAGCTTGACGACCGTGTCGCCCGCCCGCCCCTGGATCCGCCGCGCCCGCGCGACGACGCCGACCGCGTTGAGGTCGAGATCCGGAGTATCGAAGAAGAAGACCTGCCGGATCTGGGCTTCCAGGGGATCCAGGCCGAGCCCGGAGATCGCGGTGCGATGGTCGGCGGCCGGAACCGTGAGCTTGAGCTCGACGCTGTCGGCCTTTCGAGCGAGCTCGAGGAGGCTGACGAGCTCCTCGTCGCTCAGCCGTCTTGTCGGGCTCTTCGCCACCGCCTGAGCGTAGTCACGCCCGACTACGCTGTCGAGGTGCTTCTCTACAACTCGGCGGTCTCGGGCAACTGTTACAAGGTGCGCCTCCTGCTGGCGCAGCTCGGGATCGAGTACGAGATCGTCGAGCTGTCGGTCGTCGACCGCTCGAATCGGGCGGAGGTCCTCGGCGAGTTGAACCCGGGCCTTCGCGTCCCGACGCTCGTGCTCGACGACGGCCGGCCGCTCGCCGAGTCGAACGCGATCCTCTGGTACTTCGGCGACGGGACGCAGTACGTGCCCGACCGATCCGTACGAGCGCGCGCAGGTGCTGCAGTGGCAGTTCTTCGAGCAGTACAGCCACGAGCCGAACATCGCGGTCGCGCGCTTCTGGATCGCGTACTCGGGAACGCCCGAGCGCTTCGAGGCAGAGCTTCCGGCACGGATGAAGGGCGGGTACGCGGCGCTCGACGCGATGGAGCGTGCATCTCGACGGGCGGACGTTCCTCGTCGGCGAGCGCTACTCGCTCGCGGACATCTCGCTCTACGCGTACACGCATGTCGCCCACGAGGGCGGCTTCGACCTCGAGCCGTACCCGGCGACGCGCGCGTGGCTCGAGCGCGTCGCCTCGCAGCCCGGCCACGTCCCGATCGACGCGTAGACCGTGTCGGTCCGCGTCCGCTTCGCTCCGAGCCCGACGGGCTCGCTCCACCTCGGAAACGCGCTGACCGCGGTCGCGAACCGCCGCTTCGCCGACGCGCACGGCGGCGTCGTGGTGCTGCGGATCGACGACACCGATCCGGCGCGCAACGTCGAGGGTGGGGAGGACGCGATCCTCGCCGACCTCGCGTGGCTCGGCGTCGGCTTCGACGAGGGCCCGGTTCGGCAGAGCGAGCGAGGCGACGTGTACGCCGAGGCGGTGGAGCGCGCGGTCGGTGCGGGTGTGGCTGAGCGTGACGACGACGGCTCGGTGCGGCTCGGCCGCGACGGAACGACCCTTCTCCGCCCGGACGGAACCGCCACGTACCAGCTCGCGTCCGTCGCGGACGACCTCGACCTGGGCATCACGCACGTGATTCGCGGCTCGGATCACCGCCCGAACCTCCCCGTGCAGCAGGGCATCGCGCGCGCGCTCGGCGGCGAGCTGCCGGAGGTGATCCACCACGGGCTCGTGCTCGGGCCGGACGGGAAGAAGCTCTCGAAGCGCCACGGTCACTCCTCGATCGCGGAGCTCCGCGAGGAGGGCTTTCCGGCCGCCTCCGTGCGCGCGTACCTCGACGAGCTCGACCTGCCGGAGCACGACGTCCACCTCGATCTCGCACGCCTTCGGCGGCTCGCGGTCGATGCGATCGCCGCCATGCCGGACGAGGAGCTCGCCGCCGCGGCGGATGCTCCGCTCGAGGTCGTGCCCGCGCTTCGCGGGGCGCGAAGCCTCGTCGAGGCGAGGGAGTACGCACGGCTCGTCGTCGCGCCGGCAGCCGGTCGTGCTCGACGACGACGCTCGGCCGACGCTCGTGCGGTTCGTCGAGCTTCGCACTCCGGCGCCGGAGCAGCTCTCGGTCGAGGAGGGCAAGGCGATCATCCGTGAGCTCAAGGCGGTAGGTGGCGACCTGCGCTCGCTCCGCCTCGCGTTGACGGGCGCTACGACGCGGGCCCGAGCTCGCGGCCGTGCTCGCGGCGCTCCCGCGCGACGAGGCGCTCAGGCGCGCCACCTGACTACGATCGGCGCGATGCGCCTCTACGACACGCTCACGCGCTCGCTCGTCGAGCTACCGCCTCCGCCGGGTCCGATCCGGATGTACTTCTGCGGCTCGACGGTGTACCAGCGTGTTCACGTCGGTAACTCGCGCCCGTTCGTCCTCGGGATGTGGCTGCGGAGCTGGCTTCGCGGGACCGGCTACGAGGTCACGCTCGTGCACAACATCACCGACGTCGACGACAAGGTCTACGCGGAGGCGGCCCGACAGGGAATCGGGAGCCGCGAGCTCTCCGAGCGTGCCACCGACTGGTTCTTCGAGGATACGAGCGACCTCGGCCTCGGACGACCGGACGTCGAGCCGCGCGCGACCGAGACGATCCCCGAGATCGTCGCCTTCATCGGCGAGCTGATCGAGCGGGGACGCGCGTACGAGGCGGGCGGCGACGTGTACTTCAGCGTTGCGGACGCTCCGGACTACGGTCGGCTCTCGGGAGCGCGGCTCGACGAGATGGTTTCGCAGGAGTCGAGCGCCCTCAAGCGCGATCAACGTGACTTCGCCCTCTGGAAGTCGCAGAAGCCGCACGAGGACGCTGCCTGGGACTCGCCCTGGGGACCAGGACGGCCGGGCTGGCACATCGAGTGCTCGGCGATGGCGCAGAAGCATCTCGGAGCGGAGTTCGAGATCCACGGCGGAGGCCTCGACCTCCGCTTCCCGCACCACGAGAACGAGCTCGCGCAGTCGAGCGCGCTCGGTCACCGCTTCGCGCACGTCTGGATGCACAACGGGATGCTCGAGCTCGACGCCGAGAAGATGTCGAAGTCGCTCGGCAACGTCGTCACGCTGCGCAACGTGCTCGACACGTGGGGGCACGAGGCGCTGCTCGTCTTCCACCTCACGGGGCACTGGAGCAAGCCCGTCGACTTCTCCGACGAGGCCATGGAGTCGGCCGCAGCGCGCGCTGAGGGCTTCCGCGAGGTCTTTCGCGGCGCGAGCGAGCCGGCGCCGGCCGATGCCTGGGAGCGCTTCGCCGCAGCGCTCGACGACGACTTCTCGACGCCCGCTGCGCTCGCCGTCATGCACGAGTGGCGGGACCACGACCTCCTTCGCCGTGCGCTCGGCGTCTTCGGGCTCGAGTCCCTCGCGGACGATGACGAGGCCCCCGACGAGGTCGTCGCCCTCGCACGACGACGCACCGAGGCCCGCGCGACGCGCGACTTCGACGAGGCCGACCGGCTGCGCGCCGAGATCGAGGCGTCGGGCTGGGACGTGCGCGACGAGGCCGACGCGTTCCGGCTCGTGCGCCGCAGATGACGATGACCCGCGAGCTCGTCTACGGACGCAATGCCGCTCGCGAGCTCTACCGTGGCCCTCGGCGCGTGCTCGAGGTGTGGGTCACGGAACGTGCGTCGACCCAGATCCCGTGGCTCGACTCGGGCCCGCGGCCACACGTGAAGCCGGAGCGCGTCCTGTCGGAGGAGGCGGGCACCCGCGACCACCAGGGCGTCGTCGCCTGGTGCGAGCCGTTTCGCTACGCGGACGCATACGACCTCGCGAAGCGCGAGTCGCCGCTCCTCGTCTGCCTCGACCAGGTCACCGATCCGCACAACCTCGGCGCGGTCGTACGGAGTGCGGAGGGCGTCGGGGCGACGGGTGTCGTCCTTCCGGCCCACGGCTCGGTGCGCGTGACGCCTGCGGTCTGCCGCGCTTCGGCCGGTGCGGTCGAGCACGTCCCGATCGCGGTCGTGCCGAACCTCGCGCGCTACCTCGCGGACGTGAAGAGCAACGACCTCTGGGCGTACGCGGCCGACTCGGAGGGCACGGTCTCGATGTGGGACGCCGATCTCACGGGCGGGGTTGCTCTCGTGTTCGGCGCCGAGGGCAAGGGCGTCCGTCCGCTCGTCCGCCGGACGTGCGACGCGACCGTGTCGATCCCGCTCGGCGGCAAGGTCGGATCGCTCAACGTCTCGGTCGCGGCGGCCGTCCTCCTCTTCGAAGCTCGTCGGCAGCGCAAGAGTCGCGATGGCTGAGCCGACCCTCTACCTCTTCGACGGCTACAACCTCGTGCACGCCGGCGCGTTCAAGGATCGCGACGTGCTCGTCGACACCCTCGCGAGCTTCGTGGCCGGGCGAGGTGTGCGGGGAGTCGTCGTGTTCGACGGGGCGGGGGAGGAGCGCACGATCGGCCCGCTCCAGATCCGGTTCACGCCTCACGCCGACGACCTCCTCGAACGACTCGCCGCCGAGAATCGGGCCTCCGAGCGCGTCTGCGTCGTCTCCTCCGATCACGCGGTGCGCTGGACGTCGGGGCAGGAGGTACGCAAGATCGGGTCGCGCGCCTTCCTCGAGGAGCTCGCTCCGGTGCAGCACGTCGAGCGCGAGCAGCGTGGGGCGGGCGGACGCGTCGGCGACCTGCTCGACGCCGAGACGCGCGAGAAGCTCGAGCGGCTCAGGCGGGGCGAGTAAGCGCGGCGCTCAGGCGCTCAGGAAGGCCAACACCGCGAGCACGCGCCGATGATCCTCGGTCGTCGCGGGGAGGTCGAACTTGAGGAAGATGCTCGTGACGTGCTTCTCGACCGCGCGTGGCGTGACGAAGAGCCGGTCGGCGATCGCCTGGTTCGAGCGGCCCTCGGCCATGAGCTCGAGCACCTCGCGCTCACGCGGCGTCAGGAGCGCGAGCGGGTCGTCCCGACGGCTTCGGCCGAAGAGCTCGGCGACGACGGCGGAGTCGAGAGCGGAGCCCCCTTCCGCGACGCGCCGCACGGCCGACGCGAACTCGTCGACGTCCGCCACACGATCCTTCAGCAGATACCCGAGGCCCTCGGTCGTCTCCGAGAAGAGGTCCATCGCGTAGGCGGCCTCCACGTACTGCGAGAGGACGAGCACGCCTGTTCCCGAGTGGCGTTGCCGAATCTCCGCCGCGGCGCGGAGCCCTTCGTCGGTGTGCGTGGGGGGCATGCGAATGTCGACGATCGCGACGCTCGGGGAGTGCATGGCAACGTGGCGCAGGAGGTCGTCGGAGTTTCCCGACTGCGCGACGACGTCGAAGCCGGCGTCGGCGAGCAGCCGGGCGATTCCCTCCCGCAGCAGCACCGTGTCGTCCGCGAGGACGACCGTGATCCCCGCTCCCAGCATCGAGATCGTGTTGCGAAGCGGAGGAAAGTCGCGGGGAAGGTCGTCGGCCAGGAGCTGGTGGATTCGCTCGGGCCGCGTCAGTCCTTCGAGCCGGTGCTCGCCGAGGTCGCGACTCGGAATGCCGTCGACGAGCGGCAGCATCTCGCCCGAGATGACGATCTGCCCGCCGTGTCCTGCGTTCGCGATACGTGACGCGCGGACGACGTCGACGCCGGTGTAGCCCTCGTCGCCCAGAACCGGCGTTCCGATGTGCAGGCCGATCCGCACGCGAACCGCCGTGTCGCTCGGCCAGGCGGCATCCCGCAGCGCGCGCTGCGCGGTGAACGCCGCGAGGACGGCGTTGCGACCGTCCGCGAACGCGGCGACGTACTCGTCACCGACCGCGTCCGTCTCCGCGCCCCCGTGGGAGGCGACGGCGTCGCGGAGAAGGCGTCGAAGAAGCGTCACGGCCGCGGCGTAGTCGACCCGCGGATCCTGCTGGAGCGCAGTCGATCTCTCGACGTCGGCGAAGAAGAAGGTGACGGTTCCTGTCGGCAGGCTGCTCACGGCGCGAGTGTATGTCGCGTCTCGACGAGCGGGATCTCGGCTCGGATCGAGGTTCCTCCTCCCGAGGGGCTCTCGATCGAGAGCGTCCCGTCGAGAACGGCTACGCGGTCGACGAGCCCTCGCAGACCGGATCCGCTCACGGGATCCGCCCCGCCGACGCCGTCGTCGGAGACGGTCACGACCAGCACACCGTCCTGCGGCTGGACGCACACGCGTGCGGACGTGGCGCGCGCGTACTTCGCGACGTTCGTCAGCGACTCCGCGACGACGTAGTACGCGGCAGCCTCCACGTCCGCGACGAGCCGCTCGTCGGGTGCGATCAGCTCGACGGGCACCGGCGTGCGTGCCGCGAGCGTCTCGAGCGCAGGCCGGAGGCCGCGGTCCGTGAGAACGGCCGGGTGGATTCCTCGCGCGAGCTCGCGAAGCTCCTCGAGCGCCTGAGCGAGCTCTGTCTGCGCGCCGGCGAGCAGCTCGAGCGCGGCATCGCGGTCGCTCTCCAGCCGCGACTCGAGCAAGCGGAGCGAGACCGAGAGGGCCACGAGCCGCTGCTGTGCGCCGTCGTGGAGGTTTCGCTCGAGCGCGCGCCGCGCCATCTCCTCGGCGCGCACGAGCCTGGCTCGCGAGGCGCGCAGCTCCTCCGCGACCGCGCTTGCGCTCGGTGATGTCGAGGCCGGTCATGAGGAAGAGCGTGCGCTCGTCCATGCCGGGGAGCGGCGTGCAGGTCCACGCCACCGAGAGGCGTCGGCCGGTCTTCGTCAGCCAGGTGTTGTCGCGCTCGGCCGGCGGCTCTCCCGCGCCGACCCGCATGATCGCGTCGCGTACCTCGTCCGACTCCTCCGGGTCGACGAAGGTCTCCCAGAAGACCTGGCCGCCGATCTCGGCCGGGTCGTACTCGAGCGTCTCCTCGAAGGCGATGTTCGCGCCTTGCTCCGTCATGACGCCCTTGTCGTCGATCAGGCAGAGGAGGCTCGGAGCCGTGTTGGCGATCGCGTTGAGGAAGGCGCGCTCGCGCTCCTTCTCGTCCTCGAGTCGCAGCCGCTCGGTGATGTCCATTCCCGTGACGAGGACGAGCCCCTCCAGGCGGTCTGACACGTCCGCCACGGGGATCGCCGACCAGGCGAATGCGCGCGACGTCCCGTCCGCCGACCTGAGCTCCGACTCCACGGGCTCGGAGGCCGTGCCGGCGGCCGGCGGTTGCGATCGCGTGCGCGGCGCGGCCGTCGTCGTCCTCGACGACGAGATCGAGGAACCGTCGCCCGACGAGCTGGTCGTCCGGCCACCGGATCGCCCTCTTGAAGGCGCGGTTCGCGCCGACGGTCGGGTCGTCGATGTCGCGGTCGCGGATCGTGCCGTCGCGCGCGAGCGCGACCATGATGCTCGGCATCGTCTCGAAGACCGCCGTCTGGACATCTCGCTCGCGTTCGAGCTCGCGCTCGCGCTGCCGGCGCATGGTGATGTCGAGCCCGCCGGAGACGATCGCGGTGACGACGCCGGTCTCGTCGTGGTACGGCGCCGTTCGCCAGTAGACGACGCGGTGCTCGCCTCGCGCGTTGGTGAACGCATTCTCGTACTCCCCGGCAGGGAAGTCGGGAGCCAGCGCTGCGAAGCGCTCCTCGACGGCCGTCCTCTCCCAGGCGTCGATGAAGACGTCCCAGTACAGCAGGCCGATCACCTCGTCCTTGCGCTCGCGGCCGGCGACCTCGAGCGCGGCGGCGTTGACGTTCTGGATCCTGCCGTCCGTGCCGACGATCGCGAGCAGGCTCGGCACCGTGTTCGTCACGGTGTCGAGGAACTCGACCTCCGCGCGCAGCTCGACCTGGAGCCGGTCGCTTCGCAGCGTCAGTCCTGCCGCAGCGGTTACCGCGTCGAGCAGCTCGGGCTCGTCGTCGAGCGCCGCGTCGTAGCTGATCGAGGCGATTCGCCGGCCGTCCTGCTCGACGACCTTCACCGCACGACCGGCACGCGGCTCCGGCTCCGGTACGGCGTGACCCTGCGGGTCCACCCAGCCGCCCCGCGCGGTTCCCTGACGCTGATCGAGCCAGTAGAGGACGGTGAGCTCCTCGTCCTGCAACGCGCTCGCGAGCGCGTCTCTGAGCGGCGCCCCGCTCTGGAGCGCGACGACGAGCTCCGGAATCGAGACGCGGCTCAAGCTGAGAGGCCTGATGTGGGTTAGGCGTGTGCGCGGGGAGGGCATGCACCAAGCAGCGGGAGAAGCCGTGTGCAGGCCCCCATCCGCTCGTGCGGCTAACCCACATTAGGCCTCTAAGAGCGCGTCGATGACGTCGCCCGAGAGCTCGGCCTTGGGCACGAACCCGCGCGCCGCCGACGTCGAGACGAGCTCGCCGTAGTCGGAGCGGTCCCGGCTCGAGACCAGGATCACGTCGGGAATCGGGCCCTCGCGGCAGCAGATCTCCGCGCAGAGGTCGAAACCGGTCATGTCGGGGAGCTGGACGTCCAGAAGAACGATGCCGGGATCGAGCTCGCCGATCGCGTCGATCGCGGACGCTCCGTCGGCGGCCTCGCCCACGACGTGGAACCCCGCGGACTCGAGCATCGCCCGCGCGGACGCCCTGAAGCTCGGATGGTCGTCGACGATCAGCACGGTGCGGCCCATGTGACAGAGATCGTGGCAGACGGGAGGTCGTGTCGCCGTGCGGCTAGCCGTACTGCAAGGGCGAACGTATGTTCTTAGCATCCTGCAATTCTCGCAAAGGGGTTGTAACGCTCGCGCGATGGTGCTAGGTTCTCCCTCAACTTCAAGGTGAGACTTGCACGAAGGCCAGGATGTTCGGTCGTCGCGCGGGTCTCGACGCCGTCGAAACGGGGGTACCCGCATGGCTGCTCGAACCGCCACCGCACTGAAGCCAGCGCAGAAGATCCAGCGAGAGCTCGAGGACCTCCAGCTCGTCCTCAAGGCACGGAACGGAAGCCAGCATGCGCTCGACGACCTCATGCGCCGGTACACCGGCTTCGTGCGCCTGAAGGCGAGCTCGTACTTCCTCGCCGGCGGCGACAGCGACGACCTCATCCAGGAAGGGATGATCGGCCTCTACAAGGCCGTGCGGGACTTCAACCCGGACATGGAGACGTCGTTCCGCAGCTTCGCGGAGCTGTGCGTCACGCGCCAGATCATCACGGCGATCAAGACGGCGACCCGCTTCAAGCACTCCCCGCTCAACACGTACGTCTCGTTCAGCCACACCCCGGCCGGGCAGGAGTCCGAAGGCGACTGCACGCTCGGCGACGCGCTTCCGGGGCCGAGCGTCAACGACCCGTCGGTCTGCGTGATCTCGACCGAGGAGCTCCAGAGCCTCGTCTTCACGCTGGGCACGGGGCTCTCGTCGCTCGAGGCGCAGGCGCTCACGCTCTACCTCGAGGGGAACTCGTACGAGGAGATGGCCGTGGACCTCGACTGCGACACGAAGACGATCGACAACGCGCTCCAGCGCGTCAAGCGGAAGATCCTCGCGCATCAGAAGACGCGCGAAGTGCTGGCGTAGAGGCGAAGCCGGGGGCGGGACTCGAACCCGCGGCCTCAGGTTTACAAAACCCGTGCTCTGCCAACTGAGCTACCCCGGCGCGGCCTCATAGGGTACGCGGTTGCGACCGTCGCTCCTACCAGTTGCCCCGGAGCCTTTCAAAGGCAGATAATCGCTCGATGCAGACTGACACGACAGCCACCGAGCGGATCCTCGCCGACCGCGCTCGCTACGTCGCTCCTGGGATGTCGACGCCGACGCTCGTCGTCGCGCACGCCGAAGGTGCGCGCGTCACCGATCCCGACGGACGCTCGTTCATCGACTTCGCGGGCGGGATCGGCTGCCAGAACACGGGTCACCGGAACGCCGCGATCGTCGAGGCGATCAAGGAGCAGGCCGACCGCTACCTGCACCAGTGCTTCATGATCGGCGTCTACGAGCCCTACGTGGAGGTGTGCAGGCGCCTTGCCGAGCTGTCGCCGTGCGGCGGCGGCGAGCAGCGCTCGATCCTCGTGAACTCCGGTGCCGAAGCCGTCGAGAACGCCGTCAAGATCGCGCGCTGGGCCACGGGTCGCTCTGCGGTCATCGCGTTCGACAACGCATTCCACGGCCGAACGCTCCTCGCGATGACGATGACGAGCAAGGTGAAGCCGTACAAGGCCGGCTTCGGCCCGTTCGCTCCCGAGGTCTACCGCGCGCCGAGCCCGTACCCGTACCACGGGATCTCCTCCGACGACTCCATCGCAGCGCTCGAGCACCTGTTCAAGGCGGACGTCGACCCCTCGACGGTCGCGTGCGTCGTCCTCGAGCCCGTTCAGGGCGAAGGGGGCTTTCTCGCGATGCCGCCCGACTACCCGGCGAAGCTGCAAGAGCTCTGCCGCAAGCACGGGATCCTGTGGGTGTCGGACGAGGTGCAGTCGGGAGTCGGGCGCACCGGGACGATGTGGGCGATCGAGCAGTACCCCGGCGTCGAGCCGGACATGACCGTGTTCGGCAAGTCCATCGGAGGCGGTCTCCCGCTTGCGGGCGTCACCGGCGGAGCCGAGGTCATGGACGCGGTTCCGCCCGGCGGTCTTGGTGGGACGTTCGGCGGCAATCCGCTCTCGTGCGCGGCTGCGCTCGCCGTGCTCGACATCGTCACCGAGCCCGAGTTCCTCGCCGGGGCGCGCGCAGCTCGGCGAGACACGCTCCGCGCACGTCTCGACGACCTCGCCTCCAGGCACCCGGACATCGGGGAGGTGCGCGGCCTCGGTTCGATGCTGGCCTTCGAGTTCGCCGAGCGCACTCCGGATCGCGCCAAGTCGGTCGTGGACGCCGCCTTCGAGCGCGGCCTGATCCTCCTCTCCTGCGGCCTCTACGGCAACGTCATCCGCCTGCTACCCCCTCTCAACATCGCGCCGGACGAGTTGGACGAGGGGCTCGCCATCCTGGAGGAGTCGCTTGCCGCTTGACGGAAGCGCGCCGGACATCAGCGTCAGAGGACTGACCAAGCGCTACGGAGACGTCGTCGCAGTCGACGGGATCGACCTCGACATCCCGGCAGGAGAGTTCTTCACCATGCTCGGGCCGTCCGGGCTCGGGGAAGACGACCACGCTGCGCATGATCGCGGGGTTCGAGATGCCCGACGAGGGATCGATCGAGCTCGCCGGAGAGGACGTGTCGCGACTGCCGCCGTACGACCGCCCCGTCAACACGGTCTTCCAGGACTACGCCCTGTTCCCGCACATGACCGTGCAGGCGAATGTCGAGTACGGGCTCATGGTGAAGAAGGTCAAGAAGGGCGAGCGGCGCGAGCGCGCGGCGAAGGCGCTCGAGATGGTGCGCCTCGCCGGCTACGGCGATCGGAAGCCGTCACAGCTCTCCGGCGGCCAGCGACAGCGCGTCGCGCTGGCGCGCGCGATCGTGAACCGGCCGAAGGTGCTCCTCCTCGACGAGCCGCTCGGCGCGCTCGACCTCAAGCTGCGCCAGGAGATGCAGATCGAGCTGAAGTCGATCCAGCGCGAGGTCGGCATCACCTTCGTCTACGTCACGCACGACCAGGAGGAGGCGTTGACGATGTCGGATCGCCTCGCGGTCTTCAACCAGGGGAAGATCGAGCAGATCGGGCCGCCGGCGGAGGTGTACGAGCATCCGCAGAGCGAGTTCATCGCCGGGTTCGTCGGCGTCTCGAACGTCATCGAGCGCGACGGTCGCCGGTACACGGTCAGGCCCGAGAAGCTCAATCTGCTCGAGGACGGCGATCAGCCCGAGCCGGGAGCCCGCGTCGAGGCGGGCGTCGTGCGTGACGTGCAGTACGTCGGGCCCGTCACTCGCTACCACGTTACGCTCGACCGTGGTGGCGAGCTTCAGGTGTTGGCGCAGAACCTCGAGGAAGGCTCGAGCGAGGTGCTCGAGGTGAAAGGACGTCGGGTGCGAGTCGGGTGGCGCCCGGAACAGGAGTCGGAGATCGACGAATCAGAGGGAGGATCGGAATGAAGGCACGCAAGGTACGCGTTGCGCGGTGGGCCGTCTTCGGCCTGCTCGTCGCGGCGCTGAGCGTCGTCGCCGCCGGATGCGGCGGAGGTGACGACGAAGGGAGCGGCGGCGTCTCGACGGCCGTCGAGGGCCTCGGCACGTCGCTCGAGGAGATCCAGGAGATGGCGCGTGAGGAGGGCGAGGTCAACGTCGTGCAGTGGGCGGGCTACGCGCAGCTCGTGGACGAGTTCACAGCTGCGACCGGCTGCACCGTGAACACGAAGGACGGCGCGTCGTCGGACGACATGATCAGCCTCATCCAGACGGGTGCCTACGACGGGGTCTCGGCCTCCGGAAACGCCAGCGTCCGCCTCATGGCGACGGGTGAAGTCGCTCCGGTCGACACGGAGCTCATCCCCAACTACGCGGACGTGCAGGAGGGGATCAAGGACCAGGAGTACAACTCGCTCGACGGCCAGCCCTACGGCGTACCGCACGGGCGGGGTCCGAACTACCTCATGTTCCGCAACGACATCGTCCCGGCGGACACGAACAGCTGGAACGTGATCTGGGATGACGACCAGCTATCCGAGTACGGCGGGAAGATCTCGATCTACGACGACTCGATCTTCATCGCCGATGCTGCGGTCTACCTGAAGGCGACGCAGCCGGATCTCAACATCACCGATCCGTACGAGCTCGACGAGGAGCAGTTCAACGCTGCCGTCGACCTGCTGAAGAAGCAGGCGGCCGCCGGTATCAACTACTGGCCCGGCGACGTCGTCAAGCAGATCGGTCGAGTACACGAACGGCGACAGCGTCGTCGGTACGGCGTGGCCGTATTCAGTACGTGCAGCTCACGGCCGCAGACCCGCCGGTGCCCGTCACGGGGATCAAGCCGACCGAGGGCACGACGGGCTGGTCGGACACGTGGATGCTCTACTCGAAGGCCGCGAATCCGAACTGCATGTACCTCTGGATGAACCACATGATCTCTCCGGAGGCGCAGGCAGCCGTGGCCGAGGGCTTCGGCGAGGCGCCCGTCAACCTGAAGGCGTGCGAGCTCACGAAGAACGAGAACCATTGCGACGAGTACCACGCCGACGACGAGTCGTGGTGGGAGGACGTCTACTACTGGACGACCCCCGTCGCCGACTGCGGCGACGATCGCGGCGAGGTGTGCAAGACCCAGGAGGACTGGGAGGCGGCCTGGACGGAGATCAGGGGATAGCCACCTGACTCGCCGGGACGCATGACCTCAGTCCCTGTTGCCGAGTCGCCGCCCCGGGAGAGCCCGGGGCGGCGACTCTCGACCTTCTTCTTCCGCCACCCGCGTGTTCGCCTGTGGGCGCTTCTCGCGCTCCCGCTCGCATGGCTCGTGCTCGTCTACTTCGGGTCGCTCTTCATCCTCCTGCTGTCGTCGCTCTGGGACACCGACCCGTTCACGCGCGAGGTCGTCCACAGCTTCACGCTCGAGAACTTCCAGCGCATCATCGAGACGCCGGTCTTTCGCGACGTCGCCTGGCGCACGATCCAGATGGCCGTCTTCGTGACGATCGCCGACGCGATCCTCGCGTTCCCGATCGCGTACTACATGGCGCGCGTCGCCTCGCCCAGGACGCGCGACATCCTCGTCGTCCTCGTGCTCGTCCCGCTGTGGGCGAACTACCTCGTGAAGGCGTACGCGTGGCGCACGATCCTCTCCGACGGCGGGGTCATCAACTGGGCGCTCGAGCCGATCGGCGTCCAGTTCGACGGCCTCTCGACTGTCGGGCTCTGGCTCGTGTTCACGTACCTGTGGCTGCCGTTCATGATCCTGCCGATCTACGCGGGGCTCGAGCGGATCCCGAGCTCGTTCCTCGAGGCGTCGGCGGATCTGGGCGGACGCTCGCTGACGACGTTCACGCGCGTGATCCTGCCGCTCGCATTCCCCGCGATCGTCGCCGGGTCGATCTTCACGTTCTGCCTGACCCTCGGCGACTACATCGCGCCGGGCCTCATCACGAGCGAGCAGTTCATCGGGACGGTCATCTACTCGATTCGTGGTGAGGCGCTGCCGACGGCTGCCGCGTTCTCGCTCGTCCCCATCGTCGTCGTGGTCGCCTACCTGCTCGTTGCGCGCAGGCTCGGGGCCTTCGAGTCGCTCTGATGGTCGAGTCGCGACTCACGCGGGTTCTGCTGCGCGGCGGCGCGCTCGTGACCCTCGCCTTCATCTACCTCCCGCTCTTCGTCATCGCGCCTCTACGCGTTCAACAAGAACGTCACGCAGGCCTGGCCGATCGAGAAGTACAGCACGAGGTGGTTCTCGGTCGCGTTCAACGACCCCGACGTACGCGATGCCCTGAAGAACTCGCTCATCGCGGCGCTCGGCGCGACCGTGATCGCACTCGTGCTCGGGACGCTCGCCTCGATGGCGGTGGCGCGCTACAGCTTCTTCGGGCGCGAGATCATCACGTTCGCCGTGATCCTCCCGATCGCGCTCCCGGGGATCGTCACCGGGCTCGCGCTCCAGGCGACGATCATCGACGTCCTCGGGCCGTTCGGGCTCACGTTCGGGCTCACGACGATCATCATCGGCCACGCGACCTTCTGCGTCGTCGTGATCTACAACAACGTGATCGCGCGGATGCGCCGAACGGCAGGTTCGCTCGACGAGGCGTCGGCCGACCTCGGCGCAGACAACTGGCAGACGTTCCGGTACGTGATGCTGCCCCAGATGCGGACGGCGCTCCTCGCCGGCGCGCTGCTCGCCTTCGCGCTCTCGTTCGACGAGGTGATCGTCACGATCTTCACGTCGGGAACGGAGCAGACGCTGCCGATCTGGATCTTCTCGAGCCTCTCACGACCCGACGACCTGCCGATCGTGAACGTCGTCGCGCTCTTCGTGATCGTCCTGTCGATCATCCCGGTCTACATCGCCACGCGGCTGGCCGGCTCGAGCGGGATCACGGCGGAGCGCCCGAAGCAGAGCACAGAGTGCGTCGCGTCGACGACCCCGAGCCGTAGACCGAGTCAGCGCGGCGGTGACGCCGGTGCCGATCGGGCACGAGACGCCGGTGCCGCCGAGGCCGCAGTAGCCGTTCGGGTTCGCCTCGAGGTACTGCTGGTGGTAGTCCTCGGCGTAGTAGAACGGCCCGGCCTCGACGATCTCCGTCGTGATCGCCCCGTAGCCGGCGCGCGAGAGCTCCTCCTGGAACATGTCGCGCGACGCGAGCGCGGCGTCGCGCTGCGCCTCCGACGTCCAGTAGATGCCGGAGCGGTACTGGGTGCCGACGTCGTTCCCTTGCTGCATCCCCTGCGTCGGGTCGTGGCCTTCCCAGAACACGCGCAGCAGCGCCTCGTAGCTCGTCTGCTCGGGGTCGAAGACGGCGAGGACGACCTCGTTGTGGCCTGTGCGCCCGGTGCAGACCTCCTGGTAGGTCGGGTTCGGCGTGAACCCGGCCGCGTAGCCGACGGCGGTCGTGAAGACGCCCGGCGCGCGCCAGAACATCCGCTCCGCGCCCCAGAAGCAGCCCATCCCGAAGATCGCGCGCTCCGTTCCGTCCGGGAAGGGCGGTCCGATCGGCGTCCCGAGGACGAGATGTCGACCCGGGACGTAGACCGGCGTGTCGCGGCCCGGGAGCGCGTCCTCGGCAGAGGGCATCGCCGTGGCCTTGCGTGCGAACAGCATGGATGGAGGGTAGCGGCTGGCCTCACGCCGGCCGCCTTACGAAGTCGATGTCGACGAGCCCTACGGCTTCGCCGCGGCCTCCCAGCCGTCGTACTCGCCTCCGTGTTGGGCGGCGACGTTCTCGAACCACGAGCGAAACGCTGCGACGGTCTCCGGTCCCACGGTGCGGTGGCCGTCCGCCTTCACGCACCACTGGTCGATCGTCTCGGTCGGCGGCTCCACGTTCGCCTTCCAGGACGCCTCGGTGATCGCGGCCGCGGCGGTGCGCGCGTCGTCCTCCGTGGCGAAGTAGAGAAAGTGGATGACGTGCCGCGGCTTCGCGAGGTCGGCGCCCCGTCCCGAGAGCTGGCGGAGCGCGAGCCGGTCGGCCTCCTGCGGCGTCTTCGGGCGCGCCCTGGTAGCGGATGCGGTCGAGGAAGCGCATCGTCACAGCGCGTCGAGCGCGCCTTCCAGATCTCGCCACAGCGCGTCCGCGTCCTCGAGCCCGACCGAGAGCCGGAGCAGGCCGGGCGGCACGCGCGCGCCCTCCCAGCGCGCTCTCGCCTCGATGCGCGACGCCACGCCGCCGAGGCTCGTCATGTTCGCGATCAGCGGTCGTCGACGTCTCGACCCGTCGCGCCGCGTCGGCGTCGCGCACGTCGAAGGAGAGGAGGCCGCCGAATCCGGGATACCGCACCTCGGTCACGGCCGGATGGGAGCGAAGTCGCTCGGCGATGACGCGCCGCACTCTCCGTCTGTCGTGCCACGCGTACCTCGAGCGTCTCGAGACCGCGGAGGAGGAGCCAGGCAGTGTCGGCCGCGGGCACGGGGCCGGTGTGCGTCCGGAACTCCAGCAGCCTCGCCGCATCGTCGGGCCGCTTGCAGACGACGGCGCCGACGAGTGCGTCGTCGTGGCCGGCGAGGTACTTCGTCGCCGAGTGGATCGCGAGGTCGCAGCCGAGCTCGAGCGGACGGACGTTCAGCGGCGTTGCGGCGGTCGAGTCGCACGCGACGCGGGCGGGATGCGCGGCCGCGGCCGCGAAGTTCGGCATCGTCAGGAACGGATTCGAGGGCGCCTCGAGCCAGACGAGGTCGACCCCGTCCGGCGGCGAGCCGGTCTGGTCGAACTCGACCTTCGCGATGCCCCAGCGCGCGAGCTCGTCGAGCATCACGCCCGTTCCGTAGTACGCACCCTCCGCGATCGCCACCGTCTGCCCGGGTGAGAGGAGCGCCAGCACGACCGACGTGCACGCGGCCGCACCGGACGAGAACAGCAGCGCTTCGCCTCCGTCGAGCTCTCCGAGGCGTCGCTCGGCCTCCACCAGCGTCGGGCTCGAGAAGCGGGAGTACGTGAAGCGACCGGGCTCGCCATCCTCGTAGGGCCACGTCGTCGAGCGGTCGAGCGGCGTCGTTCCCACGGCGGCGAAGCTATCACCGGGCGTTTCGGTACGGCGTTAGGCTCCTTCGCGATGGCCGAGACGCACGACACGACCGAGGCGAAGCTCCGCTGGCTCGAGGAGTTGAGCGAGCAGGCGCTCCACCCTGCGAGCGAGAGGCACGTCGAGCGCCAGCGCGAGCGCGGCAAGCTGCTTGCGCGCGAGCGCCTCGAGAAGCTCCTCGATCCGGGCTCGTTCGTCGAGCTCGACCGCTTCGTCCGCCACCGCGAGGTGGAGTTCGAGATGCGCGAGAACCGTCCGTGGGGCGACGCGGTCGTGACCGGCTACGGGACGATCTTCGGTCGCAAGGTCTTCGTCTTCTCGCAGGACTTCACGGTGTTCGGCGGGTCGCTCTCCGAGGTCTTCGCCGAGAAGGTCTGCAAGGTGATGGACCTCGCCGTGAAGTACGGCTGCCCGGTGATCGGCATCAACGACTCGGGCGGAGCGCGCATCCAGGAGGGCGTCGTCTCGCTCGCGGGCTACGCAGAGATCTTCTGGCGCAACGTGCAGGCGTCCGGAGTCGTGCCGCAGATCTCGCTCGTGATGGGCCCGTGCGCGGGAGGCGCCGTCTATTCGCCGGCCATCACCGACTTCGTCCTCATGGTCGAGGAGACCTCGTACATGTTCATCACCGGCCCCGACGTCGTGAAGACCGTCACGGGCGAGGACGTGAGCTTCGAGGAGCTGGGCGGCGCGGCGACGCACGCGACCAAGTCCGGGGTCGCGCACTTCACGACACCCGACGAGGAGACGTGCCTCGAGGAGGCCCGGTACCTCCTGTCGTTCCTCCCGCAGAACAATCTCGACTCCCCGCCGTACGCGCCGCCTTCCGATCCGGTCGACCGCGAGGATCCCGCGCTCGACACGATCGTTCCGGACAGCCCGAACAAGCCGTACGACATGAAGAGCGTCATCGAGCGCGTCGTGGACGACGGCGAGCTGCTCGAGGTGCACGCGCACTGGGCCGAGAACATCGTGTGCGCGTTCGCGCGGCTCGGCGGCCATGCGGTGGGCGTGGTCGGCAACCAGCCGGGCGCGCTCGCGGGCGTGCTCGACATCGACGCGTCCGTGAAGGCCGCCCGCTTCGTCCGGACGTGCGACGCGTTCAACATCCCGCTCGTCACCTTCGTGGACGTGCCGGGCTTCCTTCCCGGGACGGCGCAGGAGTGGGGCGGGATCATCCGGCACGGCGCGAAGCTCCTGTACGCGTTCGCGGAGGCGACCGTCCCGAAGCTCACCGTGATCACGCGGAAGGCGTACGGCGGCGCGTACGACGTCATGTCGTCGAAGCACATTCGCGCGGACTTCAACGTCGCGTGGCCGACCGCCGAGGTCGCGGTCATGGGCCCCGAGGGCGCCGTGAACATCGTGTTCCGGAGCGAGCTCGCCGAGGCGGACGACGCGGACTCACGTCGCGAGGAGCTGATCGCGGACTACAAGGAGCGCTTCGCCAATCCGTACACGGCGGCCGAGCGCGGCTACGTCGACGACGTCATCCAGCCGCGGCGGACGCGCCCGGTGCTCGTCTCCGCGCTCGAGACCGCGCTCTCGAAGCGCGAGCCCACGCCGAAGCGCAAGCACGGGAACATCCCGCTCTAGTCTCTCGGCGACGCGACTGCGAGGCGAGTCCATGCGCGCGCGGCGTCGCTCGGTGAACGACGGGTCGTCGCGCTCGAGGAGCGGCACCGCGAGCCTCGCCTGCCGGCGCGCGTCGTCCGGCTCGGCCGACCGCGGCGTACTCCTCGGCGAGCTCCTCGTGGAACCAGCCGTCGGGAGCACCCTCGCGTTCCGCCCAGGCGACGGCCTGCTCGAGGAGCGGGATCGCCTCGTCGGAGCGGCCGAGCGCTCGCAGGGTCTTCCCGACCGCGTAGCGCGCGATCTCGACGGCCGCGGCGTTCGACGGATCGCGTTCGCGCGCTCGCAGCGCACGTTCGAAGGCGTCGAGCGCAGGCTCGAGATCGCCGGCCTCGTAGTGCTCCCACCCGAGGTTGTTGAGGAGCGGCCCGAGCCAGTACGACGCGTCGTCGTGGAGCTCGGCGAGCTCGATTCCTCGCTGCGTCCAGTCGAGGACGTCGTCACGGTCGCGTGGCGACGAGCGCGACCATGTGCGCCGCGTCGGCGGCGATGAAGTGCTGACGCTCCTCGAGCGCCAGCGCGAACGCGGACTCGAAGAGCGGCCGAGCCGACAGCAGGATCGCCGCTCGACCGGCGGAGCCGTCCGCGCTCGAGGTCGACACGCGTGGCGACGATCGGGTTCGTCGCCACCGAGGGCTCGTCGCTTCGTCGAGAAGCGCGTCTCCCGCACTCGAAGTCGCCGCGGAGCCCGCACACGCGCGCGAGCTGCGTGAGGACCTCGGCGCGGCCTGCATCCGCTGCCTCCGCCTCGAGCTGCGCGCTGCAGGCGCCTCTCCGTCGCGTCGAGGTCGTCGAAGTCCCACAGCGGTCGCAGCCGGTCGTCCATCCGCGGCGAACCCTAGAGCTACGCTCGTCCGGTGGAGATCGACGCGACGCCGGCCGTCACCGGCACCGAGCGCGACGCCCTACTCGCTGCGCTCGAGCGCACGGACGTGCGTCCGTCCGGAACGCGGCCGTACGAGTCGACGTGGCGGCTGGCGGGGCTCCGAGAGGCCGCCGAGGACGACGAAGACGACGCGCTACGCGTTCTCGCCGCGCAGGACGCGCGGCGCGACGCGCGCGTAGTCGAGCCCCGACACCCACGTCGCCACGAGCGCGGCCAGCAGCGCCCACCAGGCGATGTCCTCGCTCCACGCTCCGGCGGCGGCGAGCCCGGCGACCGTGGCTGCGACGGCCTGCGCCCAGGTCTTCGCACGACCGAGATCGCGTGCCCCGAGCACCACTCCGCGCTCGACGGCAGCGAGCCGCAAGCCCGAGACGAGGATCTCGCGCACGACGATCAACGCGATCATCCAGGCCGGCGCGACGCCCTCTCCGATCAGCATCACGAGCGCCGCGAGGACGAGCACCTTGTCCGCGACCGGATCGAGGAGCTTTCCGAGCGCCGAGCTGATCCCGCGGCGGCGCGCGAGCCAGCCGTCGATCTGATCCGTGGCCATCGCGACGACGAACACGGCGGTCGCCCAGTACGCGTGGTTGGGGAAGTCCCAGGCGAACAGGAGCACCACGATCGGGACTGCGGCGATGCGGGCGACCGTGAGCTGATCCGGGAGGCTCACCGTCCGGGAGAATACGCGTCCCGTGCCGCCCTTCACCAAGGTTCTCGTTGCCAATCGCGGCGAGATCGCCGTCCGCGTCATGCGCACGCTGCGCGAGCTCGAGGTCGAGACCGTCGCCGTGTACTCCGAAGCCGATCGCGGAGCCCTCCACGCGGCGATCGCGGACGAGGCCTTTCTGCTCGGTCCAGGGCCGGCCGGAGAGTCGTATCTGCGCGGCGACCTGATCATCGAGGTCGCACGCCGAGCGGGAGCCGAGGCGATCCATCCCGGCTACGGCTTCCTCGCGGAGAACGCCGCTTTCGCGCGTGACGTCGAGGCGGCGGGTCTCGTCTGGATCGGCCCTCCGGCCGACGCGATCGAGGCCATGGGCTCCAAGATCGCGGCTCGCGCGCGCATGCGCGACGCCGGGGTTCCGGTCGTGCCGGGAACGACGGCCCCTGCCGGAAGCGCCGCCGACGTGCTCGCTGCGGCCGACGAGATCGGCTATCCGGTCGCGATCAAGGCGTCCGCCGGTGGCGGTGGGAAGGGGCTGCGCGTCGCCCGCTCGCCCGACGACGTCGAGCGTGCCTTCGAAGCCGCCCAGCGGGAAGGCGAGGCGTACTTCGCGGACTCGGCCGTGTACGTCGAGCGGTACCTCGACGACCCGCGCCACGTCGAGGTGCAGATCCTCGCGGACGGTCACGGGAACGTCATCCATCTCGGCGAGCGCGACTGCACCATCCAGCGCCGCCACCAGAAGCTCGTCGAGGAGACGCCCTCGCCCGCCGTCGGGGCGGAGCTCCGTGCGCACATCGGCGCGCTCGCGGTCGAGGCCGCACGTGCGGTGGCGTACCGCTCGGCCGGAACGATCGAAGGGCTTCTCACTCAGGAAGGCGAGTACTTCTTCCTCGAGATGAACACCCGCGTCCAGGTCGAGCACACGGTCACGGAGGCCGTCACCGGCATCGACATCGTGCGCGAGCAGGTGCTCGTCGCGGCCGGTGAGCCGCTCTCGATCGCGCAGGAAGACGTGGTGCTGCGCGGGCACGCGATCGAGTGCCGGATCAACGCCGAGGACGTGACCCGCGGATTCCTCCCCGCGCCGGGGCGGATCACGGCCTACCGCGAGCCGGGGGGTATCGGCGTGCGCGTGGACTCGGGTGTCCGCAGCGGAGACGAGATCTCGGGCCTCTACGACCCGCTCATCGCGAAGCTCATCGTGCACGACGTCGACCGCGAGCACGCCCGGCGACGGATGCTGCGCGCGCTCGAGGAGTTCGTCATCGACGGCCCGACGAACCTTCTGGGATTCCACCGCGCGCTGCTCGAGACGCCGTGCTTCGTCTCCGGCGGCACGTGCAACGGAGTGGTGGAGTCCGAGGAGCTTGCCCGTCGCGCCGCAGGAGCTCCAGGAGCAGCCCGGTCGGCGAAGCGGGGGCGTCGCGGCGGCAACGGATGGGCGCGAGCAGCTGGTCAGCGTCGAGATCGACGGGCGCCGCCACGAGGTGCGCATTCACGCTCCCGAGCCGCCGTGGGCCGAGGTCGCACGGCGTCACAAGGAGCGCAGCAAGGGCATCGCAGGCAACGCGACCGGCGCGGTCGCGAGCCCGATGCAGGGAACCGTGCTCTCGGTCGCGGTCGCGGTGGGAAGCGAGATCCAGGCGGGCGAGCTCATCTGCGTCGTCGAGGCGATGAAGATGGAGAACGAGCTGGTTGCGCACCGCGACGGCGTCGTTGCCGAGCTCCACGTCGCTCCGGGTCAGCAGGTCGCGCTCGGAGACGTCGTCTGCGTGATCGACGCTCCATGACCGCGGGTCGCTGCGCGGACCTGTCCGAGGAGGCCGGCGAGTCGCTCGCCGCGACCGCGACGTCCGTCGACACCTGGCTGCTCGTCGAGGTGCGCGGGACGTGGCCTCGAGACGTGTCGGACCCGACCGCGCTCGGCGAGACGGCCTCGGCCAGGATCGCCGCATGGCTGGCCGACGTTCCCTCGTCGAGGCTCCTGTTCATCCGTCGGCCCGGGCCGGCACGCGACCGGCGGCTCGTCTTCGTCGTGCGCGCGTCTGAGCAGGAAGCGCACGTGCGGCGGCTCGAGCTCGGGCCGGCGGACGACCTCGCCGACGTCGACCTCGACGCCGGTGGCGATGTCGTCGACGCGCAGCTCGTGCTCGTGTGCGGTCACGGCACTCGCGACGCATGCTGCGCGCTGCGCGGAAGTGCCGTCTTCGGCGCGCTCGCCGCCGATCTCGAGCCCGACTCGCTGTGGCTCTCGTCGCATCAGGGAGGACATCGATTCGCGGCGAACGTTCTCGTTCTGCCCAGCGGGATCCATCTCGGGCGAGTGGCTCCCGAGGATGCGTCGCGGCTCGTCGGGGACGCTCTCGTCGGGCGCATACCGCTCGACCACTACCGCGGCCGAACCGCCTACTCCGCGCGCGAGCAGGCCGCAGAGGGTGTCGTGCGCGCGGCTGACAGGGCTCGTCTCGCTCGCGGATCTGACCCTGGTGGGCGACGACGGCGTGCACGTCCGCTTCGCCGGTCCGGACGGCCGCGAGCTTCGAGCGCGCCCCGTGGAGATCGCGGGACCGACGGTGCCGGCGAGCTGCGGCGTCGAGCCGTCGCCGCAGAAGCAGCTCGTCGCGACGCTCGACTGACGGGCTAGCGCTACGCCTCCAGCTCGTACGACTCGTCGGTGATCCAGATGAGCATCTCCTCGAGGCCCTCGGGCGGCTTGCCGACCGCAACGAGCGTGCCGAAGACGACCCGCGCCCAGCTCCCCGCGACGAGCGAGCCGCGTGCGGAGATCTCGCCCTGTCCACGAGGCTCCGGGCTCGAGGACTCCCGGGAGCGCGGGCGCGTAGCCCGTCGCCGCGCGAACGGCGGGAAGCGTGCCGTTCCGGTTCCGATCCTCCAGCTCCTGCGCATCCCCGGTCTCGAAGAGCTGGAGACCGAACGAGCCGTCGGGCGTCGCGCCGGGCGCGAGCTCCCATCCCACCGAGGAGTCGTTCTCGATGCCGATCCGCGCGCTCCACCCGGTCTCGGTGACCTCGAGGCGGGCGACGGTGAAGATCAGCTGCTCACCCGCGGAGCCATGGGTCTCGCGCCAATCGAGGTCGGCCGTCTGCGGGCCTGCCGCGACGCTCGTCGTGACCTCTTCGTCGTCGTCGGCGGTGAGCCGTTGCGCGTTCGACGCCAGCACGAATCCGGCGAACGTCGCGCCGAGGGCGATGAGGACGATCAGCGTCGTTCGGCTCACGGGCGTGATGCTCGCACACGGGAGCAGAGGGCACGCGGAGTGGAGGCGGTAGACTCGCCCGCGCTTTGGACCTGCACGAGTATCAGGGCAAGGAGCTCTTCCGGCGCTACGGGATCCCCGTCTCCGAAGGTGTCCTCGCGACGACCGCCGAGCGAGGCGCGCGCGGCGGCCGAGACGCTCGGCGGACCGGTCGTCGTCAAGGCGCAGGTTCTCATCGGTGGTCGCGGCAAGGCCGGCGGCATCAAGCTCGCGAGCACGCCCGACGAGGCGGCGGCGCGGGCGGGCGAGATCCTCGGCATGGACATCCGCGGCCACACCGTCTCGAAGGTCTGGATCGAGCGCGCGTCGGACATCGCGCGCGAGTACTACCTCTCGCTCACGTTCGACCGCAGCGCGAAGAAGCCGCTCTTCATGTTCACGACTCAGGGCGGGGTGGACATCGAGGAGGTGGCGGAGTCGAGCCCCGAGGCGCTCGTCAGGCTCCACGTCGATCCGCTCGAAGGCTGCCACCCGTGGCACGCGCGGCGGCTCGTGTATGCGGCGGGAATCGACGATCCGGGCGAGCAGAAGCAGATCGCGGCCATCGTCGCCAAGCTCTACGACGCGTTCGTCGGGGCCGACGCGATGCTCTGCGAGATCAACCCGCTCATCGTCACGCCCGACGGCGAGGTGCGCGCGCTCGACTCGAAGTTCACGGTCGACGACAACGCGCTCTACCGCCACGCGGACATCGCCGAGATGCGGGACGTCGCCGGATCGGATCCGCTCGAGGTGCTCGCGCGCGAGAAGGGCGTGACGTACGTGAAGCTCGACGGCGACGTGGGCGTGCTCGGCAACGGTGCGGGCCTGACGATGTCCACGGTCGACGTGGTGACGTTCGTCGGCGGGCGTCCCGCCAACTTCTGCGACCTCGGAGGCGGCGGCGACGCACAGGGCGTCGTGGATGCGCTCGAGGTCATCACGCGCGACGCGCAGGTGCGCGCGATCTTCTTCAACATCTTCGGCGGCATCACGCGCTGCGACGAGGTCGCGCGCGGCATCCTGCAGGCGGTCGAGCAGATGGGGCTCGAGCAGCCGATCGTCGTGCGCCTGGACGGCACGAACGCGGAGGAGGGGCGACGCATCCTCGGAGAGGCCGCGCTCGAGAACCTCCACGCGGAGGCGACGATGCTCGACGGTGCACGACGCGCGGTGGAGCTGGCCGCCTGATGCCGATCCTCGTCGATGCGGAGACGCGCCTCGTCGTGCAGGGGCTCACCGGCTCGGAGGGGCGGTTCCACGGGCTCCGAAACCGTTCGCACGGCACGAACGTCGTCGCAGGCGTCACGCCGGGCAAGGGCGGCCAGGACGTCGAGGGGATACCGGTCTTCGACACCGTTGCCGCTGCGGTCGCCGAGGCCGGCGCGAACACGGCGATGGTCTTCGTGCCGGCGCCGTTCGCCGCCGACGCGATGTACGAGGCGATCGACGCAGGAATCGGGACCGTCATCTGCATCACCGAGGGTGTTCCCGCGCACGAGATGCTCCGCCTCCACGCGTTCATCCAGGGCCGCGACGTGCGCCTGATCGGGCCGAACTGTCCCGGAGCGCTGTCGCCGGGGAAGGCCAACGTCGGGATCATTCCGGCCGAGATCTTCCGCGAGGGCTCGGTAGGGCTCGTGTCGCGCTCGGGGACGCTGACCTACCAGATCGGGCACGAGCTCACGCAGCTCGGGCTCGGGAACTCCACGATCGTCGGGATCGGCGGCGATCCGATCGTCGGCTCGTCGTTCCTCGAGATGCTCGCGCTGTTCGAGGCCGACTCGCAGACCGAGCAGGTGGTCATGGTGGGCGAGATCGGCGGCGACGAGGAGGAGAAGGCCGCCGCGTTCATCGAGGCGGAGATGACGAAGCCGGTCGTCGCGTACATCGCCGGCTTCACGGCGCCGCCCGGCAAGACCATGGGGCACGCCGGCGCGATCATCTCCGGGTCGGCGGGAACTGCGCAGGCCAAGAAGGACGCGCTCGAGGCGCGCGGCATCCGCGTCGGCACGACGCCGACGGAGACCGCCGCGCTCGTTGCCGAGATCGCCGGGCGGTAGGCGCCGTAGGTCGTGCGGGCCTTCAGCGAGCGCGCATATCGCGTCGGCACTGACTCGGCACGAAGTCGTGACCCATCCGTGAGTGACCCCGAGCTACGCTGACCGCAGGGATCTCGGGGATCCCCTGGGGGACGTTGGGGGTCGTAGGTCGGCCGGGGCGAGGGACGAGGCCGTGGCCGCGTGCGCGCACGCGTTGCCCGATACAGTCGATCGGGTGGAGCTCCGGAACCGCGAGCATGACGCGACGCCGTTCGTGACCAAGGACGGCTCGACGATCCGCGAGTACTTCCACACGGGTCTCCAGAGCCTCGCCGAAGCGTCGCTCGACGCGGGCGCGGCCACGCAGCGCCACTACCACGCACGCAGCGAGGAGATCTATCTGATCCTCGAAGGCGGTGGAGAGCTCGAGGTCGACGGCGAGCGGCGGCAGGTTGGCCCGGGCGACGCCGTGCTCATTCCGCCGCAGGCGTGGCACGAGCTCACCGCCGGCGAGGACGGCGTCCGCATCCTCTGCTGCTGCGTGCCGCCGTACGCCGACGACGACACCTTCTTCGCGTAGCAGTTGCGAGGATCCCTGAAGGCGCCCGCTTCGCGGTCGCATGTCAGCTGCGTTCCACTACGCTCGGGCTCATGCCCGCGACGCCGATCTCGTTCGCGCGAGGTGCGCCCGCGCCCGACCTGATTCCCGCCGACGAGCTCGCCGACTGCGCGCACGACGTCGCGCGCCGGGACGGAGCCAGGGTGTTCGCATACGGCCCCGGCAGTGGCTACGCCCCGCTACGGGAGTGGGTTGCGGAGCGTCACGGTGTCGCCCCCGAGCGCGTCGTCCTCACCGTCGGGGGCCTGCAGGGATTCGTCTTCTACGCCGCCGAGCAGCTCGCGCGTCGACCCGGGCGCGTCCTCGTCGAGGCACCGAGCTACGACCGCCCGCTCAAGGTGCTCGCGCGCGAAGGGGTCGAGATCGTGGCCCTGCCGATGGACGACGAGGGCCTCGACCCCGGCGCGCTGGACGCCGAGCTTCGCGCGCGCACCGATCCGCCGTCCTTCCTGTACACGATTCCGACCTTCCAGAATCCCAGCGGTCGAACCCTCTCGAACGAGCGACGCGTCGCGGCTGGTCGAGATCGCGCGGGAGCACGAGCTGGCCGTGCTCGAGGACGATCCCTACGGGCTCGTGCGCTTCGAGGGCGTTGCGCCGCCGAGCCTGCTCGAGCTCGAGGGAGGCACCCTCGTGACGTACACGTCGTCGTTCTCGAAGACCGTCGCGCCGGGCGTGCGGACCGGGTACTTCGTCCTGCCGCAGCGCCGAGGCGGCGGACTTCGAAGAGCGTGCCGTCTCGACCTACATCTCGCCGCCGTTCCTTCCCGAGGCCATCGTGTGGGAGTTCATCCGCCGCGGACGCTTCGAGCCGAACCTCGAACGCGTGCAAGGGGAGCTGCGGACGCGCCGCGACGCGATGCTCGAGGCGCTCGCGCGTCACTTCCCGCGCGACGCGAGCTGGAGCACGCCCGACGGCGGCTACTTCGTATGGCTCGACCTCGACGGCACCGACACGAGCGAGCTGGCGACCCGTGCCGAGGAGGCCGGCGTTGCGTTCGTCCCGGGCGCAGCCTTCTTCCCGCGCGGATCGGGTCTCGGCGGAAGCGCGGCGCGCCTCGCGTTCAGCTACGAGCCGCCGGACCGAATCGCCGAGGGGATCGAGCTGCTGGCGTCCCTACGCTGAGCTGTCGCGCCGCGCGCGGATCCCGTCGAAGAGGTAGCCGGCGGCGAATCCGATTCCGACGCAGAGAAGGATCAGCACGAGCAGCGAGATGCGCGCCGAGAAGAACACGAAGCTGACCTCGACCTGGTTGCGGTTCAAGAGAACGATCAGGATCGCGTAGACGGCGAGCGCCGCGAAGAGGATGAGCTTCCAGGGCCTGTCCTTCTCGGGCGTAGCCGGGGTCGGGCCCTGCGTGCTCACGGTGCGAGATCCTACGCGGCGCGTCCGACCGTGGCCGGCTCGAGCGAACGCGGCACGAGGCGTGGCTGAAGCGGTGGCGTCAGCGACCCGCCGGTCGCCGTGCGGAAGGTCGGACAGGGGACGTTTCCGGCGAGAGCGCAGAGCCCTTCGCGTCGGAAGTAGCAGTCATCGCAGGTGAGATCGGTTCGTTTCTTTGCCGCCATTTGTCATGTGGTCGCCCCTCACGACCAGCCAGCATTCTGTCGGGCAGGTCCGGGCCCGACAACCCCCGCCGGGAGGAATTCGCCGCAATTTGCGCCTGTTGTCAGCAGCGACGAAGTGCCTGCAAAATCAGCACTTTATGTCGTCCGTTGCCAGTGTCCGCAACGCCTGTTGAAAACTCTCGACAGGGATGACCTCGAGGCCACCGGCGTTTTCCTCTGCATCCTCCGCGTTCTCGCCTGCGGGGACGAGGAAGTAATCCACATCCGCCCGGCGCGCGCCGATGGTCTTCTGCTTCACGCCGCCGATCGGGATGACGGTCCCGTCGAGGGCGAGCGCTCCGGTGGCTGCGATGCGGCAGCCGCGCGTCACGTCGCGACCCAGCTGCCTCGCGATCTCGAGCGCGAAGGGAAGACCGGCCGACGGGCCGCCGACGCGGCCGAGGTCGATGTCGACGTCGAACGGCAGCTCGATCCTCGCGTCCTGGTCGACGAGGATCCCGACGATGGCCTTCGACGGGTCCTCGGGGCTGGCGATCGTCCGCACGGTCACCTCGACGGCCTTCTCGCCCCTCCGGAGTGTCAGGCGGACGTCGTCGCCGGGCTTCCGGCGGCCGATCTGGGCGCGGAGCTCTGCGGGCGTCCTGACCGGTGTTCCGTCGACGGCGACGATCACGTCGCCGGGGTCGAGGGTGGCCGCCGCCGGCACGTCGGGCGACACCGCGGTGACGAGAACGCCGCGCGGCGTTGCAACGACGTCGTAGCCGAGCGCGCGCAGCGCGACGACGGCGGCGGTCTCCTCCGACCGCACCATGTCCGCAGCGTTCTGCCGGTTGCGCTCCGCGTCGGACTCACCGGTCGGAGCGAGAACCTCCTCGGAGACGAGGGTCGAGCCTTCCGGCCGCGTGAACGGCAAGAGCTGCTCGAGCAGGCGGATCCGACGCACGAAGAGGTCGACGTAGTAGACGTCGCCCTCCGCATTCGCTTCGCCGCCTTCGACCTCGACCTTGTCGGCGAGCGGCTTGGCGCGATCGGGGACGAAGAGGAAGTCGTCGGCTGGAAGCCACCAGAGCACGAACGCAGCGACGAGGCCGAGCAGGCCCAGCACGACCGCCGCGCCGGCGAAGCGCTTCACGTTGCGCCTACCACAGGCCGCGAGTCAGCGCGCCGTCGACGAGCACGACGGTGCCGCTCACGTACGAGGCGCGCTCCGAGCAGAGGAACGCGACGACGTCGCCGATCTCTCGCGTCGTGCCGAGCCGACCGAGCGGGATGGTCGCGAGGTCGTCCTCGGTCGGGCCGTCCGGATAGACCTCGCGGATCCGGTCCGTGTCGATCCGCCCCGGAGCGACGCAGTTCACCGTGATGCCCTTCGGGCCGAGCTCTCGTGCGAGCGACTTCGCCCACCCGACGACTCCCGGCCGCACGACGTTGGAGAGCGCGAGGTTGTCGATCGGCTCGCGCACCGTCGACGAGGTCACGGTGACGATGCGGCCCGCGGCGCTGCGCTCGAGGTGGGGCAGGCAGAGCCCGGTCAGCCGCACGATCGAGACGAGCAGCAGCTGGACGGCGGTCTCCACCTGGGAGGCGTCGAGCTCCGACGGCGGTCGCTCGGGGCGGCCCGCCGGAGTTGTTCACGAGGATGTCGACTGCCGCCGTACGTGTCCACAGCCGTCTGCACGAGGCGCTCGAGGTCCTCCGCGCTCGTGACGTCACCGGCGACGGCGAGGCCGCCGATCCGCTCCGCCTCGCGCTCGAGGAGCTCCTGGCGCCGCGCGAACATGACGACGTTCGCGCCCTCGCCCGCGAGCGACTCGGCGATGCCGAGTCCGATGCCGGAGGACGCGCCGCAGACGATGGCGGTCCGGCCGGTGAGCCCGAGATCCATCTACTTCCTCTTCAGGACGCCGACGACCTCGCGCACCGCGGCGGCCGACGCGCGCAGCATCTTCTTCTCGTCCGCCGTCAGGCGCAGCTTCACGATCTCCTCGACGCCCGCCGCGCCGAGCTTCACCGGGACGCCCATGTAGAGCCCGCTGATGCCGTACTCGCCCTCGAGGTACGCGGTGCACGGGAGGATGCGCTTCTCGTCGAGGCAGATCGAGTCGACCATCTGCGCCGCGGCGGCGCCCGGCGCGTACCAGGCCGAGGTGCCGAGCAGCCCGACGAGCTCGCCGCCGCCGACCTTCGTCCGCTCGACGAGCTTCGAGATGCGCCCCTTCGGCAGCAGCTCGGGAAGCGGGACTCCACCGACGTTCGTCGCCGAGACGACCGGAACCATCTGGTCGCCGTGGCCGCCGAGGACGACCGCAGTCACGTCTTTCACGGAGACGTCGAGCTCCTGGGCGATGAAGGTCGAGAAGCGCGCGGTGTCGAGGATTCCCGCCATGCCGACGACGCGGTGCTTCTTGAAGCGGGAGGTCGCCTTCGCGACATGGCACATCGCGTCGAGCGGGTTCGAGACGACGACGAGGATCGCGTCCGGCGAGTGCTTGATCGCCTCCTTCGTCACCGCCGAGACGATCGCCTCGTTCGTCGCGACGAGGTCGTCCCGGCTCATCCCCGGCGAGCGCGGCCTGCCGGCCGTGATCACGACGACGTCGGAGCCCGCGGTCTCCTCGTACCCGTTCGAGCCCGACCATCGTCGGCTCGTAGCCGAGGACGGCGGCTGCCTGGTTGACGTCGAGCGCCTTCCCCTGCGGGAAGTTCGGGATGATGTCGACGAGGACGACGTCCGCGTAGTCGCGACGCGCCAGCTCCTGGGCGCAGGTCGCGCCGACGTTCCCGGCGCCGACGACGGTGATCTTCTTTCGCATCTAGCTCCCCAGCCTTTCGATGATGGCGTCCGCGTACTCGGACGTCCCGACGGCGCTCGGATCGTCGCGCGTCGGCTTGAGGTCGTAGGTCACGCGCTCGCCCGCGGCGATGACGGCGGCGACGGCGCTTTCGAGGCGCGCGGCGGCGTCGCGCTCGCCGAGGTGGTCGAGCATGAGCTTCCCGGAGAGGATCATCGCCGTCGGGTTCACCTTGTTCTGCCCCTTGTACTTCGGCGCCGATCCATGGGTCGCCTCGAAGACGGCAGCGTGCTCGCCGATGTTCGCGCCCGGCGCGACCCCGAGGCCGCCGACGAGGCCCGGCGGTGAGGTCGCTGATGATGTCGCCGTAGAGGTTCGGCAGCACGAGGACGTCGAACTCCTCGGGCCGCTGGACGAGCTGCATCGTGAGCGCGTCGACGAGCACCTCGCGCGACGCGACGTCCGGATAGTCGGCCGCGACCTCGCGGAAGACGGAGAGAAAGAGCCCGTCCGTGAACTTCATGATGTTCGCCTTCGTCACGCCGGCGACCTGACGACGCCCGTGCGCGCGCGCGTACTCGAACGCGAAACGGATGATCCGCTCCGACGCGGCGGCGCTGATGGGCTTCACGGAGATGCCCGAGCCGGCGGCGATCTGCTTCGGCTGCAGGGCGTTCAGGGTCTCGATCACGTGCGCCGCGGCGTCGGTGCCGGCTTCGTACTCGATGCCCGCGTAGAGGTCCTCCGTGTTCTCGCGCACGATGACGAGGTCGACATCCTCGTACCGCGAGCGCACCCCTTCGTACGACTTGCACGGGCGCAGGCAGGCATACAACCCGAGCTCGTGGCGCAGCGCGACGTTGACCGAGCGGAAGCCGGTGCCGATCGGCGTGGTGATCGGCCCCTTCAGGGCCACGCCGTTCGCCTTCACCGACGCGAGCGTCTCCTCGGGTAGGGGTGTGCCCGCCTCTTCCATCACGTCCACGCCGGCCTGGTGCACGTCCCATTCGAGCTCGACCCCGGTCGCCTCGAGGACGCGACGCGTCGCTTCGGTGAGCTCCGGCCCGGTCCCGTCTCCGGGAATGAGGGTGACGCGATGGGCCATCGGCGCGGCGCAGATCGTATCGCTGGCAGTGCATCCTGCGCGAATCCCGTGTCAGGTAGCGTCCTCTCGCCGGAATGAGCGAAGTCGCGGACTTCAAGCCAGGGCTCGAAGGCGTCGTCGCGGTCGAGACCGAGATCGCCGAGCCCGACCGCGAAGGCGGCGTCCTCCGCTATCGGGGCGTCGACATCGAGGAGCTCGTCGGCCGCGTACCCGTACGAGCAGGTCTGGGGGCTGCTCGTCGACGACGACCTCGACTCGGTCATGCCAGAGCCCGAGCCATACGAGCCGGCCGGCCTCACCGGCAACGCACCGGCCGATCTGCAGGCCGAGACCGCGCGCCTCGCGGGCACGTGGGGGCTGGGCAAGCTCAACGAGATCTCGGACGAGCAGGCGCGAGAGGATCTCGGCCGGCTGTCCTCGCAGATGATGGGGATCGTCGCGCGCTCGGCTCGCCTCGCCGACGGCGCGAGCGATCGCGATCGCCGACGACGTCGTCGCGACGCGGCAGCACCGCGGCCGAGAGGTTCCTCCTGCAGTGGCGCGGCGAGGCCGACCCGCGACACGTGCAGGCGATCGACACGTACTGGATCTGTACGGCCGAGCACGGCCTGAACGCGTCGACGTTCACCGCCCGCGTGACCGCCTCGACGGGCGCGGACTGCGGCGCCGCGCTGTCCTCCGCGGTCGGCGCGCTCTCCGGGCCGCTCCACGGCGGTGCGCCCGCGTACGTGAAGCCGATGCTCGAAGAGGTCGCGGCAATGGGCGATCCCGGAGAAGTGGGTCAGCGACGCGCTCGACGCGCGGCAAGCGCATCATGGGTTTCGGCCACCGCGTCTACCGCGCCGAGGATCCGCGCTCGGCATCCTCAAGCGCACTGCGCGGGAGCTCGGCTCGCCGCAGATCGAGGTCGCCGAGCGGCTCGAGGAGGCGGCGCTCGCAGAGCTCGAGCGTCGCCATCCGGAGCGGCCGCTGAAGACGAACGTCGAGTACTACTCGGCGCTCGTCCTCGACGTCGCGGACATCCCGCCGCCGCTGGCGCCGGCGATGTTCGCCTGCTCGCGCGTCGCCGGCTGGTCGGCGCACATCCTCGAGCAGAAGCGAACCGGTCGGCTGTTCCGGCCGTCTGCGCGGTACGTCGGCCCCGGCCCGCGCTCACTCCAGCCGGCGTGACGCTCGCCGAGGCGGCTGCCGAGGCGGACGCACTCGCGCAGGCCGGCGACGAGCGCGCGCTCGCGCAGCTCCGCTCGCAGTGGGACGAGGAGATCGAGGCGGCGGCGCGCGACGCGGACTACCGCAACCGCGCCCAGGCCTACCGCGCGATCGCGCAGTTCCGGTTCCGGCAGAAGCTCGAGCTCCTGCGCAGGGGGCTCGAGGACGACAGCCCGGCGGCGCGCGGCTCGGCGCTCATCGCGCTCGAGGGCCTCTCGCGAAGCCATCCCGGGGACGTCAACGCGTTCCGTCCGCTGCTCCACGACCTCGCCGCGCGCGATCCGAACGTGGCGGTGAGGCGCCTCGCGGTCGTCTGCCTGCGGAACGGCACGGCCCAGCGCGACACCATCCAGCTGCTCGACGGCATCGCGGGCTCGGACGAGGAGGACGCGGAGCTGCGCAAGACGGCGCGCTCGGTGTCCGCGCTGCTCGTGAAGAAGTCGCGAGCGAAGTAGGCTGCATGCCCGTGAGCGAGGCGCCGCTCGTCGGGATCATCATGGGCTCCCGCTCCGACTGGGAGACGATGCGCCATGCGGCCGAGACGCTCGACGAGCTCGGCGTCCCGTACGAGACAGAGGTCGTGTCCGCGCACCGCACGCCGGACAAGCTCTTCGCGTACGCCGAAGCGGCCGAGTCGCGCGGCCTGCAGGTGATCATCGCGGGCGCGGGCGGGGCCGCGCACCTGCCCGGCATGACCTCGTCGAAGACGCTCCTTCCGGTGCTCGGCGTCCCTGTCGAGTCGAAGACGCTGCAGGGGCTCGACTCGCTGCTCTCGATCGCGCAGATGCCCGCGGGAGTGCCCGTCGGGACGCTCGCGATCGGTCGCGCCGGAGCCGTCAACGCGGCGCTGCTCGCGGCCGCGATCGTCGCGCGCGGGGACGAGGGCGTGCGGGAGCGGCTGGCGGCATATCGGCGCGAGCCAGACCGAGTCCGTGCTCGCCGCGCCCGATCCCGTCGGCGTGACGGCATGACGCTCGTCGGCTGCATCGGGGGCGGTCAGCTCGGGCGCATGCTGGCGCTCGCCGGAGCACCGCTCGACGTGCGCTTCCGCTTCCTCGACCCGTCGCCCGACGCGTGCGCGGGGGACGTGGGCGAGCTGCTGGTCGGGCCGTACGACGATGCGGATCTCCTCGACCGCCTCGCCGACGGCGCCGACGCCGTGACGTACGAGTTCGAGAACGTCCCGGTCGAGGCTGCGCGTCGGGTTGGGGCGGTACCCGACGCCCGCGCGCTCGAGCAGGGGCAGGATCGCCTCGTCGAGAAGGAGCTCTTCCGCAGTCTCGGCATCCCGACCGCGCGGTACGGCTCGCTCGAGGACAGCGGCCTGCCGGCGCTCGTGAAGTCCCGGCGGCTCGGCTACGACGGCAAGGGCCAGCGCGTCGTCGAGTCGCTCGTCGTGCTCGAGCGACGACGAGCTCGCGGAGGAGGTCGTTCCGTTCGATCGCGAGCTGTCGATCGTCGCGGCGCGCGGGCGCGACGGCGCAGACGGCCTTCTACCCGCTCGCCGAGAACGAGCACCGAGGCGGGATCCTGGCGGTCTCGCGCGCTCCTGCGCGCGAGCGCGCCGCAAGACGAGGCCGAGGAGATCGCGACGAAGCTCCTCGACGCGCTCGGCTACGTCGGCGTGCTCGCCGTCGAGCTGTTCGAGGTCGAGGGGAAGCTGCTCGCGAACGAGTTCGCGCCGCGCGTCCACAACACGGGCCACTGGACGATCGACGGCGCGGTGACGAGCCAGTTCGAGAACCACGTTCGCGCCGTTCTCGGCCTCCCGCTCGGCTCGACGGAGGCGCTCGGCGAGTCGGTCATGGTCAACCTCGTCGGTGAGGCTCCGCCTCTCGAACGCCTGCTCGGCGTCCCCGGCGCGCACGTCCACCTGTACGGGAAGACGCCGCGTCCGGGCCGCAAGCTCGGCCACGTGACGCTCGTCGACGCGGACGAGGACGCGTCGTCGAGGTCGTCGAGCTCGCCGCGGACGCCTGGACGACGGCTAGGCGGACGACTCGTCGCGCGGCTGGTCCCGGCGCCGCGCGTGCGGGTGTGCCTGGAAGTACACGTCGCGGCGCCGGCGGTCGGAGACGTGCGTGTAGCGCTCCGTCGTCCCGAGGTCGGCGTGCCCGAGCATCTCCTGCACCGAGCGTAGGTCGGCGCCGCCTTCGAGGAGATGCGTCGCGAACGAGTGGCGGAGGAGGTGGGGATGGACGCGACCCGGCTCGAGCCCGGCGCGGTCGGCCAGCTTGCGCAGGATGAGGAAGGCGCCGGCGCGGGTGAGCGCGCCGCCGCGCGCGTTCAGGAAGAGCTCCGGGCGGTACCGCCGGTCGAGATGCGGGCGGCCGAGCGCGAGGTAGCGGCGAACGGCTTCGGCGGCCGGTCGACCGAGCGGCACGAGGCGCTCCTTGCCGCCCTTTCCGACCACGCGGACGACACGCTCCTCGATCGCGACGCTGCCCTTCTCGAGGCCGGTCGCCTCGGAGACGCGCAGCCCCGCGCCGTAGAGCAGCTCCACGAGCGCGCGATCACGGAGCGCGCGCGGCGTCGTCCCGATCGCGGCGTCGATGAGCCGCTCGGTCTCGGCAGGAGAGAGCGCACGCGGTAACGTGCGAGCCCGGCGCGGTAGCTGAACCGAGGCAGCGGGGTTCTCCGCTCTCGCGCCGATAAGGACGAGGTGGCGAAAGTACGTACGCACAGCCGACACACGCCGCGCGATCGTCGACGAGGCAAGCCCGTCGGCACGCATCGCGGCCAGCCAGGCCTCGAGCTCCTCGACGGTCGTGTCGGCGACGGCTCCCCCGCGGAAGCCGCCGAGCGCTCTCAGGTCGCGACGATACGCGTCGACGGTACGCGGCGAGCGCCTGGCCTGGAGAGTGAGCAGGAAGCGCTCGAGGTCGGGGTCGGAGGCACTCACCGGGACCGACGGGATTCGGCGGGCACGGGCCGGCTCCTGCGCGCCGCGCTCGCGCTCGCGGCGCTCGTCGTCGCGTCCGCAGTGGCGCCAGGCGTTGCGACCGGGTCGCAGCTCATCGCGCGGAACACGTCGACGGAGCGTCTCGCCGTCTCTGCCGACGGCAAGGCGCTGCTCACGTACCACGGCCAGGGGCGACTCCAGCGCGTGCTCGCCTGGGGAGCGACGAACGCGCGGCAGCCCACGCAGGTGGTCGAGCAGACGGAGTTCCGTGTCGACTACTCCGGCGGCTGGGGCACGTTCGGGCGTCCCGTCTGGAAGGGCTTTCGCAACGCCTGTGGCAGATATCGCGGTCCCGCGCTGCCGTTCCTCGTCACGGCGTGTACCGCGCGCGACGGATCGCACTGGGCGGTGCAGCGCTGGCGGCGCCACCAGGCGAACTTCGGCCTTCCGCCGTGGAAGGCAGGCCACGGGGCGTGGGAGCTCCGTCTCTCCCACTGGCGTGGCCCGGTCGCGAAGCTCGAGGCGTGGCTCGACTGGAGCTACGGCGGCCGCTGGCACCACCTCTTCGGCCGGTTGACCTACCGCGGGCTCCCCGTCCACGGCTTCTCGACGACTCCGACGGGAGACCCGCTCGATCGGTACGGCCGCGTCCTCTACCTCGACACGCTGGACTCGGCGTACGGAGCAGGCTGGCGTCGCGAGAACGGATTCGTCGCTCGCAGGCCGGACGGAACCTTCTGTTACGGCTTCGTCCCGCACACGAGCCACACGGGCGAGCGGCGTCCGGCGGGGAACGGAGCGCGCTACCGGCTGGCCGTGTCAGGGCCGGGCGTGACGCCGGATGTCCTCTGGGAGGGAGCGGGCCTTCCGAGCTTCGATCCGGCCAACCCGAAGCACGTCGCGCACGAGGCGAGCATGAACGAGCTCCAGCGGTCGCTCATGAGCGCCTCGACGCCCTGCCGTTCGTAGCTACGAACGCGGATGCGACCGGTCGTAGACGCGCCGCAGGCGGCGCGCGTCGACGTGGCTGTAGATCTGGGTCGTCGAGAGCGACGCGTGCCCGAGGAGCTCCTGGATGACGCGGAGGTCGGCGCCACCCTCGAGGAGATGCGTCGCGAACGAGTGCCTCAGGCGGTGGGGGTGACGGAGGAGGCGGCGGACGGTGCTCGTGTCGAGGCGGCGTCCCCGGACCGAGAGGAAGACGGCGTCGTTCGCTCCGACGGCGAGGGCGGGCCTGCCGGTCTGGAGGTAGCGCGCGACGTGCAGCGCGGCCTCCTCGCCCAGCGGGACGACGCGTTCCTTGCCGCCCTTTCCTCGCACGTGGACGAGCTCGCGGTCGAAGTCGACGTCTCCGAGGTCGAGCGAGACCGCCTCGGCACTTCGCAGCCCGGCGGAGTAGAGGAGCTCGAGGAGCGCACGGTTGCGGAGCGCGAGCGGCGAGTCGCCTTCGACGACCTCGAGAATCGCCTCGATCTCGGCCGGCTTCGGCGCATCGGGGAGCCGACGCGAGCGACTCGGTGAGAGGGATGCGTCGGGCACCGCCGCAGGACCGAATGTGTAGCGAAGGCAGGAGCGAACCGCTGCGAGGCGGCGCGCGATCGACGCCGGGGCCAGGCGGTCTCCGGCCGCTCCCGAGGTCGCCGACCCAGTCGGAGAGGGCGCGGGCGTCGACGTCCTGCAGGCCGGCTCCGCGCCGCTCGAGCCACTCTGCGAACGAGCGGAGGTCGGAGCCGTACGCGCGCTGCGTCGCCTCCGAGAGGCCTCCGTGCTGGAGAAAGCGGTCGATCGCAGCCGTCGTGTCCATGCACTCCGCGTTCGCCGTGCGGCGCCGGTCGCCTGCCGGCAGGCAGGCTTAGGCCGTGCCAGGACGCCGATTCGACTCCTTCACGTCCGACGACCCGCCGCAGCGGCCGTCCGACCCTGCCGTCCGGAAGGCGAACCTGCGCCGGATCTTCCCGCTCTTCCGCCCGTACCGGGCGCGGCTCGGCGCGGTCTGCGCGCTCATCGTCTTCTCGGCGGCGCTCGGGGTCATTCCGTCGTTCCTGCTGCGCGAGGTGCTCGACGTCGCGATCCCGGACGAGGACACGCGCCTGCTCACGTGGCTCGTCGCGGGCATGATCGCGATCGCGATCGTGACCGGCGTCATCGGCGTCTGGCAGACGCTGCTGTCGAACCAGGTCGGCCAGAGCGTCATGCACGACCTGCGCACGAAGGTCTACCGCCACCTCCAGCGTCTCTCGCTCGCGTTCTTCACGCGCACGCGCACGGGTGAGGTGCAGAGCCGCATCGCCAACGACATCGGCGGCATCGAGAACGTCGTCACGTCGACCGCCACGTCGGTGCTCTCGAACGTCACGACGGTGCTCGCGACGATCGTGGCGATGCTGCTCCTCGACTGGCGCCTGGCCGCCTTCGCGCTCGCGCTGCTCCCGCTGTTCGTCTGGCTCACGAAGCGCGTCGGCGCGCAGCGCAAGAAGGTGACGGCGGAGCGTCAGGCGTCGCTCGCCGACGTCTCCTCGATCGTGCAGGAGTCGCTCTCCGTCTCCGGGATCCTGCTCGGCAAGACGATGGGGCGGACGGACGATCTCGCGGAGCGCTTCTCCGGCGAGTCGAAGCGGCTTGCCGACCTCGAGGTGCGAAGCCGGATGACGGGCCGCTGGATGATGGCCTCGATCCAGATGACCTTCGCGATCATGCCCGCGCTCGTCTACTGGTTCGCGGGCTTCTCGAGCGCGCGGGGCTCGGAGGCGATCACGATCGGGACGCTCGTCGCGTTCACGACCCTGCAGACACGGCTCTTCTTCCCGATCGGGAGCCTGCTCGGCGTGCAGATCGAGGTGCAGTCGTCACTCGCGCTGTTCGACCGCATCTTCGAGTACCTCGACCACGAGGTCGACATCGTCGAGGGCGCCGAGCGGCTGGCGGAGCCGCGTGGCGAGGTCGCGCTCGACTCCGTCTGGTTCCGCTACGACGACGCGGCCTGGACGCTCCAGGACGTCTCGTTCACGGTGCCGCCCGGGACGAAGACCGCGCTCGTCGGCGAGACGGGCTCGGGCAAGACGACCTGCGCGTACCTCGTCGCGCGGCTCTACGACGCGACCGAGGGCTCCGTCGCGATCGACGGCGTCGACGTGCGCGACCTCACGTTCGAGTCGCTCGCGGACACCGTGGGCGTCGTCTCGCAGGAGACGTACCTCTTCCATGCGTCCGTCCGCGAGAACCTGCGCTTCGCGCGCCCGAGCGCGTCCGACGAGGAGGTCGAGGAGGCTGCGCGCGCGGCGCAGATCCACGAGCTGATCGCGACGCTCCCCGACGGGTACGACACGATGGTCGGCGAGCGCGGCTACCGCTTCTCCGGTGGCGAGAAGCAGCGGATGGCGATCGCGCGCACGGTTCTCCGCAACCCGCCCGTGCTCGTTCTCGACGAGGCGACGTCCTCGCTCGACACGCAGACCGAGCGGCTCGTGCAGGAGGCGCTCGAGCGGCTCTCGGAGGGGCGGACGACGATCGCGATCGCGCACCGGCTCTCGACCGTGCGTGACGCGGACCAGATCGTCGTCCTCGACCGGGGCCGCGTCGTCGAGGTCGGGACGTACGACGAGCTGCTCGCACGCGGCGGGCGCTTCGCCGAGCTCGTCGCCGGCGATCGGCCGCTCGAGCCAGAGGTCGTCTAGCGCGCGAGCTCGATCTCGGCCGGAAGCTCGGAGACTCGCTCGAAGGGCTCGAGCTCGAGGCGAGCCCTGGAGTCGAAGTAGACGTACGACGTCACGAGGGCGACGAACGGCATCGCGAGCGCATAGACGACGCCGGCGAAGACGTTGAGGAGCGCGAGTGGCGCCTCGGTCACGAAGATCAGGATCGCGCCGAGCAGAGGGCCGGCGATGAGCGCGACGGCCGCGCTGACGCCGACGAGCGAGCCGACGCGGATCCAGCGGCCCCGAACCAGCTCGGCGCTCCTTCGCAGTGAGGGGAACGGGCGACGATCCTCGAGCTCGACCACCGGTGCGACGAGGCACCAGCGGATCGCGAGCCAGATCGCGACCGGGATGAGGAATACGGTGCTCGTCAACACGACCCAGACGACGACGAAGAGTGCGATCGCGCCGAGAAGCGGCCGGATGCGGCGGAGCGCGAGCCGATAGGCGCTCCAGGCGGACACGGGCCGGTCGGCGTCGATCTCGACGAGCGCGCACGCCGCCGCGGCCATGACGAGACCGAGTCCCAAGCAGCGCGAACGTCGTGCCGACGATCACGGCGAGGAACGCCCACGCGCCGGCCGCTTCACCCGACACGCTCCCGATGAGGTCGAGCGCGCCGAGCAGCAGCCACTGCACGAAGGTGATGGCGACCGCGATGGGAACGAGGAGCACGCCCAGCCCGAGGAAGAGGCCAGGGTCGCTTGACGTACATCCTCGCCGAGGCAGAGATGATCTGGCCCCACGACCGCCGGCGCGCGATCCGCAGCGGCGCGACGGGAGTCCAGGTCGCACGGACGGCCGCGAAGATCACGAGGCCGAGGACCGCGGCGAGGGCGATGAGGAGCGGAAGCGGGTTGCTGAGGAGCTGCGCGAGCGCCCTCGAGCCCTTCGCGACCGCGGAGCAGAAGAAGTCGGTCGTCCCGGTACCGAAAGCCCCGCCCGTCGGCACCGCGTAGCTCACGTCGCGCCAGTCCTCGGACCAGGTGATCGGCTTCGTCCACTGCGTCTTCTGGTTCGGGCCGGTCGGCCCGTTGAAGAACGCCTTCTGGAGCTCGCCCCAGCGCCCCTCGAAAGCGATCCAGGGAAACGCGGCCTTCGCCGCCTCCGCGGTCGCTCGGGATCGTGACGACCCGCGGGGAGAGCTCGCGGTGCGGGCCGCGCGTGTCGTCGCAGCCGACTCCGGCCTCGGCCGAGCTGCCCGAGCCAGAGCGCGTCCGAGTACTTGTTGGCGTGGGAGCCGGCGGCCGGATAGACGACGGGACGCGCCCGACGAGCTCGAGCTTCTCGTCGTCCCACGCGGCGCGCTCCGCTCCCTCGTGCGAGCTGTAACCGACCTCGACCGGATCGACGCCGAGCGCGGCGCGCGCGTCGGGCGCGTCGAAGACGAGCTGGATCATCTCCCAGTCGCCCTCGTGCGTGTTGTTGAAGTCGTTGAACGGGTAGAAGAACCAGTACTGGAGGGCGAGCTTTCCGGGGACCCGTCCTCGCCGACGACGTGCGCGTAGACGACGGGCTCGCTGCCCTCGCGTCAGGCGCTGCGCCCAGCGGTTGTAGTCGCAGCCCGGGTCGAGCGCATTGCCGGGGAAGTCGAGGTGGTACTCGAACGCTGTCGACGAGGTCGTCCGCGGCCGGAGCCGATCTCCACGAGGTCGGTGACGTTCCACGGGCCGCGCAGCGCGACGGTCTCCTCGCCGAGCAGGAGGTCGATGTCGGTGGGGATGAACGGCTCGCCGTAGCTGCAGACGTCCTGCTGCTCGACGATCCGGACGATCGGCGCGTACTTCTCGGCGAGCGCCTGCTCGTCGGCGAGGTCGGCGCCTGCACCCGGCGCCACGACGAGGGCGAGCAGCACGACGGAGGCGAGCAGGACGAGGCGAGGCTGCGCCGACCATGGCGCGCATTCTCGGGTCACCTGCGGACGAGAGTGGCGTACGATGGGGCGCTGTGATCGCGATCGTTCCCGATCGGGACGAGCTCGCGCAGCACGGCATCGCCGTGCGCGGGCACGTCTACTGGCATCCGACGACCTCGCAGCTCTACGAGCATGCGCTCGCGCGAGGCGACGCCCGGCTCGCCGAGGGCGGCCCGCTCGTCGTCGACACCGGCGAGCACACGGGGCGCTCGCCGAAGGACAAGTTCGTCGTTCGCGAGCCAGGCTCGGAGGAACGGATCTGGTGGGGCGACGTCAACGCGGAGATCTCCGAGGAGCACTTCGAGCAGCTGCGCGAGAAGGTCGCGTCGCGCCTGAGCGAGGGAGACGTCTACGTCGATCGACGCGTTCGCCGGCGCCGACCCTGCTCATCGCATCGCGGTGCGCGTCATCACGGAGAGCCCGTGGCACGCCCTCTTCGCGAAGACGCTCTTCATCGATCCGACGGACGACGAGCTCGACGAGATGGAGCCGCAGGCGCTCGTCCTGCATGCGCCGTCGGTCTCGGCGGTTCCGGACGAGGACGGCACGCGGACGGAGACGTTCGTCTGCCTCCACCCGTCTCGCACGGAGGTCGTCATCGGCGGGACGTTCTACGCGGGCGAGATCAAGAAGTCGATCTTCACCGTCATGAACGACCGGCTCCCGCTCGAGGGCGTCTTCCCGATGCACTGCTCGGCGAACCTCGACGACGACGGGCCGCGTGGCCGTGTTCTTCGGGCTGTCCGGCACGGGGAAGACGACGCTCTCCGCCGATCCCGAGCGCCACCTCATCGGCGACGACGAGCACGGCTGGTCCGACGACGGCGTCTTCAACTTCGAGGGAGGCTGCTACGCGAAGGTGATTCGCCTCTCGGCCGAGGCGGAGCCGCAGATCTACGCGACGACGCGCGCGTTCGGCACGGTGCTCGAGAACGTCGTCATGGACGAGCATGGCGTCCTCGACCTGGACGACGCCGCGAAGACGGAGAACACGCGCGCCGCCTACAAGCTCGAGCAGATCGCGAACGCGCTTCCGGCGAAGCGGGCGGGCCATCCCGGCTCCGTCGTCTTCCTCACCGCCGATGCCTTCGGGATCCTCCCGCCGATCGCGCGGCTGACGCGCGACCAGGCGATGTACTGGTTCCTCTCGGGCTTCACGGCGAAGCTCGCCGGAACCGAGATCGGCGTCACCGAGCCGCAGCCGACGTTCTCGGCCTGCTTCGGCGCCCCCTTCCTTCCGCAGCCGCCGTCCGTCTACGCACGGATGCTCGGCGAGAAGCTCGACCGGCACTCCGACGTGAAGGTGTGGCTCGTCAACACGGGCTGGACGGGCGGGCCGTTCGGCCAGGGCCGCCGGATGCCGATCACCGCGACGAGGACGTTGCTCGACGCCGCGCTGTCGGGTGACCTGGACGGCGTCGAGACCCGCGTCGACCCGACGTTCGGCGTCGAGGTGCCCGTCGAGGTGCCCGGCGTCGATTCCGCGCTCCTCGATCCGCGCTCGACCTGGGCGGATCCGGACGCGTACGACGCGAAGGCAGCCGAGCTGGCGCGGATGTTTCGCGAGAACTTCACGCGCTTCGACGACGTCGCTCCCGGGCGTCGCCGCCGCCGGCCCGCGCATCTAGACCGGGCGCGTTCGCCGGTTTCTTACCCAGGCTTCACACTCGGCATGGCTATAAGGGCCGGGTGGCGAACCCGCTGACGAGGCGCCTCGCCGTCCTTCTCGCGGGCGTCCTGCTCGCAGGCGCGCTCGCGGCAGCGGCGTCGGTCGGGCAGGCCCTCGTCCTCGCGCGACGTCTCACGCGCGCGCCTTCGGGCCGACGCGAGCACCCCGTTACGGGCGAGCCGGCTCGCGCAGGCGGCAATCACGTTCCGTGGCGGCCCGATCACGACGACGACCGGCGAGATCGTCGACGTGCGCGTGTCCGACAGCCTTCCGCTCGAGACCTCGACTCCCGAGGGCTGGGCCGAGTTCCTCGCCGGCCTGACGCACGGGCCCGAGATCACGCGCCTGAGGACGTACATCGTCACGTTCAGCGAGGTCCAGGAGATCTGCGGCTCGCGAGCACTCGGCTGCTACGGCAGGGACGAGATGGTGGCGCCGGGCGAGCTCGTCGCGGACATCTCTCCGGAAGAGGTCGTCCGACACGAGTACGGCCACCACGTCGCGAATCACCGCCTGAACGCTCCGTGGGCGGCCATCGACTGGGGTCCCAAGCGCTGGGCGAGCGCCGCGAACGTCTGTGCGAACGTCTCGCGCCGCGAGGCCTTTCCGGGCGACCAGGGATCGAACTATGCGCGCAATCCCGGCGAGGCGTGGGCCGAGGTCTACCGGCTCATGGACGAGCGCAAGGCGGGCATCACGACGGCGACGCTGGCCGATCATCGCCCAGAGCTTCTTCCCGAACGAGGCCGCGTTGCAGGCGGCGGAGCAGGACGTGCTCCGCCCGTGGACTGCTCCGAGCACGCGGGTCGCAACGAGGGTCTTCGGCAAGAGGACCGCAAAGGTCTGGTGGATACCGCTCGCGACGCCGCTCGACGGCGACTTCCGGATCAGCGCCACGGTGCCGAACAACGGGACGCACGACGTCGCGCTCGTCGCCGCGGATCGGCGAACCGTCGTCAAGCGCGCGCAGTGGGTCGGGCAGCGCGTCAAGCGCCTGGACAGCTCGATCTGCGGCCGGCGCTCGCTCTTCGTCCGCGTCACGCAGGCCGGTGCGCTCGGGCGCGTTCGTGTCTCGGTGACGACGCCGTGATCCGCGTCCTGGCAGTCGTCGTCGCGCTCGCGGCGACGGTCCTTGCGACGGGTGCGAGCGCGGTCACGGGGACGACGACCGTTCGGAACGTCACCGCTGAGGACATCCCGACGCTTCAGTCGACGGCGCGGTCGGTCGCGCAGACGGCCTGGTGCGGCACGGGTGCGCAGGCCGACCGCGCGCCGAACGGCGTCGCGGGCAATCCGATCCACTGGGTGTACGTGATCCCGTCGGACGGCGCCGACAACCTCTCGGGTCTCGCGAGCGTGATGCAGTCGGACGCGGAGCAGATCGACGGTTGGTGGAGAGGCCAGGATCCGACGCGGACACCGCGGAACGACGTCGCGCCGTTCTCGTGCGGCGCGCAGCTCGACGTCACGACCGTGCGCACGCAGCAGTCGAGCGCGCAGCTTGCGCCGCTTCAGGGGCGCTTCTCCGGGATCGTCTCCGCGCTCGACCAGGCGGGCCTGAGCTCGTCGACCACGAAGTACGTCGTCTACTACGACGGCCCCACCGCCGACGGGAACGTGTGCGGTCAGGGCGGAAGCGACTCGAGCGGCTTCGGCGCGGCGGTCGTGTACTACCGCGCGTGCGTCGGCGTCTCGACGGCGGCGGTGACCGCGCACGAGGTGCTGCACACGTTCGGTGCGGTCTCGAGCGCGGCGCCGAACGAATGTGACGGCGAGACGAGCGGCCACACCTGCGACGACGAAGCGCGACCTCATGTTCCCGTCGATCGGCGGTGAGCCACTCTCGTCGAAGCTTCTGGATCCCGGCCGCGACGACTACTACGGGCACGCGGGCGGCTGGACCGACACGCAGGACTCCGCGTGGCTCGTGCGCCTCGACAGCCAGGCGCCGCTCGCCCTCACCGTCTCCGGTCCCGGCTCGGTGTCCGCCGACGTTCCCGGGCCTGCTGTGCGCCGCGAGCTGCACGACGACGTGGAACGCGGGACAGCGGCTGGCACTCAGGCGACCCCGAGCGCCGGCGCGAGGCTCGTGCGCTGGAGCGGGGCGTGCTCGGGCGCGGCGGGCTGCGTTCTGAGCGTCACGCCGGGGGCCGCGGTCACCGCGGTGTTCGCGGCCGCGTCCTTCCGGCTGTCGGTCGCGGTCACCGGAAAGGGAGCCGTGCGGAGCTCGCGGGCGGGGATCACGTGTCGGCCGCGCTGCTCCGCGGCGTTCCCGTCGTTCAGTCCCGTGCGCCTGACGGCGACGGCGGCGAAGGGCTGGAAGCTCCGCTCGTGGAGCGGCGCCTGCCGCGGTGCGAAGAAGACCTGCACGGTGCCGATGAGCGCGGCGACGAGCGCCCGCGCCACCTTCGTTCGCGCCTGAACGTTCTACCAAGGACGCGCAGAATCGATCAGGTAGCGTCCTTCGCAGTGGACGCGGTTCACGATGTCGTCGTCGTGGGTGCCGGCTGCGCGGGAATGCGCGCGGCGATCGAGGCTTTCGACGCCGGCGCGAACGTCGCGATGGTCTCCAAGATCCACCCGGTTCGCAGCCACTCCGGCGCGGCGGAGGGCGGGATCAACGCCGCGCTCGGGAACGCGTCCGAGGACGATCCCGAGAAGCACGCGTTCGACACGGTGAAGGGGTCGGACTACCTCGGCGACCAGGACGCGATCGAGATCCTCTGCCGGGAGGCGCCGGACGACGTCTACCAGCTCGAGCACTGGGGCGCGGTCTTCTCGCGCACGGAGGACGGCCGCATCGCGCAGCGCCCGTTCGGCGCCGCCGGCGAGCCGAGAACCGCCTACGCAGCCGACATCACGGGCCACGTCCTGATCCACGTCCTCTACGAGCAGGTCATGAAGCGCGACATCCCGACGTACGAGGAGTACTTCGCCTGGAAGCTCGTCGTCGACGACGGACGCTGCCAGGGCGTGATCGCCTGGGATCTCCTCCGAGGCGGCCTCACGTCGATCGGCGCGAAGACGGTGATTCTCGCGACGGGCGGTGCGGGGCGGCTGTACACGGGAACGACGAACGCCTACGCCTGCACCGGCGACGGGATGACCATGGCGCTGCGCGCAGGCGTCGCGCTCAAGGACATGGAGATGATGCAGTTCCATCCGACGACCCTGGCGCCCACCGGCGTGCTCATCACCGAGGGCTGCCGCGGCGAGGGCGCGTACCTCCTCAACGCGCAGGCCGAGCGCTTCCTCGTCCACTACGCGCCGAACGCGATGGAGCTCGCATCGCGTGACGTCATCTCCCGCGCGGAGCAGACCGAGATCGACGCCGGGCGGGGGCTGGACGGAAACGTCCTGCTCGACCTCCGGCACCTCGGCGCGGAGAAGATCCTCGAGCGGCTCCACGGCACGCGGGAGCTCTCGATGACCTTCGCCGGAGTCGATCCGATCTACGAGCCGATCCCCGTGCGTCCCGGCGCCCACTACCACATGGGCGGTGTCGACACGGACGTCTGGGGGCTCACCTCGCTCGAGGGTCTCTACGCCGCAGGCGAGGTCGCGTGCGTCTCGGTGCACGGCGCGAACCGGCTCGGCGGCAACGCGCTCATGGAGACGATCACGTTCGGGAAGCGCGTCGGGAGGCACGCCGCCGAGTGGTCGCTCGCGAACACGACCGTCGAGGTGCCCGCGTCGGCCGAGGCCGACGCCGAGCGCGAGCTGAAGACGCTGCTCGACCGCACGGACGGAGAGCGGCCGTGGAAGATCCGCGACGAGCTCGCCGAGACGATGCACGTGAACTTCGGCGTCTTTCGCCGGGAGGAGCAGATGGTCGAGCAGGGCGACGATCGTCCAGTCGCTGCGGGAGCGCTTCGAGCGCGTCGTCGTCGAGGACAAGGGCGACGTCTTCAACTCGGACCTCACGCAGGCGCTCGAGCTCGGCTTCCTGCTCGAGCTCGCCGAGTGCATGGTCGTCTCGGGGCTCGCGCGCAAGGAGAGTCGAGGCGCGCACGCGCGTCCGTACGACTACCCGGACCGCGACGACGAGAACTACCTCCGGCACACCGTGGTGACGTGGAAGGATGGAGCGCCCGAGCTCGACTGGAAGCCGGTGACGATGACGAAGTGGCAGCCGCAGGAGAGGACGTACTAGCCGCATGAAGATGGCCCTGAAGATCTGGCGCTACGACGCCGTCGCGGGCGAGCGCGCGCTCAAGGAGTACGAGGTCGACGCGCCGGACTGGGCGACGCTGCTCGACGTGCTCGACATCGTCAAGGACCGACACGACGGGACGCTCGCGTATCGCAAGAGCTGCCGGATGATGATCTGCGGCTCGTGCGGGATGCGCATGGACGGCGCCGCCGTGCTCGCGTGCAAGACGCGGATGGTCGACATCGCCGAGTCGGGCCACGTGCCGGTGATCTCGGCGATGGGGAACATGCCGATCGTGAAGGACCTCGTCGTCGACATGGAGCCCTTCTGGGGAAAGATCCGCGCGGTCACGCCGTCGCTCCAACCCGGCTACGTCGATCCCGGCGAGAAGGAGAACATCGTCTCGCAGGAGCGGATGGACCCGATCCACAAGGAGTCGCTCTGCATCATGTGCGGCTGCTGCGTCTCCGAGTGCAACTCGATGGAGGCCGACCCCGACTTCCTCGGGCCGGCCGCGCTCGCCAAGGGGATGCGCTTCGTCGGAGACCCGCGCGACCAGGCGACGGTCGAGCGGCTCCAGTCCTACTCGCAGGAGCACGGCATCTGGGACTGCACGCGCTGCTACTTCTGCAACGAGCGCTGCCCGAAGGGCGTCGACCCGCGCGACGCGATCGCGAAGCTCGGGGCCGAGGCGATGAAGCGAGGGCATCGACTCCGACATGGGCGCGAAGCACGCGAAGTGGTTCGTCACCTCGGCGAAGACGACCGGCTGGCTGCGGGAGACCGAGCTCGTGCCGAAGACCCAGGGCGTCGCGAAGTCGCTCAAGGAGGTCAAGTTCGCGATGGGGCTCTTCAAGCACGGCAAGGTGCCGCCGCCCGTTCCCGCCGCACGTCGCGAAGCACGTCGGAGAGTCGCGCGCGCTGTACGACCTCGTCGGGCGGCAGGGCCGCAGACGGCGCCGCGGGAATCGTGCAGTCCGAGCACGCGCTCTCACGCCTCGAGTTCGTCCAGGAGACCGGCGAGGACCCGAAGGATCCCTACGGGCCCGACTCGTTCCCGGCGCCGCTGCCGATCGGCGACGAAGGGGCAACGACATGAGAACGGTCGCCTACTACAAGGGCTGCCTCGCGTCGCTCTCGGCGAAGGAGCTCGACACGTCGACGCAGGCGCTCGCGCCGAAGGTGGGGCTCGAGCTCATCGAGCTCGAGGCGGTCACGTGCTGCGGCGCCGGCGACATCCACGAGGCGGAGCCGGACTACTACCTCCACCTGAACGCGCGCATCCTCGCGTACGCGGAGTCGACGGGCGCGGACACCCTCATGACGATCTGCAACGTCTGCACGCTCAACCTCCGCCAGGCGAACCACGCGCTGCAGGGCGATGCCGACCTGCTCGCTCGCGTGAACGACAACCTCGTCTCGGTCGGCGCGCCGCCGTACTCGGGCGGGGTGGACGTCGTGCACTTCCTCTGGCTCATCTCGGCGGGCGAGGGCTACGAGCTGCTCCAGGGAGCGGCGCACAAGGGCCTGAAGGGCCTCAAGATCGCGCCCTTCTACGGCTGCCAGATCCTGCGCCCGTCGAAGCTCCTCGGCTTCGAGGATCCCGACAAGCCCGAGTCGCTCGAGCGGATCATCACCGCCTGCGGGGGCGAGCCGATCGACTATCCCGCGAAGATCAAGTGCTGCGGGTTCCCGATCATCCAGGCCCGTGAGGACGTGGCGCTCGCCGAGCTCATCCAGCCGATCGAGCAGGCGAAGGAGGCCGGGGCCGACGCGATGGTCACCCCGTGCCCGCTCTGCCACCTCTCGCTCGACGCGTGGCAGTCGAAGCTCCGCAAGCAGACGGGCAAGGACTTCCAGATGCCGATCCTGCACCTCTCGCAGCTCGTGGGAGTCGCGGCCGGGCTCGACAGCTCCGAGCTCAAGTTCAAGCGCCACGTCGTCTCGGTCGCGCCCGTGACCGAGAAGCTCTCCGTCTGACCTGGCTCCTCGTGCTGCTCGCCGCCGCGATTGCGGGGCTGGCTGCCTGGGCGTGGTTCGAGGCCGGCTGGCTGCGACGGAACGTGATCGACGTCGAGCTTCCGGGCGTGCCGCCGGAGCTCGACGGGCTGCGCATCGCGCACCTCTCCGATTTCCACCTCGGAGTTCCGTCGCGGGGTCGCCGCGCGGTTCGGGAAGCGGTCGAATGGGTGATCGAGCGCCGACCCGACCTCGTGTGCATCACGGGCGATCTCGTGTCGCGGCGATCCGGGATGCGAGAGCTCGAGCGCCTGCTCGCCGATCTTCCGCCCTCGCTACGTCGTGCTCGGCAACCACGACTTCGCGGACAGTCGCGACCCGTTCTCGCAGCGCGTCGACCCGGAGGCGATCGGGGCCTCGAGAACGTGACGCTCCTCGGTGACGAGTCCGTCGAGGTCGAGCTGCGCGGGCGGCGCGTCCAGATCGTCGGAGTCGACGCGCAGTCGTACGCGGCGCGGACGGCGGCTCCGGACAAGCTGGCCGACTCGGGCGCGGATCTCCGCCTCCTCCTCTGCCACTTCCCGGGAATCGTCCGGCGCATCCCGGAGGCGTTCCACCTGATCCTCGCGGGGCACTACCACGCAGGGCAGATCGTCGTCCCGTATCCGGGAGGCAGGCTTCGGCTCGCTCATCTGCGCGCGCGCGACATCGAGGGCGTCTACGAGTACGGCGCGATGAAGCTCCACGTCTCGGCCGGCCTCGGCACGACCTTCATCCCCTTCCGCCTCTTCGCGCGCCCTGAGGTGACCGAGCTGGTTGTACGATCGACCTAGTGGAGGCTCCGGTCATCTCGAACGAGGTTCTCGCTCGCTACGCGGGCGATGCCGCGCTCGAGGTCGACGGAGTCTCGTCGCTCGCGCGCGATGCGGCCGAGATCTCCGGTACCGACGGGACGGTCGAGATCGACGTCCACGTCGAGCTCGCGTGGGGGGCCGGAGCGGAGGGCGTGGCTCGCGAGGTGCAGCAGCGCGTCGCGGAGTACATCGAGCGCATGGCGAACGTGAGCGTCGGGTCGGTCGACGTCGTCGTCGAGCGCGTCGGCGCGCCGCCCGCGAAGCGATGACGTCGCGCCTCGCCGGGCTCACCGGCGCGACGCTCGAGACCGCGCCGTCGGTCTGTCAGACGTGCGTGTGGTGGCAGTCCCGCGGCAATCGCGAGCCGGAGAAGCGCAAGTGGATGGAGCGGGCCGAGGAGGAGTGGGGGGCGTGGGGGACGGTCTACCGCGACGACGACGGCCGCGTCCTCGGGTCGATGCAGTACGGCCCCGCTGCGCTCTTCCCGCGCGCGTCGGACCTCCCTGCCGGGCCGCCGTCCGACGACGCCGTCCTCGTCACGTGCGCGTACCTGCTCACCGACACGCAGCCGTGGGTCGAGCAGTCGCTGTTCCTCGCCGCGATCGGAGAGGCCCGGGACAAGGGCGCGCGTGCGCTCGAGGCGTTCGCGTACCGCTACCGGGAGGGGACGTCCTCGGCCGACCGGTTCCTCGTCCACCGAACGGTCTTCCCACGCGACTTCCTCGCCGACTTCGGCTTCCGCACCGTGCGCTCGGCCGGGCGCATCGAGCTCGCGCGCCTCGATCTCGGCGGGCTGCAGGCCGTGGAGGAGGGAACGCGGGAGAAGGTGCTCCGCGTCGTCTCCGAGGCGTTCCAGCCCGCGCCGGCGCCTGCGCCTCCCGGCGGCGGCTAGGCGCTGGCGCGCTGGCCGACGGAGCTCGGGACGGCGCGCCGACGAGCGAGCTCGGCGATCTGGATCGCGTTGAGCGCCGCGCCCTTGCGCAGGTTGTCGCAGGCGAGGAAGAGCACGAGGCCGTTCTCCGCCGACTGATCGGCGCGGACGCGACCGACGTGCACCTCGTCCGTCCCGATGGCGTCGCCGTGTGCCGGAACCGTCTCGACGCGAAGGCCCGGCGCCTCACCCAGGATCCGCTCGGCGTCGGCGGGCGCGAGCGGCGTCTCCGTCTCGATCCACACCGCCTCCGCGTGACCCACGACGACCGGCACGCGAACGCACGTCGCGCTCACCGGCAGGTCGGGGAGCTCGAGGATCTTGCGCGTCTCCTCGCGGAGCTTGACCTCCTCGTCGTACTCGACGCCGTCGAACTCCCAGTCCATCCGGAGCCGGTGGTCGTCGGGCTGCTCGGCGCGGAGCGTCGTCGACCGCCGCGGAGCCTGCGCCCGAGACGGACTGGTAGGTCGCGACGCGGACGCGCCGCAGCCCCGCGGCATCCCGCAGCGGCGCGAGCACCATCGTGAGCGGGATCGCGCAGCAGTTGGGATTCGCGACGATGCCCGCGTGCTCGAGCGCTCGCTCGCCGTTGACCTCCGGCACGACGAGCGGGATGCCCGGCTGCAGGCGAAACGCGGACGACTTGTCGATGCACAGGGCGCCTGCAGCGGCCGCGGCCGGGACGAGCTCGCGGCTCAACTGCGTCCCGATCGAGAAGAAGCAGACGTCGAGGTCGCCGGCGCCGAGCGCGTCGGCGGTCGCCTCCTCGATCTCGAGCTCGCCGAGCGAGCCGCCTGCCGAGCGACTGGACGCGAACGTGCGGATGTTCGTGTACCCGCGGTCGAGGAGGTACTGGAGCGTCACGCGTCCGACCGCTCCGGTCGCACCCACGATCCCGATCCGAAGCCCCGATTCGATCATCGCCCCAGTGTAGGGAAGCGACGAGAAAGAGCCCAAAAAAACACTGAACCGGCTGACCCGAAGGCCCGCCGGTTCAGTGGGTGCAACATATTTCGGGCCGTTCACCGGATGCAACCCCCGTCGATGCCGAAAAGTCGCAAATTCCGCGAAAAACGTCCGTCGACCTACATCGCGCGGCGGCCGGCGAGCGCGCGCCCGAGCGTCACCTCGTCCGCGTACTCGAGGTCGCCCCCGACGGGGAGGCCGCTCGCAAGCCGTGTGACCTGCACCCGGTCGCGCAGGCGATCGGCGACGTACGCGGCGGTCGCCTCGCCCGTCATCGTCGGGTTCGTCGCGAGGACGACCTCGGTGACGCCGTTCGCCTCGACGCGGCCGATGAGCCCGTCGATGCGCAGGTCACCGGGCTCGACGCCGTCGAGCGGCGACAGCGCTCCTCCGAGGACGTGGTACAGGCCGCGGTACTCGCCCGTGCGCTCCACCGAGACGACGTCGACCGGCTGCTCGACGACGCAGATGACCGTGCGGTCGCGGCGCGCGTCCGCGCAGACCGCGCAGAGCTCCTCCTCGGTGAGGTTCCCGCACTCGCGGCAGAAGCGCACGCGTTCCTTGACCTCCTCGATCGCGCGAGCGAGCTCGAGCGCCTCTTCCGGACGGGTCGAGAGCACGTGGAACGCCAGTCGCTGCGCCGTCCGCCGGCCGATCCCGGGGAGCTTGGTGAGCTGCGTGACGAGGTTCTCGACGGCCGGGCTCAGCACGCCCGGAGCCTAGCCGTCCCTTTCGGACACGCTTCGGTCTCGCTAGGCGCCGGGAAGGAGCCCGCCGAGATCGCCGAGCCCGCCCGGCATGAGCCCGGACATCTTCGACTCCATGAGCGCGCGGCCGGAACGAAGCGCCTCGTTCACGGCTGCCAGCACGAGATCCGCGAGCAGCTCGGGGTCGTCCGGGTCGATCGCGCGCGGGTCGATCGTGATCGAGACGACCTCACCGGCGCCGTTCGCCTTCACCGTCACCATCCCGCCTCCCGCGGAGGCCTCCACGACCTCGGTGGCCGCCTCCTCCTGCGCCTTCGCGAGCTCCTCCTGCATGCGCTGCGCTTCCTTGAGCATCTTGTTCATGTCGAAACTCATTCGGTTGGCTCCTTCACCTCTTCGGCGTCGAATCGCTCCTTGAGCACGTCGATGAGCTTGTCCTCGCCCAGCGGGAGCTCGTCGACCTCGTCCTCGAGGCTACCCTCGCCGGTCGCGAGCACGACGGCCAGCTTGCGACCCGTCACCTCGTAGAGCGCGTCGCGCAGGAGCCCGATGTTCTGGGGCTCCGCGACCTGCCGCCGGTGGAAGTCTGCGCCGGCCGGGAACTCGAGCGTCAGCGTGTCCTCGCCGAGGTGCGTCGGCTTCGCCTCGGTGAGGAGGCTTGCCACCGGGATCGAGCGCTCGCGCACGGCGTCGAGGATGCTGCGATCCCACGCCTCCGTGACCTGCTCGAGCTCGACCGGCAGCGCCGCACCGGGAGCCTCAGCGGGAGGGGGGACGGGCTCGCTCCGTTCCACCGGGGCGGACTGGGCGGCGGGCGGGGTCGGCGCGTGTCCAGCGCTCGGCGGGCGCGCCTCGAGCAGCTCGACGCGATGCGCGAGGGACTCGCGGGAGAGGTCGGCGTGCGGGCGCGTCACCTTCACGAGCGCGAGCTCGAGCGGAAGCCGCGGGTCGGCGCCCTGCCGCGTGTCCTCGACGGCGATCGCGAGCAGGTCGATGAGGCGCAGGACGGTGGGCTCGGGGAGCTGGTTGGCCTGCTCGCGGAGGAGCTCCTTCGTCTCCTCCGTGACGGGCAGCGAGTCGGGAACGTGCCCCATGTGCTGCACGAGCAGCAGGTGGCGCAGGTGCTCGATCAGGTCGGTTACGAGCCGACCGAGATCCTGGCCCTGCTCCGCGAGCTCCTCGACGAAGAGGAGCGCGCCCGCCGTGTCGCGGTCGACGACCATGTCGCACAGCCGCAGCAGCGACTCCTCGTCGACCGCGCCGACGAGCTGGAGCACCGACTGCGCGTCGATCGAGCCCGAGGTCGACGCGGCGAGCTGGTCGAGCGTCGAGACCGCGTCGCGGAACGAGCCGCGCGCGGCGCGGGCGATGAGCGAGAGCGCGGAGTCCTGCGCCTGGATCCCCTCTCCGTCCGCGACACGGCGAAGCAGCGTGACCAGGTCGGGCAGCCGCGGCCGCTGGAAGACGAACGTCTGGCAGCGCGAGCGCACCGTCGCGAGCACCTTCTGCTGCTCGGTCGTGCAGAAGACGAAGACGAGATGGGGAGGAGGCTCCTCGATGAGCTTCAGAAGCGCCTGCCACGCGGCATCGGTGAGCTGGTGCGCCTCGTCGAGGATGTAGATCTTCGACCGGCCCTCGACCGGCTGGAGAACGACCCGCTCGCGAATCTCGCGGATGTCGTCGATCCCGCGCTGCGAGGCGGCATCCATCTCGACGACGTCGAGCGAGCTCCCGTTCGCGATCGCGAGGCACACCGGGCAGGTCTTGTCGGGCGTCGGCGACGGCCCCGGCGTTCCCGCGCAGTTGAGCGCCTTCGCGAGGATGCGCGCCATCGACGTCTTCCCGGTGCCGCGCGGCCCGGCGAAGAGGTAGGCCTGTCGCACCTGATCGTGCTCGAGCGCGTTCTGCAGCGTCCGGACGACCGCCTCCTGCCCGACGACCTCGTCGAACCCCTGCGGGCGGTACTTCCGGTAGAGCGCGGTCACCCGGCGGATTCAATCAGGTGAGGCGGGCGAGGCGAGTCCGAGCCCTTCACGTGCACGCGGCCGCGACAGCGGACGCCTTCAGGGATCGTCGCGAGATGGGATCCGCACTCGCGGATCCCGATCTCTGCGGAAAACGGAATGCCCGGCCACGCGCTCCGTCGTCGAAAGCGGCATCACCGGAGGTACCTGCGTCGCCTGCTCGGATCGGGCGGAACCGCGGCACCTGAGAGGGAGTCCTTAGCGCTGCTTCCTTCCGGACCTGACGCGGTTCGGACGCTCCCAGTGCGCGGGACCCGATCGTCAACGCCGCGTGCGCAGACCCTGTCCCGACGAACCGTCCCTCGGACGGCGTTCGGCCCCGCATGGAGCGGATTTCGGGTTCAGGGAACCGCTGACTCCCCACCTAGCGCGGCCGAGCGAGGGGGAGGGTACCACCTCGCCTCGTGACTACCATCGAGCAGCGCCCGTGATCGAAGCGACCCTCTACACCGACGCCGGCTGCCCGTGGGCGTACTCGGCGAATCCCGCGCTCCGCGTGCTCGAGTGGCGCTTCCGCGAGCAGCTTCGCGTGGCGGCTGGTGATGATCGGGCTGCGCGAGCAGGCGAGCGAAGCTGCGGTTCGGGCGTACGACCCCGACCGCGCGCTCTCGCGCTGGCGCGTCTTCGAGGAGCGGTACGGCATGCCGTTCGCGAACGAGGCGAAGGCGCGTCCGAGCGGAACGGGCCGTGGCTGTCGCGCAGTGGTCGCTGCCGGAATGCTCGATCCGGGGAGCGAGTGGACGGTGTTCCGTGCGCTCCAGATTGCGAACTTCACGTCGCCGACCCTCTTTCTCGACGACGCGGAGAGCATCCGCGAGGCGCTTCGCGAGGTGCCCGGTGTCGACGCGGACGGCATCGCCGAGCGCATCGACGACGCCGACGTCGTCGCCGAGTACGAGCACCAGCAGGCCGAGGCGCGCTCGGCGGCCGGCACTCCGTCGGAGGCGCAGGACAAGACCGCGACATCGGACGGGCACGTGCGGTTCACCGCGCCGTCCGTCGTGTTCCGTCGTGGAGAGGACAGCGCGTTCGCCGGCGGCTGGCAGCCGCTTCTCTCCTACGACACGGTTCTGGCGAACTTCGCTCCCGAGCTCGAACGTGTCCCGCCACCCGAGTCGCCCGAGCCGCTCCTTGCGCACTTCCCGGCGGGCCTGACGACCGCCGAGGTCGCGCTGCTCCTCGCCGTACGGCTCCGATCCGGTTCCCGACCAGCGACGCGGCCGAGCGCATGTTGCTCGAACTCGTCGAGTCCGGCGGCGCCGTGCGCGCAGCGGTCGCGGTGCCGGCGCGCGTCTGGAGCGGCGCGCTCGCTCGCGCCCGCTGAAGACGGTCGTTCCTTCCGAAGCGCCTCGTACGCTTGGCGCAGAGATGCTCGTCGAGGACACGTCGGCATTCATCGAGCAGCTCGAGATCGCGGAGGCGGGGCGACGCGCTGCGAAGCGCCGACGCCGGGTCACCCAGGCACGGCTCGAGGTCCTGCGGGTCGAGTGGGAGGTGGGCGTCGCCGCCGACGCGCTGGGCGAGATGGAGCGACTCGCTCGCAGAGATCGACCTGGCGACGGGAAGCATCGCGCGCGGGCTGCTGCGCGACAGGCGTGCGCGCTCGCTCGAGCGTGAGATCGCCGGCTACCCGCAAGCGGTTGCGAGGCCAAGCGCGCCGACCTCGACGTGAAGCGACAGCGGCTGAGCGCCGCTCGAGCAGCGCACGGAGCGGCTCGATGCCGCGCGCCGTGCGAAGTTGTTCCGCCTCCACTCGTCGAAGCACCACCTCGAGTGCTCCGAGCGGCGGTTCGCCCGTATCGCGAGATCGCAGTCGGACCTCCCGATCCTCGTGGGGAGGCAGGACGGCCGGCGCTGGTGGTGGTTCCGCGACCGCTTCTGGTGGGACGACCAGGGTCTCGCCTCCGCGGACGTCCGCACGATCGTCCTCGAGGCGGATCTCGACCGGAAGCAACGGGCCGACGCGCTCGCGAAGGCGCGCGCGGCCATCCTCGGCGAGCACGTGGCGGCCACGCCGCTGCCGCCTGCCGCGCAGGTCGTGCGCTTCGCCGTGTGGTGTCGCGACAAGGGGCGCTGCGCCGACTGCGGCACGAGCGCGCGCGTCGTCTTCGATCGGATCCTCCCCTTCGACGAAGGCGGATCCGACGCGCCTCCGAACATCGAGCTGCGCTGCGAGCCCTGCAAGCAGCGCCGCGTCGCGAACGAGGCGCGCACCCGGGTGGCGCGAGCACAGGTCGCCGCGGCTACCCACTACCGCTAGCCGACCAGTTCGCCCGTCAGCCTTGCTTCCACCTCGCTAGCCGGAATCCGAAGCGCGCCTCGCTTGCTGTCCGTCAGCCTCACCGCGCGGATCTCACCCTTCTTGACCGCTCTGTAGATCGAGCTCGCACTCACGTCGAGGGCTCGTGCTGCCTCGGCTGGAGTCATCAGCTCCACAGTCTCGGTTGCCGACCGGGCCGGTTGCCGCCTTGCCGAGCCGCCGGAAACGAGCATCCGCAACTCTTCTTCCAATCCGGCGAGGCGCTCCTCGGCGTGCTGGAGGTGGGTGCGTTCGTCGGCAAGGGCAGCCGAGTCGAAAGCGTCTCGCATGCGCCGAAGGTCCCTGGTGACTCGGAAGCGCAAGTCCTCACCCTTCACCAGCCCAGGCGTGTCGACGCCATCTCCGAGCAGCACTTGCCGCAGGCGCAGCTCCGCCTTGCGATAGGACTCGACCGTGTCGTTGATCGGCGTTTCCACTGATGCTCCACGTACCCGACGCGATGTCGCTTGAACCGTTGTTCGGCGCCCGTTTTCCGACCGCGGTCACCCGAACTCGAGTAATGCTCCACCAAACCGGGCTGCGCGTCCACAGTGGACTTCTCGCAGCCGCTCTTGACGTGGCCGTGCGTGGCCGCCTACCAAGGAGGCACGATGAGCAAGCTCAGGTGTCATATCTCCATCTCGCTGGACGGTTTCGTTGCCGGCCCGAACCAGAGCGAGGAGAACCCGCTCGGCGAGGGCGGCGAGCGGCTCCACGACTGGGTGGTTCCGCTGGCCGCCTGGCGCGAACCCCACGGCGAGCTAGGGGGCGAGGTGAACGAGAGCACACGGATACTCGAGGAAGCGGTCGGGAACGTCGGTGCTGGGGTGATGGGCCGGAACATGTTCGGCCCTGTCCGCGGTGGTGCCTGGGGCGACGAGCAGTGGACGGGCTGGTGGGGCGACAACCCGCCCTACCACTACCCCGTGTTCATCCTCACCCATTACCCGCGTGATCCCGTGGAGATGGAAGGAGGGACCACGTTCCACTTCGTCACCGACGGAATCGAGTCCGCGCTCGAACAGGCTAGGGAGGCCGCCGGTGGCAAAGACGTCATGCTCTGGGGCGGCGGCAACATCGCTCAGCAGTACCTGGCAGCGGGACTGCTGGACGAGCTCGAGCTCCACGTTGTTCCCGTGTTGCTCGGCGACGGCGCTCGTCTCTTCGACAACCTCGGGGACGCAGAGGTGCAGCTCGAGCAGGTCCGGGCCGTCGAGGCGCCCGGCGTCACGCACCTCAAGTACCGAGTGGTGACATGAACCGCGTCGCCTCTCGCCTAGTGCAGCGCCTGCACTTCGCAGCTTCTGCGGCTTCGCGTGCTTCTGCGAGCGTCAGGCGGAGCGCGCGCGACGCACGAGCCGCTCGCCATGAGGTCGCTATCCCGGAGGCGATTCAGCCTGGGTATCCGGAAGAAGCCCGAGTCGTTCCAGTTCGCGCCGCAACGCCGTAGCGTCGGTGAACTGGATCGCGCGGAACCCGAGTGCCGTCGCTGCATCGACGTTCGCCGACGAGTCGTCGATGAAGAGCGCCGCCGCGGGCTCGATGCCGAACTGCTCTGTGAGGTGGTCGAAGATCCGCCGGTCGGGCTTGTTCACTCCGACGTCGCCCGAGATCACGATTCCCTCGAACCATGCCAGGAAGTCGAACCGCTCTCGGGCAAACGGGAACGTCTCCGCTGACCAGTTGCTGAGCGCGACCAGTCGGACGCCCGCAGCCCGCAGTTCGGCAAGGACCTCGACCGTTCCCGGGATCTCCCCGGCCAGCATCTCGGGCCATCGCCGGTGGAACGCCTCGATGAGTTCTCGCCGCTGGGGATGCTCAGCCACCAGGAGTTCGACTGCTTCCGCCCATGGTCGCCCCGCGTCTTGGTGTGCGTTCCATTCCGCCGTGGTGACCTCGGCCAGGAACGACTCCATCTCGTCAGGGTCGTCGAAGAGCTGCCGGTACAAGTAGCGCGGGTCCCAATCGACAAGGACGCCCCCGAGATCGAAGATCACGGCGGTCGGGCGCATCGGCGCAACCGCACTCACTGCTTCTCCGGCGTCAGCATCACGATAGGAATCAGTCTCGCTGTGCGCTCCTGGTAGCGGGCGTACCCAGGTGGGTCGTCGTCACGAGGGGCCAGAGCCGGTCGTGCTCCTCGGCGGTCGCAGCCCTCGCCGTCACCTTCGAGGTCGTCCCACCGATCAGCACGCTTGCCCGGGGATCGCGCTGAAGGTTGAGCCACCAAGCGGGCGGCAGGTCCGAGCCGCCGAAGGAGCCGATCACGACGAGGTCTGCGCCGTCGCGGAAGTACGTGAGCGCGGCCGTGCGCGGCTTGCCTGACCCCCGCCCGGTCGTCGTCAGGAGGAGCACCGGCATCCCGGCAACGCGGCCTAGGAGGCGGCCTCCGCTGGCACGGTAGACGCCGCCGTGCGTGCGCGACATGGCACGAATCAGGAAGCGGCGCAGTCGTTCGCGGGTGTGGGACATCTCGGCGACACCAGCATCCTGGGCTATCGGGTGGCGAACGGCGAGGTAGCCATATCCGAGACATGCGGCCCTGTCGATCTCGCGTGGGTTGACTAGGGCGTGCGAAATACGTGTCGGCGGTCACGACCCTCGATCGGCTGTCCGAGGTGGCGGAGCGCATGCGGCGAGAAGTGCGGAAGTCGGGATGGGCGCACCTGGGATCGAACCAGGGACCTCTCGCGTGTGAAGCGAGCGCTCTCCCGCTGAGCTATGCGCCCGGAGCGCTCAAGGGTATCGGGTACGTTCCGCGCATGGCACCGGCGACGCTCACACCGCCGCGCGAGCGGGCGCGCCGCGGGACCGGGAGCGGCGTCGGGAGGCGCGTGGCGCGTCATCGTCCTGAACGACGACCACAACACGTTCCAGGGTGTCGCGTACGCGCTCTCGAACGTGCTGCCGGGGGTGAGCTACGACCAGGGTATGAGCCTCGCCACGCAGATCGACGCGACGGGTCAGGCTCTGGTTTGGTCGGGCGAGAAGGAGACCGCGGAGCTCTACTGGACGCAGCTGAAGGACTTCGGTCTCACGATGGCGCCGCTCGAGCAGTAGCCGGATCTCGTCGCCGAACACCGTGGTAGCGTCCTCGCCGTGCTGCTGGCGCTGACCGGGTACGAGACGGGGCTCCTCGTCGTCGCGCTCGCGTTCATCGTCTTCGCGCTCGTCGCGGCGCTCGTCATCCCACGGTCGCGGCCCGGGTTTCCGGGGAATCGGCTCGGTCTCTTCCTCGCGATCTGCGGCGTCTTCTTCGTCGCCCAGATGACCGCCGTCCTCGTGCTCGCCGAGGTCGGCGAGGCCGACGAGCCCGTGCACGAGGAGTCGGCGGGCGAAGAGCCCGAGCCGGGCGAGCCGCCCCCGACCGAAGCTGCGGGCGATCCTGCCGCCGGCAAGGAGGTCTTCCTGGGGACCGCCGGCTGTGCGAGCTGCCACACGCTGTCGGATGCGGGCGCGACCGGAGCGATCGGGCCGAACCTCGACGCCACGAAGCCGTCGTCCGAGCTCGTCGTGGAGCGCGTGACCAACGGCCTGGGAGGCATGCCGTCGTTCTCGGAGACCCTCTCGGAGGAGCAGATCCAGGACGTCGCCGCGTACGTCTCGTCGGTCGCCGGCACGTAACCCTGCGCACGCCCTCGCTAGGCTGTCGCCTCTTGGAGAGGTGTCCGAGCGGCCTAAGGAGCGCGACTGGAAATCGCGTACGTGCTGAAAGGTGCGTCGCGGGTTCAAATCCCGCCCTCTCCGTGTGATGGCTCGTAAGCGCGTCGTCGTGCTCGGCGCCGGGTCGAGCGGCGAGCACTTCGTGGGCGCGCTGCGTCGGCTCGACGCCGACGTCGAGATCGTGATCGCCGAGCATCGAGCTCGCCGGAGGTGAGTGCTCGTACTACGCGTGCCTGCCGACGAAGACGCTCCTGCGGCCGACCGAGGCGCTCGCTGCTGCACGGCTGGCTCCGGGTGCGGCCGAGGCGGTCACCGGGGAGATCGACGTCGCGCGTGTCCTCTGGTGGCGCGACCAGGTGACGGACGGGCGCGACGACGCGTGGCATGCCGAGTGGCTCGCGGAGCAAGGCGCCGAGCTCGTGCGAGGAGAGGCTCGCGTCCTGCGGCCTGGCGTCGTCGGAGTGGGCGAGCGTGAGGTCGAGTACGACGAGCTCGTCGTCGCGACCGGCTCCGAAGCTGCCGTTCCGCCGATCGACGGGCTCGCGGACGTCGAGTACTGGACGAACCGCGAGGCGATCTGGGTGAGCGAGATCCCCGCGAGCCTCGTCGTCCTCGGGGGCGGCGCGGTCGGTGTGGAGCTCGCGCAGTTCTTCCGGCGGATGGGCTCGGAGGTCACGCTCGTCGAGCACAACGCCCATCTGCTCGCGCGCCTCGACTCCGATGCCGGCACGCTGCTCGCCGAGCGGTTCGAGGAGGATGGGATTCGACTTCTCGTCGACGCTCGAGTCGAAAGCGTCGAGTCGACGGGCGCGGGACTGCGCGTGCAGCGTCGCCTCGGGGGAGGCGCTCGACGCCGAGCGTCTGCTCGTCGCCACCGGCCGGCGGCCACGCGTCGCCGGGCTCGGGCTCGAGAACCTCGGCGTGGACGTCAGCGAGAAAGGCGTGACGGTGGACGACCGGCTCAGGGCCGGTGACCGTGTCTGGGCGATCGGCGACGCGACGGGGGTCGGGCTCCTCACGCACCTCGGCAAGTACCAGGCGCGTGTCGCCGCGGCGAACATCGCAGGTCAAGACGTTCGTGCCGACTACCGGGCGATCCCCGCGGCCGTGTTCACCGACCCGCAGGTCGCGAGCGTGGGGGTCATGGAGGGCGCCGGCATCGTCACGGCCCGCTACGAGATCGAGGGCGGACGCCTCTCGACCTACGAGCGCCCGCGCCGACCTGGCTTCGTCAAGCTCGCAGCCGACCGCACTCGGCGCGTTCTCGTCGGCGCCGTCGCCGTCGGCCCGGAGGCCGGGGAATGGCTCGGACAGCTCACGCTCGCGATTCGCGCGGAGGTTCCCGTCGACGTGCTGCTCGACACGATCCAGCCGTATCCGACGTTCTCCGAGGCGATCTTCAGCGCGGTGCTCGAGCTCGATCAGCGTCTGGGGTGACGAGACCGCCGGGGATCTGCCCGGTGTACCCGTTCCGGTGATGCAGGATCGCTCGTTCGGGAGTCAGGTTTACCCCGAACCAGGGATCCGCGTGACCTCTGTGGGGGAGGCTCGTTCGTGGCGTCGTCCGTACCGTCCGTAGCGTCAACTGCGGTCGCCCGGACGGGCGGATGGGAGACACGAGATGCTGCGGCGCATCTTCAGGAACCGTGACGGCGGGGCTGGATCCTCGCTCTCCGGCGCCATCCTGCCGGGATGTGCGTCCCTCGTCGTTCCGCTCCTGGCGGTAACGGCGCTCGAGCTGCCGGCGGCTGCGATCGATCGGATGGCCGCGCCGCTTCTCGGGCGCTCGGGTGGCGGAGCAAGTCTGTTCGCGCCGCCCGCCGCAACCAGTGCGAATGGAAGCTCGAACGGGGCGTCAGGCCCGTACGGCGCGGATGGCGCTACCGACGGAGTCACGCCTGTCGATCCGCGGTTCGTCGGCTCTCTCGCTTCCGAGTCCTCGGCCGCGTCCGCGACCCGGCGCGCTCGCGGTGGGGAGCCTGCGACCGGCTACGGCCAGTCCTGGATCACCGACTGGAGCGACTCGCCGATGGACGCACCGCACTCCGACGATCCAAGTGACGACGACGTGCCCGGTGGCCCCCCGACTTCGGGCGGCGAGGGCGGCGCCGGCGGCTCGGGCTCTTCCCAGCCGGACCAGGGCTCGGGCGGGTCTGGATCCGGTGGCCCTTCAGGGCCGGGCGGCTTCGACGAGGGCGACGATGGAGGCTCGTCCGATGCGCCCGGCGACGATGACGGTGCGGGCGGCGACGATCCGGCGAGCCCGTCCGGCCCTGCCGATCCTCCGGCTGCGCCGGGTGGCGGCGGCGAAGGTCAGGGAGGATCTGGATCTGGCTGCCGGCGGCCTGCGCCTGGCTGGCCTCGAGCCGGCTGGCGGCTCCGGCGGCTCGGAGACCGGTGGCGGCTCCGAGTCCGGTGGTGGCGGTGGCGCCGAGTCGAACGACGGGTCGGGCTCGACCGACGCGGGTACGAACGACGACGAGACGGGCTCGGACGACACTCCGCAACTCGCGACACGGGTCACGACGACGCTCCCGGCAACTCGGGCAACACGCCGGGCCACGACGACGACACGCCCGGCAACTCCGGAAACGCACCGGGGCACAACAAGGACGAGGACGAGGCGACGACGGCGCCCCAGGGAACTCGGAGAACGCGCCGGGTCACAACAAGGACGACGACACGCCGGGGAACTCGGCGAACGCACCGGGGCACGACGACGACGACGAGGACGACAGCGACGACGACGGCCCGGAAACTCCGGGAACGCGCCGGGTCACAACAAGGACGAGGACGAGGACGACGAGGGCGGCCCAGGGAATTCGGAGAACGCGCCGGGTCACAACAAAGACGACGACGCGCCGGGCAATTCCGGAAACACGCCCGGCCACGACGACGACTCGCCCGGCAACTCCGCCAACGCTCCCGGTCACAACAAGGGCAACAAGGACTCGTGAGGGCAATGCAGCAGGCTCGGGCGGGGGGCGCCGCCAGCCTCGGGCAGCGTCCGCCGCGCCTCGTCTTCCGGGTGGCGCTGTTCTCGGCGCTCACCCTCGGAATCGGCGCGGCGACGCTGCTCGTCTTCATCCGCCACTTCGAGCGAAGTCGTGCCGAGGAGACTGCGACGCTGCATGCGAGCGTCGCCGCGCAGGCCGTCGTCGACCGGCTTCGTCCATCCGATCTCGCCGGGCCGATCTCCGACACGCGCCGCGAGGAGCTCGATCGCATCCTCACGGCGCGCGTGCTCGACGACGGGACGCCCGCATCGGCGATCGCGACTGCCGACGGACGACTCGTCTATACGACGGAAGGGACCGGCGCGCCGTCGGCTCCGCTCTCGCGGGAGCGTCTCGGCCAGGCTCTCGGGGGAACGGTCGCCAGCGAGCTCGTCACGGCGGAGGTGAAGGGCGCGCCGACGAAGGTGTTCAGGGCGTATGCGCCGTTCCGCCTCGAGGACGGCTCGGTCGGCGTGCTCGTCGTGGACAAGGACTACGGCCCGATCGCGGCGGCCGCGCGTCGCGCTGCCATCACGGTCGCCGTCGTTCTCGAGGGCGTGCTCCTCGCGCTGTGGCTCTGCCTCTTCCCGATCATGCGCAGCGTCACGCGCAGGATGAATCGCCAGCTCGACACCATCGCCCACCAGGCTCTGCACGACGACCTGACTGGCCTCGCCAATCGGACGCAGTTCGGCCAGCGGCTCGACGAGGCGCTGGAGGCCGAGGATGGCGAGGAGAAGGCTCTGACCGTGTTCTTCATCGATCTCGAGCGCTTCAAGGAGGTCAACGACGCGCTCGGCCACGACTGGGGGAACGAGCTGCTGACGGTCGTCGCGGCGCGGCTCGACGACGTCGTCGGCGAGGGCGAGATCGTCGCCCGGCTCGGCGGCGACGAGTTCGGCGTCTTGAGCGAGCGCGCGACCGACGAGATCGCCGCGCTTGCGGTCGCCGAGCGGCTCCGCAGCGCGATCGCGCTCCCCTGCGAGATCGCCGGCGTGTCGCTCGAGGTGCAGGGCAGCATCGGCATCGCAATTGCGCCCGAGCACGGGACGACGCGCGACGAGCTCCTCCGCCGCGCGGACATCGCGATGTACGCGGCGAAGCGCATCGGTGCTCCGCAGGTCTTCTCGCCGGGCCTCGACGACAACTCGCCGCTCCGGCTCGCGATGACGGGCGAGCTCCGGCGGGCGATCGAAGGTGGCGAGCTCGTCGTCCTCTACCAGCCGCAGGTCGACCTGCGCGAGGGAATCGTGCGCGGCGCCGAGGCGCTCGTCCGCTGGCGGCACCCGACGCGCGGATTCCTCGCTCCCGAGGCGTTTCTCGCAGCAGCGGAGCAGGGCGGGCTGATGCGCAACCTGACTCGATACGTTCTGAACGAGTCGCTGCTCCAGCTCCGTGCCTGGCGCAGCACCGGCATGGAGATCGACCTCGCCGTCAACGTGTCGGCGCGCGATCTCGCCGACGCGCGCTTCCCGGACGAGGTCGCCCACGCGCTCGCCGAGCACGGCGTCGAGCCGTCGTGGCTCGAGCTCGAGGTCACCGAGAGCGTCCTGCTCTCCGACCGGCTCCGCACGAGCCGCATGCTCGAGCGCCTCGTCGACCAGGGCGTGCGCATCGCGATCGACGACTTCGGGGTCGGCTACTCCTCGCTCGGTCAGCTGAAGACCCTGCCGGCGAAGGTGCTCAAGATCGACCGCTCGTTCGTGTCGAGCATGGAGTCGGATCAGAGCGACGCGGCGATCGTGTCGTCGACGATCGAGCTGTCGCATCGTCTGGGCCTCGAGGTCATCGCGGAGGGCGTGGAGACGCCGGCTCATCTTGCGCGTCTTCGCGCCGCCGGCTGCGACATCGGACAAGGGCATCTCCTCGGCCGGCCGGTTCCGGGCGATCAGATCGTGTCCACCGCCCACGCGTTGCGCAGCGCCTGGGTGCCGGACGCGCGCGCAGACGTCGTTCCGCTTCGTCGCGCCGGCTGAGAGCCTCTAGACCGCTCCTCTCTGGCACGCTGGGTGGATGCCGGAGGGCGACTCGCTCCATCGTGCGGCCCGTCGCCTGCAGGTGCTCGTGGGGGAGCGGGTCGAGGCCGAGAGCCCGAACCCGCGCGGCCAGGTGACGGGTGTCGCTTCGCGGGTGGACGGCCGGAGGCTCGAGTCGGTGACTGCGGTCGGGAAGCATCTGCTCCTTCGCTTCGAGGGCGGCGTGGTCGTCCGGAGCCACCTCCGCATGAACGGCCGCTGGCGCGTCCGGCGACGCACCGACGCCGAGTGGCGAGGGTCGCCGTGGCTCGTTCTGCGCAGTCGAGAGTGGGAGGCGACGCAGTGGAACGGCCCCGTGCTCGCCCTGGGCGACGCCGCCGCACGCGATCTCGGGCCTGACCTCCTCGCGCCGGCGACGAGTACGGCTGAGGTGGTCTCCCGGCTCCGCCGGAGCGACCAGTCACGGCTCGTCGGCGAGGCGCTCGTCGACCAGCGCCTCGTCGCGGGGATCGGGAACATGTGGCTCGCCGAGGCGCTCTGGCACGGGCGCATCTCGCCGTGGTCGCGCCTCTCCGGCGTCAGCGACGACGAATTGCGGCGCACGCTCGACTGGGCGCGCGCAGCGATGCTCGAGTCGGTGGACGGTCGGCGTCCGTCGCGGGCGGTGTATCGCCGCTCCGGTCGAGGCTGCCCGCGCTGCGGCCACGCGGTGCGATCACGAGGGCTGGGCGACGCCAATCGCACGGCGTACTGGTGCCCGAGGTGCCAGCCGTCGGGCGAATCAGCGGAGAGGGAGGGATTCGAACCCTCGACGAGCGGATTACCACCCGTAACGCCTTAGCAGGGCGCCGCCTTCAGCCACTCGGCCACCTCTCCAGGGGTCGCTCAGGATATCGGACGCTCTGGCCGGCTCCCGAAGCCCGGCGCCGGGGGCGCGGCTACCCTGTGCCTCCTACGGAGGGGTGCCGGAGCGGTCGAACGGGGCGGTCTCGAAAACCGTTAAGGGTGCAAGCTCTTCCAGGGTTCAAATCCCTGCCCCTCCGTCTCATCTCCTTGCCGCTACGTCGTGCGCGGTCGCGCGGCGTCCCAGAGGAAGTAGGCGAGCAGCCCGACGAGCGGGATCACGAGGATCGCGACGATCCAGAGGACCTTGCCGAGGACGCCGATGTCGTTGCGCCGGACGATCCGCACGGCGACGAGGAACCACACGAAGATGAACGCGACGAGAGCCGCGGTCGCGAGGCCCTGCCCGAACGTGTACGCGAGAAGCACGCGCGTAGCCTAAACGGCTCGCTAGTCGTGGATGCGGGCGATGAGGTCCTCGCGCTTCAGCACCTTGACCTCGAGCCCGCCGAGGCGGACGTCGTAGCCGCAGTCGCGCGGGTAGAGCACCTTTTCGCCCGCTTCGACGCCGCTCACGTCGGCGCCGACCGCGGTGACGATCCCGGTGCGACACGGGGCGGTCTCCGTCGCGGACGCCGGGAGGATGAGTCCGGCTCGCGTCTCGGACTCGTCCGAGACGGGCTGGACCACGACGAACTCGTCCAGAGGTTCGAGCGTGGCGTCGATGCTTCGCGACTCCTCGATCACGCGTCTAAGAGTACGCCTAGATCAGGCATCTAGAGCCGTCCGGCCTCGACGATCCGCTGCAGGAACTGCTGCGTGCGCGGCTCGCGCGGCGCGCCGAAGATCTCCGCAGCCGTCCCCTCCTCGAGAATCACGCCTGCGTCGAGGAAGCACACCCGGTGCGCCACGTCGCGCGCGAAGCCCATCTCGTGCGTCGCGATGAGCATCGTCATGCCCTCGCTCGCGAGCTCGCGGATGACCTGGAGCACCTCGGCGACGAGCTCGGGATCGAGGGCGCTCGTGACCTCGTCGAACAGCATGAGGTTCGGCTGCATGGCGAGGGCGCGCACGATGGCCACGCGCTGCTGCTGCCCGCCCGACAACCTGTCGGGGTACTCCTCGCGCTTGTCGGCGAGGCCGAAGCGGGCGAGGAGCTCGTCGGCTCGTGACTCCGCCTCCGGCCTCGAGAGCCCGAGCGCCTTTCGCGGGCCGAGCGTGATGTTCGCGACGACGGACATGTGCGGGAAGAGGTTGAAGGACTGGAAGACGATCCCGATCCCGCGGCGCACGTCGTTCACGTCGACACGCGCGGCAGTGATCTCCTCGCCGTGCACGACGATCCGTCCGCTGTCGACCGGCTCGAGCAGGTTCACGCAGCGCAGGAGCGTCGACTTCCCCGAGCCCGACGCGCCGATGAGGCACACGACCTCGTGCTCGGCCAGCGTGAGGTCGATCCCGCGCAGCACCTCGAGCTTTCCGAAGCTCTTGTGGACGTCCTCGAGGACGAGGGCCGGCGTCTCCGTGCTCACGGCATCCCGCCTGCGAGCTGGCGGCGCCGGTCCCGCGCGATGAGCCAGTCCGTGAACCGTGTGAGCGGGATCGTGATCAGGAGGAAGAGGATCGCGGTGCAGATGTACGGCGTGTAGTTGAAGCTCCCGGCGACGTCGATCTGCGACTGGCGAAACGCCTCGACGACGCCGAGCAGCGCGACGAGCGCGGTGTCCTTCTGGAGCCCGATGAAGTCGTTGAGCAGCGGCGGGACCACGCGTCGCACCGCCTGCGGCAGGACGACGTAGCGCATCGCCGCGAACCGGCTGAGGCCGAGCGAGCGGGCCGCCGCCTCCTGGCTCGGGTGCACGGACTCGATCCCCGCGCGATAGACCTCGGACACGTACGCGGAGTAGACGAGGACGAGCGCGACCGTGCCCCAGAAGAGCGGCGAGACGGGCACCCCCGGAAGCTGCAGCGCGGTGATGCCGAACCCGAGGATGTAGACGAGCAGGATCGTCGGGATCCCGCGGAAGAAGTCCGAGTAGATCGTCGCCAGCGCGCGGAGCGGGAAGAAGACGGGCCCGGGCAGCCCTCGCAGCAGGGCGATCACGAGGGCGAACACGAGGATGAAGACCTCGGCGATCAGGAAGATCCGCACGTTGATGAGGAACGCCCTCGCGATGTCGGGGAACGACTCGCGGAAGATGTCCGGGTCGAAGAACGCCTGCTTGACGTCCGGCCAGCCGGCCGCGTTGACGACGGCGAGGACGATCAACCCGACGAAGACGAGCGTGCTGAGCGTGGCGATGGCGATCGCCCGGCTCCCGCCGGGCGATGCCGAGCCGATGATGCGCGAGCCTCTGCTGCCGGTCAGCGCGCTACCGCAGGTCGGGCGCGCCCGCAGCGGCGAGGTACGTGCGCTGGAGCCCCTTGATCGTGCCGTTCGCCCACAGCCTGTTGAGCGCCCGGTTCACGCAGCGCGTGAGCGTGTTCCCCTTCTGGAACACCATCCCGAACTGCTCGCGTGCACCGCGCTGGGGGAGCTTGCCCACGATCTCGCCGTCGTCGAGCTGGACGGCGACGACGAAGAACGCGGTCGGCAGGTCGACGACGATGCCGTCGATCTGGCCTGCGTTGAGCGCCGAGATCGCGTCGTTGTTCGAGTCGTACACCGCCGCGCTCTGCGACGGGCGGATGATGTTCTCGATGTAGTCGTAGCTCGTGGTGCCGACCTGCGCGCCGAGCTTGTACGGCCTGAGGCCGGCCACCGTTCCGACGCGCGTGATCGGCGTGCCCGCGTTGCCGACGACCGCCTGGTTGACGTAGTAGTACGAGTTCGAGAAGCGAGACGTTCTTCGCGCGCTGCGTGTTGAACGAGACCTGCGCCATGTAGAAGTCGAACGGCTTCTTGCCGGGCCGGAAGGAGTTGTTGAACGGCACGGCGCTCCAGGAAACCTGTCCCTTCGAGAAGCCGAGCTGCTTCGCGACCGCGTACGCGACCGCGGACTCGTAGCCCTTGCCGCTCGCCGGGTTCGAGACCTCCCACGGCTTCTTCGCGGCGCCACCCCACCACGGCGGGAACGCCGGGTTGTCGGTGGCGAGGCTGAGCTGCCCGTCCTTCACGAGGTTGAGGTTCGCCTTGGCGCAGCCGCCGGACTGCGCGGGCTCTGCGGGGCTTCCGGTCGCGGACGCCGCGAGCACGAGAGCCAGAGAGGTGAGGGCCACACCGAAGATCGCTGCACGCATCGCTACTCCACTCCTCGAGACGGGGACTCCAGCCGCGCGAGCGTACCACGCGGCGATCTGGCTAGCGTGCGTCGACATGCCAAGCCCGTTCGTCGAGCTCGAGGTGGGGGAGCGGGTCGTCAAGCTGACGAACCCCGACAAGGTGCTCTTCCCGAAGGCGCGCAAGACGAAGCGCGACCTCGCCGAGTACTACCTCGCGGTCGGAGAGGGGATCGTCCGCGCGCTGTACGAGCGCCCGACGCAGCTTCGCCGCTTCCCGGACGGCGTCACGGGCGAGGCGATCTACCAGAAGCGCGTTCCCGAGAAGCGACCCGAGTGGGTCGAGGCGGCGCGCGTCACCTTCCCGTCCGGGACGACATGCGGACGAGCTCTGCGTCACCGAGCTCGCGCAGGTGATCTGGGCGGCGAACCTCGCCGTCGTCGACTTCCACCCGTGGCCGTCGCGGCGCCGGGACACCGAGCACCCGGACGAGCTGCGCATCGACATCGACCCGCAGCCGGGAACGACGTTCCGCGACGGCAAGAAGGTCGCCGCGCTCGTGCGCGAGGTGCTCGACGAGATCGGCTACACGGGCTGGCCCAAGACGTCGGGGAACCGCGGCATCCACGTCTTCTGCCGGATCGAGCCGAACTGGGAGTTCCCGGTCGTCCGCCGCTGCGGCGCTCGCGTTCGCCCGCGAGGTCGAGCGGCGGCTGCCGAAGAAGGTGACGACCGCGTGGTGGAAGGAGGAGCGCGGCAAGCGGGTCTTCATCGACTACAACCAGAACGCGCGCGATCGAACGGTCGCGTCGGCGTACTCGGTGCGCGGGCGGCCCGACGCGACCGTCTCGGCGCCGGTCACCTGGGACGAGCTGCCCGAGGTCGAGACCGAGGACTTCTCGATGGCGACGATGCCGGCGCGGTTCGCGGCGATCGGAGACGTGCACGCAGGTATCGACGACGCGGTCTGCGACCTGCGCGTCTTGCTCGAGTGGGTCGAGCGCGAGGAGAGGGACGGCGTCGGCGAGGCGCCGTACCCGCCGAACTTCCCGAAGATGCCGGGCGAGCCGCCGCGCGTGCAGCCGTCGCGCGCGCGCGGAAGACCGACGGCGCGGCTAGCCGAGCGAGCGAGGCGATCGAGTCCGTCGCTCGGACCGGCGGCCGCAGCTCGCGCCACGTGCACTGCGCGGCATCCTTGTCGTCGCGGAAGCGGATGAGCTTCGTCCCGTGCCGGAAGCGGTTCGCCTGCACCTTGTCGTAGCGCACCTCGACGACGAGCTCGGGCCGCACGGGCGACTCCTCGAGCTCGCCGCCGCCCCAGCGGTTCGGCTCGGAGAACCGCCGCTCGGGCGCGCTCTCGAGGAGCGGCAGAACGCGCGCCGCGATCTCGTCGTGGCGTGCGGGCGCGACCGCGGCCGAGCCGACGTAGTCGAGCTCGCCGTCGTCGCGATAGAGGCCGAGCAGCAGCGTCGCGATGCGATCGGGCTTCGACTTCCAGCGCACGCCGACGACGACGCAGTCCGCCGTCTTCTCGGGCTTCACCTTCACGACGCCGTCGCGCGATCCGGGAAGGTACGGCGAGGTCGCGGCGCTTCGCGATCACGCCGTCGAGCCCGATCGCCTCGAAGCGGTCGAGCCAGCCGAGCGCCTCGTCGCGGTCGCGCGTCGCGGGGGAGAGCTCGAAGCGCTTCGCGCTGCGCTCGAGGCGCGTACGGCGCTTCGACGAGCGGCTCGTGCCAGGCCTCGACGCCTTTCCACACGAGCACGTCGAAGGCGATGAAGCGCGCGGGAATCTCGGCCGACGAGCCTGTTGATGCGGCTCTCGGCGGGATGGAGCCGCGTCTGCATCGCGTCGAAGTCGAGGACGCCGTCGCGCTCGATCACGATCTCGCCGTCGAGCGCCGAGAGCGGCGGCAGCAGCTTCTCGAGCGGTCGCAGCTCGGGGAAGTAGCGCAGCAGCGGGCGCGCGTTGCGCGACCAGAGCCGCAGCTCGCCCGATGCCGTTCTCGAGCAGGCCGCGGAAGCCGTCCCACTTCGGCTCGTACTGCCAGTCGTCGCCCTCGGGAAGCTCGCGGACGAGCTCGGCCTCCATCGGCGGGAACGGGATCGACGCGTGCAGGTCGGCCGGCCGCTCGACCGGCTCGCGGGCGCTCGATGCGCGACCGGGCCATGCCCTGAAGCTACTACGCTCTCCGCCTTCATGCGCCGTGTCGTCGTCACCGGGCTCGGAGCGGTCACCCCGCTCGGGCTCGACGCGCAGTCGACGTGGGATGCAGCGGTCGCGGGCCGGAGCGGCGTCGGACTGGATCGAGTGCGTTCGACGCGAGCGACTTCCCGGTCCGGATCGCCGCCGAGGTGCAAGGGCTTCGAGCCGGAGTCGGTCGTCGGGCCGAAGGACGCGCGCCGGCTCGAGCGCAACGTCCTGCTCGCGCTCGCAGCGGCGCGCGAGGCATGGGCGCGACGCGGGCGTCGACGGGCATCGACCCCGCCCGCGCCGGCATCCTCGTCGGCTCGGCGATCGGCGGCGTCATCGGCGTCATCGAGCAGAACGACGTGCTTCGCGAGCGCGGGCACGACGCGCGTCTCGCCGTGCTTCATCCCTAACGTCCTCGTCGACTCGGCGAGCGGCCAGATCGCGATCGACCTCGGGCTGCGCGGGCCGAACTACGCGCCGGTCTCGGCGTGCGCGACCGGCTCCCACGCGGTGGGAGAGGGCGCCGAGATCGATCCGCCGCGGCGACGCCGACGTCGTCCTCGCGGGCGGCACCGAGGCGTGCATGCATCCGCGTCATCCTCGCCGGCTTCTGCGCGATGCGCGGGCTCGTCGCCGAGGACGAGGATCCGACGCTCGCGTCGCGGCCGTTCGACGCGACGCGCGCCGGGTTCGTCATGGGCGAGGGCGCCTGCGTGCTCGTGCTCGAGGAGCTCGAGCGCGCGGCCGCGCCGCGGCGCGCGCGATCTACGCCGAGGTGCTCGGCTACGGAACCTCGAACGACGCGCACCACATGGCGCAGCCCGATCCCGAGTCCGTCGGCGTCGCGGAGATGATGCGCGCGGCGCTGACGCGCGCCGGGGTCGAGCCCGAGCGCGTCGGCTACATCAACGCGCACGGCACGTCGACGCCGCAGGGCGACCTCGCCGAGACGAAGGCGATCAAGGAGGTCTTCGGCGACGCACGCGTACGAGCTCGCCGTCTCGTCGACGAAGTCGGTGCATCGGCCACCTGTTCGGCGCCGCCGGCGCGGTCGAGGCGATGATGTGCGTCCGCGCGCTCCACGAGGGCGTGCTGCCGCCGACGATCAACTACCGCAACCCCGATCCCGAGTGCGACCTCGACTACGTGCCGAACGAGGCGCGCGACGTCGCAGGTCGACGTCGCGCTCTCGAACGCGATGGGCCTCGGCGGCCACAACGCCTGCGTGCTCGCTCGGCCGCGTCGCGCTAGCTCACGCGACGACGTCGGGCGTCGAGCGCGGCGAGCGAGTCGAGCACGACGTCGGCGAGCGCGAGCGCGTCCGCGGCCGGCGGGTAGTGGCGGTTCGGGATCGCGATCACCGCATTCCGGCCGCGTGCGCGGCGCGGATCCCGTTCGCGAGTCCTCGACCGCCGCGCATGCTCGGCGTACCCCGAGTCGTCGCGCGGCCTCGAGGTAGACGTCGGGCGAGGGCTTGCCGCGCGCGACCTCCTCGGACGAGACCGTCGGTCGAAGTGCTCGCGAGGTCGCGATCTCGGAGCACGGCGTCGATCAGCGGCCGGTTCGACGAGGAGGCGACGGCGAGCGGAACGGCCGCCGAGCGCCGCACTGTGGCGACTGCGCCGTCGATGAGCGGCAGCGCCGCGTAGCGCTCGCGCATGCGCCGCACGACCTCGTCGTTGATCTCCTCCGGCGGGTCGGAGACCCCGACGACATCGTGGATGTACCGCGACCACTCGGTCGAGCTCATCCCGACATCTCGCCTCCGACTGGTCGCTCCAGCGGCCGCCACGCTCGCGCGCCAGCCCCTCGCGCACCTCGTCCCAGATCTGCTCGGTGTCGACGAGGACGCCGTCGAGGTCGAAGACGACCGCCTCGATCTCGCTCAAGCGCGCGTGACGCTGTCGCGCCTGATTCTGACGGACATCGCGGCACCCTAACGGCGGGCGCACGAGAATCCATGCGCATGGCGAGCAGACCGCATATCCGACCTCGAACTGATCCTCGACAAGGGCTGCCCGCAACCTTGCTCGTGGTGCTCTCGCGGTCTTCGGCTTCCTGTTCGTGGCGATGGGTGTCGCCATGCTCGTGCGGCCGGGAGATCGGGGTTCCTGGCTCTATCGGGAACGGAGGATCTCGCGAGGCCGCGAGTTCGACCTTCTGAAGTTCAGAACCCTTCTACGCGACGTTCCCGAGGAGATCGACCCGCCGAGTCGCACGCGCGCATGCACGAGGCGGACGAGCGAACCTCACCTGGGCGGGTCGCCGACTCCTTAAGCCGCGCTACCTCGACGAGCTCCCGCAGCTCTGGAACGTCCTCCGCGGCGACATGAGCCTGGTCGGACCGCGGCCCTGGCCACCGGCGATGGTGGCGGACCAGGTCGCGAAGGGCTCACCTACCGTAACGAGTTCGTTGCCGGCTGGACCGGTCCGGCGCAGGTCGAGAAGGGCGTGACGGAGTCTGCGGGATACGCGGTTCTCGACGTTGCGTACGTCGACAACTGCCAAACTCGACCGCATCGGATAATTCGGAATGATATTGCGCTCTTGCGGCGAACGGTTATGGTGTTGGCGAGAGGAGAAGGACTACGATTCTGATCCATGTGGGAGTGCCAGCTGGTCCAGCCGAAGGTCCTGGATCGAGGCGGCGACTATGGATCTCACTGTTTCGGTCACTATCCTGTGGGGTACTAGGGGAAAGGGCCGAGCGCGGCATGCGGGAGGCCGTTAGTACTGGGGGAGGACTGGGTTGAGCGCCGTATCGCAGGATGCGATCGCCGTTTCACAGGGCGATCGTCTCGTCTACGAGATTGATCAAGCGTGGCCGCCCACGGGCAGACGGCGGGGCTGGCTCATGCGGCGACTCCTGCTTGCGGCCGATCTCTCGGGCTCGTGTCGCGTACGTCGATTGCGCTGGAACTCGCCCCGCCGGCCGTCGACGGCCGACCCGGTGCGCCGGTCTGGGAGATCGCCCTCTTGTCGCGACTCTTCCGCTGTGGATTCTGCTCGCGCGGATCTACGGGCTCTACGATCGTGACGAGGAGCGCACCGACCACTCGACCGTCGACGATGTGGTCGGCGTCTTCCAGGTCGTGACGCTGGGGACGTGGAGCTTCCTCGTCATCACGCACGTCCTCGACCTTCCGTACCCGAACCTGGGGCGGCTGTCGTTTCTGGCTGCTTGCCGTTGCGCTGATCCCGCTCCTGCGCGCCGCGAGCCGGCCATCGGTCGTCGACAGAGGCCTACATGCAGAACGTCATCATCGTCGGCTCGGGCAGCGTCGCCACCTGCTCGCGACAAGATCGAGAAGCATCCGGAGTACGGCTTGCGGGTCGTCGGGTTTGTCGATCGTGACGATCGGGTCGCTGACCCCTGGAACGGCACCGCCCTGATCGGAACGACGGACGATCTACCTCGACTCGTGCGGGAGCGCGGTGTGCACCGCGTCGCGATCGCCTTCTCCACCGACTCGCACGATCACACGCTCGACGTGATCCGCTCGATGCAGGACAGCGACATCCAGATCGACATCGTCCCGCGCATGTTCGAGGTGCTCGGCACCAACGCGCAGCTGCACACGATCGAAGGCATGCCGCTCGTCGGGCTTCCCAGCCCGCATCTCTCGGGATCCTCGCGACTCCTGAAGCGCTTGTTCGACGTTGTCGGCGCCGCGCTCGGACTGGTGTTCCTCGCGCCGGTCTTCGTCGTCGTGGCAGCGCTCATCAAGCTCGACTCCCGGGGCCCGGTGTTCTTCCGGCAGGTCCGAATGGGAGCAGGGGACGGACGTTCCGCGTCTTCAAGTTCAGGACGATGGTCGACGATGCCGAGAACCGGAAGACCGAGATCGCCCATCTGAACATGCACAACGGCGACGATCCACGGATGTTCAAGATGCCGGACGATCCGCGCGTGACGCGCCGTCGGCCGATTCCTCCGGCGATGGCGCGATCGACGAGCTCCCGCAGTTGCTCAACGTCATGTCGCGGGAGCATGTCCCTCGTCGGGCCGCGACCGCTTATCCTCGACGAGGATCAGTATGTCGCGAGTTGGGCGCGGCGGCGCCTCGACCTAAAGCCGGGGATCACCGGGCTCTGGCAGGTTCTCGGGCGCGAGCGACATCCCGTTCGACGAGATGACGAAGCTCGACTACCTCTACGTCACGAACTGGTCGCTCCGCGAAGACCTGCGCTTGATCCTGCTCACCCTGCCGTCGCTGACGCGGGCGCGCGCTGCGTACTGATACCCGCGCTCCGCAAGCCCTTCGCAGCGGCGGGGGTGGGATTCGAACCCACGGGGCGCTTGCACGCCCATCGGTTTTCAAGACCGACCCGTTCGGCCGCTCCGGCACCCCGCCGGCGCGCATTGTGACCGACGGCTACGAGGCGCGGACTTCGGCCGGCGCGCCGTAGCGCGTCAGCACGTCCGGCACGCCGCCCTGGAAGTTCTCGAGGATCGCGAGGAGCGCGCGGTCGGTGACCATCGTGCCGTTCAGCGTGTGCGGGTTCTCGAGGCCGCTCTCCGAGCGGTAGCGGATGCCGAGGCGGCGCGACTGGTAGTCGGTCGTGTTCGAGCAGGATGTGACCTCGCGGTAGCGCTCCTGGAACGGGAACCACGCCTCGATGTCGTACTTCTTCGCGGCCGAGGCGCCGAGGTCGCCGGCGGCGACGTTCATGACGCGGTACGGCAGCCCCAGCGCGCCGAAGAACTGCTCCTCGAGGTCGAGCATCCGCTCGTGCTCGTCCCAGGACGTGTCCGGCTCGACGAAGACGAACATCTCGACCTTGTTGAACTGGTGCACGCGGAACATCCCGCGCGTGTCGCGGCCCGCCGCGCCTGCCTCTCGGCGGAAGCACGTCGAGAAGCCGGTGTAGCGCAGCGGCAGGGTCTCGAGGATCTCGCCCATGTGCAGCGCCGCCAGCGCGACCTCGGACGTTCCCGTGAGGAAGAGCCCGTCGGCCTCGAGCGCGTAGATGTTCGAGCGGTCGGTGGGGAAGAAGCCGGTGCCGTACATCGCCTCCTCGCGGACGAGAACGGGCGGGATCACCGGCGTGAAGCCGGCCTCCGTCAGGTGGTCGAGCGCGAACTGGTAGAGCGCCATCGCGACGCGTGCCGCATCGCCCATGACGTAGCCGAAGCGCGCTCCGGACACGCGCGCCGCTCGCTCCATGTCGAAGCGGCCGATCTCCGTGTGCTCGCGCGCCTCGGCGAGCGAAGGCGGCTCGCCCACACGGCGGAGCTCCTCGGCGTCCTCTTCCGTGTCGCCGTCGGGCGCCGAGTCGTGGGGCGGGTTCGGGACGAGCGCCAGCGCCGCGTCCCGCGCGGCCTCGGCGGCCGCGAGCTCCTCCTCCGCCTCCTTGAGCGCTGCCTTGACCGGGCGCAGCGCCTCCAGCTCCTCCGGCGTCGGCTTGCCCTTCAGCTTCGTCTGCGTGCGGAGCTCGTCGACCTCGGGAACGAGCGCGCGCCAGCGCTCGTCGGCGGCGAGGAGCGCGTCGAACTCCTCCGCGGCGCCTTTCCGGGCGAGCTGGCTGCGCCAACGCTCCGCGTCGGCCCGTGCGGCCTTGAGGTCGATCACGGTGAAGAGTGTAAGAGCCCTACGAACCGGCGACCGACGAGACGTACGCCGACACGTCGGCGATCTGCTGCTCGCTGAGCGTGCTCGAGAACGACGGCATCCCGCCCTGCCCGTTCGTCACGCGGTCGAGGACGAGCTCCTCGCTCGGGCTGCGCGTCATCGAGGTTCGGGCCGACGGCGCCTGTCGAGCCCGCGTCGGCGAGCGTGTGGCAGCCGCCGCATGCCGACGCGCCGAGGAAGACCTCCTTGCCGGCGGCCGGATCGCCTTCGATGACCGGAGTCGTGACGGTGGTCTCCGTCTCGGTCGTCTCGGTCTCCGTCGGTCTCCGTCTCGGTCTCGTCGGTCTCGGTGGTCTCGGTCTCCGTCGTCTCCGTCGGCGTCTCGCCGATCGACGGTCTCCGGCGTCGCAGTCTGGTCCTCCTCGCCGCCGCAGCCTGCGGCGACGACTCCGAGCGCCGAGACGAGAAGAACGAGGAGGAGAGCCGTGCGGCGCATCACGTCGATCCTATACATGCCGCGCGGCTCCGAACCATGAACGCGTCAGGCCGCCGCGAGCCGGCGCCGGAGGCCCTTGAGCTTGAACGCGACGAAGATCTCGCTGACCCCGCGAGCGAGCGCGACGATCCCGACGTAGACGACGAGAAGGATCGCCTCCTTGCGGAAGTTCCCGGCCACCCAGAAGGCGAGCAGGATCTCGAGCATTCCGATCACGAGCTGGAGCCACCAGAGCTCGAACTCGTCCTTCGTGATGAAGGCGACCATGATGTCGAAGACGCCCTTGAGCAGCAGGAACACGCCGACGAGCGCGGCGAGGGTCGCGAAGCTCTCGTACGGGTTCCAGAGGGCCCAGATCCCGACGAGGATGAACAGGATCCCGAGGAGGGCGTGAATCCACTTCCAGCCGGTCGTCGAGACCGAGATCGCGAAGAACTCGTTGACTCCGGCCATGACGGCGACGACGCCGAAGAGAATCGAGATCGCGTACACCGTCGTGAAGTCCCACTGGAACACGAGCAGCGCGAAGATGAGCCACGTGATCCCGGTGAGGAGAAAGATCCACCAGCGATCGGCGGCCTCCTCGAGGACCTCGCGCGGCCCGAACATGTCGTTCATCGTTCCTCCCTCGATATGACTGCGGTCGGCGAGCGCGATTCTTCCAACCGCGCCGGACTCCTGCCCGTAGGATCCGCCCGATGATCGTCGAGCGGAGCATGCACGCGTCCTGGCTCTCGAATGCGTTCCTGCTCGCCGACGAGCCCGGCGGGACGGCCGTGTTCGTCGACAGCGGCGCTCCCCTCGAGCCGCTGCTCGCTGCGGTCGAGCGGGAGGGCGTCACGCCGACGCATCTCATGATCACGCACGGGCATGCCGACCATGTCGCCGGAAACGACGAGCTCGTCGAGCGCTTCTCGCTCGAGGTCACGTCGGGCCCGGTCGAGACGGGCGGGCTGCGGATCGAGTCTCTGGCGACGCCCTGGGCACTCGGACGACGGGGTCTCGTTCGTCGTCGGCGGCCTCTGCTTCTCGGGTGACACGCTCTTTCGTGACGCCGTCGGAGGTGGCCCCGCCGACGAGATGCGACGATCCGTGATGGACGTCCTGATGACGCTTCCGCACGACACGCGGGTGCTTCCGGGCCACACGGACGAGACGACGATCGGGCGCGAGTGGGAGGAGAACCCGTTCGTCCGCTTCTGGCGCGGTCTCGACGGTGAGGACGGCCGCGCCTGCACGGTGCAGGGCGACGATGCGACCCTCGTCGTCTGGTCGCCCGACTACGACGGCAAGGGCAAGGCTCTCGTTCGTCTCGCCGACGGCTCCGAGGCGATCGTCGGCGCTTCGAGGATCGAAGGGCTCGACCGCTGATCCGGCTCCACCGCTGCCGGTTCCTCGGCTACAAGGGCAGCCATCCGTGCTGGGTCGTGCAGTCGGCGCTCGACGAGCAGTCGATCGAGTACGAGATCGTGAAGGCGCCGACGTTCCCGCGCGGGCGGCGGAAGGACGTCATCGAGCACACGGGCCAGCACCACCTCCCGGCGATCGAGCTCGAGGACGGCTCGTGGTATCGCGACGACTCGAAGACGATGGCTGAGAAGATCTCCGCCGGCCGTCTCTTCGAGCAGCACTCTGCGTAGATACCCATAGGGGGTATACTCCGGATCGCAGTCCGGAGAGGAGTGCCATGAGCGAGACCGTGGCCTACAGCGTCCCTGCGATCCACTGCGCGCACTGCGCGACGTCGATCCGGGAAGAGATCTCCGAGGTCGAAGGCGTCGACGACGTCGTCGTCGACCTCGACACGAAGGTCGTGACCGTCAGCGGGCACGAGCTGGACGACGCGGCGCTGCGCGCGGCGATCGTCGAAGCGGGGTACGAGGCGGCGTGACCGCCGTCGCAACCCCCGAGCGCGACACGCGTGTCGATCTCGCGCTCGAGGGGATGACGTGCGCTGCGTGCGCGAACCGGATCGAGCGCAAGCTCAACAAGCTCGAAGGGGTCGACGCGTCGGTGAACTACGCGACCGAGCAGGCGGCCGTTCGCTTCGATCCCGAGCGCGTCACCGTCGCCGATCTGCTCGGCGCCGTCGAGTCGGCCGGCTACCACGCCGTGCCGGCGGCCGAGGCGAGAGAGTCCGTCGATCGCTCGGACGCCGTTCGCCGGCGGCTTCTCGTGGCGGCAGTGCTCACGGCGCCGCTCGTCGTGCTCGCGATGGTGATGCCGCTGCAGTTCGAGGGCTGGGAGTGGCTCGCGCTCGCGCTCGCGACGCCGGTCGTCTTCTGGTCCGGGTTCGACTTCCACCGTGCTGCCGTCCTGAACGCGCGGCACGGCGCGGCGACGATGGACACGCTCATCTCGATCGGCACGCTCGCGGCCTGGGGCTGGTCGGTCGCCGCACTCGTCGTCGTCGACGACGCGGACGTCTACTTCGAGGTCGCCGCCGTGATCACGACGCTGATCCTGCTCGGGCGCTACCTCGAGTCTCGGGCGCGGCGCCGCTCGAGCGCCGCGATCCGCTCGCTCCTCGAGCTCGGCGCGAAGGAGGCCCACGTGCTCCGAGACGGGATCGAGGTCTCGGTTCCGATCGGCGAGCTCGTCGCCGGCGATCTCTTCGTCGTCCGTCCGGGCGAGAAGGTGGCGACGGACGGAGTCGTCGTCGAGGGCGAGTCCGCGGTCGACCAGTCGATGCTCACGGGCGAGCCGGTGCCGGTCGACGTCGCGCCTGGCGCTTCCGTCGCAGGGGCGACGGTCAACACGTTCGGGCGGCTCGTCGTGCGTGCGACGAAGGTCGGTGAGGAGACGGCGCTCGCGCAGATCGCCAGGCTCGTGGCCGAGGCCCAGTCGGGGAAGGCGCCGATCCAGCGTCTCGTCGACCGCGTGTCGAGCGTCTTCGTGCCGATCGTGCTCGTGCTCTCGCTCGCGACGCTCGCCGGCTGGCTTGCCGTCACCGGCGACTCCACGGCCGCCTTCTCGGCGGCGGTCGCGGTGCTGATCATCGCGTGCCCGTGCGCGCTCGGGCTCGCGACGCCGACCGCGCTCATGGTCGGCACCGGACGCGGCGCGCAGCTCGGGATCCTCATCAAGGGCCCCGAGGTCCTCGAGCGCACGCAGCGCATCACCACGGTCGTCCTCGACAAGACGGGGACGGTCACCGAGGGTCGGATGGAGCTGGCGGACGTCGCGCTCCTCGACGGTGCGAGCCGCGCCGAGGTCCTGCGACTCGCCGGAGCCGTGGAAGCGGCGTCGGAGCACCCGATCGCGCAGGCGGTCGCCGCTGCAGCCCGCCGCGAGGTCGGAGAGCTTCCGGCGGTGACCGAGTTTCGAAACGTGCCAGGCGTCGGCGTCGTCGGCACGGTCGAAGGCCACGCGGTCGAGGTCGGACGGCGCGACGGTGCGATCACCGTCGCCTGGGACGGGGCTCCGCGCGCGACGCTCTCCGTGATCGACACCGTGAAGCCGACGAGCCGGGAGGCGGTCGAGGCGCTCGAAGCGCTCGACCTGACGCCGGTGCTGCTCACCGGCGACGCGCGCGAGACCGCCGAGCGAGTCGCGGCGCGAGGTCGGCATCGGGCGCGTCCTCGCCGAGGTGTATCCGGACGACAAGCTCGACGAGATCCGTCGCCTGCAGGACGCCGGCGAGGTCGTCGCGATGGTCGGCGACGGCATCAACGACGCGCCCGCGCTGGCGCAGGCGGACCTCGGGCTCGCGATCGGCACCGGAACGGACGTGGCGATCGAGGCGTCCGACATCACGCTCGTCTCGGGCGACCTTCGCGCTGCGGCCGACGCGATCCGGCTCGCCCGCCGCACGCTCGGAACGATCAAGGGCAACCTCTTCTGGGCGTTCGCCTACAACGTGGCCGCGATCCCGCTCGCGATGGCGGGGCTCCTGAACCCGATCGTCGCAGCCGCGGCGATGGCGTTCTCGAGCGTGTTCGTCGTCACGAACTCGCTGCGGCTGCGCCGCTTCCACTCGACCCGCGAGGAGCTGAACGCATGACCGAGATCGAGACGCACACGCACGGGTACGCCGCCGACAAGGAGGCGCTCGCGCGCCGCCTGCACCGCATCGAGGGCCAGGTGCGTGGCATCGAGCGGATGGTCGCGGAGGATCGCTACTGCATCGACGTGCTCACGCAGATCGCGGCCGTGAACACCGCGCTCGAGAGCCTCGCGTTCAGGATCCTCGACGACCACGTGAACCACTGCGTCGCGGGCGCGCTCGCCTCGGGCGATCCGGTCGAGGTCGAGACGAAGAGCAAGGAGCTCCTCGAGGCCGTCCACCGCTTCGCGCGCGTGCGCTAGCGCTCGGTCGCCAGGCGGAGCCCGAGCGCGACGAGCACGACACCCGTGGCCGCGTCGAGAGCCCGTCGCACCGTGCCGGTCAGGAGTCGTCCGACTCGCGCGACCGCAGCGGCGTAGAACGTCAGCCACGCGAACGTCAGCGCGCAGAACAGGAAGCCGAGCGCGAGCAGGACGACGAATGACGCAGCCGCCTTCGGGCGCGAACTGCGGGCAGGAGGCTCGCGAAGAAGACGGCCATCTTCGGGTTTCCGAGGTTGCTGAGGAAACCCTGGCGCAGGGCTCGCGCTGGCGAGAGCGGGGCGCTCGCACGCACGGCCTGCTCATGCGCGCGTCGCGAGATCGCCGCCCAGAGCGACTGCGCGCCGAGATAGACGAGGTAGGCGGCGCCGACGAGCTTGACGTCGCGGAACACCGGCTCCGACGCGGTGAGCAGCGCCACGACTCCGGCGCTCGCCGCGACCGTCCAGACAGCCTGACCGAGCGCGACCCTGCCGCGGTCGCGACGCCGCTTCGTCGTCCGCCCGTGAGCGTGTTGCGATCGTCAGCGCGGTGTCCTGGCCCGGTGTGCAGATGACGACCACGGAGACGGCGACGAATGCGAGGAGCGCTCTCGAGCATCGCGCAGAACAGGAGCCGAGCGCGAGCAAGCGCGACGAACGACGCGCTCCCTCGGGCACGAACTGCGGGAGGAGGCTCGCGAAGAAGACGGCGATCTTCGGGTTGCCGAGGTTGCTGAGCAAGCCCTGGCGGAACGCGCGTCTTCGGCGAGAGCGTCGGGCGCTCGCCGAGCTTCGCGTTGCTCGATCGCGTGCGTCTGAGAGCGCCGAGACGACAGCGACTGCGCGCCGAGGTAGACGAGGTACGCGGCGCCGGCGAGCTTGAGCGGCGCGGAACACCGGCTCGGAGGCGCTCAGCAGCGCTACGACACCTGCGCTCGCGGCGACCGTCCACACCGCCATGCCGAGCGATGACCCCCGCCGGCGGTGGCGATCCCGCCACGTCGTCCGCCCGGAGCGTGTTGCGGATGGTCAGCGCCGTGTCCTGGCCCGGCGTGCAGATGACGACCACCGACACGGCCACGAAGGCGACGAGGTGTCGAAGCATCCGGAGGAAGTATCGCGCGCGCCGAGGCGTTGACACCTCACGATGCAGCCGCCTCGGGCGTTGACCCGAGCAGTGAACGCACGAGCGCACATCTCGTTGCTCGCGGTCGTCGTCGTGTGGGCGGGCTCGTTCTCCGTCATCAAGGCGCTTCTCGACGACGGCGTCGCAGCGGGCGACATCGCGATCCTGCGCTACGCGATCGCCGTGCCCGGCTTCGCCTACATCCTCTGGCGCGCGCGCGGGCTTCCCGGGCTCACGCGCGGGGACGCGGCACGGGTCGTCGGTGCCGGTCTCCTGGTCGTCGTCGGGTACCACATGTTCCTGAACGTCGGGACGCGCTACACGACCTCGGGAATCGCGGCCCTCGTCGTCGCGCTCGCACCGGGGTTGACGATGATCCTCGCGTTCGCTCTCGGGCTCGATCGGGTCACCACGAGACGCATCGTCGGGCTCGCCGTCGCATTCGCGGGAGTCGCGATCGTGATCGCGTTGGGCTCGGGTCGGGAGCTCTCGCTCGAGGGCACGAAAGGCCCGCTCATCGTGCTCGGCGCGCCGATCGCGTTCGCGCTCTACAACGTGATCCTCAAGCCGCTGCTCTCGCGCTACGACCTGCTCGCGCTCACGGCGGCCACCAGTCTCGTCGGGATCATCGGCCTCGTCCCGTTCGCGCGCGGCTCCACCGTCGACGCCGTGACCGACGCAACGGCGACCGAGGCGGCGCTCCTCCTCTACCTCGGCGTCCTCGCGACGTTCCTCGGCTACATCTTCTGGAATCTCGGGCTCAAGGGGATCGGCCCGACGCGCGCGGTCAGCTACACGTACGCGATCTCGCCGCTCGCCGTCGCGTTCGGGGCGATCTTCCTCGACGAGCCGGTCACCGTCTGGCTCGCGCTCGGCGGGCTCCTCGTCGTCGGCGGCATCGCAACCGCGCAGGGCGTGTCGCTCGCGCGCCCGTCGGGTACCGTCGCGCGGTGGCGGAGCGCACTCTCTCGCAGCGCGAGCTGAACCGCGCACTGCTCGCCCGGCAGCTTCTCCTCGAGCGCGTGCGCCTCCCGATCCCGCGCGCGCTGGAGCGGCTCGGCGGCATCCAGGACCAGTACGCGCCGAACGCGTACATCAGGCTCTGGTCGTGCGTCGAAGGCTTCCGGCGCGACGATCTCACGCGCGCCCTCGAACGGCGTTCCGTCGTCCAGGCCACGCTGATGCGCGAGACGATCCACGTCGTGTCGCGGCGGGACTACTGGCCGTTCGCCGTCGCGATCCGGGAGGCGCAGCGCGAGTGGTTCCTGCGCGTCCGCAAGCCCCGGCCGAAGGAGCGCGACCTCGAGAGGCACGCGGACGAGCTGCGCACGCTCATGGCGGACGGGCCGCGCCGGCACGACGAGCTCGTCCAGGTCGTGGGCCGCAGCTGGGGAATGGTGGGGCCATGGCTCGACCTCGTTCGCGTGCCGCCGTCGGGCACGTGGGAGAAGCGGCGCGCGCACCTCTTCCAGACGGCCGAGAACTGGGTCGGCCCCGAAGACGCCGCCGAGCCCGACGCCCGCGATCACCTCGTCCGCCGCTATCTCGCAGCGTTCGGGCCGGCGTCGCGAAAGGACATCGCCGGCTGGTCGCACCTGAGGCCGACCGACCTCGCCCCGGTCCTCGAGCGCCTGCAGCTCCGCCGCTTCCGCGACGAAGCCGGAGGAGAGCTGCTCGACGTGCCGCGTGCGCCGCTGCCGGATCCCGAGACGCCCGCTCCGGTGCGCTTCCTCCCGACCTGGGACGCCATCCTCCTCGTCCACGCGCGCCGCGCGGGCGTGCTACCCGAGGAGTACCGCCCGCGGATCTTCTCGACGAAGATGCCGCAGTCGGTCGGCACCTTCCTCGTCGACGGCGCAGTCGCCGGCACCTGGAGGTACGAGGACGGGCGCGTTCGCTGGGAGCCGTTCGAGCGTCTCGATCGAGCGACGGCGCGCGAGGTCGGCGAGGAAGCCGACCGCCTCGCGGCGTTCCACGCCTAGCTCGAGCGCGGCGCGAAGAGGTAGTTACGTCGTGCCCGCTGCGCGACAGCACGTACCCTGCGCCCAGGCCGGACACGCCTGCACCTATGACCGCTACTCGCATCGAACTCCTATTCGCACGCCGAGGAAGATCTGATCACCGATGAGCACACGCACGTGAGTACGCAGAGTTCGTCACCGCCGATCGGAACGGTTCGTTCAGGGACGAGCCGCATCAGCCGCGTCGTCATGCTCTTCGCGGTGATCGTGCCGCCCGTGGGCGCGGGGATCGCGATGGTGATGCTGTGGGGACGCGCCTTCCGGTGGATAGACGTCGCGCTGCTCGTGAGCCTCTACGTCCTGTGCGCGTTCGGGACGACGATCGGCTTCCACCGCTACTTCACGCACAAGGGCTTCGAGGCGCGTCTGCCGGTCAAGTTCACGCTCGGGATCCTCGGCTGCATGACGATGCAGGGGCCGATCATCCAGTGGGTCACCGATCACCGGAAGCACCATGCGCTCTCCGACCAGCCCGGCGACCCGCATTCGCCGCACGCCGGCTACGACGACGGGTTCTGGGGTCGCGTGCGGGGCTTCTCGCACGCGCACGTCGGCTGGATGTTCTCGAACCTCGGGATGGAGCAGGGACGCGTGTACGGGAAGGATCTCTACGAGGACCGCGTGATCGTGTGGCTCGACCGCCTCTATCTGGTCTGGGTCGTGCTGTCGCTCGGGATCCCGTTCCTCATCGGATACCTCGTCGGCGGCGGCTCATGGGCCCTCGGGCTCGAGGCGCTCGTGTGGGGAGGGCTCTTCCGGATCTTCCTCTACCAGCATGCGACCTTCTCGGTGAACTCGATCTGCCACATGTTCGGGCGCCAGCACTACCGCACGCGCGACGAGGCCCGCAACAACTGGGTCGTCGCGCTCCTCGTGTTCGGCGAGGGCTGGCGCAACAACCACCACGCCTTCCCCGCATCTGCGCGACACGGCCTCGGACGCCTTCAGCTCGACGTCTCGTGGTGGGTGATCCGAGCGCTCGAGCGTGTGCGTCTCGTCCGGAACGTCAAGACGCCGTCGGGAGACCAGCTGGCTCGACGCCGTCTGCTTCCGAGCGAGAGCTGACGACGCGCCGCAGTTCCTCCTCGACGAGCTCTGCCCAGCGGTCGGCCTTCGGCAGCTTGATGAGCTTCCCCCACGGCGAGCGCAGTGCGATGCCGTGGAGCGCGCCGGGGATGAGGACGTAGCTGCCCTCGGCGCCGCGCTCGCGTGCGCGGTCGAAGCCTTTCTTCGAGTGCGACGCGGACACGCCGGGGATTCCCGGCAGCCAGCGGTCGAGGGCCCCGTGGAAGACGGTGAGCCGCTTGCGTCGGAGCGTGCTGACGTCGAGCTGATCCGGGATCCACGGCGCGAGGCCGACGACCTCCTCGACGACAGGTTCGTTCGCGATCGCGACGGAGACCGCCCCGCCCATCGAGAACCCGAGCAGGACGACGCGCGGCGCGCCGACCTCCGCCACGGCCGCACGCGCATCGTCGACGCACGACTCGAGGCGCCGCCACGACTTCACCCGGTAGCGCACCTCGGCGAAGCCGAGCTCCGGGAGTCGCGGCGCGAGTGTCTGCACGAGCCATTCGATGGACGCGCTCCACGTTCCCTCGACCTCGCGCGACTGACCGCCGTTCACGCACACGACGGCGTATTCGTCCACCGGGCCGGTGACGCGCATCTCGGCTCCCGTCGAGAGCTTCATGCGGCGACTCGCACCGTCTCGGCGAGCCATGCCGGCAGCTCGCGGAGGAAGGTCGGGTCGATCGAGTGCGCCATGTGCGGGGACTCGTGGTACGTGACCTCGGCGCCCGCTTCCGCGAGGCGCGTTCGCGCGTCGCGGCTCCACTCGACGGAGATCACCGGGTCGAGCGCACCGTGCGCGATCGCGCAGCGCGGAAGGGGCAGCGTGATGTCGAGCCCGAAGCCGGGGACGGTCGGCATGAAGCCGGAGAGCGCGATGAGCCCGGCAGGTCGCGGCCGACCGGATCCGAGCCCGAGCGCGAACGTCATCACCGCACCCTGCGAGAAGCCACCCAGCACGGTGCGTTCGGGCGGGACTCCGGCCTCGTCGGCGAGGTCGTCGAGCCAGCTCGCTGCGAGAGCGAACGTCTCCGTGAACGTTCCCGGATCCGGGTAGCCGATCTTCTCGACGGCGTACCAGTGTGCGCCGCCGGGAGGAAGGTGGAGTGGGCCGCGCGGGGTCACGCCGAGCATTCGCCGCTCGGGGTCGAGCAGATCGAGCAGGCCGAAGAGGTCGCGCTCGTCGGCGCCGCGGCCGTGGAAGAGGACGAGCAGACCTTCTGCGTCGCCCGCGGCCGGTCGCGTCAGGTGGCTGAGAGAGTCCGCGGGCACCGTGCCGCGGAAGCTACCTGCGGGCCAGGCTCCTCTCCGCGACTAGGCGCTCGAGCTCGACCTGGTCCCAGCCGTTCATGAAGTCGGCGTGTGCGCCGAAGCGACCCGATGCGACCTGCGATCCGAGCGGGACGGGCGGGTAGAGGACGATGAGGATGATCTGCGGCATCGCGACGGGATGCGACGCTGGGCACAGCCCGCGCGACGAGTACTTCAAGTGCTGCTTGTGATCCGCGCTATCGAGCCGGCGACCGTCCCAGCAGTTCGGGAACGTCGCCTGGAGCTGGAGCATCTGATCCTCGCGACAGCCGGGGATGGCGGCGTAGCGTGGTGTGCCGCCGACCGCGCCGCAGCTCCACGCGACGATCCCTTTCGGCTGGCGACTGCGCGCCTCGGAGTTGCCCGCGATCATCATCAGGCCCTTGGGCGGCGCCGAGATCCGCTCGCGCGAGCGATTCACGTAGTAGACGATCGCCGTGAGCGGCGTGACGTCGTTCTGGCCGACGAACAGAGTGGGCATCCAGTACGCGGACGAGTCGCTCTCCGACTCGCAACTGCTCCTGCCGCCGATCAACGACGCGGATGTCGTGTCGGCGTCGACGGACCGGTTCCCGATGTAGGTGTGGTTGTGCGAGCGCCCGGCCTGGCGCGGGAAGACGACTGGATCGTCGTTGTTGCGGTGGCTGAAGCTGCACCCGATCGCGTAGTAGGGCCCGTTCGGGAAGAGGGGCGAGGTCTGCAGCGGGGCGGTGATGCCCGTCGGCGCGGCTGGCAGGGCGGCCGCGGCAAGCCCGGCGACCGCTATCGCGACCGCGAGCGAGACCGGGAACGCGACCCGACGCAACACTGCCGCCTTCCAGGATGCCCGAGTGCGCGCGCCTCCACAAGCTCGCGGCGTTACCGCTTGGTGCCCACGACGAGCCGGAGTGGCACGTTCGTCCCGAGGTCGGGCTCGCGTACATCGTCGAAGCCGGCTCGTTCGGGGCGCGTCCGTGCATCTGCCGCGTCGACGATCGAGCCGCCGGAGCGAACCGTGCGGAGATCGTCCACGGCGGAGTCGAGCGACTGCTCCACGCTCTGCATGGTTCCGACGACAACGTTCCGCCAGGCCGCAACAGGCTCTGACTTCGGGTGATGGCGTCGTCGAGGACGCTCTCCGGGATGAAGAACGACGGAAGCCACACGAGGTCGAAGCCGTCCGGGTCGTCGAAGTCCTGGATCGTCGCGTCGAGCAGCGTTATCCGCGAGTCGAGACCGGCAGCCGCGACGTTGGTCCGCGCGATCGCGAGTCGACGGTCCCACGGGTCGAGTCCTACGACTTTCGACTCCGGGAACGTCGAGCAGAGCGCGATCGCGAGACCGGCAACGCCTGTGCCGACGTCGAGGATCCGGGCGTCAGGCGATCCGATACCCGCCTGCGTCAGCAGGTGCGCGACAGCGGCGGATGCGGAGCCCTGCGCTTGCAGGAGAACCGGGTCGGTGTAGTTCCACCCGCGCGCTCGCGCCGGGTCCTCGACCAGATCGAGCGCCTGGCGCAGGTAGGAGCTGGAGAATGCGATGACGATCGCGCGCTCGGACTCGTCGAGTGCGTCGTACAGCTCGCGGGACTCGAGTGCATCGGCGACGCGGTCGAGGTGGGCGCGCACAGCCGGATCGCCCTCCTCGCCGAGCTGCAGCAGTCGCAGCCGGGCAGTCATCGCGGCGAGCGCGTCCGCGCTCGTGAGCAGGCGGTTCGTCAGTCGCCATGACGTCGTCCAACGCCACGGGGTGAGCCTAACGGGACGACGCCAGTCGACCAAGCACCGCGCCGAAGAGCGCGTGGCGCCACGTCGCTTGCGCGAACGCGCGGCGATTCGTCAGGAGCGGCGGGACGCCGGGCTCTCCCCGGGCGGGGTGGTAGCGGTCGATGAAGTAGCAGAGCGGATAGAGGGCGAGATGCTCGGCGATCGCCATCCCGAAGGCGAGTTTCCGCGGGTTGACCGGCAGCCTCTCGCGGGCCTCGTGGAATGCGAGACCGAACGCGGCGCCGTTGGCGACGTGGATCGCGAGGCCCGTCGTCTCGCCAGCGCGGTCCGCGCGTCACGGCCTTGCCGAGCACGGCGACGTCGGAGTAGTCGCAGCCGAGGACGCGTTGGTCGAGCGGCTCCTGCGCCGCCCAGGCGGCCGCCGCTACGGCACCGGCTGTCGTTGAGCGGAGGCGGCTGGCCATTGTCTAAATGGTGACCGAGTGCGGCGTCGGGCAAACGTCCAAGGTTGCGCGGTCGCTACGCTCGCCGGTCATGAGCGCCGGGCGGCGTGAACATGGCGAGCCGCATGGAGTCGCACGGCGCACCCGACGTGATTCAGATGACCCGTTCGACCTGGGAGCTCGTTCGCGACGACTTCGCCACGGAACCCGCAGGCTTGGTCGACGTGAAGGGCAAGGGCAACGTGGAAACGTGGAGGCTCATCGGTTCGCTCCGCTGAGGCGCCTACGATCCACACGGCGATGAGCAGAAAC
>CAVUTA010000009.1:0-224495 GCA_963744285.1 uncultured Gaiellaceae bacterium | reverse complement strand
AGGTGCCGGACGAGCTCGAGCCGATCCCGCTCGGGAAGGCGCGCATCCATCGCGAGGGCACCGACGTGACGGTCGTCGCGACGGGCCGGCTCGTCCACGAGTCGTTGCAGGCGGCGGAGGAGGCGGAGAAGGACGGCATCTCGGTGGAGGTGGTCGACCCGCGCACGCTTCTCCCTCTCGACGAGGAGGCCATCGTCGGCTCGGTGCGCAAGACGACGCGCTGCGTCACGGCGCACGAAGCGGTGACGCGTGGTGGCTTCGGCGCCGAGCTCGCCGCGGTGATCCAGCACGGAGCCTTCGACTGGCTCGACGCGCCGATCGAGCGCGTCGGAGCGGCCTTCGCGCCGCTCGCGTTCGCGCCCGGGATGGAGCAGTGGGCCGTCCCGCACGCCGCCGACGTTCTCGACGCGATCCGCCGGACGGTGGCCCGGAGCGTAGGCGATGGCGACCGAGGTCAAGCTCCCGCGTCTGGGCCAGGGCATGGAGTCGGGGACGATCGTCCGCTGGCTCAAGACCGAGGGCGACGCCATCGCGAAGGGCGAGCCGCTCTACGAGCTCGACACGGACAAGGTGACGCAGGAGGTCGAGGCGGAGTCCGACGGCGTCCTCCTGAAGATCGTCGTCGCGGACGGGGAGGTCGACGTCGGGACCACGGTCGGGATCATCGGCGCGCAGGACGAGGACGTCGCGGCGCTGCTCGCCGACGCGCAGGCAGGAAACGGCGCCGCTGCTGCGTCCGCGCCGGCCGAGCGCCGCGGCGCCTAGCAGCGCCGGAAACTGCCGCCGCCGCTCCTGAATCAACGCCCGAAGCTGCCGCTCCGTCCGAGGAGCCTGCCCCGGCGCCGCGCGCCGAAGGCGAGCACGTGAAAGCGAGCCCGCTCGCAAGGCGGATCGCCCGCGAGCGCGGCGTCGACCTCGCGCAGATCTCCGGCACGGGTCCCGAGGGGCGAGTGATCGCCGAGGACGTCGAGAAGGCTGACGTGCGGCCCGCCGCCGCGACCTCCGACGCTCGCAGGAGCGGAGATCGAGATCGTCGAGCTCACGAAGACACGCCAGACGATCGCGCGCCGCCTGACCGAGGCCTGGCAGGCACCCGTCTTCCAGCTCACGGTCACCGCGGACGCGACCGAGCTCGTCGCGACGCGCGAGCGCATGGTCGAGCTGCTCCGCGAGGGCGAGACGAAGCCGACGGTTTCCGATGTCCTGACCCGTCTCGTCGCGTCGGCGCTCGTGCGCCACCGCCCGGTCAATGCGAACTTCGTCGACGGCAAGCTCCACCGCTTCGCCGCGGCCAACGTCGGCCTCGCGGTTGCGGCGCCGAGCGGTCTCGTCGTGCCCGTCATCCGCGACGCCGACCGGAAATCGGTGCTGCAGATCGCGGCGGATCGCGCGGACATCGTGACCAGGGCGCGCGACGGGAAGCTCAAGCTGACCGACCTCGAGGGCGGGACGTTCACGATCTCGAACCTCGGGATGTACGGCATCGAGCAGTTCGTCGCCGTGCTCAATCCGCCGCAGGTCGCGATCCTCGCGGTCGGATCGATCGAGGATCGCCCGACCGCGATCGACGGCGAACTCGCGATCGTCCCGACGATGACGATGACGCTCACGTGCGACCACCGCGCGATCGACGGCTCGGAGGGCGCCGAGTTCCTTCGGGACGTGAAGGCGTTCGTCGAGACCGCCCGCGCTTGGCGTTGTAGCCTCTTCGCCATGGTCATCCGGCGGGGTGGGCGGCAGGACGTCAGGTTCCTCCGCGACATGCTCCACCACGCCTACTACTGGCGCGAGCGGAACCCGGGTGACGGGCCGGGGCCGGCGGCGCGGTACGTCAAGGGGTGGGGGAGGCCCGGAGACACCGTCCTCATCGCCGTCGACGACGGCTTCCCCGTGGGCGCCGCGTGGTACAGGCTGTTCCGGCGAGACCTCCCGGGCTACGGGTACGTCGACGAGGAGACACCCGAGCTCGCGATCGCGGTCGTGCCCAGCCGCCGCGGCCGCGGCATCGGCGAGGCGCTGCTCGAGGCGCTCTGCGAGCGCGCGCGCGAGGACGGTTACGACACGCTGAGCCTCAGCGTCGAGCGGGAGAACCCCGCGCTCTGCTCCTTCTACGAGGAGCACGGCTTCACCCGAGTCGAGGGAGGCGACGACTACAGCGTGACGATGCGTCGGCAGCTGTAGACCCGCCGCTAGGATCGCGCGCATGGAGTTCGACCTCGCCGTCCTCGGTGGCGGCCCTGCGGGATACACGGCGGCGATTCGGGCAGCACAGCTCGGCGCCCGCGTCGCGTGTGTCGAGCGCGAGGCCGAGCTCGGAGGCACGTGCCTGCGCGTGGGCTGCATCCCGACGAAGGCGTGGGTCTCGACCGCGCACGCGCTCCACGCTGCGCGCGACATCAGCCCGAAGCTCGGCGTCGTCACCGGCGAGCCGGAGCTCGACTTCGCAGCCGCGAACGAGTGGAAGGCCGCCGTCGTCAAGCAGATGACCGGTGGCGTCGCCTCGCTCTTCAAGGCGAACAACGTGACGTGGTTCCAGGGGAACGGCCGCTTCGAGGACGCGCGCTCTTTCGCATTCGACAAGGGAGAGATCGGACTCAGCTTCAAGAGCGCGATCGTCGCGACGGGCTCGGCTCCGATCATGCCGCCCATTCCGGGTCTCGACTCGCCACGGTGCGTCGACTCGACCGGGCTCCTCGCGCAGACCGAGGTGCCCAAGCGGCTCGTCGTGCTCGGAGGCGGAATCATCGGCTGCGAGTTCGCGTCGATCTTCGAGCGCTTCGGCACCGAGGTGACGATGATCGAGATGCTCGACACGCTGATTCCGCAGGAGGACTCGGACGCGACGAGCGAGCTGCGCAAGTCGTTCGCGCGGCGCGGGATCGTCGTCCACCTCGGCAAGCAGTGCACGAAGGTCGAGGACACCGGCGCCGCGCTGACCGTCCACTTCGGCGAGGGGGAGACGACCGAGTGCGACCTCATGCTCGTTTCGGTCGGCCGTGCGCCGGTCGTCGAGGGCATCGGGCTCGAGGCTGCCGGCGTCACGTTCGATCCGCGCTCGGGAGTCGAGACGAACGCGTTCCGGCGCACCTCGGTCGAGCACATCTACGCAGCCGGGGACGTCGCCGGCTACTGGCAGCTCGCCCACACGGCGTTCCGAGAAGGCGAGATCGCCGCGGAGAACGCGACCGGACACGCTGTCGAGATGCCGGACAGCGCGGTGCCGCGGCCCATCTACACGGATCCCGAGATCGCCGGCGTCGGCCTCACCGAGGCGCAGGCGGCCGAGCAGTACGGCGCCGAGGCCATCGCGGTCGGTCGGTTCCCCTGGGTCGCGAATGCGCGCGCCGTGATGACCGGAGAGACCGCGGGCTGGGTGAAGACGATCCACGAGACGACGTACGGCGAGCTCCTCGGCGTCGTGATCGTCGGAGCCGCATGCGACCGATCTCATCGAAGCTGCCGTCGTCGCGCTCGATGCCGAGGCGACGATCGAGACCGTCGCCGACGGCATGGCGCCGCATCCCGACGCTCTCCGAGGGCCTGAAGGATGGCCGGCCTGGTCGCCCTCGGCCGGGCGATCCACCTCCCGCCTCGGCGCAAGTAGGCCACGTGCCGTTACCCTGCGGCCGATGAAGATCTACACACAGAAGAAACGCGGCCGTCGGCTACGTCACGCTCAAGGCGGTGCAGCGCGCGATCGACAAGAAGCGCCGGCCTCGCCGAAGCGGACTGCGAGTCGCGGCGTACGTCGGGCTCGGCCTCGTCTCGGCAGGGATCCTCGCGGGCGTTCTCGCCATCGCGCTCAGGCGCCGGCACGGAGATGCTCTCGAGGATTCGGGCTTCGAGGTCGAGAACGAGATCGTCGGCGAGTACGTCACCGCGCCGGAGCCCCTTCCGGCCACGTGAACGACGCGGCAGGGCGCGACGACGCGTCGCTGATTCGTCCCGCGCTCGCCGGGCTCGTCCCGTACGAGCCGGGCAAGCCGGTCGAGGAGGTGCAGCGCGAGCTCGGCCTCGAGCGCGTCGTCAAGCTCGCCTCCAACGAGGGGCCGTACGGGCCGTTTCCGGATGCGCAGGAAGCGATCGCGCGGGCGGCGCTCGAGCTCAATCGCTATCCGGACGGCGGCTCCTGGCGCCTCAGGAACGCCCTCGCAGAGCGCCACGGCGTGCGCTTCGAGCAGGTGACGGTCTGCGCCGGCGCCGACGCGGTCGTCGGGTACGTCTGCCAGTCCCTCATCGACCCGGGCGACGAGGTGGTCACAGCCTGGCCGTCGTTCCCGAGCTACGTGCTCGACCCACTGAAGCTCGGCGGCGTTCCCGTTCGCGTCCCGCTCGCCGACGAGCGGGTCGACCTCGACGCTCTGCTCGCCGCGATCACGCCTCGCACGAAGCTCGTCTTCATCGCGGCGCCGAACAACCCGACCGGGACGACGAACGATCGCGCGGAGCTCGACGCGTACTTCGAGCGCGTCCCCTCGCACGTTCTCACCGTGCTCGACCAGGCGTACTTCGAGTACCTCGACGAGCCGGACTATCCCGGACGGGATCGCCGAGTACTTCGCTGCCGGGAAGCGGGTGCTCGTGCTGCGCACGTTCTCGAAGATCTTCGGCCTCGCGGGTCTGCGCGTCGGCTACGGCATCGGGCCCGACGAGGTCGTCGCGGCGGTCGGGAAGGTGCGGCGCGCCTTCGATGTTGCTTCCGTGGGCCAGGAGGCTGCCCTCGCGAGCCTCTCGGCGCCCGCTGAGCTCGAGCGCCGCCGCGCGTCGAACCGGCACGCGATGAGCCTGCTCCAGGACGTGCTCCGCGAGCACGGGCTCGAGCCGGCCGGACCTGCGGTCGCGAACTTCCTCTTCGTCCGCGTCGGCGACGCCGCGGCGGCGAACGACGCGTTGCTCCGCCGAGGGGTCATCGTGCGCCCGCTGGGAGCGTTCGGCGCGCCCGATGCTCTCCGCATCACGGTCGGGACACCGGAGGAGATCGGTGTGCTCGGCGACGCGCTCGCCGACATGGCTGCTGTCGCGGCGCGTTAAGGGTTCGAGCAGCTCGTAGGGAAACGGCACCCGAGGCGAGAACCACGGCCTGTCGCTGAGCTATCCTCCGCCGTCGGGCGCCCGCCAGGGCGCTCATGGCTCCTTTGAGAACTCAAAGGAGCCACTCATCGGACTCCCTGCATGCGAACCACCCTGAAACGAGGCCTGGGGCGCGGAGCCGCGCCGAACGGAAACGGGAAGGCGGTGTTTCCGCCCGGGACGTCCTCGCCCGTGACCCTCTACCGGCAGCCGGAGCCGTCGCGTCGTTCGCGCGCCGGGCTCATCGGACGCGTGGCGATGTGGCTCGGAATCGCATGCCTCGTCGTCGCGACCGGAACGGCGGGCGGCGCGTACCTCTACTTCCACGAGTCCGTCGCCGCGGTGGCGGCGAAGACGCCGGAGGTGCGCAAGGCCGCGCGGCAGCTCGACGTCGCGCTCCCGGGCCAGCCCGCGGTCGTCGCTCGTCATCGGCTACGACGCACCGCAAGGGGGACGGGCCGGGCACTCGGCCGCTCGGACACGCTGATGCTCGTGCGCGCGGACCCGTCCACGGACTCGATCTCGCTCCTCTCGTTCCCGCGCGACATGCGCGTGGAGATCCGGTGCCCGGGACGCACGCCGTACTTCGACAAGATCAACGCCGCGTACGCGACGTGCGGCCCGCAGGGCTCCCTCCAGACCGTGCGCGCGCTGACCGGCGTCCAGATCAACTACCTGATCACGGTCAACTTCCGCGGCTTCCGGCAGATCGTCGATCGCCTCGACGGGGCGTGGGTCGACGTCGACCGGCGCTACTTCAACGACCGCGGAGGCCCGTTCGGCTACGCGACGATCAACCTCCGCCCGGGCTACCAGCAGCTGACGGGGCGGCAGACGCTCGACTACGTGCGCTACCGCCACACGGACTCCGACCTCTACCGCGTGGCGCGCCAGCAGCAGTTCGTCAAGGCGTTCAAGGGCCAGATCCAGGAGAGCTTCGCGCCCGTCGCGTTGCCGAAGGTCGTCAATGCGATCACGAACAACGTCGAGGTCGCACAGGGTGGCGGCGTCGACGTCGACGGTCGCACGGTGCTCTCGTACGCGCTCTTCGCGTACGGGCTCCCGCGCGGCCGGGTCTTCCAGACGCGGATCGAGGGCCTCGAGGGCTTCGCGGATCTCACGACCGACTCCGAGAACATCACGCGCGCGGTCACGAACTTCACGCACCCGGACGTCGAGTCGTCCGAGAAGGCGACGGCCGTGGCGCTCGGCGAGAAGCTGAAGAAGCGTGCGCCCGCGCCGAGCGCGACGACGATCACGGTGCTGAACGGCAACGGCGTCTCGGGCTCGGCGACGACGGCCGGCTACCAGCTCGGCCAGCGCTCGTACCAGGTGCTCACGCCGCCGAACGGGCTCCCCGCGAACGCGCCGACGTTCGACTACTTCCGTACGCAGATCTACTTCGACCGCTCGCGGCGCGGTGCGCAGGAGGCCGGCCAGAAGGTCGCGAATCTCTTCGCCTCCGCCGAGCTGAAGCCGCTCCCGCGTCAGATCTCCCAGCTCGCGAACGGCGCCATGCTCACCGTCGTCGTGGGGCAGACGTTCCATGGCACCCTGGCCTCCGCGCCGATCGACCAGACGCCGAAGCGCGAGCGCCCGAACGTCGTCTACGGGCCGAACGCCGCGATCGACGAGCTGCGCGAGCGCCGCGCGACGCGTCCCGTTCCCGCTCATGGTTCCGACGGTCATCGAGCGCAGCTCGTGGACGGACTCGACGATGCCTGCGCGCATGTACTGGATCGACTCCGGCCGAGAAGCACAAGGCCGTGCGGCTCGTCTATCGCATGGGGTCGAACGAGTACTGGGGCGTGCAGATGACGGACTGGGACGACGCGCCCGTGCTCGCCGACAAGAGCCTCACACGCCGGATCGGCGGTCGCATCTACGACCTCTACTACAACGGTCCGAAGCTGCACATGGTCGTCCTGAACACGCCGAAGGCCGACTACTGGGTCGTGAACACGCTCCTCGATCGCCTGTCGAACGAGACGATGCTGGCGATCGCCAAGGGCCTGAAGCCGCTCGGCTCCGTGAAGAGGCGCTAGCGCAGTGAAGGTCGCGGTCTTCGGCGCGGGGTATGTCGGCCTCGTCACCGGCGCGTGCTTCGCGGAGCTCGGACACGACGTCGTCGTTCGTGACATCGTCGAGGCGAAGGTCGACGCGCTGCGGGCAGGCGTCGTCCCGATCCACGAGCCCGGACTCGAGGAGCTCCTCGAGCGCAACCGCGAGCGATTGACGTTCACCACGGACGTGGCGGAGGCGGTCGAGGGCGCCGACGTCGTCTACATCGCCGTCGGTACGCCGCCCACCTACTCCGGCGATGCCGACCTGTCGGCCGTCTGGACCGTGATCGACGAGCTACCGGAGGTCGAGGACCGCATCGTCGTCGCGATGAAGAGCACCGTCCCGGTCGGAACAGGACGCGCTGTTCGTCATCGGCTCGATGATCGTGGCTTCGAGAACGTCGGGTACGTGTCCAATCCGGAGTTCACGGCCGAAGGCACCGCCGTCCAGGACTTCATGCACCCCGACCGCATCGTCATCGGCGCCTTCGAGGCGGGCGACGGCGACGTGATCGCAAAGCTCCACGACGGTATCGAGGCGCCGTTCGTGCGCTGCGACGTCCCGTCCGCGGAGATGGTGAAGCTGGCTGCGAACGCCGCGCTCGTGACGCGCATCTCGTTCATCAACGAGATCGCGAACGTCTGCGAGGCGACCGGGGCCGACGTGACGACGGTCGCGGAGGGGATCGGCCTCGACCGCCGGATCGGCCCGTCGTTCCTCCGCGCGGGCATCGGCTTCGGCGGTTCCTGCTTCCCGAAGGATTCGCTCGCGCTCAAGCAGCTCGCGGCGAACTCGGGCTACAACTTCCAGCTCCTCAACGCCGTCATCGAGGTGAACGAGCTTCAGAAGCGGCGTGTCATCGGGAAGCTCGAGCGTCGGCTCGGGCCGTTGCGCGGCAAGAAGATCGCGCTCCTCGGGCTCGCGTTCAAGCCGGGGACCGACGACATGCGCGAGGCGCCGAGCCTCGTGCTCGCCGGGCGTCTTCTCTCGGAGGGTGCCGAGGTGAGCGCGTGGGATCCGGTCGCGGACGGCGCGGCTCACCTGCACGGCGTCGAGATCGCGGAGACGGCGCTCGAGGCGCTCGACGGAGCCGATGCCGCCGTGGTCGTGACCGAGTGGCCGGAGCTGCGCGAGCTCGACTGGGTAGCGGCGGGCGAGCGAATGCGCAGCAGGGTCGTCATCGACGGGCGCAACCTGCTCGACCCCGACGCGATGCGCGCGCACGGCTTCGTCTACGAAGGCATCGGCCGACCGGTCGTATGACGCTCCCGGCGGTGATTCTGGTCGGCGGCCAGGGGACGAGGCTCCGACCGCTCACCGACCGGACGCGCAAGGACATGCTCCCGCTCGTCGACCGGCCGCTGCTCGCGTACACGTTCGAGCACCTGGCGCGACACGGCGTCGAGCGCGCGATCATCTCGTGCCGGCTACCTGCCCGATCAGATCGAGGCCGGGTTCGGCGCCGAGCACGACGGCATGGCGCTCGAGTACGCGGTCGAGGACGAGCCGCTCGGCACCGGCGGAGCGATCGGCTTCGCCGGCCGCGAGCTCGAAGGGAGCTTCTTCGCGCTCAACGGGGACTCGCTGCGCGAGGCCGATCTCGGCGAGCTGGTCGCCTTCCACCGCTCGTCGGGCGCGAAGGCCACGATCCTGCTCACTCCGGTCGCCGACCCGAGCCGCTACGGCCTCGTGCGCACGGCCGCCGACGGTCGCGTCGAGACCTTCCTCGAGAAGCCGCGGCCGGAGGAGATCGACACGGATCTCATCAACGCCGGGCTCTATGTCCTCGAGCCGGAGGTTCTGGACCTCGTCCCGCCCGGACAGGCCGTCTCGATCGAGCGCGAGGTGTTCCCGCGCGCTGGCCGCGGAAGGCTCGGTCTTCGGGATCGCGCTCCCGGGCTACTGGCTCGACGTGGGAACGCCCGAGACGTACCTGCAGGCGCACCGCGACGTGCTCGAGCGGATCTTCCAGACGGAGGTGGGGGAGGCGCTCGGCGCCGACTTCACGCTCGTCGACGACACCGCGGACGTGCATCCTGGCGCGAAGCTCGTCCCACCCGTGTACGTCGGGCCGGGAGCGGTCGTGGAGGACGGTGCGCGCCTCGGCAGCCTCGCAGTGCTCGGAGCCGAGGCGCGACTCGCCGAAGGTTGCGTCGTCGAGAACGCCGTCGTCGGCGCCCGAACACGAATCGGAGCGCGCGCCAGCGTGGTCGGCTCGATCATCGGCGACGACGCTCGCGTCGGTGCCGGCTGCGAGCTCCACAACCTCGCGGTGGTGGGACCGGGCGCCGAGGTCGGCGAGCGCAACGTCCTCGACCACGGGCTCCGGATCGGTGCGGGCCAGCACATCCCGGACGAGGCCATTCGCTTCTCGTGAGCGGCTACCGGACGTCGTCGCGCAAGGTCGACAAGCCGTGGGGGTGGGAGCTCGTCTGGGCGGAGGCGGAGGACTACGTCGGCAAGCTCCTGTTCGTCCGCGCCGGCGAGTCGCTGAGCCTCCAGTACCACGAGGTGAAGGACGAATCGTGGCTGGTGCAGGAGGGTCGCGCGCGCCTCGAGCTCGGCGAGGTCGGGGGCGAGCTCGAGATCGTCGAGATCGCGCCGGGCGACACCTACCGGTTCCGACCTCGCACGGTGCATCGCGTCACGGCTGTCGAGGACACGCTCGTGATCGAGGTCTCGACGAATCACCTCACGGACGTCGTGCGGCTCGAGGACAAGTACGGCCGCGAGGGAACCTCCGCAGCCCTGAGGCTCGTGTCGTGGGTCGGGCGCGGTGCGGCGCCTCCGGCCGCTCGCGATGGATGGCGACGCCCGCGACGACGAGAGCCACGCCGGTCAGTTCGATCGGCGTCGGCACCTGCCGCGAGGACGACGAGGCCGATAACCGTCGCGGTCGCGGGCAGGATCGACACCATCAGCGCGTACGTCGGTCGAGGAGAGCCGCGCCATCGCGAGCTGGTCGAAGACGTACGGCACGACCGAGGAGGTGATCCCGACCACGATGCCCGCCAGCAGGAGCGCCGGGTCGAGAAGCGCCGGGACTGCCGCCCAGCCACCGAGCGGCGTAGCGACGACGAGGGCAACGAGCATTGCCGCCGCGAGCCCGTCGAGCCGTTCGAACCGCGCGACGCGCGACACGCGGTGTGCGAGCACGATGTACGTGGCGAAGAGGACGGCGTTCGCGAATGCGAAGGCGATGCCGACGGGCTCGGCCTGGAGCTCGACGTCGGTCAGCAGGTAGACGCCGAGCACGGCCAGCCCGAGCGCCGCGCCGTTCCGTCGCGTTCGGGCGCCTACGGCGGCAAGCGCGATGACGGGAAGGAACTCGATCGCCGCCACCGTTCCCAGCGGCAGCGCGTCGATGGCGACGTAGAAGCACGCGTTCATGACGGCGAAGACGACTCCCAACGCGACGACGAGCCTCCTCGCCGCGCGATCCATCCCGGCGAAGGCGCGCCACGGCCGTCGCCAGAGAGCGAACACCGCTGCCGCGCTCGCGATGCGCAGCCATGCCACGCCGAGCGGTTCGATTCGTGCGAAGAGGAGCACCGCGAACGCCGGCCCGAGGTAGTGGAATACGGCACTTCCGACGAAGTACGCCTCGGGGCGTGTCGTCGCCGTGCGAGCGAGCGCACTGCGAGGTCTGTCGGTGACGACGCCATGCCGCCATTGTCGCGCGCAGCCGTGGCATAGTGGAATGCATGATCGACGGACTTGGAGGGATCAATTGCCAGTAGAGCAAGGTCGCGCGACGCCAACTCCTACGAAGCGAATCTTCTGGACGAGATCAACCTTCGTCTCCTCGAAGAGCTTCAGGCGGACGGGCGGCTCGGCATCGCCGAGCTCGGTCGTCGGGTCGGCATGTCCGCGCCCGCCGTCGCGGAGCGCGTGCAGCCGCCTCGAGCGAGCCGGCGTGATCACCGGGCTATCGCGCCGAGCTCGACCCGGCCGCGCTCGGATACCCCGTCTCGGCGATCGTCCGGATCCGTCCCTCGCCGGGCCAGCTCCAGCGCGTGCGCGAGGTCGCCGCGGAGTCGCCAGAGGTCGCCGAGTGCTCACCGGATCACGGGCGACGACTGCTACCTCATGCGGCTCCACTTGCGCTCGATCGACGATCTCGAGGAGATCCTCGACCGCTTCACGCCGTCCGGACAGACGACGACCTCGATCGTGCATTCCACGCCAGTCCCTCGCCTGGCGCAACCCTCCGCCTGACAACCTTGACACGACTCTGATAAGGTTTCGGCCATGCAGCCGTGGATGACGATCGGCGAGACGAGTCGGCGCTCGGGCTGGTCGCCTCGCATGCTCCGCTACCTCGAGCAGGAAGGGCTCGTCGTTCCGGCTCGGAGCGACGCCGGCTATCGCCGCTACGGCATCCGCGAGCTGAACCAGCTCAACGCCCTCGCCGACCTGCGCGCCCGCTTCGACGTCGATCTCCAGGAGCTCGAGTTCGCGCTGCGCCTCCGCCGCGAGTCGGCGCTTCGAGCGGCGGTCGAGACCTGGCTCGCCGGAACGACCGTCCCCGACACCGACGAGATCTCCCCGGCCTGGGTCGAGTGGGAGCAGCGCAAGCACGAGCGCCTGCTCGCGACCGACGCGGCCTGACCCCGACACGACGACCAGAAGAGAGGACCGATGGCAACGACACTGCGATACGACGTGAAAGACCTGGCGCTCGCCCCCGAGGGCGTGCGCCGGATCGCCTGGGCCGACCGGCAGATGCCGGTGCTCGCGGCGATCCGTGAGCGCTTCGAGCGCGAGCAGCCGCTCGCCGGGCACCGCATCTCCGCATGCCTGCACGTGACGACCGAGACCGCCAACCTGGCCAGGACCCTCAAGGCAGGAGGCGCGGATGTCGTCCTCTGCGCGTCCAACCCGCTCTCGACGCAGGACGACGTCGCAGCCGCGCTCGTCGAGGAGTACGGCGTCGGCGTGTTCGCGATCAAGGGCGAGGACAACGACACGTACTACCGCCACATCGAGGCGGCGGTCGATCATCGGCCGCACCTCACGATGGACGACGGCGCCGACGTGATCGGCGTCCTCCACTCGGCGCGTCGCGAGCAGCTCGGCGACGTGATCGCCGGCACGGAGGAGACGACGACGGGCGTCATCCGTCTGAAGGCGCTCGAGCGCGACGGCAAGCTCGGCTTCCCGGTCATCGCGGTCAACGAGGCGCGCACGAAGCACCTCTTCGACAACCGCTACGGCACCGGCCAGTCGACGATCGACGGGATCATCCGGGCGACGAACGTCCTCCTCGCCGGCAAGCGGTTCGTGGTCGCCGGCTACGGCTGGACGGGCCGCGGTGTCGCGATGCGAGCCCGCGGAATGGGTGCGCACGTCATCGTCACCGAGGTCGATCCGATGCGGGCGCTCGAGGCGACGATGGACGGCTACGAGGTGCTCACGATGGAGGCCGCGGCCGCGATCGGTGATCTCTTCTGCACGGCGACGGGTGACAAGAACGTCATCACTCGCGCGCACATGGAGCGGATGAAGGACGGCGCGATCCTCTCCAACACTGGTCACTTCAACGTCGAGATCGAGATCGGCGCGCTCCGCGACCTCGCCGTCGAGACGCGCGAGGCACGCGCCCTCGTCGACGAGTTCACGATGGCGGACGGCCGGCGCATCTACCTCATCGGCGAGGGGCGGCTCGTGAACCTCGCCGCGGCCGAGGGGCACCCGGCGCTCGTCATGGACATGTCCTTCGCGAACCAGGCGCTCGCGGCGGAGTGGGTCATCCGCAATGCCGCGACGCTCGAGCGTCGCGTCTACGACGTCCCGACGGACATCGACGAGGAGATCGCCCGGCTGAAGCTCGAGACCATGGGCATCGAGATCGACACGCTCACGGAGGAGCAGGCCCTGTACCTCGCCTCGTGGGACGAGGGGACGTAGGGGGCACTAGCTGCGGATCTTCATCTGGCACGGCTACCTCCTGGGTGGCACGGGGTCGAACATCTACGCCCGGCAGCTCGCGCGCGAGTGGAGCCGAGGCGGCCATGACGTCACCGTGTTCTCCCAGGAGGCTCAGCCGGAGCGGTTCGATCTCGGAGGAGCGACCGCCGTGCGACCGGACGTCGGCGGGCTGCTCCCCGTGTTCGTGATCGACCGCTACGAGGGGTACGAGGTGAAGCGCCTGCAGGAGTGCACGCGCGCGGAGCTCGACGCCTGGGTCGAGGCGAACGCTGCGGCGATCCGCGAGCGAGGGCCCGCGGATCTGCTCTACGTCAACCACATCCTGCTGGGTGGTGCCGTCGGCGCCGCGAGCGCCGCGCCCTACGTCGTGAAGGCGCACGGCTCCGAGCTCGAGTACTCGATGCGCGGGAATGCCGAGCTTTCGGCGTGGGGTGGCGAGGTTCTCGCGGGTGCGGCGGCCACGGTGGTCGGCTCCGAACACATCCGCGACGTCGTCCGCGAGGTCTGCGGGACGGTCGAGCGCGTCCACGAGATCCCGCCCGGAGTCGACGTCGAGCTCTGGCGGCCGGCGCCGAAGGCGGATGCCCTCGCTGGGCTCCTTGCGGAGGCGCGGCTCGATCCGCCGAATCCCGGTAGCGCGAGCGAACGGCTTCCGGACGAAGGGAATGTGCTGCGCCTCGCCGAGTTCCTCGAAGGCGACAGACCGACGGTCGTCTACTACGGGAAGCTCATCGAGAACAAGGGCGTCCAGGTGTTGCTGGAGGCGCTGCGCGGGCTGGACGCGCGCGCCGTGATCGTCGGCTTCGGTGACTACCGCGACGAGCTCGAGCGAATGGCCGAGGGCCTCGACGTCCTCTTCACGGGCCCGCTCGAGCACCGGCACCTCGTCCACCTGCTCGCGCTTGCGGACGTCGCGGTCGTACCGTCGATCTTTCCGGAGGCGTTCGGGATGGTCGCGGCCGAGGCGGCCGCGGCGGGCTGCCCGCCGATCGTTGCGAATCACTCCGGCCTGGCCGAGGTCGCACGCGGGTCTGGAGGAGGAGTACCCGCCGGGCCGCAGCGGGCTCGCGAGCTTTCCGAACGGTGACGCCGCCGCGCTCCGCTCGCGCCTCGAAGACGTGCTCGCCCTGCGAGGCGACGAGCGCGAGGCGCTTCGCGCTGCGGCGCGCACGGCGGCGGTCGAGCGCTGGAGCTGGACGAGCGTCGCAGGGCGCATCCTCGCCCTCGTCGAATAGTCCTCGTAGCTCGTACTCTTCGCCTCCCGATGGCCGACGTCCCGAACTCAGACCCACGCGTCGAGCGCCGCGCACGACGGCGGAACGCCGTTCGCCGCCGTCGGCTTGTCGCGGCGTTCGTCGCGCTCGCGATCGTCGCGTCCGTCGCGTCCGTGGCCTTCTTCCGCGGCCCGGGTGACGCCCAGGCCGTCGAGGTCGCGGCCGAGCCGGTGACGCGCCCGGCCGTCGTCGCGAAGCCGAAGCTGCCGGTAGCCGACGTCGAGGGCCGTCCGTCGGACAAGGCCCGGCTGACGCTCCGCGCGCTCTACGTCGTCAACTACGAGAGCGGGACGGTGACGAAGCTCCGCACGTCGGACATGAAGCCGCTGCAGACGATCGACGCCTGCTACCACCCGATCGGCATCACCTACGACCGCCCGACGAGACGCGTGTGGGTGGCGTGCTACACGGGCACGATCCGCGTCTACGACGACCGCTAGATGCCCGAGCTGACGCCCGAGCGCATCGTTCGTCTCGAGTTGGACGCGGTTGTCGTGCTCGACCAGCGGCGCCTGCCGGACGAGGAGGTCGAGCTGCGCTGCGCGTCGGCCGCGGAGGTGGCGGACGCGATTCGCACCCTCGCGATCCGGGGCGCGCCCGCGATCGGCGTGGCCGCCGCGTACGGGCTGGCGCTCGCGGCGGTGCGCGGGGAGGACCTCGACGCCGCCTACGACGTCCTCGCGTCGTCACGGCCGACTGCGGTCAACCTGCGCTGGGCGCTCGACGAGCTTCGCGACGATCCGACGCCGGAGCGGGCGCGCGCTCTCCACGAGGAGGAGGTCGAGCGCTGTCGCCGGATGGGGCAGCACGCGGTCGAGCTGATCGAGCCAGGGGCGCGGCTCCTGACGCACTGCAACACCGGAGGTCTGGCGACGGGTGGCTACGGGTCCGCGCTCGGCGCCGTGCGCGCGGCCTGGGAGCGCGGGCTCGTCGAGCGCGTGTGGGTCGACGAGACGCGGCCGCTGCTCCAGGGCGCACGCCTGACGGCATGGGAGCTCGACGCGCTGGGTATCCCGTTCTCCGTGATCGTGGACGGAGCAGCGGCGTCGCTCATGGCCGACGGAGAGGTCGACGCCGTGCTCACCGGCGCCGACCGGATCGCAGCCAACGGCGACGTGGCGAACAAGGTCGGCACCTACGGCCTCGCGGTCGCAGCCGCGCACCATGGTCTGCCGTTCTACGTCGTCGCGCCGACCTCGACGCTGGATCCGAGCGCCGCGAGCGGGGCGGACATCCCGATCGAGGCGCGCGACCCGCGCGAGGTCTCCACACGCTTTCCGGCGACGAACCCGGCGTTCGACGTGACTCCCGCCGAGCTCGTCCGCTCGATCGTGACCGAGGTCGGTGTGCATCGCGCGCCGTACGAGTCGTCGCTTCCGTCCCCGGTGCGAAGCGTCCGCTGATGGACGTCGATCGCGAGACTGCGGTCGTCCTCGAGCGCTTCGGGTTCGACGAGGCGCTCTTCGAGTCGCTCCGGGCGCGGGTGGCGGCCGGCGAGCTGTCGCCGGAGTCGAATCTGATCCGGGGTTCGATCGACGCCTCCCGGCGAGGGAGAGGTCAATCGGCTGCCGGCTCCGGGCGACCCTGGATACGCCGACGTCCGGGAGGCCGGGCTCGACGCGCTGCGCCGAGGCGAGGTCGCGCAGGTCGTCCTCGCCGGCGGGATGGCGACCCGCTTCGGCGGCGTCGTGAAGGCGGTTCTGCGCGCGGTGGACGGCAAGAGCTTCCTGGAAGCGAAGCTCGTGCAGACGGCGGCGCTCGAGCGCCAGGTCGGCATGAGCGTTCCGGTCGCGCTGATGACGAGCTTCGCGACCGATGCGGCCATCCGCGCCCACGTCGCCGAGCGCGGGCTTGGCGATCCGCTCGTGTTCAACCAGTTCGTATCGTTGCGCCTCGACGCAGCCGGCGATCCGTTCCACGACGCGGATGGACGGCCGTCGCTGTACGCGCCCGGCCACGGCGACCTGTTCGAGGCGCTGCAGCGCTCGGGCACGTTCGCGGCGCTGCGCGACCGAGGGGTGCGCGTGGTGACGGTGTCGAACGTCGACAACCTCGGCGCGCGCGTCGATCCGGTCGTCGTGGGCGCGCACCTCGCGGCGCGGCAGCAGCTGACGTGCGAGGTCGCGCGCAAGGAGGGAGACATGGGCGGAGCGCCGGTGCGTGTCGACGGGAAGCTGCAGCTCGTCGAGGGCCCGCGCTTCCCGGAGTCGTTCGATCAGGAGCTCGTCCCGGTCTTCAACACGAACACGGCGCTCTTCGATCTCGACGCGCTCGACGCGAAGTACGACCTGTCCTGGCTCTACGTCGCTGAAGGACGTCGACGGGCGCCCCGCCGTGCAGCTCGAACGGCTGTACCACGAGGTGTCGGCGTTCGTCCCCACCCAGTACCTGGAGGTCCCCGACGAGGCCCGCGCGGACGCTTTCTGCCGATCAAGACGCCGGCAGACCTCGAGCGCGCAGAGGGCGACCTCCGCGAGCTCGTCTCCGCGCCGATCTGACACGATCTCGGCACAGCGCTGTGTACGCGTCGCTCGTACCGTCAGAGCGTGCTGGTGCTCGATCTCGTCCTCCCCGAGCGCTGCGCGATCTGCGAGCTGCCGGGCCGATCCCTTTGCCATCGCTGTCGAACGACGCTCACCAGGCTCACGCCACCGGTCTGCGAGCGCTGCGGCTCACCGGGCCCGTGGCCGGTGCGACGGTGTGCCGAGTGCGCGGGGAGGAGGCTCGCGTTCGCGCATGCCCGATCCGCGATCGTCTACGACGGCCAGGCACGGAGGTTCGTGCGCTCGTGGAAGGAGCGCGGGCGCCGGCGTCTCGCGCGCGACGCGGCCGCGCTCGTCGCCGAGGTCGTTCCGAAGCCGACGGTCGACGCGCTCGTCCCGGTGCCGGGTGACCCGGAGCGCGCGCTCCGCCGAGGCGACGTACCGTCCCGCGCGCTCGCGATCGAGCTCGGGAGGATCTGGGCGCTCGAATCCGTCGACGTGCTGGAGCGGAGCCACGCGCTTCCGCGTCAGCGGGGGCTGGCGCTCGAGGAGCGCCGCAGGAACGTCCGCGGCAGCGTCGTCGCATCGCGAGCCGTCCCGCAGCAGGTCTGCGTCGTCGACGACGTCTACACCTCGGGCGCAACGGCCGACGCCTGCGCCAACGCCTGCCGGCGGGTTGGCGCTCGGCATGTTCGGGTAGTCACTCTCGCGAGAGCAGTTCGTTAGATTGCGAGTGTCGTCATCGCCACGATCCCGAAAGGAGCGTCAGCAATGCAGCTCCAGGTCAAGGCCCAGCACTCCGTCGTTCCGGACTCGGTGCACGCGTACACGGAGAAGCGCTTCGCGAAGCTCTCGCGGCGTCTCTACGAAGGAACGGCAGTGGAGGTGACGTTCTCGCGCGAGCGAAATCCGTCGATCCGCGACGATCACGTCGCGGAGGCCGTCGTCTTCATGAAGGGGCCCAACCTCGTGGCCCGCGAGGCCGCGACGACGTACGAGGCGGCGGTCGACGAGCTCGTCGACAAGCTCGAGCGCCAGATCGAGCGTTACCGCGACAAGCGCGTGCACGAGCCACGTCGGGCAGCGCAGCGCAAGCGCGACGCCGACGGCGACGGCGAAGAAGCGGCCGCGTAGGGGCGCGACCGGCCTGCCTCGCCCTCGTCCTATCTCGACGCGCGAGTCGCGATCGTCTCGCGAAGCACCGCTGCGATCTCGGGCGACTCGCGTTCGAGCCGCCAGATCTCCCGGTTGAAGATCGTGACGAGCGCCAGCGGGCTCGTGGCCACGACGGACGCAGACCGTCGACCGCCGGACATCACGGCGATCTCACCGAAGTAGTCCCCAGGGCCGAGCGTGTTGATCACAGCTCCCTCGTGCACGACGTCGGCCGTGCCAGACGTGATCGCGAACACCGCGTGGCCGAAGTCGCCTTCCCGCACGAGGACGGTTCCCTCCTCGACCTCGAGCGTGTCGCACGCGCTCGCGACGGACGCGCGCTGATCGAGTGTCAACCTTGCGAAAAGCGGGATCGTCTCGAGCTGGGCGGCATCCATCCGGCCCGACGCTAGCGAGCCGCGTATGGCCCTCTGGTGAACGCGTGGTATCGGTCTTGTAGCCGGTGAGCGTGGCTCGATTGCCGGGGCGAGCCGGTACCCTAGGCCCGTGGCGACGGAGTCCTTCGGGAAGTTCGAGCGCGTCCTTCGCATGGGCGAGGGGCGACGCGTCAAGCGCCTCGCCGAGCAGGCGGCGTACATCGGCACGCTCGAGCCGGACTTCGAGAAGCTCACCGACGACGAGCTCCGCGGAAAGACTGCAGAGTTCAAGCAGCGCCTCGAGAACGGCGAGTCGCTCGAGGACCTGATCTTCGAGGCCTACGCCGCAGTACGCGAGGCCTTCAGGCGCACGATCGGCGTGCGGCTCTTCGACGTTCAGCTCATGGGCGGGATCGTCCTTCACGAGGGCGATATCGCCGAGCAGAAGACGGGCGAGGGGAAGACGTTCACCGCCGTGCAGGCGCTGTACCTGAACGGTCTTGCCGGCCAGGGAGTCCATCTCGTGACCGTGAACGACTACCTGGCGAAGCGCGACGCCGAGTGGACGAGACCCGTGTACGACCTGCTCGGCAGCTCCGTCGACGCCATCCAGAACCTCATGCCGTTCGCGGAGCGCCGCGAGGCCTACGCGTGCGACGTCGTGTACGGGACGAACTCCGAGTTCGGGTTCGACTACCTGCGCGACAACATGGCCGTCTCCCTCGACGGTGTCGTCCAGCGCAGCCACTCCTACGCGATCGTGGACGAGGTCGACTCGATCCTCGTCGACGAGGCGCGGACGCCGCTCATCATCTCCGGCGAGCCGGAGACCGCCGCGGAGACCTACTACCAGTTCGCTCGCGTCGCCAAGGACCTGGACGGTGCGCCTGCCACGCGCAAGACGGCGAAGGGCCTCGACGAGACGGAGCTCTCGGGCGCGGACTTCCTCTACGACGAGAAGTTCAAGACCGTGTCGCCGGCGCAGGCCACGATCGAGAAGGTGGAGCGCGCGCTCGGCATCGACAACCTCTACGACCCGAAGAACGTCATCCTCGTCAACCACCTCATGCAGGCCCTCAAGGCGCAGTCGCTGTACAAGCGCGACGTCGACTACGTGGTACAGGAGGGCGAGGTCAAGATCGTCGACGAGTTCACGGGCCGGATCATGGAAGGGCGCCGCTGGAGCGAGGGCCTGCACCAGGCGATCGAGGCGAAGGAGGGCACGAGGATCCGCGAGGAGAACGTCACGCTCGCGTCGATCACGCTGCAGAACTACTTCCGCCTGTACGAGCGGCTCGCCGGCATGACGGGTACGGCGAAGACGGAGGAGAAGGAGTTCGTCGAGATCTACAACCTGCACGTCGTGGAGATCCCGACCAACCAGCCCGTCGCCCGCCTCGACGAGAACGACTACATCTTCAAGACGCCCGAGGCGAAGTTCTCCTCGGTACTCGACGACATCGTCGAGCGCCACGAGGAGGGCCAGCCTGTTCTCGTCGGCACGATCGCGGTCGAGACCTCCGAGTTCCTCTCGGAGATGCTCAAGCGCAAGGGCATCCCGCACAACGTGCTGAACGCAAAGGAGCACGAGCGGGAGGGCGAGATCATCAAGGACGCGGGGCAGCGAGGTGCAGTCACGATCGCGACCAACATGGCCGGCCGCGGCGTCGACATCAAGCTCGGCGAGGGAGTGGTCGACCTCGGCGGCCTCTACGTCCTCGGGACGGAGCGCCACGAGTCACGACGCATCGACAATCAGCTGCGCGGCCGCTCGGGACGCCAGGGCGACCCCGGCGAGACGCGCTTCTACCTCTCGGGCCAGGACGACCTCGTGCGCCTGTTCGCGGGCGACCGGATCTACAACATCATGAACCGCTTCAAGATTCCGGACGATCAGCCCATGGAGGCCTCGATTCTCTCGAAGCAGATCGAGAACGCCCAGAAGAAGGTCGAGGAGCAGAACTTCGTCGCGCGCAAGAACGTCCTCAAGTACGACGACGTCATGAACACGCAGCGGATGGTCATCTACGAACAGCGCCGCCGCGTGCTCGAGGGGGAGGATCTCTCCGACGAGGTGCGCGAGTGGATCCGCGACGTTGTCACTGCGGGGGTCGTGCATGCCACGGACTCCGAGTTCGCCGAGGACTGGGATCTCGAGGGGCTCGTGACGAGCATGCAGTCGCTCTACGTCACGGACATCACGGTCGACGAGCTGCGCGAGGAGCTCGACGTGACCAGTCGCGACGAGCTGGTCGACGAGTTCGTCGAGGACGCGCTCGAGACCTACGACGAGCGCGAGCAGGCGCTCGGGCCGGAGCTCGCGCGGGAGGTCGAGCGCTACATCATTCTCCAGACCGTCGACGGCCGCTGGCGCGAGCACCTCGAGGCGATGGACTACCTGCGCGAGGGCGTCCACCTCCGCGCGTTCGCCCAGAAGGACCCGCTCGTCGAGTACCGCGGCGAGGGCCACATCATGTTCGAAGAGCTCAGCCAGACCATTCGCGAGGAGGTCGTCTTCACGCTCTTCCATGTTTCCGTGCAGGTCGAACAGCCTGCCCTCGAGCCGATGCAAGCGCGCGAGAGCTCGCTCCACTACGAGCACGAGACGTCGGCGGGCGCCGAGGTGATCTCCGCGGCTGGCGGAGCGGCGACCGCGCTTGCGGCACCTCCCGGACCGTCGGAGTCCGGGTCGTTCGCGCAGCCTCAGGCCGTGAACGAGCACAAGGACATCGGCCGCAACGACCCGTGCTGGTGCGGGAGCGGCAAGAAGTACAAGCGCTGCCACGGCGCGTAGCGCAACCTGCGCGTCGCGTCGACGCGTGCCACGCCCGCTTAGCGTGATTCGGTGAGGGGCTCCTCTGCGAGCCGCGGAGCGATCACCGCCGCCACGCCGGCGATGAGCACCAGGGCGTAGAACGCGTTGTCCCAGCTGCGGGGCGCCGTCAGGTCTAGCGAGACGAAGCCCCACGTGATCAGTCCGTAGCCGAGGGCGATGCTCGCGACGCCGCTTGTCTGTGGCCCCGCGGTCGAGAGATCACGTGGGCGGTGGACGATGGTCGCAACGGCTGCCGCGAGCGCCAACGTCAGCACTCCGATGGCGCAGTCGACCACGTAATGGTTGCCGGTGCCGACGATGACGAGGAAGACCACGACCGGATAGGCGAGCGTCGCATATGCCAGCCGCGACCGCGGGAAGAGCCAGATGGCCGTCGCGGCGACGAGAACGGAGAATCCAAAATGCTGGCTCGCCGCCGCGGCCGTCGTGTTGTGGAAGAGAGCGCCGGTCGTGTTCGTCAGCTCGGCGTCGGTCGGCGGCTCCCCGAAGCCGAATTCCGGCAACCAATGTGGCGGCGCAAGCGGGTAGAGCCAGATGACCAAGGCCGCGGGCAGGAACGCCAGCGCGAATGTCGTGCGGACGACCGGGTAGCGGTCGGGAGCGAGCAGGCGCGCGGCGGCGATGAACGCGAACAGCACCGGCAGGTGGATGTTCGTGTAGAGCCACTCGAGAGCTGGGGTGATGTTCGCGTCGTCGAGGCGCCCGATGACCGCGTGTTCCACATCCAGCAACAACGCTCGTTCGAGTCCCAGCACGTCGTCCGCGTGGGCGAGGGACGTCGCGACGTCGCCTTCGATCGGAATCCGGATCGCGTGCCAGGCGAGCAGCACGAGCGCGACGAACACGAGCTCGGTCTCCACCGAGTAGGTTCGCTTCGCATACCTCGCCGCCGCACGCATTCCGTTCACGAGGAATACCCTAAGTCGCCGGATTCTCACCCCGCGCCGGTAACCGATGCTCGTCGGGCTCAGCGTGACCTATCGTCCGTGCATGCGAGCGACACGCAGGTGGCTCGTCTGGGTCGCGTTCGGAGTCGCGGTCTCCGGCTGCGGCGGTAGTGGGGACGAGCGCCCTGAGCTTGCGGCCGCTGAGGAGGCGACGCCGGCCGTAGAGACATCGGTACCCGAGGCGGCGCCGAGCGAGTCGTCGAGCTCCGTGTCCAGCCAGGTGCGTCCCACTCCGCTCCCGCCGAGACAGCGGCTGGAGGTCGGCAAGCAAGCGGCCGACACCGCTGCCGCGGTTCAGCGATGGGACACGGCGCTCGCCGCGTGCGTCGGGCCGTCGGGTGAGGGCGACGACTCCGATGCGACGTGCACCCACTCGGCGTGGGAGCAGCTCGTCGATCAGGTCGAGATCGAGATGTACTACCTCCTCGAGCACCTGCGAGCAATGCCGCACGGTCGCTGCCACGAAGCGCTCGCCGCCGAGAACGACATCCTCAGAGGTTTCTGGCACGGGGCTGCGCCGCTCGATCTGGCCTGGCTCGACGAGCAGCAGCGTCCGCCCGACCGGTTCGACCTCGAGACCGCAGTCGACCTCGTTCGGCCCGTTCCGGGACGGATTCGGGACGCGGTGACGACTGTCTGCGCTCCTTGATCTGGTGCGACCGAGTCGACCACGCTCCCGGGTACGCTAGGCGCGTGACGGACGCCGACGGCAAGCCGCTCGACGAGCGCCTGCAGGAGATCGGGGCCCAGCTCGCCTGGGTCCGTGATTACCTTTGACCCGGATCGCCTAGCAACGCGACGCGTCGAGCTCGAGGAGGCGATGGGGGCTCCTGGGTTCTGGGACGATCAGGCCGGCGCCGCTCGCACCTCGACCGAGCACTCTCGGCTCGTCCGCAAGCTCGAGCGCTACGTGCGGCTTCAAGGCGAGTTCGAGGATGCGACGGAGCTGCTCGCACTCGGCGAGGACGAGCAGGAGATCGGGCAGCTCGTCGCGTCGCTCGAGGGCGAGCTCGGCCGTCTGCAGGAGGACGCCCTGTTCGACGGTCAGTACGACGCGGGCGACGCCGTCCTCGAAATTCACGCGGGCACGGGTGGAACGGACGCCCAGGACTGGGCCGACATGCTCCTGCGCCTGTACCTTCGCTGGGCCGCCGACCGCGGCTTCCAGACCGAGACGATCGAGGCGAGCCCGGGCGAGGAGGCGGGCCTCAAGTCGGCCACGGTGACGGTCAAGGGCGAGAATGCGTACGGCACGTTGAGGGCCGAGCGCGGCGTGCATCGCCTCGTGCGCCAGTCGCCGTTCGACTCGGCCCACCGTCGGCATACCGCGTTCGCACAGATCGTCGTCGCGCCGCTCCTGCCGGACGACGCCCCGATCGAGGTCGACGAGTCCGAGCTCCGCATCGACACGTACCGCTCGAGCGGCGCGGGCGGGCAGCACGTCAACAAGACCGACTCCGCGGTCCGCATCACGCATATCCCCACCGGAATCGTCGTTCAGTGCCAGAACGAGCGCTCGCAGACGTCGAACAAGGCTACGGCGATGCGCATCCTCCGTTCTCGACTCGCAGAGCTGGAAGAGGAGAAGCGCGAGGCCGAGCTGGCGAAGGAACGCGGCGCGGCGCAGGACATCGGCTTCGGGAGTCAAATCCGCTCCTACGTGCTGCACCCGTACCAGCTGGTGAAGGATCATCGAACCGACTTCGAGGTGGGCAACACCCAGTCGGTTCTCGACGGCGGAATCGACGGCTTCATCCACGCGTACCTCCTCGCGAAGGCCGCCGGTCAGGTGCTCTAGATGCCGAATCTGCAGGCAGATCCTCCGCTACACTGCACCGCCTTCAACGAGCCGGAGCAGCCTGTGCGGCTGCGTCAGTGCTGACACCCGGTGCCGGATGACTTCTCGGAGACACAGATGACGGCCCTCGCCGAACCAGATACCAGCGTCGAGTTGCAGCCGGCCCGCGAAGGGTCGACCGGCTCGGCGATGATCGTGTTCGAGGACGTTCGGAAGGTCTACGAGACGAACAACGTACGGGCTCTGGACGGTGTCTCGTTCGTCATCGAGAAGGGCGAGTTCGTGTTCGTCGTGGGCGCCTCGGGCTCGGGGAAGTCCACCCTCATCCGTCTTCTGCTGAAGGAGGTCGAGCCGACCGGCGGGCGCATCATCGTCGGAGGGCGCGACCTCGGACGCCTCAAGCGCTCGAAGGTGCCGCTGCTCCGCCGCAACCTCGGTTGCGTGTTCCAGGACTTCAAGCTCCTGCCCAACCGCACCGCTGCGGAGAACATCGGGTACGCGCTTCGCGTGCAGGGGCAGTCGAACGCGGAGATCCGCAAGAAGGTCCCCGAGGTGATGGATCTCGTCGGGCTCGCGCACAAGATGGGCTCGCGCCCGGAGGAGCTCTCGGGCGGCGAGCAGCAGCGCGTCTCCATCGCCAGGGCGATGGTCAACCACCCGCCGCTGCTCGTCTGCGACGAGCCGACCGGGAATCTCGACCCCGATACCTCCGTCGGGATCATGCAGCTCCTCTACCGCATCAACAGGACCGGCACGACGATCCTCATGGTCACGCACGACCGCGAGATGGTCGACAAGATGCGCAAGCGCGTCATCGCGCTCGAGCAGGGCAAGCTCGTCCGCGACGAGCGGCGCGGGGGGTACTCGGAGGAATGACGCGGATCCGCACCCTCTTCGCCGAGGCGCTGCGCTCCATCGGCGCGAACGTCTCGACCACGGTGGCCTCGGCGCTGTCCGTGCTCATCGGGATGTTCCTCATCGGCATCTTCATCGGGCTCGGCACGTGGCTCGTCTCGTGGTCGGACGACAAGAAGCGCGAGCTCGCCGTGCATGTCTTCATCGCGGACGCGGCGACGACGAAGCAGATCAACGAGCTTCGCGTCCTCCTCGAGTCCGACGAGCGCGTGCGGCCTGGAGGCATCACGTTCATCTCGAAGGAGCGGGCTCTCCAGATCATGCGCAAGCGCAGCCCCGAGCTCACGGCCGACCTTCCCACGAACCCGCTGCCCGCGTCGTTCGACGTCGTGCCGAAGCGCGGGGAAGACACCGAGGCCATCGCGCTGAAGGTGCAGGGCTCGAAGCTCGCTGCGGTCGACGAGGTCCGCTACGGCAAGGAAGTCTCGGAGCGCATCCTCCAGATCGCCCGCGCGATCCAGATCGTGTTCCTCATCGCCGTGTTCGTGCTCCTCGCGGCCTCGACGATCCTCATCGCGAACACGATCCGGCTGTCGGTGCACTCCCGACGACGCGAGATCGAGGTTATGAAGCTCGTCGGCGCATCGAACTGGTACGTCCGCGGACCGTTCATGCTCGAAGGGCTCCTGACCGGCCTTGCCGGCTCGGTCGCTGCAGTCGTGCTTCTGTTCGTCAGTCGCGAGATCGCGATTCCGCAGATCGTCACGATCCAGAACGACCCCGACGTGCAAGCGCTCGCGTTCGCCTGGACGGCGCTGATCCTGATCGCCGGCGGCCTCGCAATCGGCGCGCTCGGCTCGGGCTTGACGCTTCGGCGCTTCCTCCGCGTCTGAGCCGATGAGCAATCGCCGTCCGGCACGCGGCCGGCAGAAGCGCCCAAGCCGCTCGGATCGCGCGCAGCGTCGAAGTCCGGCGCAGGCGGTACGACAGGCCGAGCGCAGCGTCTCTGTCTCGCTGCCGTCGCGCCGGTTCGAGCCCGAGCGAGTGGTCGCACACCTCGGGCCGACGAACTCGGGCAAGACGTACGCGGCGCTGCACGAGCTCGCGGAGAAGCGAGCAGGCGTCTACGCGGGCCCGCTCAGGATGCTCGCGCAGGAGGCGCACCGCCGCCTCGGCGAGTGGATCGGCCCCGAGAACGTCGGTCTCGTCACCGGGGAGGAGCGCGTCAACGAGTACGCGCCCGTGATCTGCTCGACCGTGGAGATGGCGCCGCTCGCGGGCGAGCTGCTCGTCCTCGACGAGGTGCAGTGGGCCGACGACACCGAGCGCGGCTCGGCCTGGACTCGGCTCCTGCTCGCCGGGGAGTACCGCGAGATCCTCCTGCTCGGCGCGCTCGACGCGCTCCCGCTCGTGGAGCGCGCATTTCCCGAGCACGAGCTGAAGGTCTTCGAGCGCAAGCTCCCGCTCGAGTTCGTGGGCGCGCGGACGCTCCGCTCGCTCACGCCCGGAACCGTCGTGGTCGCGTTCAGCCGGCGGGCGGTGCTCGCGCTCGCGGGCGAGGTCAACCGTCTCCATCCGGGCAAGGTCGCGGTTCTCTACGGCGCGATGCCGCTGTCGTCGCGACGCGAGGAGATCGAGCGCTTCATCTCCGGTGCAGCCGACGTCTGCGTTGCGACCGACGTTCTCGGACATGGCGTCAACCTCCCCTGCGAGACGCTTCTCTTCGCGGAGACGACGAAGTTCGACGGGGAGGAGCGGCGCGACCTCCTGCCGTGGGAGCTCGCGCAGATCGCCGGGCGGGCCGGCCGGTTCGGCCTCGTCGAGCGCGGGCACGTCGGCGTGCTCACCGGGCTCGGATGGGGAGTTGCGAACCCGGAGCTCGTGGAGTCGGCGCTCGAGCCGCACGTCCCGCTGCCCGGCGGCCACCTCGGCTATCGCGCGGTAGACGAGGCGCGGATTCGGCCGCAGCTCGCCGACCTCGGCGTCGACGACCCGCTGCGCCTGGACGCAGCGCTCGTCGCCTGGCATCGGGTCGCGCTCCGCGAGTGGGCATCCGAGAGCTGGCTCGCAGTCGAGTCGTTGCAGCCGCTCCGCCTGCGCCTTCAGGCAGTCCAGCGGCGCCTCGCGGAGCGTGGCAGGAGTCTGCCGCTCGCGGATACGTGGAAGCTCGTGAACGCACCCGTCGACGAGGACAACGTCGAGCTGCTCGCGACGCTCGCCCTCGCCATCACCGGAGATCGCGTAGCCCGCCCGCAGCTCATGTTCCTTCTCGACACGGCCCGACTTCGCGGCGCGTCGCTCGAGGATGCCGAGCGGGCCGGGCGCGAGGCGAGCATCCTGCGCTGGTTCGCGCTGCAGTACTCCGACGTCGGCGGCGTCACCAGCGAGCGGGCGGCAGCGCTCGAGGACGCTGCCGCTCAGCGTGTCGTCGCGCGGCTGCGGGTCGAGGTCGAGTCGCCGACGATCGGGCGCTGCCGCTCGTGCGGACGTTCGTGCGCGCCGTGGTTCCCGCTCTGCGACCGCTGCGCCGGGATCGCATCCCGCGCGTGATATGAACTCGCCGTGACCGCCGACGAGCTCCGTTCCATCCCGCTCTTCGCCGACGCCAGCGACGCCGGCCTCGAGCGCATCGCTGCGGCGTCCGGTGAGATGACGGCCGCGGCCGGCCAGATCGTCGCGCTCGAGGGCGATCCGGGCTCGGGCATGTTCGTGATCGTGGACGGTACGGCGCAGGTCGAATGGCGCGGAGGGTCGGTCGACCTCGGCCCGGGGACCTTCTTCGGCGAGTTGACGCTCCTCGCGCCCGGCGGCACTCGTATCGCGCGGGTTCGCGCCGCGACCGAGATGCGCTGCCTCGCCATCCCGCGCGACGACGCCATCGCGCTCGTCGAGTCCGAGCCGACCGTCGCGCTCTCGATGCTCAAGGAGATCGCCCGCCGCTTCGCCTCCGCGCTCCCTGACGAGTAGGGGCGAGCAGATCGCCCTAGTCGGCTTGCCGGCTCGCCTACACTCCGGCGGTGGCCAAGCCGACCGGACAGAAGCTGATCGCGGAGAACCGCCGCGCGCGACGCGACTACGAGCTCATCGAGCGCGTCGAAGCCGGCGTGGTCCTCACCGGGACGCGAGGTCAAGGCGGCGCGCGACGGCCACGTCCAGCTCGGCCAGGCGTACGCCGACGTTCGCGACGGCGAGGCGTGGCTCATCGGCGCGTCGATCTCCGAGTACGCCCAGGGCGGGCCGCTGGGACACCAGTCCGACCGCGACCGGAAGCTCCTGCTCCATCGCGGAGAGATCGACTCGCTCTACGGGAAGGTGCGGGAGAAGGGCCTCACGCTCGTCCCGACGCGGATGTACTTCAAGGACGGCCGCGTGAAGGTCGAGATCGCGCTCGCGCGCGGCCGCGAGCGGTTCGACAAGCGGCGCGTCGTCGCCGAGCGCGACGCCCAGCGCGACATCGAGCGCGCGCTCAAGAGCCGCCGCTAGCCGCTCTACGCCCGCCGCGTCGCCGCCAGGTCCTCCAGCTCCTGTCGGTCGATCAGCTCGCCCGGGATCACCGCGACGCGGCTGCGTGTTCGCGCTCGGATGGTCGCTGTTCGTGTCCCACCCTCGAGGAGTGCCTTCTCGCCGACGATCGCGCCGGGCCCGATCTCTGCGACCTCCTCGCCGTCGATCGCCACGACGAGCACGCCGTCGAGGACGAGGTAGAGCTCGTCGCCCGGCGCGCCCTGCTCCACGAGCGTCTCGTCCGGATCGAGCGTGCGCCGCTCGGGGATCATCTTGCCGGCCATCAGCTCGCGCGAGATCTCTCGCTCGAGCGCACTCTCGGCGGCCGTGACGAACGCGTCCGACTCCTCGTCGCCCCATGGCGTTCGCTCGCCATGCGCCTCCCGATACCAGGCCTTGAAGTCGATCGTCCCCGACTTCGCAGCGAGGTTTCCGTTCCGGTCGTAGACCCAGTGCCGGGGGAACGTGCTCGCTCCGACGAGCTCGTGCTCCGAGGAGCCGTCGGCTCGGATCGTGAGCGCGAGCGTCGTCCAGGCGGTCGCCGAATGGATCCGGACGAACGGCCTCTCCGGTCACCCTGCGCGGAGCCGGGAACCCAGCCCGGCCGCCGACCGTCTGCACGAAGCGGACGCTGTCGTCGCGGACCTCCGGCTCTTGCCGGAGGACCTCGAAGGCGACGCCGGGAATCGTGATGTCCGTGATACCGAGGTTGAAGGTCGTCGACCCGACGAGCCCTGTGCCCTCGTACCCGTGGCCGACGATCCTCCCGTCCTCTACCTCGATGAAGGCGGCGAGACGGTTGGCTTCACGAAAGCGATCCTCGGCGCGCAGGCGTTCGAGGTCGCCTTCCTCGAGGTGCTCGGGCGGCGGCGCGTCATAGCGCGCGACGCCGAGCTCGAACGGAAGCTTGGGCATTCCCTCGATCGCATCCGACGGGATCCAGGAAATTGCCGTCACCGATGACGCGATGCGCATTTCGCATCCCCCTCTCTCGACCCCTTCACGCTAGAGCATTCGGAGAGTCTTGGCTAGCCGACGGCACAGTGGCGGAACCTGCGCCGCCGTACTACGCTCGCGGGACCTGCGAGGGGAAGGAGAGTCGATGCGACGAGTGGCGCTGGTCGCCAACGGCGTACGCCACGAGCTCGAGGTCGAGCCGCGTGACCTTCTGGTCTACGTGCTCCGCGAGCGGCTCGGGCTCACCGGGACGAACGTGGGCTGCGACACCTCCTCGTGCGGAGCGTGCACCGTGCTCGTGAACGGCGAGTCGGTGAAGTCCTGCACGCTGCTCGGGGTCCAGGCGGACGGGATGGAGATCACGACGATCGAGGGGCTTGCGCGAAACGGCGAGCTCCATCCGGTTCAGCAGGCGTTCCACGACCACCACGCGCTCCAGTGCGGCTACTGCACGCCGGGGATGGTCCTCGCAGCGGTGAGCCTCATCGACAGCGGCGGCGCGACCGACGAGGCGTCGATTCGCGAAGGCCTCGAAGGCAACCTCTGCCGCTGCACCGGGTACCACAACATCGTCGAGGCCGTTGCATCCGCTGCGGGGGTGGCGTCATGACCGCCACCGAGACCGCAGCGGGCTTCGTCGGAACCTCCGTCAAGCGCAAGGAGGACGCGTCGCTCCTGCGCGGGCAGGGAACGTTCATCGACAACATGACGCTGCCGGCGACGGCCTACATGGTCGTCGTCCGCAGCCCGTACCCACGCGCGCGCATCGCGAGCGTGAACGTCGACGCGGCCCGCGCGGCGGAGGGTGTCGTCGCGGCGTTCTCGGGCGCCGACCTCGCGGAGGACTGGAAGGGCGGCCTGCCGTGCGCCTGGCCGGTGACGGAAGACATCAAGACGCCGGCGCACTATCCGCTCGCGATCGACGAGGCGCGCTACCAGGGCGATCCCGTGGCCGTCGTGGTGGCCGAGAGCCGTGCCCTCGCGAAGGACGCGGCGGAGCTCGTCGAGGTCGACTACGAGCCGCTCCCGTCGAACGCCGACGTCCAGAAGGCGCTCGCGGACTCCGCGCCGCTCGTGCACGAGGACTTCGGCACGAACGAGTGCTACGTCTGGAAGCTCGAGACCGACGACGTCCAGGCTGCGATCGACGCCGCCGACGTCGTCGTCACGCGACGGTACTTCCAGCCTCGCCTCATTCCGAACGCGATCGAGCCCCGTGGCGTGCTCGCGCAGGTCGGCCCGACCGGCGAGGTCACGCTCTGGTCTGCGACGCAGACGCCCCACATCACGCGCTTCGCGCTGCAGCTCGTGCTCGGCATCCCCGAGTCCAAGATCCGGGTGATCGCCCCCGACGTGGGTGGAGGCTTCGGCTCGAAGCTCCAGATCTACGGCGAAGGCTCGCTCGCGATCGCGCTCGCCCGCCGTCTGGGCCGCCCGGTGAAGTGGACGGAGGAGCGAGCCGAGAACTACGTGGGGACGATCCACGGACGCGACGTCGTCCACGAGCTCACGTTCGCGGCGACGAAGGACGGCGACATCACGGCGGTCAAGTCGGAGGCCTGGTGTGCCATGGGCGCGTACCTCGAGCTCGTGACGCCCGGCGTCCCGCTCCTCGGCGCGTGGATCTACTCGGGGCCGTACGAGATCCCGAACTACAGCGTCACGTTCACGGGCGTCTTCACGAACACCACCCCGACGGACGCCTATCGCGGAGCGGGCCGGCCGGAGGCGACGTACGTCCTCGAGCGCACGATGGACGCCCTCGCGCGCGAGCTCGGCATGGACCCGCTCGAGCTCCGGCGCAAGAACTTCGTCACCGAGTTCCCGCACACGATGGCCTCGGGCCTCACCATCGACTCGGGCGACTACCACGCAAGCCTGGACCGCCTGCTCGAGCTGCTCGACCTCGACGCGATCCGCGCGGATCAAGCGGCAGCGGCGCTCGAGCGGAGACGCGAAGCAGATCGGCGTCGGCTTCTCGACGTACAACGAGATGTGCGGGCTCGCGCCGTCGCGCATCCTCGGGGCGATCCGCTACGCCGTCGGTGGCTGGGACGCATCGACCGTGCGGTTCCAGCCGCTCGGCTCGGTGCAGGTCGTCACGGGCACGTCCCCGCACGGCCAGAGCCACGAGACGACGTTCGCGCAGATCGCCGCCGACCAGCTCGGCGTCGACGTGGACGACGTCGAGGTCATTCACGGCGATACGGCGTCGTCGCAGCTCGGCATGGACACGTACGGGAGCCGCTCGCTCGCCGTGGGTGGCGTCGCCCTCTGGAACGCCGGGGAGAAGGTGATCGCGAAGGCTCGCCAGATCGTCGCGCACCAGCTCGAGGTGTCGGAGGACGATCTCGAGCTCGAGAACGGGACGTTCTCGGTGAAGGGATCGCCGGACCGGAGCCATGACGATCCAGGCGGCCGCGTTCGCCGCGCACTCCGCGCACAACCTCCCGGACGGGATGGAGCCCGGGCTCGAGGCGACCGCCGTCTTCGACCCGCCCAACTTCTCGTGGCCGGCGGGCGCGCACGCGGCCGTCGTGGAGGTCGACACCGAGACCGGTGACACGCAGGCTCCTGCGCTACGTCGCCGTCGACGACGTCGGCAACCCGGTGAACCCGCAGATCATCGACGGGCAGGTGCACGGCGGGGTGACGCAGGGCATCGCGGCGGCGCTCTTCGAGGAAGGCGCCTACGACGAGGAGGGAAATCTCCTCACGACGACGATGGCGACCTACCTCGTGCCGTCCGCGGCGGAGCTGCCGTCGTTCGAGACCGACCGGACCGAGACGGCGGCCGACAACCCGCTCGGTGTGAAGGGCGTGGGGGAGACGGGCACGATCGCCGCCGCCCCCGCCGTCATCAACGCCGTCGTCGACGCGCTCTCGCATCTCGGCGTCACGGACATGCCTCTCCCGGCCACGCCGGAGAGAGTCTGGAAGGCGATCGAGGAGGTGAGGTCGTGATTCCCGCAGCGTTCGACTACGAGGTCGCCGAGAGCGTCGACCATGCGATCGGGCTCCTCGGCGAACGGGAAGACGCCAAGCTCCTCGCGGGTGGCCACTCGCTCGTGCCGGCGATGAAGCTGCGCATCGCCCGCCCGGCCAGCCTGATCGACATCGGGCGGCTCGCCGACCTGTCCTACGTGACCGAGGAGGGCGACACGATCGCCATCGGCGCGCTCACCCGTCACAAGGACGTCGCCGGCGCGTCGCTCCTCCAGGAGCACTGTCCGATCGTGTCGTTCACGGCCGGCCAGATCGGCGATCCGCAAGTCCGGCATCGAGGAACGATCGGAGGCTCGCTCGCCCACGGCGACCCGGCCTCGGATCTTCCCACCGTGATCCTCGCGCTCCACGGTGAGCTCGTTGCACGAGGCCCGGCGGGAGATCGGGCGATCGCGGCCACGGAGTTCTTCACCGGTGTCTTCCAAACGGCGCTCGCGCCGGACGAGATGCTCGTGGAGATTCGCGTTCCGAAGCTCGGCTCGGCGGGCTGGTCGTACACGAAGATGAGCCGGCGAGCCCAGGACTGGGCAACGGTCGCCGTTGCGGCCGTGACGCGCGCGAACGGAGCGCTGCCGACGACCATCGCTCTCACGAACATGGGCGCGACGCCGCTCCGGGCGAGTGCGTCCGAGGACGCGCTCGCGGGAGGCTCCTCGATCGAGGACGCAGCCGCGCTCGCGGCCGAAGGGACGGAGCCGTCGTCGGATCACGCGGCGAGCGCGGAGTTCCGGCGCCACCTCGCACGCGTTCTCACGAAGCGCGCGCTCGTCGAGGCGGCGTCTCGCTGACGGACCAGCGCTTGTAGGGGCCGGATACATCCGGCCCCTACGGCAATCAGCCAGCTACCGAAGCGAGTAGGTGCGCTCGGGCACCGGAACCTGCTCGAGCACCGTGCGCAACACGTCGTCCGCGCTCAGCCCCTCCTCGAGGATGAGCCGGTGCCGCAGCACGTACGGCGCCATCTCGCGGACGTCCTCGATCGTGACCTCGTCGCGGCCACTCAGCCGTGCGTTGGCGCGCGAAGCGCTCGCGAGATGGATGACCCCGCGTGAGCTCACACCGAGCTCGACACCCGCGATGTCGCGGCTCGCGCGTGCGATCGCGACCATGTACCGCCCGACTTCCTCCGGAAGGTCGGTCGCGTCGAGCTCGTCGCGCGCCTTGTCGAGCCCGACGACGCCGAGGAGCGGCCGCACCTCGCCGAGCATGTCCGGCGCGATGCCCTTGTGCGGGAGGTCGAGCATCTCGAACTCGCTCTGCGCGTCCGCGTACTCGAGCTCGATCTTGAAGAGGAAGCGGTCGAGCTGCGACTCGGGAAGCTCGAACACGTCGCGATGCTCGTACGGGTTCTGGGTCGCGATCACGAGGAACGGATCGGGGAGCTTGTGCGCCTTGCCCTCGACCGTCACCTGCCGCTCCTGCATGGCCTCGAGCAGCGCCGCCTGCGTGCGCGGAGGCGTGCGGTTGATCTCGTCCGCGAGCAGGACGTTCGTGAAGACGGAGCCGGGGAAGAACACCTGCTCGCCCATGCGGATCGCGTTGATCCCGGTCAGCTCGGCCGGCGTCGTGTCCGGCGTGAACTGGATGCGCTTGAACTTCGCGCCGAGCATGTGTGCGGTCGCACGCGCGAGAAGCGTCTTCGCGCTGCCCGGAGGCCCTTCCAGCAGGACATGCCCGCGCGCGAGCGCTGCGACGAGCAGGAGCTCGACGGCGCGCTCCTGACCGATCACGACCTTCGCGATCTCGGTCTTTGCGCGCTCGCGCAACTCGATGAGGCTCTCGTATGGCGCCTCCACCAGCAATGACACGATGCGGTCCCTCCCTCGTTCGGCTCGATTGCTCGGCCGCCAGATCGTAGCGCGGTCCGAACGAGGCTCCCAACCCGGCTCCCCAGCCGATGCCTCCATCGCACTATCCGGCCCCCAAAAGGGGGAGTCAACCCCTGTCGAGATGCGCAGGGATGCGTTCGGGAGCGTGCACCGCGACCGCGAAGCGGGCGCCTTCAGGGATTTGCGCGGTCGGAATCCGCGCGAGCGGATCGACCTGGCTAGACAGGCGAGACGGGCGGCGGGACCGCCGTCGGAACGCTGGCCATCGCGTCGAGGAGCACGGTGTCCACGCTCATGCCTGGCTGCACGGCGATGCGGTGACGGAGCACGAAGGGCGCCATCTCGCGGACGTCCTCGACCGTGACGACGTCGCGACCGTGGAGCCGTGCGCTCGCCTTGGAGGCCATCACGAGGTGGATCATCGCGCGCGAGCTCACGCCGAGCTCGACGCCCGGAAGCTCTCGCGTGCGCCGTCCGACGGCGACGATGTAGCGGCCGACCGACTCGGGGACCTCGGTGTGCTCGAGCTCCTGGCGTGCCTTGTCGAGACCGACGACGCCGAGCAGCGGGCGAACCTCGCCGAGCATGTCCGGCGCGATGCCCTTGTGCGGGAGATTCAGCATCGCGAGCTCGGCGTCGGCGTCTGCGTAGTCGAGCTCGATCTTGAAGAGGAAGCGGTCGAGCTGGCCTTCGGGGAGGGGGAAGACGCCCTCGTGCTCGTGCGGGTTCTGCGTCGCGATCACGAGGAACGGGTCGGGCAGCTTGTGCGCCTTGCCGTCGACCGTGACCTGGCGCTCGCCCATCGGCTCGAAGAGGGCGGCCTGCGTGCGGGGCGGCGTGCGGTTGATCTCGTCTGCGAGGAGGACGTTCGTGAACACGGCGCCCGGCATGAAGAGGTGCTCGCCGGCGCGGATCACGTTCTGCCCGTTCAGCTCGACCGGGGTCGTGTCCGGCGTGAACTGGATGCGCTTGAAGGAGGCGCCGAGCATGTGCGCGACGGCGCGCGCGAGGAGGGTCTTCGCGCTGCCCGGCGGGCCTTCGAGCAGGACGTGCCCGTGCGCGACGGCTGCGATGAGAAGGAGCTCGACCGTGCGATCCTGGCCGATGACGACCTTCGACACCTCGGCCTTGGCCCGCTCTCGCAGGTCCGCGAGGTCGTCGTACTTCTCCTCCATCATCAACGCCACGAGCGTGTCCTTTCGCCTCGGTTGAGCCAGATTCCGGCCCGGATACCCACCTCTGCCGCAGTCGAGCCGACACGCTTATCGGCAGCTATCCTCATTCCCTTAACACACATACGGGGGCGACCAGGTCTCGACGTGGTCGGTTCTCCGGCAGAGCTGCGAGCCGAGGTCGCCGGTTGGCCTCGTAAATCAACCGGCACCAAAGCAAGTGCGAACAAGAACGAACTCGCACTCGCCGCCTAGCTTCTAGCTAGGTACGGCGACGTCGACCCGGATTCGGCCCGAGATCCGGTGTTCGGCGCCAACAATCGGGCTAGGCGCCGAGGGAGAGCCAATCGCCCGGAGCGCGACACTTCAGGATGGCTGGCTCGGCGGAGGGTCGTTCGCGAACCGACCGCCGAGTGAGATGAAGCGCGAACTACGCTCGTAGACGCTCTGTCCGGTGCGACCGCGGACGCGGGTTCGATTCCCGCCGCCTCCATAAATCGCTATTTGCAGGAGCTTTGCAAAGGAGGGCGGGAACGATTCAGTTACCGCCAGCGGTAACAAGGCGTCCTCTGCTACCGATGCCGAAGGTCAAGGCGACGCCCTGGCTGCGCGCCTTAGACGGTTGCAGAGACTGCTGAAATCGCTCATTCAGCGGTTCGAGTGACCTCGGGTCGATGGGAGCAGACCTCTCAGCGAAGGACACGAAATGCGGCGCGCGAAGCACTTCATCGACATGTCGTGGCGACCGGGCGAGCTGTGGTTCGACGTAGACGTGCCTTGGTTCCGCGAGCGACCACGAAGTCTTGGTGCGCTCGCGGTCGCTGGCGGTGCGATCGACCTGCCGCGGTTCGATACAGGGCTCGAGGCCTCGCGACGCCGGCGTTTCGCGGCTGAAGCGGCGAGGAAGCGCAGGTTCGCCACACGGACGGTGCCCGCCGCCGCGGTCGTCATCGGATCGAGCGTCGTGCTGCCCCTGGCGGCGCTCAGGCAGCGCGGTGTGTCGCAGGACGGCCTGCCGCTACCGGATGACCCTCCGAGCCTGACGTTCCGGCTCGAGCATCCGGTTCAGGCACCCACGCCGAGAGTGCAGACAGACCCGACCACGGCTCAGTGGCCTCGCATCGCGTGGCATATGGCCACATCGATCGGCCTTCCGTACGCCGGCTATCTGCGCGACGGCACCGAGCTTCCGGTCGAGGGTCCCGACTGGGTCACGTGGAACCCGAACACCGACTCGCGCCCCAACCTGCCCGGGAGGCTCTTTGGTCATGAGCACACGATCCGGACGATCATCAAGGTGCTCGCTCGGTACCGAGAGGCGCACCCGAAGGCTCCGCAGGTCGTGGTCGGCGACATCAGCCTTCGGGACGGCGGTGTCATGGATCAGCACGTCTCCCATGAGAACGGACTCGACGTCGACATTTACTATCCACGCCGCGATGGATGGCTGCAGGCACCGACTTCAACCGCGCAGATCGATCGACGTCTCTCCCAGGAGTTGCTCGACGGCTTCGTCGCCGCAGGCGCGAGCAAGATCTTCGTCGGCTACGCGACCGACCTGCGCGGACCGCGTGACATTGTCACCCCGTATCCGAACCACGAGAACCACATGCACGTCCGCTTCCGAAATCCTGGCTGACACTCGACGAGCCGTTAGAGGCCAACTGCGGGACATGCCGCCGATTCGATCGGCCCTCCGAGGCACCTAGTACCTTCGTAGCGATGAGTTCGGGGCGGCCCCCGACCCGACTGTTTGCACCCGAGGACGACTGGTTCGTCGAGACAGGCGGAGGACGTTCCCCGGCCGCCGACGACGAGACCGAACTCCGCGAAACGCGTCAGTCCGCGCAGGGCGAGGGCGAGCCGCGTGCCGCCATCCGTGTTCGCGAGGGCGAGCGGAGCCGGAGGCTAATCGTAGGTGCCATCGTCGGCGCAATGATCCTCATCGTCGCCGGCGCTCTTGCCGGTGCCCTCGTCTCGCGCTCGCTCAACGGCGGCGTCGAGACAACTACCTCTCTGGTGACGACGACGGCAACGCTCACCACGACGCTGACCACGTCCACCACCCCGTCGACCACGCCTACGACCACGACCTCGTCGACGCCGACCACCCCCCCCTGCCGGAAGGCGTGGTCCTCCGCAGAGGGGCCAAGGGCGTGGAGGTAAGGCAGGTACAGGAGGCGCTGGTCGCGCTCGGGTACTCGACAACCATCGACGGGAAGTTCGGGCCGGCGACCGCGCAGGCCGTCAAGTCTTTCCAGGCGTCCTCAGGCCTCACCGCCGACGGCGTCGTCGGGCCGGGGACGCTGTCGGCTCTTTCGGCGGCGGTCAACGGGACGTAGCGTCTCGCGCACGCCCGCCCTCGGTGCGTGCGATTCCCGCCGCCTCCATGCTCGGCTCGATCGAACCAGCAGCTAGCGGAAGGACAAGCGCCTGGGCGGCCAGTACGTGAGCGTCACCGGGCCGATCAGGTCGTTGCGGGGGACCGTTCCCCACGTTCGAGAGTCGCAGGACTCCGTGCGGTTGTCGCCGAGGACGAAGTAGTGGCCGGGTGCGACGCGCGGCCAATTGCGGTTCGCGTTTCCTCGCCGAGACGGAGCGACGTAAGGCTCGATGAGACGGTCGCCGTTGATGAGGATGACACCCTTGCTTTCCGACACCACTTCGCCGGGGAGTCCGATGATGCGCTTGACGAACGCGGATCCCCCGTCGGTCGGTCCACATCGGTCAGCCGCGGCCGGTGCTTTGAACACGACGATGTCTCCGCGCTCGGGGTCGCGGAATCTGTAGGCGAGTCGGTTGGCGATCACGCGGTCGCTGAAGCGTCCTTCGCAGTTGGCGACGGGCTTGGCGCAGTGGAGGGTTGGCTCCATCGACGGCGTGGGGATGCGGTACGGCTTTGCCACTTCCGCCTGGAACGCAAGGACGACGGTAATCGCGACCACGATGGTGATGAACCAGTCGACGATCGTCCGCCACGGCTGCGGTATCCGACTCTGGGCGCGATCGAGAACCTTCATTTCGACACCTGCATTGTGCGATAGGCGCAAGACGGTCGCAAGGCTCCCTAGCGATCACTCTGTTGCGAGCTGCCGAACCCGCCACCTCCAGTTGGAGGCTCAGTGTCCGAACCAGCGCGCGCTTCGGCTCGAGCCGAAGTGGTGTTTCTCGGCGACCAGAGCGGCGGACGGCTCGTGGAAGGTGCCCGTCGGCTTCGGGCCCGAGAGAAAGTCGACGTCGACGCGGCCGACGCGCCCGGCACCGAACTCGATGTAGCAGGAGCCGCGCCCGCCATAGGGCTCGGCCTGCTCGCCGCCCGGAGCGCCGCGATCAGCGAGGCGGCGACGACGCGCGCTGCTCCTTCGGCGAAGACGCCCGCCTTCGGGACGCCGATCGTTGCGACGTCCCCGATCGCGTACACGCCGGGGAAGTCCGTCTCGAGCGTCTGCGGGCTCACGGGAACGTAGCCGTCCACGGTCATGCCGCTCGCGACGACGACGTCGGGGGCGCGATGCTTGGGGACGCCGAGGAAGAGGTCGAAGGGCAGCTCGGTGCCGTCGTCGAGCACAGCGACGCTGCGCGCCGGCGTCGAGAGCGGCGACGCGCCGGCCGGAGACGAACTCGATGCCGTGCTCGGCGAAGGCCGCGACCAGCGCCTCGGATGTGTCCGGCGAAGGCGGCACGGGCGTCCCGAACGGAATCACGAAGGAGATCTCGCAGCGTCTCCGGACGCCACGCGCCGACAGATAGTCGTGCAGCAGCAGCGCGGCCTCGCTCGGCGCCGGCGGGCACTTGAACGGGGCTCCGCAGACGCCGACGATCGCCCGGCCGCTCGAGAACTCGGGCAGCACGCTCGGCCAGCCGCTCGGCGCCGGCGACGGAGTAGAACTCGTTTCCGGCCTCGGCGAGCCCAGGTGTGGCGTCGAAGTCGTAGTCGGCGCCGAGCGCGACGACCAGGACGTCGGCCTCGTGCACACCGGCGTCGGTCGTGACGCGACGCGCTTCGGGATCGATCGCGATGATCGTCTCCTGCAGAAAGCGCACGCCATGCTTCGCGATCTGACGGTACGGAAGGCGCACTGCGTCGGGCGTCGTCCGCCCGAACATCACGTCGAGCTTCGAGTACCCGAAGACGAACGCGTCGCTCTTGTCGATCAGGACGACGGCGACCTCGTCGCCGACCGCCTCCGACAGCATCGTTGCGAGCTCGAGCCCTCCGAAGCCTGCTCCCAGGATGACGACCCGCTGCACCGGGCGATCGTAGGCGACTCCTCGTGTCGGCTCGGGCGGTCTCGCGCGAGCGCGGCTACTCGCCGACGATCTTCCAGTACGAGTCCTTGCGCACCACCTGGCCGTCGCGGAATGTCCAGAGGTCGCAGCCGCGAAGGTGGAGATGCTCGCCGTCGGTCGTCGTGCCGGTGAGCGTCCACTCGGAGACGCCTCGGTCACCGCACACCCAGTGCGAATCCTCGCCGTAGTGGACGTCTGGAATGCCGGCGAAGCGGGCGGCGACTCCCTCTCGTACCTGCTCTCGTCCGACGAATCGACGACCCCAGGGATCCGGCCCCTTCGGCGTCTCGAAGACTGCATCGTCGGCGAAGAACGCCATCACACCATCGACATCGTGCCGATTGAATGCATCGCCGATCTCTCTCAGGATGTCCGTCGATACGGTCTCGACTGCCTTCATTGCTCCACCTCCGGACGTCGGTTCGGGCTAGGCCCAGGGAAGACGGTCCCAGTACGAGGGCCGCTCCCGTCGCGACCACGCGAATCCCGTGTACGCCTGATCCGGGTCGGTCGTCTCCTCAGCCGCGCTCGCGCCGTAGCGCGCCGCGAGCTCCGACACCGGGTAGCGCACCTGCCAGTCCTCCGGCCGTGCACCGGTCATGAGGATCACGCACGGGCCGTCACCCGCGCCCACGAAGATGTGCTCGGTCTCGGCGGGACTGTGGACGAAGTCCCACTGCCGCAGGAGTCGCTCCTCGCCCTCGACGAGCAGCCTGCACTCCCCGTGGAGGACGAGGAACGCCTCCTGGGCGGACTCGGCGTGGTAGAGACCGTTCGACTCGCCTGGTTCCAGGACGTGGAGCCTGATGGCAAGTTGTGCGAATTCGATCTTCCGCCCCTCGAACGTGCACTCCGAGCCGGACGAGCGCAGCCCGTCTTCGGCAGTCTCGGACGTCTGCCACTCGGCGTCCCGCACGTTCACGACGAACCAGCCGTCGCCGGCGGGTGCGAGGCCTGAGCCGGAGTCCTCGAGCTGTGCTTCGGGCACGGCGCGAATCTACCGGGTCGACGTCAGGGCAGCGATCGTCGCCGTGGTGACGATCCCTTCCACGCGGCGCGCCAGTTCCTCGTTCAGGGTGACGAACGCGTCCGCTTGCAGCTGCGTGAGCGCGATGTATTCGGCGTCGTACGTCTCTGCCCAACCCAGCTGCTCGGCGAGGTCCCAGGCTCGCCGCCGGAGCACCGCGTCGCCGAGGAGGCGGATCGGCATGGCCCGGATGCGGGTGAGATGCTCGAGAGCGACATCCGCCGGGATGTCGCCGGCGTGCACGGCCTCGTGCAGCGCCGAGAGCGTCTGGGAGCGCAAGAGCGTTGGCGCAAGAAGCTCGTGCTCGGTCGAAACCTCGGTGCCCTCGCTCGCCAGGTGGAGGACGACGCCGCAGTCGACGACGAATCGGGGCATCGATTCGAAGCTACCACTCGGCCGCCAGTCGATCGGCGGCGACTAACGTGACGACATCAGCTCGAGCCTCGCACATCGCCACGGGAGTCGCGTCCATAGCCACGACCATGCCGGGACGCATCGGCACCTACGGCTCGGCCTCCGGCGGTCGGAACCGGGCCTGGGCTCGGCGGAGGATGACCACGGCCATCATCATCACGGCCACGCCCACTCTCGCGACGACGCCCACGGGCACTCGCACGGGCTCGTCGACCGCTCGATCGTCCGTTCGCGCGAGGGTGTCAAGGCAGTTGCGTTCAGCCTCGCCATCCTGGGCGTCACCGCGCTCGCGCAGCTCGCGATGTTCGCGACGACGGGCTCCGTCGCGCTCCTGGCCGATCTCGTGCACAACTTCGGCGACGCGCTCACCGCCGTACCGCTCGGGATCGCGTTCTTCCTTCGCAGCTTCCGCGGCGAGAAGATCGCAGGGCTCGTCGTCGTTCTCGTGATCTTCTTCTCGGCCTGCGTCGCTCTGTACGAGACCATCCAGCGATTCATTCACCCGGAGGAGCTGACGCATCTGTGGGTTCTCGCTGCAGCCGGGGCGATCGGCTTCGTCGGGAACGAGCTCGCGGCTCGGGTGCGGCTTCGCGCCGGCCGGCGCCTGTCGAGCCCGGCGCTCGTCGCCGACGGGAACCACGCACGAACCGACGCCTTCGTCTCGCTGGGCGTCATCGCGAGCGCAGTTCTCGTCGGTCTCGGTCTCCCGATCGGCGACCCGATCGTCGGACTCGTGATCACGCTCGTGATCTTCAAGATCACGTGGGATTCCTGGCGCGTCGTATCGACGACGGATCCGGGCGCGATGGTCGACCACACGCACGATCACTGATCCGACGACTTGACGAGCCGCGTGCTGCGGCGGCACCCTTGACCACGAGGTGCTTCGCCTTCTCGCCTTGCCGCTCGCGCTCGTTGCGCTCGCCGGCTACGACTCGTCGGTCGAGCCGCTGCCGGCACCGCTCGAGCGGAATCTCGACGGGCGCTTTTGGCAGCCCGGCTGTCCCGTTGCGCTTTCCGACCTGCGCCTACTCACGGTGACCCACTGGGGGTTCGACGGACGCGAGCACACTGGACAGCTCGTCGTGAATCGCGACTCCGCGCGCAAGCTCGCGACCGTGTTCCGAAAGCTCCACGCCCTGAAGTTCCCGATCCGCCATCTGCGGCTCGACGACATGTACGGCCCGAAGCGCGCGCGCCCGGCCGACGGCGACATCTCTGGGTCGTTCCATTGCAGGCGCGCGGTTCCGTCTCCGTGTGGCAGCGGGAGCGGGAACTGGTCGAACCATGCGTACGGCCACGCCATCGACCTCAACCCGAACGAGAACCCGTATGTCGGCTGCGGAGCCGTCTACGACCCGAGGAGCCGGCCGTACGTCGACCGCTCACCCTTGCGCAAGGGGATGGTCACGCCTGCAGTGGTGCGGGCCTTCAGGTCGATCGGCTGGGGGTGGGGTGGCGACTGGACCGGTGAGACGAAGGACTACATGCACTTCTCGACCACCGGCCACTAGGGCCAGAGCGGCGGCTGCGCGTCCAGCCGTTCGAGCGCCTGCCAGTCCGACCGCACAGGCGCGAACACGTCGACGACGACAGCGCCCTCGGGGCCGGTGTGCACCTCGTGCGGCACGTTCGGCGGGATTCGCCAGGTGCCGCCTGGCTCGAGGTCGCGCACCTCGTCGCCGACGCGGAACGAGACGGACCCGCTCAGCACCATTCCGAGCTGCTCGTTGTCGTGGCTGTGCTCGGGAACGACGGTCGACGGCTCGAGCTCGACGACAGCGAAGCCGACACGATCGCCGTCGATCGCTCGCGCGATCGCGCCATCCCAGACGCGAACCGGCTGGAGTCCGGCGAGGTCGTCGAGTGCGCCCACGGCACGAGGCTAGCGGTCGCGCGGCCTTCACGACGCTTGGTCGTGTCGAGCCTGACGTAGTGTCCGGACGCGTGGAGCCTCTCGTCCCGCAGCCGCCGTCCGGGAGGACGTTTCGCGTCGGCTATCGCGTGCGTCTCTCCGATGCGGACGCGACGGGCCGGCTCCGCCTGGACGCCGTCGCGCGCTATCTCCAGGACGCCGCGGTCGACGACGCCTCCGAGACGGGTTGGGGTGCTCCCGAGCACCTCTGGGTGCTCCGCTCCGTGCGGATCGACGTGCACGCGCCGTTCCTCGACGACGGCTTCGTCGACATCGTGACGTGGGGCAGCAGCCTCTCGTCGCTCGCGGCCGGGCGGCGCTGGTCGCTGTCTGGCGACGCGGGCGGGACGATCGAGGTCGATAGCACGTGGATCCACCTCGGTCCCGACGCCCGTCCGGCTCGCATCGGCGCGGGCTTCGACGACTACGCGACGGCCACGCAAGGGCGCGTCGCGTCGACGAAGCTCACGCTCTCGGCGCCGGTGGACGGCGCGCGTGTCGTGTGGCCACTCCGCTCGACCGACGTGGATCGCATGGGCCACGTCAACAACGCCGCGTATTGGGCGGCGGTCGAGGAGCGCCTCCTGGAGCACGACCCCGATCTCCGCCTGCCGCACCGGGCTCGGCTCGACTACCGACATCCGATCGACCTCGGGGAGGACGTCGAGCTCGTCGAGGAGACGTGCGACCGCCGCTATGTCGCTGCTTTCCGCGTGGGCGACATCGTCAAGGCGGTCGTCTCGGTGGAGCCGCTCGCCTCTTAGCCGGCTCTCAGTCTCCGTCGCTACCCTCGTCGCATGAACGAGAAGCGACTCTCGCGCCGTGCGTCGCTGGCGTCGCTCGGTGGGCTCGTCGCCGGTGCCGCAGGGATTGCGGGCTGGAGATCCGCGGAGGACGCCGGAGCAGGCCCCGCAGGTGTCGCGTCGGGTCTCGTCGCCTGTGTGCTCGCACCCGAGCAGACCGAGGGGCCGTACTACGTCGATGACGCAGCCGTCCGTCGAAACGTCACCGAAGGCAGGCCCGGCGTCGCGCTCACGCTGCGCCTCACCGTGGTCGACGCGTCGACGTGCAAGTCCGTGAAGGGTGCGGCGGTCGAGATCTGGCACTGCGACGCGCGCGGCGCCTACTCCGCCACGGGCGCCGAGGCGGACGAACGCTTCCTCCGCGGGATCCAGCGCACCGATGCGAAGGGCGTGGCGATCTTCCGCACGATCTATCCCGGCTGGTACCCGGGTCGCACGGTGCACGTCCACACGATGGTGCATCTCGGCGGGAACGTCGTCCACACCGGCCAGCTCTACTTCTCGGACGCCGTGACGGACGCCGTGTACAAGCGAAGCCCGTACAACGGGCGCCCGGACGCGCAGCCCCCGCAACTCTGGCGACAGCATCTACCGCAACGGCGGCAGGCGCTCCTCGCTGAAGCTCGTGAAGATGGGGACGGCCTACACGGGGTCGATCACGATGGGGGTTCAGCGGTCGTAATCGTCTCCGGCCTCCTCGCTTCACCGCCCGCTAACGCCAAACCTCCACCACGCGTGCTTACGTATGAGTCTCTGAGCCGCGAGAGAAGGGACGACGCATGACCGAGAAGCCCGACCAGTCTCAGCCGACCCCGGAGCAGGCCCAGGAGCAGCTCGAGCAGGCGCTCTTCGAGATCCGCCGGATCATCGCCGGTCAGGACGCGATGCTCGAGCGGGTGCTCGTGTGCCTCCTCGCGCAGGGCCACCTCCTGATCGAGGGCGTGCCCGGCCTCGCGAAGACCCTGACGATCAAGACCACGGCCGGCGTGCTCGGCGGCTCGTTCGCGCGCGTGCAGTTCACGCCCGACCTCGTGCCGTCGGACCTCGTCGGAACCCGGATCTACCGCCAACAGGAGGGCACCTTCGACACCGAGCTCGGCCCGGTCTTCTGCAACTTCCTCCTCGCCGACGAGATCAACCGCGCACCCGCCAAGGTGCAGTCGGCTCTGCTCGAGGTCATGCAGGAGCGCCAGGTGACGATCGGCCACGACACGCATCCCGTGCCGTCGCCGTTCCTCGTCATGGCCACCCAGAATCCGATCGAGTCCGAGGGGACGTATCCGCTCCCCGAGGCGCAGATCGACCGCTTCCTCCTGAAGGTGCTCATCGGCTACCCGCAGCACGACGAGGAGCTCACGGTCGTCCAGCGCCAGCTCGTCGACCATCCGGAGCTCAAGCAGGTGCTGTCGCTCGAGGATCTCGCGGCGCTCCAGCGTGGAGTCCAGGGGATCTACGTCGACCCGTCCCTCGTGAGCTACGCCGTCGACATCGCGACGGCGACCCGCGAGCCTGCGGCGCACGGGCTTCCCGATCTCGCGCAGTACATCTCCTACGGGGCCAGCCCGCGTGGTCCGATCAGCCTCGTCCAGGGGGCCCGCGCGCTCGCCCTGATCCGCGGCCGCGAGTACGCCGTCGTCGAAGATCTGCAGGCGCTGGCCCGCGACGCCTTGCGACATCGGCTCGTCCTGTCGTACCAGGCGCTCGCGGAGGAGGTGAGTCCGGACTCGATCCTCGACCAGGTGCTCGCCACGGTGCCGACGCCGCAGCTCGACCTCGCGCGCGTCAGTGCGGCATAGGCGCAGATGAGGAACGCGGGCGCGCTCCTCGCACGACCCTCACCGGCTCGCCCGGGCCCCGGCCCCATGGCCGAGGGCCTCCTCAAGGCGCTCGATGTCTCGATCGGAAGGCGGGTGGAGGGCCTCCTCGCCGGCGACTTCCGCTCGAATCTCCTGGGAACCGGGACCGAGCTCGCGATGATGCGCCCCTACGTCCCGGGGGACGACGTGCGCCGGATCGACTGGAACGTAACCGCACGAACGGGTGAGCCGCACGTCCGTGTCGACCTCGCGGAGCGCGTGCTCGTGACATGGCTCGTGCTCGACACGTCCGTCTCCATGCAGTTCGGAACGGCCGAGCGACGGAAGGCGGACGTCGCAGAAGGAGTGGCGGTCGCGATCGGTCACCTCTCCACACGTCGTGGCAACCGCCTCGGTGTCGTGGCGTTCGGTGGGGAGGAGGCCTACGCGATCCCGCCTCGGCAGGGCCGGGTCGGGCTGATCGGGCTGCTTGCGGCGCTCAGGAGCGAGCCGCCCGACGGTCCTGGCGCGAGCACGCTCGCCGTCGCTCTGGCCCGGACCGGTGCGTTGGCGCGGCAGCGCTCGCTCGTCGTGGTCGTCTCCGACTTCCGTGGTTCGGGGGACTGGCGGAAGCCCTTGCTCGAGCTCGCGGGGCATCATGATGTGATCGCCGTCGAGATCCGTGATCCACGCGAGCAGGAGCTGACGAACGTCGGGCTGCTCTACCTGGTGGATCCGGAGACCGGGCGGCAGCTTCGGGTCGACACGCGCAGCAGGCGGCTCCGGGAGCGATTCGCTGTCGCGGCGGCCGCCGAACGGAGCCAGGTCACGCGCTCGTTCACGTCGGTCGGCGTCCGACACGTCGTCCTCTCCACATCCGGTGACTGGCTGCGCCCGCTGGTGACGTTCCTGCGACGGAGCCGCGGATGACCTTCACCTGGCCGCTCGTGCTCATTGCGCTCGCCGCGGTTCCCGTTCTCGTCGCGCTCTACATCGACCGGGATCGCCGGCGCGTCGCATCACAGGCGGAGTTCGGCAACCCTGACCTTCTGCCGAACATGGTCGATCGCGAGCCCGGCCGGCTCCGGTACCTCCCGCCGCTGATCATGCTCGTCGCCCTCGTCTTCCTCATCGTCGGCGTGGCGCGCCCGCACGCGACCGTGACCGTGCCGCGCGAAGAAGCGACGGTGATCCTCGCAATGGACGTCTCGCGTTCGATGAAGGCGACGGACGTCGAGCCCACCCGCCTCGACGCCGCTCGCATCGCCGCGAAGACCTTCCTCGACGAGGTGCCTGAGAAGTTCCGCGTGGGAGTCGTGTCGTTCGCGACCCGCGCTGCGGTCGGTGTCGCTCCGACCGAGGATCGCGAGCTCGTCGTCACCGCGCTCGACACGCTCGCGCCGGGCGAGGGGACGGCGATCGGCGATGCGGTCGCTCTCTCGCTGCGGGTCGGGCAGCCGCAGGAGGAAGGTGCGGTGGCTCCGCCGCGCGCGATCGTGCTGCTCTCCGACGGCGCACGTGACGGGGGGGAGATCGAGCCCGCGAAGGCAGCGGCGGACGCGAAGGAACAGGGCGTGCCCGTGTACTCGGTACTGGTCGGCACGCCCGACGGCGTCGTCGAGGAGGAGCTGACCGGCGGCTACCGCAGGATCATCCGCGTGCCCACGAATCCCGAGACGCTCGAGCAGGTCGCCGTCGCATCCGGGGGAGCATTCTTCGCGGCACCCGACGCCGAGGGCCTGAGCCAGGTGTACGAGGACCTCGGCTCACGGCTCGGCAGCCGCGAGCAGGATCGGGAGATCACCGACGTCTTTGCGGCGATCGCCGGCGCGCTGCTGCTCGCCGCCGCGACGATCTCGGTCGTGCTCTTCAGGAGGGTGCCGTGAGGCGGGTGCGGACGCTCTGGGCGCTCGTCGTCGTCGGCGCCGCCCTCGCGGTCGCTGCGCCGGCAGGCGGCGCAAACGAGTGCGACGGGCTCATGGTGTGCGTCCCCGTGGCCGGCCCGTGGGTCGTGGTGCCGACGTCGACGTCCGCTCCGCGCCAGCGCGTCGAGTTCCAGCTGACGTGCCCGCGCGATCATGTCGTCGGTGGTCTCGACGCCCGGCTGAGCGTCCGGGCGATCGACGTGGGCTTCATCGGGACGCTCGGGAGCCCGGTCAACCCGGGGATCACGACGTCGCGGTCGGCGACCTTCCTCGGCACGTATGCGGGGCGCTCGGCCGCTGCTCCGACCTTCCGCCCGTTCATCGGCTGCATACCGTCCGCCGGAGGCGGCTCGCGCGTTCCGACATCGGTCTCCCAGCTCCGCCCCGGCACCCCCGTGACCCGGCGCGTGCGGTCCGTGCGCGTCCGTCCGGGGACGACGACCGTGACCCAGCGCTGCGCGTCTCGTGAACGGCTGATCGGTGGATCGCACGCATTCGGCTTCTCGACCCGGACGCCGCCGAGCGCCAGTCTGGTCGACGGCGTCTCCGGCTCGCAGGTGCTCAGAGGCGAGAGCGTCGTCGTCCGCGTGCGTGGCGACGCGGAGCTCGCCGGAGTTCGCGCCGTCGTCCAGGTCCATGCGCTGTGCGCGAGGGATGTCGTGAGCTTCCAGAGCCCGTGGATGCTGCTCGGCCTGCTCGTCCTGGCGGCGTTCGTCGGCTTGTGGCTCTGGCTCGAGCGGCGACGGGCGCGCTACGCCGTGCGCTACACGAACCTCGACGTGCTCGCGACGGTCGTCGCCGGCCGCTCCTGGGCGCGCTTCGTCCCGGCGGCCATTCTCGTCCTCGGCCTGAGCGCGCTCGTCGTCGGTCTCGCTCGCCCGCACGTCGAGCGCACGCTCCTGCGGGAGAAGGCCACCGTGATCCTCGTCGTCGACACCTCGCGCTCGATGCAGGCGCGGGACGTCGAGCCCACGCGGCTCGGCGCCGCCCAGGAGGCGCTTCGCATGTTCCTCGACGATGCGCCGGACGGCCTGAGGGTCGGGCTCGTCGTCTTCGCAGGAGAGGCTCAGGTGGCGACGCCGCCGACCGACGACCACGAGCTCGTCGAGACGGCGATCACGGACATCGACGAGTTTCTCGTCTTCGGCGGTACGGCGATCGGCGATGCACTCCAGACGGCCGTTCTGCTCGGAAGGCAGGTGACGGACCTCGTGCCGGAGGAGGGCGCGACAGCCGCTCCGGCCAGGTCGAGCTCCACCAGATCGCTCGCACAGGCGACCGAGCCAGACGAGGACGAGGAGAAGAGCCCCGTCTCGATTCTGTTCCTGTCCGACGGCGCCCAGACGCGCGGCGTTCTCCAGCCGCTCGAAGGCGCCGAGCTGGCCAAGCAGGCCGGCTTCCCTGTCTACACGATCGCGCTGGGGACGCCGGACGGCGTCATCGAGCGCGGGCCGTTCGGCGGCGCCCCGCAGGATGCTGGCCAGGTCATCCCGGTGCCGCCCGATCCGGACACGCTGCGCGCGATCGCCGAGACGACGGGTGGTGAGTTCTCGGAGGCGCGCACGTCGGAGGCGTTGACGAAGGCGTACGACGACCTGGGCTCGCGGCTGGGCCGCGAGCCCGGTGAGAGCGAGATCACGTGGCTCTTCCTCGCGATCGCGGGCGTCCTCCTGCTCATCGCGGGGGGCATGGCCGCGTTCGTCTCGCCACGCTTCCCGTAATACCTACGCCGCTACCAGCGTGAACGCCTGGTCGGCGCGGTCGTCCCGGCCCGCCGGATGCATCGTGACGATGAACGAACCGCCCGTCCCGTTCCTCACGGTCGCGTACGAGTCGTCGGAGACCGCGCTGCCGACTGGCGCTCGCGCCGGAGATCCCGACGAACCGGACTTCGAAGACACCCGCTTCGACGCGCCGCGCCTGCACCGCTTTCCCCGTGCAGTTGAACTTTCGCGAGAAGAGGTTGTTGGCGCTCGTGAACCTGTCGGGGAAGTTCGCGATGCCCTGACTGGCGATCCCCGTGACGGTCGCGATCCCCCGTACGGCGCCGTTCGCACACCGCTGCTGTGCGACCGAGGGGCTCTGGATCCGCTCTCCGACGGCAAACGCCGAGCCGCCCAGGGCGAAGAACAAGGCGACGAGCGCGATCGCGGTTCCGGGTGTGACGGAGAAATGTCGTTCACGTCTCATGCTGTGCTCCTTCCAGCTTCGGTGACAGTCGCACGGTAGGTTCTCCCGGATGTCGGACGGCACGCCGACGGGCCGGCGGCGGCTGACGAAGACCCACAAGCGGCTTCTGGGCGGCGCGGGCTCGATCGCCGTCATCGTGGTCGTCTTCGTCTTCGTCCTCCCGCAGTTCGCGAACTACCGCGACGTGTTCGACGTCGTCCGCGGCCTGAGCTGGCAGGACTGGCTCCTGCTCGCCGCGGCTGTCGTCCTCAACCTCGCGACCTTCCCGCCGCCGTGGATGGCCGCCCTGCCGGGTCTCGGCTTCCGCGAGGCACTGGCCATGACCCAGGCCTCGACGGCGCTGTCGATCGTCTCGCCGGCCGGTGCCGCAGTCGGCATGGCCGCGTCGTACTCGATGCTCCGGTCGTGGAGGTACGACCCCGCGGCCGTCGGCCTCGCAGTCGCGATCGCAGGCATCTGGAATCAGCTCGTCAACCTCGCGTTTCCCGTCGTCGCGCTCGCGCTCCTGACGAGGCAGGACCAGGATCATCCAGCGCTGCGAACGGCGGCGCTCGTCGGCGTCGCCGTGCTCGTCGTCGCGATCACTGCGTTCGCGCTCGTCCTGTCGCGGGCCGAGTGGGCGGCGCGCATCGGAAACGGCGCCGCCCGTCTCGCGGACCGCGTGCTGCGGGTTGTGCGCAAGGGTCCGGTGGAGTGGGGTGGAGCATCGTTCACGCGGTTCCGGTCCAGGGCGCTCGGCCTGCTGCGCCGCCGCTGGCACGTGATCACCGTCGCGACGTTGGCGGGACATCTCACGGTGTTCGTGCTGCTGCTCGTCTGTCTGCGCGTCACCGGTGTCTCGGACGCAGAGGTCACCGCGACGGAGGCCTTTGCCGCGTGGGCGCTCGTCCGGATTCTGGGCGCGCTCCCGCTGACGCCGGCGGGTGTCGGGATCGTCGAGGTCGGGCTCACGAGCGCGCTCGTCGCGTTCGGTGCCTCCAATGCCGAGGCTGTGGCTGCGACGCTCCTCTACCGCGCGCTGACGGTCTTTCCGACTCTTGCACTCGGAATGCTCGCCGCAGCCACCTGGCGCACGCACCACCCGGGGGAGTCGATAGGCTCCCCGAGTGATCCCTGACGAGGGGCAGGATCACTGACTCGGGGGACGGCAACTCACCCGGTCAGGGGAAGGATCCAGTTTGAGCCTGGTGCACGGTGGGAACCGTGACGTTTGTGTCTGCGGCAACACCGTCTCGCCTCCTCGCGTCCCTGTTCGTGGTCGCGTCGTGTCTCGCGTTCCTTCTCGTCGGCCGAGCCGACGGTGCCGGTCGTTCCTGGAGCGCCTACCTCGCGCCTGCCGACGCCTGTCGGGCAGCCGACGACGCGTCTGCGTCGGCAGCCGACCAGATGCGTGCCGTCGCGTGCCTCGTGAACTGGGCGCGCACCCAGGACAGTCGCTCGCGTCTCGCGCGACGCTCTGCTCTCCGGCGCGCGGCGGAGGTCAAGGGCAACCGGGTCGCGTCGTGCGGGCAGTTCTCGCACACGCCCTGCGGCGCAAACTTCACCGTGGGCATGAACGCCGCCGGGTACCGCTACGCCACGTTCGGGGAGAACCTCTACGCCGGGACCTGGGGGACGGTCTCGCCACGCGACGTCGTGAGCGCATGGCTGCAGTCTCCGCCGCACCGGGCCAACATCCTCAGCAGCCGGTTCCGGCACGTCGGAGCCGCCCCGGTTCGCGCGAACGGTCTGCTTGGCGGCACGGACGCCGTCGTGTGGACGGCGACGTTCGCCTCGCCCCGTTAGCGACTGCAGGACTCTCCCGTCCGACCGGGAATCTCCGGCCGTGCGCGAGGAGAGCCAGCTCGACGACATGCGCTCCGCGATCCGCGGCGACTTCGAACGGCTGGCCGAGCGTCGAGGCGAGCAGGAGCTGATGCGCGTCTCCGACGACGAGCCGGACACGCTCGAGGCCGAGCTGCCCACAAGCGCGGAAGACGACGCACCGAGGCGGTCGTGGTTCGCACGGTTCGTCTCTCCCTGACCTCACGCTGCATGTGGCCGCGCCCGTCCCGCGACCCGGTATGTCGCCGCGAGTGTGAGAGCGCACAGGCCCGCGCCGACGAGGTACGGCGCCGCATCGCCGGCAGAGTCGGCGAGCGCGCCTCCGGCCGACGGACCGACGAGCTCGCCGAATGCCCACGCGGTGTTCATGACGCCGAACGCCAGGCCTTGCGCCAGTCCGGCCGTCTCCGCCCGATGAGACGTCAACGACATGCTCGGTGTGTAGAGGCTTCCGAAGCTGATTCCGGCGGCGCAGACGAGCAGCGCGATGATCGCGGCCTCGGAGCTTGCCGCGAGCGCGAGGGCGACCACCACCGACGCTGTGAGTGCCACACGGATGGGTAGCAGCCGGCCCACGCGGTCGCTGTAGCGCCCCAGGAGGGGATTGAGCACGACCTCCACGAGGCCCGCCCCGAAGAACACCGCGGCGATCGCGAACGTGCTCCACCCGGCGTCGTCGAGCGCGAGCGGCGTGAGCACGATGAGAAGGCCGAACAGCATCGCCGGGAGCATGTTCAGCCAGAGGCCTCCGAGGAATCGCTCGTCGCGCAACGCGCGCCGGAGCCCGGCCAGAGACGCAGTCTCGCGCTGCGCGGAGCGGGCGAGCGATGCCAGCGCGGCGAATGCGAGCGTCACGATGGCGATGGTCGTGAACGCGGCGTCCACGCTGACGAGCTCGGCGACGCCGCCGAACGCCGGACCGAGGACCGCGCCGAAGATCGCCGCGCCGAACGCTGCGCCGATCGCCTCGCCTCGCCGCTCGCGCGGGGCGGTGACGGAGATCCACGCGAGGGCTCCGGCCCAGGTCGCGGTGCTCGCGATTCCCTGGACGAACCGCGCGCCGCCGAGCGCGACAGCGCTGTCGGCCGCGGCGAACGCGAAGCTCGAGACGGAGAGCAGGACCAGTCCTCCGATCACGGCGCGCTTCGGACCGAACCGGGAGGCGGCGAGCCCGCCGGGGATGCCCCCGAAGAGAGCACCCGCGCCGTAGGCGCCCACGAGGAGGCCGGCGCCCGCCTTCGAGAGCTCGAACTCTTCCGCGTACAGCGGAACGAGCGGCGTGAGTGCCGTGAAGAGGAGCGCGTCGACGAAGATGATCGCGCTGACGAGGGCGAGGAGGCGGCGCACGATCGCGAGGATACGCGGGCAAAGAAAATGCACCGAGCCGGTTGCGTCCTCGTCCGACCTTCCGACTGACCACCGCCGAAGCGACAACCACTCGGAGAGCCATCAACCTCAGACACTCCGTTCTCGGTGCATCGGGGACTCTATGGACCGGATGGCTACCGGTCAAGCACCCCTTCGACGAATTTCGGCGCAATTTGCGGACAAGCGCCCGACGGCCTGCTCACGCATTCCTCGCACGATGCGTTCGGATCCGCAATGACCTCCCTCAAGCACTACCGCCTCGTCGGCCCGGACGGCGCCGACCTGCTGTCGGCGACGCCGGGAACGCTCGGCGGTCACCGGCGCACGCGCGTGTACGGACGGCTCGACTGCCCGGTCGCGCTCAGTTTGATCGCCCGCGGGTTCGACGTGCGACGTCACCGTGTCTTCTTCGCAGACGAAGCGACGGCCGTCTCGGCCGGCTATCGGCCCTGTGGTGCATGCCTTCGCGAGGAGTACCGGCGCTGGAAGAACCAGGGGTAACAAAAAATGCACCGAGCCGGTGGCGCCTTCGTCCGACTTTCCGACTGACCGCCGCCGAAGCGACTGCCTACCGGAGAGCCATCAACCTTGGGCGTTCCGTACTCGGTGCAAGGCAGACCCTAGGGGGGTTCGGGGAGCCCGTCAAGGCGCCTGAGTGACAAGTTGTCGCAAATTGCGTTCTTTTCTTTTCGCAACGGCCATGCTGCGCCACGAAGTCTGTGCTCTGGATACGTGAGGGAAAGAAAAAGCGGCCGGGCCCGAGGGCCCGACCGCAAGAGTTCGCCGAGCCGGGAACGCTTTCGTCCACCTTCCCGACGAACCTTCCGCTTCCGCGTAGTGCTCCTCGGGGGGCTTCGTCCTACCGGCGCCCCGTGCTCGGCGCAGACAGAAACCTACGGCACAGGACGGGTCCGATCAAGGGGGTCCGACGGAGAAACTTGTCGCTATTTGCGGGCGTCAGCGTGTCGGACGCGTCGTCAGGACTGCGCTCGGCTCCCGCGCATGCGCGACCGGGCCCGGCGGTGGTGATCGGAGGCGGCGTCGGTGGCTGCTCGATCCTGTACTGGCTCGCCCGGCTCGGCTGGGACGACGTCGTGCTCGTCGAGCGAGCCGAGCTCACGAGTGGCTCGACGTTCCACTCCGCGGGTCTCGTCGGGCAGCTTCGCAGCACGCTCGCGCTCACGAAGATGATGATGGAGAGCGTCGATCTCTACCGCTCGCTCGAGGCGGAGGTCGGCCTCGAGACCGGCTGGCACGAGGTCGGGTCGCTCCGGCTCGCGTCGTCGCCCGAGCGCATGGAGGAGATCGCGCGGCAGGCCGGCTGGGCGAAGACGTTCGGCCTGCCGCTGGAGCTGATCTCGCCCGCCGAGGCGCAGACGCTCTTCCCGCCGATGACGACCGAGGGCGTGCATGGTGCCGCCTTCCTGCCGACCGACGGGTACATCGACCCGAGCCAGCTGACGTTCGCGCTCGCCGAGGGAGCGCGCCGGCGCGGCGCGGAGGTGGCGACGTCGACCCGCGTCACCGCGATCGCGATCGACCGTGGTCGCGTCACCGGAGTCGAGACCGACCGCGGCTCCATCGAAACCGACATCGTCGTCAACGCGGGCGGGATGTACGCGCGGGAGATCGGCGCGCTGGCGGGCGTCAACGTCCCGATCGTGCCGATGGCGCACGAGTACCTCATCACGAAGCCCTCGGCTCTCCCGCTCGACATGCCGACGATGCGAGACCCGTCGCTCCTCGTGTACTTCAGGCCGGAGTCCGGCGGTCTGATCATGGGTGGCTACGAGCGCCACTGCGCGCCGTGGGGCCTCGACGGCATCCCTCCGGACTTCAACTCGCGGCTGCTCGAAGAGGACTGGCCGCGCTTCGAGGAGCTGATGGAGAACGCGGTCGTGCGCGTCCCCTCGCTCGGCGAGATGGAGGTCGTGAAGCTCATCAACGGCCCGGAGGCATTCACGCCCGACGGCGAGTTCATCCTCGGCCCGTCGGACGTGCGCGGCTTCTGGGTGGCGGCGGGCTTCTGCGCCCACGGGCTCGCCGGCGCCGGCGGCATGGGGAAGCTCGTCGCGGAGTGGATCGTGGACGGCACGCCGTCGCTCGACGTGTGGCACATGGACTCGCGCCGCTTCGGCGCCGCCTACCGCTCTCGCGAGTACACCGTCGCGCGCACGAAGGAGATCTACGAGACGTACTACGACGTCAAGTACCCCGGGCACGAGCGCTCCGCGGGTCGGCCGCTGCGCGTCTCGCCCGCCTATGCGCGCCTCCAGGAGCTCGGAGCGGCCTTCGGCGAGAAGTCCGGCTGGGAGCGGGCGAACTGGTTCGAACCGAACGCGTCGGGTGGTGACGAGTCGCTTCGTCCGCGCGGATGGGCAGGGAAGCTCTGGTCACCCGCGGTCGGCGCCGAGCACGCCGCATGTCGCGAGTCGGCGGCGATCTTCGACGAGACGTCGTTCGCGAAGCTCGAAGTGAGTGGCGAGGGAGCCGCCGCGTTTCTCGAGCGGCTCTGCGCGAACCGCGTCGCGCGGGACGTCGGCCAGGTCACGTACACGCAGATGCTCAATGCGAGAGGCGGCATCGAGTGCGACTTCACGGTGACGCGGCTCGCCGAGGACCGGTTCCGCATCGTCACGGGTACGGCGTTCGGCCAGCACGACCTCGCGTGGCTGCTGCAGCACGCGCCCGACGACGGGTCGGTGCACGTCGCGGACGTGACCTCGCAGTACGCCTGCTACGGCCTCTGGGGACCGAACGCTCGCGCGATTCTCCAGCCGCTCACGACCGCGGATCTCTCCAACGACGACGTTCCCGTACATGCGCGCGCACGAGCTCGCGATCGGGCGCGTGCCGTGCCTGGCGCTTCGCGTGACGTACGTCGGTGAGCTGGGCTGGGAGCTCTACTGCCGCTCCGAGTTCGGGCTCGCCCTCTGGGACACGATCTGGGAGGCGGGTCTCGAGCACGGTCTCGTCGCGGGCGGCTACAAGGCGATCGACTCGCTGCGGCTCGAGAAGGGCTACCGCGTCTGGGGAGCGGACATCACGCCGGAGGACACGCCGTTCGAAGCGGGGCTCGGGTTCGCGGTCAAGCTCGACAAGGGCGACTTCGTCGGTCGCGATGCGCTTGCCGGCAGCGGACGAGCCGGCACGGCTCCTTCGCTGCCTGACACTCGACGATCCGCGCGCCATCGCGCTCGGGTCGGAGCCCGTGCGGGTCGGGGATGAGCTCGTCGGTCGCGTCACGAGCGGTGGGTATGGCTACACGGTCGAGAAGTCGATCGCGTATGCGTATCTCCCTGCCGAGCACGGTGTCGGCACCGAGGTCGCGGTCGAGATCTTCGGCGAGTGGGTCGCGGGCGTCGTCGCCGACGAGCCTCTGTTCGATCCGAGCGGCGAGCGGATTCGCGCGTGACGTTCGCGGCCGAGGTCGAGCGCGTCTGGCCGGGCCGGGCCGCACGCTTCGAGGTGCTCGGCGGCGGCATCACGAACCACAACCTGAAGGTCGAGGTCGACGGCGAGTACTTCGTGCTGCGGGTCGCGGGGAAGGACACCAACCTGCTCGGGATCGACCGGACGGTCGAGCTCGCCGCGACCGAGGCGGCCGCGGCTGCTCGGGATCGGCCCCGAGGTCGTCGCGTTCGTCGAGCCGGAGGGCTGGCTCGTCACCGGCTTCGTCGAAGGCGCGATTCCCGGCTGGAGCGGATGCGCGAGCCGGCGATGCTCGAGCGCGTGGCGGCTGCGCTGCGCGCGTTCCACGACGGTCCGGAGATCCCCGGAGTGTTCGACTCCTTCCGCGTGGTCGAGACCTACCGGCAGACAGCGCTCGAGCGCGGAGGGAGCGTGCCCGAGGCGTTCGATCGCGCGCACGAGATCGCCGCGCGGATCGAGCAGAGACGCGCAGCCGACGCGCCCGTCCCGTGCCACAACGACCTCCTGAACGCCAACTTCCTGGACGACGGCGAGCGGCTCTGCATCGTCGACTGGGAGTACGCGGGGATGGGCGACCGCTTCTTCGACCTCGCGAACTTCTCCGTCAACCACGAGCTCGACGCGGCCCAGAGCGAGGCGCTGCTCGAGGCGTACTTCGGCGAGTGTCCGCCCGGCAGACGTCGAGGCGCTCGAGCTCATGCGCTTCATGTCCGACTTCCGCGAGGCGATGTGGGGCGTCGTGCAGTCGGCCGTGTCCGAGCTCGACTTCGACTTCGACGTCGTATGCCTCGGAGCACTTCGAGCGGCTCGAGCGAACGGCGGCCTCGCCCGCGTTCGCGCAGCGCTCGGCCTGAACAGCGAGGGGCGCCTGCGGCGCCCCTCGCAGACGACTCGAGCGAGTCCTACGTCGCTTCGGTCGGAATCGCGAACTGGCCGCGCCTGCTCCTCCTCGAGCCGCTGGAGCTCTTCCTCGGTGCCCATGCGCACCGGGCCCTTGAACCACTTGCTTGGCCGAGAGGACCCACCACCCGCCGAAGAGCAGCAGCGCCCCGCCGACGAGGATCGGCGCGTAGTTCACCGCCTCCCAGGTGAATCCGTCCTTCCACGGAACGCTGATCGAGTAGGGCGGCATCAGGAACACGATGCTGATGAAGAACACCCAGACGATCGCGATCGGGTCGATCCACTTGTAGTGCTTACCGAGCGACCATGCGCCGTGCTCGAACGTGTCTCCCATCCGGTAGCGCAGGATCACGGGGAGGATGAACGCGATGTAGAGGCCGATCACCGCGATACCGGTGCCGACGTAGTAGCCGACGAAGAAGTTGTAGAGCGTCGGCAGCATGAGTGCCGCGGCGAGCACGCAGATCGCGATGACCGCGTTCCGCGGGATGCGGTTGCGCGAGACCTGGCGCCACAGCTGGTGCCCGGGACTGCCCGGTCACGCGAGAACGCGAACATCATCCGGGACGCCGACGTCACCGAGGCGGTGAGACAGAACATCTGCGCGATCAGCAGATGAAGAGGAGGAACGTGCCCCAGCTCTGGCCCATCGCCGCGACCCAGCTCGTCGGGACGATGTACGAGGTCGAGCTGCGGCTCGACCGGCAACGCTCTGCGTCACGGCGACGAGCAGGATGAACCCGAAGAAGACCGACGCGACGACCGACATGTACATGCCGACGGCTGCAGCAGCGGGACGCGTCTCGGGTCTCCTCGGCGACGTGCGCGGATGCGTCGAAGCCCGTGATCGTGTACTGGGCCATGAGCAGGCCGGTCAGGAACACGTAGAAGAAGACGAGGCCCGAGGTCGTGCCTCCCGCCCCAGCCTGTCGCGTTCACCGTTCCGTGAAGATCGAGCTGAGCGAGCGGTGGTCGTCCGGGACGAGGAGCAGGACGACCGACGATCACGCCGACGCCGATCATGTGCCAGTAGGCGGAGATCGTGTTGAGCATGGCCGTGACGGAGACCTTCGAGCAGGTTCAAGCATCAGCGCGATGAGCAGCACGACGGCGTACGCGAGGTACACGTACTCCTTCGTGTTCGGATAGTCGAACCAGTAGTTCAGGAGCGCGGTCGAGAAGATCGCAAGCCCGTAACCGATGGCCGCGGTCACCGCGATCTGCCCGACGAGGTTGAACCAGCCCGTGAACCAGCCCCAGCCCGGGCTGCCGAGCTTCGACGCCCAGTAGTAGAGACCGCCTGCGGTCGGATAGGCCGATGCGATCTCGGCCATCGCAAGCGCGACGAGCGTGCTCATGAGGCCGACGAGCAGCCAGCCCCAGCGTCACGGCGATCGGGCCGCCCTGGCCGATAGGCGATCGAGTACGAGGTCAGACACCCCGCGAGGATCGAGATGATCGTGAAGCTGATGGCGAAGTTCTGGAACCCGCCCATCGCGCGGAAGAGCTCCTGCGCGTAGCCCAGCTTGTGGAGGGTCTGCTCGTCCGTCCGACGTGTGATGACCGGGCTCGGGACTTGTGCTCATGTGTCCTCCTAGGGATCGCCTGCCGCTCTCAGGCGGGTATTACGCGCACTCTCGCGTTGACATGTCAACCAAACGGCTCAGGGACTAGGATCGCGCCGTGCTCTCGCTGGAGCAGCTGAAGGCCGAGGTCGAGTCGGGTGCGATCGACACGGTCGTCGTCGCGTTCACCGATATGCAGGGCCGGCTCATGGGAAAACGGCTCCACGCGGAGTTCTTCTGCGACGAGATGGCCGACGAGCATCCGGTCGAGGGCTGCAACTACCTGCTCGCGCTCGACATGGAGATGGATCCGATCCCGGGCTACGAGATCGCGAGCTGGGAGCGGGGATACGGGGACTTCGCGATGAAGCCGGATCTCGGCACGCTCCGCCGCATTCCCTGGCTCGAGGCGACCGCACTGGTCCTCTGCGACGTCCTCTGGCACGACGGGACGCCCGTCCAGCCCTCTCCTCGGCAGGTGCTGAAAGCGCAGATGGATCGAGCCGCAGCGCTCGGCTTCACGCCGATGACGGGCTCGGAGCTCGAGTTCTATCTCCTGCGCGAGAGCTACGAGGAGGCCTGGGCGCAGCGCTACGAGGACCTCACGCCATCCGTTCCGTACATCCTCGACTACCACATCCTCGCCACGACCTACGACGAGGATCTGATCCGCCAGATCCGCAACGGCATGCACGCCGCCGGCATCAAGGTGGAGACCTCGAAGGGCGAGGCGTGGCCCGGCCAGCACGAGATCAACTTCCGCTTCGCGGACGCGCTGACGATGGCGGACAACCACGTGATCTACAAGAACGGCGCGAAGGAGATCGCGAACGCGAACGGATGCTCGATCACGTTCATGGCGAAGCCGTTCGAGTCGTGGATCGGGAACTCGTGCCACATCCACGCGTCGCTCTTCCGCGACGGCGAGCCGGCCTTCCGCGACGACCAGGAGCTCTTCGACCGCTTCCTCGCCGGCATGATCGGCTGCTTCAAGGAGCTCGCGATCTTCCTCGCGCCGACGATCAACTCGTACAAGCGCTACGCGGCGGGGAGCTGGGCGCCGACGACGCTCGCGTGGGGGCAGGACAACCGCACGTGCGGGTTCCGGCTCGTCGGGCACGGAGCCGCGAAGCGTGTCGAGACGCGCATCCCGGGCGGCGACGTGAACCCGTACCTCGCGTTCGCGGCGATGATCGCCGCGGGGCTGCACGGGATCGAGAACGAGCTCGAGCTTCCGCCCGGGCTCGAGGGGAACGCGTACGAGTCGGATGCCGAGCGGTTTCCGTCGAGCCTGCGGGAGGGGATCGCTGCGCTCGAGGCCGGGACGATGGCTCGAGCCGCGTTCGGCGATCAGGTCGTCGACCACTACCTGAACTACGCGCGCACGGAGCAGGCCCTGTTCGACAAGGTCGTCACCGACTGGGAGCGCATCCGGCTCTTCGAGCGCGGGTGAGAGTCGTCCTCATCTCCGAGGTCGCGCCCGCCGTGGAGGGCCTCTCCGCGATGTTGCGCGCCGAGGGCCACGAGCCCGTCGCGCTGCTGTGCGTTCGGCACGACCCGGAGCGCTACACGGAGCTCGGCGAGCTCGTCCGGGCCGCGCCGTCCGAGGCCGACGTCGTCATGCCCGGCTCGCGGGACCGGATCGCGCCGCTGCTTCGGCACTTCGACCCCGATCTCGCACTCTGCCTCGGGTTTCCGTGGAAGATCCCGCCCGACGCCCTCGCGGTTCCACGCCACGGCATCGTCAACGGGCATCCGTCGCTGCTTCCCCGCTATCGCGGCCCGAGCCCTGTCTCGTGGGCGATCCGGCACGGGGAGAGCGAGATCGGCTTCACCTTCCACTACATGGACGCCGAGCTCGACACGGGGAACGTCCTCGCTCAGGAGCGGGTCCCGCTCGGCGACGAGCACGGATGGGAGGAGCTGACGCCCAAGCTCGCGACCGCAGTCGGGAACCTCCTGCCGGCGTGTCCTCGAGCGAGTCGCTGCCGGACGACCCTGGCGACCCGCAGGACGAAGGCGAGGCCAGCTACTTCCGCCTCTTCGAGCCCGAGTATGCGTGGATCGACACGTCGCAATCGGCGGACGAGGTCGAGCGGCAGGTTCGCGCGTGGCGCTTCCACTCCGGAGTCCCCGGCGATCGTGGCGCCCTCACGGACGTCGACGGCGAGACCGTCCGCGTGCTCCGCGTGAGCCGCGACTGAGGCGGACGGCCCCGCGCTCCAGTGCGCAGACGGCACACTCTGGATCGTGGAGACGGAAGCAGCATGAGGCCGGTCATCGGGATCACGTCGTACGCGCAGGACGCCCACTGGGGCGTCTGGCACCTGCCCGCCGCGCTCGTCCCGCTCGCCTACGTCGACGCGATCGAGCGCGCCGGTGGCCGCGCGCTCGTCATTCCGCCGGCCGAGGAGGACGTCGAGCAGACGCTCGACACGCTCGACGGGATCGTGTTCTCGGGTGGCGCCGACGTCGATCCCGCGCGCTACGGGGCGGATGCCCACCCGGAGACCGACACCCCGCAGACGCGTCGTGACGCGGGTGAGATGGCGCTCCTGAAAGCTGCGCTGGAGCGCGACATGCCGACGCTCGCGATCTGCCGCGGCTTCCAGCTCCTGAACGTCGCCCGTGGCGGCGACCTCGTGCAGCACCTTCCCGAGGCTGTCGGGAACGACGTCCACAAGCAGGTGCCAGGCGAGTTCGCCGTGCATCCCGTCGAGGTCAAGGACGGCTCGCGGCTCGGCTCGATCGTGGGAGCGGGCTCCGACGTGACGTCGCATCACCATCAGGGCCTCGGTCGGCTCGGCGACGGGCTCGTCGAGACCGCGTGGGCCGAGGACGGGACGCTCGAGGCTGTCGAGGACCCGTCGCTCCGGTTCGCCGTGGGCGTGCAGTGGCATCCCGAGGCCGGGGAGGACGCCGCACTCTTCGAGGCGCTCGTCGAGCAGGCACGCGAGTTCCGCTCCAGCCGAACGCAGTAGGCTCGCGCTCCGCTCACGTCGATTCAGGAGGCTCCTCGTGTACTTCGCGTTCTTCTTCATCTACCTCGCGCTGTCCATCGCCTTCATCGTGGATGTGCTCCGGCAGCCGCCGACCGCGCTCTCGGGTGCCGGGAAGGCGCTCTGGATCCTCGCGCTGCTCGTCGTGCCCGTCTTCGCCTGGGTCGTGTACGGCATGTGGCGGCTTCGCCAGAACCGCACCTACTAGGGTCCCGCCGATGGCGTTGACGGTCCTCAACCCGGCGACCGAGGAGCCGATCGCGGAGCTCGAGCAGGCGGGCGTCGAGGAAGCGGACGCTGCGGTCGCGCGGGCGAAGGCGGCGTATCCGGCCTGGAGCGCCGTCGCGCCGGCCGACCGGGCACGGCTCCTGCGCAGGCTCGCCGACGCTCGTCGAGGAGAACGTCGAGGACCTCGCGCGCATCGAGTCGGAGAACGTCGGCAAGCCGATCGCGGGCGCGCGCGGCGAGATCGGGATGGTCGCGCAGGTCTTCCACTTCTACGCGGGCGCGGTCGACAAGCACGGAGGCGAGACGATTCCCGTTGCGGGCGGGGTCGCGGCCACGTTCCGCGAGCCGCTCGGCGTCGTCGGCCTCATCGTGCCGTGGAACTTCCCCGCCAACATCGCGAGCTGGAAGCTCGGCCCCGCGCTGGCATGCGGCAACACGGTCGTCCTCAAGCCCGCGGAGCTCACGCCGCTCTCGGCGCTGCGGCTCGGCGAGCTGTGTCTCGAGGCCGGGATCCCCGAGGGCGTCGTGAACGTCCTCGTCGGCAAGGGCTCCGTCGTCGGGCAGCGCCTGATCGAGCATCCGGACGTCGCGAAGATCGCGTTCACCGGCTCGACCGAGGTCGGGCGGCTCGTCATGCAGGGGGCAGCGGGGACGATCAAGCGCGTGACCCTCGAGCTCGGCGGCAAGTCGGCCAACGTGATCTTCGAGGACGCCGACCTCGAGAAGGCAGCAGCCGCGGCTCCGTACTCGGTCTTCGACAACGCCGGCCAGGACTGCTGCGCGCGCTCGCGCATCCTCGTGCAGCGCTCGGTCTACGACCGCTTCCTCGACCTGCTCGTGGACGCGACGCGCGGCGTCAAGGTTGGCGACCCGTCCGACGAGTCGACCGAGATGGGGCCGCTCGTCTCGGCCGCGCATCGCGAGACGGTTGCGTCGTTCGTCGAGGGCGAGCCGGCGTTTCTGCGGCGAGATCCCCGACGGCCCGGGCTACTGGTACCCGTGCACGCTCGTCGAGGCCTCGAACGACGATCGCATCGCGCGGGAAGAGGTCTTCGGCCCGGTCGCCGCCGTCATCCCGTTCGAGGACGAGGCCGACGCGATCCGTATCTCGAACGACACGCCGTACGGGCTCTCGGGCTCGATCTGGACGCGTGACGGTGCCCGCGCGCTGCGTGTCGTGCGCGCGACGGAGGCGGGCGTCCTGTCGGTGAACGCCAACACGTCCGTCCGTGTGCAGACGCCGTTCGGCGGCTTCAAGCAGTCGGGGTTCGGCCGCGAGCTCGGGATGCACGCGCTCGACGGCTACTCGGAGATCAAGAGCGTGTTCATCTCGACGGAGGTCTGAGCCATGGGACGACTCGACGGGAAGGTCTGCGTCATCACGGGCGCCGGCGGCGGCATGGGTCGCGAGGCGGCGATCGTGTTCACCGCCGAGGGGGCGAAGGTCTGCGTCGCCGACCTCGACCTCGGGCTCGCCGAGGAGACGGTCTCGCTCTGCGAGGGCGACGCCTTTGCGTTCGAGGTGAACGTGGCCGACGAGGACGGCGTCCGCGCGATGTGCGCGGCCACCGCGGAACGCTTCGGCGGCATCGACGTCCTCTACAACAACGCGGGCATCTCGCCCGGCGACGACGCCTCCGTCCTCGACACGAGCGTCGAGGCGTGGCAGCGGGTGCAGGACGTCAACACGAAAGGCGTCTTCCTCTGCTGCAAGCACGGGATCCCGTACCTGCTCGAGCGGGGCGGAGGCTCGGTGATCAACGTCGCGTCGTTCGTCGCGATTCTCGGCGCGGCGACGTCGCAGATCTCCTACACGGCGTCGAAGGGCGCCGTCCTCGCGATGTCGAAGGAGCTCGGCGTGCAGTTCGCGCGCCAGGGCGTGCGCGTCAACGCGTTGTGCCCGGGCCCGGTCGAGACGCCGCTGCTCCTCGCGATCTTCGGTGACGATCCGGCCGCGTTCGCGCGCCGCCAGGTGCACTGGCCGACGGGCCGGCTCGGGAAGCCGCGTGAGATCGTGAACGCGGCGCTCTTCCTCGCGAGCGACGAGTCCTCGTTCGTCAACGGCGCCGCGTTCGTCGTGGACGGCGGACTCACCGCCGCCTACGTCACGCCCGAATAGCTAGACGCCGACGACCTGGACGAGCCAGCGCCGGTCGCGCTCGCGGTCGAGCTCGAGGAACAGCACGCGCTGCCACTGGCCGAGGCAGAGCTCGCCGTCGCGCACGGGGATGGACTCGCCTGCAGGCCCGAGCAGCATCGACATGCAGTGCGAGTGGCCGTTGCCGACCTCCATGTCCTCCTCGCAGACGTTCTCGGTGCGGCGATCCCAGTCGTCGTGCGCGTAGTAGTGCTCGGTCGGTACGAGGCGCTTGAGGAGGACCGCGAAGTCCTCGAGGAAGCCGCGCTCCCACTCGTTCACGCGCACCGAGCAGGTGGTGTGCGGCGAGTAGACGGAGCAGATGCCGTCGGCGATCTCGCTCTGGCGCACGGCCTCCTGCACGTCCTCGGTGATATCGGTGACGGTCAGGCCGCCGGCGGTGCGCAGCTGGTGTTCGAGCTGGAACGACTTCACGACTCGGACATTCTGTCAGCCGCGCGCAGTGGTCGGCTCGCCGGAACCGTCCGTTACGCTCACCCGCGCGGGCCCGTAGCTCAGCTGGTTAGAGCAGCCGACTCATAATCGGTTGGTCCCTGGTTCGAGTCCAGGCGGGCCCACTACGCACGTTGGCTCGGCGGCATTGAGCCGCGCCCGGGTTTCACAGCTGAGTGCGACGCCAGCGCCGCTACGTCGAGACGCTCTGCGGCGTCGAGCGCCTTGTCCGTCTTCCCGCGCGTGTTTCGACCCAGCGCGCCGCTGACGATCCAGCGCCGGGCGAGCCGCGCGAGCGGCAGGCTGACATCGGAGACGTCCGGCGTGCGGCGCGGGCGGAGATAGAGCTCGAGCGTCAGCTTCTGCAGGAGCGCTGCATCCGGCTGCGCGCCGGTCTCCTCTTCGAAGCGATGCGCCAGCAACGCGGCGAGCACCCGGAGCTCCCGAACACCGCTCCGCACGGTGATGCCGATCGACACGCTCGACGACGCCACGAGCACCCACGGGATGCGTGTGAATCGTGCGCCGCGCAGCGCGATCCTCACGACTGGCGTCGCGATCCCGACGAAGCGCTGGATCGCATCCGTCATCTGCTCCGTGTCGTCGTCCTCCGCCAAGAGGCGCTTCCCCTGAGCGGCGGTCGTCACGTGCACGTCGGAGGAGAGGAGGCGTTCGAAGGCCTGGTGAACGACGTCGCCCGCCGCTCGCTGCACGGACCGAGGAATCGCGAGCGATGCGCCCGCCTTCTCGTCGGCGACCTCGTACTCGGAGTCCATCCGCACAGAGTGCCCGTCCGCGGGCTTCTTCACACCGGGCGAGGATTCGGCTGGCGACTCTCGCACCCGGGCAGGCTTTCGAGCCGAGAGCCGCCAGCACTAATTCGTCAGACGAGACCGACGAACAGTCGCTAGGCGTCTTCACCTTCTCCGAACTTCACCTTCTCGGTGACTTCCTCGTTTCGTCTCCGCGGTCGATCTCGGACGTGAGGCACATCGGGCGAGGGGCTCCGGTGGAACAATGGAAGGCCGAGGTGCGTTCAGCCGTCTCGTAGGACAGGGTGAATTCGAGCGCGAGGACGTCTCGCGCGCCCGAAGAGAGGGCTTCGGCCCAGAAGGAGGCAGCACATGACGCTGACGATCAACGACCAGGCGCCGGACTTCACGGCGCAGACGACCGAAGGGGAGATCTCGTTCCACGAGTGGATCGGCGACTCGTGGGCGGTGCTCTTCTCGCATCCCAAGGACTTCACGCCGGTCTGCACGACCGAGCTCGGCTACATGGCGCGGATCAAGCCCGAGTTCGACCGCCGCAACGTCAAGATCATCGGCATCTCGGTCGACTCGACGGGCGACCACGAAGGCTGGGCGCGAGACATCGAGGAGACCCAGGGAACGGCACCCAACTACCCGATCATCGGAGACGCCGACTTCGAGGTCTCGAAGCTGTACGGGATGCTTCCCGCCGAGGTCGGCGGCGAGGCCGCGGATCGCACTGCGGCCGACAACCAGACCGTGCGCAACGTCTTCGTCATCGGCCCCGACAAGAAGGTGAAGCTCGTCCTCGTCTACCCGATGACGACGGGCCGCAACTTCGACGAGGTGCTGCGGGTGATCGACTCGCTGCAGCTGACGGCCAAGCATCGCGTGGCCACGCCGGTGAACTGGCAGCAGGGCGACAAGGTGATCATCGCCGGCTCCGTCTCGAACGACGAGGCGAAGGAGATCTGGCCGGACGGCTGGGAGTCGCCCAAGCCGTACATCCGGATCGTCGACCAGCCCGAGTCGGAGGTTCTGGCCGAGAGCAGGAGCTAGAGCTTCGAGAGCCTGGCGGAGTCAGCCGACGACCGCGGCTGCGAAGCAGCCGCGCTTCAGGGATTTCCGCGATCAAGAGCCCGCTATAGCGGGCTCTTGATCTGCGCAAGGGACCCGGGTGGGCGGGGCCCTTACGTAATACGGCGCAACTTCGGGGTCAGGCGGATCCGCCTGCGGGGAGAGGAGTCGCGCCGGTACCGGGTACCTATTCCACATCGTGCGGACGGACACGACGTTTTCCAGGGGATTTCCACACCGCGAAATCCGCAAATTGGACGAACTCCGTCGCGGCTATCCACAGGGGTCTGGAAACCTCGACGTGGCTAGACTCCGAGCATGGCCGAGTACGGGACGCTGAGAGTCAAGACGGGGCTCGCCGAGATGCTGAAAGGCGGCGTCATCATGGACGTCGTCGACGCCGAGCAGGCGCGCATCGCGGAGGACGCAGGTGCGTGTGCCGTCATGGCGCTCGAGCGCGTTCCCGCGGACATCCGCCGCGACGGTGGCGTCGCGCGGATGAGCGATCCCGAGAAGATCAAGGAGATTCAGGAGGCCGTCTCGATTCCCGGTGATGGCGAAGTGCCGGATCGGGCACTTCGCCGAAGCGCAGATCCTCGAGGCGCTCGAGGTCGACTACATCGACGAGTCCGAGGTCTTGACCCCGGCCGATGTTCAGCACCACGTCGACAAGTGGGCGTTCACGATCCCGTTCGTGTGCGGCGCGACGAACCTCGGAGAGGCGCTCCGCCGCGTCTCCGAGGGCGCGGCCATGATCCGGACGAAGGGCGAGGCGGGAACCGGAGACATCGTCAACGCGGTGACGCACATGCGTGCGGTGTTCGGCGCGATCCGCGCGCTGCAGGCGCTGCGCGAGGATGAGCTCCACGCGGCAGCGAAGGAGCACCGCGCGCCGTACGAGCTGATCCGCTGGGTCGCGGAGAACGGACGGCTTCCGGTCGTGACGTTCACCGCGGGAGGCATCGCGACGCCCGCCGACGCGTCCCTCTGCATGCAGCTCGGCGCCGACGGCGTGTTCGTCGGCTCCGGCATCTTCAAGTCAGGCGATCCCGAGACACGCGCGAAGGCGATCGTCGAGGCGACGACGCACTTCGACGATCCCAGGGTGCTGGCGGACGTATCGGCCGGTCTCGGAGAGCCGATGGTCGGCATCTCCTCGAGCTCGCTCGCCGACGACGAGCGGCTCGAAGTCCGCGGTTGGTAGCACTCGCGGTGAAGAGGTCGCCCCGGATCGGCGTCCTCGCCCTGCAAGGTGCGTTCAGAGAGCACGCGGCCGCGCTTCGCAAGCTCGGCGCCGATGTCGTCGAGGTGCGCCTGCCCGAGGAGCTCGACGGTCTCGACGGCCTCGTCATTCCCGGCGGTGAGTCGACGACGATCATGCGGCTCGCCGCGCTCTACGGGCTGGACTCGGCGATTCGCTCGTACGGCGGAGCGATCTTCGGGACGTGCGCCGGGATGATCGTCGTCGATCGCGAGCACCTCGGCCTCGCGGACCTCGTCGTCGATCGGAACGCCTTCGGCCGCCAGGTGAAGAGCTTCGAGGCAGACGTGCAACTCGCCGGCGACGAGATCCCGCTTCGCGGTGTCTTCATCCGGGCGCCACGGATTCGCGACGTCGGTGCCGGCGTCGACGTGCTGGGCGAGCTCGACGGCGAGCCCGTGCTGGTGCGCGACGGCCGCCTCCTGCTCGCGTCGTTCCATCCCGAGTTGACGGACGACCTGCGGGTGCACGAGCTGTTCCTGCAGATGGTCGAGGAGGCGAGTCGTGTCCGGGCATAGCAAGTGGTCGAGCATCAAGCACAAGAAGGGCGCTGCCGACGCGAAGCGCGGACAGCTCTTCTCGAAGCTCTCGCGCGCGATCATCGTCGCGGCGAAGGAGGGCGGGCCGGATCCGGACGGGAACCTTGCGCTCCAGAACGCGATCGAGAAGGCGCGCTCGTACTCGATGCCGAAGGACAACATCGAGCGGGCGATCGCGAAGGGCTCGGGCGCCGATGCGGATGCGTCGAGCTACGAGACCGTGGTCTACGAGGGGTACGGCCCGGAGGGCGTCGCCGTTCTCGTCGAGGCCGTCACCGACAATCGCAACCGAACGGCGTCCGAGGTGCGGCACGCGTTCACGAAGCACGGAGGCAACCTCGGCACCACGGGTGCAGTCGCCTGGCAGTTCGAGCGCCGTGGCGTCGTGCTCGTGTCTGCGGACGGCGCCGACGAGGACGCGCTCGTCCTGACGGCGGCGGAAGCCGGCGCGGACGACGTGGAGCTCGACGGCTCGAGCTTCGTCGTGACGAGCGCGCCCGAAGCGGTGACTCCGGTGCGCCAGGCACTCGACGAAGCTGGTTTCGCAGTCGAGTCGGTCGACCTCGCGATGGTGCCGAAGACGACAGTCGCCGTCTCGGACGAGTCGACGGCACGCCGGATCATGAACCTTGTCGAGGGTCTCGAGGAGACGGAGGACGTCCAGGACGTCTACGCGAACTTCGACATCCCCGAAGCGGTTCTCGAAGCGGTAGCCTCCTAGGCTGAACCTGTGGCGATCGTGGCGGCGGACACTACGGGCAGGCGAGCGGACCGCATCGAGTCGCTTCTGTCCGCGCGCCTTTTCGTCGAGCCGCAGCTCGCCGACGACCGGATTACGTTCGTCTCGAATCTCTCGGGGCACCTGAGCCTGTACGCGATGGATGCGTCCGGGGGCGTGCCGGAACCCCTGCTTCCGCCGCAGATGGCGCTCCAGAACCCCGAGCTCGTCGGCGGTGAGCTCTTCCACGTGCTGCCTGCGCTCGGGCAGATCCTCGTGATGATCGACGCGGACGGAGACGAGAACTACGTCCCGCACGTGATCCCGCTCGACGGCGGGTTCCCCGAGCCGCTGGCGGACGAGCCCTTCTCTGGAGGTCGATCGCACCTCGTCCACGTCGACGACGACGCCGAGATCGCGTACTTCGCGGTCGAGTCGCGTGAGGAGGCTTCGATCACCGCGGTTCGCGTCCACCTGCCCACGCGAGCTGCCGACGAGCTCTGGCAGAGCTCGTACGGCGCGATGGTCGCCGCGTGGACTCCCGACCACTCACGCGTCGTCCTCGTGGACGGCTACACGATGGGGGACACCGTCCTCTACGAGATCGACGACGCCGGTACGCGAAGAATGCTCTACGGAGCCCCGATCGAAGAGCGCGATCCCGAGGCGCAGCAGCCGCTCGCCGGATTCCGCGGCGGGTACGGGACGGCGAGCGGCGCTGGCGTCCTGCTCGCGAGCACGCTGCACGACGACACGGGCGCTCTCGCGTATCTCGATCTCTCGCGACCAGGCGACGTCGATCCCGTTGCCATCGACGGTCTCGCGCACGAGGGCGTCGGTGAGCTCGAAGGGCTCGACCACCTCGAAGGTGATCGCTACGCGCTGACCTACAACATCGACGGCTGCTCATGGGTGTACGCGGGGACGTTCGACGAGGCATCGCGGTCGTTCTCGGTGGAGCGTGTCCTCGTGGGCGAGGGCGAGCTAGCGGGCGGTGTCCTGCACGGCCTCCACTACGACGCCGGGAGCGGCCGCTTCGTCGCGGCGTTCTGCACGGCGACGAGCCCGACGCAGCTCCACGTGCTGCCGGCCGACGACGCGCCGCCTGCGACGTTGACGCGTGAGCGCGCGCTCGGACTCGCGCCGGAGTTGCTCTCGGTCGGCGAGGACGCGTCGTTCGAGTCGCATGACGGGCTGCGTGTGTCGGCTCGGCTCTACCTCCCGTCGTCCGAGCTCGGATACGAGGGTGCGCGGCCGCTCGTCTACTACGTCCACGGCGGGCCTCAGAGCCAGGAACGGCCGAACTTCGCGTGGTTCTCGATGCCGCTCGTCCAGATCCTCACGCTCGAGGGATTCGCCGTGTTCGTCCCGAACGCGCGCGGGTCGACCGGCTACGGGCTCGACTACTCGAAGCGTGTCGACCGCGATTGGGGTGGGCTCGACCGCCTCGACCACGTCCACGCCATGACCGAGGTGCTTCCGCACGACGAACGGGTGGACACGTCGCGGGCCGGTGTCGTGGGGCGCTCGTACGGCGGCTACATGACGCTGACGCTCGCCGCACGACACCCCGAGCTGTGGCGCGGAGCCGTCGACATGTTCGGCCCGTACGACTTGTTCACGTTCATGGATCGTCTACCCGAGACCTGGAAGCCGTACTTCGCGCTCTCGGTCGGGGATCCGGAAGTCGACCGCGACTTCATCACCGATCGTTCCCCGAAGACCCACATCGAGAGCATCTCGTGCCCGCTCCTCGTCATCCAGGGCCAGAACGACCCGCGCGTCGTCGAGCGTGAGTCGCGCGACGTCGTCGAGCGGCTCCGGGGGCTCGGGCGCGACGTCGACTACCTCGTGTTCGACGACGAGGGGCACGATGTCCTCAAGCTCGCGAATCGCGTTCGCTGCTACGACACGATCGTCGGGTTCTTCGCGCAGCATCTGTCCTAGCTCGCTGTTAGGGTCTCGCGCGATGCGCTGGCTCTCCATCCTCGTGCTCGCTCTCGCGCTCGTCGCCGCGGGCTGTGGCGGAAGCGACGACGATTCCTGCCGCCTCCGACGACACGACGATCGAGGAGACCACTGACCGACGGAGACGACGACCGACGACACGACGGCCGACGACGGGCACCGACACGGACGCCGACTTCAACTTCGCCGACGAGGACTGCCAGAGCCTCGTCGCGGCGTTCCTCGCCGTCGGCCAGGCGTTCGTCCTCCGCCGGAGGAGGCTCGGACGCCGAGCTTGCAGAGCAGACCGAGGCGTTTGCCGCGCTCGCCGATGACGTCCCGGACGAGATTCAGCGCCGATGTCGCGACCCTCGCCGCCGCCTACGGCCAGTACGCCGAAGTCATCCAGGACGCCGGGTATCGAGCCCGGGGAGATTCCCGACTGCGGAACAGGCGCAGGAGCTCTCCGCAGCGCTCGAGTCCGTCGGAACTGCGGACGTCAGCTGCCGCGTCCGAGCGCCTCAGCGCCTGGACGACCGAGAACTGCAGCTAGCGTCGTTTCCGCAGATCGTCGATTCGCTAGCGCGAACCGACGATCGCGAAATCCCTGAAGCACGGCTGCTTCGCAGCCGTGGTCGCTGCCGACTGACCGCGCCGCTGCCGGCGCAGGAACGTCCGAACTCCCGCGTAACTTCTCTTCGTGAAGGTACTCGGCATCGACCCAGGGACGGCTGCGTGCGGGTACGGGATCGTCCACGGAAGCGACGGGCGCCTCCGGGCAGGGGCGTCGGGGTGCTGGCGGACGTCCGCGCGGGAGCGGCTCGACGTGCGGCTGCTGACGATCTTCGAGGGAGTACGGGAGCTCATTGCGGAGCACGAGCCCGACGCCGTCGCAATCGAGGAGTCCTACGTGGGTGCCGACGCCCGCATCGCACTCTCCGTCGGTCAGGCACGCGGCGCCGTGCTCGTCGCGGCCGCCGCAGCCGGAGTCGAGTGCGCTGAGCACGCGCCGGCGCGTGTAAAGGCGACGGTGTGCGGGTACGGTCGGGCAGAGAAGGGACAGGTGCAGCGCATGGTGAAGGTCATCCTCGGGCTGGACGCCGAGCCGCGTTCCTCGCACGAGGCGGACGCGTTCGCCGTGGCGATCTGCCACGCGCTCGGGTCGCCGCTCCAGGGAGCAATCCGGTGATCTCCCGGCTCCGCGGCACACCTGCCGGGCGAACCGTCGACGGGCTCGTGCTCGACGTCGGCGGCGTGGGCTACCTCGTGAATGCGACGCCGAGCGTCCTGCGGCGCGCCGACGGCGCTGCCGAGGTGACGGTCGAGACGTACCTGCACGTCCGCGAGGACGCGCTGCAGCTCTACGGCTTCGCCGACGCCGCCGAGCGCTCGCTCTTCGTGCAGCTGCTCGGCGTGAGCGGCATCGGGCCGAAGGTCGCGCTCGCCGTCGTTTCGAGCGCGTCCGCCGACGAGCTCCAGCGGGCGATCGCTCTCGACGACTCGGCGCGGTTCCAGGCGATCCCCGGAATCGGCAAGAAGACGGCCGAACGAATCGTCCTCGAGCTGGAAGGCTCGGTCGTCGCAGCGGTTCCGGCTCCCGCGGGCGAGGCTCCTCGTGAGCTCGTCGCGCGCGATGCGCTCGTCGAGCTCGGCTACTCGCTCGTCGAGGCGGAGCAGGCGCTCGCCGGTGTCGATCCCGATCTTCCCGCAGAGGAGCGCGTCCGCGAGGCGCTCAGGAGCGCGGCGTGAGTAGCCAGTTCCTCGCGCCGGTGTTGCGCGACGGCGACGAGGAGGTCGAGCAGTCGCTGAGGCCGCGCCGACTCGACGACTTCGTCGGTCAGGAGCGCACGAAGGAGCAGCTCGACATCGCGCTGCAGGCGGCCAAGGCTCGCGGCGAGGCGCTCGACCACGTCCTCCTCGTCGGGCCACCCGGGCTCGGGAAGACGACGCTGGCGACGATCATCCGCGAGGAGCTCGACGTCGGCATCCGCACGGTCGCGGGGCCGGCGCTCGAGCGCAAAGGCGACATGGCGGCGATCCTCACGAGCCTCGACGAGAAGGACGTCCTCTTCGTCGACGAGATCCATCGGGTGAACCGCGCGATCGAGGAGATCCTCTATCCGGCGCTCGAGGACTTCCGGCTCGACATCATCGTCGGCCAGGGTGCGGGCGCGCGGACGCTGACGCTCGACCTTCCGCCGTTCACGCTCGTCGGCGCGACGACGCGCACGGGACTGCTCACGACGCCGCTCCGCGACCGCTTCGGCATGACGTTCCGGCTCGGCTACTACGAGCAGCACGAGCTCGCGACGATCGTCCGCCGCTCTGCGGGGATCCTCGGCGTCGAGATCGCCGACGAGGCAGCCGACGAGGTCGCCCGTCGTGCGCGCGGGACGCCGCGCGTCGCCAACCGCATCCTCCGACGCATTCGCGACGTCGCCGAGGTTCGCCACGCGGGTGCGGTCACGATCGAGATCGCGCAGGAGGCACTCGATCTCCTCGAGGTGGACGGGGCAGGGCTCGAGCGCGTCGATCGCGAGTTGCTGTCGTCGATCGCGCACAAGTTTTCGGCGGCGGGCCTGTGGGCCTCTCGACGCTCGCGGTCTCGCTCGGCGAGGAGACGGACACCATCGAGGACGTCTACGAGCCGTATCTCCTGCAGCTCGGTTTCATCCAGCGAACGCCCAGGGGCCGGGTCATCACCGAGCTCGGTCGCAAGCACATCGGCTCCGCGCCAACCGAGGACGGGCTCTTCTAACGATGTCGACGCATGTCTGGACGCCGGGCGCCGCAGGACCGCTCGACGAGTTCGTCCAGCGGCTCACGCGCATGATCGCCGCGTTCGCGAACGAGCACGGGCTCGAGCAGGCCGAGGTGCGCATCGAGCTCGTGGACGGGTCGCGTTACACGCTCGCGACGACGAGCGCCGAACCTGGCTTCGGGTTCTTCTCGTTCATCCCGCATCGCGAGGCCGGCGACGAGCCCCGGAAGCTCATCGTCCCGATCGGCGCGGTGCGCTCGATCGAGATCTCGGCGCAGGATCCCGAGCGCCCGTTCGGCTTCGCCGCCGTCCGAGTAGCGCCTCAGCCGCGGTACTGCAGCTCGTTCCAGGAGGGAACGGGCGCGAGCTCGAGGAGCGTCCGACCGCCCTGCGGCTCTGCGTAGCCGAAGTCTCCGGTGTCGTCGATCCACGACACGTCGAGGAGGCCCTCCTTGACGCGGTGGTCGAGCCACGCGCCGCGGAAGACGAGCTTGCGCAGCCAGTAGACGAGCGACTCGCCGTTCTGGAGCGAGACGCGCTCCCAGTGCCGGACGAGGTAGAGCCCCAGGCCACTCCTCGGATCGACGATGCGGCCGTCGGCCACCAGCTCGACCAGGTCGCCCGCCTCCTGCTCGTCGACGTCGTTGGACGCGATCAGCTCGAGCCGCACCGCAGCGGCGATCACGCGCTCCTCGAAGTCCATCGCAGAGAACTCGAACCGGTGGCCGAGGAACTCGACGACGAAGTCGTCTCCCGAGCGGTAGTTGGCTGCGAGCACGAGAGTCAGGGTATCTAGGCTTCTGGACATGAGAGACCGCCGTCTCTGGGCCGTGATGGCCGTCGTCGTGCTTGCGATCTGGCTGGTCGGCGCCGCCGTCACGAAGTATTCGCTCGAGCAGATGGCGTTCGTCACGCCGATCGCGGTCGTGGTCGTGGGGGCCACGATCGGGATCGTCCTGCTCTGGGTGAAAGTCGTCACGGACTCGTTGCGCAGACGACGCGAGTCGTAACCCCGGGCGTCTGACGGCGTCCGATCCCGTCCGTACCGTCACCGTGCGTGACGAGCTCGTGGACGATCGAACCTGTCGATACCCGCGCAGCGTGCTCGCTCGCGCGTGACCTCGGCGTCAACGACATCACGGCGTCCGTCCTCGTGCGGCGTGGATACGACACACCGGAGGCGGCAGCGCGGTTCCTCGACGCGGCACTTCCGGGGCACGACCCGCTTCTTCTCGGAGACATGGAGGTTGCGGTCGACCGCATCCGCTCCGCCATTGCGAGTGGGACGCGCATCTGCGTGCACGGCGACTACGACGTCGACGGGATCTGTGCCACGGCGCTCGCCGTCCTCTTCCTGCGCGAGCTCGGCGCCGACGTCGATTGGCACCTGCCGAGTCGCTTCGAGGAGGGGTACGGCGTCTCGCGCGAGACCCTCGGCCGCCTCGCGGACGACGGCGTCGGGCTTCTGCTCACCGTCGATTGCGGGATCACGGCCGTCGACGAGGTCGCCGAAGCACGACGACGCGGGCTCGAGGTCATCGTCACCGACCACCATCGGCCGGGAGACACGCTGCCCGACTGCCCGATCGTCGCTACGCGGCCGTCGAGCTATCCGTTTCCCGAGCTCTGCGGAACCGGGGTCGTGTACAAGCTCGGAGAGGCGCTGCTCGGTGCCGACCACCCGGCAGTGCGGCGCAACCTCGACCTCGTCGCGCTGGCCACGATCGCCGATGTCGTCCCGCTCGTCGACGAGAACCGTGCGCTCGCCGCGGCTGGGCTCCTCGCGCTCGCAGCGACCCGGCGACCGGGGCTGCAGGCGCTCATGCGCACGGCCGGCGTCGATCCCGCAGCCGTCGACTCCGGCGCGGTCGGCTTCCGGCTCGCTCCGCGCATCAACGCCGCCGGGCGGCTCGGCCGGCCGGACGTCGCGCTCGAGCTCGTGCTCACGGACGACGCCGACGAGGCGCGTCGCAACGCGGAAACCCTGGAGGAGCTGAACCGCGACCGGCAAGCCGTGGAGGATCGGATCGTGCGCGAGGCGACCGCAGCTGTCGACGCGATGCCCGAGCCGCGACGCCGCCGCCGTGGCTACGTGCTCTGGAACGAGGACTGGCACGAAGGCGTGATCGGGATCGTGGCGTCGCGACTGGTCGAGCGCTTCCACCGACCGGTCGTGCTGATCACGCGTTCGCAGGACTCGTGGAAGGGGTCCGGACGATCGATCGCGTCGTTCGATCTCCACGGCGCGCTCTCGGCGTGCTCGGCGAACCTCGAGCGATTCGGTGGGCACCGGGCCGCTGCAGGCCTCTCGATCGAGGAGTCGAGGATCGAGGCGTTTGCGGACGACTTCGCCGCACACGCCGACGCTCACCTGGACGCCGACGAGCTGTTCGAGGTGGTGCGCGTGGACGCCGTGGCCTCGGCGCAGGACCTGACGCTCGGCCTGGCGGAGGAGCTCGCGCGTCTCGCGCCGTTCGGTCTCGGCAACCCGGAGCCCACACTGCTCGTCCCTGCAACGGAGGCGGTCGCGCCGGCGACCGTCGGCGACGGGAAGCACCTGCGGTTCCGCGTGCGCCAGCACGGCCGCGACGCCGGAACCGCGATCGCGTTCGGACAGGGCACGCAGATCGACCGGCTCCGCGCCGCCGGCCGCTTCGACGTCGCCTTCAGGCTCAAGGAGAACCACTGGAACGGCACGGTCGCGCCCCAGCTCGTGGTGCGCCGGGTCTTCGACACGCCGGAAGGCTACGAAGAGCTGCGTGCCGGTCTCGCCGAGCTGTGGAGAAGCGGCGAGAGCGCATGGACACCGGAGGCGCGCCGCATCTTCGGAGAGCTCGCGCTCCACGAGGAGGGCTCGCGCCGGCGCCAGCTCCTCGAGTCCGAGTCGTTCAGAGCCCTTCTCCTCGACCCCGCGCTGCCTCGCGCCGCGTAGTCGGTCAGCCCAGGCCGGGGCGTGTCGGCACCAACGCATCGCGCATGACGAGTGCGAGACGGCGTGCGTTGCGGTGGCGCCACCAGCGGCGAATGCTGCTCATGGGCGGTCCGAGTTCGCGGGCATGCTCCCTCTTCCTTCCCGGAGAGCGAGGCCCGGAAACCCGCTCAGTACACTGAACTCATGAGTGTCCTCGACGCCAAGCGGCATCGCGAAGACCTGGTCGAGGAGCTGATCGCCGAGGTCGAGGCCTACAACCCGGACGTCGACAAGGAGCTCCTCCGACGAGCGTTCGAGCTCGCCGAGCGCGCTCACGCCGGGCAGACGCGCCGGTCGGGCGAGGAGTTCATCCACCACCCGCTCGGCGTCGCGCGCGTCTGTGCCGAGCTGCACCTCGACGAGCAGACGATCGCGGCAGCGCTGCTCCACGACGTCCTCGAGGACACCGACTCCGATCTCGACGAGCTCCGCACGGAGTTCGGGGCGGACGTCGCCCTGCTCGTCGAAGGCGTCACGAAGCTGACGCGCATCAGCTTCCAGAGCCGCGAGCAGGCCGAGGCCGAGAACTACCGCAAGATGATCGTCGCGATGGCGCAGGACGTCCGCGTCATCCTCATCAAGCTCGCCGACCGCCTCCACAACATGCGCACGATCGAGTACCTCGGCAAGCAGAAGCAGGCTCAGAAGGCGCGCGAGACGCTCGAGGTGTACGCGCCGCTCGCGCACCGCCTCGGCATCCACGCTCTCAAGTGGGAGCTCGAGGATCTCGCGTTCCAGACGCTTCACCCGCGGAAGTACGCGGAGATCAAGGCGATGGTCGCGGATCAGCGCGCCGACCGCGAGGCACAGGCCGAGAAGGCAGGGGAGATCCTCGGCGAGGAGCTCGAGAAAGCGGACGTCCCGGCGGACATCACGGGACGCGCGAAGCACCTCTACTCGATCTACGACAAGATGGCCAAGCGGGGTCGGGAGTTCAACGAGATCTACGACCTGACCGCGCTCCGCGTCATCTGCGAGCGCTCGGGCGAGGAGGGGACGCGCGACTGTTACGCGGCGCTCGGTCTCGTCCATTCGCTCTGGAAGCCGATGCCTGGCCGGTTCAAGGACTTCATCGCAATGCCGAAGCTGAACCGCTACCGCTCGCTGCACACGACGGTGATCGGGCCGGAGGGTCGGCCGCTCGAGATCCAGGTGCGGACGCGGGCCATGCACGAGGAGGCCGAGTACGGCGTCGCCGCGCACTGGGTGTACAAGCGCGGCAGCAAGGCGAAGGCCGACGACGAGTGGCTCACCTGGGTCAAGTCGCTGATGGAGGGGCAGCAGGAGGACCAGGATCCGGGCGAGTACATGCGCAGCCTGCGGACGGACCTCTTCGCCGAGGAGGTCTACGTCTTCACGCCGAAGGGCGAGGTGAAGGTGCTCCCTTCGGGCGCGACGCCGATCGACTTCGCCTACGCGGTGCATACGGACGTCGGGCACCGCACCGTCGGCGCGAAGGTGAACGGCCGCATCGTGCCGCTCCACTACCGCCTGCGGAGCGGCGACTTCGTCGAGATCCTGACGTCGAAGTCCGGCCGAGGGCCCTCGCGCGACTGGCTCGGGCTCGTCACCTCGTCGCGCGCCCGCAACAAGATCCGGCAGTGGTACCAGCGCGAGACGCGCGGGGAGACCGAGGCGAAGGGCCGCGACCTGCTCGACCAGGCGCTGAAGGCGCAGAAGCTCCCGTACCGCAAGCTCCAGGGCTCGAGCGTGCTCGCGCAGGTCATCCGTGAGACCGGGTTCAAGAAGGCCGAGGACTTCTACGTCGCGCTCGGCGCCGGGAAGCTCTCGCCGACGCAGATCGTGAACAAGGTCATCCAGCGGCTGAAGACCGAGGAGGTCGCGTCGGAGCCGGTCGTCACCACGAAGCCGTCGCGCGCGAGAAAGGCCGTCTCCAGCGACCGCGTCGGAATCCACGTCACGGGCGTCGAGGACGTCCTCGTGCGCCTCGCGAAATGCTGCACCCCCGTGCCAGGCGACGCGATCGTCGGCTACATCTCGATGGGGCGCGGGATCACCGTGCATCGAGACGACTGCCCGAACGTCCGCGCGCTGCGGCGCAATCCGGAGCGCTTCACCGAAGTGGAGTGGGAGGGTGGTGCGTCGTCCGGCTTCCTCGTTCAGATCGCCGTCGACGCGTGGGATCGCTCACGTCTCCTCGAAGACGTTGCGCGCACCTTTGCCGAGCACGGCGCGAACATCGTCTCGTACGGCGGTTCCGTCGAGGACGGGATGGCGCGGAACTGGTACACGGCCGAGGTGGGGGAGGTGAAGGAGCTCCGCTCGCTCCTCACCGCTCTTCGCAACCTCGACGCCGTCTTCGACGCCTACCGCGTCACGCCGTCCTAGACGCTACAGCGGCCAGTCTGGTCGCTCGCGCAACGAGACGAAGTCCTCGTCCGCGCGCACGTGCTCGGCGAGCTCCGGCCGGAGCTCGAGCGCTCGCCGCAGATGCTCGACCGCGTCGTCGGGTCGTCCGGCCAGCGCCTCCGCGCACGCGACGTGGTACAGCGCTCCCGGGTGATCGGGTCGCCGTTCGAGAGCGGCCTCCAGCTCTGCGAGATAGGCGTCGTAGTCCCCGGCGGTGCGATGCCGTTCCGCCGCGAAGTAGTCCTCCCACGGCCGACGGCTCGTACACCGCGTCGCGCGGCCCTCCGATCGCGAGCACCGAAGTCCCTGGCTCCTCGGCACGGGCGTGCCGCTTCACGTCCACGTCGCGGATGAAGACGACCGTCCCTGCGGGCGCGTCGACGGTCTCGTCGTCGAGCGTGAAGGTCGCTCGGCCGGCCAGCACGACGTACACCTCTTCGTGCCCGAGCGAGCGCTCCGTGTGCTCCTCGACGACGTCGTCGCCCGCATTGGGCGCCACGTACGCGTTGATCCCGAATGCTCCGATGTCGAGCGTTCGCCGGACCGGCCGCCACAGGAGCGTGCCGTTCACGACCGCGATCGGCTCGATCTCGTCCAGGCGGACGCTCTCCCACCTCTTTGCCACGCGCGAACCCTAGCTCCGGGCGCTTACCGAGACGGGGCTCGCGTACACGAGGTATCGCTGGCTTGCGAAGAATCGCGGATGACAGGCCTGGAGGACGAGCTCCTCGCGATTGCGCGACTCGAGAACCGACAGATCGTTGTCGTCGACGATACGGTGGCGCGTGACGCGGTACTCGACCGAGCCGTACGGGAGCTCGACCGAGATCGTGTCGCCGGCCTCGAGTCGATCGATGTCCGAGAACGGCGCGCCGTATGTCGTTCGGTGTCCCGCGACGTAGACGAGCTCGCCCTCTCCCGGCATGAACGTCTCACGGTGCCGGCCGGGCCCGCGCCGCAAGTCGCCGGCATCCGTCCCGTTGATGACGACGATGCTGATCCCGAGCCGCGGAACCCGTAGCCGCGCGATCGCGTCGCCGTCGTCGCTCGAGAGCCTGAACCGCTTCGCATCGCGCGAGACGTCGTCGCGCTGCGGCTTGCGGCTTCGGCTTCCCAGGCTGCACGACGAGCTCGGGTGACGGTTTCCAGTTCTCGAACTGCCGATCCAGGTTCGACGCGAGCCGCTGCTGCTCGTACGCTGTGTACGCCGTCGTGAACGGGTCCTTCCAGAGGTACACGGTCGCGGTCCAGGCGAGGACACCGATGCCGACGATGAGGAGGAGCGTGCCGAGGCGATGTCTCATGGCTTCGTCACAGAGTAGGGAGAGAATCGGGGTGCGCGAGTGCTGACGCGAAAGCACAGGACCGTGGTCGTCGCCGCGTCGGTCGCCTCGATCGTCCTCGCGGCCAACGGGAGTGACGGTGCGTACTTCTCGCAGTCGTGGGGCTGGGTGGCGCTCGCGTTCCTCGTACCGACCACCGTGCTCCTGATCCTCGATCGGGTGGCCGTTCCCGGCCGGCTCCGGATCGCGTTCGCGTCGTCGATGGGCGCACTCGGGCTGTGGGTCGCCCTGTCCGCGACGTGGTCGATCAGCTCGTCGGCCTCCGTGCGCGAGGTCGAGCGCATGCTCGTGTACGTCGCGCTCGCCCTTGCGGTGGCGCTCGTCCTCAGGCGTGGAGACGGTCCTGGTGTCGTCGCAGGCGCGCTGGGCGGCATCGCCCTCACCTCCGCGTACGGGCTTGGTACCCGGCTCTTCCCGGATTGGTTCGACGCGTACGACGATCCGATCAATCTGTATCGGCTCGCGGAGCCGCTCGGCTACTGGAACGCGCTCGGACTTCTCTCCTCGATGGGCCTCGTCCTCGCGATCGGAGTCGTCGCCCACGCGCGTCGAGCGAGCGTCGCGGCGATTGCTGCGGCCCCGATTCCCGTACTGGCTCTGACGCTGTACTTCACGTTCTCACGTGGCGCATGGGCGGCTCTGGCTCTCGGGATCGGTGCTGCGATCGCCGCCGACCCGCGCCGGCTCCGGCTGACCTGGACGGCGCTCGTTGTTTGTCTTCCGTCAGGCATCTGCGTCCTGTACGCCAGTCAGGCACGACGCGCTGACGACCGAGGACGCACCGGTGGCTGCCGCCGTGCGCGAAGGGCACCGCGTCGCCGTTGCTCTCGGCGTCGCCATCGCAGCATCCGTCGTCGCGGCTCTCGGCGCGCGAGCTCTGGCGAAGCGGGTCACGCTCTCTCGGAGGGCGCGCCTCGCCTTCGACCTCGCTCTTGCGGGATCCGCCGATCGCGATCACGATCGCAGGCGTTGTTGCAGTTGGCGGCCCGTCGGGGATCCAGGAGCGCTTCAATGCCGAACCCGTCGCCGAAGTCGATCTGAACGACCGGCTCTTCAGCGTCTCGGGAAACGGGCGGAGCGAACAGCTCCGCGTCGCTTGGGATGCGGGTCGAGAGCACCCGCTCGTCGGGAACGGTGCGGGAACGTTCGAGTACCTCTGGTACGAGAATCGCCCGAGCGCTCCTGATCGTGCGCGACGGTCACTCGCTGTACATGGAGACGTTCGCGGAGCTCGGCATCGTCGGGCTCGCGTTGCTCGGCGGGGCGCTGCTCGTGCTGATTGCCGGCGGGGTCCGCGCGCGCCGGCAACGGTTCGTCGCCTCCGCGCTCGGCGCATTCGTCGCCTGGGCAGCTGCGAGCGGGCTTCGACTGGCACTGGGAGATGGTCGGCGTCACGATGACGGCGCTCCTGGTGGGGTCGGTGGGCTTGCTCGCGTCGGAGCGCCGCTCGCGCGGACTCATGCTCCCGGGCAGCCGACTGGCGCTCTTCGGGCTCACGGCGACGCTGAGCGTGCTCGCGGTGTGGAGCCTCGTCGGCAACCAAGCGCTCTTCGCCGGGCGCGAGGCCGTCGCGCGGAAGGACTGGAGCGAGGCGCGCGATCACGCCGTGCGCGCGCAATCGTTGCTCCCGTGGTCGCACGAGCCGGACCTCGTGCGCGGCGACGCCGCTGCCGGCCTCGGCGATCGCGAAGGAGCGCTTCGCGCGTATCGAGATGCCGTCGCGACGGATCCGCGCAACTGGGTCGCCTGGCTCCGCCTGGCCCAGGTTGCACGCGGCGCCGAGAGTGGCGCCGCGTACGACCGGGTGCGTCAATTGAACCCCCTCGAAGAGGGCTTACCGGGCGAGTGACCTTCCGAGCGCCGGGCTAGCTCTTGCGCTGCTCGCGTCGCCGGAGGACGAGTCCCCCTGCAACGAGCGCGCCGCCGATGGCGACCACGCCGAGGAGCGAAAGACCGGTGTTCGGAAGCGCCTGAGACTCTGCGGCGGCCGAGGCGGTCTCGCCACCTGCCGTCGCCGAGACCTGAACGCCCTTCACCTTGTTGCCGTACTGATCCGTGGCCGGGGACTGCGCGTAGGCAGCGCCTCCCAGAGCCAGGAACAACCCGACCATCAAAGCGAGATATGCAACCGCGAAGACGAACGCGGACGGACGTGCTTTACCCATTTCCTCTACCTCCCGCTTCGGAGCATACCCACGCCTGGCCCAATGTCGACACTAGCCCATGGTCTAGGTGTGCCCAGACCTCGTCGACGATCGCGCCTACGGGCGTACGGCGAGCGTCACCTCGAGTGTCCGCCGGTCGCCGTCGCGGAGGACGACGACCGAGACGGTCTCGCCCGGTTGCCGTGCGTCGACCGCGCTCTGAAGTGCGGTCGGCGACGTGACCGCCTGACCGTCGAACTCGACGATGACGTCGCCTCCGGTGGGGCGCTCCTGCCCGTCGACGAGCTCGGTGCCGGTGGCCGCGCGCAGGCCTGCCTCGTCCGCCGGCGTATCGGGTACGACGGTGGTGATCGCCACGCCCTCCTCGACCGGAGCCATTCTCACGCCGAGATACGCGTGCCGCACCTCGCCCGTGGAGATGAGCTGCCGGGCGATCGAGCGGACGGTGTTCGAGGGGATGGCGAACCCGACACCGTCGGAGCCTCCGGACTCGCTCTCGATCTGGGCGTTCACGCCGATCACGCGTCCGCGGTTGTCGAGGAGCGGACCTCCCGAGTTGCCGTGGTTGATCGCCGCATCCGTCTGGATCGTGTCCGTGATGGTGAAGTTGTTCGGCGCCGTCATCTCGCGATGGAGCGCGCTGACGATGCCGCTCGTGATCGTCCCCTCGAGGCCGAACGGGCTGCCCATCGCGAGGACCGGGTCCCCGACGTCGACCGCACTCGAGTCGGCGATGCGAAGCGGCGAGAGCAGGCCCGCCGGCGCATCGACCCGGATCACGGCGAGGTCGGTAGAAGGATCGGTGCCGACGAGCTCGGCGTCGAGCTCGACGCCGTTCCAGAAGCTCACCGAGATCGACGACGCTCCGGCGACGACGTGCTGGTTCGTCACGACGTGACCGTTGTCGTCGAACACGAAGCCGGATCCCTGCGCCCTCGACTGCGATCCGCCGCTTGCTGAGATCTCCACGACGGCCTTCAGGGCCTGGTCGTAGACCTCGCCCGGCGAGAGCCCGTCGGAGGCGACGGGCTCCGAGCCCTCGACGGTGACCTGCCGCACCACGGTCGTCGCACCGTCGTCGAGCACCGCGAATGCTGCGGCGCCGAGGCCGAGGCCCAGAGCCAGCGTTGCGATCAGCCCGAAGACGACGAGAGGGGTGCGGGTGCGGGACGTCATGCCGTTGACCATCAGTGTGGCGAAAGGGACGCGATGTCGGATGAGGGTCGGGTAAGGGGCGACTAAGAAGTCGCTAAGACCCGAGCTCGGATTCGCCGCGCAGCGCACAATGCGGGCCATGAAGATCCTGGTCGTCGATGACGAACGCGCTGTTCGCGAGTCGCTGCAGCGTGCCCTCGACCTCGAGGGGTACGAGGTCGAGCTCGCTGCCGACGGCGAGGCGGCGCTCGACCGTCTCGGTGCCGTAACGCAGGCCGACGCCGTCATTCTCGACGTCCTCATGCCTGGCATCGACGGTCTCGAGGTGTGCCGGCGGCTTCGTGCAGGAGGCAATGCGGTTCCGGTGCTGATGCTGACGGCGCGCGCCGAGGTCGACAGCCGCGTCGCCGGGCTCGACGCCGGAGCGGACGACTACCTTGCGAAGCCGTTCGCGCTCGCGGAGCTCCTTGCGAGGTTGCGCGCGTTGCTTCGACGGGCGGCGAACGGCGACGATGCCTCCGACGTGCTCCGCTTCGCGGATCTCGAGCTCCATCTCGGGACGCGTGAGGTGCGCCGCGGGAGCCTGCCCATCGAGCTCACTCGCACCGAGTTCTCGCTGCTCGAGCTGTTCCTCCGGAACCCGCGTCAGGTGCTGACGCGCTCCATCATCTTCGAACGGGTCTGGGGCTACGACTTCGGCCCCACGTCGAACTCCCTCGACGTCTACATCGGGTACCTGCGCCGCAAGACGGAAGTCGGAGGCTCGCCTCGCCTCATCTACACCGTGCGCGGTGTCGGCTACGCGCTCCGCGAGTCATGACGTTCAGGGCGCGTATCGCCGTCTCGGCAGCCGCGGCGGTCGCGCTGACCGTCGTCGCCGCATCGATCCTCCTCTACCTCGTCGCGCGCGAGCAGATCCGTGCGCCAGTCGACGAGGCCCTCGAGGCTCGTGCGGCTCAGATCTCACTTCAACAGCTCGCCGTGATCCCGGGTCAGGGTGGGAGCGACTACCTGGCCGTGAGGCCCGAGTTCGGTGAGGCGCGGGGATACGTGCAGCTCGTCCGGACCGACGGGTCCGTTCTCGTGCCCCCCAGGCAGGAGCTCGAGCTTCCCGTCGGTGACCGAGTGCTCTCGGTGGCCGGAAACGAAGGCGCCGCATTCTGGGAGGACGTGACCGTCGACGGCACGCACATTCGCGTGTTCACGTTCGCGTACGGCCCTGGTGCCGCGGTTCAGGTCGCTCGCCCGTTGAACGAGGTCGACGAGTCGCTCCGTCGCATCGGCCTCTTCCTGCTCCTGATCGCAGCCGGCGGCGTCGTCATTGCGGCGGGCCTCGGGCTCGTCGTCGCGCGCGCCGCGCTCACGCCGGTCCGCGAGCTCACGGAGACGGTGGAGCGCGTGAGCGAGACCCAGGATCTCTCCGAGCGCATCGAGGTGGCCGGGAACGACGAGCTGAGCCGGCTCGCGGCGAGCTTCAACGGGATGCTCGGCGCGCTCGAGGAGTCCACTCGCGCGCAGCGGCAGCTGGTCGCCGATGCTTCGCACGAGCTCCGAACGCCGCTCACGAGCGTGCGCACGAACATCGAGGTCCTCGCAGGTGATCGCATGCTTCCCCCCGAGGATCGGGCGCGCCTGCTCTCGGACGTGGTCGAGCAGCTCGGCGAGATGACGACGCTCATCTCGGAGCTCATCGAGCTCGCACGCGCAGAGCAGATGACCGTCGACCCCGAGGACGTACGCCTCGACCTGCTCGTCGCCGACGCGGTTGAGCGAGCCCGCCGCAACCGACCCGAGGTGGCGTACAGCGTCGAGCTCGAGCCCGCGGTCGTACAGGGAGTGCCCGCGACGATCGAGCGGGCCGTCGGGAACCTGCTCGACAACGCGGCGAAGTGGAGCCCTCCCGGCGCCGAGGTCGAGGTGCAGGTCCGCGACGGGAGGCTCACGGTGCGAGACCACGGCCCTGGCATCTCGGACGAGGACCTCCCGTACGTCTTCGACCGCTTCTACCGCGCCCGCGGGGCGCGCGGGATGCCCGGGTCCGGACTCGGGCTGGCGATCGTTCGTCAGGTTGCGGAGTCGCACGGCGGTGACGTGGTCGCCGAGCATGCCGAGGGCGGTGGCACGCGCATGGTGCTCACGCTCGGCACCGCCCACGCCCTGGCGACTGCTTCTTAGCGAGCACTTGCTCGCTGCTCAGGACGCTGAACGACGGCAGCTCGCCGCGGAATCCTCGGATCTTCTTACCCCGATCTCAGCGATCTCTTAGTCGGGAGTGATCTCATGCCCACCATGAACAGACGCAGGAAGCTCACGTTCGCAGCCGGTGCCGCCGGCGCTGCGCTCCTCCTCACCGGACTGGAGCGCCGCAGCCGCCATTGCCGCGTCCGGCATCTTCTCACCGAGCGAGGAGAGCAAGGCCGTCATCGACGACGCCGCTTCGCAACTCGGCGTCGAGCCTTCGGAGCTGTCGGACGCGCTGAAGCAGGCGCTGAAGAACCGCGTCGACGAGGCTCTCGACGATGGCCGTCTCACGCAGGAGCAGGCTGACGAGCTGAAGGAGCGAATCGACGCGGACGACTACCCGCTGCTCTTCGGCCGCGGCGGACACGGCGGGCCGGGCGGGTTCGGTCGTCACGGCCACTTCGAGGTTCTCGCGACCGCTGCCTCGTTCCTCGGAATGACCGAGGCGGAGTTGCGCGAAGAGCTCCAGGACAAGACGCTCGCCGAGATCGCGAAGGAGCAGGGCAAGACGGCGGCGGGTCTCGTCCAGCAGCTCGTCGCGACCCAGACGAAGAGGATCGACGAGGCCGTCGCGGACGGCAAGCTCAGCGAGGAGCAGGCGACCGGGCTGAAGGCCGACCTCGCGGAGCGCATGGAGGCGCTCGTCGACGGCGAGCTTCGCGGGCCGGGCGACGGACGACACCCTCGGTTCTGGCCGGGGTCGGGATCGCCGCGAGCGCCACCGACCTTCGGCGGGCCTCCCGCCTAGACGAGATCGGTCTGCCAGCATCGGGGTCAGGCGTCGAGCCTGGCCCCGATCCACGTCCGGGATCACTCACTCGATCGAGGGGCATCCCTCGTTCGAGGGGGGTACCTCGTTCGAGGGATTGCATCCCTCGAACGCGTGAATACAAGGAGAGTGGGGAGAGGGGAAGGGAGCCGCGCGCTCGTCCCTCGGACGGGCGCGCGGTATAACCGACCCCCACCGGTCGGGCAACTGCCCCCTCCCCATCCTTTCCCGCAGATCACGAATCCGCATGCGCGGATCCGCGATCGCGAAGACCCCTGAAGCCGTCCGCTTCGCGGCCGGGTCGTCGTGACTGCCGCAGCTCTCCCGCGGAATATCACCAACCTGCGGGGCAGATGCGTGATCGAACATCGAAGCGGGTCGCGACGACGGCGAACGCGTGTCGGAACTACGGTTCCCACGCGTCGCCGCCCGTGTCCCAGCCGATGAGAACCTGGGGTGCGACGAGCGAGGCGACGCGCTCGAGCAACCCGCGGTCCGGGCTTCCGTCCGCCCAGAGCTCGCCGACGAGTGCGTCCTGGAACGTGATCGGCACGCACACCCTGCGGGCCTCGTCCGGCGCGCCGGCCTCCGGCCCGAGCACGAGCACTCCGTCGTCGAGGAAGCTGACTCCTGCCCACGCGATGCCCGGGTCCGGAGACGAGCGCGGCGACCGCACCGCGGAGAACGTCGTCGGCGTCGTCGGTCTCGCCGAGGATGCGCTCGATTGCCTCGACCGGCCGCTCGCTCACTCGACGAGATCGCCTTCGCTCGAGGGCACGAACTGCGGCCCGCAGGTCGTCCGGCACCGGCGTCGGACGCCTCGAGCCGAGGTCGATCAGCACGAGCGTCTGCTCGGCCGTGACCATCAGCGTGTCGTCCGGGAGGCGGTACGCGGCGCACTCGTACGTCACGCTCGTGCGCCCGATCCGGCTCACGCGCACGAACGCCTCGATCAGGTCGTCGAATCGGGCCGGCGCGTGGTACTCGACCGCCGATGCGCGCATCACGAACTCGCAGCCCTCGGATCCGAACCCTCCGAGATGGCGGTGGTACTCCGTGCGTGCGTGGTCGAAGTACGGCAGGTACCGCCCGTAGTAGACGACGCCCTGCGCGTCCGTGTCGGAGAACCACACGCGAGTCAGCGCCGAGTACTTGAAGGGCGGCCGCCGATCGGTGACGCGCCCGAGTTCGGGGACGTCCGTCACCGCGCGCCGCTACGCACGGATCACTCCGAGAACCTCGTCGCGCTTCTCGGTCATCAGCGCCTCCGAGAGCGCTTCGAGGTTCAGGCGCAGGAGTGGCTCCGTGTTCGAGGGTCGGACGTTGAAGTGCCAGTCGTCGAAGTCGATCGAGACTCCGTCGAGGTGTGAGACGCGACCGCCTTCGGCCGCGTAGCGCTCCTTCAACTCCTGCAGCTTGAGCGGCACGTCGGCGACCGGCGTGTTGATCTCGCCGGTCAGGAAGAAGCGCTCGCGGTACGGCCGCAGGAGCTCCGAGAGCTTCGTCCCGCTCTGCGAGACGAGCTCGAGCATGACGAGGAACGGGACGACGCCGGTGTCGGCTTGCGAGAAGTCGCGGAAGTAGTAGTGCGCCGACACCTCGCCTGCGAAGACGGCGTCGTCGGCGCGCATGCGCTGCTTGATGAAGGCGTGGCCGACGCGATTCACGAGCGGCGTCCCTCCGGCCCGCTCGATGGTCTCGGGAACGGCTCGGCTCGCGCGCACGTCGTAGATGACCTTCTCGCCTGGCGTCTTCGCGAGCACGGCCTCGGCGAGGAGCGCAGTCGCGAAGTCGCCGGGGACGAACTCGCCCGTGTCGTCCACGAAGAAGCAGCGGTCGGCGTCACCGTCGTACGCGACTCCGAGGTCTGCTCCCTCCTGCACGACCTTCGCGACGATGAACTCGCGGTTCTCCGGCAGGAGCGGGTTCGGCTGGTGGTTCGGGAAGCTCCCGTCGGGCTCGAAGTAGCACCGAACGACGTCGAGCTGAGGCAGGTGCTCGAGGACGGGCGGGAGCATCGCTCCGGCCATCCCGTTTGCGGCGTCCACGACGACGCGGAGCGGTCGAATCGCATCGACGTCGACGAATGAGAGCACCTTGGAGACGAAGCTGGGCCACACGTTCTCGCTGCGTACCGCTCCTCGGTGCTCGACCTCCCCGAAGCCCGCTTCGGCTCGAGCTCTGATCTCCGCGAGCCCGGAGTCGCCCCCGACCGGCAGCGCGCCGCGACGGACGATCTTCATCCCGGTGTACTCCTTCGGGTTGTGCGACGCGGTGACGCAGATGCCGCCGTCGAGGGCGAGCTCGGAAACCGCGTGGTAGAGCATCTCCGTCCCCACGAGCCCGAGCTCGACGACCTCGGTGCCCGCGTCGGCGAGGCCGTTCACGACAGCCGCGAAGACGGACGGAGACGACAGGCGCATGTCGTGCCCGACGGCGGCGCCGCGGGGCTCGAAGTGCTCCGCGTACGCGCGCGCCACCCGGTACGCGCCGTCCTCGTCGAGCTCGCTCGGGTAGATCCCGCGAACGTCGTACGCCTTGAAGACGGAGGGGTCGAGCACGGAGGGATGCTAGTCGCCCCCGCCGTCGTTTCTACACTTCAGCCATGGAGCGCAAGCTCGCAACCGTTCTGTTCGTCGATATCGTCGACTCGACGCGTCTGGTGACGCGCGCCGACCCCGAGGTCGTCCGCCGTCGTGTCAACGCGTTCTTCGAGATGGTTTCGTCGTGCGTCGTACAGCACGGAGGCATCGTCGAGAAGTTCGCGGGAGATGCCGTGATGGCCGCGTTCGGCGTCCCGCAGGCGCACGAGGACGACGCGCTGCGAGCTGCGCGCGCCGCGCTCGCGATGCGCGCGGCCGTCGTCGAGCTCGAGCTCGAGGCGCGGATCGGCATCGAGGCGGGCGAGGTCGTCGTCGACGACGCCGACTCGACGTTCGCGACCGGCGAAGCGGTGAACCTCGCCGCGCGGCTCCAGGAGGCGGCACGGCCAGGGGAGATCCTCATCGGCCCGACGGCCATACCGTCTCGCCGCAGGCAGCCTCGTGGTCGAGGACGCGGGCCCCCTCGAGCTGAAGGGCATCGACGGCCCGCTTCGAGCCTGGCGAGTCGTCGACATGCTCGACGGCCCGGCGCGTCCGATCGGGCCGCGCGCTCCGCTCGTCGGTCGCGACGCCGAGCTCGAGCTCCTCGAGAACACCTTCAACCGGAGCCTCCGCGACAGCCGTGCGCACCTCTTCACGATCTACGGCGAGCCCGGCGTCGGAAAGAGCCGTCTCGCACGTGAGTTCCTCGACGGCGTCGAGCGGGCGAGCGTCCTCGTCGGTCGCGCGCTTCCCTACGGCGAAGGCGTCACGTACTGGCCGCTCGGCGAGATGGTCAAGGCGGCGGCCGGAATCTCGGACGACGACCCGCTGGAGGAGGCCTTCGAGAAGCTCCGCGAGTGCTGCGCCGAGGAGGCTGTCGCAGACGTCCTCGGGCTCGCCGCTGGGTTGATGGAGGCGCTCGAAGGGGAGCGCAGCCCACAGGAGATCGCCTGGGCTGCGCGTGAGGTGATGCAGGGAATCGCAGACGTTCAGCCACTCATCCTCCTCTTCGAGGACATCCACTGGGCGGAGGCGCCTCTCCTCGACCTGATCGAGCACGTCGCGGACGGAGTGCGCGCGCCGCTCCTCATCCTGTGCCTCGCTCGTCGCCGAGCTGCTCGATGCGCGGCCGGGCTGGGGTGGAGGACGTGTTCGCTCGACGGCGATCGAGCTCGAGCCGCTCTCGGAGGAAGAGAGCGCGGAGCTCGTGGAGCAGCTCCTGAGCCAGCTCGCCGGAACCGCGGGCGAGCGGCCGGCGTCGCTGCCACAAGAGGCGCTCGATCGCGCCGAAGGCAATCCGCTGTTCGTCGAAGAGACGATCCGGATGCTCATCGAGAGCGGATCGGGAAACGGGTCGGCCGACCGCGTCCCGGACACGCTCCAGGCGCTGATCGCCGCTCGCATCGACCACCTCGATCCAGCTGCCAAGACCCTGCTGCAGCGCGGAGCGGTCGTCGGGCGCGTCTTCTGGCGCGGTGCGCTCGAGCACCTGTCGCCCGACGTTGCCGAGCACGAGGCGCTGCTCGAGGACCTGCTCCAGCGGGAGTTCCTGCTGCGCGAGCCGCGCTCGTCGATCTCCGGCGAGGTCGCGTATCGCTTCAAGCACGCGCTCATTCGGGAGGTCGCGTACACGGGAATGGCCAAGCTCGCTCGGGCGCAGTATCACGCGCGGTTCGCCGAGTGGCTCCAGGAGCGAACGGGCGAGGAGCTCGTCGAGATCCGCGCGTACCACCTCGACCAATCCGTCGAGTTTCTCACCGAGCTCGAGGGCGCTCCGCCGGAGGAGCTCGCGCACGAGACCGCGGCTGCGCTCGTCAAGGCAGCGAAGCGGGCGATCGCACGCGAGGCTTTCCCGAACGCGCGGAAGCTGGGCCTCCGGGCGCTCGAGCTGCGACCGACGCTCGGCGCTCGCTACGTCGCGGCGCGCGCCGCGTGGAGACTTCAGGACTGGGGTGCCGTCCAGGTCGAGATGACCAAGGTTCGTGAACAGGCGCGCGACGAGGGCGAGCGGGTGTACGAAGCACTGGCGCTCACAGCCCTCGGCGAGGCGTCGATCAAACGCGATGGTGATGCGGCACACGCGCGAACGCTCGTCGACGAGGCCCTCGAGATCCTGCCCCGCGACTCCGATGCGGTCGCTCACTTCGACGCATTGACCGCTCGCGCCGTCGTCGCGGCCTGGCTCGGCTCCGGCGACGACTACGTGCGGTTCATGGAGCGGGCGTACGTGAAGGCACTCGACGCGGAGCGCAAAGACCTGCAGACGATCGCGGCACAGGCGCTGGCGTCTGCGCACATCATGCGGCTCGAGTTGGATGAAGCGGAGATCCTGCTGACGCGCGCGCTCGAGCTCGCAGGAGAGAGCGGGAGCGTCCGCGCTCGCATCAGCTCAACGCTCGCGTACGCCGGCTTCTTGAAGGTCAAAGGCGAGCTCGACGCTGCGGGGACGATGATGGAAGAGGTCCGGGAGACTGCGGTGGAGCTCGGCATGGAGCCCGTGCTGGCGGCGTCGCTGTTGAAGCTCGGCTGGCTCGCGCGTGCCAAGGGGGATCTCAAGGGCTCGGAGAAGCTGTTTCGCGAAGCTCTTCGCATCACCGCAGCGAGAGGCGATCGAGGGCTCGAGCCCGACTACCAGGCTGCGCTGGCCACGACGCTGGCCCAAATGGGGAAGATCGACGAAGGAGAGCGACTTGCGCTGGACGCACGCGCTCACGCGGTGCCCGAGGACACGAGCTGCCACATCTTCGCCATTACCGCGCTCGCGATCATCCGAGGTGCTCAGGGACGCGACGGTGAGGCGGAGGAGCTGTTCCTGTCGGCCATCGCCCTCGCCAACGAGTCGGATCTCAAGCTCCTCGAGCTGCATCCGCTCGAGCACCTGGACAGCTTCCTCCGCAGCCGAGGGCGAGACGACGATGCCGCGGTCTACGAAGCGCGGCTCGCCGAGCTCGCTCCACGAACCGACGTGAGCACCGAGCGGATCGCCTGACTCGACTCCTCGTCGGGCGACTCGGAGATCACCGTCGCCGGGCGTTCGAAGTCGACGAGCGCGTCGCGGAGCGGCTCGGCCCGAAGCGTCCCGTCGCCGTACGGAAGGTGCTTCGTCTCGTTGCGGTTCGCGAAGGCGATGTCGGAGAAGTGGATATGGAACGGCACGTCCGGCTCGAGGACGGCGTCGACGAGCGCGAGCGCCTCGGCAAAGAGCGGTGCCTGGAGAAACGCACCGTCGCTCGTCGCGTGCATGTGCGCGAAATCGAGCACGGGCCTCACCCAGCCGACCCGACGCGCGATCTCGACGACGTCGTCGACCGATCCAAGGTCGCGGACACGACCCATCACCTCGATGCCGAACGGCACTGCGCGCTCCTTCCCGGCGAGGCGCTCGCGGAGCGTGCCGAGTTGCTCGACGACTGCGGCGATCGCGTCCTCGCGGCTCCGCCCGAGGAGAAAGCCGGGGTGGAATACGACGAGCTCGGCACCGCTGGCCGCCACGATCCCGGCGCTCCGGTCGAGCGCGCCGACCGCCGACGTGAACTTCCGCCCGCTCGCCTCGAGGTGTCCCATGAAGCCGAAGAGCGGCGCGTGGACGGAGAGCGCGATGTCGTTCTCGCGTGCGAGCTCGCCGAGCCGCTCCGCGAAGGGGTAGTCCATCCAGAAGCCGCTCTCGAAGTCGATCTCGCAGGCGGAGTAGCCCCGCTCCAGGAGAACCTCGATCGCCTGCTCGGGCGACTCCCGTGAGGGCATGCGTGCCGGCCCGACGCGGATGCGCGATGCCACGCCCCGATCGTAGTACCGATGTGAGAGCCTTCCGGGCGTGAAGGCGACGATGCTGCTCGCGGACTACGCAGTCGTATCCGACGGCAAGCTGACGATCGTCGGCGGCGGTTGGTCGCAGACCGGCCCGGAACCGGCGTCGTTCGGAATCGGGCTGCTCATCCAGGTTCCGTGGGACCAGGCGAACACGCGCCACGCCTTCTCGGTGGAGCTGCTCGACGCCGACGGCTCGCCGATCGGGTTCGAGGACGACGAGGAGTCCGATCAGGTCGTCGCGTTCGGTGGAGAGTTCGAAGTGGGTCGGCCGCCCGGCCTCAAGCCGGGAACGCCGCTCGACTTCCCGGTGGCCGTGAACTCGACGCCTCTGCCGCTCGAGCCGGGTCGCTACGAGTGGCGACTGACCATCGACGGCGCCTCGCACGAGGACTGGACGGCGCCGTTCACCGTGCGCGGCGAGGAGCAGTAGCCGCCTCGCGAAGTCCGTCCGACAGGACCCGTACGCTCGACGCATGGCCAGAGACCTGTCCAGAAGCCCGTCGAGAATCGATCTTCTCGAGCTCGACATCGACCTGCGCCTCGCCGACCTGTGGCGGGAGGCGGCCGATGTGTCCGACTGGAGCCTCGAGATCATGGCTGCATTCATCCGAGCCGCATACGGCAAGGGGTACTGCGACGCGCTCACCGAGGAGTCGCCCGGGTCGCTCTGTGTCGACCACGGATATCGCATGCCCGATCGCCGGTTCTCGGAGTGCGATCCGGCCGAACGAGCCGCGTAAGCGGCTGTTCAGGGCTTCGGTCGCACGCGGGGCTAGACTTCCGGCATGGCTCGGAACGCGAGTCCGGCGCGGCTCGTGATCGCACTGTCGGTCGCGGGCGTCCTCGCCGTCTTCCTCCTGTACACCTCCATCGCCGGCGGCGGCAACCCGTCGCTCGCGCCGAGCGAGCTTGCGGGGCGCACCGGTGACGTGCAGCTCGCGGGCCTCGTGGTCGGTCCCGTGCGGGGCGACGCGCACGACGGCGGCCTGCGCTTTCGGCTGAAGGACATCTCCGGCGAGAGCACGACGTCGGTCGTCGTCGTCTACTCGGGCTCGGTTCCGGATCTCTTCAAGGTCGGGCGCCACGTCGTCGTCGACGGTGAGCTCCGGAAGGGCACGTTCGTGGCGCAGCCCGGCTCGATGATCACGAAGTGCCCGTCGAAGTACGCGCCGAAGCAGAGCGGCGACTCCGCCTGACGGTCGCCCATGCCTGAGCTGGGTCGCGCCGCGCTCCTCGTCACACTCGGTCTGTCCGTCTACGCACTCGTCGCAGGCGCCGCCGCTGCGCACCTCGGACGCCGTCGGCTCGCCCGCTCCGCGCAGAACGCGCTCGTGGCGTCGTTCGCCACGACCGCGGTCGCCGCGCTCGTTCTCTCGTCGGCGTTGCTGCGCCACGACTTCTCGTTCACGTACGTCGCGCGCTCGACGAGCGAGGCGCTCCCGACCGCGTACACGATCTCCGCGTTCTGGGGCGGGCAGGAGGGATCGTTGCTCCTCTGGCTGCTCGTGCTCACCGGCTTCGGAGCCGCCGCCGTGAGCCTGAATCGAGGCTGGGCACGCGATCTCATCGTGTGGGTCGTTCCGGTCTTCGCCGCGGTATCGACCTTCTTCGCGTTCCTCGTCGTGGCGGTCGCAAGCCCGTTCGCCACGCAGGCGGCTCCGGTAGACGGCGCCGGCATGACGCCGAGCCTCCAGAACCCCTACATGCTCGCGCACCCGCCGCTGCTCTACCTCGGATACATCGGCCTCACCGTTCCCTTCGCGTTCGCGATGGGCGCGCTCCTCTCCAGGAAGCTCGACGAGCGCTGGCTCATCGCGACCCGTCGTTGGACGCTCTTCGCCTGGGCGGCACTCGGGATCGGTCAGCTCCTGGGCAGCCATTGGGCCTACGTCGAGGTCGGCTGGGGCGGGTACTACGCGTGGGATCCGGTCGAGAACGCTGCGCTCATGCCGTGGCTCGCCGCGACGGCGTTCCTCCACTCGGTGATGATCCAGGAGAAGCGCGGGATGCTGCGGGTGTGGAACGTCCTGCTCGTGATCCTCGCGTTCTCGCTGTCTCTCTTCGGGACGTTCCTCACGCGCTCCGGAGTCGTCAACTCCATCCACTCGTTCACGCAGAGCTCGATCGGGCCGTGGTTTCTCGCGTTCATCGCGCTCGTCGTCGCAGTCTCGCTCGGGCTCGTCTTCTCGAGGCTGCCGCAGCTTCGCTCGCCGACGAAGCTCGAGTCGCCGATCTCACGGGAGGCCGCATTCCTCTACAACAACCTGCTGCTCCTCGCACTCTGCCTCGCGATTCTCTGGGGCGTCGTCTACCCGATGCTCTCCGAAGCGGTGCGCGGTGAGGCGATCGTCCTCGGCCGCTCGTACTACGACTTCTTCCTCCGCGCCTTCGGCCTGCCGCTCCTTCTCCTGATGGGGATCGGGCCGCTCATCGCGTGGCGCCGCGCGTCGCTCGCGAGCCTCGCGACGACGTTCCGCTGGCCCACCGGTGTGGCCGTCGCCACCGGCGTCGTGCTGCTCGCGCTCGGAGCCGGGAGCTCGATCCCCGGTCTCGTCGCCTACACGTTCTCGGCGTTCGTCATCGCGACGATCGTGATGGAGTTCGCGCGAGGAACCCGTGCGCGCAAGGCGCTCGGTGCGGCATCGTGGCCGTCGGCATTCGGTTCTCTCATCTCGCGGAACCGGCGCCGGTACGGCGGCTACGTGGTACACGCGTCGATCGTCATGCTCGCGATCGGTGTCGCCGGCTCGAGTGCGTTCGACCGCGTGGCGGAGGCGAAGCTGGCGAAGGGAGACTCGATGCGGATCGGCGACTACACGCTCGTCTACCGGTCGCTCGACGAGCGTGCGAGCTCGAACGCGACGGAGATTCGCGCGACGCTCGACGTGCGCCGCGGGGACAGCGAGCTCGGAACGCTCCAGGCGGGCAAGAACGCGTACACGATCGAGCAGCAGGTCTCGAACGAGGTCGGCATCCGCAGCGACAAGCTCACCGGCGAGGATCTCTTCGTGATCGCGGAGCAGATCGATCCTGACGGGAGCGTCTACTTCCGCGTCTTCGTGAAGCCGCTCGTCAACCTCATCTGGCTCGCCGGGCTCGTGTTCCTCCTCGGCTCGCTCATCACGCTGTGGCCCGACAGGCGCGAGCAGCGACGGCTCGTCGCGCGGGCATCCGAAGTCGGCATTCCCGCGACACGTTGACCTTGGCGCTCGTGCTCGCCGCGGTGCTCGCGGTCGCGTGTGTCGTCGCCGTTGCGCTCCCGTTCATTCGCGAGCCGGAGCCCGAGTCGGACGTGCTCGATGATCTGGACGACGCGGAACGGCACCGGCTCTCGCTCCTCGAGGAGCGAGATCGCGCGCTCGGAGCGCTCAAGGAGCTCGAGTTCGAGCATCGGACAGGCACAGTGTCGGACGAGGACTACCGGGCGCAGCTCGGGCCGCTTCGCCGCGACGTGGCCACGGCCCTGCAGGCGCTCGGGCGCGAGTCGGGGAAGGGTCGACCAGCCGATGAGCGAAACTAGAGGAATGGGACGGCGAGCCATCGCTGTCGTCGGCCTTGCGCTCGCGCTCGCGCTGGCTGCGTCGGCCTCCGCCCAGACCCCCGAGAGCGACAAGGCGGCCGTCGATGCGCGGATCGCCGCGCTGCAGGCCGAGATCGCTTCGTCCAAGGCCCAGGAGGGCGTCCTCACGTCGCAGCTCTCGGCCGTCGTCGCCGAGCTCGAGGACGCGCAGGCGGCCGTCGACACCGCACAGGCGAGCGTGAGCACGCTCGAGGCGGAGCTGTCCGCGGCACAGGCGCGACTCGACGAGCTCACGGCGCTCCTCGCGAGGCAGACGAAGCGTCTCGAGCGCCTCCAGACCGAGTACGCAAAGGCGGTGGGGATCCTCGAGGCGCGGGTGCGCGCTGCGTACATCGACGAGCCACCGGACGTCCTCGCCTTCCTCGTCTCGGCGTCGAGCTTCGACGAGATCATCGACAGCGTCGAGCTGATCTCACGGATCGGTGCCCAGGATCGGCGCATCGCGCGTCAGGTGGAGAAGGCTCGGGTCGCCGCGGCCGCCGAGCGCAAGGCGACGATCGGCACGAGACGTCTCCAGGCCGCGACCGTCTCCGTGATCGGCTCGCGGACCGAGGAGGCGCGTGTTGCCCGCGATCGACTCGCCGGGGATCGTGATCGCCTCGCGACGGTCCAGGATCTCAAGACGAGTGCCCTCAGCAACACGCGAGAGACGCGCGAGGAGTACCTGCGCGAGGTCGAGGCCCTTGCGGCCGAGAGCGCGGCGCTCGCGGCGCAGATCCGAGACGCCCAGGAAGGCGCAGGATCGACGGGCACCGGGCAAGCGTCCGCTGCCGGTTTCATCTGGCCCTGCGACGGTGTGGTCGTCAGCGGCTTCGGGATGCGCTGGGGTCGCATGCACGAGGGGATCGACATCGGCTGCGCCTACGGAACGCCGAACCGGGCTGCCGCGTCGGGCACCGTCATCTACTCCGGCTGGCTCGGGGGCTACGGCAACCTCGTCGTCGTCGACCACGGGAACGGCCTCTCGACCGCGTACGCACACGCATCGTCGCTCCTCGTCGGCGTGGGCCAGTCGGTGTCGCAGGGAGAGACCGTGTCGCTCGTGGGCTCCACCGGAAACTCCTCCGGACCGCACCTGCACTTCGAGGTACGCGTCAACGGCCAGGCCGTCGACCCGCTGTTCTATCTCTAGGCGCAAGACCGGAAACCGGCTAGCGCCGGATTTCCGGTCGCGCGAAGACCCCTGAAGGCGTCCGCTTTCGCGGCCGCAACCTCGTGAAGACTACGCCGCTTCGGTGGCGGCGCTCGGTAGCGCGACCGAGCTGACGACGTGGAGATCGGGGAGGGCGCGCCAGCGCTCGTCGAGCCCGAGGCCGTAGCCGGCGAAGAGCTCGTCCGGAACGGTGAACCCGATGAAGCGCACGGGCAGCTCGTCGACCAGGCGCCGGTACGGGCGGTCGAGCAACGTGACTGCGGCGAGGCTCGCGGGGTTGCGCGAGAGGAGCGTTCGGCAGAGGAAGTGCAGCGTCAGGCCCGTGTCGACGACGTCCTCGACCAGGAGAACGTGACGTCCCTCGAGTGGCGCGTCGACGTCCTTCAGGAGCCGGACGGCGCCGTCCTGTCCACCGGTGTACGGCGCGAGCTCGATCACGTCGAGCGTGTGCGGAATCCGAAGCGCGCGCGTGAGATCGGCGAGGAAGACGACGCTCGACTTCAGCGGGGCGATGAGGATCGGATCGAGGCCGTCGTACGCGGCCGCGATCTCGGCGCCGAGCTGCGCGACACGCGCGGCGATCTCCTCCCGCGTCAGATGCACGGCGCCGACGACGCCGTTCTCGGATGCCGATGCGCTCGCCACTACGAGGCGAGCTGCAGCCGGTAGCGCTGCGCGAGCCGCTCGATGTCCCGCCGGTAGAAGAGCTTCACGCGCACCTGGGGATAGAGGCGCTGAATCTCGCGAAGCTTGCGGTTCTTGCGCGTCACGAGCGACTGCTTCATGACGGTGACCTCGATGAAGAGGTTCTGCTCAGGGAGATAGAAGTCGGGCGTGAAGGCACTGACGACGCGTCCATTCTCGTCCCGCTCGAGGACGAAGGAGTGGGGCTCGTAGTCCCACGGAACGCCGTAGTAGTCGAGGATCTTGGCGCACTCGACCTCGATCCGGTTGGCGAACCGTGGAGGCTCGTTGCCACAATATGCCTGGAAAACGGGACTTGCGACCCGCACCTGCGCCACCGTACCAACGGCCCCGGACGATGCCCGAACGCGCCGTAGACTTCGACTGTGTTCCGGATCGCGCAGTTCTCCGACCTTCACTGCGGGGAGACGTACTTCGAGGCGAGCCTGCTCGAGCGCGCGATCGGAGAGATCAACGAGCTTCAGCCCGACGTCGTCGTGTGCTCGGGTGACCTCACGACCTTCGGCTTTCGCCACGAGTACCTGACCGCGCGGGAGTACATCGATCGCATCCATTGCGACGCGCTCGTCGTCGTCCCCGGAAACCACGACTCGCGGAACGTCGGCTACGTGCACTTCGAGGAGATGTTCGGAGACCGGAACTCGGTGCTGCGGAAAGGCCCCGTCTCGATCGTCGCGGTCGACTCGAGCGAGCCCGATCTCGACCACGGGCAGATCGGGCGCGGCCGATACCGGTGGATCGAAGAGCAGTTCGTCGAACCCGCCGAGCTCAAGGTCTTCGTGCTTCACCACCATCTTCTTCCTGTTCCCGGAACGGGGCGCGAGCGAAACGTCGTCTACGACGCGGGTGACGCGATCGAGTGCCTCCAGCGCTCGGGCGTCCGCCTCGTCCTGTCGGGGCACAAGCACGTTCCGTACGTCTGGCGCCTCGAGGATCTCTTCGTCGTCAACGCCGGGACGGTCTCGTCGCTTCGTCTGCGCGGCAACACGAGGCCCTGTTACAACCTCATCGAGATCGCGGATGGGAAGGTCGACGTGTGGCGTCGTCACCCGTTCCACGGCCAGGAGCGGCTCGTCTCCTTTTCGCTCGACACGCTCGAGTACGCGAAGTTCACGGGCACCATCGAGGACGAGGTCACGGCGCGCACGTGAGGGCGATTGCGATCGTCGACGGCGAGCACTATGCCGCCGTCGTGCGTCACGCGCTCGTGGAGCTTCCGTACGACTTCGCCGCCGCCGTTCTCATCGGCGGGCAGGAGAAGCTGCGCGGAGGTGAGGAATACGGGGTCCCGCTCGCCGCCGACGTCGAGTCCGCGATCGCCTCGCACGCGCCGGACGTCGTCGTCGACCTCTCCGACGAGCCCGTGCTCGGCCCGCCCGAGCGTCTCGCGCTCGCCAGCAGGGTGCTGGCCTGCGGCGTCCCGTACGTCGGGGCGGACTTCCGGTTCGATCCGCCGGCACGTGCTCCCTTCGCGAAACCCTCGATCGCCGTCGTGGGGACGGGGAAGCGTGTCGGGAAGACGGCAGTGACCGGACACCTCGCGAGACTGCTCTCGGCCGACCACGACGTGGTCGTCGTCGCGATGGGGCGTGGCGGGCCGCCCGACCCCGAGGTGATGACGATCCCGCCGACGGTCGAGGCGCTGATCGAGCTTTCGCGCTCCGGGCGACACGCCGCGTCGGACCACCTCGAGACCGCCGCGCTCGTCGGTGTCGCAACGGTCGGCTGCCGCCGCTGCGGCGGTGGTCTCGCCGGCGCGGTCGCGACGTCGAACGTGGCAGAGGGTGCGCGCATCGCCGCAGCTCTCGATCCCGACCTCGTGGTGTTCGACGGGAGCGGTGCTGCCTTTCCACCCATCGCCACCGATCGCACTGTCGTCGTGGTCGGCGCGCACCAGGATCCAGCCGTCTCGACCGGGTATCTCAACGCCTATCGGTTACGTGTCGCCGACCTCGTGGTCGTCACGATGGCCGAGCGTGGGGTCGAGACGGAGCGCACGCGGGAGCGGGTCGCAGCGATCGTTCGACCGGACGTGCCGGTCGTCGCAACGACGCTTCACCCGCGCCCGCTGGCCGACGTTCGCGACCGGACGGTCGCGTACTTCTCGGCGGCTCCGCCCGACGCGCTCGACGGCCTCGGAGGGCATCTCGAGAACGCGTTCGGCGCCCGGATCGTCCACGTCTCGGGCAGCCTCGCGAACCGCACCGCGCTCCGATCCGAGCTCGAGAAGGTCTCTGCCGAGGTCTATCTCGTCGAGCTGAAGGCGGCTGCGATCGACGTCGTCGCCGAGGCGGCGATCGCGAAGGGGGCTCGAGATCGTGCTGGCAGCGAACGACGTCGTGGCGGCGCCCGGTGAGCCGGACCTTGACGAGCAGCTACTCCGCATGGCCAAATTCAAGACGTGAGAGAGCGCCGCCACCGCCTCCCGCTCCCCCTGGGCGACGAGGTGCCGTTCTCGAAGGGCCTGATGGCGCGAGCGCTCGTCGTCACCGGGCTCGACCCCGAGCGCGCGTACCTCATCGCGCGGCGCGCGGATCGCGATCTCGCCGAGCGCGGCGCGGTGTCGCTCGACCTCGACCGTCTCGGCGAGCTTGCGTCCGAGCTCATCGGCGAGGAGGAGGCGGCTCGCACGGTGCGCAGGCTGCGGAGGATCGACGCGCTCCAACGACTCGACGAGCCGCTTCTGCTCCTCGTGGGTGGAGCGACCGGCACCGGCAAGTCGACGATTGCCACGGAGGCCGCGCACCGTCTCGGCATCACGCGGGTCACGTCGACCGACTTCATCCGGCAGACGATGCGGACCTTCTTCTCGAAGGAGTTCATGCCGTCCGTCCACTACTCGAGCTTCGAGGCCAGGCTCGCACTGACGCGTGCAGAGGAGGAGGAGTCGGGCGACGCGGCGATCCTCGGGTTCCTCGATCAGACGCGCAACGTGCTCGTCGGCGTCGACGCCGCGCTCGACCGAGCCGCTACCGAGCGGTGGTCGACGGTGCTCGAAGGAGTGCACCTCGTGCCGGGCATGGTGGGCGTCGAGTACCCCGGTGCCTTCGTCGTCCAGTGCATCGTCGCGATCGAGGACGAGAACCTCCACCGAAGCCACTTCTGGGTGCGAGACCACGCAACCGAAGGGCTGCGACCGCTCGAGAAGTACCTGGACTCGCTGCCGCAGATCCGCGAGATCCAGGACTACCTCGTCGAGCGCGCGCGTCGTCACGACGTACCGGTCATCTACAACGACTCACTCGATCGTGCGATCGGCGACGTCCTCGATCTCGTGCTCCGCCGTGCCGATCAACTCGTCGGCGTCGCGTAGACCGCCTGTCTCTACACTTGCTCCGTGGTCACTCGCGAAGATGTGGTCGAGGCTCTCCACGGCGTCGAGGATCCCGAGCTGGGGATGGACATCGTCGAGCTCGGACTGATGTACGACGTCGAGGTCGACGACTCGGCGGTGAAGATCACCTACAGCCTGACCTCGATGGGCTGCCCGGCTGGCGCGATGATCGCGGACGGAATCGTCGACGCGGCGCGTTCGGTGCCGGGCGTAAGCGAGGTCGAGGCCGAGCTGACGTTCGACCCGCCGTGGACGCCGGACCGGATGTCCGACGACGCGAAGTTCATCCTGGGCTTTGGCTAGCTGCTAGCGGCCTGCCCGCAGGATCAGGATCTGCGGCGCAGATCCTGATCCGCGAACCCTACGCGGCCGCGTTCGTGTTTCAGGACGGCGTCACGGGATCGCAAGGACGACCTTGCCGAACTGCGCGCCCGACTCGAGGCGCTCGTGCGCGCTCGCGGCGTCGGCGAGCGGGAAGACGCTGTCCACGTGGATGCGCGCGCGTCCGGTGCGGATGAGCTCGTAGGCGCCTTCGAAGTCCGACGGCATGCCCATCGTGGAGCCGAATACGGCGAGCTGCTTCCACCACAGCCGGTAGAGGCGAGCCGGAGGACTGTGGCCCGAGGTCGCGCCGCACACGACGATCCGGCCCTCCTGAGCTGCGGCAGCGAGCGAACGTTCCCACGTCGCCTCGCCGACGGTCTCGACGACGACGTTCGCCCCTGCTCCGTCGGTCGCGTCCTTCACGGCCTGCACGACGTCGGCTTCTGCGTGATTGACGGCCAGATCCGCGCCGAGGGCGCGTGCCTTCTCGAGCTTCTCCTCGCTCGATGACGTGACGACCGTGCGCGCGCCGAGCGCTCGTGCGATCTCGAAGGCTGCCAGCGCAACGCCGCCGCCGATACCCCAGATGAGAACCCACTCGTCCTCCTTCAGAGCCGCCTTCGTGACGAGCATGCGGTACGCGGTCTCGAAGGTGAGCGGGAACGCAGCTGCCTCCTCGAACGAGAGCGCGTCGTCGAGCGGATACAGCTGGGCAGCCGGAATCGCCTTGAGCTCGCAGTATGTGCCGTCGGTGTGCTCGCCGATCACCGTGATCCGGCCGTTGTGCGGGATGCCCGGGTTCACGACGACGCGTTGGCCGACATCGAAGCCGTCGACGCCGTCTCCGAGCGCTGCGACCACGCCGGAGCCGTCCGCGCCGAGGATGCGCGGCTTCGGAACCGAAGGGAGGCCCTTGCGCACCCACACGTCGAGGTGGTTCAGTGCGGCGGCTCTGAGCGACACGAGGATCTCGCCCCGCTCGGCGATGGGATCGTCGACGTCCTCGTAGCGAAGAACGTCGGACCCCCCGTCTTCATGTATGCGCACCGCCTTCACGAGGCAGAATCCTCTCATGACCGGCGCCGAGCTGATGGAGCTGGCGACCGAGCTCGGCATCGACGCGGTCGGAGCCGCTCCGGTCGCGCCCTACGACGACACCGAGCTGCACATTCACGATCGCCGCTCCCGCGGGCTCTTCGCCGACATGAAGTTCACGATGGCGCGTCCGGAGATCTCGTGTCACCCCGAGCTTCTGCTCGAGGGTGCGAAGACGGTCATCGCGGGTGCGCTGTGCTACTACCGAGAAGGGACGGAGCCGGCGTCCGGCTGAGGGACGGCTGCCGCGGTACACGTGGCGTGACGAGTACGCCGAGCTCCGCACGCGCCTCGCTGCGCTCGGCGAGCGGTTGGGTGGTGCCTATCGCGTGCTCGTCGACGAGTCGGAGCACGTCGACCGCGCCGGTGCCGTGCGGGCCGGAATCGCGTTCTACGGCAAGAACACGATGGCCATCACCCGTCGTCACGGCTCGTGGGTCGTTCTCGGTGCGCTCGTCACGGAGGTCGAGGTGGAGCCCTCGCCGCCCCTGGATCTCGATTGCGGCGCGTGCCGACTCTGTATCGACGCGTGCCCGACGGGAGCTCTGGACGAGCCCGGAACCCTCGACGCGACGAAGTGCCTCTCGTACTGGACGCAGGCGCCCTCGCCGATTCCCGACGAGTACCGCGCGGAGCTCGGCTCGATGGTCTACGGCTGCGACATCTGCCAGGAGGTGTGCCCGTGGAATCGTGGTATCGAGAAGCGGCGTCGCGATGGGTCGAACGACGATGCGCGCGGGGTCGTCTCCCTCGTGGAGTGGCTCGACCGGGACGGCGACGACCTCATAGCCGAGCTCGACCGCCTCTACGTTCCCCGCAACGACGCGCGCTGGCTTCGACGCAACGCGCTCGTCGTGGCCGGGAACGTCGGCGCTGCTGAGCTCGCGCCTGCCGTGGCTCGGTACGTCGACGACGACGATCCGATACTCAGCGACGCTGCACGCTGGGCGGTAGGTCGAATGGCCGAGCGACAGGAATGACCTCGGACCTGGAACGCGAGCGACTCGCCGTTCTCGTGCATGAGGTGCGGAGCCCCGTCGCGGCGCTGTCTGCGGTCGCCGAGGCGGCTGCCGGCGCGCCCGCTGCCGATCTGTCGCGTCACCAGCTCACACGGCTCGCGCTCGCGGCCTCTCATGCGATCGAGCGAATCGTGCTGGACTTCGCCGTTGCATCCGTGCACCTGGAAGGGCTCGACGCTGCGATGCTCGTGCGCGACGCCGTCGCCGCCTTCTCCGTGCGCGGAGCGAGCGTGGTGGCGGAGGGCGTCGAGCGTCCGCTCGTCGTGGACGCCGATCCCGTGCGGCTCCGGCAGGTGCTCGACAACCTCATCGCGAACGCTCTCGCGCACGCGGGCTCTGGTGGCCCCGTGACAGTCCGGTTCGCGGCGGCCGGTGACAGCGTGGAGATCGCTGTTTCGGATGCCGGTCCGGGCATCCCGCTCGCCGAGCTCGCACGCATCTTCGAGCCCGGTGTGCGTCTCGGTGCGGACACGACGGGCTCCGGGCTCGGCCTCGCGCTCAGCCGCGCGATCGTCGAAGCCCACGGCGGCACGATCGCGGTCGACTCGATCGTCGGCGAAGGGTCGACCTTCACGATCGTCCTTCCTGGACGTCCGTCTCATCCGGCCACCTGAGCCTCGAGGTCGTACGAACGGAGACGCCTGCCGTCCCTCGCGTGCTCGCTGATCGCAAACGTCGCGTGGGAGGACGCGAGGTCGACATCGGTCGTCGTCACGCGCACCGGCGCCGTCCCGGAAGCGGGATAGATCTCCGCATGACCGGGCTGCTGGACGACGACGTACGCTGCCGCGTCGCTCGGTTGCACCCACGCGAAGCCAACGAGATCGCCGTGCGTCACGACAGGTGATCGTCAGTCGAGGGTCGCGGAGTCGCGCGCCGGAGAGTCGGCCGAAGGCGTGGGCACACCAACGTTCGGCACGCGAACGACTGACGTCGGTCGCATCGCAGGCGTGGACGCCGCGATGTCCGGAATCGAAGAACGTGACACTCGCACCGGTCACACCGGTGCGCTCGACGACCGGACCGTTCGGCGTCGCGCGCGCATACACACGACGCACGAATCGCACGTCCGTCCCGCGAGCCAGCCGGCACGACTCGAACGCGAGTCACGACGCCTGGGCACTCCGACACCCTCCAATGCAACTGGAGAGGGACGCGCGGGCGACCCGTCGACAAGCGTCGACGGCGCTGACGCCGAGTCCTTCGTGCAACCGACCACGAGCGCGAGAGCTGCGCCGAGATAGAGCGGCCGCCGAGTGTCGAAGCCGCTCAGGAGCTCCACCCGGTTCGCCGGACGCCGCTGTAGCTCGAGCTACCGCGATACGTGCGTGTCCAGATGTTCGTACCGTACGCCTCTCCTTTCGCCTCGATGATCTGGTCGGTGCCATCCGGGTTGACTGCGTAGACGAGGCCGATATGGCCGTCGCTCGCGAGTGCGTCCATCTTGATCAGCGCTGACTTGGAGACCGTCACGTTCGGCGCTCCCGAGCCTGCCTTGAACGCCGCGGCCGTATAGGGGCCGTGGACGAACCGCAGCAGCCCCCACTGATGGAACCCGGCGTCCGACGTGTTCGAGCGGCTCGCGCCAGACCTTGAACGTGAAGCCCGAGCAGTCGCCGCCCTCGCCGCCCGTCGCGGGATCCTCGTGCGGGTCGTTCGGCGAGTCGTCGCGGTCGTCGTCGTCCCAACAGCCGCCGCCCCACTGATACCCCTCGTGCCGGGCGCGAAGCGCAACGGCGGCCGAACCCTCGCGGGTAATGACGGACGTCGGAGTCGGTGCCGCGTAGTTGCAGTTGTCGGCCACGAAGCGCGTGTGGTACGCGGCGGCCGATCCCACCCAACCCACGGACAGGGCGAGCCCGAAGGTCACGAGCAGCGTTCGAGAGACGACCATCAGCGCACCTCCAGGTCGAAGCGGTCGACGAAGGCACCGGCCGGCGTCGACCCGAGCCGGTAGAGAGATCTCCCGACGAGCCGAAAGCGGCTGAGCGGAGCCGTCTCCGCCCAGTCGGCCGCGTCGAGCGTGAATCGATCCACGAGACCCTTTCGATCCACGGTCAAGCACGACGAACTCGTCGACGTCGTCGTCGTACATGCGGACCACGAGGACGAGGCGCTGCCCGATTGGCTCCGCGAGCTGCACCTCCGCGAGCGGCGTGTCGCTCGTCAGCCGCCACGACCGAGTCATGCTCCGCCCCGAGATCATCGCGACCCGGAGTTCGTTCGCGTGCCTGAAGAGAACGATCTCGCCGCCCATTCGCAGTGAGCGGCCGGCGCGCCCGTGCCGAAGCTGGACTTCACGTGAGGCAGGCACGCCACTGACCGCCACCGGCATCCAGTGATGGGAGGGATGCCCGAGCACAAGTGCGCCGTCTCGAGCCATCCGGATCTGCGACGACGTTCGCTCTGCCGTCTCGATCGCCTCGAGCTCACGACCTGCATCGTCGAACCGCCTGACGAGTGCGTTGCGTCCGGGCTCGGCAGTCGATTCGAGAACGTATGTCGATCCGTCGTTCCCGACGGCGAGGTCGGCGATCGTCCCGGCAATCGAGAGTGGTACGCGGATCGGCTCCCGCGCGCCCTTGCGCCAACGCAGGAGTCGACGATGTGCCTGATCCAGGACGGATACCGTCCCGGCCGCGTCGACATCGAACGCCGACGGGCCGATAGCGCCGAGCTGTCGCCCTTGCTCCAGTCCGACCTGCGCCAGTACCGTCGCCCCACTCGGCCAGTGCGACCCGCACGCCAGCGCGACGGGCGTCGCCGAACACGTGGCGGCCGAGTGCGATGTCGACCGAGTTCTCGAGTGGACGGGACGCATGCGGCGCGTCGGCGCCTCCGGCCGGGATGGTGACCCGCTCTCCGAGATCGGGTGCCTCGAGCTGCGCGTAGTACTCGAAGCCACCTGGCTGAGAGGAGAAGGAGTCCGGAACGCGCGCGGCGAGCTGTCGGCCGCCGCCGTGGGGCTTCCGAGGGCTCAGCGCAAGCCGCTCGAACGAACCTCGTCCGGACGTGCGAACGAAGACTGCGCCGCGGACATCGCAGCCAGCCTCGGCTCCCTCGTCGTCTCCGGCGGCGCAGTGGACGTCGTATGCGAGCTCGACACGCTCGTCCGGCATGGTGAGAAGTGGCGGAAGGTGCGTCGCGTCGAACACGGCGCGCTGCTCTGGGCCGTGTCTGCTGTGCCGCCGCAGGGCCGAGAGTTACCGACGCCACACCGGCAGCGCAGCCGATGACGACTCCAAGAACCGGCGAAGCCAATCGCAGATGAAGCGACTTCCCTCGTCTCATGTCGCGCTCCTCTGTTCGCTAGTGCGACAACAGTAGAGACGAGCAAGCGGCACGACGTGCGCCGCGAACGAGTCGGCGCGCTCTTGTGACTCTTACGTGAGGATCAGCGTCTGCTGGGAACGCGTCCGAGCTCGCGCTGGAGGCGCCGAGCCCGCTTCGCGACGACGTCGCGAAGGCGCTGTGGCTCGAGGACGACGGTCTCGCCGCGGTCGGCGAGGATCTCCGAGAGGAGCCACTCCTCCGTCTTGTACGGGACGTCGGCGATCGCCGACCCGTCGGTGAGCGCGCGCGCTCCGCGTTCGAGCTTCCAGCGCGCGACCTCGGGAGAATGGAGGAGCCGCGCGACCCGCGGATCGCGCAAGTAGGAGGGGTCGAAGCCGTCTCGTGCCTCGAAGTGGTCGCCCGTGAGGCGAGCGGAGCGCATCCGATCGAGACGGAACGTGCGCGCCGCGTCGACGCTCAGATCCCAGGTGTGGACCCGCCAGACCGGGAGCTCCCGCTCGATCGTGTACGGCTCGACCAGTCGCATGGTCGGGCTGTCGTCGCCGTCCTTCATGTACTCGATCTCGACGACGACTCGTTTGTCGACGCCGTCCGAGAGCACCCGGACAAGCGTCTCCTCGGCCGAGCCGTCGCGCGTCTGCGGATTTCCCGCGAGATCGAAGCGCCCGAAGGTCTCCTCGAGCTTCTTGCGCACGCGCTTCAGCGGCGTGTGCGCATCCGCTGCGATGGTCGGGCCGACGTACTCCATCGCGAGGTGGATCGCGCGTGCCTCGAGCGGGGTGAGCTTCGGAGGGCGCCGGAAGACGTCGCCGTACAGCTCCTTCTCGACGCGGACGACGTCGCCGTCGTGCTCCGCGTAGACGGCGTAGCAGCCGCCGCCGAAGTTCACGAGGTTCAGCAGCGAGAGATGATCCTGGAGCTCCTCGAGCGGAATCGAGAAGCGAGCCGCGACCTCCGCGGCGTCGAGCGTCGTCGAGCGCTCGTCGCCGCACGCGGCGAGGAGATGTGCGAGGAGCGCCTGGAGCACGCCGAAGCGCTCCGGCGCGACCGGGCCGGCGGGTCGTTCCGGGAGGGGTCGGCGTGGATCCGTGCGCTTGGGACCCGCGACGCCCGGTGCGTCGCCGTCGTGCGCGTCAGCCAACGTCGAGAGTGCCGCGCCGACGGCCTCGACCAGCTCGACGGGCTCCAGTGGAACGGCGCGGCCGTTTTGTCGCAGTACCCAGCCGGCGAGGAGATCCACGTTGGCGAAGTCGGTCTCGAAGATCCCGTCCTCGACGTTCCCCGCGTCCGACAGCGTGCGCTCGACCCACCAGGCGGTGTCGTCGGAGACTGCGACGCGCGCGCGTCCGACGATCTCGCCGATCTGCCACGGCCGCGGAATTCGATGCTCCTCGACGTCGAAGTCCGCAGGGATTCTGAAGTCCCGCTCCCGGCGCGTTGCAAACCGGATGTCGCCGCGGATACGCGAAACCTTGAACGTTCGGGTCGTCCCGCGATCCAGGTCGTGACCCACGACGTACCAGTTGCCCTCGTCGAGACGCAGCGCATACGGGTTCATCGAGCGCTCGCCTGGTCTGGCGCGCCGCGGGCTCCAGTACCCGAAGCGAATCGTGCGCTGCTTCGAGATCGCGGACTCGAGCTTTGCGAGACGACCGGCGAGCTCCGGCGTGTAGTCCGGGACGCTGACGCGCACGCGCTCGGCGGTGTCCGTGGGTGGCTCGGTGAAGCCGGCGCGCCCGAGGGCGAGGTTCTGCAGTGCGAGGCGGAACGGCTCCGCGTAGGCGAACTTGCCCTCGAGGTAGTAGAGCGCGGTCTGGAGCGCTGCGAGCTCGTCGTCGTCGAGGTCGAGACGCTCGAGGAAGTAGTTCTCGGAGCGCAGCGTGTAGAGCTCCTCTCCGGTGAACTCGTCTCGCTGCGACTGGAGCGGAACGCCGAGCGCGGTCAGCTCCGCGCGGTCCGAGTAGAAGCGGCGCGCGAACGCCTCGTCCGACATCTCGCTGTAGCCCTCGACGTTCGACTTGACGTCACGGGCCGTCAGGAGGCGTCGCTCGGCCATGAGGAAGGCCACGAGCGAGAGCTGCCGGATCAGCTTGTCGGCGTCGTGCGACACTGGGTGCGAGCTTACAGTCCGCGCGCTTGCGGCTCCGGCGCCACTCGGGCGACGGATCGGCGCCTACGCGGCGACGACGGCTGCTTGCTCGAGGTGCTGGTGCGACGGGCAGTAGTCGCGACTCGGGAGCGGCGTGCGTTGGCAGGCTTTGCCCTTCCGCGTCGTGGCGTGGCAGCGTGCGATGCCGCCGTCGAGAAGGCCGGCTTCCACCTGTTGCTCGATGAACGACGTGGCCGCGCCGATGCCCTCGCGGACCGACCAGGCGACCTGGGCCTGCGCCGTGATCGGGAAGTAGCGCCGGATGTCGGCGAACAGCGCGCGATCCGGACGGGCGAAGTAGTGGGGATCCTCGGCGAGCCGTGCCATCGTGCGCTCGCACTCGATCAGTACGGCACGACGGTGACCGAGTTGCTCCTCGCGCGATGCGTACGGGTCGATGAGATCCTTGATCGAACGGTAGATCGCTCGCGAGTATTGATACATACAGGAGCGAAGCTGGGCTGCGTGGTCGTCCAAGGGACCTCGTCGATCTCCCCGATTTCCGTGTTGCTGGGCGAAAAATGAGCGAAGATGGCGCTTCGCCCGAAGAGTGTAGCGCCTTTTCGGCGGTGTTACAAAGTCGGGGGACGTAGTGCCGCCGAAGGCAACGTTCGTCAGGGCACGACACGGCGGACGACAGCGGTTCTCGACGCCTTGCGGGCGTCCTCGAGCGCGCTCGTCGCCTCGGCCTCCGACGAGTACACGCCCGAGAACACGATCCAGTAGCCGGGATGGAGGCTCGCGTAGCGCGACGAGTCGAGCACGCCGACCTGTGGCAGGGCCTTCCTCCGCGCAGTCCGCGCACGCGCCAACGCGGCGGCGCGTCCGGCAGTCTGCGGCAGGGAGGCGAGCGCGATCGTCCAGCCATCCTCGTCGGTCGGCCACTCGGCGACACCGGATGGTCCGATCGGTGCCTCACCCGTCGTCGAGTCGGGCGCGGTCGCGAATCCCCCGATCGCCGTCGTCACTGTCGCGCGGCCGCCGTCGCTCCCGGTCGCGACGACCGCCAGCGCCGCTCCGATCACCGCGACGGCTCCCGCAGCGGCCGCGCGGAGCACCCAGCCGGAGCTCGTCGATCGCGCGCCCCGGCGTCCGTCGCTGAACCTGGCGCCACACACCAGGCAGTACTCCTGGCCCGACGCGAGCGGCTCGCCGCAGCGCGGGCAGCTCGTCATCCCACCGCGTCCGATCCCGCCGGTCGAGCCTCGACGCTCCCGCCTCCGAGCGCCCGACCGCACGACGCACAGAACTTGGCCCCGAGGAGAATCGGCGCGCCGCAGATGCACACTGCGCCGCCGCCTCCTCGGCGAACGAGCGCGCTCCCGTCGAGGAGAGCGTCGATCTCCTGCACCCGTGCTTCGAGCGCGACGAGCTCCGCGCAGCGTTCGACCACGAGGCCGGCGTTGAACCGGTCGCGCTTGTACATCTCGAGCGCGAGCCCACCGAGGTCGCGCAAGCGCTCCTCGCGCATCTCGAGGAGTGCCTTGCGCTCGCGCTTGAGCTCACGCGGGGGCGGTGCGACGTAGGTCGCTGGATCGCCGAGTGTGCCGGTGTTGGGCTTGGCCACGCGTTCCAATCTAGAGTTGAAGCACGACGAGCCGCTCTTCCGTCATCTCGCGGATCGCGTACGCCGGCCCCTCGCGCGTGTTCCCCGAGTCCTTGACGCCGCCGTACGGCATCTGGTCGGCGCGGAACGTCGGCGCCTCGTTCACGGTCACGCCTCCGAACTCGAGCTCCCTCGCGGCGCGGAGCGCGGCCTTCACGTCGCTCGTGAAGATCCCGGCCTGCAAGCCGTAGCGCGTCCCGTTCGCAAGGGCGATCGCCTCGTCGAGCGAGTCGTACGCGGCGACCGTGCAGAGCGGGCCGAACACTTCTTCGCAGGCGACCTTGGAGTCGGCCGGTGCGTCGGCGACGACGGTCGGACGAATGAGCTCTCCGTCGAGCTCGCCGCCGGCGAGTATGCGCGCACCGCGACCACGGGCTTCCTCGATCCACTCGAGCACGCGATCGCGCTCGCCCGACGAGATGACGGGACCGACGTCGGTCGCGTCGTCCGCGGGATCACCGACGACCAAAGCCTCCACGCGGGGAAGAAACAGCTCGAGGAACCGGTCGTACGCCGAGCGCTCGACGTAGATCCGCTGGACGGAAATGCAGCTCTGGCCCGCGAAGGAGAACGCGTTTGCCGCGAGTCGCGTGGCAACGTCCTCCAGGTCTGCATCGGCGGCCACGATCACGGGCGTCGCGTTGCCGAGCTCGAGGTTCACGCGCTTGCGCGGTGCTCGCTCCCTCAGCTTCCAGCCGACCCCGGCAGAGCCGGTGAAGGTGATGAGCGCCACGCGCTCGTCCTCGACGAGCACGTCGCCGATCTCGCTCGCCGGCCCGCAGACGACGTTGAGCCAGCCTGGTGGTAGTCCCGCGTCCGCTTCGAGCTCGGCGAGAAGCAGGGCCGACAGCGGTGTCTGCGACGCCGGCTTGAGCACGACCGCACACCCGGCGGCAAGAGCCGGAGCCACCTTGTGCGCGACGAGGTTGAACGGGAAGTTGAACGGCGAGATCGCTCCGACGACCCCGATCGGAACCCGAAGGGTGAGCGCGAGCTTGCCAGAGCCGGCGGGTGAGGCATCCATCGGTACGACGTCGCCTGCCAGCGTGCGCGCCTCGACGGCGGCCATGGTGAAGGTCGACTGCGCCCGCGCGACCTCGATTCGCGCCGCCTTCATCGGCTTCCCGGCTTCAGCCGAGATCGTGCGGGCGATCTCGTCGGCGCGCTCGTCGACCAGCCGCGCCGTGCGGTCGAGGATCGGCCGCTCGCTCGTGTGCCGGGAGCGGCGCCGACATGGCCCGCTCGGCAGCGTCGATCGCCCTGCGCGCTTCCGCGGCGCCGCCCTTCGCGACGCGGCCGACGAGCGAGCCGTCGTACGGCGAGTGCACCTCGAGCCACGCACCGGTCTCGATCCACTCACCGTCGATGAGGAGCTTCCGCTCGGTCGCGGTCGTCGCCACGGCGTGAGTCTAGATGCCACGTCCACGCGCGCCCGCCCGCTCGTTCTATGCTCTTCGGGATGCCTACGGCCTATGTCGTCGATGCCGTCCGCTCACCGATCGGGAGACGGAACGGCTCGCTCTCCGAGATCCGTGCGGATGAGCTCGCGGCGCAGGTCCTGAACGGACTCGTCGGTCGCGTCGATCTCGACCCCGGTGATGTCGAGGACGTGCAGATGGGTTGCGTGACCCAGGTCGGCGAGCAGGCTCTGAACGTCGGGCGCGGGCGCCGTTCTCGTCGCGGGTTGGCCCGAGACGGTGTGCGCGACCACGGTCGATCGGCAGTGTGGCTCGTCGCTGCAGACCGCGTTCAACGCGGCGTCCACCGTGCAGGCGGGACATCTCGACGTCGTCGTCGCAGCCGGAGTCGAGCACATGACGCGCGTGCCGATGGGGTCGAATCTCGGCGACGTCGGCTGGGGCGCGGTGAACGAGAAGATCGGCGAGCGCTGGCCCATCGTGCCGCAGGGAATCTCGGCCGAGGTGATCGCGGAGGAGTGGAGTCTCACGCGCGAGGCGCTCGACGAGTACTCGCTCGAGTCGCACCGTCGCGCGGTCGCGGCAACGGACGAAGGCAAGTTCGAGAACGAGATCATCCCGGTCGAGGTCGGCGCGGGCGGCGCGGTCGTCCTCTTCGCCGTCGACGAGACGCCGCGGCGTGACACGTCGCTCGAGAAGCTCGCGTCGCTGCAGCCCGCGTTCAAGACGGACGGCGTCGTCACCGCCGGGAACTCGAGCTCGATCGTGGACGGCTCGGCGGCGATGCTGATCGCGAGCGAGGCCGCCGTCGAGCGCCACGGCTTCGAGCCGCGTGCTCGCTTCGTCTCGTTCGGGCTCTCGGGCGTCGATCCGTACCGGATGCTGCACGGCAATCCCGAGGCCTGCGAGCGCGCGCTGACGAAGGCCGGTCTGGCGTGGGACGACATCGCGGTCATCGAGGTCAACGAGGCCTTCGCATCCGTCGTTCTCCAGTTCCTCGCCGACACGGGGTTGCACGAGCGGTGGGAGCAGGGCGACGTGAATCCGAACGGCGGTGGAATCTCGCTCGGCCATCCGCTCGGGGCGACGGGTGCCCGCATCACTGCGACGCTCCTCAACGAGCTCGACCGGCGCGAGGCTCGCTACGGGATCGCCACGATGTGCATCGGCCAGGGCCAGGCGATCGCCGGTGTTCTCGAGCGCCTCTGACGCGATCGAGCGCGATCAGCTGTACTGATCGAAATGCTGAAGCTACCCGACTGGTGCTGATCGACTCGGCCATGCATGATGAGGTCATGTTCGGGTTGATCTTCATCGCACTCATCGTCGCTCTGGTGCCGCTTGCGTATCTCGCCGGCGCGGATTCGCGCTTCGACGAGGTCGCTCGTCGCCGCCGCTATCACGGCTAGACGAGTCGACGCCATCGGTCGCCACGGCGCGGGATAGGATCGCGCCGGTCATGACCGTCCCGGAGATCCGTCGAGTCGGCGTCGTGGGCCTCGGTGCCATGGGCGCCGGGATCGCGCAGCTGGCGATCGAAGCCGGCTACGAGACCGTCGGCCGCGAGGTGTCGGACGAGCTCGGCTCGGCCGCGCGCGACAAGATCGCGCACTTCCTTCAGCGGAAGGTCGACAAGGAGCGGATGACCGCGGCCGAGCGCGAGGCGGCCCTCGAGCGGCTCTCGCTCACGACCGAGCTCAGCGACCTCGCCGCGTGCGACCTCGTGATCGAGGCGATCGTCGAGGACCTCGACGCGAAGCTCGAGCTCTTCGGCGCGCTGGAGACAATCGTGCGGCCCGACGCGATCCTCGCCACGAACACCTCGGCGCTGTCGGTCACCGAGATCGCCGCGGGCGTCTCGACGCCGCAGCGCGTCGTCGGGATGCACTTCTTCAATCCCGCTCCGCTGATGCCGCTCGTCGAGATCGTCCGGGCGGAGCTCTCGGCCGACGACGCCGTCGAAGCGGCGTTCGGCGTGGGCGAGCGTCTCGGCAAGCGCCCGATTCGCTGCCACGACACCCCGGGGTTCGTGGTCAACCGCGTGCTCATCCCTCTTCTCAACGACTGCATTCGGGTTCTCGACGAGGCGCGCGTCTCGCCGGAGGATCTCGACACCGCGATGACCGCCGGAGCCGGCTGGCCGATGGGACCGTGCACGCTCGTCGATCTCGTCGGGATCGACGTCCACGTTCACGCGTCGGAGGCGCTGTACGAGAAGCTGCGTGAGCCACGCATGGCGCCACCCGCCCGCATCGTCGCGATGAAGAACGCAGGGCTGCTCGGCCGGAAATCGGGCCGCGGCTTCTACGCCTACGACTGACGGCTCAGGCGGCCGTCCCGGCGAAGATCCGCTGAAGCGCGGGCACGTCTTCGGGTTGGCAGTAGACGTGCACGCGGTCTCCCGGTGCGAGCACGACACTCCCGGAGATCGTGCGCGGGCGCTGGTCGCGGATGAGGACGCCGATCCACGCGCGTTCGCTGAGAGGTAGCTCGTCGACACGCTTTCCGCTGGCGAACGCGTCCTCGCCCACGATGAACTCGAGGACCTCCGCGAGGTCGTGGTCGACCCGGCGAAACGGAATTCGGAGGCGCTCGGCCACGTACGGAACAGACGTGCCCTGCACGATGACGGAGAAGAGGACGACGACGAAGATGATCCCGTAGAGCTGCGGTCCGTCGTCGACGCCGCCGAGCAGCGCAAGCGCACCGAGAAGAATCGGAACCGCACCCTTCAGTCCCGGCCCAGGCGATGAAGACGCGCTCGCCCCAGGTGAGCCGGGTCGGAAGCAGGAACGGCAGCACCGCGAGTGGACGCGCGACGAACGCCAGCACGACGGCGAGCACGAGGCCGTCTCGCCAGGTGTCGCCGGATCCGAGATCGCCGAGGCCCACCGTCAGGCCCAGTGCGACGAACGCGGCAATCTCGGCCAATCCCGTGAGCGAGGACAGGAAGCTCTCGATCTCGCCCTTCTGCGGGGCCGCTGCGTCGCCGAGGATCACGCCGGCGACGAATACGGCGAGGAATCCGGAGCCGCCCGCGATCGACGCGAGCCCGTAGACGATGCCGGCACCGGCGAGGACGCGGATCGGGTAGAGCGGAGGGGCCGTCAGGCGCACGTGCCGCATCACGGGCAGCAGCGCGAGAGCACCGGCGACGCCGACGACGAGCCCGATCGCCATCTCGACCGCGAACTCCGAAGCCACGATCGAGAGGTGGCCGTCGTCCTCCGAAGCGAGCTCGATCATCCCGATCATCAGCGCGATGCCGACGGGATCGTTCATTCCCGCCTCGCCCTGGAGGATCGTGCCCGATCGTCCGCGGATCTCACGAGATCCGAAGACCGAGAACGTGACGGCGGGATCCGTCGGCGCGATCGCGGCGCCGACGAGCCCAGCGAAGATCCACTCGAAGCCGAGGGCGTAGTGGGCAACGACCGCAATGAGCCCGGCGGTGACGAACGTTCCGAGCACGCCCAGCGCGAGGATCGGGCCGGACGAGGCACGGAACCGGGCGAGCCCGATGTGCAGGCCTCCGTCGAACAGGATGATCACGAGCGCGATGACCGTGAGCCGTTCGACCTCTCGGATCGAGACGACGTCCTGGAGCGAGGAGAACGCCTCCGCGAGGAGTGCCGCGCCGACGAGAAAGAGCGCGGCGTACGGAAGCGAGAAACGATCGGCGAGGCGCATCCCGAGGAGTGCGACGAACACGGTCGCCGACACCGCGAGCACGATCAGGCCGAAGTCCGCGATCTCCGTCATGGGAACGCGACGGAATCTACGGGTGGAATCGGCCGCGCGGCGCATGCAGCGACGCCCCGATGCTCTCACCTGACGGAGCCCGCTAACAGTCTCCTTACACGCATCTCATCGCGGTCACACGGCGGATGCCGATACTACGGCGGGTCATGCGGAAGGTCGTCCTCCTCCTGTGCGCGTTTGCGCTCGTCAGCCTTGCCTCGACGGCAGCGGGTGCCGAGCCGACCGCCGGGACGCTGTCCGTCGAGCGCGGTAAAGGTGTCGTGATGGTCGACCTTCGCGGCTCGCTGCTCGGACGGCTCACGACCGGCTCGTTGCGCGTGACCGACCACACGCCCAACGACCGCTACTCGGCGCTCGTCGTCGGGCGCAAGGTGACGCAGGAGCGGGTCGGCCCGCGTACGGTGCTCTACCGCGGCCAGGGGCTCCGCTTCCGGATGCTGGGCGGTGGCTACCGCGTCGTCGTGCGCGGATCGGGGATCTCGGTGTCCGCGGTCGGGCGTGGCGTCGTGATGCTCGACGCCGAGCCGAAGTTCGCCGGCGACGAGGCCGGCGTGTACTCCCTCGACGGCGTCGACTGCAGCCTCGAGCCGGCGCTGTGCACGCCGCTCCCGACCGAGCCCGAGCGCTTCACGCTCGAGCCGCCCGCGACCGAGCGCCCGCAGCCGAGGCTCAGCTCATGACGACGCCGCACTCGGTCCTGGTCATCGAGGACGAGACGTCGATCGCCTCGTTCGTCGCCGCGTACCTGCGAAACGCCGGCTACACCGTGACGACCGCCGCGAGCGCGCAGGCAGCGCTCGTCCAGCTCGCCGGCGAGATCCCGGCGCTCGTCATCCTCGACCTCAACCTCCCCGACGGTGACGGCGTCGAGCTGTGTCGGCGGATTCGAAAGACCTCGGACGTCCCGATCCTCATGCTCACCGCGCGCGACGAGGACATCGACAAGATCATCGGGCTCGAGGTCGGCGCTGACGACTACATGACGAAGCCGTTCAATCCGCGCGAGCTCGTCGCCCGGGTGAAGAGCATCCTCCGCCGCGCGGCGCCCGAGCGGCGGCGAACCGAGTCGGAGGAGCTCCAGCACGGCGACCTCAACATCAACTCCGGCAAGCGCGAGGTGTACGTGGGCGACGAGGAGATCCGGCTCGCTCCCAAGGAGTTCGACCTCCTCTGGGAGCTGCTCGACCACCGCGGGATCGTCCTCACGCGCGACCAGCTCCTCGAGCGGGTCTGGGGCTACACCTTCGCGGGCGACACGCGCACGGTCGACGTCCACGTGCGTCAGATCCGGCGCAAGCTCGGCGACGCGTCGCCGATCGTGACCGTGTGGGGCGTCGGCTACAAGGTCGCGTCCGATCGCACGGCCGCGCCGACTCTCTGAGGCTCTACCCTGAATCCCATGCTGGGATCGCTTCGGTTCCGTCTCACGGCGGTGTTCCTCGCGGTCGTGCTCGTGTTCGGGCTCGTGTCGATCGGGCTTGCGGTGCGGCTGTTCCAGGACGTCACGCGGCAGCAGTCGGTCGACGAGCTGCGCCGTGAGGCCTCGGGGCTCGCGGCGCTGTACGCGGAGTCGGCGATCCGATCGTCGGACGAAGGTGCGAGGGCGCCGGAGTTCGCAGCCGAGAAGCTCGAGCTGGCGACGGGCGACGAGCTCTACTACATCGGCGCGTCGCTCTTTCCCGGCCAGCGGTTCGGCCTGACCCGGCTGCCACGGAGCGCGCTCGGTGACGTCGAGCTCGCGCGCGACGAGCAGATCGTGGTCGAGTTCACGCCTCCGGGCGAGAGCCGTCGGCTGCTCGCCGTGGCCCAGCCGGTGCAGCTCGTTCAGGGCACGGAGCCGTTCGGCTGGCTGATCGTCGCCAAGCCGGAGGCGGAGCTGCGCGAGCAGTGGGTGTCGTTGCTCGGACGGCTCGCGCTCGCGCTCGCAGTCGGCGTCGCCCTCGCGGGTCTCCTGTTCCTGTGGCTGTCGCGGCGCCTGACCGAGCCCGTTCGCGCGCTCACGCGCGCCACCGAGCAGGTCGCGGCTGGTCGCTACGACGTCGAGATTCCGGAGCCGCGCGGCCGCGACGAGATCGCCCTGCTGAGCGAGCGCTTCCGAGGCATGGTCGCGCAGCTCGCCGAGGCCGAGCAGCTCAAGCGCTCGTTCCTCATGTCGGTCTCGCACGAGCTCCGGACGCCGTTGACGGCGATCCGGGGGCATGTCGAGGCGATCCGCGAGGGCATCGTCAGCGAGCCCGACCAGGTTCGCGTCTCGCTCGACATCGTCGCGGCGGAGACCGACCGGCTCGAGCGGCTCGTCGGAGATGTGCTCGACCTCGCCAAGCTCCAGGCCCATCGCTTCACGGTGCGCCACGAGGAGGTCGAGCTCGAGCGGCTGCTCGATCAGGCGTACGGTGCGTTCACCGAGGAGGCGCGGCGTCGCGAGATCGACTTCTCGCTCTCGGGCGCGGAGGCGGCGCCCGTCATCGTGTCCGACGGAGATCGCGTCCTGCAGGTGATCACGAACCTCCTCGCGAACGCCTTCCGGTGGACGCCGGACGGTGGGCAGATCGAGCTGCGTCTCGGCACGGCGAACGGCGTCGTCTCGGTCGACGTCGTCGACTCCGGGCCGGGCGTGCCTGCGTCGCAGCGCACGAGGATCTTCGAGGCGTTCGTCTCCCAGGACGCAGAGGGCACGGGCCTCGGCCTTCCGATCGCCCGCGAGCTTGCGGTGGCGCTCGGAGGTGGGATCGAGCTCGGCTCGAATGCGGGCACGGGGAGCCGGTTCAGGCTCGTGTTGCCGGTGTCACCGGCGCTCTCGTAGCGCTTCGGTCGAGTCAGGCCGCAGCGGCGTGCTCGAGCTCGCGCTCCGGCACGTCGGCGTGTCCGAGCGGCTCGACAGCCGGTTCCTCGATGTCGCCCGGTTCCACGATGTCGCGACGCGCGCTCTCGAGGCGCTCGAGGCGTTCATCGACACCACGCCAGCCCGAGCTGACGAGGTCGACGAGGAGTGCGAGGTCGTCGACGCGCGCATGCCGCTCGGCGAGGAGGTCGCCCTCGACCCGCTCGAGGCGACGAATCGCCTGGTTCAGGAGGCCACGAATCTCGGCGATGTGCCGTGCGACGGGGAGAACCTCGGCACGGACGCCGTCCCGAACGGCGGCACTCACGTGCTCCGGGATCGACACTTCGAGCTCGGCGGCGGTGACGGCCAGCGCCTCGATCTGAGCGCGAGAACGCTCGAGCGCGGCCTCGATCACAGCCGGCTCGGGTCGTCCGGCTGCCGCCTCCGCAATCCTCTGCTTGGCCCGCTCGAGCGCGAGAGTGTCCATGGGCGCGAGGCTACTCTCAGCGCCGGATGGACACCTCGCTCCTCGAGTACGACCTCCCGGACGAGCTCGTCGCGCAGACACCGATCGAGCCGCGGGACGGGTCGCGGCTCCTCGTCTATCGCCGCTCGTCCCGCGCGATCGAGCATCGCACGGTTGCAGAGCTACCGGATGTGCTCGGCGGCGAGCTCGTCGTCGTGAACGACACGCGTGTCGTGCCCGCGCGCCTGAACCTTCGGCGAGCGTCGGGCGGCGCGGTCGAGGTGCTCCTCGTCGAGCGCGTGGACGACAACGGGACCTGGGAGGCGCTCGTGCGTCCGTCGCGGCGCCTTCGCTCCGGCGAGGTCGTGGGACCCGTGCGGCTGCGCGAGGCCCGGGGTGACGGGCGCTGGCTCGTCGAGGTCGAGGGCGAGCCGGACGGCGAGATGCCGCTGCCGCCGTACATCCACGAGCCGCTCGCGGATCCCGAGCGCTACCAGACGGTGTACGGCACCGCGCAGGGCTCGGCCGCCGCGCCGACCGCCGGCCTGCACTTCACGCCAGAGCTCCTCGCCGCGCTCGACCCGGTCAGCGTGACCCTGCACGTGGGGCTCGACACGTTTCGGCCCGTGACCGAGTCGCGCCTCGAGGAGCACGAGCTGCACGGCGAGCGGTACGCGGTAGCTGCGCATTCGTGGAAGCGGATCGCGGCAGCCGAACGGGTGCTCGCCGTCGGGACGACCACCGTCCGCGTGCTCGAGACAGTTGCTCGCTCCGGTGAGCTCGCCGGGCGGACGACGCTGTTCATCGCTCCGGGCTTCGAGTTCCGGAGAGTCGACGCGCTGTTGACGAACTTCCATCTTCCGCGGTCGACGCTGCTCGCGCTCGTGATGGCGTTCGTCGGCGTCGAGGCGACCCGCGAGATCTACCGCGCGGCGATCGAGGAGCGCTATCGCTTCTACTCGTTCGGCGACGCCATGGTGGTGCTGTGACGTTCCGGATCGACGCCACGGACGGTGCCGCCCGTGCCGGCGTCCTCGCAACCGCCCACGGCGAGATCCGCACGCCGGCATTCATGCCCGTCGGCACGAAGGGAACGGTGAAGTCGCTCCATCCCGACGAGGTGCGGGCGCTCGGTGCCGACGTGATCCTCGGCAACACGTACCACCTCCACTTCAAGCCCGGCGAGGATGTCATCGAGGCGCTCGGCGGGCTTCACGCCTTCTCCGGCTGGGATGGCCCGATCCTCACCGACTCCGGCGGGTTTCAGGTGTTCTCGCTGCGCGACACGATCGCGGCGCTCGACGACGACGGCGTGACGTTCCGTTCGGTCTACGACGGCGCCGAGGAAAGGTTCACGCCCGCAGGCGCTGCGGAGATCCAGCGCAGGCTCGGCTCCGACATCGCGATGTGCCTCGACGTCTGCCTTCCGGCGGGTGCTCCTGCGTCGCGAGCTCGAGCGTGCTGTGCAGATCACGACGCAGTGGGCGGAGAGGCAAGTCGACGCACCACGCGCGCCCGGGCAGCTGCGGTTCGGCATCACGCAAGGCGCAACCGACGCGGAGCTGCGGTCGCGGTCGATCGACGAGATCACCGCGCTCGACTTCGACGGCTACGCGCTCGGCGGCCTCGCCGTCGGCGAGGCGAAGGACGAGATGCTCGACTGCGTCGAGTGGGCGGCGCCGCGGCTGCCCGAGGCCAAGCCGAGGTACTTCATGGGCATCGGCGACCCGGAGGGGATCCTCGAAGTCGTCGCGCGCGGAGTCGACATGTTCGACTGCGTCCTGCCGACGCGGACCGCGAGGACGGGCTCCGCGCTGACCTGGGAGGGGCGTCTCAACCTGCGAAACGCCGCGTACCGCACCGATCCGCGGCCGCTCGATCCCGAATGTGCGTGCCCGGCGTGCGAGCGCTTCTCGCGTGCCTACGTCCGCCACCTCGTGACGCAACGCGAGATGCTCGGGCTACGGCTGCTGAGCCTGCATAATCTGCGGTTCGTACTCGACCTGACAGCAGGTGCAAGAGCGGCGATCGAGCGGGGCACGTTCTCGTCCTTCCGGGACGAGGCACTCGCACGACTCGCCGGCCCACAAGAGGAGGAACCGTGCAATTCCTGATCATCATGGTGCTGATGCTGGGCGTGATGTACGTCCTCATGATCCGCCCGCAGCGTCAACGGCAGGCCCAGCAGCAGTCGATGATCGACGGCGCGAGCGTCGGCGACGACGTGCTCACGACCGGTGGGATCTACGGGACGATCTCCGAGGTGGAGGGCGACGACATCGTCGTCGAGATCGCGAACGGCGTCACGGTGCACATGACGCGGCGCGGGATCGCCGCAGTTCTCCCGCCAGAGCAGGACGAGGACGAGGATGTCGTCGACGGCGACGTCGAGGACGCCGAAGCGCTCGACGAGGCCGATGAAGACCCCGTTACGGACGGCGAAGAAGCGGTTAGGGCCGCCGCCGGCGAGGTCCCGGCTGGAGATGACCGCCGCTAACCTGGGGCGCCGAACGTGAGCAGGCGCAACTCATACCTCGTCATCGGGCTGCTCGTCGCGGCGCTCGTCGGCGTCGCGCTGCTCGCGGTCCCGGGATCGCCGCTCCACAAGTCTCCGACGCTCGGCCTCGACCTCCAGGGCGGGCTCGAGGTCACGCTGCAGGCAGTTCCGCCGCCGAACCGCGACCTGACCGAGGAAGACCTCGACCGCTCCGTCGAGATCATGCGGAATCGCGTCGACAAGCTCGGCGTCTCGGAGCCCGAGATCAGGACGCAGGGCGACGACCAGATCGTCATCCAGCTTCCCGGCGTCCAGGATCCCGAGGCAGCGGCCGAGATCATCGGCACGACCGCGCAGCTCGAGCTCTTCGACCTCGAGGACTCGCTCGTCGGGCCGTCCATCACCATCCGCGGCGAGCCGGTCGAGACCACGTCGCTGTACGGCCTGCTGGCGCAGGTGCAGGCGCAGGTGAAAGACGGCGAGTCCGAGGCGTACTACATCGTCAACCCGAACACGAAGCGCGTCGTCTCCGGGCCGTACGGCTCCGAGGCGGAGGCGCTCCGCGCGTCCGGCGGTGAGCTGCCGGCCAACCGACGGCTCTTCGCGGTGCCCGACGGCATGGCCGTCGTGACCTGCGGCGAGGGCTCGGTCGTCTGCCCCGGCGCAGGCGGCGCGGGCGTCGCACCGGACCGCACCTACTACTACCTCTTCGAGTACGACCCGCCGAACGTCCCGCAGATGACGGGCGAGGACTTCAAGCTCTCCGGCACGCGGGCCGACTTCGACACGAGCCCCGGCGCCTCCGGCCGGCCGATCGTGACGATGGAGTTCACCGACTCCGGCTCGGACAAGTTCGAGGACATCACCCGCGGTCTCTGGATCCGAGGCAAGCTCCGGAACGTCCCGCAGCACTTCGCGATCGTCCTCGACCGCGAGATCAAGACGTTCCCGCAGATCGACTTCACCGACAACAGCCTGAGCGGCGGCATCGGCGGCGGTCGCGCGCAGATCCAGGGTCTCGAGTCGTTCCAGGAGGCGAAGGAGATCGCGCTCGTGCTGCAGACCGGCGCCCTGCCGGTCAAGTTCGAGACGCTCGACCGCACGGACATCTCGGCGACGCTCGGCAAGGACTCGCTGAACGAGGCCTGGAAGGCCGCGATCGGCGGCCTGATCCTCGTCGCGATCTTCCTGCTCATCTTCTATCGCTTCCTCGGCCTCGTCGCGGTGATCGGGCTCGCGATCTACGCGGCCTTCCTCTACGCGACCATCCTCATCTTCGACGTCACGCTGACCCTGCCCGGCTTCGCCGGCCTCGTGCTGACCTTCGGCGTCGCGGCCGACGCGAACATCGTCATCTTCGAACGCATCAAGGAAGAGGTGCGCGCAGGGAGATCCATGCGCGCCGCGATCGCCCAGGGCTATCGCAAGGGCTTCGCGACGATCATCGACGCGAACGTCGTCACCGCGATCACGGCGATGGTGCTCTTCGCCGTCGCGACCGCGAGCGTCCGCGGCTTCGCGCTCATGCTGCTCCTCGGCACGCTCCTCTCGCTGCTGACCGCGGTCGCCGCGACGCGCGCGATCCTCGCCTTGCTCGGTGGGGCCGGCTGGCTCGAGAACCCGCGGGTCATGGGAGCCACCGGCGAGGGGCTTCCGAAATGGCTGCGCTGGGACTACATCGGCCGACGTCGCATCTGGTTCGCGTTCTCCGGAGCGCTCTGTCTCCTCTCGGTTCTGGCGATCGCGTTCCTCGGCTTGAACTTCGGGATCGACTTCAGGGGCGGCACGCAGATCTCGTTCCGCACGCCCGAGCCGACGTCGCTCGAGGAGGTCCGGCGCGAGGCGGCCGGCATCGGGCAGGGCAACGCGGTGATCCAGGGGCGCGGCGAGTCGACCGACGGCAACTACACGAACTTCCAGATCCGAACCGAGTCGCTGACGAACGCGGAGCAGAACGAGCTCCAGCTGGGCCTCGCGAACGCGGTCGACGCGACCTCGTTCGGCGCCAAGAACGTCTCCGAGAGCTTCGGGCGTCAGATCGCGAACAACGCCCTGCTCGCGATCCTCGTGAGCCTGCTCCTGATGGTCGCCTACATCTCGTTCCGGTTCCAGTGGAAGTACTCGGTCGGCGTCCTCGTCTCGCTCGCGCACGACCTGCTGATCGCCATCGGGATCTACGCGCTGACCGGGCGCGAGGTGTCGACGGCGACCGTTGCGGCGCTCCTCACGATCCTCGGCTACTCGATGTACGACACGATCATCATCTTCGACCGCATCCGCGAGAACGTTCCGCTGATGCGACGCGCGTCGATGCGCGTGATCGGCAACGTCTCGCTGTGGGAGGTCATCCCGCGCTCGCTCGCGACGACCTTCATCACCCTGCTTCCCGGTGGCGTCGCTGTACGTGCTCGGCGGCGACACGCTGAAGGACTTCGCGTTCGCTCTGCTCATCGGCATCGGCGCGGGCTCGTACTCGTCGATCTTCCTCGCCGCGCCGCTTCTCGCCGTGCTGAAGAACCGCGAGCCCGAGTTCGCCAGCCGGCGGGACGACCTCGGCGCGCTCGCCGGAGTCTCCTCGGTCGGCGGAACGCTGGCGACGGAGGCCGAGGAGATCGTTGCGGACTCGGAAGGCGCCGACGAGAGCGACAACGGTGCGCCGGAGGCAGCGCGGGCACCGGTTCCCACGCCCGTTTCCGGGGCGACGTCCTCCAAGCGCGAGCGCCGTCGGCAACGGCGGGCGTCGCGACCTCATGGCCGAGCCCGCTAGCGAGCGCGGCCCGCTCGAGACGCTCAGCCTCGCCGGGCTCGGCGCGATCGCGCTCGTCGCGCAGCATGCGGACGAGCTGGCTACCGAGATCGGGGACCGCCTGGGTGTCGAGCGCGACGAGGTGCGAGGCGTGATCGCGGACGTTCTCGACAGCTGGCGGCGTGAGGCCACTCGCCTCGGCGAGACGGCGGGGAGCACGGCAGCCCGTGTCTCGTCCGAGCTCGGCACGGCGTCTCGCGAAGCGGTGGGTGATCTCGAGCTCCGGGTCGCACAGCTCGAGCATCGCCTGAGACTGCTCGAGCGCGAGTAGGCACGCGACCGGGCAGTCGCAAGCATCGCGCGCCGTCCGAAGCGCGACGCTTCGCGGTCGCGTGTCGCGGCAGTTCGGGAGCCGCGCTACGACGGCTCCCGACAATCCGCATAATGGCGACACGCATGCCGTCGCGCAACCTCGGGCGTCTCTCGGAGATCGCGCAGGTCGCAGCTCGTCACGGGTTCGGCTACGTCCTCGGCCGAAACCGGCTGAGCGAGCGCGACTCGAACGGCGATGCCATCACCGCGTCGGATCGTGGCAAGCGCCTGCGGATGATGCTCGACGAGCTCGGGCCGACCTTCGTGAAGTTCGGCCAGCTCCTCTCGACGCGTCCCGACGTCGTCCCGCCGGACATCGTCGCCGAGCTTCGCGGGCTGCAGGACGACGCGTCGGCGATCCCGTTCGAGCAGGTGCGCGACGCCGTCGAGGCCGAGCTCGACCTCCGGATGGATCGGGCGTTCCTCGAGTTCGACTTCGCGCCGATCGCGTCGGCGTCGATCGGCCAGGTGCACCGTGCGGTCCTCCCCGACGGGCAGGAGGTGGCAGTGAAGGTGCAGCGCCCTGCCGCCGGCGATCAGATCGAGGCCGACCTCGGCCTGCTCTACCAGGCTGCGCGTCTCCTCCGAGAGCGCGTGAAGGCGCTGGAGTTCATGGACCCGCAGGAGCTCGTCGACGAGTTCGCGCGCTCGATCCGGCTCGAGCTCGACTACGGGCACGAGGCGCGGAACGCCGAGGCGTTCTACCGCAACTTCGCGAAGGACGAACGGGTCGTCGTGCCACGCGTGATCCGGCAGTACTCGACGCCGCGGATACTGACGCTCGAGTTCCTGCGCGGCACGAAGGTCGCCGATCTCGACCTCGAGTCGATGCGGCCGGACGAGCGACGCGACGTCGCGTACAAGCTCGCGGACGCCTGGATGACGATGGTCTTCCGCCACGGCTTCTTCCACTCGGACCCGCACCCGGCGAACATCTTCGTGCTCGAGTCCGGCGCGCTGGGCCTCGTCGACTTCGGGCAGGCGGGGAAGCTGACCGACGACGACATGGCCGGACTCACGCGGCTCTTCGTGGACGCCGCGACGGAGAACATCGACGCGATCCCGCGTCGCCTCCGCGAGCTCGGCGTCCGCTACGACCCTGCGCGCGAGGCGGAGTTTCGCGGCGAGCTGCAGGTTCTCTTCGACCGCTACTACGGCAGCCGGCTCTCGGACATCGACCCGATCCAGGTGATCCGCGAGGGGTTCCAGCTCATCTACGCGATGAACCTCAAGCTGCCGAGCCGCTTCGTCATCCTCGACAAGGCGATCGCGACGCTCGCGTCGGTCGGGCAGGAGGTGTACCCGGACTTCAACGTCTTCGAGGTTGCGAAGCCGTACGCACGCGGCCTGCTCGCCGATCGCTTCCACCCGCGTGCGCTCTCGCAACGAGCGCGCGTCGAGGCGATCGGGCTCGCGTCGGTTGCCCGTGACATGCCGTACCAGGTCTCGGACGTGCTGGAGCATCTGCGCAGCGGAACGTTCCAGGTGCATATCGAGAACCCGGGCATCGACGAGATCGACGACCACATCGACAAGGCGACGAACCGAATCGCGGTCGCGGTCGTCATCCTCGGCGGCCTGATGGGCTCGGCGATCATCGGCGTGTTCGCCGAGGGCGGGCCGCACGCCGTCGGTATCCACCTGCTGGCACTGGTCGGCTTCCTCATCGCCGGCGTGTTCGGCATCTGGCTCGTGTGGGGCATCCTCCGCCACGGTCGCCTGTAGCGGCCATGGTCGGATCCGACAGCTGAGGAACGCTTGTCGCGAAGACGCTGCAAAGGACATCTGGCGGTGGGCTCGCTCCCGGGCTAGCGTCGCCGTCATGCCGAGCGCCGTCCTCGTCGCCGAACCGGAGCCCGAGACGCGAGAGTTCCTCGGCCGCCAGCTTCGCGACGATGGCTTCGACGTCCTCGGTGCTGCGCGGCGCAGCGAGGCGCTCGAGCTCGCGGAGACCGCGCGGCCGGACGTGGTGCTGCTCGCCGAGCTCGACCTGTGCCTGCGGCTTCGCCGTGGCGAGCCCGGGAGGACGTGGGATCGAAACGTGCCGGTGATCGTGCTCGCGACCGGCTCCGACTCGCTCGAGCGCGTGCGAGCGCTCGAGCGCGGCGCAGACGACGTCCTCGGACGCCCGTTCGCCTACGACGAGCTCCTCGCGCGCATTCGCGCATTGATCCGGCGAACCGCCGTTCCGTCCGACGACGTCATCGTCGCGGGCGACCTCGTCATCGACCGGCCGACGAGGCGCGTCTACGTCCGCGACACGTTGGTGCTGCTCTCCGCGAAGGAGTTCGAGCTCGTCGCGAAGCTCGCGTCGCAGCCGTACCGCGTCTGGACGAAGGAAGAGTTGCTGCGCGACGTCTGGAACTTCCGTGCGCTCGGGCGTACCCGGACTTTGGAGTCGCACGCGTCGCGCGTGCGGAAGAAGCTCTGCGTCGATCCCGGACGACCGCTTCATCGTCAACGTCTGGGGCGTCGGATACCGCATGCTCGAGTAGCTGCAGCCGAGCGGACTCGGCTGGTGTGATGGTCAACGTTCTGCATTGCCTCTGTCGAATCAGTCGGCCGAACAGAATGCCGCATCGTGTGCCTGCTGCACCGTCTCCTCGAGCTCGGCGGAGAGCGGGTACGTGTTCACTACGAGGACGAGCTGACGCGACGCGTCCTTCGTGTTCCAGGCCACGGCGATCGTGCCCTGGACGTTCCCCGTATGGCCCCAGGCAGGCCCGCAGGGCGTCGGGAAGGTGGCGACTCCGAGGCCGTACTGCAGCCGTCCCGCTGGCACGAGCGTCTCCATCTCGCGTAGGAGGGGCGGGCTGAGCACACTTCCACCCAACAGAGCGGCGAAGAAGTGCTGTACGTCGTCTGCGGTCGAGACGATCGCGCCGGCCGCCCAGGTCCACCAAGCAGGCTCGGCGCTCGTATCGACCGGAGGACCCGTGACGACGCCTTGGTGCGACGGCGGCCGATGCCCGTGCACGTGTAGTCCGCGAATCTCACCGACTGACGAAGCTCGTTCTGCGAAGGCCGAGCGGCGCGAACAGACGCTCCCGAAGCTGATGGTCAAGCGACTCGCCGCCAGCCTCTTCCACGATCAGTCCGAGCACGAGATAGTTCGTGCTCGAGTACGCGAAGCTCTGCCCGTGCGGCGACCGCTCGGGAGCGTGCGCGACTGCAATCGAGACGAGCTCTCTTGGTGTCCACCGTCGTTCGTGATTGCGCAAGACGCGATCGTCCTCGACGTAGTCGAACAGCCCAGCCGTGTGCGAGAGCAGATCCCGCACCGTGATCGCACGCCCGGCCGGAACGAGGCCGGGAAGCCAGCGCTCGACCGTATCGTCGAGCCGCAGCGTGCCGTCCTCGACGAGCTGGAGCACGAGCGCGGCGACGAACGTCTTCGTGATGCTGCCGACGCGAAATCGCTGATCCGCGCGCATCGGGATCGATCGGCTGCGATCTGCGAAGCCGCGCGCTTCGCTTCGCACCTTCCCGTCTTCGCGCACGACGACGAGTACCCCAGGTGCTCCGGCGGCGACGACGCTGTCGAGCAGCGCCCCGAGCTCGGGCTCGTCGCCACTCCGAGAGGTGGCGCAGCCGACTACGACGAGCGTCGGGAGGGCGATCAGGATCAGGGCTGCGGCCAGCGCAAGTTGCATGAATGCCGCGACTGTATTCGTCAGACCCGCGTGGGAAGCCTTAGCGGGAGCCCTCGAGCTCGAGCAGCGTCTCCTTCCGGTCGAGCCCGCCGGCGTAGCCGGTGAGGTTCCCGGTCGCACCGACGACGCGGTGGCACGGGAGGACGATCGGGATGCGGTTGCGGTTCATCACCGTCCCGACCGCGCGCGCTGCGCGCGGGTGGCCGACTCGCTGCGCGAGCGCGCCGTAGGTCGTCGTCTCTCCGTACGGGACGCGTGCGAGCTCGCCCAGAACCTCGAGCGTGAACGGCGGCAGCGCGCGGAGGTCGAGCTGGAGGTCGAAGCTGCGCCGCTTCCCCGCGAAGTACTCGTCGAGCTCGCGGCGCGCGTGATCGACGCTCCGCGGCGAGCGGAGCACGCGCGGGCCGCCGATGCGCGCGAGCCGGTCGAGATCGTCGGCTGGATCGGGGTCGAACCAGATCGAGGCGACACCCCGATCGGAGGCGGCGACGAGGAGCTCGCCGATCGGCGACTCGACGATGTCGAAGCCGATGTCGACGAGCCCGAGCGTCGCGGCTGCCTCGCGGAAGCGGCGGTCGAGGTCGGGGGTGACGGTCATGAGGTGATCCTCCTTCGGATGCGTCGAACGCCTGTGGACGTGGCCTGTCGCGCCGCGTCCGGGCTGGAGCCGAGCACCGACGCGATCTGGTCGTACGAGAGGTCGTAGCCGTAGCGAAGAACGACGGCAGCGCGTTCCTTCGGGCCGAGGCCGTCCGTGAGATCGGCGAGCTCGGCGTAGGCGGGTGGGGAGTCGGCCGAGGCCGCGTCGACGAGCTCCTCCGTCGGTCGCGTACGGCGAAGCATGTCGAGCGCGACGTTCTGCGCGATGGTCAGCACCCAGGCGCGAAGGTGCTCGCCGTGCTCGAGTCGTCCGTATGCGCGGAGCGCGCGGAGGAACGTCTCCTGGAACGCGTCGTCGGCGCGGTCGACGCCCAGACGTCGGCGCAGAAGTCGAAGCACCTCGGTCCGATGCTCGTCGTAGAAGCGTTCGAACGGGGGGATCGTCACGGCTTCCATCATCCTGGTCAAACGCCCCTGGTCGCCGATTTGTGAGCATGGGGGGATGCGCGCCGCCGTCGTAGGCCATATCGAGTGGCTCGAGTTCGTGCCGGTCGAGGCCGTGCCGCGGCCGGGCGAGATCGTCCACGCGGACGAGTCGTGGGAGCAGGCCGCGGGCGGTGGGTCGGCTGCAGCGGTCCAGCTCACGAAGCTCGCCGACTCCGTCGACTTCTTCACCGCGCTCGGAAACGACGAGCATGCGCGGCTCGCCCGGGAGGAGCTCGAGGCGCGTGGGATCACCGTCCACGCGACGGCGATCGACGCGCCTCAGCGCAGCGGCTTCACGTTCGTCGACGACGCCGGTGAGCGGACGATCACGACGATCGGCCGCAAGCTCCATCCGCGCGGCCACGACGACAGCGCTTCCGTGGCACGAGCTCGCTCGCTGCGACGCTGTCTACTTCTGCGCGGGCGACGCCGACGCGCTGCTGGCGGCCCGGCGTGCACGCATCCTGGTTGCGACGGCGCGTGAGCTCACGACGCTGAGGCAAGCCTCGGTGGAGCTCGACGCGCTCGTCTCGAGCGGGAAGGACGAGGCAGAGCTCTACCAACCCGGGCAGATCGACCCCGAGCCGCGGCTCGTCGTGACGACGTCTGGGCGCGCTCGGTGGGTGGGCGCAGCCGGGTGGGCCGTACAGCGCCGCGCCGCTTCCGGCTGAATCCCGCCGACGCGTACGGCGCTGGCGACTGCTTCGCAGCAGGTCTTGCGTTCGCGCTGGCTGCGGGGCTGCGAGGGGCTCGAGGCGCTCGACTTCGCCGCGCGCTGTGGCGCCGGTGCGCTGCGGGCCAGGGCCATGCGGAGGCATCCGCTTCCGTAGCGCGGAGGTGCGTGGCGCGCTGCCGTAGCGGTGCGGCGCAGGAGTGGGGCGAGGGGTTGCGCAGTGGGGGAAAGTGGAGTAAGGTGGGGCTCCGTGGGAGATACGAGCCCATGACGAGCCCATGTTCTACGGAACCCACGAGCACACGATCGACGAGAAGAACCGCCTCACGCTGCCCGCGAAGTTCCGCGACGGCCTCGACGGCGGTGTCGTTCTCGTCCGCGGCATCGACGGGACGGTCGACGTCTATCCGCGCCGCAGCTGGGAGGCGAGCGCGGAGCGGATCAGCGCGCTCGACTCGCTCACGCGGGAGGCGCGCGAGATGAAGCGCTTCGTGTTCGCGGGCGCGACCGTGACCGACCTCGACAAGCAGGGCCGCGTTCTCGTCCCGCCCGATCTCGCGCGCCACGCGAGCCTCGGCAGAGACGTCGCGGTCGTCGGTGTCGACGACCACATCGAGATCTGGGATCGCCCGCAGTGGGCGTCCCACGTCAGCGCGATCGAAGGGAGCGTCGGAGATGTTGCCGAACGTGCAGCGGACAGACGCGGCTGATCACGTCCCCGTTCTCCGCGAGGAGGTGCGGGAGCTTCTCGACGTACAGCCGGGGGAGACGATCGTGGATGCCACGTTCGGCGCAGGCGGGCATTCGCGGGCGCTCGTCGCCGACCTCGAGGGGAGCGGCAAGCTCGTCGCGATCGACCGCGATCCGACGGTGCGGCCGTACTTCGATCGGGTCAAGGCGTCGGCGCGTGGCGTGCAGACGCGCTTCCTGCGAGGCGACTACGCGGTCGTCCTCTCGCAGCTCGCCGCGCAACGACGTGCGCGCGGACGCTGTTCTGCTCGACCTCGGTCTCTCCTCGATGCAGGTCGACCGGCCCGAGCGCGGGTTCTCGTACGCGACCGACGCACCGCTCGACATGCGGATGGACCCGTCGGACGAGCGGAGCGCGGCCGACGTCCTCGAGACGTACGACGAGCGCGAGCTCGAGACGATCTTCAAGCGCTACGGGGAAGAGCGCTACGCGCGCCAGATCGCCCGCGGCATCGCCCGGCGTCGCGTCGAGGAGCCGATCGAGCGCACCGGGCAGCTCGTCGACGTCGTGAAGGCGTCGATCCCTGCGCCGGCGCGCTTCGGCGAAGGGCATCCGGCAAAGCGCGTGTTCCAGGCCCTGCGCATCGAGGTGAACCACGAGCTCGAGTCGCTGGAGATAGGCCTCCCTGCTGCGTTCGAGATGCTCCGGCCAGGGGGGCGCCTGGCCGTGATCAGCTTCCACTCGCTCGAGGATCGGATCGTCAAGCGCTTCTTCCGCGATCGGTCGCGCGGCTGCACGTGCCCGCCGGAGCTGCCGGTGTGCGTCTGCGGCAAGGAGCCGGAGGCGCGGATACTCACCTCGAAGCCGCGTCGGCCGTCGCCGACCGAGGTGGACCACAACCCGCGCGCGAGCTCGGCGCGGCTCCGCGTCGCGGTCCGGATCTGATGTCGACGATCGCACAGGCAGGGCGGGCTCCTCGGGCACGTGCCGTGCGCACGGCTCGCAAGCGGACGTGGGCCCTCAGCGGAGGTGTCGTGTGGATCGTGGCGCTCGCGCTCCTCCTCGCAGGGGTCGTCGCGGTCAACGTCGCTGTGCTGCGCCTGAACCTCCAGCTCGACGAATCGGGTCGCGAGCGGACCGAGCTCAAGACCGACATCGCACGCCTGCGCTCGGAGATCTCGAGCGCGGCCGCGACGACGCGGATCGAGCGTCTTGCCGAGGGCGAGCTCGGCCTCGTCGAGGTCGAGCCGGAGGACACGACCTACATCCAACTCGGACGGTGAAGACCGGCGCGACGAATCGGCGCATCGGCCTCCTCGCGGCCGCCTTCCTCATCCTCCTCGCCGCAGCTCTCGCGAGGTCGGTCTGGCTTCAGGTGATCAAAGGGCCCGAGTACGCGGCCATGGCCATGCGCCAGCACCGCGAGACGGTCGTCGTTCCCGCAGCGCGAGGCACGATCGTCGATCGGAACGGCGAGCCGCTCGCGATCGGACGGCTGGCGACGACGATTTACGCGAACCCGCGTCAGGTCGACGACGCCCGCGACCTCACGCTCTCGGCGAGCAGGCTCCTCGACTTGGAGCCCGCCGAGCTGTATCCGATGCTCACCGACCGTTCGCGCGGCTTCGTGTACGTCGCCAGGAAGGCCGATCCGCGCAAGGCCGAGAAGCTCGAGGAGCTCGGGTACGCCGGTCTCGGCTTCTACCCCGAGGAGCTCCGGTACTACCCGCAAGGCCCGGTCGCGGCGCAGATCCTCGGCTACGCCGGCCTCGACAACAAGGGACTGGAGGGGCTCGAGCGATCGCTCGAGGGCACGCTCGCGGGCAAGCCGGGCAGCCAGACGATCGTCAAGGACCCGTTCGGCCGCGCGCTCGACGTCGTCGAGACGAAGACCGAGACGCCCGGCAAGGACGTCCGGCTTACGATCGACCGCCAGATTCAGGGGAACGCCGAGGAGATCCTGGCCGAGACGGTGCGGCGCTGGTCGGCGAAGTCGGCTACCGCAGTCGTCATGGATCCGCAGACAGGTGCGATCCTCGCGATGGCGACCGCGCCGCGGTTCAACGCCAACCGCTTCCCGACGACGCGAGCGGACCGACGACGCAGCAGAGCGGTCACGGACACGTACGAGCCCGGTTCCACCTTCAAGCTCGTGACCGTCGCCGCCGGTTTGCAAGAGGGGATCGTGAACCCGCGGTCATCGTTCCGTCTGCCGCCGACCCTCAAGGTCGCCGACCGCACGATCCGCGAGTCGCACACGAGGGGCACGCAGCGCATGACCGTCCGCCAGATCGTCGAGTACTCGTCGAACATCGGGACGATCACGATCGCGCAGCGCCTCGGTGAGGGCCGGCTCGCGTCGTGGATCGACCGCTTCGGCTTCGGGAAGAGCACGGGCATCGACTTCCCCGGCGAGTCGGCGGGGTTCGCGCTCCCGCTCGACCAGTGGTCGGGGTCGACCATCGGCACGGTCCCGATCGGTCACGGCATCGCCGTCACGCCCGTGCAGATGGCGCGCGCGTACTCCGTGATCGCCAACGGCGGGAGGCTCGTCCGGCCGCACCTCATCGACCGGATCGACGGTCGTGACGTCTCGACGAGGAGCGGCAGGCGCGTGGTCTCGCGCGCGGTTTCCGAGCAGATGCTCTCGATGTTGCGCGGCGTGGTCGTCGAGGGCACGGGCACCGCGGCTGCGATTCCCGGATACACGGTCGCCGGCAAGACGGGAACCGCGGCGAAGATCGAGCCGAGCGGCCGGTACTCGACCTCCCGTTATGTCGCGTCCTTCGTCGGCCTCGTGCCGGCGTCGAAGCCGAAGCTCGTCGTCATGGTCATGGTCGACGAGCCTCGTGGCGGCTTCTACGGAGGCGATGTCGCCGCGCCTGCGTTCCGCGAGATCGCGCGTTTCAACCTCCAGCACCTCGAGATCCCGCAGGACGCGCCGAAGACGGCGCGTCCAGACCGCTGAGCCACCTCGCTGCGGTTTCTCGTAGCCTCTGCGCAGCGGTGGATCATCGACGCCCTGATCCGGGCCCTCGCGCCCAGCGAGGTGGCCGGGGGCCGGCCGGTCACGATCGGCGATCTCGCATACGACACCCGCAGCGTCTCGGCGGGTGCGCTCTTCTTCTGCGTTCGGGGAGAGCGCGTCGACGGCCACGACCTCGCATGGGAGGCGATCGAGCGTGGCGCGGCAGCCGTCGTGGTCGAGCGCCTGCTCGACGTGGACGTGCCGCAGCTCCTCGTTCCGTCGACTCGTGAGTCGATGGCCGTCGCGGCGGACATCTTCTTCGGCGAGCCGACGAAGGAGCTCGAGCTCGCAGGCGTGACCGGAACGAACGGGAAGACGACGACGGCGTTCCTGCTCCGCTCGATGCTCGCGGCCGCAGATCGAAGGCCCGGCCTCGTGGGCACCGTCGAGTGGGAGGTCGGGGGCGCGCGACGTCCTGCCCCGTTCACGACGCCGGAGGCGATCGACCTGCAGCGCCTCTTCCGCGAGATGCTCGACGCCGGCGACCGTAGCGCTGCGGTGGAGGCGAGCTCGCACGGAGCGGCGCTCCGGCGGCTCGATCGCGTCCGCTTCGACGCGCTCGTGTTCACGAACCTGAGCCAGGATCATCTCGACCTCCACGGGTCGATGGACGAGTACTTCGACGCGAAGCGGCGAGCTCTTCACCGGCCCGGCGCCGCCGCCTGCGGCGGTGAACGTCGGCGACGAGTGGGGACGGCGACTCGCCGACGACCTCGAGGACCGACATCGTGCGCCGCTCATCACCTTCGGGCTCGAAGACGGAGCCGAGATCAGGCCGGAGAACCTCGCCCTCGATGCGCACGGCAGCCGCTTTCGCGCCGCCGGAATCGACATCGAGACGCGCCTGCGCGGGGCCTTCAACGTCGAGAACGTTCTCGGTGCCGTCGCGGCCGGGCTGCTCCTCGACCTCGACGAGGACGCGATCGCCGAGGGGATCGCGCGCATGGACGGCGTTCCCGGGCGGTTCGAGGCGATCGACGAGGGGCAGCCGTTCGCGGTGGTCGTCGACTACGCGCACACCCCGGACTCGCTCGCGACGGTGCTGAGCGCCGCCCGCGGCCTCGGGCCCGGCCGCGTCATCGTCGTCTTCGGCGCAGGCGGTGACCGCGACCGCGGCAAGCGGCCGCTCATGGGCAAGATCGCCGCCGAGCTCGCCGACGTCACGATCGTGACGTCGGACAACCCGCGCTCGGAGGAACCGCTCGCGATCATTCAGGACGTGCTCCAGGGAGCCGGCATGGACGTCGAGATCGACCCGGATCGGCGGAGCGCGATCGCACGGGCGATCTCGGTCGCACGGGACGGCGACGTCGTCGTGATCGCCGGGAAGGGGCACGAGCAGGGCCAGGACGTCGCGGCGTCGTCACGCCGTTCGACGACCGCGAGGTCGCGCGAGACGCGCTTCGGAGCTCGTCGTGATCCCGCTGTCGCTGGGACGAGATCGTCGCGCTCGAGCTCGGCGTGCTCGACGGCGGCGGCGAGATCACCGGAATCGAGGCGGACTCTCGCGACGTCCGTCCCGGCGACCTGTTCGTCGCGCTCAACGCGGGGGTCGCGTTCGTCGCGGACGCCCGCGCGCGCGGGGCGGCGACGCTCGTCCCCGACGACCAGGAAGCCGCCTTGGCGGCACTCGCCTCGCTCGTGCGCTCGAAGAGCGACGCGCACGTCGTGGCGGTCGTCGGCTCGGCGGGCAAGACGACGACGAAGGACATCCTCGGTGCGCTCTGCGCGCCGCACGCGCGGACGATCTGGGCCGAGAAGAGCCTGAACAACGAGATCGGCCTGCCGCTCACGGTCTGTCGGCTCGAGCCCGAGACCCAGATCCTCGTCACCGAGATGGGGATGCGCGGGCTCGGCCAGATCTCCGCGCTCTGCGAGATCGCGCAGCCGCACGTCGTCGTCGTGCCGCACATCGGGCCCGAGCACCTCGAGCTCCTCGGCAGCGTCGAGCGCGTCGCGGAGGCGAACGCCGAGGCGATCGCGTCGCTGCCGGCAGGTGGAACTGCGGTGGTTCCGGCGCGCAGCGAGGCGCTCGAGCCGTTCCTGACTCGAGACGACATCGCGTTGCGACGGTTCGACCCGGACGACGTCGACATGCGCGACGCGACGACGAGCTTCACCGTCGGCGACGAGACGATCCGGCTCGAGCTGCCGTTCACGCAGCGCCACCTCGCGGTGAACACGCTCGCGGCCCTGCACGCCTTCGACGCGCTCGGTCTCCCGCTCGATCGCGCGCAGGAGGGCGTCTCCGGCATCCGGCTCTCGCCGTGGCGCGGCGAGGAGATCGCGCTGCCCGGAGGGGGCTTCGTCGTGAACGACGCCTACAACGCGAACCCGGACTCGATGCGCGCCGCGCTCGAGCATCTCGCCGAGCGGGCGGGGGACAGGCGGCGAATCGCGATCCTGGGGGAGATGGCCGAGCTGGGCGACGCGTCCGAGACGTATCACCGCGAGGTCGGTGCGCTCGCCGCGGGCCTCGAGATCGAGGTCATCGGCGTCGGAGAGCCGGCACGCGCGTACGAGCCCGTCGCATGGGCGCCGACGGCGGACGAGGCGCTTGTCGCTCGCGCGCGCGCTGATCGAGCCGGGCGACGCGGTGCTCGTCAAAGCGTCGCGCGCAGTCGGGCTCGAAGGCATCGCCGACGAGATCGCGAACTTCGCCCGAGCATGACCCCTGTCTTCATCGCAGGGCTGATCGCGATGGTCGCTGCAGTCGTCATCGGGCCGAAGTTCATCGAACTGCTTCGCGCGCGCAACCTCGGGCAGCAGATCCGTGCGGAAGGGCCCGCGACGCACGTCGTGAAGCAGGGCACGCCGACGATGGGCGGCCTTCTCATCATCGCGTCTGCCGTCATCCCGTTCCTCGCCGTGTCGCAGTACACGGCCGAGGGTCTCACCGTCCTGTTCATCGTCCTCGGCTGCGCGCTGATCGGCTTCACGGACGACTACCTGAAGTTGCGGCGGCGCCATTCCCTCGGCCTGCCCGGTCGCTGGAAGATGGTCGGGCTCGCCGTTGTCACCGTCGTCGCCGCGCTGCTCCTGACCGAGAGCACGAGCTTCACGACCGAGGTCTATGTGCCCGTCGCGGGCTGGACGCTCGACCTCTCGCTCGGCTACTACGCGCTGCTGTTCCTCGTCATCGCCGGAACCGTGAACGGCGCGAACCTGACGGACGGAATCGACGGACTCGCCGCCGGGACGGTCGTGATCATGCTGCTCACGTTCCTCGCGATCGCCGGTATCGCGTGGCTGCGCTCGGGCGACCCGGGCGCGAGAAGCGACACGCTCCTCGACATCGCGACCCTCGCGGCCGCGCTCATCGGCGGGACGATCGGATTCCTCTGGTACAACGCCTTCCCCGCCGAGGTCATATGGGCGACACGGGCTCGTTCGCGCTCGGGGGCGCGATCGCGGGTTTCGCGATCGTCACCGGCACGGAGATCCTGCTGCCGCTGATCGCGGGCATCTTCGTGATCGAGGTGCTCTCGCTGATCATCCAGGTCGTCAGCTTCAAGCGAACGGGCAGGCGCGTCTTCCTCATCGCGCCGATCCACCACCACTTCGAGATGAAGGCGTGGTCGGAGACGAAGATCATGGTGCGCTTCTGGATCGTCTGCGCGATCTTCTGCGCGTCCGGGTTCGCGCTCTTCTACCGCGACTTCCTCCAGTTCGCCCTGCCCTGAGATGAGCGTCGAGCTCGCCGGCAGGCGCGTTCTCGTCGTCGGTCTCGCGCGTTCCGGGAAGGCGGCCGCGGAAGCGCTTCGCGCAGCGGGAGCGGCCGTCGTCGGGTTCGACCGCGACGAGACGCTCGACGTCGGAAGGCTCCGCGAGCTCGGCGTCGAAGTCCACCTCGGAGCCGAGGAGGAGACGCTGCTACAGGGGATCGATCTCGTCGTGAAGAGCCCGGGAGTCCCGGGTGAGACGGTGCTCGTGGAGCGCGCGCGGACGCGTGGCGTGCCCGTCTGGAGCGAGATCGAGCTCGGCGCGCGGCTCCTTCCGAACCCGATTCTCGGCGTCACCGGGACGAACGGCAAGACGACCACGACCGAGCTCCTCGGCGCCGTCTTCCGCGCTGCGGGCAGGGATGTCGAGGTGGCCGGAAACGTCGGCCGCCCGCTCACGTCGCTCGTCGGCTCCGCGCCTCCGGACGCGTGGGTCGTCTGCGAGCTCTCGTCGTTCCAGCTGGAGGACGTTCACACGCTGAAGCCGCGCGTTGCCGTTCTCCTCAACCTCGAGCCCGACCACCTCGACCGGCACGGCACGTTCGAGCACTACGCGGAGCTCAAGCTCAGGATCTTCGAGCGACAGGCGGCCGAGGACACCGCGGTCGTGCCGCGCGGCTTCGGCGCCGTTCCCGGGAATGCGACGCGCGTCGAGTTCGCAGCCGACGATGCGCTCCCGGCCGAGCCGCGCATCCCCGGGCCGCACAACCGTGAGAACGCCGCCGCCGCGACCGCTGCCGCGCGCGCGGTGGGGATCGACGACGAGGCGATCGCTGATGCGCTTTCGACCTTCGAGGGCGTGCCGCACCGCATCGAGCTCGTCCGGGAGATCGGTGGCGTGCGGTACGTGAACGACTCCAAGGCGACGAACGTCGCGGCGGCGCTCCGCGCGCTCGCGTCCTTCCCGGACGAACGGCTGCACGTGATTCTCGGCGGACGCGGGAAGCACGAGTCGTACGCGCCGCTCGCCGAAGCGTTCCGTCCGGACGATCGCGCGTACCTCATCGGCGAGGCAGCGACGGAGATCGCAGCCGCGTTCGATGTCCGAGGCGTCGCCTACGTCGTTGCGAGCGATCTCGACACTGCGCTGGCGGAGGCAGCTTCAGCCGCGTCTGCCGGCGACGTCGTCCTGCTCTCGCCGGCGTGTGCGAGCTTCGACCAGTTCCGCGACTTCGAGGCGCGAGGCGACGCGTTCCGCGCCCTCGTGGAGTCGCTTGTGCTGAAGGGCGACGGGTACGCGGATCAGCGCCTCGTCGCATTCCTGACGCTCGGTCTGGTCGCGTTCGGCCTCGTGATGGTCTACAGCGCGACCTCCGCGTCCGCCGCGCTCGGGAACGGCGACCCGATGAGCTTCCTCAAGCGGCAGGCCGTCTACGCGTTCATCGGCGTCGTGTTCATGACGCTGGCAGCGCGGTTCGACTACCACCGCCTGCGCTACATCGCCCCGCCGCTCGTTCTCGTCGCGCTCGTCCTCTGCGCGGCGGTGCTCGTCCTCGGGCCGGCGATCAACGGTGCACGCCGCTGGTTCATCGTCGGCCCCGCGAGCTTCCAGCCGTCGGAGCTCGCGAAGCTCGCGCTCTGCCTCTTCGCCGCGACCTACCTCGCGCGCCGGCGCGCGCCGCGGACGTTCGGCGAGCTCATGAAGCCGCTCGGCGCGCTCACGCTGATCTTCGGCGGGCTCATCGTGATCGAGCCCGACCTCGGTACGACGATCACCCTCTGCGGGATGATGCTCGCCATCTTCCTCGTCGCCGGCGTGCCCGTGCGGCTGCTCGTCGCGGCGTCCACCGTCGCCGTCGGGCTCGGGCTCCTCGCGATCTGGATCGAGCCGTACCGCCGCGCGCGTGTCTTCAGCTTCCTCGACCCGTGGTCGGACGCGCAGGGATCGGGCTTCCAGATCGTCCAGGCGACGATCGGGATCGGGTCGGGCGGCTTCACGGGCGCCGGCCTCGGCGAGGGCGTCGGGAAGGTCTCGTACCTCCCCGAGGCGCACACCGACATGATCTTCGCGGTCATCGGCGAGGAGCTCGGGCTGATCGGTGCGACGTTCGTCATCTGCGCCTTCGCCCTGCTCGCGGTCGCCGGGTTCCGCATCGCCATGCGCTGCCAGGATCCGTTCGGGAAGCTGCTCGCCGCGGGCATCACCGCGCTCGTCTGCGGGCAGGCAGCCATCAACCTCGCGGCCGCGCTCGGGATCGCTCCGCTGACCGGGATTCCCCTGCCGTTCGTCTCCTACGGCGGCTCGAGCCTCGTCGTGCTGCTCACGGGGATGGGGGTTCTCCTTAACATCGCCGTCAATGGAAAGGTCGCAAGGGCTTCGGTGCGTGATCGCGGCGGGAGGGACGGCAGGGCACGTTCGGCCCGCGCTCGCAGTCGCAGAGGTGCTTCGCGCGCGCGGAGTGACGGTGACGTTCGCCGGGTCGCGCGACCGCGTCGAGTCGCAGCTCGTTCCTGAGGCCGGCTTCGAGCTCGACACGTTCGCGATCTCCGGCTTCCCGCGACGGATCGGATTCGGGCTCGTGCGCGCCGTCGGTCGGGCGGTGCGAGCGCCGTTCGCCTGCAGTCGCATCCTCTCCCGGCGTCGTCCGGATGTCGTCCTCGGCGGTGGCGGCTACGTCGCCGGGCCGATGGTGCTCGCCGCGCGCCTGCGCGGCATTCCCGCAGCGCTGACGGAGGCCGACGCCCACCTCGGGCTCGCGAACCGGCTCGCTGTGCCGTTCGCGCGGCGCGTGCTCCTCGCGTACGCGATCGACGGTCGGGACGGTGCGAAGTACCGCGTCGTCGGCCGGCCGATCCCGGCTGCACACCTCGGCGCCGAGAAGGCGGCCGGACGATCGCTGTTCGGGCTCTCGCCGGACCAGCCCGTGCTCGCAGTCTTCGGCGGCTTGGCGGGAGCGCAGGCGTTGAACGAGTTCGCCGTCGAGGCGTTCGCAGCGCAGGGGCCTGCCGTTCTCCACGTCTCGGGCGCGCGCGACTACGAGGCGCTGCGGCCGCGCGTCTCGCGCCCTGACTACGTGCTCGTGCCGTCCACAGACGAGTTCGGAGCGGCGCTCGCGGCGGCAGACCTGGCGATCTCGCGTGCGGGCGGAACCGTCTGGGAGCTCGCCGCGGCCGGAACGCCGGCGATCCTCGTTCCGTATCCGCACGCGACGGGCGATCATCAGACGCTCAACGCGCGGTACTTCGAGGCCGGCGGCGGAGCCGTCGTGGTCGACCAGAGCGAGCTCGCGCGCGTGCCGGCGCTCGCGGAGGAGCTGCTGGCCGACCCGGAGCGGCTCGCGCGCATGAGCGCGTCGATGCGCGAGCTCGCGAAGCCGGACGCGGCGGACGTCGTCGCCGACGAGCTGATCGCGCTCGCCGAGGCTCGTCGGTGAGCGACCTCCCGCTCGCCGGGCGCCGCTTCTACTTCGTCGGGATCGGCGGTGCGGGCCTCGCGGCGTACGCGAACGTCGCGCGCGCATGGGGCGCGGAGGTCGCAGGCTGGGATGTGCGGGACACGATCTTCCTCGAAGCCGTCCGCGACGTCGACATCGAGATCGGGGGCGAGCCGGCTCCACCGGCCGGCTTCGAGGTCGTCGTCTCGACGGCGCACGCGGGTCGTGTCGAAGGCCGCACGCGCGCCGACTTCCTCGCCGAGCTCGTGTCGCTGCGTCGCGCGATCGTGATCGGCGGCGCGCACGGCAAGACGACGACGACCGCGATGGTCGCGTACGCCCTCCGCGAGCTCGGCAACGATCCGTCGTGGATCGTCGGCGGAGTCGTGCCGCAGCTCGGCGGGAACGCCGGCGTGGGGGAGGGCTGGCTCGTCGTCGAAGGCGACGAGTCCGATCGCTCCATCTCTCTCCTGCGACCGGAGATCGCCGCCGTGACGAACATCGAGCTCGACCATCACGCGACGTACGCGTCGGAGGCGGAGCTCGCTGCCTTCTTCGAGGAGTGGCTCGCCCGTGCGCCCAGAGCCGTCCGCGGATGGGAGCTCGAGCCGGTCGCGTTCGAGCTCGGCGTGCCCGGCGAGCACAACCGCGCCAACGCGGCGACGGCACTCGCCGTGCTCGACGCTGCGGGGGTGGAGCACGACGCCGCCGAGCAGGCGCTCGCTTCGTTCGCCGGCGTGGGTCGCCGGTTCGAGCTCGTCGGCGAGCGCGGCGGTGTGCGCGTGATCGACGACTACGGGCACAACCCCACCGAGATCGCGGCGGCGCTGCGGACGGCGCGCGAGCTCGAGCCGCACGCGTTGATCGCCGTCTACCAACCGCACGTCTACGAGCGGACCCGTCAACTCCACCGGGAGCTCGGCGTCGCGCTCGGTATCGCCGACGCCGCAATCGTGACGGACGTGATCGGCGGCCGTGACGCCCCGCTCGCCGGTGTGACCGGCAAGCTCGTCCTGGACGACGTGCCGCATCCGACGCGGCGAGGCTGGGCGCCGACGCTCGACGATGCGGCCGCGCTGGCGCTCGCATGGGCTCGTCCGGGAGACGTGGTCGTGACGCTGGGCGTGGGCGAGCCGTGGCGGATTGCCCGCGCGGTCGTCGAGGGGCTTCCGGCGTGACGGCGATCGAGCACGGCGTCCCGCTCGCGAAGCTGACCACGATCGGCGTCGGCGGTCCTGCCCGAGCGCTCGCGCGCCCGCGCTCGGTTGCAGAGCTTCGCGAGGCGCTGGGGTTCGCGCGTGACGAGGGCCTCGGCGTCCTGGTCGTGGGGCTCGGCTCCAACCTGCTCGCCGGGGACGGCGGTGTCGACGCGCTCGTGCTCCGGCTGGAGGGCGAGCTCGCGGCGGTCGAGGTCGTCGAGAGCGGGCTCGTCGCCGGCGGCGGCGCGACGAATGCCGTCTGCCTCCATCGAGCCCGCGACGCAGGCCTGGGCGGGCTCGAGTTCGCGTGCGCGATCCCGGGCACCGCCGGAGGAGGCGTGGTCATGAACGCGGGTGCGTACGGTCGCGACTGGTCGGACGTGCTCGGGCGCGCGCTCGTCGTCACGGCCGACGGCGAGGAGTGGATGGCATCCGAGGAGCTCGGCCTCGCCTACCGTCACTCCGCGCTCGGGGCCGGTGAGGTCGTGGCGCGGGTCGAGTATCGGCTCGAGCGACGTCCGCCCGCCGAGATCAGGGCGACGGTCGCGGAGCTGATCGCGCAGCGGAAGGCGACGCAACCGACGAACAAGCGCACGTTCGGCAGCGTCTTCAAGAACCCGGCAGGCGAAATCGGCGCGGGCAGGATGCTCGAGCTCTGCGGCCTCAAGGGCCATCGAATCGGCGGCGCGATGATCTCGCCCAAGCATGCGAACTTCATCGAGAACGCGGACGGCGCGACGAGTGCCGACTGCGTCGCGCTCATGGTGGAGGCGCGCCGGCGAGCGCGCGAGGAGTTCGGCGTCGTGCTCGAGCGCGAGGTCGTCTTCGCCGGGCTGCCGGAGCTTCCGCCGCTCAGATAGATGTCGAGGAGAAACGACGCCGCGGCCGCGAAGCGGACGCCTTCAGGGATCTTCGCGATCGGAATCTGCGATCGGATCTCCGGTCTGCGGAAGAACGGTAGGAGGCGCCCGCAGGCGCCGAATCCAGCCGCATGGCCGGGGGACGAAGTGCGCGCGGATCGCGTCGGCACGCTGCTGCGGCAAGCGTCGTCGTCCCGTTTCCGCGAGATGCGGCCGGTGCTCGCCTTGATCTCGCGCGCTTCGTTCCTTCCGGCCGCTCGTTGCTCGCGACGATCGGCATGCTCGCGGTCGTCGGCGTCGCCTACGTCGTGGCGACGGCCACACCCGTCTTCGCGGTGGAGCGGGTCGACGTCCGCGGCGCGTCGCCTGCGCTCGCGCGCGAGGTGACACTGGCGACGCGAGAGCTCGTCGGGCGGAGTCTCGTCACGATCGACGCCGACGACGTGGAGGGGACGTTGCGCGCGCTTCCTGCCGTTGCGGGTGTCTCCGTCGACCGCGCATTCCCGCACACGCTCGTCGTGAAGGTCGCGCCCGAGCGTCCGGTCGCCGTCGTCCGCCGCGGCGACTCGTCCTGGCTCGTGACGGGCGCCGGGAAGGTGATCCGCCGCATCGAGACGGGGACGGAGCGCCGGCTGCCGCGGCTCTGGCTCGCGAAGGGCACGACGATTCGTCTCGGCGGGAACGTCCCCGCCGGCTGGTTGCCTGCGACGAGGGCGCTGGCCGAGGCGCACTCCGTCGGTCTCGCCTCTCGCGTCAAGGGCGTCCGCCCGGTCGGAGACGAGCTGACGCTCGTGCTGCGACGCGGAACGGAGCTCAGGCTCGGCCGTGCCACCGAGGTCGGGCTCAAGCTGACCGTCGCCGCGCACGTCCTTCGGCTCGTCGACGGCGGCTCGACGACCTACGTGGACGTCAGCGTGCCGCAGCGCCCCGTCGCCGGCTGACAACCTTCAAGTCTCTACTCGAGGTTGAGTGTTGCTCATCGGCCGATTCGTTGACAAGCCTACGGAGGAGCCCTACCCTCGGAGGCGAAGATGTGCGACCACTCGCACGTTCAATGCGAACTTCACCTTGAGGTGGGTTGAGAAATGAGCAATCAGCTAGGGAGCTATCTCGCCGTCATCAAGGTCGTCGGAATCGGCGGCGGCGGCACCAATGCGGTGACACGGATGGTCGAGGCGGGCGTCTCCGGCGTCGAGTTCGTCGCCGTGAACACGGACGCGCAGGCGCTTCTCATGACGGAGGCCGACGAGAAGATCCACATCGGCTCGCGCGCCACGCGCGGGCTCGGCGCAGGCGCCGACCCGCGGGTCGGACAGGCCGCAGCCGAGGAGAGTCGCGACGAGCTCAAGGAAGCGCTGAAGGGCGCGGACATGGTCTTCGTCACGGCCGGCGAGGGTGGTGGCACGGGCACGGGTGGCGCACCCGTCATCGCGGACATCGGTCGCGAGATCGGCGCGCTCACCGTCGGCGTCGTGACGCGGCCCTTCGGCTTCGAGGGCAAGCTCCGTGCGGACCAGGCCGAGCAGGGGATCCAGACGCTGCGCGAGAGCGTCGACGCGCTCATCGTCATCGAGAACGACCGTCTGCTCCAGGTCGTCGAGCGCTCGACGCCCGTGACGGAGGCGTTCAGCATGGTCGACGACATCCTGCGCCAGGGCGTGCAGGGCATCACCGACCTCATCACCGTGCCGGGCCTGATCAACCTCGACTTCGCCGACGTGCGCACGATCATGAAGGACGCCGGATCCGCGCTCATGGGCATCGGCGTCGCACGCGGCGACAATCGCGCGGTCGAGGCCGCCCGCGCCGCGATCTCGTCGCCGCTGCTCGAGCAGACGCTCGACGGCGCCACCGGCATCCTGCTCAACGTCACGGGTGGCCCGGACCTCGGGCTCGCCGAGGTCGACGAGGCCGCGGAGGTCGTGCGCGCCGCCGCCGACTCGAACGCGAACGTCATCTTCGGCGCCGCGATCGACGAGGGCATGGGCGAGGACGTGCGCGTCACCGCGATCGCGACCGGCTTCGGCGCGCGTGCGGCGCGTCGGAGACGAGACGTGCCCGTCGCCACGGTGTCGTCGGAGCGCGAGCGTGCCCCGTTCGACGCCCCGAGCGTCCGCGACGTCGAGATCGACATCCCGAGCTTCCTCAAAGAGGACTGAGCTGCGCTTGCCCCGCAGATCGCGACTCCGCTAGCGCGGAGTCGCGATCGCGACAATCCCTGAAGGCGTCCGCTTCGCGGCCGCGTCGCTGCGGACCTTCGACGTCCGGCCAGCGTTCACGAGCCGTTAGAGTCGCGGTCCGTGGAAGCGACGCTCCTGCGCACGCCTCTGTATGCGCGCCACGTCGCGCTCGGTGCGCGCATGGTGCCGTTCGCCGGCTACGAGATGCCCGTGCAGTACGAGGGCGTGATCCCCGAGCACAAGGCCGTCCGGACCGACGCCGGCGCGTTCGACGTCTCGCACATGGGGGAGATCCACGTCGACGGCCCGACCGGGCAAGCGTTCCTGCAGTCGGTCCTCTCGAACGACATCGACAAGCTGGCTGACGGCGACGCGCAGTACACGCTCCTCACGAACGAGTCGGGCGGGATCGTCGACGACCTCATCGCGTACCGCCTCGCCCACGGGCAGTTCTATCTCGTCGTCAACGCGTCGAATCGCGCCGCCGTCTACGCCTGGCTGAAGGAGCGCGAGCCTCGCGGGTGCGAGGTGCGCGACGCGTCCGACGAGTACGGCCTCGTGGCCGTCCAGGGCCCGCGCGCGCTCGAGCGGCTCGGCCTGCCCGATGCCCCGGCGTTCACCCACGCCATGGGCGAGGTCGACGGTGTCGAGGTCATGGTCGCGCGAACCGGCTACACGGGCGAGCAAGGCGTGGAGCTCTGCTGTGCGGAGGACGACACCGAGGCGCTCTGGGACGCGATCCTCGAGCGCGGGGTGACACCGTGCGGCCTCGGTGCGCGCGACACGCTTCGGCTCGAGGTGTGTTACCCGCTCCACGGCAACGACATCACGCCCGAGACCGACGCGATCTCCGCGGGTCTCGGCTGGGCGTGCGCGCTCGACACCGACTTCACCGGGGTGGACGCGCTGCGGCGTATCAAGGAGGAGGGCCCGCCTCGCAAGCTCGTCCCGTTCGTCATGGAGGAGCGCGCCGTCCCGCGCCAGGGCATGCCGATCGAGGGCGGCGGCGAGGTGACGTCCGGAACGCACTCGCCGATGCTCGACGTCGGCATCGGAATGGGCTACGTCCCGGCCGCCTCCGCCCAGCCCGACTCCGAGCTCGTGATCGACGTCCGCGGCAAGCCGCGACGCGCACGCATCGTCAAGAAGCCGATCTACCGGAAGGAGACCTAGGGTCATGCCCGCCGCGGAGAGCTATCCGGACGACCTTCGCTACCACCCCGAGCACGACTGGGCGCGCGTCGACGGCGACGAGGCGACGCTCGGCGTCACCTGGTTCGCGCAGGACTCGCTCGGGGAGCTCGTCCACTACGAGGCGCCGGAGGCCGGCATGACCGTCTCGAAGGACGAGTCGTACGGCGAGGTCGAGTCCGTGAAGGCCGTCTCGGACATCATCGCGCCGCTCTCCGGAGAGGTGCTCGCCGTGAACGACAAGGTCGTCGCCGAGCCCGAGACCGTGAACGACGACCCGTACGGCGAGGGGTGGCTCATCCGGATCCGCATGTCGGATCCTTCCGAGCTCGACGCGCTGCTGGACGCCGAGACGTATCGCGCACACGTCGCCGAGCAGTAGCGCATGGGCTACCTGAGCCTGACCGACGCCGACCGCGCGGAGATGCTCGCCGCGATCGGCGTCTCCTCGATCGACGAGCTGTTCGAGCAGATCCCGCCCGGTGTCCGCTTCGACCGCGAGCTCGACGTGCCGCCCGCGCTCCCTGAGCTGGAGCTCGTTCGGCACCTCACGGAGCTGGCCGACCGCAACGCCCACACCGGAGTCGAGCTGTCGTTCCTCGGCGCGGGCATCTACGACCATTACGTCCCGGCGGTCGTCGACGTGCTGCTCTCGCGCGGCGAGTTCCTCACGGCGTACACGCCGTACCAGCCGGAGATGAGCCAGGGCGTGCTGCAGGCGATCTTCGAGTACCAGACCGTCATCTGCGAGCTGACCGGCATGGACGTGTCGAATGCGTCCGGGTACGACGGGTGCACCGTCGCCGCCGACGCGTGCTTCGTCGCGAAGCACACGAGCGACCGATCCAAGGTCGTCCTCGCGGAGACGCTGAACCCTCAGGTGCGTCAGGTCGTCAAGACGTACGCCCCCGGGTTCGGCCTCGAGGTCGTCGAGGTTCCGCATCGCGGCGGCACGATCGATCCCGACGAGCTCGCCGCTGCGGCGGCGGACGCGGCGGCGGTGATGTTCCAGCAGCCGAACTTCTTCGGGTGCCTCGAGCCTGCTCCGGATCTCGCCGCCGCGGCAGAAGAGGCGGGCGCTCACGCGATCGCGCACGTCGACCTCATGTCGCTCGGCGTGCTCGAGGCGCCGGGCGAGTACGGATGCGCGATGGCGATCGGAGAGGGGCAGAGCGTCGGGCTGCCCGCCGCTCTACGGCGGTCCCCACTACGGCTTCTTCGCGGCACGCAAGGACTTCGTGCGACGCATGCCCGGCCGCATCGTCGGCGAGACGGTCGATCTGGACGGCGAGCGCGCGTTCGTTCTCACCCTCCAGACCCGAGAGCAGCACATCCGCCGCGAGAAGGCGACGTCGAACATCACGACGAATCAGACGCTGCTCGCGCTCGCAGGGCTCGTGACGCTGGAGTGGCTCGGCCCGCAGGGCCTGCAGGAAGTGGGCGAGACCTGCGTCGCGCTCACCGAGCTATGCGAAGGAGCGGATCGACCTTCCGCTCGCGTTCGAGCGCCCGACGTTCAACGAGGTTGCGTTCAGGCTCCCGCGTCCGGCGCGCGACGTCATCCGCGACGCGCGCGCTCGCGGCGTCCATCCCGGCTACGCGCTCGGCCGCGACTACCCGGGCATGGACGACGTGCTGCTGGTCGCGCTCACGGAGAAGCGAACCCCGGCCGACGTCGACCGGCTGGCCGCCGTCCTCGCGGAGGTGTGCTGATGGAGCTCATCTTCGAGAAGAGCCGCGCCGGCCGCCGCGCCGGGCGTGTGCCCGACTACGGCCTCGCCGAAGCCCGAGCTTCCGGCCGAGCTTCGCCGCGCGCGTCCGCCGCGGCTTCCGGAGGTCGCCGAGTCCGAGATCGTTCGCCACATCACGGCGCTCGCCGACCGCACGTTCGGCGTCGACACGGGCTTCTACCCGCTCGGCAGCTGCACGATGAAGCACAACCCGCGCGTCAACGAACGTGTCGGACGACTGGCAGGTTTCCGGGACCTGCATCCGCACCAGGAGGACGAGGGCGCGCAGGGCGCGCTCGAGCTCATGTGGCACCTGCAGGGAATCCTCGCCGAGGTCGCCGGGCTTCCCTGCCGTGACGCTGCAGCCGGCGGCGGGCTCGCAGGGAGAGCTGACCGGTCTCATGCTCATGCGCGCGTACTTCGCCGACCGCGGCGAGGAGCGCGACACGATCATCACGGCCGACACCGCGCACGGCACGAACCCGGCGAGCGTGACGATGGCGGGCTACAAGCTCGCGCGGGTCGAGACGGATGCGCGCGGGAACCTCGACCTCGAGGATCTCCGCGGCAAGGTGAACGAGCGCACGGCCGGGCTCATGCTCACGAACCCCTCGACGCTCGGCCTCTTCGACGAGGGCATCGAGGAGGTCGCTGCGATCTTCCACGACGCGGGGGCGCTCCTCTACTACGACGGCGCGAACCTGAACGCGGTCGTCGGGATCTCGCGGCCCGGCGACATGGGCTTCGACATCGTCCACTACAACCTGCACAAGACGTTCTCGCAGCCGCACGGAGGCGGCGGGCCGGGCGGAGGGCCCGTCGCCGTTCGCGAGACGATCGAGCCGTACCTGCCCGCGCCGGTCGTCGTGCGCGACGGCGACGCGTTCCGGCTCGACCACGACCGGCCGAAGTCGATCGGGCGCGTGCGCGGCTTCGCAGGCCCGTTCGGCGTCTTCGTCCGCTCGTACGCCTACATGCGCGCGTACGGGCCGGCGCTGCGCGAGATGTCCGAGGTCGCCGTGCTCAACGCGAACTACCTGCTCGCGCAGCTACGCGACGCATACGACCTCCCGTACGACCGCCACTGCATGCACGAGTTCGTGCTCTCCGCGCGGAACCTCAAGCGCGAGCACGGGATCACGGCGCTCGACGTCGCGAAGCGCCTCATGGACTACGGGATCCACCCGCCGACCGTCTACTTCCCGCTCGTCGTCCCCGAGGCGCTCATGATCGAGCCGACCGAGACGGAGCCGAAGGAGCGACTCGACGACTTCGTCGACGCGATGCACGCGATCGCGCGCGAGGCGGCCGAGTCACCGGAGCTGCTGAAGGAGGCGCCGCACGGCCGGCCGGTGCGCCGCCTCGACGAGGTGCGAGCCGCGAAGCAGCCCATCCTCCGATATGCATTCGACAGCTACCTGGCGCAGCACTGGAATCTGCGAGCGCAGACTCCAGTGCGCGCGAAGATCCCTGAAGCGGCCGCTTCGCGGCCGGTCGCGTTCGACTTCCTCATCGAGATTCTGCCGGGGCGGCTCCCAGAGCTCGAAGCGATTGCCCTCGGGGTCGACCGCCCAGCCGAAGCGCCCGATCCCGTCGAGCACCTCGATCCTCTCGTCGACCTCGATGCCGGCAGCTCGGAGCTGCGCGAGCATCGCGTCGAGATCGCCGACCGTGTAGTTGACCATCCCCTGCTTCGCCGGAGGCCAGTAGTCGGTGTCCTCCGGAAACGTCGACCAGACGGCGTTGCGGCTCTCGGGGAAGATCGCGTACGTCTCGTCGCCCTGCCGCGGAACACCGAGGTGCTCCTCGTACCAGGCGGCCAGCGCCTGCGGGTCGCGAGCGCGGAAGAAGACGCCGCCGATCCCGGTCACGCGCTCCATCAGCGCACCGACGCCAGCTGCCCGCAGGCAGCCTCGATGTCCCGGCCGCGCGTGAGCCGCACCGTCGCGGGAATCCGCGCCCGCGCGAGCACTGCCTTGAACCGCTCGATCGTCTCGCGCGACGAGCCGTCGTAGAGCCCGGTCGGGTTGTACGGGATGAGGTTGACCTTGAAGGCATCGACCGTCGAGCACGCGCCGCGAGCTCGCGCGCATCCGCCGGAGAGTCGTTCACGCCCGCCAGCATGACGTACTCGACGAACACCTTCCGGCGACGCAGCTCGACGTAGCGGCGGCACTCCGCGAGCACGTCGGCGAGCGGATAGCGGTCGTTCACGGGCATGAGCTCGGAGCGCTTCCGAGGATCGGCGGCGTGGATCGAGAGTGCGAGGCGGATCGGCTGGTCGACCTCGTCGACGAACCGGGTCAGTCCGGGCATCCAGCCGACGGTCGAGATCGTCGTGCGGCGCGGGGTGATCCCGAGGTCGGGGAGGCGGCGCGCCGAGGCGAGCACCTCGTCGAAGTTCAGGAACGGCTCGCCCATCCCCATGTACACGGCGTGGTTCACGGGCTCCTGCCGCCGGAAGTGGAGCGCCTGGTCGAGGATCTCCCACGCGGTCAGGTTTCGCCCGAACCGCATCGCACCCGTCGCGCAGAACGTGCACGTGAGCGGGCAGCCGGACTGCGACGAGAGACACAGCGAGCGGCGTCCGTCGCGGTAGCGCATGAGCACGGCCTCGACCGGATGGCCGTCGGCCGTGCGAAAGAGCGTCTTGGCCGTGCCGTCCTTCGACTCGCGCTCGGTCGACGACCTCGAGCGTCGAGAACGGCACCGATTCGACGAGCGTCGCGCGCAGCGCCTTCGGCAGCGTCGTCATGTCGTCGTACGACGCGGCGCCCCGAGCCGTCCACTCCCACACCTGGCGTGCGCGGTAGGCAGGCTCGCCCCGCTCGGTCGAGCGTCCTCTCCAGCAGGGCGAGATCCATGCGTCTGACGGTAGCGTCTCGCCCGTGATCGACCTGCGCTCGGACACGGCGACGAAGCCGACGGACGGGCATGCGCCGCGCCATCGCCGAGGCGTCGTCGGCGACGAGCAGAAGCGCGAGGATCCGTCGGTCAACGCGCTGCAGGATCGCGTGGCGGCGCTCCTCGGACACGAGGCGGCGATCTTCGTCCCGACCGCGACGATGGCGAATCAGATCGCGCTCAAGCTCCACTCGCGTCCGGGTGACGTGCTCATCGCGGAGCAGCACGCGCACGTCGTCATCTACGAGTACGGCGGCGCGGCCGCGCATGCCGGGCTCATGACGCTCGGGTTGCCCGGCGATCGCGGGCGTCTCTCACCCGAGCAGATCCGGCGCGCCGCGGAGCCGAGCTCGAAGGTGGCGGATCAGCGTGCCGCGGTCCTCTCGCTCGAGGACACGCACAACGCCTCGGGTGGCCGCGTCTGGCCGCTCGGCGATCTCGACGACGCGGTCGCCACCGCGCGCGAGCTCGGGCTTGCCGTCCACCTCGACGGCGCGCGCCTCCTCAACGCGTCGGTCGCGCTCGGCGTCGCGCCCTCGGAGATCGCAGGCCGCTTCGACACGGTCGACGCTCTGCCTCTCGAAGGGGCTCGGCTGCCCGCTCGGCGCGCTCCTCGCGGGCTCACGCGAGCTGATGGATCGCGCGTGGCGCGAGAAGCACCTCTTCGGCGGCGCGATGCGTCAGGCGGGGATCGTGGCGGCGGCCGGGCTCTACGCGCTCGATCACCACGTCGAGCGGCTCGCCGAGGACCACGCCCGCGCGCGCACGCTCGCCGAGGCGCTCCACGCGCGCCGGCCTGCCCGTCGATCTCGAGCAGGTCGAGACGAACTTCGTGCAGATCGACCTCGCGCCTCTGGCCTCGACCGGCCCGAAGCGCTCTCGCGCCTGCAGGCCGCCGGCGTCGGGCTGTCGGCGACGCCCCATCCGACGCGTGCTGCGCGCCGTCACGCACCTCGACGTCACGGACGAGGACATCGCGCTCGCCTCCGAGCGGATTCCGGCCGCGCTTCTCTAGCGCACGTCGTCGAGCATCCGGGCGAGCTCGTCCGCCTTGCCCTTCGGTTCGACGTCCGTGAGCTTCACCGACTCGTCGCCGAGATCCAGCGTCAGGGTCGATCCTTTCGCGGTCGCGCTGACCGATTCGCGATCCACCGACGAACGAATGCTTCGACCCGTCCCCGTACACGAAGTGCAGCCTCCAGTCGGTCAGCGCGAGGAGCCCGAGGTTCCAGCCACGCGACGCCTTTGCGAGGACGAGCAACTCTTCACCCTCCTCCAGGAGCGCGGGGAGCAGCTCGAGCTCCTCGGAGACGAGCCACGTTCGCCTGAAGGTCGAGCGTGCCAGCTCGTGCACCGCAGTCGCCGAAGGGTCGGGCGGCGGGCCAGTCGGGGACGACGAGCTCCGCCGGAATCGCACGATCGATCTCGTCGATGAGCTCGGATCCGTGCGTCCACGCGCTCGCGAAGATCGGAAGGAAGAAGCCGTCGTCGGTGAGCAAAGTGCGCTGATCCTCGCCTCTGATGCAGAGGACCGTTCTCTCGTAGGGCGCCGTCACCCAGCCGGCCTCGCTCACGCTCGCGACACCGTCCTGCGACGAGAAGAGCTCCACGTCGCGGAGATGTCGCCGCATGCGGTCGCGCGGCTTGCGGGACGGTGCCGCCGCCCGTCGAGACGAGCCGACGAGTAGACGGGGTACTCCGCGAAGCCCGCCGGCACCGGGGTCCCGTCGGGGCCGAGAACGAGGAGCGACGCGCGCATGCCGTCGAGGGCCTGCGCGACGGCCTCGGTGGTCACGGCGTCGTACTCGGCCGCGTGGTCGGCGTGGGCCGGGACCGGGCGCCCGACGAGCTCCCACTCCGCGCACATCGCCGCCCAGCCAGTGGCTGCCGGCTCGTCGCGGTCGTAGCGCCGGTAGCGGGCCTTCGTCCGCGCGAGCACGTCCTCGCTCGGTCCGTCCCCGGCGAGCTGCTCGAGGATCGTCGTCGCCTCCTCGAGCCAGGTGGCGATGTGCTCGTCGGCGACGTCGGCAGTGACGCAGAGGTGCGAGACATCCGCAGTCAACGCATGGAGGTCGTGCTCGATCGGTACGAGAGCGCGAGCTCGTAACGAAGCCGCTCGCGGAGCGCGTCCGCGTAGATGTCGAGCGCCATGCGTGTCGCGGCGCGCCGGTCGGCGAGGAGCGAGAGACAGACGCCGACGCTGGAGCCCGCGGCGTAGACGGCCGGCGTCGAGAGGTCGTCGATCTCGCGTGGGAGCGGAGGCTCCTCGCGGCGTCCTCCGCCGGGGAGCTCGACCCCGAGGCCGAGGTCGTCGATCGTCGCCCGGAGAGCCAGAAAGCGGCACTGGCCGTCGTAAACCGCGTCGACGCCCAGCTCGCGACCTCCGGCCACTCCGCCCGCCGCAGCCCGTACTCGAAGTAGCCGGGCAGACCGTGTCCCACGGGGCCGAAGCGGAGGGCGAGAGCCTGACGTGCGCCCCCGGTGCTCCGCGTGCTCTCCTCCGCGACGAGAATCCTGCGCTCGGTCTCGAATCGCTCCTCGGGGAGGTTCCGGAGCAACCCGCTCGTCGTGGCGACGAACTCGCGGAGGTCGTCGAGGTCGCCGCTCGCGAACAGCGACGTGAACAACGTGTCGACGGTCCCGTTGAAGTCGAACCGCGTCGCAGTCGTCGCCGGCAGTGCGAGGTGCTCGACGAGATGGGTGAGGCCCGAGGTCGCCGCGGTCTCGTCGGCCGGCCGACGCGGAACGTCAACCCGACGACGGGGACGCGCGGGCCGTCGGGTACCACGAACGCCGGAACGCCGGCGATCTCGGCGCGCAGCGTCTCGAGGACGGCACGTCAGCGGTCGCCGGCGAGGAAGAACGCGACGACGACGACGCCGTAGCCGGCGAGCAGGAGCGCGCCGCGCGCGCGGCTGGAGTGGCCGCCGAAGAGCACGATCGTCGTGAACACGACGGAGCCGGCGAGCGCGGCGATCTCGACGGGCCGGAAGCTCAGCGAGAGCGGATCGATGAGCCACGAGAGGAGCGCGACCGCCGGAATGAGGAAGACCGCGACCTGCGCCGCCGACGCGAGCGCGATCTCGCCGGCGAGCGCGATCTTCCCGCGGTACGCGACGACGACGGCGCCGCCGTGCTCGGCGGCGTTCCCGACGATCGCGACGATCGACCGCCGCGACGAAGAACTCGCTGAGCCCCACCTTCTCGGCGAACACCTCGAGCGAGCCGACGAGGATCTCCGCGACGAACGCCGTCACGACCGTCGCGACGGCGAGCACGCCGAGCGCTGCGCGCAGCGACCAGCCCTTGATCTCCTCGTCGGACGCGACGTGCAGCGTGCTGTGCCGCCGCAGCGAGTACCAGGTGACGGCGACGTAGACGATCAGGAGCACGATCGAGATCGCCGCGGACACCTGCGCCAGCTCGTCCGTGTCCGGGTCGCCGTCCCAGCCGGGGACGGACGGGATGAGGAAGAGCAGCGTCGCGAAGGCGATCAGCCCGAACGAGAGGAAGCTCGAGTAGCGATCGAGCCTTCCGCGACCACCGGCCACGAGCGCGGCGCCGAGGACGAGCAGGAGGTTCCCGATCACGCTTCCCGTGAGCGAGCCGCGGACGACCTCCGTGAGACCGTCGTTCACCGCGATCAGCGCGATGATGAGCTCGGGCGCGTTGCCGAACGTCGCGTTGAGGAAGCCGCCGATCCCAGGCCCGGTGTGCTCGGCGGCGTGCTCCGTCGCCTCGCCGATCAGCCACGCGAGCGGGATGAGCGAGAGCGCCGCGAGCACGAACTCGAGCGTCTCCGGCGGATGCACGAGGTAGTGCAGCGCGATCGTGAGCGGCGCGAGCGCGAGCGACCGCGAAGAGGACTTCGCGTACCACGGCCGGAGAAGGCTACAGACCGTCCGCCGCGCGGCCATCGCGGACGGCGCGCCTGTCGCCACTGCCTGAAAACCGCCTGTTTGTCAAGACTTGCGGCGGGTGACGAACGGTGAACACAATCGGGTCGTGCAAGAAGCTCCAGCAGGGGTCGAGCTCCCGCTCCGGATCCAGGACGAGGTGGCGTGCCGCCACTGCGACGTCCACTGCGAGAAGGTCGTCTACCCCGGCGCGTGCCTCCGCATGGCGTGCCCGTTCGTCTACGCGTACGAGGCGTGGGGGCACACGTACGTCGGGTGCATGCAGAAGATCTACGACGTCGAGATCGACCTCGACCTGCTCGAGGAGGCCGAGTCGGGCCGCGGCGGCTTCGGTGCCGTCCGTGCGCGCCGCGCGCCGCTGCCGATGTGCGAGGTCGAGGTCGTCGGGACGTACCCGCACCGCGAGGACGACCTCGGCTGTCGCATTCCCGAGTTCCACGAGCTTCCGCGCGAGCGCGCGACCTTCCGCGTCTTCGCGACTATCGCCGACTGAGCGAGCCGGCGTCGCGCCCAGCCGTCGCTGGCCGCGTCGCCGGAGCGCGCGCATGCGGTCGAGATCCTCGGTCGCGTCGCCCTTGTCCTCCCACGTCTCGGTGATCGCCGGGCAGCCCGGCGAAGGCGGGTGGCCGAGGAACGTCGCGAGCCCGTCGCCGATGAGCCCTTGCCCGACGAGCTCGTGGCGATCGCGGTTCGAGCCGAGCGGCGTCTGCGAGTCGTTCACGTGGAGGACGCGGAGGCGGTCGAGCCCGATCGCGGTCGTCGAGCTCCTCGAGCGCGGCGTCGAGCGCGGCGGGATCGGACGACGTCGACGCCCGACGCCCACCAGTGGCACGAGTCGAGGCAGACGCCGAGCCGCGGGTGGCGATCCGACGGCGTCGGCGAGCGCGGCGAGCTCGGCGATCGAGCGGCCGATCGTCCCGCCTGCACCGGCGGCGTTCTCCATGCACAGCCAGAGGTCGTCGGTCGTCAGCTCGAGGAGCTCGCGAAGCGCGGGCTCGACGAGCGCGACGGCTTCGTCGAACCCGAAGCCGAGGTGCGAGCCGACGTGGAAGACGACCGCCTCGGAGCCGATCGCGTCGCGCGGTCTCCATCGTCGCGCGGAGCGCAGCGAGCGAGTTCTCGCGTACCGCGGCATCGCGACTCGCGAGGTTGACGAGGTAGAGGGCGTGGCAGGAGACGGCCTTGACGCGCGCCTGGCGGCGCCGCGTCCGGAAGCGCGCGACCTCCTCGGGCGTGTGCGCCGTCGGCTCGCCACATCCGCGGGCTCTGCGTGAAGACCTGGACGGCGTTGCCGCCGATCTCCTCGACGCGGTCGATCGCCTTCGAGATGCCTCCGGCGGCGGAGACGTGGGCGCCGAAGAGCATGCGGCGACGCTACTGCCGCCGTGACCGTCCGCGTCCGCATGGCCCCGTCGCCCACCGGGCTCCTCCACATCGGCGGCGTGCGCACGTTCCTCTTCAACTGGCTCTTCGCGCGCGGGCGCGGCGGCGAGTGCCTGCTGCGGATCGAGAACACGGACACGAGCCGCGAGGTCGAGGAGTCGGTCGAGCAGATCGAGCGCTCGCTGCGCTGGCTCGGGATCGAGTGGGACGGCGAGACGACGTTCCAGCTCGACGTCATGGAGCGCGCGAAGGAGGAGGCGAGCAGGCTCGTCGCGGAGGGGACGGCGTACGAGGACGAGGGCGCGATCCGCATCCGCATGCCCGACGAGGGAGCCACCGGCTGGGACGACGCGATCAAGGGCCGCATCGAGGTGCCGAACGCCGAGCTCGAGGACCTCGTCCTCGTGCGCTCGGACGGGAGGCCGACGTACAACTTCGCGTCGCCGCTCGAGGACTGGCTCGACGGGATCACGCACGTCATCCGCGGCGACGACCACGTCTCGAACACGCCGAAGCAGATCAACGTGCTGCGCGCGCTCGGAGCGGAGCCGCCCGTCTACGCCCACGTGCCGAACGTCTTCGGCGCGGACGGCAAGAAGCTCTCGAAGCGCCATGGCGCCGTGTCCGTCGACGAGTTCCGCGACGCCGGCTACGTCCCCGAGGCGCTCATGAACTTCCTCGCGCTCCTCGGCTGGGCGCCGGACGGCGAGACGACGATCATGTCGCCCGACGAGCTGATCGAGCGCTTCTCGCTCGAGCGCGTCGGGCTCGAGCCCGGCGACGTTCGACTACGCGAAGCTCGACTGGATGAACGGCGTGTACCTGCGCGCGCTCGCCCCCGACGAGTACGCGACGCGCCTGGTCGAGTACCTCCGCGAGCAGGGCATCGACTGGCCGGAGGACCGCGTGCGCGCGGCGGCGCCGATCGTCCAGGAGAAGATCGGCGCGGCTCGACGAGTTCGCCGGCTTCGCGGGCTTCCTCTTCCACGACGTCGAGCCGGACCCGTCGCTGCTCGACGCCCGGATCCTCGACGCGGCCGCGGCTGCGCTCGACGCCGTCGATCCCTGGACGCCGCGGCGATCGAGGCAGCGCTGAAGCAGCTCTGCGACGACCTGGGGGAGAAGCCGCGCACGGTGTACCTCCCGATCCGCGTCGCCGTCACGGGCTCGCGCGTGTCGCCCGGCCTCTACGAGAGCCTCGAGCTCCTCGGCAAGGAGACGTCGCTCGCGCGGCTGCGCGCGGGAGCGGAGGCGGCGCAGTGAGCGGGCTCCGCGACCTCGTCGGCGTCGAGCTCGGCCCGACGTCGTGGATCGAGGTGACGCAGGAGCGCATCGACGCCTTCGCAGCGGCGACCGACGACCCGCAGTGGATCCACGTCGACCCGGAGCGCGCCGCCGAGGGGCCGTTCGGCACGACGATCGCCCACGGCTTCCTCACGCTCTCGCTCTGCGTTCCGATGCTCTACGAGGTGCTCCCGCCGGACGGCCGATGGCGGTGAACTACGGGACGAACCGCGTCCGCTTCCCGGCGCCGGTTCCGTCCGGAGGCCGGGTCCGCGGGCGGTTCCGCGTGCTCGATGTCGAAGCGACGGTCCGTGGTGCACGCGCGACGATCGAGGCGACCGTCGAGTGCGACGGCGTCGACAAGCCCGTCTGCGTCGCCGAGCTCGTCGTGCTTTCAGTCTCCTAACAAGTCCTCGTCCCCGTCGGACAGGTCTGCTACCTTGGCGCGCCGGTGGGACTGAAGCGCCTCCTCCTCCTCGTCGTCCTCGCGGCCGCGCGTCCGCTCGGGCTCGTCTCCGGCGCGTCCGCCGGCAACTTCGCACGACTCAGCGGATGTGCCCGAAGGGCGAGGACCCGGCGTCTGTCCGACCGGCACGACGGGGCAGCCGTACTCGATCACAGTTCGACCGCTGGCGACGAGGACGCGGTCTGCGCCCGGTGCACGACACGTGGTACGCGGGAACGGTTCAGTTCCGCCCGGCCTGAGCCTCGACACCGACAGCGGCAGCATCAGGGGAACGCCGACGCAGGCAGGGCTACGCTTCTGGCTTCTACCTCAAGGTCGACGACTATTCGACCAGAGCACCGCCGGCATGTGTCAAGAATCCGTCGGACGACCGATTCATGATCTCGATCAGATCGTCCGGGCTCGCGAAGCTCACGATCGGGCCGGAGTCGACGACGCCGGGAACGGCGGGGACGCCGTACTCGCTCCAGATGACGGCGACCGTCGCCGAGCCGAAGACATGGTCGATCAGCTCCGGCGCGCTTCCGCCCGGTCTCGCAATCGACGCGTCGACCGGGCCTGATCTCCGGCACGCCGACGGCGGCCGGCCAGTTCGACTTCCAGGTGCTCGCCAAGATGAACGGCGACGCGCGCACCGACACGAAGGCGCTCGCGATCGTCGTTCGCGAGCCGGTCGGGATCCTCGGAACCGAGCCGTTCACGGCCGGCCCGCCGCGCGGTCGGCTGAGGTGAGCGTGCCCTTCGACGCGCTGCTCGCCGCGACGGGAGGCACCGGCACGTACACCTGGTCGCTCACGAGCGGCGCGCTCCCGCCGGGGCTCGACTCTGACGGACGGCGCGATCGCCGGGACCCCGACGACCGCGGGCGTCTATCGCTTCACGGCGACCGTCACCGACACCGAAGGCCGCGTCGCCAACTATCCGGCGCGCATCATCGTCGCCGAGAAGCTCGCGATCTCGACGCTGCTCCTCCGTCCCGGCAAGGTCGGCAGGGCTTCTACTACCAGGCGAAGCTCGCGACGCGTCGGCGGCGTCCTGCCGCGACGTGGAAGATCGTCCGCGGGCCGCTGCCTCGCGGCATCCGCTTCGACCGCTCGGCCGGCCTGCTCTTCGGGATCCCGACGCGCCCGGGCCGCTACCGGGTGACGTTCGAGGCGACCGACGCACTCGGCGTGAAGGCGAAGAAGACGCTCGCGATCCTGTCGTCGCGACGCCGAAGCCGAAGAAGCCGACCGACGGCTGAGTCGTCCGCGGGCCGCCGGTGAGCGGGCGCGCCGCTCCGTCTCGGCAGCTGGGTTCCGCCCGCCCTCGAGCTCCCGCTCCTCGAACCGCACGGAGGACGCACGTGTCAGAGTCGGAGCTGGCCAGTGCCCCCGTACGGGGGTATCTCGGCAACCGCCCGCGCATAGCGTTTGCGCGTGGAGTTTGCTGACGCCGTGGTGTTCGCTGCTCGCGTTTACGGAGCGAGCCGCGATCGCTCGGGAGGCCTGTTCCTCGCGCACGGCATCAACGTCGCCCAGGCCCTCGGTCGCACCGCGACACCAGGTGCGATGAGTGCCGCGGTCCTCCATGACATGCTCGAGGACACGGAGTGGACGATCGACGATCTCGCACGGTCGGGCGTCGATCCGTTCGAGTGCGAAGTGATCGACGTCTTGACACGCCGGAGTGGCGAGACCTACACGGACTACGTCAGGCGCATCTGCGGCGCACCAGGAGTCGCTGGCGACACCACGCGACTGGTGATGGTCGCGGATCTCACCGTCAGCGCCGACAGGGCGGATTCGGATGCGTTGCGTGAACGCTATGAGCAGAGTCTCCCGCTCGTGCGGAGCGCACTCGCGTCGGCCGTCGGCTAAGAGCGACTGCGCTTCTAGCGTTCGAGCGTCGCTCGCGCCTCGAGCTCGCGCTTAGATCCTGAGCTTCGCCTCGATCTCGGGCTCGTCGCCGAGCATCTCCGCGACGAAACCGTCGGCGTCCTCGCGGCGGACGAACACTCCAGTTCGACGCCGAGCGGGAAGTCTGGGCATGAAGGGCGCATCGTCCCGCCACCTCCCCTCGCCCGGCGCCCATCGGCGTTCGGTCATCGGACGCTCGCCGCAGGGGCTCAGCTGACCGGCGACGTCACGCAGCCTTCTTCGTTGCGGCCTTGCCTGTGCCCTTGCACTCCCGGCACTCGTCCACCATGCGCTCCCCGTGGATGGGGGCGGGGACGTAGCACGATCCCTGGCACTCCGGGCACGCATCATCCGCGACGTCGTGCTGCCTTGTCCACGCGCTATACACGGCGATTCTCCCCTTGCGCGAGTAGTTGCCAGCTGTCCTCGTCCGCTCCCTTGATCAGGAACGAGCTTGCAGCCGCCCCTGGCTCGGGCGTTGGTTCGTTGCCTGCGATCACTGCGCCTATGTCATCGGTCGCTCGAAAGCGACCGTCGACATCGCGGCGAGCTCCGCTCATGGTCCAGTGAGCAATCAGCTTTGTCGTATTCATCCCAGTTGCGCCCCGCAATGAGCGAGGCGCTTTCTCCTCCCCTTGTGTCCAGCGCGTTCATCACACGGTATCCCCCTCACGGGTCAGTGCATATCCCTCGAACGAGCCTTCTCAGCCGAGCCATCTCGCCTCGCGCTCGCGCTCCGCATAGGCGCGAGGAGCTCGCCCGACTGAGCGCAACGCAGGTCGCTGCGCTCGGCTCGGATGTGTAAGAGTGTTCATGCTGCGGCGGGCGGACCCGTCCTCTGGAGGTTCCTCCCAAAGAAACGACCGCCCGCCGTGACCCCACGCTTGAGAGCACGAGGGCGCGTGCGGGAGGGGCTCGCGTAACGCGGTAGAACCGTATGGCCGTGGGAATCAGCGATGAGCATTTCGAGACGTTGCTCGAGCAGGTGCGTGATCTGCACCGTCTCGCCGACGAGGTCACGCGTGAGAGGGCAAGGATCGACGCGAATGTTCGCGCTCGTCTGAGCTGGGGCCGCGACGTGCCGCCTCTCCCGCCAGAGCAGCGGAAGGTCGCGGACGAAGCAGTGGAGGCGCTGTCGAAGTCGCGGCTCTCGTCCTCCCAGTCTCGACAGCTCCACCGTGCTTTCTTCGGAAGATAGGGCGTCGGCGTTCCGTGGCTCGGTCGCTACGCCGAGTGCAGCGTGTGCGGGTCGAGGCCGATCGCCTCGGCTCCGCGAGACGTGAGCACGTAGAACGTGGGGTCGGGCGCCAGCGGAGCGCGACGCGACTGCGTCGTCCGCCGCGGCCGAGCGAGTTCGGCTCGGACGAGCCGCTCTACGTCGAACGCTGGAAAGCGTCCGGCAACCTGCTCGGCCGTCTTCCCCTCGTCGCCGATGAACTCGAGCACGTCGCGGTCAGCGTCTTCCATACGAACGACGGTACTACCGTGGGAGCACCGGTGCGAGCAGGTACGCACATCTCCGACAGTCCCGGCACGCTTGACCCGCATAACCATGCGGGGTTCCGCATTAGCGACGGGGGTCTCGAAAGGTCCATACGTGGTTCAAACGTCCCTGCTATCGGCTATTTTCTGCGTCCCAGGTGTGCATGGGGTGCACCGTGCGAGCCCGTGCGGTCAGCTTTCGCGACCTGTCGCTATCGCGAGATGAGCGCTGCGTCTCCCCAACCGGATCTCATCCGGTTCCACGTTCGACGGGACCGGGACGGCGAATATCGGTGGTACCTCGTCAACGCTTACGGGACCATGATCGGCAAGCATCCCGACGGGTTTCTGACTGAATCTGAGGCGCGGCGTGATGCGGAGCACCATCGAGATCTCATTGCGAAAGCGCCGATCATCGGGTCAATCGGCGAGTGAAAGCACGAGCATTTCCTGGTAGTTGAGTTCCGTCTCGTCGCTGAGCACGTGCGTATACGTGTCCGCCGTCACACTGAGGTTCCGCTGGGCCACGTCCTCGCCGATCCTCGCCCACGGATCGCCAACCACCGAGAGCTAACGGGTACGCGGCGAGGTGGCGGTCGCGGAGGCGAGGACACGGGCCGAGCCGCGAACAATTGGCACGGTCGGACGGCCCGCCGGAGCGGACCTTCACGACGCCGCAGGTCACTTCTACCTGACGAGGTTCTGAACCTCGAACACCTCGGGTTCGCCGGAGAAGTCGATACCGACGTCCGACAAGATCGGCATCAGGCCTTCACCGAACGCCTCGAACTGCTCTTTCGAGGACCAAATCTCGCTGACGCGCATGTTGTCCTCATCTCCGAATGCAACATGCATCTCGAGACCTGGGGGATTAGGCCACAGTCCGGCCGCTTCGAGGCGCCGCACACTTTCGTCGTACTTCGCTCTGTCGACGTTCGTGGGATTGAAACGCACAACGATGCTCATAGCGGCCTCCATGGTTGAGTATGCGTGACCCTATCGGCATCCCGATTGCCCGAACAACTGGCGCTCGTCCGCTGCCCCTCGTGTCTCGGATTGCGGACCGTCGCCTTCCGCAACCGCGGCACCGCCCCCCTCTGCCCAGACTGCCGCCGAGGGGACGTCGTATCCCGCGAGACCTACCGCGCACGGCCCAAGGCGGCGGAGCTCCTCCGCGAGCACGACGCCTAGCCTCCAGACCGAATCGGCAATGTCCCCTCCCTGGGTGAGCACCGGGGCGTGCACCACAGGAGCATTCAGGACACTCCTTGCACACCAGGACCGCATAGCTAAGCGAAATCCACTTGGCCACGCACCCCTCAAAGGCCCATACGGGATTCGGACCCACCCCGCAAATGGCTGCTCTCGCGTACCGACCTGCGCGAGCTCGGGCTCGAGCGCCGTGCCGTCGACGCCGTCTTCCGCGCGCTGCCGGTTGTCGTGTTCGAGGGGTACAGCCGGCCGCTGGTCACGGTCCACGACTACCTCGAGCTCGTCGAGCGCTCGACGTACCGCGGCGACCGCGGCACGTGACTCACTCCTGCATCACCGGCTTGAAGCCTCGACCTTCTGCACGGCGAGGTTTCGGAAACGCTCGATTCGGGCACGCCCGAGTGCCGTCGGTACATGGAAATCGTCTCACAACAGAACAGGAGGTCTCGATGCGCGATCTCGGACGCCTCATCCCCTCACCCGCGACGGTCATTGCATGCGTCGCACTCGTGTTCTCTCTCGGAGGCACCGGCCTCGCAGCCGGCTCCGTCAGTCCGCAGTCAAGCGGCGGGAGCGACGTGACGGCGGGTCCGGCTATAGCAGGAAGTGAGTCTCAGCGGGGTCCACGGGGTCCACGGGGTCCACGCGGGCCGCGTGGTCTTAGGGGTCCCGCAGGTCCCGCAGGTCCGGCCGGTCCGGCCGGCGCGGCAGGTACCGCGGGCCCGGCAGGCCCAGCGGGCGCGGCGGCAACGTCGCTCTGGGCATCGGTGGACACTACGGGCACGCTTGTGCGCAACAAGGGTGTGGCGTCGGCCCTCAAGGTCACGACCGGGCAGTACCGCGTGATCTTCAATCAGGACGTTACGCCGTGCATCTATCAGGCGACAATCGGCGGACCTACCCACCGGAGTCGCTGCCGGCCAGATCACGGCCGGCCAGGTGGTGGCTGTTCCCGCCGGAGTCCTGGTCGTTACCCAGGACAGTGCCGGAGTAGCTACCGACCGCGCGTTTTTCCTTTCAGTCTTCTGCTGATCAACGATCCGGGGCCCGTCGTGCTTGCGGCGGGCCCCATCGGTGGGCAATCGCGGCCCGACGAGAAGGCGTTACAGGTCGCGCTCTGGCGCCTACGGCGGAAGCTCGCCGCCTAGTCGTCCTCGAGCTCGCCGGCGACCCACTCGCCGTTCTCGTCGAGGCTCGCGACGCCGTGCTCGCGAGCGAGGTCGAGACCGCGCCCGAGCTCTGGATGGTCGTCGAGCAGGCAGCCCAGATGGGCGACGGAGACCCCTTCGGGTAGCGGTCCGAATCTGGAACGTCTTCCTATCACGCTAAATCCCGAATCGCCCGGCCACATCGGCTCCCCGTAGCCGACTGAAATGGCCGGCGCACGCGAGCCCCACATCACCACCACCGTCATCGCTGCGCTCGTGCTCAAGGCGCGAAGGAGCCGCCGTGTGCAGGCGACGTGCTCAGGACCTCCGGCCGATTCACCGTAGGGGTGGCCGAGGTGCCAACGCTCGCCGGGATGGATGAAGCCGCCGACGAGCTCGCCGTCAAGAACTTCCGCGCGCCGGCACGCGCCACCGCGGGCGCATCGGACCAGGCCTGATGCCACGGCCGAGTCCAGCGCTTGCGCGTTCCCCGGTGGGCGGTGGTCGCGTACACCGCCTCCGCTTGTCGCCGGCCGAGACGCCGGCACGCCGCCGAGCAGAACCTCTGGTTCACCGAGCGGCCAGGAAGTCGCGCCAGCAGCAATCGCAGCGACGTTCCCCGAAGGTGCGCGTCACCCCGAACCGCAGAGACGTCGGACGCCGCGCTCGGCAGGTTCCGCAGATGCGCTGGTTCCCGTGGCTCGCATAGAACTGGAGACCGCAGCGGCTACAGGTCTTTTTCACGACGAATCAATCCGAACACCGGGCCGCTCGCGTAACTCCTCCTCAGGGGAGAGGGAAAGCGGAGGACGCAAGCTAGCCCGGCAGGGGTGGCTTCGTTCCCCCGTGCGTTGCTCCTCCAACATCGGGGGGAGAAAGGATTCAGGGCGGGGTCACGCTGCTCGGAGGCCCAAAAAAGACCGGGGCCTGGCCTTCATCTCGGAGCGCAAGAACTCCCGGCCCCAGAGCGCCTAGTGGACGGGGGAAAGAACGAACCCGAATGACGGCGGCGCGTGCGGCGTGGCGGCAGCGGCGCCGCTCCGTCCGGGTTGCACCGAGACAAACCGTAAGTAAGGTCAACGAGTAGGAACGGGTAGCAAGTTTCGTGTCAGGGGAACTGGGGGAGGTTTCGGAATGCTGTTGTGGATCCTGGGTGCCGTGGTCCTGACGTTGTTCATCGGGTTCGCCTGGGTCACGAAGTAACTGACGCACCCGTCCGGGCAGTGTGAAACGATCCGGCCGCTGATGGTGGCCAGACATCGTCGCGCTGCGGAAACGCGTGTAGCTGGACCTCCCTGGAACTGGGGTCTGCTCCTCATCATGTTCATCTGCCTTGAGTTCTGGCTCATGGTGACGAATTACCTCGCGCAGGCCCTCTAGCGCCGCAGCACTCAGTAGACGGTGAGGAATCTCACCACCGGCCGGGCGAACGATCCGCTTCGGCTGCCCCGTCGGTCGGTTTAGTGCCGGGAGCCGCAGTACGCGAGGCGGTCGCAACCCTCAGCTTGCGTCCGGGGTCGTATGCGAATCTGGCTGATGCGCACGAGCGGAGCTTCTACCGCGAGTCTCCGGCCACGTACCGATTGGCGTTGAGGGATCTGCGCCGACTTCGTTACTTGCTCCGCCTCAGTCCGGGAATGATCGATGAAGAGCCCACGATGGTCATCGGCGACGCGAGAGCTGTGGAGAGTCAGCCGCTTGCTCCCATGGCGCAGTCTCGAAAGGCGGTTCAGCTCCGGCTCACGCCGACGAAGTAACCACCCGTCCGCCTCCAGAGTCGGACTTGGTTCGCGAAAATGGGGCTGGCGGGGGTTTCGGATCGCTCTACGTCGCGGAGGTCACCGCCAGAACGCGACCTCAACTGCCACCGCCTCCCGGTTCGCACCATCAAGGGACAGGACGCTCGCTCATCGCGACGTGCTGTTAATGGACGAGCTCCCCGAGTTCCGGCTGCGTGCGACGATTGCACCCGGCATGACGAGTCGCCTCGCACTACGAGTCGCCGCGGTCGTCGGCGTCGCCGTGCTTATCGGCGTGTTCGCCCTCATCGGGAATGCTTGGTGGGACAGCCGCATCCCGGAGACCTACAGCGTCATGTCGTACGGGACGCACGACTTCGGCGGAGGCTCCGAGCCCTCGTCGCACGTTGGGCACGGCGACGAGCGGGGCTCAGCGTCAGCGATATCCGCGGTGCTCCGGTGGAGGATCCGGACGCACAGTTCACGCTGAGGGCGAAGCACGCCACGGTCCGCCTCGCGTCCGGTCGAACGATCGACGCGCCTCACCTTCAACGGCACCTCGCCGGGCCCTGAGCTCCGCGTGCAGCAGGGTGACGACGTCGCGGTGGTACTCGACAACGACGACGTCGAGGCCGGCGTCACCATTCACTGGCACGGCGTCGACGTCCCGAACGCCGAGGACGGGGTGGCCGGGGTCACGCAGAACGCCGTCCTTCCGGGTGAGCGCTACACGTATCGCTTCAGGGCCGAGCAGGTCGGGACGTTCTGGTACCACACCCACCAGGTCTCATCGAAGGAAGTCCGGCGGGGCCTCTTCGGCGTGTTCGTCATCGAGCCCCGCACACAACATCCGGGAGTCGACTTCGCCGTTGTCGTGCACACGTTCGACGGCATTCCGACCCTGAACCGAGACGACTCGTCGGGCCGTCGACGAATCGCGGCGGGGACGCCGGTTCGGCTCCGGCTCGTCAACACGGACAGCTTTGGCCAGAGCATCACGCTCTCGGGCACGCCGTTCCGGGTACTCGCAGTTGACGGCACGGAGCTCAACGAGCCGACCGAGCTCGAGAACGTCTCGCTTCCGATCGCCGCTGGTGGACGCGTCGACATCGGCTTCGTGCAACCACCTCGGTCCGTGCGGCTCGCGATCGAGGAATCCGATGTCGGGCTCGGACTGAGCCCGCACCGAGCCCCGCAGCGGCCGAGCTGGTGCCGGTGGACAAGTTCGACCCGCTCGCCTACGGCAGCCCGGCCCCGACCCCCTTCGACCTGAAGACCGCATTCGACCGCCGCTTCGAGCTAAAAGTCACGCGCAAGCCGGGTTTCTTCGACGGGCGTCCCGGACGGCAGTGGGCGATCAACGGAGGGATCTATCCCGGACGTGCCCGTGTTCGTCGTCGAGAAGGGCGACCTCGTCGAGATCACGATCGTCAACGAGACGAACGTCGTCCACCCGATGCACCTCCACGGCCACCACGTCCTCGTGCTGAGCCGCGATGGCGTGCCGGCGACGGGAAGCCCCTGGTGGTCCGACACCCTGAACGTGTCACCCGGCGAGCGCTACGTCGTCGCCTTCCAAGCCGACAACCCCGGATCTGGATGGACCACTGTCACAACCTCCCTCACGCAGCGGAGGGGCTCACCATGCACGTCGCGTACGCCGGTGTCACGCACACCGTTTCTCGTCGGCGCTGAGCACCACAACCAGCCGGAGTAGCTACGCCGGGCGCGGATGGCGCCGTCGCGGCTCCTGCTTTCCTCGCGCGCCACAGCTGCCACTCGTCCCAGACGATCCAGCCGCTCAGACCCGCAATGAGAACGGCGTTGATCGGATGGAGGAACCCGACCGGAAACGGCAGCTCGAATCCGATCCAGGCGAGCCACAGCTGGACGAAGAGGAGCAGGAACAGGAGGCCGTGGCGACCGAGGCGCCACTTCCCGACGCCGGCGATGAGCCCGACCACCATGAAGAGCAGCCCGAGCAGAATCACGAGGTACCCCCAGCCCGCGTGGAGCTCGAAGCCGTCGAAGAACACGTCCTCGTCGATGGTCGACCCCTCGTCCTCGAGCTTGTTCGCCGCGTAGAACGCGCCATAGCCGGCGAGCCCGATCTGCACGATGATCGCTGCGAAGAGAATCATCGACCACGCCCAGTAGAAGGTCCTCAAGCGTTCCTCCCGGTCCGTTGACCGGACGAGCCTACGCCACGGCTACGACGATCTCAAGATGTCGATGCCCGAAGACCCGGGTTGGTGGTACAACCGTCGACGCCTCCCCGTGCTGCTCGAGCGCGCTCGAGTCGACTACGCTCAAGCGACATTCCCGCACATTGGGACAGCCGAGCGTTCCTCGCGCGACAGGTCTACTCGAGGCTCAGCGGGATTCCATTCGGGGCGGTTCCAATCGGCTGAGGCCCCTTACCGGCACGAGCTCGAATGTGCTTGTCCATGTCCACGGGCTCTGGTTGACGCGGTGCATCCTGACCGCCGTCCAGACCTTCGAGCTGCGTTGGTACGCCGGGAGCCTGAAAGACCACTGCGTGACGCCCTGCAGCGCGACGATTGGCGTCATCGATGGTGCTCACGAAACCTGGGTTTGCACTGTCGCCTCGGTCTGACCGGCTGCGCGGACCTGCTCGGCGAGCGTCCGCGGCGGCGGGTCGGCAAGGCCGCAGCGCACCTTGAGGCCGTGGACGAGATCGTCGAAGGGGATCGGCTCAAGGCGACCGACGTGGAAAACCCGGGGCGTGGTCGGCCGGTAACCGCGCTTCTCCGGGAATCCGTTCAACCACGCGCGCGTTTCTCGTGCGCGGGTGCACCGCTCGACAGCTTCGAGGTATGCGGTTAGAGCGGCGGCTTCATCAACTCGGGCACTGGCGACTGCCTTGTCAGCCTCGGGGACGTAGTCCTCACGGTGCTGCTGAAGCGTCTCAACGACGATCTCAGCTCCTCGGGAGCGAGCCTCCTCGGCAGCGCTCCGCTGACGCTCAGCCTCGTCTAGCGCCGCTCTAGCGAGGCCGAGGTCCTTGCCGTCCGGCAGCTTCTTTTGTCCCTTCAACTTCGCTTCTGCGAGCCGAGCGTGATCCTCCGCGATCGCGACGTCCAGCGCAGCTTGGGCTGCGAGGTGGGCCGTGCCAGCCTCTTGGAGCTCCCGCTCTAGGCGTCGGGCGTTCTCAACGACCTTCGCGAGCTCGGGCCATGCGGCGAGCTCAGGTGGGAAGTCAACGCTGACCCTCCGGCCAGAAGTTGTGAGATAGAGGCTCATGCCACGCCTATCGTCGCCTGGGGCAGGTCGTTTGTCGGACGTCTCCAGGGGGAATCGAGCGGTTCATGCGGCAACTGACTCTTCAAGAGCAGTACCGAAGGGCCGAGCAGAGTCTCCATGCGCTTCTGTTTGGCGAGTCGACGCATTCGCGCGGAGGACTCAAGCGCGAAGGGGCGAGGCACCAGGCAGAGCGGGATCTGCGCGAGATGCGGAGCGCTTTTGAGGAGGCGCTCGATGCAGAAAGCATGCTCGATGAAGAACAGCAAGTAGTTGCGGCATTAGGCCAAAGCGAAAGGCTCTAGGACCGGCCCGACCGCTTCGCCAGCGGTAGCCGCATTGACTGCGACCGCTGACCGACGATTATCCGAGTGTGCCCGACAACCTGCCGCCGGAATCCCTTGGAGCTCTCGTACGAGGAGGTCGAAGAGCGCCTCGCGCACGTCACGGACGATCTCCGGCCACTCGTTAGAGAAATGTGGCTCTCAGCCCCACACACGCAGGTCAACACCCACACGCTTACCGACATGCCCAACGCGGGGGCTCTATTCGCCGCCGTCCAGGCGCTGACGGAAGACGAGGTTCGCAAGGCCCTCCACAGCTACCTCTACGAGTACCACCAGCTGAAGCTCACACCCGAGGAGTTCGGTCGCTGGACGGTGCCGGAGGTCCAGGCCCGACGTCGAGTGATCTAGTTCGGCCCGCCCCGCCTTCGAGCTCATTGCTCCGCCAGACCCGCGACATACCGCAAGGGCCAGGCCTCGAGAGCTCGAGTCGCCGGCAGGTGGCTCGTGTCTCCGCCGTACGAGACGCGATCGCGAACTACGCCGTCGACGCCGTGCAGCACGAACTCGAGCTTCTCCGTCCGCGCAATGCGCCGCCCGACGATCTCGGCGTCGCGTTGCATGGAAAAAGAGAAAGCTACGACCGCCTACCTCGACCTGCCAGCCGCCGTTAGAGGGTTGCACGCGCACGACAGCGGCCATGTGCCACTCCTGCTACCCGCGTCCTTCGCCACTCGAAACGCGCCAGCGGGAGGAGTGGTGCACGAGTGGGTGCGCCCACTCTCCCGCAAGCGCCAGCACCGAAGGTCGCCGGTTGCCGCGAGTTTCGCCTCTAAGGCGCGACGCAGATACCCCTTCGAGCGCAACACAGACGTGACTCTCATCGGATTCTTAGGAGATTTGCGTTTCGACTCGAAGCGAAAGGGTACGGGGCCAGGTGACACTCGAAAAGGAGGCAACACATGGCTTATACAACTACTGACACCTGGAAGTACCGTGACCAGAGTCTCGGGACGAGCCTGGCGCAGCAGCAGGTGATCGGCTACGGCGTCGAGGCGATCGACGGCTCTATCGGCAAGATCGACGATGCGACGCTCGAGACGGACTCCGGCTTCATCGTCGTCGACACCGGCCCGTGGATCTTCGGCAAGAAGGTCATGCTTCCGGCCGGCGTCCTGCAGAACGTCGATCACGACGATAAGAAGGTCGTCGTGAACCGCACAAAGGACGAGATCAAGAACGCACCGGAGTTCGACGATTCGATGCGCGACGACGAGACCTACCGCACCGACCTCGGTACGTACTACGGCACTGGTGGCCGTGGCTACCGCGACTGGGACTGAGTCTGGGCTCAGTCGGTCACGCAGGCAACACTGGTGGCGTCGGATGCGCGTGCCGCCTAAAGGCTGTGCTGTGTGAAGGATCCGACGTCATCGCTGACCGGGAGGGACAGATGCTGAGGCGTACCAAGGAAAGCCAGATGGACAAGGCCACCGACATGATGCGGGACGTCATGAAGCACGCTCAACAGGTCGCCCAAGACCAGCGACTACGCGCCGACTTCCGTGCCGCACTCGACCACGGATCCACCGCGAGCGATCGGCTCAAGAAGGACATCCGAGGAGGCAGCATCCACACACGTTTGGCTGCTGACAAGAAGCTTCGGAAGAACCTTCGAGCCATGCTCGACGACCTCGACGATGCCGGCAGTCGGATGCGGCGTCGTCGGGTAAGAGTCATCGTGCTCGGAACGCTTTGGTAGTGCTCGCAGGTGCGGTGGCGGCGGCGCTGGCGTTTCCGCGAGTTCGCCCCTGGCTTGAGGAGCGAGCCTCGGACGTCTTCGGCGGGGCGGGAAGCGCAAAGCCTGAGCCTTTGACCTAGTAGACAAGGTCGTCCAGCATTCGAAGAGGCTCCGGTGGGAGCCTCTTCTCTTCGGGGGACTTCAGCCCGCTCGGCCCGAGCTAGCAGCGCTCCTTTTGCTGCGATCTCGGGCTCGTCACGACACCTCGCTCAGGCTGAATGACGCGGCCGTCGGTTCGCCTATGCCAAGCATCGAGAACACGGACGTTGCCGCGTAATCGCAAGCCGAATCGCTAGCTATACCCGCGCCTACTTCTGTCCGCCCCGTCCGGGGCCCAGCAGCGCATTACGACTTCTTGTCCGCCCAGGAGCGCGACGCCGCGTGCAGGTCACTCCCGTAGTGGCTGTGCGGAACGTCGCTCCCTAGGTCTCTGAGCGTCGTCTGAGACCGATTGGGGGCAACGAGAAAGGGCGACTCTCGCCGCCCCTCTCGTCAAAACGTGGAAGATGCGAGTCAGACCCTCGGGCCTGTCGGCGTCTGCGAGATGCCGTGCAGCATCTGGCCGGACTCTTTGTCCTTTGCCTCTCTCGCAACGTCAGCCTGGGCCAGGATCCCAACCAGCGCGCCCTCGTCGTCTACAACGGGAAGCCGCCGAACCTGGTGGCTTGCCATCAACTGGAGCGCACTCGCGAGATCCTCGTCCGCGTTGACCTTGACGATTTCACGGCTCGCGACTTCCCGTACCGGCATACCGGTCGGGTCCTTCCCCTCTGCGACTGCGTGCAGCACGATGTCGCGATCCGTAAGGATGCCGGTCAACTTCTCACCATCGAGAACGGGCAGCGAGCCGACGTCTTCACTCTTCATCAGCCGTGCTGCCTCTGAGACTGTGGTCTCCGCAGTCACGCAGCGCGGTCGGTCGGTCATGACCTCGTGAACCTTGGTTCCACCCATGGTCTCCTCCTTTAGTCGTTTGAGTTCTCCTACCCGCCTTGGCGCGACTCAACACCGGCGGTTGCGAGTTTGGCGACGAGCGGACGGAGGCAGGCAGTACCCGACCACGGACTAGGAGGCGAAGTGATGCCGAACAAGAACGACGTCCATGTCGCACAGCAGGGCGACAAGTGGGCCGTAAAGGAAGAGGGTAGCCGAGCAGGCCACCTCTCACCGCACGCAGTCGGCCGCGATCGACGCTGGCCGAGCGCAGGCGAGACGCAATCGGTCGGAACTCCTCGTTCACGGCAGGGACGGCAAGATCAGAGAGCGGACCACGTATGGGCGGGACCCGCGCCGCTCGAAGGGCTAGAAGCGCAGCCGGGCGGCTGCACAAAGTCTCCGCCCGCCTGGTCCGATGCACCGGCTGAAGCTCTACCCGAGGAGTTCGGCCGCTGGACCGTGCCGGGAGCTTGGGCCCCACGACGAGATGGGGCGGCTTCGGTCGCCGCGACGCCGGCCAGAACACAACGATCGTCGAGCGGGACCGAACAGCCGACTCACCACGTTAGACCGCAGTCCCAGATACGCAGCGAGGCACAGCCGCCTCGTTGTGTTTCTGCCTGAGTAGCTCCTCGATGACCTGCCGCGTAGCTGAGTCGTGCTGACAGGGTTGCACTGTGCGGCGTGCGTCCTCACGTCTCTTGAGCGACGTGCAAGAAACTCGTTCGTCGTGTACTGCCGCACCTACCGCCGATTTGTGGGGCGAATCTGGGGCGAACGTGTCTCCAATTGACCTCTCATGGCCGCTTCTGACCTATGGCCAAAGTGGCCCCGTGAACACAAAAAGCCCTGCTGAGCAGGACTTTCAGAGAAGGCCCATACGGGATTCGAACCCGTGCCGCCGCCGTGAGAGGGCGGTGTCCTAGGCCACTAGACGAATGGGCCGTGGCGGGTGCCTAGGGTAGCGGATCGAGTCCGGCGCGACGGAGTGAGCTACGCGGCCGGCTCGGGCTCGCGGGTGTCGAGCTTCGACTCGAAGTCGCGGCGGATGGACTCGCCGCTCGAGAGGACGGTCTCGTAGCGGACGCGCCGCGGAGGGAGCTTCACGATGCGGACGTTCTCGTCGCGGTCGCCGTGACAGCGCGCGTACGCAGCAGCCTCATCGAGGGGCCGAAGGCGGTCGCGCTTCCGCTGTCCCCACACGTTCCCGGGACACCTACCAGATGGACGGCCCGAGCGAAACCCGCGAGCGGGGCGCAGGCGTGCAGTTTGCGACGAAAAGGAGCGCACGATGCGAGCTCGAGATCCGTGGACGACCGGATCTCGAGCTTCGCGCATCTACGACGCCGCCCAGCGACAGGCCCACGGGCTCCAGTCGCGACCGGAGCGCACGAAGTACCGGTGCGCCGCGACGGCCTGGTCGCGAGCGCTCTGCCCGTGGCCGAACAGCCGGCGCTCGTACGAGCCCATCTGGAAGAGGCCGAGGTACTGGCCGTTCTGGGCCCTCGTGGAGAGGCGCGACTCGCACCAGGCGATGGCGACCGCCTCCTGGCAGTACGACCCGAAGACGGTGCAGATCGCTGCGCGCGGCGGGAGCGACGCGAGCTTCTTCGCTCGTCCGTGCGCGAACCTTCGCACGCAGCGCGGCGACCGTCTTCGTCAACTGCCGAACGCGCTTCTTCGCGTACGCGAGCGAGGAGCGCGCCTGCGTCTGCTGGGCGCTCGCGACGAACAGCGACCGTCGGTTCTCGAAGAACCGGACCGTGCCGCGGTACTTCCGCAGTGCCGCGACCTTGCGCTCGAGACGCTCGTCGAGCGTGAGTGCGCGTTGCTCCACCTTCGCCTTGCGGGGAGCCTGTGTCGTGCCTCCCTGCATCGTTGCCGCAGAGGCCTGTGTCACGAGACAGAACGCGAACAGGCCAACGAGTAGGGCTCTCAAACGGTTACCTCCTGAGCGGGGACAGGGACGCGGCCCGCACGGGGCCGCTCGTGTCTCTCGGACGGCTGCACGGTACCCGACGCGCCACGAGCTGGCACGCGAGTGCTTACAAATGCGTAAGAAAGCGTGTCACGAGCGTAACCGCGCATGACAACGAGCCTGCGAGGCTGCGGGGCAGGGATTCGAACCCCAACTTCCCGGTCCAGAGCCGGGCGTCCTGCCGTTAGACGACCCCGCAACGGCCGGGGGAGTGTACCGGGAGCGCTATGGCGCCTTTCGGCTCGCCGAAGTCGAGCCGGTACACCGGAACGAGCCGCTTCTCCGCCTCGGTGTCGATGCGCGCGACCACCTCGACGTACGGCTCGAGGCCCGATCCGCGGAGCTTCGCCTTGAGGAGCCCGTCGACCTGGTAGATGCCCGAGGAGTTGTTCATCACGATCTCGACCATCACCGGGCGCGTGTCTCCGTCGGTGATGCGAACCTCGTCGACTGCCGCCGCCGAGAGCGAGTGGATCGACACCGAGCCGCGCTCGAACGGGATGCGCGAGCGGCCCTTCGCCATGTCGAGCGCGTCCGCGACTCGCAGCACGCCGGCCTCGAGGGTCAGCGGCTCGCCGTCGGCGCGATGGCTCGTGATCGTCTGCAGCACCTCGGAGACGACCACGGTGAGCTCGGGCTCCTCGTAGACGCCGTCGAGGAGCTCGCGCATCTTCGGCTCGGCGAGGAAGAGGCTCCAGTCCTCGTGGTCGCGCCGGTGGATCGACATCCCGATGTCGTGGAGGAGCGCCGCGAGGACGACGACGACCTCCGAGTCGTCCGCGCTCAGGTCGTAGTCCTGCTTGAGCGACGGCTCGACGCCGTGCTTCACGAGGAGCCGAAGAAGCCGCAGCGCGATGTTCGAGACGATCTGGATGTGCACCCACGAGTGGTCGTTGATCTGGAGCCGGATGACCGCGTTCACGTTCGACACGTGCCACCAGGCCTTGATCTGCGAATCGGCGTTGACCTTCTCGAGCACGCGCCGGAGCTTCCGGTTGCCGCGCGCCGGCACGCGGATCTGCATCGGGGCTATCGCGTCGGCCGGCGTGAGTCGCGCCTCCGCGACGACGTCTGCCGCCGGAACCTCGACGACCTCCTCCGGCTCGCGCTCGGGCGCCACGGCGTGAGCTTAGAAGCTCGGGCGCCCTGCGGCGCTACGCGACCTCGGCCGCCCAGTCGCCGTAGAGCCGCGTGTACGGGCCGGGCCGGTCGATGAGCTCGTCGTGCGTCCCCGCGTCCACGATCCGGCCGTGGTCGAGCACGACGATCACGTCGGCCCGCCGGATCGTCGAGAGCCGGTGGGCGATGATGAACGCCGTCCTCCCCGTGACGAGCCGGCGCAGGCCGCGGTCGATGCGCCTCTCGGTGCCGATGTCGACCGACGACGTCGCCTCGTCGAGGATGAGGATCCTCGGGTCGGCGAGGAGCGCGCGGGCGAACGCCACGAGCTGGCGCTGGCCGAGCGAGAGCTTGAAGCCGCGCTCGCCGACCTCCGTGTCGTAGCCCTCCGGGAGCTCGGCGATGAAGCCGTCGGCGCCGACCGCCTCCGCCGCTCGCTCGACCTCGGCGCGCGATGCGTCCGGCCGACCGAAGGCGATGTTCTCGGCGATGGAGCCGCCGAAGAGGAAACCCTCCTGCGGAACGATTCCGAGCTGTCCGCGAATCGATGCCTGCGTGACCTCGCGCAGGTCGGTGCCGTCGATCGTGATGCGCCCCGCGCGCGGGTCGTAGAAGCGCGCGAGCAGCTTCGCGATCGTCGACTTCCCGGCGCCCGTGTGGCCGACGAGCGCGACCGTGGTACCGGCCGGGACGTCGAGGTCGAAGTCGTGCAGGACGTCGGGGAGCTCGCCGTATCCGAAGCGGACGTGCTCGAAGCGGACGTGCCCTTGAATCTGCGCGAGCTCACGCGCGTCCTGCGAGTCGACGATGTCCGGCTTCTCGTCGAGGACCGCGGTGATGCGGTCGAGCGCCGCGGTCGCGGAGAGGAACGTGTTGTAGAGCTGCGAGAGCTGCTGCACCGGGTCGAAGAAGTTCGCGAGGTAGAGCATGAAGGCGATGAGGGTTCCGATCTCCATCTCCCCGTCGACCACGAGCCAGCCGCCGACGCCGAGCACGATCGCGGTCGCGACCGACGAGAGGATGTCGACGGCGGGGAAGTACACGCTGTTGAGGACGACCGTCTCGTAGTTCGACTCGCGGTAGCGCTCGTTCACGCCCCGGAAGGTCGACTGGCTCTTCGGCTCGCGCGTGAACGACTGGACGACGCGCATGCCCGACAAGTCCTCGGCCAGGGTTGCCGTGACGAGTCCGAGCCGCTCGCGCACGCGCTTGTACGCGTGGTTCGAACGGACCCGGAACCAGGCCGTCGCGAGGCCCATCAGCGGGAGAACGACGAGGGTCGCGAGCGCGAGGCGCCAGTCGAGGAGGAAGAGCACGACGACGGTTCCGACGAGGACGAGCGAGTTCTGGACGAGGCTCGACACGCCGTCCGTGACGAGCTGGTCGAGCGCCTCGATGTCGTTCGTGATGCGGCTGACGGTCGCGCCGGTGCGGTTGCGCTCGTAGTAGCCGAGCGAGAGCCGCTGGAGGTGGCGGAAGAGCTGGATCCGCAGATCCGCGAGCGCGCGCTCTCCGACCCAGCCCGTGTAGTAGGTCTGCGCGCTCGAGAGCACGAAGGCCGCGATGCCGGCGACGATGAAGGCGACGACGACGAGGCTCAGCGTGCGAAGGTTGCCCGCGTTGATCCCGTCGTCGATGGCGACCTTCGCGAGGTAGGGCGGAAGGAGCGCGACCGCGGTGTACGCCACGAGGGTGACGACGGCGAGGGAGCTCCGGGCTTTGTACGGCTTCGCAAGGCGCACCAGAACGCGGAGTCGACGCCGCGTCTGCCGCCAGGACCAGTCGTCGATACGCGCGCCACGCTCGTCCGTCAGGTGCGTGCCGAACTGCCAGACCTTCATCCGGCCACCACCTGCTGGAGGAGCCCGTGCTCGTGGATCTCGCGAAAGACGGAGCTCGTCTCGAGGAGCTCCGCCTGGGTACCGCGCGCCACAATCCGTCCCTCGTCGAGCACGACCACCTCGTCCGCGAGGGCGATCGTCGACAGCCGGTGGGCGATGATGATCGTCGTCCGTCCGCGCATCACCTCGCGCAATCCGGCGCGGATCTTCGCCTCGGTCGTCGCGTCGACCGAGGCGGTCGCGTCGTCGAGGATGAGGATCCGCGGGTCGATGAGCAGCGCCCGCGCGATCGCGATCCGCTGCCGCTGGCCGCCCGAGAGCGTGATGCCTCGCTCGCCGACGACCGTGTCGTACCCGTGCGGGCAGCTCGAGGATGAACTCGTGCGCCTGTGCCGCCTGCGCCGCCGCCTCGACGGCGTCGTGCGGCGCATCCGGCATCCCGAGCGCGATGTTGTCGCGGATCGACGCGGAGAAGAGGAACGGATCCTGGGCGATGACCCCGATCTCGCGACGCAGCGATCGCCGCACGAGCTGCTCGCACGTCCACGCCGTCGACGAGGACGCGGCCCGCCGTCGCGTCGTAGAACCGCGGAACGAGCGTGGCGAGCGTCGTCTTGCCCGAGCCGGTGCGGCCGATGAGCGCCACCGTTCGCCCTGCCGCGATGCGAAGGTCGACGTCCTCGAGCACGAGTCGGTCGGGGTCGTATCCGAACGAGACGTCCTCGAGCACGACCTCGCCCGGGCCTGGAGGAAGAGCGCGCGCTTCCGGAGCGTCCGCGACCTCCTCGGGCTCGTCGAGGATCTCGAAGATCCGCTCGCCTGCCGCGATCGCCCGCTGCGCCTGGCCGATCCACATGCCGAGCATCCGCAGCGGCATGACGAGCATCGCGAGCAGGAGATAGAAGGCGGAGAACGCTCCCAGCGTCATCGAGCCCGAGACGACCATCCGTCCGCCGACGAGCAGCACGAGAGCGAGCGCGATCATCGGAAGGAACGTGAGCAGGGGGACGTAGATCGCGCGCTGGCGATTCGCCGCGAGCGTCTTCGTGAAGACGGTGTTGGCGGCGGTTGCGAAGCGATCCGCCCGCGAATCCTCCTGCGCGAACGACTTGACGACGTGAACGCCGGTGATCGACTCCTCGGCGACGGTCGCGACCTCACCGAGCGTCTGCTGGACGTCGCGGAGCACGGGCTGCGACACGAGGCTGTAGCGATACGCCGACCAGGGCGATCACCGGCGTGATCGCGAGCGCGACGAGCGCCAGCTCCCAGCTGTAGACGAACAGGACGAGCGTGACGACGACGATGGTGACGACGTGCTGCGCGAAGAAGATGAGCCCGTAGCCGAGGAAGAAGCGCACGGACTGGAGGTCGATCGTCGCGCGTGACATCAGCTGCCCGGTCTGGCTGCGGTCGTAGAAGCCGAACGACAGCCGGAGGAAGTGCGAGTAGAGCTCGTCGCGCATGTCGTACTCCACCGCGAGCGCCTGACGTCCGGAGATCACCCGCCGCCCGTACATGAGCGCGCCGCGAAGGAGCCCGAGCGCGACGATCGCGCCGATCTCGAGCATGAGCACCTGCGTGTCGGGGCTCCCGTCGATCTCGTTGATCACGACGCCCGTGAGAACCGGAACGAAGATGCCCGCCACCTGGGACGCGATCGCGAGGACCGACGAGACGGCGAGAGAAACGCGGTACGGGCGCAGGAATCCGAGCAGCCGGCCGAACGTGCGCCAGCTGCTCCGCGGGGTGCTTCCGGGATCGTCGTCAGGCACGGCTTCGTAGGGTACGGATCGAGTCCGCGGAAGGGCTGTAGCCGAGCGCGTTCCAGGCGTGAATCGGCAGCTTGGTTAGCTCCTGGTTAGGTTCCGTCTACCCCGGAGAACGAAACGAGGCGGTGCCAAGGACAAGGCCGCCCGGAAACGTTTTAGGCGTCGTCGTTAGTACGGACGGACAGTGCCCCACGGCGGGCGCTTTCGGGTGCGCTGCTTCCGGCCCTAGACAGGCACCCTGGCCAGGTGCGCGGCGGTAGTGGCAGACTCGATCGTGTCGAGCATCCTGGCGAGATACGGGTACATGTGCCGGTTCTCTCGCACGAAAGAACGCAGCGCCGGCGACGTCGTGAGGATGGACTCAGTCCACTCGGGCCAGTCGGCTCCGGGGTCGAGTTCCGGATCCACTGATCTCAACAATGCAACGTCTTTGCCCTCGTATAGCCAATGGGTGGACTGGAGGGCGTCACCGATCAGTTCGGTCATCGCGAGAACGCGCGCCCTGCTTGTCGGATCTTCAGGCACCTCCACACCCTCGTAGAAGTACTGGCGAAGCTCTGGGTAATCGATGAACCGCTCGATAACCCGATCCCATAGCTCGTAACCCTGCGCCAAGGCCCGACCACCAGCCAGCTCGTTGGCGATCAAGAACTGTTCAACTGACTGCCTGGTCTGACGTGCAAGGAACAGCACCGACCCCGCCACCGCAGCTGCGGTCAAAAGACCAGCGATGAGGGTCGCCAGCTCCAACGCCTCGTAACAATAGGCACGACGATCGGACGAGCGAACCGAACCGCACTGACGCGAACGTGACGAACTACGCCAAGACCGGCGTTTGCGAGCACTGCGGTGCGACCGTGGCACGAAGCGCCGGACGGGAACGCACTAGTGGGCTAGGTTCCATAGGAGCCCACCCACCCAATCGACGACTAGAGAGGGCCGAGTCTGCGCTAGCCCCCGGCCCTGTCGATGAATCGGTGCCGAAACTCCTCCTGGTCAGACGCGAATACGTGCCCGAAGACTCGACGTCTCGGCGCGGTTACTCGTCGGCTTGCTCTTCGTACTCGGCGATCTCGATCGCGACCTCAAGCACATCGACGATCTTGCCCGTCGCCGAAGCGATTCGGGCCGTGCCGACGATTGGTGCGATAGCGGCCAAGACGCCACGGACCTGCTCGGCGTCGATACCGATCTCGCTCGCCGCGCCGAGGTTCAGGGCATAGGAGACGGTCGGCGCGTCGATTGCGGCAAGGGCCGCAATGCGAACGAGCATGAGGGACTCAGGATCGAGACTCGATGCTGCGAGCGAGTCCGCGGTCATGCTTTCCAACAGGTCGAGGACCGGTGTCTCGCTGGTCGATCCGGCCATAGTTCCCTTCCTTTCGTTCGAAGGTGCGGGTCGGGAGTAAGGGCGACGCGCCGCGGTTTGCCTGCCAGGGGGTCGGGCATTCCCGATTGCCTGACCCGCGCCCGTCGCCTCCGGCTTCCATTCTGGCACTTCGGGAGCCCCGCTGCTGGGGTAGTGGGACCTATGACAGCCTGTGCGTTGACTTCGTTGGTAGCCCAGCCGTCAGGAGCTAACCCTGCTAGCGAATGTCTAGCTGGGCGGGCACGTAGATGGCCGCAGGGGTAGGCCAGACATCCCCCGATGGTCGTGTATCGGCCGAGGGGTTTTCCATGCACACGATCACGAGTCTCCCAGCGGACACGTTGACTGGGAGGAGCGTCGTTGCTCGTGGGTCGGCATGGCCCCAAGCTTCATTCCGACGGAAGTCGGCGGGCGTCGGCGGCTTGACGTTGTTGTCGCCGCGGTCGTGAGCGACCATCACTCGCTGAAAGAAGCCCCGCACATCCTTGATCGAGAACTCTGGCGCGAGTTCGTAGACGGCGAAGCTGGCGAGGTGCGACGTCGTGTTCTCGGCCTCGATGTCGAACACGCCGGGCTCGTGCGTCCGAGCGCCCGAGTAGGTACACGACTTGTCCGTGAGCGTCACCTTGGGCGCGCCGTCTCCACCGCCCGCGCAGCCCGCAACGAGGACAACGATTCCAAGCAAGATCGCCACAAGGCAGATCCGCACCGACATTCTCGCGCTGAACCTCCCACATGAATGTGGCCTGGTCAACACGCTGAGAGGTGGGTACCTGAGCGCTCTAGTGACGACGTTCGGGTCCCTGCGGGCGCGAGCTGCATCGCCGACCCGGCTAGCACCAACAGCAGTCCGTACCCCAACGAGACCCCCGTGATGATGGCGAGGATCGCGTTGTCACCGAGCCACAGCGGGCGAAGCGCAGCAGCCTCGCGCTTCGTAGGGTACGGATCGTGCTCGAGGCTGTGCCCAACGTCTCCGAGGGCCGGGATCCGGCCGTCGTTGCGCGGCGATCGCCGACGCCTTCGCGACGCCGCGTCGCGCTCCTGGACGTCCACTCGGACCCCGATCACAACCGCTCGGTGTTCACGCTCGCGGCGGACGACGAGGCGATCGTCGAGTCGCTGCTCGCCGGGATCGCCGCTGCGGTCGAGCTGATCGACCTGCGCGAGCACACGGGTGTCCACCCGCGCGTCGGCGTCGCCGACGTCGTCCCGCTCGTCCCGCTCGTGCCGGACGACATGCCGCGGGCGATCGCGGCGGCGCGGACGCTCGCGCGTCGCGTCGGCGCGGAGCTCGGCCTGCCCGTCTTCCACTACGCGCGAGCTCGGCGCTGGCAGGCGGCCCGCGTTCTTCCGGCGCGGCGGGCTCGACGAGCTGAGCCGCCGCGTCGAGGCGGGCGAGCTCGTGCCCGACGACGGTCCTCGCACGCATCGACCCGCGCTCGGGTGTGGTTCTCGTCGGAGCGCGCGCCGTTGCTCGTCGCCTACAACGTCGATCTCGCGACGGACGACGTGAGCGTCGCGCGCGAGATCGCCGCGGCGATCCGCGAGTCGAGCGGCGGCATGCCCGGCGTGCAGGCGATCGGCCTGCGCGCTGCCCGGATCGGGCCGCGTGCAGGTGAGCATGAATGTGATCGACGTCGAGCGCGCGCCGCTCCACGAGGTGGTGCGGCGCGTCCGAGACGAGGCGGCGGCTCGAGGCGTCGAGGTGCGTGCGGGAGAGCTCGTCGGGCTCGTTCCCGCCTCCGTGCTGCGCGCCGCCGCAGCAGCAGGAGCCGACATTCCGGGCGTCGACGAGTCGCGGGTGCTCGAGAACGTGCTCCGTTCTAGACTCGCGGAGTGACCCGCACCGCCGTCCTGACGGGGGAGGACCTCACCCTCGCGGAGGTGTGGGGGGTCGCCGTCGAGGGAGCGTCGGCGGAGCTGGCGGACTCTGCGAGAGAGCGAATGCGCGCGGCCCGCGCGCTCGTGGACGGGGTGCAGGGCGAGCACACGTACGGCGTCAACACCGGCTTCGGGAAGTTCGTCTCGGCCCACATCCCGGAGGAGCTCGCCGAGGAGCTCCAGCTCCGTCTCCTGCGAAGCCACGCGTGCGGCGTCGGCGAGCCGTACCCGGACGACGTCGTTCGCGCCGCGATGCTCCTCCGCGCGAACGCGCTCGCCAAGGGGTTCTCGGGCGCCCGCGTCGTGACCGTCGAGCTCCTCGTCGAGTGCCTGAATCGGCGCGTGCTCCCGTGGGTGCCCGCGCGCGGCTCCGTCGGTGCGAGCGGCGACCTCGCTCCGCTCGCACACCTGGCGCTCCCGCTGGTGGGGGAGGGGCAGGCGATCGTCGACGGGGAGCTCCTGAACGGCACGGCCGCGCTCCGCGCCGTCGGCCTCGAGCCGATCCGGCTCGCGAGCAAGGAGGGGCTCTCGCTCGTCAACGGGACGCAGTTCATGGCGGCGATGGCCGCGCTCGGCGTGGTTCGCGCGCGACGCCTCGCCGCGACTGCAGACCTCGCGTGCGCGCTCTCGCTCGAGGCGCTGCAGGGCTCGCGCACGAGCTTCCTGCCGGCCGTCCACCGGGCGCGACCGCTCAAGGGCCAGCAGGACTCGGCGGCGAACATGTGGCGGCTGCTCGAGGGCTCGGCGATCATCGAGTCGCACCGCTGGTGCGATCGGGTGCAGGACGCCTACTCGCTGCGGTGCGCGCCGCAGGTGCACGGTGCGTGCCGCGACCTCCTCGACTACGTCGAGGCGACGGTCACCGTCGAGCTGAACGCGGCGACGGACAACCCGCTCGTCCTCGTCGAGGAGGGCGAGATCGTCTCGGCCGGGAACTTCCACGGCCAGCCGCTCGCCTTCGCGCTCGACGCGCTCGCGCTGGCGGTCGCGGAGCTGGCGAGCATCTCCGAGCGCCGCGTCGAGCGGCTCGTCAACCCGGCGCTCTCCGAGGGCCTGCCGCCGTTCCTCGTCGAGGAGGGCGGCCTCAACTCCGGGTTCATGATCCCGCAGTACGTCTCCGCGGCACTCGTCTCCGAGAACAAGGTGCTCGCGCATCCGGCGAGCGTCGACTCCATCCCGACGAGCGCCGGCCAGGAGGATCACGTCTCGATGGGGAACGCGGCCGGGCTGAAGGCGCTTCGCGTCCTCGACAACGTCGAGCGGGCGCTCGCGATCGAGCTGCTCGCGGGGACGCAGGCGATCGAGTTCCTCGCACCGCTGCAGCCGGGCGGCGGCGTGCGCGCGGTGCACGACGTCGTGCGCACGATGTCACCGAGGCTCGTCGAAGATCGCTCGCTGAGCACCGACATCGAGCTCGTCACGGAGGCGATTCGGGCGGGGACGATCGTCGCGGCTGCCGAGTCCGAGGTCGGCGCGCTCGCATGACGGAGCAGCTCGTCGAGGCGCTCTGCGGCGACCTCAGCGCGATCCGCGCGCCGCGAGGCACGTCGCTGAACGCGCTGTCCTGGCAGACCGAGGCGCCGCTGCGGATGCTCCTCAACAACCTCGACGCGGAGGTCGCCGAGCATCCCGAGCGGCTCGTGGTCTACGGGGGGACAGGGCGGGCGGCGCGAAGCCACGATGCACTGAAGGACATCGTCCGCACGCTGCTGCGGCTGCGCGCCGACGAGACGCTCCTCGTCCAGAGCGGCAAGCCGGTCGCGGTCTTCCGCACGACCGAGTCCGCGCCGCGCGTTCTCATCGCGAACTCGCTCCTCGTGCCGCGCTGGGCGACCTGGGACGAGTTCCGCCGGCTCGAGGCGGAGGGGCTGACGATGTTCGGCCAGATGACCGCCGGGAGCTGGATCTACATCGGGACGCAGGGGATCCTGCAGGGGACGTACCAGACGTTCGCCGCCGCAGGAGAGCAGCACTTCGGCTCGGCGGACCTGAGCGGCCGGACGATCCTCACCGCCGGCCTCGGCGGGATGGGCGGTGCCCAGCCGCTCGCCGCGACGATGGCGGGTGCGGCGATCCTCTGCGTCGAGGTCGACGCGAGCCGCATCGAGCGGCGGCTCGAGACGCGCTACCTGGACGAGGTCGCGGACTCGCTCGACGACGCGCTCGGTCGTGTGCGCGGCGCTGCTGCCGAGGGGCGAGCGCTCTCGGTCGGGCTGCTCGGCAACGCGGCGAGCGTCTTTCCGGAGCTCGCGGCGCGCGGCGAGCACTTCGACTTCGTGACCGACCAGACCGCCGCGCACGATCCGCTCACGGGCTACGTGCCCGCCGAGGTGCCGTTCGAGGAGGCCGAGGCGCTGCGCGCGCGCGATCCCGAGGCGTACCTGCGCCTGGCCCGCGAGTCGATCGTCGCGCACGTGCGCGCGATGACCGACTTCGCCCGTGCGGGCTGTCACGTGTTCGACTACGGCAACAACCTGCGAGGCGAGGCCAAGGAGGCGGGCCTCGCGGACGCGTTCTCGTATCCCGGGTTCGTCCCCGCGTACATCAGGCCGCTGTTCTGCCGCGGGATCGGGCCGTTCCGGTGGGCGGTGCTGTCGGGTGATCCGGCCGACATCGAGGTGATCGACCGCGAGCTTGCGTCGCTGTTTCCCGACGATGTGCTCCTCCAGCGCTGGCTCGAGCTCGCTCCCGGCCGCGTCGCCTTCCAGGGGCTTCCCGCGAGGATCTGCTGGCTCGGCTACGGCGATCGGGCGCGAGCCGGCCTCGCGATCAACGAGCTCGTCCGCTCGGGCGCGGTGTCGGCACCGGTCGTCATCGGTCGCGACCACCTCGACTCCGGCTCGGTCGCGTCGCCGTATCGCGAGACCGAGGCGATGCGGGACGGCTCGGACGCGATCGCGGACTGGCCGATCCTCAACGCGCTCGTGAACGTCGCCGCCGGCGCGACGTGGGTGAGCGTCCACCACGGCGGTGGGGTGGGCATCGGCAACTCGATCCACGCGGGGATGGTCGTCGTCGCCGACGGAACCGCGGACGCGGCCGAGCGGCTCGAGCGCGTGCTCACGACCGATCCCGGGATGGGCGTCGTCCGGCACGCAGACGCCGGCTACGAGGATGCGCTCGCGACCGCGCGCGAGCACGCGGTCGACCTGCCTTCGGTCCACGGGCCGTGAGCGCGCCGCAGCTCCTGATTCGAGACCTCGCGCAGGTCGCGTCTCCCGCGGGGAGCGGCGCGCCGCTGCGTGGCGAGGCGCTGCGTGCGATCGACGTGACGCGCGACGGCTACGTGCTCTGCGACGCCGGGCGCATCGCGGCGACGGGACGCATGCGCGATCTCGGCCCGATCGACGGCGACGTGGTGGAAATCGACGGCAGCGGTCGCTCGGCGATCCCGGGCCTCGTGGACTGCCACACGCACGCGTGCTTCGCGGGCGATCGCGTCGAGGAGTTCTCGCTGCGGGCCGGCGGAGCGTCGTACGAGGAGCTGCACGCGCGCGGCGGTGGCATCCTCTCGACGGTTCGGGCGACGCGCGACGCGGGCGAGGAAGGCCTCGCCGCGGCGCTCGCCGAGCACGTCGGCTGGATGCTCCGCGCGGGGACGACGACGTTCGAGGCCAAGTCGGGCTACGGGCTCGACCGCGAGACGGAGCTCGCGCAGCTGCGCGCGGTTCGCGACGCCGGAGGCGTCCCGACGTGGCTCGGGGCGCACGCGGTGCCTCCGGAGTTCGCGGACGAGGGAGGTGACGCGTACCTCGGCTTCCTGCTCGACGACGTGCTGCCGGAGGCAGCCGAGCTTGCCGAGGCGGCGGACGTCTTCCTCGAGCGCGGCGCGTTCGACGCCGACCAGGCACGCAGGTATCTCAGCGCGTGCCGCGACGCCGGCCTCGCGCTCCGCCTGCACGGCGATCAGTTCACGGAGGCTGGAGCGATCCCGCTGGCGGTCGAGCTCGGCGCGCGGTCGGTCGACCACCTCGAGGCGACCGGCCCGGCCGGAGTCGAGGCGCTCGCCGCGAGCGACGTCACCGGTGTGCTTCTTCCCGCGAGCGCGCTCTTCCTGAACCGCCCGATGCCTCCCGCACGCGCGCTCGTCGACGCGGGCGCGGCGGTCGCGCTCGCGACCGACTTCAACCCGGGCAGCGCCTTCTGCGAGAGCCTTCCGCTCGTCTGCTCGCTCGCAGCGACGCAGATGTCGCTCGCGCCGGAGGAGTCGCTCTCCGCGTGCACGGTGAACGCCGCGCACGTGCTCGACCGTGCCGACCGCAAGGGACGGCTCGCGCCGGGCTACGACGCCGACATCGTCCTGCTCGCCGCGGAGGACTGGCGTCACGTCGTGTACCACCTCGGCGGTCCCGTCGTCGACACGGTGGTCGCAGGCGGAAAGGTCGCCTGGAGCAGCCGGGCATAATCGGCGCTCATGGCGACGAAGAAGCAGAAGCGGCGGCGCGCGAAGGAGCAGCGCCACGACTACGTCTGGATCGACGACGAGGGCAACGAGGTCGAGCCCGACGAGACGCCCACTGCGAAGGGGGCGAAGCGGGAGAGCACCTCGCGCCTCCAACGCGAGCCGCAGGCACCGTCGTGGAATCGGACCCTCAAGCGAGGAGCGATCTTCGCGCCGATCATGTTCGGCACCGTCTTCCTGCTCTCGCCCGACCTGCCGCTGGCGACGAAGATCACGCAGACGCTGCTGATCGTCGCGATCTTCGTCCCGTTCAGCTACTTCATCGATCGCCTCTTCTACCGCCAGGCCATGCGGCGTCGTGCTCGCGGCGACCAGGCCGCCGGCCGCCGCGAGAGCTGACGCACACCACCATGCTCCGCGTCGAACAGCTGTCGCTCGGACCGATCGGCACGAATTGCTACGTCGTCCGTTCCGACGCGACCGCGGCCGAGGCGGCCGTCGTGGATCCGAGCGGCGACGCCACCGAGCTGCGTCTCACGCTCGCACGTCTCGGAACGAGCTGCACGGGGATCCTCGTCACGCACGGGCACTTCGACCATCTGCTGGGCGTGGCCGACCTCGCCGAGGGCACGGGTGCGCCGGTGCACATGCCCGAGGGCGAGCGCATGCTGCTCGAGACGCCGGACGCGCGTCACACGCCTCCCGGGATCGCGCTTCGCGCGTACACGCCCGACGTGCTCCTCGCGGGCGGCGAGACGGTCGACGTCGCGGGCATCGCGTTCGAGGTGCTCGCCGTTCCCGGCCATTCGCCGGCCCATGTCGCGTACCACGCGGACGGCTGCCTCTTCTCCGGCGACGTCCTCTTCGCCGGCTCGGTCGGGCGCACCGATCTCCCGGGCGCGGACTGGGAGACGCTGCTCGCGTCGATCCGCATGCCTCGTCGACACGCTTCCGGCCGAGACGGTCGTCTATCCGGGCCACGGGCCGATCACGACCCTCGGCGACGAGCTCGCGCGGAACCCGTTCCTCAGCGAGCTCCGCGCGGAGCGGACTGCGTGAGCCGGTCGCCGAAGATCGAGCGGCCGCGCGGCACACACGACGTCATTCCCGCAGAGCAGCCGCTGTGGCGGCGCGTCACGTCGGAGATCGAGCGGCTGTGCGCCCTCTACGGGTACCGGCCGATCACGACGCCCGTCTTCGAGGACACCGCACTCTTCGAGCGGACCTCCGGTGCGGGCTCCGACGTCGTCCAGAAGGAGATGTACACCTTCGCGGACCGCTCGGATCGGTCGCTCACGCTGCGGCCGGAAGCCACCGCGCCGATCTGCCGTGCCTACCTCGAGCACGGGATGCAGCGCGAGCCGCAGCCGGCGAAGCTCTTCACGATCGCGTCGATGTACCGCTACGGGGCGCCCGGCAAGGGCCGCCACCGCGAGCACTGGCAGGCCTCCGTCGAGGCGATCGGCAGCGACGATCCGGCGATCGACGCGGAGCTGATCCAGCTCTACGACGCGTTGCTCGCGCGGCTCGGCGTCACGCGCTACCACCTCGAGCTCAACTCGATCGGCTGCCGCGAGTGCCGGCCCACGTACCTGGAGGCGCTTCGGTCCTGGCTCGAGTCGAACCTCGACCGTCTCGACGAGCCGACGCGCGAGAAGGCGGCGACGAGCCCGCTCCGCGTCTTCGACAACTACGCGGCGAAGCCGGAGGCCGTGCGCGCGGCGCTCGACGAGGCACCGAAGATCGGCGAGTCGCTGTGCCCCGAGTGCGTCGAGCGCTTCGGCGTCGTCCGCGCGCACCTCGACGAGACCGGAGTGGAGTACCGGCTGGTACCGACACTCGTGCGCGGGCTCGACTACTACTCGCGCACGACCTGGGAGTTCATCGGCCCGCTGGAGAACGAGAACGCGACGCTCTCGGGCGGCGGCCGCTACGACTACCTCGTCGAGGAGATCGGCGGGCCGCCGACGCCGGGGGTGGGCTTCGGCGCCGGGATCGAGCGCCTGCTCCTCGCGATGGAGGAGGAGGGCGTTGCGAGCGTCGAGCCGCCGACGATCGACGTCTTCTTCGCCGTCGAGCCCGAGGCGCCGCGCGGGACCGTCGCCCGCTGGTTGGCCGGCCTTCGTGCCGCGGGCGTCTCCTGCGACACCGACTACGCGGGCCGCTCGCTCAAGGGCCAGCTGACGCAGGCCGGTCGCCTCGGCGCGGCGACGACGGTCGTGGTCGGGGCCGACAGCGCGACCATTCGCCGCGGCGGGAGCGCGGACGTGACCGTGACCCACGACGAGCTTCTCGACAGACTGCGCGCATGAGCTGGCGTGACGTCATGTGCGGCGAGCCGCGCCCCGAGCACGTCGGGCAGACCCTGACGCTCGCCGGCTGGGTGGCGCGCAGGCGCGACCACGGCGGCCTCGTCTTCGTCGACCTCCGCGATCACACCGGCGTGACGCAGCTCGTCGTCAACCCCGAGCGCTCGCCCGAGGCCGCCGAGGCGGCGAAGGAGATCCGCAACGAGTTCGTGCTGCGCGCGCGCGGCGAGATCGTGGCGCGCGCCGCCGAGACGGTGAACGCGGCGATGCCGACCGGCGCGGTCGAGCTCCAGGTCGACGAGCTCGAGATCGTTTCGCGCTCGACGCCGCTCCCGTTCCAGCTCGAGGAGGAGGGCGTGGACGAGACGCTGCGCCTGCGCTACCGGTGGCTGGACCTGCGAACCCCCCGCATGCAGCGAAACCTGCGGCTCTCGCACACCGTGATCTCCTCGATCCGGCAGACGATGGATCGCCTCGCGTTCATCGACGTGTGGACGCCGAGCATGACGCGCGGCACGCCCGAGGGCGCGCGCGACTTCGTCGTGCCGGTGCGGCTCCAGCCGGGCCGCTTCTTCGCGCTGGCGCAGTCCCCGCAGCTCTTCAAGCAGCTCTGCATGATCGGCGGGCTCGACCGCTACTACCAGATCGCGACGTGCTGGCGAGACGAGGATCTGCGCGCCGACCGCCAGTTCGAGTTCCGCCAGCTCGATCTCGAGCTGGCCTTCGTCGAGCGCGAGGACGTGCTCGACGTGCTGGAGCAGGTCGTGGTCGACGCGTTCGCCGCCGTCGGCCGCGAGGCGCCGACTCGTCCGTTCCCGCGGCTCACGTACGCCGACGCGCTCGCGAAGTACGGGACGGACAAGCCCGACCTTCGCTTCGGGCTCGAGATCCAGGACGCGACGGAGGTGACGCGCGGCTCGGAGTTCGGCGTCTTCGGGAGCGCCGACACCGTGCGCTATCTCGTCGTGCCGCGCGTCTACTCGCGGAGCGAGCTCGAACGGCTGGAGGAGGTCGCGAAGGAGTGGGGGGCGAAGGGTCTCGCGTACCTCGTGTACGACGGCGACGAGGTGCGGTCGCCGATCGCGAAGTTCCTCTCCGAGGGCGAGCTCGAGACGTTCCGCAGCGAGCCCGGCTCGACCGTGCTGTTCGCGGCCGGCGACGAGGCGATGGTGGCGCGCGTGCTCGGCGGCCTTCGCATCCACCTCGGGCGAGAGCTGGAGCTCGCGTCGGAGGAGGAGCTCTTCCACTGGGTGATCGACTTTCCGCTCTTCCAGCGCGACGAGGAGACCGGCAACTGGACGTTCCTGCACCACCCGTTCACCGCGCCGATCGCCGGACACGAGGATCGTGTGGCCGCCGATCCCGGCAACGCGCTGAGCCAGCACTACGACCTGATCTGGAACGGCTGGGAGCTCGGCTCCGGGTCGATCCGGATCCACCGCTCGGACATCCAGCAGGACGTGTTCCGCACGATGGGGATGACCGACGACGAGGCGCAGGAGAAGTTCGCGTTCCTGCTCGACGCACTCGCGATGGGCGCTCCACCGCACGGTGGCTTCGCGATGGGCATCGAGCGCTTCGTGGCGCTCATGGCCGGCGAGCCGAACATCCGGCAGGTCATCGCGTTCCCGAAGGTGTCGAGCGGATCCGATCCGCTGACGGGCGCTCCGGCGCACGTGCCGGACGCTCAGCTCCGCGAGCTCGGCATCCGCCTCGTCGACGAGACGACCTCGTAGCCGCGCCGTCAGCCACACTAGAACGGTGCCGGCACTCCTCGGGCAACGACTCATCCTCCTCGCCGCGGTTGCGCTGCTCGCAGCGGTCGCGGCCGTTGCGATCGTGGAACAGCTCGACGCCGACGAGGGGGCGGCCGCGCTCACCAGCGCGCCGGCGCCTGCGGGCTGGAACATCGCGTTCGCCGGCTCGCGCGGCGCGACGGGCGACGCGCAGCGGACGACCTGCGGGCAGGTTCTCGCTCCGCAGTCGCTCGGCGTGACGCACCCGGTGCTGCCCTGCGGCGCGAAGGTGATCCTCCGCTCGGGCGACACGCAGATCCTCACCGAGGTGATCGACAACGCCCTCGTCGAGCCCGGGCGGCAGCTCGAGGTGACCGAAGCGCTCGCCAAGATGCTCGAGATCGACGAGACCGTCGAGCTCGAATGGCGCTTCGCGACGAGCGGCAAGCGGAGCCTTCGGTCAGCGATCGGAAGCCGCGCTAGCGGTTTCGATCTTGCGTAGCTAAGGACGCTCGACCCTGTGCGTGGCCCCGGTCTCTACGTGAACCAACACGCACGTAAAGGGAGCCGGAGTCGGAGCTAGGCAGCGCCAAGGTGGCCTGCCGACGCCCCGCACGGCACCCACCTGGCTCGCCAGGTTCGCAACGGCCGGGGATTCATCGGCAGGGTGGAGCATCTTTCTTGCCGTCCCAGACCGGAAACCGGCTAGCGCCGGATTTCCGGTCGGGCAGATCCCTGAAGCCGGTCGCCTTTGGCGACCGGGTCGCAATGCAGGATGCAGTTACGCACGGGCCCGGGCGCACCAGGCACGAACCTCGAGCGTGAACGGCGCCGGCGGGAGCTTCGCGCGGCAGCGCTCCCGCAGCTCGGCCCGACGTTCCGGGTCGAGGCCGGCGACGTAGTCGCCTGCGGGTCCCACACCGAGCGTGTACGGCTCCCACCACTCCTCGAAGCTCGCGTGCTCGACGCCTACGGTGAGGTTGCTCTCCTCGATGTCGCGAAGACCGGCGGAGTCGAACAGCTCGGCCAGGTGCCCCTCGCGCGCACCGGCGAGGTTCGACTCGCCCGGGGCGTCGGGATCGAGCTCGTGCACCGCGTCCCAGTACACGCGGAGCGGGCCCTTGTCCGCCGGCGACGTGATCCCACACGCAGGCGGCGACCCCACCGTCCTTCCGTGTCACTCGAGCCATCTCGCGCAGACCGGCGACGGGATCCGTCATGAAGTGGACGACGAGCTGCGCGAGGGCGGCGTCGAAGGCTCCGTCCGGGAAGGGCAGATGCTCGGCCGCCTGCCTGCTCCACGGTGACACCCGGATGGCGCTCGCGCGCGGCGTCGACGAACGACTCCGAGGGATCCACGGCGGTCACCGCGGTCGGGCCGAGCAGGTCGACCAGGTGCGTGGTCAGCGCGCCCGGCCCACAGCCGACGTCGATCACGCGCTGACCGCCGACCACGCCGGCGAAGTCGGCGAACGGCGGAGCCAGCGGAACCGAGTAGCGGCCCATGAAACGGTCATAGGCGTCGGCGGCGACGGCGAACGACACGACGACAATCTACGCCGTGAGGAATCGAGAGGCCGCTAGCCTGGCCCGATGAGCACGGAGGTCTTCGGAGACGCGACGCGTGGCGACGCGTGGGCTGCCGTGCGGCTCGAGGTCGACGGCGAGCGGATCGTCGCCGCCGACGCTCCCGGGCTCGAGCGCTCGCTCGTCGGGATGACGCTGGTCGAGGCGGCAGCAGTCGGCGGCGAGCCGCTCGCCGTCGAGGCGCTCGCCGCGGCGCTCGGGCCCGTGTTCCGCGCGGAAGCGCGTCCAGGCCGCGTCGCCGTTGCGATGAGCGGTGGCGTCGACAGTGCGGTGGCGCTGCGTCGCGCAGGCGAGAACGCGATCGGCGTGACGCTGCGTCTCTGGCAGGACCCGGCCGCGCCCGACACCGAGCGCGCGTGCTGCTCGCCCGCGGCGGTCGCAGCGGCGCGCGCGACCTGTCACGCACTTGGCGTCCCGCACGTGACGCTCGACCTCCGCGAGGAGTTCAAGCGCACGATCGTCGACCCGTTCGTCGACGCCTATCGCGACGGCGAGACGCCCAATCCGTGCATGCGTTGCAACGGCGCGTTTCGATTCGACGAGCTCGTGGCATTTGCGAGTCGTGCGGGAGCCGAGGAGCTGTGGACGGGCCACTACGCGCGGATCGTCGAGCGTGACGGCATGAAGCTGGTCGGGCGTGGCATCGATCCGCAGAAGGACCAGTCGTACATGCTCGCCGCCGTCGATCCGGCGCTCCTCGACCGCGTCCGGTTCCCGCTCGGCGAGCAGACGAAGGACGAGACGCGAGCCGAGGCCGCGAGCGCCGGTCTCGCAGCTGCGCGGCGGGCGGAGAGTCAGGAGGCGTGCTTTCTCGGCGGTGACGACTACCGCGCGTTTCTCGGTCGTCAGGGGCTTCGGAGCTCCGAGGGAGCTGTCGTCGACACGGACGGGGTCGAGCTCGGGTCGCACGACGGGTACTGGAAGTTCACCCCGGGGCAGCGGCGTGGCGTGCGCGTCAGCGCCGAGCGCCCGCTGTACGTCCTCGAGACGGACGCGGCGACGAACACGGTGACCGTCGGCGAGCGGGATCGTCTCGCCGTGACGTCCCTCGAGGCACGGGGCCGCCTCTACGCACCGGTCACGACAGCGGATGTGAAGGTGCGGTACCGCTCTGCGGCGGTGCCCTCGACGGTCACCGAGACCGACGACGGCTTCATGCTCGAGCTCGGCGAGCCTGCGTACGGCGTCGCACGCGGTCAGGTCGCCGTGGTGTACGACGACGACGCCGTCGTGGGTGCGGGGGTCATCGCGCGCGTTGCCTGAACCGAGCAACTACGATCCCGCAGGATGAACGTGCTCGCCTCGACGCCCGGAGACGTCCTCGACTACGCGCTCGCCGCGTTCTTCATTGCGAGCGGCCTCGGCCTCGCGTACATGCTCATCCGCATGGGCGGCACGTTCGCGCGGCTCTCCTCGTTCATCAAGGGCGCCGAGCGCGACGCGCTTCCCGTTCTCGTGAAGGCGGGAGGGACCGTCGATCGCGTGAACGACCAGCTCGACAAGCTCGACACCGTGACGGACAGCGCGGTCGCGATGGCCGACAACGCCGACACGGCGGTGCGCGCGGTCTCGACGGCGATCACGACGCCGGTGAAGAAGGTCAGCGGCTTCGCCGCGGGCGTCTCGCACGGGTTCTCGGCGTTCCGCTCGCGGCGTGACGCGGGCGAGGCGGTACGGGTCGCGAAGGACGCCGCGGCACGACGCGAGAGCGAGGTCGACGACGAGCTGCGCAACTGCCGGCCAGTCGTCGCCTGCGGATCCGCCTCCGGCCGCCTAGCGGCACCGGACGCTCGCGACCTCGCTCGTAGAATCCCGGGATGCGCACGACCGCCGAGCTGCGTGAGGGCTATCTCTCGTTCTTCGAGGAACGCGGCCATCTCCGCTGCCCGTCGTACTCGCTCGTACCGCGCGCAGGCGACGACTCGACGCTTCTGACCACCGCCGGCATGCATCCGCAGATGCCGTTCTTCCTCGGCAACGAGCCTCCGCCAGCACCGCTGACGACCCTGTCGCAGAAGTGCTTCCGGACCGTCGACATCGACGAGGTCGGGCTCGACGGGCATCACCTGACGTTCTTCGAGATGCTCGGGAACTTCTCGTTCGGGCAGTACTACAAGGAAGGCGCGATCGAGCTCGCCCGCGAGTTCGTCCAGGAGCACATGAAGCTCGACTGGGAGCGGGTGTGGGTGACGGTTCATGCCGGCGACCCGCAGATGAAGCTCGGCCCGGACGAAGAGGCGATCGAGCTGTGGCAGCGGGTCGGGATGCCGAGCGAGCGGATCGTTCCGCTCCCGACGTCCGAGAACTTCTGGTCGGTGGGTGGCCCCGGACCGTGTGGGCCCGACTCCGAGCTCTACTGGGACTGGGGCGAGGAGCACGGCTGCGGCGAGCCCGACTGCGCGCCCGCCTGCACGCGCTGTCACCGGTTTCTCGAGTTCTGGAACCTCGTGTTCATGGCGTACGAGCAGCACGCCGACGGCACGCTGACCCCGCTGCCGACGCAGAACATCGACACGGGCCTCGGTCTCGAGCGCGGCGCGGCGATCCTCCAGGACGTCCTGTCCGTGTACGAGACCGACGGCTACCGGCAGATCATGGACTGGATCGCCTCGGAGTCCGGCGTCGCGTACGGCGACTCGCCGGCGGCGACGAAGGCGCACCGGATCCTCGCCGATCACGGTCGCGGGATGACGTTCCTCGTCGGCGACGGCGTCACGCCTTCGAACGAGGGGCGCGGCTACGTCCTTCGGCGCATCATCCGCCGCGCGGTGCAGCAGGCGCAGCGCATCGGGCTCTCCGACGTGCATCGCCTGTCCGCCGTCGTCGTCGAGCAGATGGGCGAGGCGTATCCCGATCTCCCACCGCAGGGCGACGAGATCGCGCGCGTCGTGCGGCTCGAGGAGGAGCGTTTCGGAGAGACGCTCGAGCGCGGGCTCAAGCTGTTCGAGGAGCTGGAGGCCGGCGAGGCGATCTCCGGCGAGCAGGCATTCACGCTCGCCGCGACGTACGGCTTCCCGGTCGAGCTCACGGTCGAGCTCGCCGGGGAGCGCGGCCAGGCGGTCGACCTCGACGGGTATCGCGTCGAGATGGAGCGTCACCGCGAGGTCTCGCGCGCTGGGGACTCCGGCGAGCCGCAGCGCGCGGTGGACTTCGCACGAGCTGCCGACTTCACGACGGAGTTCGTCGGGTACGCGAAGACCGACGTCCTCACACAGATCGGCGCGTACGAGGCCCTCGAGGACGACCTCTTCCTGGTGAAGCTGCGCGAGTCGCCGTTCTACCCGGCGGGCGGCGGCCAGGTGACCGACGCCGGCACGATCGAGCTGGACGACGACTCCGGCACGACCGCCGAGCTCGTCGAGGCCCATCGGCTGGAGAACGATCAGGCGCTGGTGTTCCGCGGCTCCGGGTTCTCGGCCGGAGATCGCGTCCGAGCGCGCGTGCCGTGGTCGGTGCGCTTCCCCACGATGGCGAACCACACGGGAACGCACCTCCTCCACCAGGCGCTGCGCGACGTGCTCGGCGAGCACGTTCGCCAGGCGGGCTCCGCGGTGCGGCCGGACAAGCTGCGCTTCGACTTCACGCACGACAGCGCGTTGAGCACGGAGGAACGTGACGCCGTCGAGCGACGCGTGAACGAGCTCGTCTTCGAGAACCGGCCCGTGCACGTCTTCGAGACGCCGATCGACGAGGCGCGAAAGCTCGGCGCGATGATGCTCTTCGGCGAGAAGTACGGCGACATCGTCCGCGTCGTCGAAGTGCCCGGCTACTCGGTCGAGCTGTGTGGCGGCACGCACGTCGGCTCGAGCGCCGAGATCGGCCCGTTCGTGCTCCTCTCCGAGAGCTCGGTCGGGCGCGGGAGTGCGGCGCGTGGAGGCGGTCACCTCGGGCGCGGCGTGGGCGCTGCTCGACGAGCGCGCGCGGGAGCTCGAGGCTCTTCGGGCGGAGATCGGGGCGCTCCGCAAGGCCCCGAAAGCCGTGGCGTCGGCTGCGCGGGCGGATGTCCCCGAACCCGACGTGCGGGCCGAGGGTGGCGTGAACGTCATCGTCCAGCCGGTCGACGGCCTCGATGCCGACGAGCTCCTCGACCTCTCCGACCGCTACAAGCAGCGCCACGCGCCCGCGGCGATCGTCCTCGGGTCCAACGAGGACGGAAAGGTGCACCTCGTCGCGAGCTTCGACGCGTCCGTCGCGGAGAAGGTGAGCGCATCCGACGTGCTCCGCGAGGCAGCCGCGATCGTCGGCGGCGGAGGCGGCGGCCGACCGACGATGGCCCGGGCCGGGGGCAAGGATCCCGAGAAGCTGCCGGACGCGCTCGCCGAAGCCGAGCGACTCATCGTCGCCGCGTTGTGAAGGTGCTGGCGCTCGACTACGGCGCCGCGCGCACCGGCGTCGCCGTCTCGGACGCGACCGGGACGATCGCGCGTCCGCTCGGCGTGGTCGCGCGGGCGGCGACGCGAGGGCGGGCTCGCCGAGCTGCGCTCGCTCGTGCTGGAGCACGAGGTCGAGCGCGTCGTCGTCGGCCTGCCGCTGACGCTGCGCGGCGAGCACGGCGCGCAGGCGGTCGAGACGGACGTCGTTCGTGGAGGCGCTGCGCGCCGCAGTGGACGTCCCGGTCGAGACGTACGACGAGCGCTTCACGACGACGCTCGCGGAGCGCGAGGGTGGCGCAGCGGACGAGGACGCGCGTGCCGCTGCCCATCTCCTCGAGAGCTACCTGCGGAGCGTGAGCTCGTGAGGATCCGCATCGCCGCGATCGCGCTCGCTGCGCTGGCGCTGGCCGGCTGCATGGGCGACGAGCCGGCGCCGGCTCCGGTCGAGACGACGCCGCCTCTCGCACGGCTGCGGATCATCTTCCCGGAGGGGTTCACGCGACGCGAGATGGCCGATCGCGTCGAGGCGGTCCGGCAGATCGCGATCGACAAGCGTGGCGTCACGCCCCGCCTCACGAAGACCGGGTACCTGCAGGCGAGCGGCGCTGCGGTTCCTCCCGCGGAGTTCCGGAAGGACTGGCAGCTGAGCTCCATCGAGGGCTTCCTCTTCCCGGCGACGTACGAGTTCACGAAGCTGACGTCGTCGGCCAGGCTCGTTCGCGACCAGCTCCGGGCGTTCCGGCGCAACTGGCGAAAGGTCGACATGCGCTACGCACGCACGAAGAACCTCACGCCGTACGACGTGCTCATCATCGCGTCGATGGTCGAGAAGGAGACGGTCGTCCCTGCCGAGCGACGCCTCGTCGCCGCGGTGATCTACAACCGGCTACGCAACCGGATGCCGCTCGGGATCGACGCGACGATCAGGTACGGGCGCGACGTGCCGGGAACGGAGCCCCTCAAGCAGTCCGACCTCGAGAGCGACGACCCGTTCAACACGCGCAACCGCCTCGGGCTCCCGCCGACGCCGATCGCGAACCCGGGCCTCGCTTCGATGCGTGCCGCAGCGAGACCAGCGCGCGTCGACTACCTCTACTTCGTCCGCAAGGGCGAGAGCAACCGCCACTTCTTCACGGCGAGCGAGGCCGAGTTCTGCCAGAAGTCGCTCGAGTACGGCTTCGGCGGCTGCTGACCGCTCGGGACACGTCCCGAAGACCGACTTTCGGCGGCGGCACGAGCTGGATACCGTCGCTCGGAGAGGCTGAAGATCCAAGGCGGATCGACCGCATCACGAGCGTCCGGAGATACTGCGCTCGATGACTGCGATCTCAGGTACGACGACGCTCGTCGGCATCATCGGCTGGCCCGTCGAGCACTCGCTGTCGCCGCGCATGCACAACGCGGCGTTCGCCGCGCTCGGGCTCGACTGGGCGTACGTGGCACTTCCGACGATCGCCCGATCGGCTCGAGCGACGCGGTTCGCGGGCTCGCCGCGCTCGGCTTTGCTGGCGCCAACGTCACCACGCCGCACAAGCTCGCCGTCACGGACCTCTGCGACACGGATGAGCCGTCGGTGAACACGCTCGTCGTGCGCGACGGACACGTCACCGGGTACAGCACGGATGCGGCTGTGCTCGACGGACTTCCGGCCGAGCATCCCGTCGTCCTCGGCAGTGGCGGCACCGCAGCGGCGTTTCTCCGCGCACTTCCGCACGCTCGCCAGTTCTCACGCCGCGGCACCTGGCCGCCCGACGTGCGCGATGCCGACCTGATCGTCAACGCGACGTCCGAACGCGACGACGTGCTCGTCGAGCTCGCAGCGCACCAGACGCTCGTCGACCTCCCGTATCCCGAGACAGCCACGGCTGCGGCCGCACGCCGAGCCGGAGCGAGCGTCGTCAGCGGCCTCGACGTGCTGCTCGCGCAAGGCGCCGCCTCGTTCGAGCTCTGGACGGGCGTTTCCGCGCCGGTCGACGTCATGAGAGACGCACTCATCGCATAGGGTCAGGCCCGTGCGGATCGTCGTTCTGAACGGGGCCAATCTCGACATGCTCGAGCACCGCGACCCCGAGGTGTACGGCGGCATCGGTCTCTCCGAGCTCGAGACGAAGATCTACCAGTGGGCGCTCGAGCTCCAGTCCACCGTGCGCTGCCGCCAGACCAACCACGAGGGCGAGTTCATCGACTGGTGCCACGAGGCGTACGACTGGGCCGACGGCGTGATCGTCAATCCCGGGGCGTGGGGGCACTACTCGTGGGCGATCCACGATGCGCTCGAGCTGTTCACGGTGCCGGTCGCGGAGGTGCACCTCTCGAACGTCGACGAGCGCGAGGAGTGGCGGCGGTTCTCGGTGCTCGAGGACGTCGTCGCTGCGCGCTTCATCGGAAAGGGCCCGGACGGCTACCGCGAGGCGATCGAGTTCCTCGTCGCGGGACACGAATGACTCGGGTCCAGCGACTCGCCGCCCTGCTGGAAGAGCCGCTGCTCGTCGCCGGTCCGCCGTACGTCCTCGGCGGGCAGGCGAACGTCCGCTATCTGACAGGTCTGCACAGCTCGAATGCGGCCGTGCTCGTGGAGCCCGACGGCTCCGCGACGCTGTACACGGACTTCCGCTACGCGAAGCGCGCGCGCGCGATCGGCGGCTTCGAGGTCGTGGAGACGGCGCGTGGGCTGATCCCGGCGATCGGCGAGCTCCTGACGGGACGGCGAATCCTGATCGAGGAGCAGCACCTGCCGCATGCGTTCTTTCGGGCGCTCGTGGACGCGGGGGTCGACGCCGCTCCGGTCACGGGCCTCGTGGAGACGCTCCGCGCAGTGAAGGACGACGACGAGATCGCGTCGATGCGACGCGCGAGCGCGCTCTCGGACGAGGTGTTCGCCGCGCTCGCACAGGAGCGGTTCAGCGGGCGCAGCGAGCGCGAGCTTGCGTGGTGGATCGAGCGGAGCTTCCGCGAAGGCGGCGCCGAGGGCGTCTCCTTCGAGGCCGTCGTCGGCGCGGGAGCTACGGCAGCCTCGCCGCACGCGGTGCCGGGCGACGCGCCGATCGAGGCGGGTGTCCTCGTCGTCGTCGACGCCGGCTGCGTCCTCGACGGCTACTGCTCGGACTGCACGCGGACGTTCGCGGTCGGCGAGATCTCGGAGCGGCTCTCCGAGCTGTATGCGCTCTGTCTCGAGGCGCAGCTCGCCGGGCTCGCGGCCGTCGCGTCCCGGCGTGCACGGCCGCGACGCTGACGCCGCGTCGCGCACGCTCATCGAGGCGGCCGGTCTCGGGTCTGGGCGTACGGCCACGGGATGGGGCACGGCGTCGGGCTGCAGATCCACGAGGCGCCGACGCTCCGGCCCGAGTCGACCGACGTCCTCGAGGCCGGGAACGTCGTCTCCGTCGAGCCCGGGATCTACCTCCCGGACGAGGGGGCGGGCGTGCGGATCGAGGATCTCGTCCTCGTGACGGACGACGGCTGCGAGCGCCTGACGCACTTCCCGAAGGAGCTCACGACGGTCGCCTGAGGGCGAGGCAAGCCTCGCCCCTACAATGCCCGCGGCGATGGCCGAGACCGTCAACACGAATCAGTTCCGCAACGGGATGCACATCGAGATCGACGGCGCCGTCTGGCGCATCGTCGAGTTCCAGCACGTGAAGCCCGGAAAGGGTGGAGCGTTCGTGCGGACGAAGCTCAAGGCGCTCGAGGCGGGCTCCGTGGTCGACCGGACGTTTCGCGCAGGCGAGAAGTTCGCGCGTGTCCACACCGAGGTGAAGAACGTGCAGTACCTCTATGACGACGGCTCCGAGGCTCACTTCATGGACGAGGAGACGTACGAGCAGTTCGGGCTTCCGCGCGGCGAGGTCGAAGATGCGCTCGCGTACCTGCCGCCGTCGAGCTCGGTGCAGATGCTCGCGGTCGACGGCAAGCCGGCGGGCATCCAGCTGCCTGCGTCGGTCGAGCTCGCAGTCTCGGCAACCGAGCCGGCAGTCCGCGGCGACACCGTCTCGAACGTGACGAAGCCGGCGACGCTCGAGACCGGAGCGGTCGTCCAGGTGCCGCTCTTCGTCGACAACGGCGAGCGCATCAAGGTCGACCCGCGCGAGGGTCGCTACATCTCCCGCGCCTGACGGGCGATGGGTGCGTTCTTCTCGAGCTTCGACGGGGCCTGGAGCTTCTTCCTCGGCCGCACGGAGCCGCTCGAGGACTTCTTCGCCGAGTTCCCGGATGACGACGACGCGTGGGCCGAGGGCTGGCTGGTCGAGCCCCCAGCGGAGATCAAGGCGGCTGCTCAACGGCTCCAGGTGGCGCTCGCTCAGTTCACGTGGCTCTTCCCAGTTCCCGACCACTTCCTCCATGTGTGGATCGCGCTTAGCGACCGGATCGGTGACGCCGCGGAGAAGTGGGAGGATCTCGAAGCCTTCCCGATCACCTACGCAAACGTGAATTGCTTCCACGCGGCCGTCGTCGTCGAAGTGGAGGGTCCGATGCAGCAGTTGGTCGCCGGGACACCGTATGACGATTCGACCTTCCTGCCGCATATGACACTCGCGGTCACTCGTGAGCCTGCTCCTCCTGCTGAGCTGCGCGACGTCCTCGCGTCGGTTCGGGAGGCGGCCCTCGGACGCCAGGTCGTCGGCGAGCTCACGTGCGTTCGCTTTCCGGCGGGCAGGTCGACGCTGTTTCGGCCGTGGTCGGTCGAGCGGCTCGTTTCGCTCCGCTAGCTCGGTAAGGTCCCGAGCTGTGCCGAAGCTGGTCGACACGACGATCCGCCTGCTCTCGCAGGAGCCCCTTGCCGGGCAGCTGCCGACGGCGGAAGTCCTGCGTGTCGCAGAGATCCTCGACGGCGCGGGTTTCGCCTGTCTGGAGGTGTCCGGAGGAGGTGTCTTCGACGCCACCGTGCGTCGTCGGGTCGAGAGCCCGTGGGAGCGGATTCGCGCGATCAAGACGCGCGTGTCGACGCCGCTCGGGATCGCACTGCGCGGACGGTTCCTCGTCGGCTCGCGCCCCGTCAGCGGCGACATCGTAGGGCGCTTCGTCTCGTGCGCGGCCGAGAACGGCATCGATGTCTTCCGGCTGCACGATCCGCTCAACGACGTCTCGAACCTGCGCGAGGCGGGCGCGGCGATCACGAGCGCCGGGGGCGCGTTCCACGCGGGGCTCGTGTACAGCCCGGGCCGCACGGGCGAGACCGACATGCTCGTCGAGCAGGCGCGCAAGCTTCCCGAGCTCGGCGCCACGCGTATCGTCGTCAACGACCCGACGGGCGCGCTCCTCCCGCACAAGGCGCAGGAGCTCGTCGCCCGGATCAAGGAGGCGAGCGGCCTTCCCGTCGGCTTCTACGTCCAGGGCTCCGCGGGTGTCGGCCTCGCATCCGCGCTCGCGGCCGTCGACTCCGGTGCGGATCTCATCGCCACGGCGGTCTACCCGCTCGCGCTGACCCTCCACCGCGTCTCGGGGGAGTCGGTTGCGGAAGCCCTCGAAGGCCTCGGCCACGGGACCGGGCTCGAGGTCGCGAAGCTCTGGGACGCCGCAGACGTCATCGACGAATGGATCGGGGACGAGCCGGTCGCACCGGTGGCGCCGCGGATCGCGGTGCGCGCAGCCGAGTACGACCTCCCGGCGGGCCTCGTCGCCGCTCTCGACGTTCATCTCCGCGCGCATGCCGCCGCCGATCGCCTGCTCGAGGTGCTCGAGGAAGTGGGTCGCGTCCGCTCGGAGGCCGGCTGGCCGCCGCTCGCGGCGCCGATCGGCCAGATCCTCGCGTCACAGGCGCTCCTGCACGTCCTCGAGGCGAGGCGCTACGGCTCCGTCATCGACGAGTTCCGCGAGCTCGATCCAGGGAGGGTACGGCGAGACTCCCGAGCCGATCGACGCGACGGTCGAGCGTGCCGTCGCGCTCCTGGCGCCGCCCGGACAGCTCATGGAGGATCCCGTGACCACGGAGGACGTCCGTGAGCAGGCGGAGGGTCTCGCGGCCAGCGAGGAGGAGCTCGTTCTCATCGCGATGTTCGGAGCGGACGCCGAGGAGCTGCTCAAGGTCATTCGCGGGCGTCACTCGCGTGACTCGGTGCTCATCGCCGAGGACGCCGACGCCGAGCGCGGCGAGCGCATTCGGGAGCTCGTGAAGATCGTCCAGGAGTCGGGCGTGGGGGAGATCGAGATCGAGGACGAGGGCATGCGCGTCTCCGTTCGCCGCGCCGACGAGCCGCTCGCGACGCTCGCGGTGCCCGTCGGCGCGAGCGTGGAGCCGTCGGAACTCGCGGCCGAGGTCTCCGCCGCGGCGGACGGCGTCATGCGCGTCGAGTCGCCGATGGTCGGCGTCTTCTACCGCGCTCCGAGCCCGGGAGCGCCGGCGTTCGTCGACATCGGAGACACGGTCGTCCCCGGCCAGGTGCTCTGCGTTCTCGAGGCGATGAAGCTCTTCAACGAGCTCAAGGCCGAGACGGCAGGCGTCGTGAAGACGATCCACGCCGAGAACGCGCAGGCGGTCGAGTACGGCGAGCTCCTGTTCGAGCTCGAGCCCGTCCCCTCGGCGCCCGTCCTCTAGGACGAAGCGTGTTCGGACGCGTGCTCGTCGCGAATCGAGGCGAGATCGCCGTGCGCGTGATCCGCGCGCTCCACGAGCTCGGGATCGAGGCCGTGGCCGTCTACTCGACGGCAGACCGCGACGCGCTCCACGTCGAGCTCGCGGACCAGTCGGTGTGCATCGGCCCGCCTGCCGCGGCGGAGAGCTACCTGCGGATCTCGAACCTCGTCGCCGCCGCGGAGACGACCGGGTGCGACGCCGTGCACCCGGGTTACGGGTTCCTCGCGGAGAACGCGGAGTTCGTCCGCGCGTGTGACGACAACAATGTCGTCTTCATCGGGCCGCCCGCGGACGTCGTCGAGCAGATGGGCGACAAGGTGCGTGCGAAGGAGGCGATGCGCGCGGCCGGCGTCCCGCTCGTACCCGGCTCGAACGGCACGGCCGGGCTCGAGGAGCTCCGGCGCGCCGCGGCCGACGCGGGCTTCCCGGTGCTGCTCAAGGCCGCGGCGGGTGGGGGAGGAAAGGGCATGCGCCTCGTCGCGTCGGAGGACGAGCTCGAGGGTGCGCTTGCCGCTGCGAGCGCCGAGGCCGAGGCGGCGTTCGGCGACGGCTCCGTCTACGTCGAGAAGCTCGTCTCGCCCGCCCGTCACGTCGAGATCCAGGTCCTCTGCGACTCAGAGGGCGGCGTGCTCACGCTCGGCGAGCGCGAGTGCTCGATCCAGCGCCGGCACCAGAAGCTCGTCGAGGAGTCGCCTTCGACCGCGCTCGACCCGACCACGCGCGAGGAGATGGAGTCGACCGTCGAGCGGGCGTGCCGCGCGATCGGGTATCGGAACGCCGGCACCTTCGAGTTCCTCGTCGGCCCGGACGGCGCGTTCTACTTCATCGAGGTGAACTGCCGCCTCCAGGTCGAGCACCCCGTCTCCGAGCTCGTCACGGGCATCGACATCGTGCGCGAGCAGATCCGGATCGCGGCGGGCGAGCCTCTCGCGCTGAGCGGCCGCGCACCGCGTCGAGGACATGCGATCGAGATCCGGATCAACGCGGAGGATCCCGCGCGCGGCTTCCTGCCCGCCCCCGGCACGATCACGCGGTTCGACTTCCCGCTCGGGCCGGGTGTGCGCGTCGATACGGCCGTTCGGGCCGGATCCGAGATTCCGCCGTACTACGACTCGATGATCGCGAAGCTCATCGTGTGGGACGACACGCGCGACGCGGCGATCGCGCGTGCCGAGCGCGCTCTGCATGAGGTGGCGATCGAGGGGATCCCGACCACACGCGACCTCGCGCTCGACGTTCTCGGCTCGCCGGAGTTCAGGAGCGGCGACTACTCGACGTCGACGCTGACCGAGCTCGAGGGCCGCGTGCCGTCCCTCGCGCAGGCATGACTCCCGCGACGAGTCGCAAGGCGGCGCGGCGCCAGGCGCTGTACCTCCTCTACCAGTGGGATCTCACCGGCCAGGAGCTCGCGTCGCTGTACGAGGGCGAGCCCGACGCCTTCGCCCGCTCGCTCGCCGAGGCCGTCGCCGCGCGCGCCGAGGCGCTCGACGTCCGCATCACCGCGGCGTCGCCGGACTGGCCTGCCAGCCGACTCGGCACGCTCGAGCGCAATATCCTGCGCATCGGCGTGTACGAGCTCGAGGAGGAGACGGTGCCGCGCGAGGTCGCGATCAACGAAGCGGTCGTCCTGGCCAAGCGCTACGCGACCGAGGATGCCGCGCGGCTCGTGAACGGGATCCTCGCGCGGGTCGCGCGAGACGAGGAGGCGGCATGACTCCGGTCGACGAAGCGCTCGCCCGCGCAGAGGAGCTGCTCGGCACGCTCAACGCGAAGCGCGAGGAGCTCGAGCGGCTCGCGGCAGCCGACGACGTCGACGGCGACGCGGCCGTCGATCTCATCGCCGAGCTCGCGGAGCTCGCGCGCCAGATCGAGGCCGAGCTGACGCGCGCCCGGACCCTGGCCGATGCGGCCGGCTGACGAGCTGCGCGACGCCGTCGAGGCGTACCTGCGCTCGCTGCTCGTTCGCGCCCGAGCTCGGCGCTCTCGAGGAAGCACTTCGCTACTCGCTCGAGTCCGGGGGCAAGCGCATCCGACCGGTCCTGTGCCTCGCTGTCGCAGACGCGGCGGGTGGCTCGATCGACGACGCGCTTCCCGCAGCCGCGTCGATCGAGCTCGTGCACACCTTCTCGTTGGTCCACGACGACTTGCCCGCGATGGACGACGACGTCGAGCGACGTGGCCGCGAGAGCACGTGGGTCGCGTTCGGCGAGGGCGTTGCGCTCCTCGCCGGAGACGCGCTCCTCGCGGAGGCGCTGCGGCTCGCGCTCAGCTACGAGTCGCCCGAGATCGCGCGCGAGCTCGTCGGCGCGACGCTCGGGATGATCGGCGGCCAGTACCGCGACATCACGGGCGACGACGCCGACCTCGAGGAGCTGCATCGCCTCAAGACGGGCCGTCTCTTCGTCGCCGCCGTGCGCATGGGTCTCGAGGTCGCAGCGGTGCCCGAAGCCGAGCGCGCGCTCCTGGCTCGCGTTCGGAGACGAGGTCGGTCTCCTCTTCCAGGTCGTCGACGACCTCCTCGACGGCGACGGCTACTCGGAACGTCTCGGGCGCGAGGGCGCCGAGCGGCTTGCCGACGAGACCGCCGAGCGGGCGCGCGCACACCTCGACGCCGTCGGGACCGAGACGGTCGTCCTGCGTGAGCTCGTCGACGTGCTCGCGGTTCGCACCGGTTGAGGGATCTCGGTCGAGGGATAGACGCGTCGCCGTCTTTGGCTACCGTGTGACCGTTCAGAACAGACCAGGTCGGCGTGCGCTGCGGCTCTTCGCGCCTGCCGACCGTCTCTCTCCTCTCTATGTCGACCCGCCTCCGCAGCCGCCTGTTCACGTTCGCCCTGGCGGTCGCCGTCGCGGCGATCGCTGCCGGGCCGGCGGGCGCGATCGTCGACGAGAGTCGAGCGCGGGCCGAACGCCGTGGCACCGACGCCGACACCGACACGCGGCGAGCGCGCCGTGAAGGTCGCGCTCGAGGCGGTCGGCACCCCGTATCGCTGGGGCGGCGAGTCGCCGTCGACCGGCTTCGACTGCTCGGGCCTCGTGCGCTGGGCGTACGGGCGGGTCGGCGTCGAGCTCCCGCACAACTCGTACGCGCTCTACGGCGAGGGACGCCGCGTCCCCGAGCCGAGCATGGAGCCGGGCGACATCCTCTTCTTCGAGGGCCTCGGCCACGTCGGCCTGTACCTCGGACGCGGGCGCATGGTGCACGCGCCGCAGTCCGGACGCGACGTCGAGGTCGTCCGGCTCGCGACGACCAACTACGGCGCGCGGCTCATCGGCGCGCGCCGCGTCGCCGCCTGACGCTACCGTCGGAGGTGTGACGAAGAAGCGCCTCGACGTGCTTCTCGTGGAGCGCGGTCTCGCCGAGTCGCGTGCGCAGGCGCAGGCGCTCGTGCTCGCGGGTCTCGTTCCGGGGCATGACAAGCCGGGCGAGCAGCTCCGAGAAGACGCCGAGCTCGAGGTGGAGCGCCCGCCGCGCTTCGTCTCGCGCGGGGGCGAGAAGCTGCAGAACGCGCTCGAGGCGTTCGACGCTCGACGTCGCCGGGCGCGACTGCGCCGATGTCGGCGCGTCGACGGGCGGGTTCACGGACTGCCTCCTGCAGGCGGGCGCCGCCCGAGTCGTCGCGATCGACGTCGGCTACGGCCAGCTCCATCCCCGACTCCGCTCCGATCCGCGCGTCACGGTGCTCGAGCGCGTGAACGCGCGGGCGCTGACCGAGCTGCCGTTCGCCCCCGACCTCGTCGTCTGCGACGTCTCCTTCATCTCGGTCACGAAGGCGCTGCCGCCGGTGCTGCGCCTGGCCGCACCGGGCTGGACGGCGCTCGTGCTCGTCAAGCCGCAGTTCGAGGCGGGTCGACGCGAGGCCACGAAGGGTGTCGTCCGCGCGCCCGAAGTGCACCGAAACGTGCTCGAGACGGTCATCGAAGCCGCACGCGCCTGGGATGCCGTCACGGTCGGCGTCGTAGACTCAGGCCTGCCCGGCCCGAAGGGGAACCGGGAGTTCTTCGTCCACCTCGAGCACCGACCCGGCGAGCCGAACCCCGATGACATCGACCGCTTCGTCGCCGACGCCGTCGGGTAAGCGCGTGACCCGGGCAGCCGTGGTGACGCACGGCACGCCCGGTCAGATCGGGTCAGGGCTCGCGCGGCTGCAGGCGGTCGCGCAGGAGCACGGCGTCGAGCTGCTGTATTCGCGACGACGAGGCGACCAAGCACGGGGTCGACTCGAGCGCGGACGCATCGTCCGCCGACCTCGCGGTGGTGCTCGGCGGCGACGGCACGGTTCTGCGGGCGCTCACGCGCTTCCTCGCGACGGGCGTCCCGGTCATCGGCGTCAACTTCGGCCGCGTCGGCTTCCTCAGCTCGATGGGACGGCGCGACCTCGAGGCGGGGCTCGGGCGCGTCTTCGCGGGTGAGTACGACGTCGTCGAGCTGCCGACGCTCGAGCTCGAGCATCCCGGACGGACGCACGGTTGCCGTGAACGACGTCGTCGTGTCGAGCGCGTCGCTCGGGCGGATGATCGAGCTCGAGCTCGCGGTCGGCGACGAGGAGCTCGGACGCCAGCCATGCGACGGGATCATCTGCTCGACCCCGTCCGGCTCGACCGCGTACAACCTGTCGAACGGCGGCCCGGTGCTCATGTGGGGGCTCGAGGCGATTGCGCTCACGTACGTCGCGGCGCACTCGCTCCACGCGCGCCCGCTCGTCATCCCTCCGGGCGCCGACGTGATCGTGTGGAACCGCTCGGCGGACGTCGAGGCAGGCGTGCTCGTCGACGGCCATCGCGTCTCCACGCTCGGAAAGGCCGAGCGCGCGGTCGTCCGCATCGCCGCCGAGCGGTCGCTGCTCGCGACGCTTCCGGAGGCGACCTTCGTGCGCCGCTACCGCCAGAGCTTCGCTTCGTAGGAGCGCGCCAGGTCCGACGTGAGGCGTCCGTCGAGCCAGGCGGCCGATGCCCGCAGCGATGACGACGAGGTACGACGACGAACAGCGGGAGCCGCACGATGCACCCACCGTGCTGCGGGTCGACTCAGGTACTCGCCGAAGTCTCCTCGATCCAGCTCCGAGCTTGCCGAGCGATCGCGGTCGCGCACGCGCCCAGGAACGGGATGAACGCGTACTCGATCGCGTACGGTGACCGCCGCGATCGACGTACCCGACCAGCAGGAGCCTGCGCCAGGCGTCGTCGAGCAGGACGTACGTCGCGACGAGCGCAGGGCATGAACCAGTACGCGTAGTGCGGCGCCGTACGTCCGAGTGCCGAACGCCACGACGAGCACCGTCGAAGAGGCACTGTCGCGACGAGCAGGAACAAGCGGTCTCGGGTGCACAGCGGCGTGCCTCGCGCGCTCGACGAGACGCCGAGCAGCCGACGAGCCAGCGCGACGAGCATCACGACGATGGCGACAGCGACGTCGCAACGGGCGTCGCAGTACGCACGCGAAGCGCAGATCCGAGCGTGCGATGCGAACGCCGGTGAACGTCCTCGACGATCACCCGCGAGACCGAAGAAGCCGCGGTCGGATCGGTATCCGATGACGTGATCCCACGATCGCGCTCGGGACGAGCGCGAGCGATGACGCTCAGACCCGAGCGCCGCCGGACCGAGGAGCAGAGTGCGAGGCCGAGCAGCTCGTCCCGGCGCGCGACGCGAGCCGAGCTCCTGGCGCCAGGAGCGGGTGCGAGGACGAGCGGAACGGTCTTCGCGAGGACGCCGAGCCCGAGCAGGAGGCAGCCGCAGAGCCAGAGGACAACGTCGCGCGAGCGCCCGATACGCGATGAGCGCGGCCATGGCGAGCGTCACGAGAAGGCCGACCTGGACGTCGCTGTTCCCGTGCTGGCAGACGAGGATGATCGTCACCGGGTTGAGCGCGATGCCGACGAGCAGCGCGCGGCGAACGGCGTCGCGCGGCGCCCCGACGACGAGACGAGCGTCAGGTACAGGGCGACGACGAGCGCCGACTCGACGAGCGACGAGGTAGACGCCGAAGCACCGACCAGAACGAGATGTTCGACGAGGTTGGCCGCGTAGTCGAGGCCGACGATGATCTCGAGCCAGAGCGGCGGCCAGTTCAGAACGCCGGTCTCGTACGGGTTGCGTGCCCTCGTCCTGGGCGGCGAGCGCGCCGCGCCAGTAGCTCGACGTCGAGCGACTGCGCGTCGCCGATCGCGGCGACGAAGGCCGCCTCTCGCGAGCCAGGAGACGCGAGCACGATCGCGATGTCTCGTACGGCCGGGCGCACACGGGCGCGAGCGTACAGCGCGGCTCAGGTCGGCTACTGTCGCGCCTGCTCATGCTTCGGCGGCTCCGGATCGAGAATCTCGTCCTCATCCGCGAGGCGGAGCTCACCTTCGCGCCCGGGCTGAACGCGGTCACGGGCGAGACGGGCGCGGGGAAGACGATCTTCGCGCAGGCGATCGGGCTGCTCCTCGGGGCGCGCGCCGATGCCTCGTCGGTCGGCTCGGACGGGACGGAGGCCTACGTCGAGGCGGAGCTGGACGTGCCCGACGGCTTCTTCGACGACGAGGAGCTCGCCGCGCTCGCCGAGCTGCGCCCCGAAGGAGAGGCGGGGCTCGTGATCGCTCGACGCGTCTTCGGCGACGGGCGCACGCGTGCGTACGCGTGGGGTCGTGCCGTCGCGCGGGAAGACGTCGCCGCAGCGGCGGAGCGGCTCATCGCGATGTCGGGGCAGTTCGAGCAGCGCCGGCTCGCGCGCGCGTCGTTCCAGCTCGACGTGCTCGACGCGTTCTGCGGTGCCGAGCAGGCCGAGCGGCGGCGCGAGGCGCGACTCGCCTGGCGCGAGCTGGTCGCGTCGCGGCGCCGGTACGAGGAGCTCACGCGCGACGCCGACGCGGTCGCGTCGCGTCTCGCCGAGCTGCAGGCGCTCGTCGCTGCAACAGAGGGAATGGCGCCCGGCGACGAGCAGGAGCTGCTCGCGCGACGTGAGCGTCTCAGGCACGCCGAGGAGCTCGCGGAGGCGGCAAGCGCCGCCGCCGCCGCGATCGCGCCGGACGAGGGGGAAGGAGCGGCCTCGCTCGCAGCGCTCGCCGAACGCGCGCTCGCCCCGCTCGAGCGGATCGCACCCGAGCTCGGTGCGACCGCGGAGGAGCTGCGCGACCTGACCGTGCGGCTTCGCGAGGCGGGCAGCGATCTCCACCGCTTCGTCGCGTCGCTCGACTCCGAGCCGGGCGCGCTCGAGACGGTCGAGGAGCGGCTGCAGGAGATCGCCGACCTCAGGCGGCGCTTTGCGGCGTCGTCCTACGACGAGCTCCTCGAGCTGTCGGCTGCGGCGAGCGCGTGAGCTCGAGTCCGCGGCTGACGGCGGAGATCCGGTCGAGGCTGCGAGGCTGGCCGCGTCGCGGGCCGAGGAGCGGACGACCGAGCTTGCCCGAGCGCTCCACGCCGAGCGCGAGGCGAGCGCGAGGCGCTTCGGCGAAGCCGTCGCCGACGAGCTCGCGCTCGCTCGGGATGGGGGAGGGCGAGTTCCTCGTCGAGCTCCGGGAGCGCGAGCTCGGGCCGACCGGGCGCCGACGAGGCGACGTTCCTCATCCGGCCGAACGCGGGCCTCCCGTTCGCCCCGATCGCGGACACGGCCTCCGGCGGCGAGCTCTCGCGGGTCGCCCTCGCGCTCGCAGCGGTGGCCGGCGGCGAGACGCTCGTGTTCGACGAGATCGACGCGGGCATCGGCGGCGTGACCGCGCACGCAGTCGCCGCCACGCTCCAGCGCCTCGCGGAGCGGGCGCAGGTGCTCACGATCACGCACCTCCCGCAGATCGCGAGCGTCGCCGACACGCACTTCCGCGTCGAGAAGGTTCCCGGCGATCCGACGCACACGCGGATCGAGGAGCTCGACGACCTCCTCCGCCGCGAGGAGATCGAGCGCATGGCCGGCGGCGCCGAGTTCATCGCGACGCTCGCGTGAGCGGATCGAAGGCGATCCAAGCGCGGACCCTAAGCGGCGCTTCGCGGCGCGCGAGGATTCCGGCACGCTCGCTCAGTCCGACACGGCCTCCTGCTACGGTGAGACCCCGTGGCCAGGTACGTGTTCGTCACGGGTGGTGTCGTCTCCGCATTGGGGAAGGGCATCGTGGCCGCCTCGCTCGGCCGTCTCCTCAAGGCGCGCGGCCTCTCCGTCTCGGCCCAGAAGTTCGACCCGTACCTGAACGTCGACCCGGGCACGATGAGCCCGTTCCAGCACGGCGAGGTGTTCGTCACCGAGGACGGCGCCGAGACCGACCTCGACATCGGCCACTACGAGCGCTTCATCGACGAGAACCTCTCGCGCAACGCGAGCCACACGGCCGGCGCGATCTGGGACGCCGTGCTGCGCAAGGAGCGCAAGGGCGAGTTCCTCGGCGCGACCGTCCAGGTCATCCCGCACATCACGAACGAGATCAAGGCGCGGATCCGCCGGGCGGAGAAGGTCTCGCCCGCCGATGTCGTGATCTCCGAGATCGGCGGCACGGTCGGCGACATCGAGTCGCTGCCGTTCCTCGAGGCGATCAGGCAGTTCCGGCGCGAGGTCGGCCCCGAGAACGTGGTCTACCTGCACGTCACGCTCGTGCCGTTCCTCGATGCGGCGGGCGAGCTGAAGACGAAGCCGACGCAGCACTCGGTGAACGAGCTCCGCCGCATCGGTATTCATCCCGACGTCGTCGTCTGCCGCTCGACGGAGCCGCTCTCGGACGACATTCGCGAGAAGATCGCGCTCTTCGCCGACGTCGACCGTCGCGCGGTCATCGGCTCGCCCGACGTGCCGGACGTCTACCTGATTCCCCAGGTGCTGCAGGCCGAGGGGCTCGACGCGCTCGTCTGCGAGAAGCTCGGGATCGACGCTCCGCCCGCCGAGCTCGGCGAGTGGGGCGAGCTGATCGAGCGCACGCGCGACCTGCGCGAGGACGTCGAGATCGCGCTCGTCGGCAAGTACGTGAAGCTGCACGACGCGTATCTCTCCGTGCACGAGGCGCTGAAGCACGCCGGGGTGCACGCGGGCTGTCGCGTGCACGTGCGCTGGGTCGACGCCGAGAACATGTCGTACGAGGAGGCCGTCCACGAGCTCGAGCACGCCGACGGCGTGCTCGTCCCCGGCGGGTTCGGCTCGCGCGGCTGGGAGGGGAAGATCCTCGCCTGCCGCGTCGCGCGCGAGCAGGAGATCCCGTATCTCGGCATCTGCCTCGGCATGCACGTCGCGGTCTCCGAGTTCGCGCGTCACGTCTGCGGGATGGACGGCGCCAACTCGACGGAGATGGATCCCGAGACGCCGTTCCCCGTCATCGACCTGCTCCCGGAGCAGAAGGAGATCGAGGATCTCGGCGGCACCATGCGCCTCGGGGCGCAGGCGGTCGAGCTCGAGGAGGGGACGCGCGCGCGCGACACCTACGGCGAGCCCGTCGTCCACGAGCGCCATCGGCACCGCTACGAGGTGAACAACGAGCTGCGCCAGCGCATCGTCGACGGCGGCCTCGTCGTCTCGGGGACGTTCCAGGACGGCAGGCTCGTCGAGATCGTCGAGCTCCCGGATCACCCGTGGTTCGTCGCGAGCCAGTTCCACCCGGAGTTCAAGTCGCGGCCCACGCGGCCCGCACCGCTCTTCCGCGAGTTCGTCGCCGCGGCACTCGAGCGCGCTCGCGCCCGCTCGGCCGTGCGCGCTGCCGCCGCTAGCCGCGGCTGACGATCGCGCCCTCGGAGGGCGCGAGATCGAGATTGCCGCCGACGTGCTCGCCGTCGCGCGAGCGGTTCGTCGAGAGTGCGATCGTTCCGTCGACGCCCGACAGCGCGACCGGCTCGGCGCCCAGGTTCAGCGCGACGGTCACGTCGTCGCCGCGTCGCCACGCCCAGGAGCCGGCAGGCGCGGGCAGCTCCGTGTACGCACCCGTGCGGAGACTCGTCGAGCCGACGTCGCAGCGCGATGAGGTCGCGGGTGAAGTGGAGCGTCGAGCCGGGGTCGGCGCGTTGCCCCTCGACGTTGCGCGAGCTGTCCGCGAGGGGGAGCCACGGGTCGTGCCAGCCGCCCTCGCTCGTCCACGGCATCGGCGTGCGACCTGGGTCACGCGGCGGGTCGGCGACGTCGAGGACCCGCTCGGGCGGAACCGCGCCCGCCTCGAGCGCGAGCTCGTCGCCGTAGTAGAGACACGGCGTGCCGCGCAGCGTGAGGAGCATCATGAGCGCGCAGCGCGCTCGCGCTTCGTCGCCTTCCGCCCAGCGCGTGGCGAGGCGGCCGATGTCGTGGTTCGACCCGGCCCAGCAGGGCCACGCGTCCGCGGGCAGCGCCGCCTCGATCTCCGCGACGACGCCGCGCATCTCGTCGGCGTCGAGGTTCGCATGGGTCAGCATGAACGCGAACGCGAGATCGAGCTGGTCGCCGTCGCCGAAGTACCCGGCCCACTGCTCGACTTCCAGCGAGTAGGCCTCGCCGAGGAGGAGCCGCGGCGGGTCGTAGCGTCTCCGCGAGCGTCCGCCATGCCCGCAGGACCTCGTGCGTCTCCGGTCGGAACATCGAGTAGCGGCGACGCATGCCGAGCCCCGGGATCACCGGATCGTCGCGCAGCTCGCGGTCCTTGTAGATCGCGTGCGCGACGTCGATGCGGAATCCGGCGACGCCGCGGTCGAACCAGAACCGCAGGATCCGCTCGAACTCCGGCGCGACCTCCGGGTTCCACCAGTTGAGGTCGGGCTGCTGCGGCGCGAAGTTGTGCAGGTAGTACCGGCCGCGTTCGTCGTCGAGCGTCCAGGCGGAGCCGCCGCCGAAGATCGACTCCCAGTTGTTCGGGACCTCGTCGGACCAGACGTAGAAGTCGGGCCGCTCGCGAAACCACGGGTGCCGATCGGACGAGTGGTTCGGGACGAGATCGAGGAGCACCCTGATTCCGCGGCGCCCGGCTTCTGCGACGAGCCGGTCGAGGTCCTCGAGCGTGCCGAGATCCGGGTGGATGCCCGTGTAGTCGGCGACGTCGTAGCCCCAGTCGACGTTCGGCGAAGGGTGTACCGGGTTGAGCCAGATCGCGTCGATGCCGAGCCACTCGAGGTACTCGAGCCGCTCGCGTCACCCCCGCGAGGTCGCCGATCCCGTCGCCGTTCGCGTCCGCGAACGAGCGCGGGTAGACCTGGTACAGCACGGCATCTCGCCACCACGGGTTGCCCATCGGAGGCGGAACCTTACGCTCGTCCTCCGTAGGATGCGTGCGTGCAGCAGGCGCTCACATCGCCGCTCGTCGATCTGTTCCTCGAGCTCTGTGCGCTGCCGAGCCCGTCCGGGAAGGAGCGCGCGGTCACCGATCGCGTGTGCGCGTACCTGACGGAGCTCGGGCTCGAGTGGGACGAGGACGGGGCGGCGGCGAAGCTCGACGGCGACGCAGGGAACGTCTACTGCCGCATCGCGCCGACGAACGGCACGCACGGAACGCCGATCTTCCTCTGCGCGCACACGGACACGGTGCCGCCCGAGGCCACCATCGATCCGGTCGTCGGGGAGGACGGGATCGTCCGCAACGCCGGCGGGACGATCCTCGGCTCCGACAACAAGGCTGCCGTCGTGGCGATGCTCGAAGGGGTGCGTCGCGTGCTCGACGAGGGTCGCGAGCACGCCGGCATCGAGCTGCTCTTCACGCCGCAGGAGGAGGTGTCGCTCCGCGGCGCGGACGCGTTCGACCACACGCGCTTCGTCGCGACGACCGGCTACGTCTACGACCAGGGCGCGCCGATCGGCGAGATCGTCCTCGGCTCGCCGCACGCGCGGCTGCTCGACTTCCGCTTCCACGGGACGGCGGCGCACGCGGGCATGCATCCGGAGGACGGGCGCTCGGCGATCGCCGCTGCGTCGCGTGCGATCGCAGATTTCCGGCTCGGGCGCGTCGACGAGGAGACGAGCGCGAACGTCGGCGTCATCTCGGGCGGGACGGCGCGGAACGTCGTTCCGGAGTGGTGCTCGTTCACCGCCGAGGTGCGCTCCCACGACGAGCGGAAGGCCGTCGAGCTCGCGCGCGAGATGCTCGAGAGCGCGGCGTTCGCAGCGAGCCTCGTCGACTGTGCGGTCGAGTCGGAGGTTCGCCCGAGCTTCCCGGGCTATCGATTCCGCGAGAGCGACGCGCCGGTGCAGCTCGCCGCGACCGCGCTCGAGCGCGCCGGCTACACGCCGTCGTACGCGCTGTCCGGTGGCGGCGCGGACGCGAACGTGTTCAACGCGCGCGGCCTGCAGTGCGTGAACCTCGCGAACGGGATGATGGAGATCCACACGCCCGACGAGCACATCGCCGTCGCCGACCTCGAGGGCATGGTCGAGGTCACGCTCGCGCTCGTCGAAGCCGCTCGCGAGAGCTGACGCGTGGAGGTACGCAGGCTCGGGCCCGTCGTCGGGCTCGGTACCTACAGCACGTTCGACGGAGATGTCGTACGTGCGCGCTCCGTGGTCGACGCGGCGCTCGCCGCCGGGACGACCGTCTTCGACTCGTCGCCGATGTACGGCGGCGCAGAGTCGTCGCTCGGCGCGGCACTCGACGGGCGGCGTGAGGGAACGACCATCGCGACGAAGATCTGGGCGCCGAGCGTGGACGAGGGCCGCGCGCAGTACGAGGAGCAGCGCCGATTCTTCGGGCGGGTCGAGATCGAGCAGGTGCACAACCTCGTCGCCTGGCAGGAGCACCTCCCGTGGCTCGAGGAGGAGCGCTCCGCTGGCCGCATCGACCGCATCGGCGTCACGCACTGGAGCGCCGGCTCGTTCGGCGAGCTCGAGCGCGCGTTGCAGACCGGCCGCTTCGACGTCGTCCAGCTCCCGCTGAACCCGCACGAGCGCGAGGCGGAGCTCGGCTGCTGCCGCTGGCCGCCGAGCTCGGAGTCGCCGTCATCGTGATGCGCCCGTTCGGCGGCACCGGAGCGCCGCTGCTTCGCCGCACGCCGTCCTCGAAGGAGCTCGAGCCGCTGCAGGAGCTCGGGATCGAGACCTGGGCGCAGGCGCTCCTGAATTGGGTGCTCTCCGATCCGCGAGTCGATCTCGTCATTCCGGCGACGTCTCACCCGGCACGCGCGGACGAGAACGCCGCAGCCGGTTCGCCACCCTGGCTCGGTGCTGACGAGCGCGCCTACGTGGCGCGTCTGGCCGACCGCTGACGCGATATCGTCCCGCCGCGCATGAGGATCGGCGTCGCCAAGGAGATCAAGCCGCAGGAGTACCGCGTTGCGCTGACCCCCGCGGGTGCGCGCGAGCTCGTCCAGCGCGGCCACGAGGTGGTCGTCGAGGCGAGCGCGGGCGTCGGAAGCGCCTTCCCGGACGACGCGTACGAGCGCGCGGGCGCGTCGATCGCCTCCGTGGACGATGTCTGGGGGAGCGCTGACCTGCTCCTCAAGGTCAAGGAGCCGATCGCGCCCGAGTATCCGCGGCTCCGCGAGGACCTCACGCTCTTCACGTACCTCCACATCGCCGCCGACGAGCCGCTCACGCGCGCGCTCGTCGAGTCCGGCATCACCGCGATCGCCTACGAGACGGTGGAGACGGACCGCGGTGCGCTCCCGTTGCTCGCGCCGATGAGCGAGATCGCCGGCCGTCTCGCTGCGCAGGCGGGGGCCGATCAGCTCGAGAAGCCGAAGGGCGGGCGCGGGATCCTCCTCGGAGGCGTGGCCGGCGTCGCACCCGGCCGGGTGCTCGTGATCGGCGGCGGGATGGTCGGCTACAACGCGGCCGTCATCGCGCTCGGCATGGGCGCGCAGGTGACGATCCTGGAGCGCTCCGTCGACCGCATGCGCTACCTCGAGCAGATCCTGAGCGGGCGCGTGCAGCTCCTGATGTCGTCGGCGCTCCAGCTCGAGGAGTCGATCAAGGACGCCGACCTCACGATCGGTGCCGTGCTCATCCCCGGCGCGCTCGCGCCGAAGCTCGTCACGCGCGAGATGCTTCCGACGATGAAGGAGAGCTCGGTCTTCGTCGACGTCGCGATCGACCAGGGCGGCTGCGCGGAGACGTCGAAGCCGACGACGCACGACGACCCCGTGTACACGGTCGACGGCGTCATCCACTACTGCGTCGCGAACATGCCCGGCGCGGTGCCGATCACGTCGACGCGTGCGCTCACGAACGTGACGCTCCCGTACGTCGAACAGCTCGCGGATCTCGGCGCACTCGGCGCGGTAACGGCGAACCCCGAGCTCGCACGCGGTGTGAACACGCTCGGCGGAAGGCTCACGTACGAAGCGGTCGCCGAGGCGCACGGCATGGACTACACGCCGCTCGACGACGCCCTCGCCGCCGGCGTCGCCTGAGTCACACGTGGATCCCGAGCAGTACGCGGACGCCGTAGCGCGTCACTGAGGACTCCTCGGGCAGAGCGGGAATACCATCGTCGTCGATGGATCGGGAGCGCGCACTCGAGGAACGGCTCGACGAGATCGAGAGGCTCGTGCGGACGCTGGTGGTTCGCGTGACGGAGCTCGAGCTCGACCGTCCCGCACCCGCCGAGCCCTCACCGGCACCGCCAACGCCCATGGTGCGGCCGCTGGAGGTCGCGACCCCCGCGCCACCGCCGCCGGAGCCAACCGCGCCCGTCGCTCGCCCCGCGTCGCTCGAGCAGGTGACGCGCGATCAGGCCCACACCGAATCCGACAGACCGGAGACGATCGTTCGAAGACCTGCTCGGGGGACGGATCCTCGCGTGGCTCGGCGGGCTCGCGATCGTCGTCGGAGTCGTCTTCTTCCTCGTGATCGCCGTCGATCGCGGCTGGATCGGCGTCGAGGCACGCGTCGCGCTCGCGTTCGCCGGCTCGACGATCCTTCTCGCGGCCGGCCTGTTTCTCTACGAGCGGCGAGGCCAGACCGACGCGGCGGTCGCCGCTGTCGCGAGCGCGCTGGCCGCGCTCTACGCGTCGCTGACGTATGCGACCGCCGTGCAGGAGGTCATCGGCCAGGAAGCCGGGCTCCTCGTCGCCGGAGTCGTGGGTGGGGCCGGCGCGGCGATCGCCGTTCGGTGGAGATCGCAGTTCGTCGCCGCGCTCGCCTTGCTGGGCGCACTCGCGGCACCCGTCCTCGTCGGTGGCGAGACGACCGGATTGTCCCTCGCGTTCATGATCGTCGCGCTCGTCGCGACGGTCGGAGCTCTTCTGTGGCAACGCTGGGGCTGGCTCGCGCTCGGCGCCTTCCTGGTCAGCGCGCCACAGCTCGTGTACTGGTCGTGGGACCGAGACGATCTCCTCCTGCCGCTCGCGATGCTCGCGCTCTACTGGTGTCTCTTCGTCGTCGCGGCGATCGGGTACGAGCTCCGCGTTCCCATCTCGACCTTGCGTGTCTCGTCTGCGTCGGTGCTCCTCCTGAACGCAGCGCTTGCGACGGCGCTCGGGTGGACTCTCGTGGACGACCGCGGATCGTCCCAGGGAGCGACGGCGTGGGTGCTCGGAGTCACCGTCTCGTACATCGTCCTCGGCAGCGTCGGCTTCCGCCGGCGGATGAGCACCGAGATCGCCGCGCTGCTCGTCGCGGTCGGCGTCGGGCTCTCCGGCGTCACGCTCGCACTTGCGCTCGACGGGCCGGCTCTCGTGGCCGGCTGGTCGGCCGAGGCCGTCATCCTCGCGTGGGTGGCGCGGCGCACCGGAGAGCAGAGAGCGCTGGTGTTCTCCGTCGTCTTCCTCGGCCTCGCCGCGCTTCACACACTGATCGACGAGGCGCCGCCGGACGCGCTCATCGACGGCGTGGCCGATCTTCCCGTCGCTGTCGCCGCGGTTCTCTGCGTCGGCATTGCGGCACTGCTCGTCAGCCAGCTCGTGGAGCTCGCCGACGTCCGGCTCGTGTTGCTGGGCGTCGGCTCCGTCGCGATTCTGTACGCCGCATCACTCACCATCGTGGATCTGCTCCAGGGCGACGCAGCCGAGCCGTCGCAGACCGCCCAGGTTGCGCTGAGCATGTTCTGGGGCATCGTCGCACTCGTCGCGATCGTCGTCGGGCTCGTCGGCGACGTCCGCGAGCTTCGCTACGGCGGGCTGGCGCTCCTCGGCCTCAGCGTCGCGAAGGTGTTCGCATACGACCTCTCCGAGCTCGACTCGTTGTACCGCGTGCTCTCGTTCATCGTGGTCGGCATCGTGCTCCTCGTCGGCGCGTATGCGTACCAGCGGGTGCGGACTGCCGGAGCTCACGGGTGAACGTCGGGGCCGTCGTGGCGGCGTTCGTCGCCGTCGGTCTCGCCGCACAGGTCGAGACCTCGGAGTTTCGGTACACGAGGACGCTGGTCGGGCCGTCCGGCGTGCCCGTGACGTTCGAGCCCGACGGCGCGATGTACGGGCATGCGTCGGAGGGATTCGGCGATCTCCGGGTCGTCGACGCCGATGACACGCAGGTTCCCTGGCGCACCGAGCCGCTCCCCGCCGCCGTTCCGCCGCGAGCGGTCGCCCTCGTCGCCCGCGGTGAGCTCGACGGTGTCGTCTCCGTCGTGCTCGATCGCGGCGCCACCCCCGAGGTGATCGACCGGGTCGAGCTCGGGGTGCCGGATCGAGAGTTCGTCGGTGACGTCGAGGTTCTCGGCAGCTCGACGGGCGCGGAGGGCTCATATGCGGCGCTGTCCACGACGCCGATCTACGCCTTCCGCGGCGCCGTCGCCGCGCGCAGCACGACGGCGCTGTTCCCGCCCACGGACTACCGCTACCTCCTCGTGCGCGCTCGAGGCGTCTCCGGGATCGACGGCGCGACCGTCGCCCGCGATCCGCTCCAGCCTCGTCTCGACGCCGTCGACGCAACCTCGAGCGTGCGTCGACGTTCGCGCGCGACCGTGGTGACGCTCGATCTCGGGTTCCCGAACGTCCCCGTCGACGCGGTCGAGGTGCAGTCGAGCACCGACACGTTCGTGCGTCGTGCCGTCGTGGAGGGATCGAACGACGGGACGACGTTCGTCCCGTTGGGTAGCGCCGAGGTCGCGCGCTACCGCGGTGTCGACCTCGACCGAATCCCGGTCGACGGGCGCCAGCGATACGTGCGGGTGACGATCGCGAACGGCGACGACGCTCCGCTCGTCGGGTCTTCGCGTGCGGGCGCTCGCACGCGAGCGCCCGCTCCTCCTCGCCGAGGGCTTCACGCCGCCGTATCGGCTGTTCTACGGGGCGCCTGGCCTCGCCGCACCGGCGTACGACTTCGCCCGCTTGCCTGCGAGCGCGATCGGCCTGGATCGAGCGCGGGAGTCGCAGCTCGGCGGAGAGATCCTCAACGTGGACTTCGAGCCTCCGGTCGACACGCGCACGTTCTTCGAGAGGAATCCGAACGTCGTCAACGGACTGCTCGTCCTCGCGGCGCTCGTCGCCGCGGTCGGGGGGTTTCTCGCGCTCCGCCGCCGCGCGTGAAAGGCCTCTAGGTCGCCGCGCGCTTCGACCTGCGGAAGAGCTTGCCTCCGCCGTCCGTATCCGGCGGATGCGACGACTCCTGCTTGTCGGGATTCTTCGGCTTCCGCTCGGTCGGGAAGATTCGGATCACCGCGTAGGTGATCCCCGCCGAGATGGCGAGGATCGTGACGATGTACACGACGAGGAGCAGAAGGCCGAGGGCGTCGTCCAAAGCCGCCGTAGAATAGCGCCGTGCCGCGAGCGTGCGTAATCGTGCTCGACGCCGTCGGCGCTGGAGAGTTGCCGGACGCAGGGGAGTACGGAGACGAAGGCTCGAACACCCTGGGCAACACCGCCAGCGCGGTCGGAGGCCTCGACCTGCCCAACCTCGAGGCGCTCGGGCTCGGAAACGTGATGCCGCTCGAGGGCTGCCCGCCGCAGCCGGGCGCGCCGGCCGTCGCCGGACGGCTCGTCGAGCGCTCGAAGGGGAAGGACACGACGACGGGCCACTGGGAGATGATGGGCGTCGTCACGCCGACGGCGTTCCCGACGTACCCGCACGGCTTCCCCGACGATGTCATCGACCCGTTCATGAACCAGACGGGTCGCGGCGTCATCGGCAACAAGCCGGCGTCGGGAACGGAGATCATCCAGGAGCTCGGCGAGGAGCATCAGCAGACCGGGAAGTGGATCGTCTACACGTCCGCCGACTCCGTCTTCCAGATCGCCGCGCACGAGGAGACGATCCCGCTCGAGGAGCTCTACGACGGTTGCCGCGTCGCGCGCGAGATCCTCACGGGGCGCCATGCGGTCGGGCGCGTCATCGCGCAGGCCGTTCGTCGGTGAGCCCGGGAACTACGAGCGCACGCCGAACCGACACGACTTCTCGCTCGAGCCGCGGCGTCCCAACTACCTCTCGTCGGTGCGCGACGCCGGCAACACGGTCTACGGCGTCGGGAAGATCTTCGACATCTTCGCCGGCTGCGACGTCGACGACTCGTTCCCGACGAAGTCGAACGTCGACGGCATCAACCGCACGATCGAGCTGCTCGAGAACGTCGACGGCGGGCTCGTCTTCGTGAACCTCGTCGAGACGGACATGCTCTGGGGGCACCGCAACGACCCGGTGAACTTCCACCGCTGCCTGCAGGACTTCGACCGCCGCCTCCCGGACATCCTCGAGGCGCTGCAACCGGGCGACCTTCTGATCATCACGTCCGATCACGGCTGCGACCCGACGACGGAGTCGACCGACCACTCGCGGGAGCATGCGCTCCTGCTCGCGTACGCGGCCGGTCGCAACGCCGCCGGGCGGATCCACGAGGAGGGCGAGTTCGGGGACGTGGGCGCGACGGTGAACGCCTGGCTCGGCGGCAAGTCGCCGGGGAAGCGCCTTCCCGGCCGCCCGATCGAGCTCTGAGCTCGGCTACGGCACGCTCTCGCGTGCGCGCGGCGTGACGAGCCCGGACTCGTACGCGACGACGACGGCCTGCGTGCGGTCGCGGACGCCGAGCTTCGAGAGGACACGGCTCACGTGGGTCTTGACCGTCTCGTCGCTCACGACGAGGCGCTCGGCGATCTCGCCGTTCGACAGCCCCTCGGCCACCAACCGCAGCACCTCGGTCTCGCGCGGCGTGAGCTCGGCCAGCGCGTCCGGACGGCTCGGCAGCGTCGGTCGCAGGCGGGCGAACTCGCTCGACGAGACGGCGCGTCACGCCGGGCGCGAGCAGCGCGTCGCCGGCAGCGACGACCCGCACCGCGTCGAAGAGCGTCTCGGCCGTCACGTCCTTGAGCAGGAAGCCGCTCGCACCGGCGCCGAGCGCGTCGTAGACGTACTCGTCGAGATCGAACGTCGTGAGCATGATCACCCGCGGCGTGCGCTTCCCGTTCGCGGTTACGCGCCGCGTCGCCTCGATGCCGTCCATGACCGGCATGCGCACGTCCATCAGGACGACGTGCGGGCGCTCCTTGCGGCAGAGCTCCACCGCCTCCTCCCGTCGGCGGCGGTTCCGACGACCCTGAAGTCCTCCTGCGTGCCGAGCAGCGCCGCGAACCCAGCGCGGACGATCTCCTGGTCGTCGACGACGGCGACACGGATCGTCATGCCGTCGCCTCCGGGATCGGCAGCTCGCCTCGACGGCGAACCCACCGCCTTCCGCTGGGCCGGCGGTCAGCGTGCCGCCGACCATGATCGCCCGCTCGCGCATTCCCAGGAGGCCGTGCCCGTCGAGATCCGGAGAGACGGTGCCGGGCCCGTGGTCACGGACGCGGAGGCGCAGCGTGTCCGACCTGTACTCGAGCTCGACGTCCACCGGCCGCACCGGGTGCATGGCGACGGACGTTCGTCAGCGCCTCCTGCAGGATCCGGTACGCGCACAGGTCGACGCCGGGCGGCAGCGTCGCGACCGTGCCCTCGAGCGTGAGCGTCACCGGAGTCCCCGCGCCGCGGGCAGTCTCCACGAGCTCGTTCAGGCGGGCGAGGCTCGGTTGTGGATCTCGCGTCGCCTCGGCGTTGCGCGTCCTCGCGGAGGACGCCGAGCAGCCTGCGCATCTCGGTGAGCGCGTCGCGAGCCGTCTGACCGATCGCCTCGAAGTGCGCGCGGCCCTCCTCCGGGAGGCCCTTCGGTCGTGAGGCGCGCGCTCTCCGCCTGGACGGCGATCGCCGACACGTGGTGAGCGACGACGTCGTGCAGGTCGCGGGCGATTCGGGCGCGTTCGCCCATCGCGGCCTGGTCCTGCAGCGTGTCGACCATGCGCCTGGCGCGTCTCGTCCCGCTCGGCGATCGACCTCGCCGCGCTGCCGGCGCGAGTCGCCGAGCGCCGCTGCCGCAACGACGACCATGAGCAGCAGCACGCCGGGGAACCCGGCGTCGTTGCCGTCGAACGGCTCGATCGCGTTGCGAGGAACGGGAGCACGGGAGCACCGACCAGCGTCTGCCGTAGGTGAGCGCGAACAGGTAGAGGACGATGACGAGCCCGACGAGCGCGGCAATCGTGAGCGTGCCTCCCTCCGCGGACATCGCGAGCGAGGACGCCGAAGACGATCGCTGCCCGTCGCCCAGGCGAGGTGCCGTCTCGCGATCGCCAACGGGAGCGTCGCAAGCAGGTTCGCGATCATCGCGAGCCCGATCTCGTCCGCAGTAGATCGTGACCTCGGCCATCGCGACGAGCGCGAGCCCGAGGGCGAACGCCAACGGCCCATCAGGCCCTGCGAGCACCCGGCGCGCGTCCTTGGCCGTCCTCGCGCGCGAGGTCGGCGAGCTCGTCGATCGGGTCGCGCGAGGCCGTGCTCATGGAGCCATTGTCGCCTCCAGGCACTCGATCCGCGTCGGCCGCGACGGCGAGATCGTTCGTCCCCCGCGCGGGTGACGGGAGCGACCGGCGCGTCACCGCACGGAGGGTCGACGAAGACGGCTCCCGGGCGCGACGACAGCCAGTGCGGCCGTCCTACCGTGTTCGGCATGAGCACGGCGATCGAAGCGCAGGGTCTGACGAAGAGGTACGGACGCACCCTCGCGGTCGACGGCCTGTCGTTCCGCGTCGAGCGCGGGACGCGTCACGGGCTTCGTCGGACCGAACGGAGCCGGGAAGTCCACCACGATGCGTCTCGTCCTCGGGCTCGACGCGCCGGACGCAGGCGACGTGCGGATCGGCGGTCGGCGCTACCGCGAGCTGCGCGCGCCGCTCCGCGAGGTCGGGGCGCTGCTCGACGCCGGCTGCGACGCACCCGGGCCGCCGCGCGCGCAGCCATCTGCTCTGGCTCGCGAGGAGCAACCGCCTGCCGTCGCGGCGCGTCGACGAGGTCCTCGAGCTCGTCGGCCTGCCCGAGGCTGCGCG
>CAVUTA010000008.1:0-66883 GCA_963744285.1 uncultured Gaiellaceae bacterium | reverse complement strand
CGCCATTCCGGCGGGACGCGGATTGCGATCCCGCCGAGCACCGAGCACACCTCGAGCTGCGCGACAGGGGCCAGCTGCGCCTCGCGCAGGTCGACGGCGATCCCACCGAGCCACGAGAACATCGACCCGCCGCGAAACGCCTGCGCGCGGCTCTTCAACGCCACCCCGCCGAGGATCGCCACCAGCGCGACCTCGTCGCTCTCCTCATCTCCGCGGGATGGGAACACGCGCTTGAGGAGCAGAGCCGACACGATCGTGCCCGACCAGAACCCGAGCTTGAAGAGGAGGAGCGCGCGGACGAATCGCACCTCGGCAGCGTACTCCCGGCGACTAGCATGGCCGGAGTGCAGGCCGAGACCATTCGCGCTCTTCTCGAGCGAGCCTTTCCCGGCGCGGCCGAGCTCGCCGTCGAGGATCGCACGGGGACGGGAGACCACTTCCAGGTGACCGTCGTCAGCTCCGACTTCGACGGCCTCTCGCTTCTCGACCAGCACCGGCGCGTGAACGACGTGCTCGCTGCGCCGCTCGGCGACGGCTCCATCCACGAGCTCCGGATCAAGACGAAAGGAACGACATGAAGACCCTGAACGAGCAGATCAGCGAGGTCATCGAGAAGGAGCCGGTCGCGGTGTTCATGAAGGGCACGCCGCAGCTGGCCATGTGCGGGAACTCGCACCGCGCGCTGCAGGCGCTCCATGCCGCCGGCGCGCCGATCGCCGCCGTCGACATCCTTCCCGACCCGCGTATCCGGCAGGAGCTCTCGTCGATCTCGGGTTGGCCGACCATCCCGCAGGTCTTCGTCAACGGCGAGCTCATCGGCGGCGCGGACATCACGGAGGAGCTCTTCGAGTCCGGCGAGCTCCGCAAGAAGCTGGACGACGCCCTCGGCGCAGAGCGCGCGCAGGACGTCAAGGTCGTCGAGCTGCAGCTCGCCTAGGCGGCGGCGATGCGATCGGCGAGCTCGCGTGAGATCGCGTGCTCGCCACGTTCGGTGCGCACCGTGACCGGGCCGCCGAACGGTGCCTGCGCGAGCATCTCGACGGTCGCGTCCGGAACGAGCCCGAGCTCTCCGAGGTAGCGCAGCAGCTCGGAGTCGCCGTCGGGCACGCGCGCGACCGCCCCGCGCGCGCCCGGTTCGAGGTCGAGCAGCGACCGGCTCTCGCCGTGCACGAGCCGGAGCTCGCGGTCGGGAATCGGATCGCCGTGCGGGTCGTGCGTCGGGAACCCGAGCTCCTCGTCGATCTTCGCCTCGAGCTCTTCGGAGAGCGCGTGCTCGAGAAGCTCCGCCTCGGCGTGGACGGCGTCGAGCGACAGCCCGAGCCGGTCGACGAGGTAGCGCTCGAGCAGCCGGTGATGCCGCACGACCTCCAGAGCGCCACGCCTCCCTGCGTCGGTGAGCGCGACACCGCGGTACGGCAGTCGCTCGACGAGGCCGAGCTCGTCGAGACGTTTGGTCATCGCGGTCGCCGAGGGTGCGCTGACGCCCATGCGCGTCGCCAGGGCGGACGTCGTAACCCGCTCGCCCGAGGACTCGAGGACGTAGATCGCCTTCAGGTAGTCCTGGACGGCGACGGTGAGATCGGGTGACTGCGCTCGCATCTCGAGCGTCTTAGGTTACACTCCGAATCGGAATTAGTCATGGCTAAAACTCGTCTCACCCGGGAAAGCTGCTTGCGGCCGCCGCGCCGTTGGCGGCCGTGCCCCTCGTCGGCAAGCTCGCGTTCGACGGCGATGCCGCGGCGGGTGGTCACGACCATTCGAGCCACGCCCACCCCTCGCGCGCCTCGCCAACCACGAGCGCGGGGCGATCGGCCATGCGGCGATGATCGGCGACGAGGTGCCCGCGGTCGGCGGGCCGAACGATCTCGACGCGCTCCTCTACCCGCCGCCGCGCTCCCGTACCAGCCGGGTCGTCTCCGCGAGTACACGCTCACTGCGACGGACGTCGAGCTCGAGGTCGCACCGGGCGTCTTCTTCCCGGCGTGGGTCTACAACGGGACGGCGCCAGGCCCCGTGATCCGCGCGACCGAGGGCGATCGCCTGCGCGTGAACTTCGTGAATGCCGGGTCGCACCCGCACACGATCCACTTCCACGGCATCCATCCGACGAACATGGACGGGGTCTTCGAGATCGTCGAGCCGGGCGGTCGCTTCCGTACGAGTTCGAGGCGCAGCCGGCGGGCTTCCACCTCTACCACTGCCACGCGACCCCGCTGAAGAAGCACATCCACAAGGGCCTCTACGGGTCGTTCATCATCGACCCGAAGGAGCCGAGGCCGCCGGCCCAGGAGCTCGTGATGGTCATGAACGGCTACGACACGGACGCCGACGGCGGGAACAACTTCTACACGGTCAACGGGCGCTCGTTCTACTACGCGAAGTATCCGATCCGGGTGAAGCGCTCGGAGCTCGTGCGGATCTACCTCGCGAACCTCACCGAGTTCGACCTGATCAACTCGTTCCACCTGCACGCCGACTTCTTCAGCTACCAGCCGACGGGAACGGGCGACAACTGGGAGTACACGGACACGGTGATGCAGTGCCAGGGCCAGCGCGGCGTGCTCGAGATCGCGTTCTCGAACACGGGCACGTTCATGTTCCACGCGCACCAGTCGGAGTTCGCCGAGCTCGGCTGGATGGGCTTCTTCGAGGTCGTGGAGTAGGTGGAAGCGCACCCGGCGACGCCTCGTGAGAGCCGCCTGAACTGGCGCATCTGGGCCGTCGTCCCGGTGCTTCTGCTCGCACTCGCAGTCGGCGCGGTCGTGACGAGCGGCGCCTCGCTCGTCGACCTCGTCGGCACCAATCCGCCGCCTGCCGACGAGTTCGACATCCGCCGCGTGGAGTTCTCGCCGGGTGAGATCCGGATCACGGTTCGAAACCCGCAACCCGACGACCTCACGATCGCCAACGTGAACGTGGACGACGCGATCGTCCCGTTCACCGTCGACGGCGCGACGACCTCGGCCGCCTCCGCTCCAGCACGATCGTCGTCCCGTTCGACTGGGTCGACGGAGATCCGATCACGGTCGGTGTGACGAGCTCGACGGGGATCGAGACCGTCGAGGAGATCCCGGCGGCGATCGAGACGCCTCAGCCGTCGGTGGAGGGTTTCTTCGGCTACGCGCTGATCGGGCTCCTCGTCGGAGTGCTCCCGGTTGCTCTCGGGCTCCTGTGGCTCCCCGCACTCCGTCAAGCCGGAGCGGTCTGGCTCTCTGCGTTCATGGCATTCACGGCCGGACTGCTGTCGTTCCTCGGCGTCGAGGCCCTCTCGGAGGCCTTCGCACTTCAGGCGGGGCTTCCGGCGTCGCTGGGCGGGTCCGGGCTCGTGCTCCTCGGTGTCGCGCTGAGCTTCCTCGGGATGACCGCGCTCGCCACTCGTCTGACGCGGGGCACCGCCGCCACGGGGCTCACGTTGGCTCTCCTCATTGCCGTCGGTATTGGGCTGCACAACCTCGGCGAGGGACTCGCAATCGGCGCATCGTTCGCGATCGGCGAGATCCAGCTCGGAGCCTTCTTGATCGTCGGGTTCATGATCCACAACCTCACCGAGGGCCTCGGTATCGCGACGCCGGTCGCAAAGACCCGCGTCACGCTTCTCGCACTCGCCGGTCTCGCCTTGATTGCCGGCGGGCCGACGATCCTCGGTGCATGGGTCGGCGGCTACACGTCCAGCGACGTGCTGATCGCGCTCTTCTTCGCGATCGGCGCGGGCGCGGCATTCCAGGTCGTGGTCGAGGTCGGGCGCTACGTCGCGCGCAACGCCCCCGGTGGTCTTCGCTCCGGGCACGCGATCGTGGGCTTCATCGCGGGCGTGGCAACGATGTACGTCACGGGCCTCTTGATCGCGTAGACGGCGGCAACCGGCCCTTAACGGCCGCTAACCCGAGGTTCACGGCGACCGGGCTATAACCGTCGAGTCATGTCGTTCCGCTCTGTCGCCACACTCGTTGCGTCTGCCGTGCTCGGTGGCGTCGTCGCAGTCGGAGCTGTTGCGCTGCTCGGCGGGCTCGACTCGAGCACGACCGTGGTGACCGAAACCTCCGCAGCGCCGTCGTCGAGGCTCGCGCCGGCATCGGGCGACCTCATGACCGTCAACGAGATCTACGAGCGCGCCGCCTCCGGCGTCGTTCGCATCAATGCGACGAACAACTCGACGTCCTCGAGCTCGAGCGACCCGTTCGGAGGTCAGGGATCGGCGCTCGGCTCCGGGTTCGTCATCGACAAGAGCGGCCACATCGTCACGAACTACCACGTCGTGCGCGACGCGGGTGAGGTCACCGTGAGCTTTTCGAACCGCGACACGGTCAAGGCCGAGGTTGTCGGAACCGACGCGTCCACCGATCTTGCGGTACTCCGCGTCAACACCGCTGCGAGCGGGCTCACGCCACTCCCGATCGGCAACTCCGACGTCGTCCGCGTGGGCGATCCGGTCGTCGCGATCGGGAATCCCTTCGGGCTCGATCGCACCGCGACCTCGGGAATCATCAGCGCGCTCCAGCGTCTCATCACAGCTCCGAACCGCTTCACGATCGACCACGTCATCCAGACCGACGCCCCGATCAACCCCGGCAACTCGGGCGGCCCGTTGCTCAACGCGCGCGGCCAGGTCATCGGCGTCAACACACAGATCGAGACCGGGTCGGGCACGAGCGCAACCGGAAACGTCGGTATCGGGTTTGCCGTTCCCTCCAACACCGTCAAGGACGTCGTCGCACAGATCCTGCGAACGGGCCGCGTCGACCACGCCTACCTCGGAATCAGCGGCCAGGCCATCACCGAGGACGTCGCCGAGAACTACAACCTCCCGGTGCAGGCCGGCGTTCTCGTCGAGTCCGTGACGGAGGACAGTGGGGCCGACAAGGCGGGTCTCGAAGGCGGCAAGACCGACGTCGTCGTCGCAGGTCAGACCTACGTCCTCGGCGGCGACATCATCGTCGCGTACGACGGCAAGAAGATTTCCTCCATCGAACAGCTCCGCGACGCGATCGCCGGCGACAAGCCTGGCGACAAGATCAAGGTCGTGATCTATCGCGATGCGTCGAAGACGAGCGTGACCGTCACGCTCGGCCGGCAGCCCGCATCCCCCCAGGGCTAGCCGCGAGCACGGCCCCGGTGTGCCGGGGCCTGCTCACCTCTCATCGGCATGGGGTCCGACCGCCTGCCCGGGCCCCAGCCGACCTTCTTGTTTGGCGCAGATCGCCATCTCCTGAGTGGAGATGGCGATCGCGCAGATCCCTGAAGGCGTCCGCTTCGCGGCCGCAAATCCCTAGGGTCGCCTCGCTCGCACCACTGGGCCGCTCGCGGTTCAGTCCTCGAGATCGCTTCGCGCTAGCGCTTCGTCGGTGAGGGCATAGCCGCGCTCGATGAGGGCCAGCTTGAGCTCGGTCGGCCACGGGCTCTCGCTCCTGAAGGTCGGGTCGAGGCCGGCGGCGCCCGCCGTTCCGCGCACGATCACTGCGGGGACGTGCCGGTCGTGACGGAACGGGAAGCGCGCCGACGCGAAGCGGGCTTCGAGCTCGGCTCGTAGGCGTTGGCGGCGCCATGGCGCCGCCGCCCCGACAGCCGCAGCCGTCACGTCCTCCTGGAGACGACGGAGCTCCTGGACGGACGTATCGCGTTCGCTTGCGATCCGCTCCTCGACCACCGCGTTGCGTGCGAACGCGACGCGCATGAGTCGCGCGATGAGCTCGCCGTAGTGTGCCGGCTCGCCGCGCGACGAGCGCTCCTGCGCGAGGCGCACCTCCGCGAGCAGCGCTCGCACCGGCGGTACCGCGCGAAAACGCTCGAGCCGCTCCCGCGTGCGCTCGAGGAACGCGGCGTCGGTTGGTGGGTAGCTCGCGACGTAGCGGAACGCTGCGATTGCGGCGACGTCGGGATTGCGGTACGCGTGCTCGAACGGGAAGTTCCGTACCCAGCCGCCGTCCGTCGCGATCCGGCCGTCGAGCTGGATCGGGAGCACGAGCCCGCTGATCGCCGCCGACGCGAGAATCGCGCGGCCCATCACGCTCGGCTCGGTCGCATGCGATGAGTACTCGAGCTCGAAGTCGCGTGCTTCGTCGCCCTCCGGATAGTCGCTCACGTCGGTTGCGTAGACGACGAGCTCGATGTCCGCGACTGCGAGCGCGGCTCCGAGCTCCTCCGGCGATCCGATGCGCTCGGCGACGGTCGACGGCAGTGTGTAGTCGTGCAGGCCGCCCGGGAACTGCCAGACCGGCGCGAGGACGAAACGCGTCCTGCGGCTGGATGCCGAGGACGAACTCCTCGAGGTCGGCGAGGCGTCCCAGTGCTGCCATGGTCCCGGCGAGCGCGCCGGCGGACGTGCCGTAGATCCAGCCGACGCGCGGCCAGAGCGTGGTCTCCGAGAGGCGCTTCAGGAACCCGAGCTCGAGCAGGATCCCGTTGATCCCCCCGCCGGAGAGGACGAGCGCGACGTCGCGTCGGACTGAATCGGGCACGAGGCTATTGTGCCCCCGTGGAATCGGAGCGACGTCCTGGTACCACGGTGCTCTCGGATCTCGACCTCGAGATGGACGAGGAGCTGTGGACGGGGGACGACGACGGGGACCACGGGGGGTGGTTCTGCGTGCGGACCGACCCGTTCCCGTGCCCGGCGGAGGGCTGCTCGTTCGTCGCCGACTTCATGACCGCTGCGCATCTCGTCCTCGTCTGGGAGGAGCGCGACGATCCCAATCTGCTCTGGCATGCCCAGCGCGCGAAGGAGGTCGGGCGGAATCCGCGCGTCGTCGGCTACGAGTCGGGTTTCGGCCCGAGCGCGTCGTACTACGCGTGGGAGGCCGCGGGCAGGCCCGTGCACGGCGTGAAGCGCTGACACCAGCGTAAGCATCTTGACGGTGTCGTCGGCACCGCCCATACTGGCTGAGTGGTTGAGGTCACCTCCGGCTTCCAGCCTGCCGGCCGCGCGCCGGCGCCACCGCCTCTCGATCTCGTCCAGGACTTCGTCAACACGGAGATCCCTGTCTGGGCCGTGGACGACATCGCCACGCCGGATGCGCTGGCCGACTGGCTGCGGTCTCGAGATCTCCTCCTCGACGGAGCGCTCGTCGATGCGGGCTCGTTCGTTCGAGCACGCGCTCTTCGTCGGGTGCTTCGGGCGCTCGCCAGCCGGAACGCACACGGTTCGTCATCCGACGACGACCTGCGGGTCGAGTTCGCCACCTTGGCGTCCGAGCTGCCTCTGCGCTTCGCGCTCGGTGAGCGAGGCGGCCTGCGGCTCGCGCCCGCCGACCGCGGCGTGAACGGAGCGCTCGCCGAGATCCTGTCGCGCGTCTTCGAGGCGCAGACGTCAGGGGAGTGGAGACGCCTCAAGTCGTGCCCGGGTCCGCACTGCGGCTGGCTCTTCTACGACGCTTCGCGCAACGCATCCTCGACGGTGGTGCTCGATGTCGATCTGCGGGAACCGGACGAAGACCGCGGCGTACCGGCAGCGCCGGAGGACGGAGACGTGAGATCCGCGTGGTTCGTCACCACGCTGGCGTGGAAGCGTCTTCGCCGCCGCGACAGCGGAGCGCTCGTCACGGTCCTCGGACTCGCGGTCGCGACGGCTGTTCTCGCCGGGGTCTTCGCGGGCGTCACCATCGCGAGCGATCGCTGCGACGGCGCAGGCGATCGAGCGCATCCCGGCCTCGGAGCGTTCGGTGCGGGCGGTGTGGTTCGGCATCCCGGGCGATGCGAGCGAACGACTCGCCGCGCTCGATGGTGCCGTCGACGAGGCGTTCGCCGGCTTCGGGCTCGACGGCCCGACGCCCCTGATCCTGTTCCGCGAGAGCACCGTGGCGGGACGGTTCGTCGGCATCACGGCGATCGACGGCGTGGGCGAGCACGTGATCCTGCGATCGGGTCGTCTGCCGCGCACGTGCACGCCCGACCGATGCGAGGTGCTCCGCTTGCGCGGCCGCGGAGCGTTGCCGAGCTCCCCGGGCCTCCGGATCGTCGAGGTCGGCACGGGAACGCTGCGCTCGCGCCAGCTCTACGGCGACTTCCTCCTCTCGAGCGATGCCGCCACCGCTGACGCGACCGTCCCACCCGAGCTCGGGGAGACGAGCGAGTACCACCGACCTCCGCCTGCGCCACTCGTCGTCGCCGAGGGGCGCACCGCGCTCGCGTCAGCGGCGGAGCTCGCACGCACGTATCGCACGTACGCGTGGGTCTGGCCCATCCGCCCTGGCAAGCCTCGCCTCTGGGACATCGACGACCTCGTGCTGCGCTCCGAGCGTGCGCGCATCGAGCTGACCGAGCGCTCGTCGTCGTTCGCGGTCGAGGGGCCCGTGGACGAGCTGAGAGAGATCGAGCGCGCGGCGAACGTCGCCGGGACGCGCCTCCTCCTCGTCGGCGGCGAAGGCGCGGCGCTTCTGCTCGCGTTCACGATCCTCGCTGCGCGGGGGATGCGCCGTGATCTCGCGGCCGCGCGACGGCGGCTCACCTGGTTCGGTGCGCAGAGGTGGCAGCTGTGGCTGCTCGGCTGGCGTCGAGAGCGAGCGCGGTTGCAGTTGCCGGCGTCGTGCTCGGCTGGATTGCGGGGATTGCCGTCGCCGGCGTCGTCGCGGGCTCGCCGGAGCGCCCGTCGTCGACGTGTTGGGCGAGAGCGTCCTGTCTCCGGTCGGGCTCGGCGTCGCGGCCGCGGCCGCCGTCGTCGCAGCCGTTCTCGTCTTTGTCACCGTGTCGCTCCCGCAGCGCGAGGGCGCGCGGATCGGAGCACTCGACCTCGTTGCCGCGGCTGCGGTGCTCGTCGTCGCTGTGGCGCTCGTCGGCGGCGCCGCTGACGAAGAGCAGCTCGCGCGCGGCGAGGGGACGGCGCTCCTCCTGCTCGTGCTCCCCGGCCTCATCGCGATCGCCGCAGCACTCGTCGGTCGCGCGGATCTTCCCGGCGCTGGCGCGATTCAGGGCCGACCGCGGGAGTCGCGGACTTCCGGCTCGGCTTGCGGCCATCGGACTGGCGCGCGGGCCCGGCGCTGCGGTCGCGACGGTCGCGTTCCTCACCATCGCGTTCGCGCGTCGCACTCCTCGCGGAGGGGTATCGGGCGACGCTCGTGCGCGGCGATCGAGAGCAGGCTGCATTCCAGGTGCCGCACGACGTCGTCGTTCGCGAGGACCTCCGGAACCTGGTTCGCGTCTTCGATGCCGCACCGCTCGAGCGCTTCGACGAGCTCGTCGGCGAGGGCGGCGCAGCGCGCCCGGTGTTGCGGGTGACCGGCGGGGCGGGACGAGCCGAGCGGGTCAGCGGCGTCACCGTGCTCGGCCTGGACCAGGCGGCGATCGAGGGAGTCGGAGTGTGGCGGGACGATTGGGGGTCGGGGCGAGGAAGCGCCGAGCTCGCGTCCCTCGTCGAGCCGGATACGGCGATGGAGATGCGTGGCGTGCCGCTCCCGGACGGACGGATCGAGCTCGGGGTGGGCGCGGGCCTCGTGTCGCTCGCTGCGATCGTCCGCCTCGAGGACGGGTCGTTCAGACGGGTCGAGCTCGGCGAGGCTCGCCCGCGCTCTCCGAGTGTGCTGCGCGCGCGCACTGCGCCCGGATCGCTTCTGACGCGCCTCGACGTCGTGCCTCCGCCTCGTCTCATCGAGACAGGTGCGGACGCGGGCGTCGCCTTCTTCGCCACGGTTCCGCTCTTCGGGTCGCTCGCGTCGCAGCTTCGGGACTGGATCGGCGTCGGCGGCTCGGTCGTGCGCCCGACACCGAAGGGCGTCAGCGTGCGCGTCCCACTGACGCTTCAGCGGACGTCGGGGCTGCGTGCGCCACAGCCGACGGACGCATCGCCACCCGCGGTGCTCGTGACTCCACGCCTGGCCGAGCTCGCCGGAGGCATTGGCGAGGTGATTCCGCTGCAGGTGGGAGGCGGATCCGTGCCGGTTCGGGTCGCGGAGGTCGTCGAGCGGTTCCCCGGAACGAGCGGCGAGTCCGTGGTGGGCGACCGCATCGCGTTGCGTACGGCGATCAACGCCGCCGCGCCGGGAGCCGCGCGCGAGAACGAGGTGTGGCTCGAGGTCGCGCCGGAGCGGCGCGCCGACGTCACCGCGGCGCTGACGCGGCCGCCGTTCCGCGTGCTTGCCGCGACCGTACGCGACGACGTCGAGGCAGAGGCGCGCCGCGATCCACTCGCACACGGAACGCTGCTCGCGCTGATCGGGACCGCCGCAGTGGCGCTCATCCTGGCGGCGCTGGGCCTGGCTCTCGCCGTTCGCTCGGATCTCCGCGACGACAGCGGCGAGCACTTCGACCTCGAGGCGCAGGGTGCCTCGCCGGCGTTCCTGCGCCAGGTCGTCCGCGCGCGCGCCGCGACGGTCTCCGTCGTGGGGCTCGTCGGTGGTGTTGCGACCGGGCTCGGGCTGCTCCTCCTCGTGACGCGCGTCGTGACCGTCACAGCCCGCGGTGGCGACGCGAGCCGCCACTCGCCGTCGTTGTCGATCCCGCCTTCGTGATCCTCGGTATCGCCGTGTTCGGCGCGCTGGCGGTCGTGCTCGTCGGCGGCGCGACACGCCGTGCCTTCGCCGGCGAGCGCGGGCCTGCGTACCGGGAGACCGACTGATGGCGCCGCTCGTCGACGCGCGAGAGCTCTTCGCCGTCTACCCCTCGGCTTCGGGAGGCGTTGCGGCGCTCCAGGGCCTCACGCTGTCGGTGCACGACGCGGAGATCTGCGTCGTGCTCGGGCCCAGTGGATCGGGGAAGACGACCTTCCTGCGGGTGCTCGCCGGGCTCGCGCGGCCGTCTGCGGGGACGCTCGTCGTGGCCGGGATCGACGTGCTGCACGCATCTCCGCGCGAGCTCGGCGGCTACCGGCGAGCTGTCCTCGGGTACGCCGACCAGCATTACTGGCGCGCGCTCGAGGGCGAGCTGACGGCGGAGGAGCTCGTCGCCCTCCCGCTTGCGCTGGCGGCCGTTCCATCCGGCGAAGCGACCACACGTGCACGCGAGCTGCTCGAACGCGTGGGGCTGCTCGACCGCGCCGATGCGCAGCCTCGCGAGCTCTCGGGCGGCGAGCAGCAGCGGATTGCGCTCTGCGCAGCGCTGGCCCATCGTCCGAAGCTCGTGATCGCGGACGAACCGACCGGCGACCTCGACGAGGAGTCGGCACGCGAGATCCTTGCGTTGCTGGCCGAGCTCACCGCGGAACACGGGTCGGCCGCAGTTCTCGTGAGCCACGACCCGATCTCGACGCAGATCGCCGACCGCGTCGTGCACATCCGGGACGGCCGAGTCAGCGAGGAGCGATCGGGCGAGCTCGAGACGGCCGTCGTCGGCGCCGGCGGATGGCTTCGGATTCCCGAGGAGGTGCTGCGCGCCGCGGGCATCCACGATCGTGCGCAGATCGTTCCGGGCGACGAGTCGGTGGTGCTGCATCCCGTCGACGGCCGCGTCTCGGCGCCGGCGGCGGAGCGGCCGCAGCTCGCGGGTGCACGCGGCGAGCTGCTCGAGGCGCGTGGCGTTTCGCGCCGCTACGGCGCCCAGGTCGCGCTCGAGAAGCTCGACGCGACGCTTCTCCCCGGAGAGCTGACCGTCGTCGTGGGACCCTCGGGCTCCGGGAAGTCGACTCTGCTCGCGCTGCTCGCCGGCCTGGACGTTCCGGACGAGGGCGAGATCCGCCTGGGCGACACGATCGTCTCGTCGCTGGATCGTGCAGCCCGCGCGAGTCTTCGGCGTGATCGCATCGCCGTGGTCGGGCAGGCGCCGGGACTCGCGGGATTCCTCGCGGCGCGCGAGAACGTCGAGCTCGGCCTCGCGCTGCGCGGTGTCGGTCCCGAAGATGCCCGCGATCGAGCAGCGGAGGCGCTCGCGGCCGTCGGTCTGACCGCACACGCCGAGCGCCGTGTCGATCTCCTGTCCGCCGGTCAACGCGAGCGGGTCGCGCTCGCGCGCGTCTTCGCCGCGCGGACACCGGTCGTGATCGCGGACGAGCCGACCTCACGGCTGGACGCGTCGACCACGCTCGAGATCGGCGGGCTCCTGGCCGAGCTCGCGCACGACACGGGCACGACGGTCGTCTGCGCGACGCACGACCCGCTCCTCATCGGCCTCGCCGACCGTGAGGTGCGGCTGCGCGAGACCGTCCGGCTAGCATCGGCGTGATGACGAGCGCGACCCTCCAGGTGAGCGGCGTTCGGTGTGAGCGCTGCATCGGCAGGCTCGCCGGGGCGCTTCGCGGGCACGAGGGCATCGAGTACGCGAATGCCAATCTCATGGGCGAGGTCGCACTCCAGTGGGACGACGAGAAGACGTCCCGTGACGCGATCGTCGCGGCCCTCGCGCGCTCGGGGTTCCCCGAAGTTCCGGCCGCGAGCCATGCCGATAGCAGAGCCGAGCGGGAATAGGTCACGCGAGCACCTCGTTCTGGCCCCCGTACTCAGCAGCGGTACGGTACTCCGGTGAGCGAGCCGGGCCCCGACACCGAAGCACGGCGGATCGCGACCCAAGCACGCGACCGCGCTCGCTTCGAAGAGGACGCCCTCGCGCTCGCCGACCAGGTGTATCGGGTTGCGAGACGACTCGTCGGCTCGCGTGAGGAGGCAGAGGATCTCGTGCAGGAGACGTACGCAAGAGCATTTCGCAGCTGGCAGTCCTTCACACCGGGGACGAACCTCCGCGCGTGGCTCCTGCGCATCCTCACGAACCTGAACGTCGATCGCGGCCGCAAGATCCAGCGCTCGCCACAGACGCAGCCGCTCGAGGAGACGGACTACTACCTCGCGAACAAGATGGCCTCCGCCGCCGGCGAGGAGGCGCTCGAGACGGACGATGTCGTCGAGCGCCTGTCGCAAGATTCCATCGTCGACGCGCTCTCGGAGATCCCACCGCAGTTCCGCGACGTCGTCGTGCTGGTAGACATCGGCGACTTCTCGTACGCTGATGCAGCACAGATCCTCGATGTCCCGATAGGAACGGTGATGTCCCGTCTGCACCGCGGTCGGCGAGCACTGAAGCAGCACCTCGCAGAGGGAGCGCTCTCGTAGTGGGCGCACCGTGCGACCGCTGCGAGGAGCTCCTCCAGGACTTCCTCGACCGCACGCTCACCGACGCCGAGTGGCAGGAAGCCGAGCTGCATCTCGGGGACTGCGACTACTGCCGCCGCCGGTATCGCTTCGAGGAGACGCTGCGCCGCTACGTACGCACGAGCTCCGTCGAGCGCATGCCGCCCGGGCTGATGGACAAGCTCTCCGAGCTGCGCGGGCTCGACGCAACAGCATGACGAGAGGGGACAGACTTCAGTCTGTCCCCTCTTCCGTTTCCTGAAGATCCTCCGGCGTATCGATGTCGCCGGGCGCGCCGAGGTCGTCGCACGGGACGAGGCGCACCGGTCGGTCGCGCAGGCCCTCATCCGGAATCCCGTCCCAGTCGCCGCGTCCGAGCACGAGCGGGTGGCCGCGCCCGCCGTCGTACGACGCCGCGACGATCCCGCCGCGCGCGCGCCAGTCGTCGAGCACTCGCTCGACGGCCTGCGGAGAGAGATTGGGTCCGTCGGCAAGGACGACCACGGCCGCCTCGACATCCGCCCCGAGCGCCGCGAGGCCGCACCGAAGCGACGCCCCAGGCCCGCGTCCCCACTCCGGGCAGCTGACGATCCGCGTATCGTCGGCAGTGAGCTCGTAGGCGCCTTCGACGACGACGATCTCGTCGACACTGAGTCTCACGAAGTCGCTCGAGGACGCGAGGGAGGAGGATGTGCTGCTTCGGGCTCCCGAACCGCGACGCCTCGCCCGCCGCGAGGACGATCGCGGCGACGCGCATCGTCAGCTCTCGCCGACGGTAACGGTGTTCACGACGACCGGTTGTGACGGCGGCCCGTCTCCGACGCCGAGCGCGTCGATCCGCAAGACCGTGTCCAGACCGTCCGTCACCTCGCCGACGATCGCGTACTCGGGCGGAAGACCCGCGTCCTCTCCCGTGACGACGAAGAACTGGCTGCCAGACGTGCCAGGCGCTTCGACACCCGACTTCGCCATTGCGACGACGCCCTGTGTGTACGCTGCCGTCGGACGGCGGAACGTCGACCGTCGAGTACCCAGGACCGCCGCCGCCGGACTGCGTCGGGTCGCCGCCCTGGATCACGAAGCCGGGCACGACGCGGTGGAAGATCGTGTCGTCGAAGTAGCCCTGCGTTCGCGAGCGCGACGAGCGACGCTGCCGTCTTTGGCGCGAGCTCCTGATCGAGCGTGATCGTGAACGATCCGCACGAGGTGTCGAAGGTCAGCGTGTAGGTCTTCGACGCATCGAGTGGCTCCGCCGGCGCCTCGCCTGGTTCCGGGTCACGAGCCTCGGGAGCGTCGACGCTTGCGCACTCGTCGGCGCCCGTCGCGACGGAATCGGTCGTGGTCGTTCGCCGTCGTCGCCTCCGCAGCCGGCGAGGAACGCGAGCGAGACGATCAGGACGAGCAGCGGCACGCACGGTCTGCGATCCTACCCACCGATGCCGAACGTGACGCGCTGTGACTGGGCCGCGGGTGAGGACGAGCTCATGCTCGCCCACCACGACGAGGAGTGGGGCGTCCCCTCGCACGACGACCGCCATCTCTACGAGATGCTCACGCTCGAGGGCGCGCAGGCGGGACTCTCGTGGTCGACGATCCTCCGCAAGCGCGAGGGCTACCGGCAGGCGTTCGCCGACTTCGACCCGAAGGTCGTCGCGCGATTCACGACGAAGGACGTCGAGCGCCTTCTCGCGGACCCCGGGATCGTCCGCAACCGGCTCAAGGTCGAGTCCACGGTGAGCAATGCGTCGCGTGTGCTCGAGGTGCAGGAGGAGCTCGGAAGCCTCGACGCGTACCTCTGGGCGTTCGTCGACGGCGAGCCGATCGTCAACCGCTGGCGCTCGCTCGCCGAGCTTCCCGGCCGAGACCGAGCTCTCGAAGGCGCATCTCCAAGGATCTGAAGAAGCGCGGCTTCCGCTTCGTCGGCCCGACGATCATCTACGCGTTCATGCAGTCGGTCGGCATGGTCGACGACCACATGGTCGATTGCTTCCGTGCCGAGGGCGAGGCAAGCCTCGCCCCTACGCGCGCGTCGTGAGCGAGACCATGTCTGCGAGGTTGACGAGCTGGATCGCGGCGCGGAAGGTCGCGACTCGCTCGTCGCCGTCCTCGATCTCGGTGCCGCCGCGCCACAGATCCTGAGCGACCCCGAGCAGCTCCTCGATCCGCTCGGACGCCTCCGGATGGCCGTTCGCGCGCTCGCGCGACGCGTTCACGGCGAGACCCAGCGCGCCGATGGCATCGCGCTGACGAAGCCAGAGCATCGGCACCGCCATCGAGATGTACTGATGGATCCGCGCGAACGTCAGCGGCTGGACGAGTGACGTCGGTCCCTTGGGTGCCGACAGCGGCTCGAGCTCCTCGCCCGCGATCATCCGCCGCGCGCTCCCGCCGAGCATGAGCCGAAGCTGCTTGTCGTCGAAGCCTGCGAGCTTGGCCGTGCGCACCGCGACGAGCAGCGAGTTCGGCTGCCGGCCGTACGGGTAGTCGGACGCGTAGATCACCTGCTCGGGCGCGATCTGGCGGTACAGGTCGAGGAGGTCGAGCCCGCTCCAGACGGACGTGTCGAAGAAGACCCCCGGAAGGCCCCCGAGCCGTGCCCGCGAGGCCCGCCATGTCCGCGATTCCGGCGTGGGCGACGATGAGCTGGACGCCCTCGTTGCGCCGCACGAGCGCCTCGAGATCCTCGGCGATCGGCGGCAGCCCGCGACCGCCGTGGATGAGGATCGGCACGGAGCGCTCGACGGCGAGCGCGAAGACGGGCTGCAGCCGCTCGTCGCTCAGCGCGAAGGCCTGCGCACGCGGGTGCAGCTTGATGCCGCGCGCGCCGACGTCGAGGCAGCGTTTGGCTTCCTCGAGCGGCTGCGCGGTGAGGTCGAGGCGGACGAAGGGGATGAGCTTCCCCTCGGCGCGCACCGCGTGCGCGAGCGTGCGGTCGTTCGGAACGGTGAACGCGGGCTCGCGGTCCGCCTCGTCGAGGCAGAACACGAACGCGCCGCGGAACCCGTAGCGGTCGAGAGTCCCCGTGAGCTCGTCGTAGCTCCCGACCATCCCGTCGATGTCCAAGCCGAGGTGCGTGTGGACGTCGAAGAGGTATGCCCCCTCGGGGAGCTCGCGGCGGAGCTCCTCGTCCCACGACTCGACCACCGCCCGCGCCCGCTCGAGCGTCGTCACGACCGGAGAGCCTTCCAGACGCGAGGCGGCGTCATCGGCAGCTCGTAGAGACGTGTCCCGCCCGCGGCGGCGACGGCGTTCGCGATCGCTGCGGGCGCTCCGACGACCGGGGCCTCCCCGATGCCCTTCGCACCGAACGGCCCGTCAGGTGCCGGAACCTCGACGATCAGCGTCTCGATCGTGGGGACGCGCTCCGCGGTCGGGATCGCGTAGTCGAGGAACGACCCGGTGAGCAGACGGCCGTCCTCGTCGTGATCGAGCTGCTCGAAGAGCGCCCAGCCCATGCCCTGCGCCGCTCCGCCGCGCATCTGTCCTTCGACGAGCGCCGGGTTCAGCGCGCGGCCGACGTCCTGCGCGATCACGTGGCGGAGGAGCGTCACCTCGCCGGTCTCGCGGTCGACGCGGACGTGGGAGAGGTGCGCGGCGACCGACGGCGCGCCAGTCGTCTGCGCCGAGCCGCCGTGGCCCTCGATCGGCTCGTACCGGCCGCCGAAGCGAAGTGCCTTCTGCGCGAGCTCCTCGACCGTGATCGAGCGGTCGGGCGCGCCGACCGCACGGACGACGCCGTCGACGACTTCGAGGTCGTCGGGAGCGATCTCGAGCTCCTGCGAGGCGGCCGCGAGCACCTTCTGGCGAGCTGACTCGGCGGCACGGAGCACGGCGGTGCCGACCGTGTACGTGATCTTCGAGCCCCCGCTTGCGCCCGAGTACGGGCCCGAGCTCGTGTCCGCCGTGACGATGCGCACCTTGTCCGGCGAGAGGCCGAACGCGGCTGCGGCGATGACTGCGAACCCGGAGTTCACGCCGCTCATGTCGGCGGCGGAGGTCACCACCGTCATCGTCCCGTCCGTGTCGACCCGGCAGACGGCCGCGGCCGGCTCGTTTCCACCGGGCCAATGCCCCGCAGCCATGCCGATTCCCTCGTCCTCCGGAAGCGAGTGGCGCTCTGCCCACAAGGGGTGCTCGCGGAGCCGCTCGAGGACCTCGACCGCGCCGATCGTCGGGTACGGGCTGCCGCTGATGCCGATGTCCCCCTCGACGACGGCATTCCGCAGCCGCATCTCGATCGGGTCGAGCTCGAGTGTCTGCGCGAGCTCGTCGAGGAGCGACTCGAGCGCGAAGGCGGCCGTCGGCGCGCCGGGCGCACGGTACGCGCCGAAGGTGAAGCGGTTCGTCTGCACGCCGTAGCCGCGGATTCCGTGTGCCTGCCAGCGGTACGGGCCTGCGACGAGGAGCGACGTGATTCCCTCGACGCCCCAGCCGGCGTTGGATCCGCGGTCGACGATCATGCGCCCCTCGATCGCGGTGAACGTTCCGTCCTTGCGCGCCCCGATCTTCAGGTGCGTGACCTGGGCGGACGCTGGATTCGTCGCCTGGAAGTCCTCGGAGCGCGTCAGCGTGAGTCGGACTGGGCGGCGCAATGCGAGCGTGGCGCCCGCGGCGAGCGGCTCGACGAGGGCGAACTTGCCTCCGAATGCGCCACCGAGCGGCTCGGCGATCACGCGGATCCGCTCCAGCGGAAGATCGAATGCACGGGCGAGCTCCTTCCGCGTGACGAACGAGCCCTGCGTGCTCGTCGAGACGACGAGGACACCCGACGGCTCGAGCCAGGTGGTGCACACCTGAGGCTCGATGTACGCCTGATGGACCCACGGCGTGCGGAACGTGCCCTCGACGACCGCGTCGCTGGCTGCGAAGGCACTCGCGAGGTCTCCGTTCTCGCGCGTGATCCGGTCGAGCACGTTCCCGGAGAGCTGCTCCTGAGGGTCGTCGGCCTCCCCGTGGTCGATTGGCGCCTGGTCACCTGTGTGGATGGACTCGAGGTCGCCACCCTCGTCGTCCGTCTCCTCGACCATGCGCGCGAGCGCGGCGCCCGGCTCCATCGCGGCCTCGACGTCGACGACCGCGTCGAGCGGCTCGTAGTCGACGACGACGAGCTCGGCGCCGTCCTCGGCCGCGGCTTCGGTCTCGGCGACGACGAGCGCGACGGGCTGACCTGCGAAGACGACCTCCTCGCGCGCGAGCGGCTCGGCGGTCCGGTCGGTGCCGGTGGTCGCGAGCGGGAGGTCCGCGGCCAGGAGCACGGCCACGACGCCCGGGGTCGCCAGTGCGGGATCCTTGTCGACGCCTCGGATACGCGCGTGCGCCTCGGTCGAGAGAACGGGCCGCGCGTGCAGCAGGCCGTGGACGTAGCCGTCGGCCGCATACCGCGTCGCGCCGGTGACCTTGTCCGGTGCGTCGACTCGGGGTCGCGCGACGCCGATGAGCGCTTCGCTCATGAGCCGCTCCGCTCCCGCGCGCGTGCCAGCGCCCGCTCGGCGACGACGATCGCGAGCTCGCGACGGTACTCCTCGGACGCGAAGCGGTCGCCGAAGATCTCCGCCTCGGCGAGGGCTGAACGTGGATCACCGGCAGCGAGTGTGAACGGCGTCGCGCTGACTCCCGTGACCGCGACCGTCTCACGGTCAGGAGTCACGAGTGCGGCCGCTCCTGCCAGCGCGAATCCGGAAGCCGGATGCTCGACGGATGCGTACGCAGATCCCGAGCCGGGGCCGGGTAGCGGGACGACGACGTCGGTCACGAGCTCCTGCGGCTCGAGGCTCGTCGTGAATGGCCCGAGGAGAAGCTCCGCGACGGGCACCTCACGGCTGCCCGCGGGCGAACGCACCTCCAACCGCGCCCCGAGCGCGAGGAGGACGGCAGGCATGTCCGAGGCCGGATCCGCGTGCACGACGCTTCCGCCGATGGTTCCGAGGTTGCGCACCTGGATGTCTCCGATGCCGTTCGCGCACTCGGCGATCGCCTCGAGACCTGGATGAGCGACGTCCGTCAGGTCGTCCCAGGTCGTGAGCGGGCCGATGTGGAGCTCGCCGTCGCGCTCCGCGATCCCACGGAGCTCGAGCCGCGAGATGTCGACGACGACCGATGGACGCGCAATGCGGAGCTTCATCACCGGGATGAGCGACTGCCCACCGGCGATTGCTTTCGCGTCCGGCTCGGCGAGCAGCTCGAAGGCGTGGTCGAGATCGGTCGCGCGCGCGTAGCGGGTCGGCGCGGGAATCACGAGGCGTCCTCCACCGCGCGAATCGACTCGACGATCCCCTGGTAGCCGGTGCAGCGGCAGAGGTTGCCGCGGAGCGCGTGTCGGATCTCGTCGTCGCTCGGCGATCCGTCTCGCGAGAGGAGGTCGGCTGCGGTCAGGATCACCCCCGGCGTGCAGAACCCGCACTGCAGCCCGTGGTGCTCGACGAACGCGCGCTGCAGCGGGTGCAGCTCGCCGTCCGACGCGAGCCCCTCGATCGTCGTGAGGTCGCGGCCGTCGACCTGGTGCGCGAGCACCGAACAGCTCTTCACCGCGCGTCCGTCCAGGAGCACCGTGCACGCGCCGCACTGGCTCGTGTCGCAGCCGATGTGGGCTCCCGTGAGTCCGAGCCCGTCGCGCAGCGCATGAACGAGGAGTGTCCGGCCTTCGACCTCGAGCGAGCGCGTCTCGCCGTTGACGACGAACGTGACGGTGTCAGACACCGGCTGGCAGAGAGGCGAGCTTCTCGCGGAGGTACGCGAGGTAGGGCTGCGGATCGATTGCCGGCGTTCCGGTCAGGCGCTCGATCGTCTCCTTCGGCGTGAGCTTCCGGCCGAGCGAGTAGAGGTTGTCGCGAAGCCACGCGGCCAGCTCTCCGAGCTCGCCGGCTTCCATCTGCGCATCGAGATCCGGAATCGCCTCGCGGACGGAGGCCCAGATCTGGAGCGAGATGACGTTGCCGAGCGCGTAGGTCGGGAAGTACCCGATCCCGCCCTGCGACCAGTGGATGTCCTGGAGGACGCCGTGGCTGTCGTCGGGCACCTCGACGCCGAGCAGGTCGGCCATCCCGGCGTTCCACGCAGCGGGAAGGTCCTTCGGATCGAGGGAGCCCTCGATGAGCTGCTGCTCGAGCTCGAAGCGCAGGATGATGTGGAGGCTGTACGTCGTCTCGTCCGCCTCGACGCGGATGAGCCCCGGCTCGGCGCGGTTGACGGCGGCGAGGAACGTCTCGAGGTCCACGTCTCCGAGCTGCGCCGGGAACGTCTCCTGCAGCGGCTCGTACCAGTGGAGCCAGAACGGCCGCGACCGCCCGACGAGGTTCTCCCAGGTACGGCTCTGCGACTCGTTCAGTCCCAGCGAAGGCGAGGTCGCGAGCGGCGTGCGCTCGAGCGACGGCGCGATCCCGTGCGCGTAGTGCCCGTGGCCCGCCTCGTGCATCGTCGACCAGAGCGAGTCGAGGCCCGTGTCGTTGTAGCGCGTCGTCATGCGCACGTCGCGCGTCGAGAACGACGTGCAGAAGGGGTGCACGGTGGGATCGAGCCGGTACGAGCCCTCCTCGAGGCCGAGCGTGGCGAGGATCCGCTTGCAGAACGCCTCCTGTCCGCCGGCGGCGAACGGCTGCTCGAGGAACGAGGCGTCGACTCGCGGCGCCTCGCGCACGAGCTCGGCGAGCACGGGGCGGATCGTCCCGAACACCTCGGTCACCTCGGAGGTCTTCATGTACGGCTCGAAGTCGTCGAGGAGTGGCGTGTAGGGCGAGTCGTCCCACTCGAAGCACTCGACGTACCGGCGTTTGAGCTCGAGGTTGCGCTGAAGCGCCGGGCAGGAACTTGGCGAAGTCGTTCGTCGCGCGCGCCTCGATCCAGACCTGGTTTCCGAGCGCCGCCGCTCGCGTCAGCTCGACGCGGAGCTCGGTCGGAACGCGGCGTTGCTTCTCCCAGTCGCGCCGGGTGACGCGGATGAGGCTGGCGTCGTCGGAGTCGTACTCGAGCGACTCCTCGACGGGACGGAGGCGCTCGAGAAGACGCCCGACCTCGTCGTCGACGAACTTCTCGTGGACGACGCGGCTCAGCGTCGCGAGCGCCTCGGCGCGCGCCGGATGGCCGCCGGGCGGCATCGTGACCTTCTGATCCCAGGAGAGGACGCCTCCCGCTCGGGCGAGATCGGCGATCTCGGCGAGGCGCTCTCGGAGCGCACGAAGGTCGGCGTCCACCGCGGAGGACTCTACCGGCGGCGTTAGGATCGGCGTCCGTGAGCGACCAGGCGATCGAGACGCTGTTCGAGGAGGACCGGCGCTATCCGCCGCCGCCGGAGTTCGCCGCGCAGGCGAACGCGCAGCCGGAGATCTACGACGTCCCGTTCGAGGAGTTCTGGGAGCGGGAGGGTCGCGAGCGCGTCACGTGGTTCGAGCCGTTCACGACGCTCCTCGAGTGGGAGCTCCCGTACGCGAAGCTGGTACGGCGGCGGGAAGCTCAACGTCGCGTACAACTGCCTCGACCGCCACGTCGAGGCGGGTCTCGGCGATCGGGTCGCCTACTACTACGAGGGCGAGCCCATCGGGGATGAGCCGAGCGGGCGGAGATCACGTACCAGCAGCTGCTCGACGAGGTCGTGCGCGCGGCCAACGGGCTCAGGGCGCTCGGGGTCGGAAAGGGGACGCCGGTCGGGATCTACATGGGAATGGGGCCGGGTCTTCCGGTGGCGATGCTCGCGTGCGCGCGGCTCGGCGCGCCGCACACGGTGGTCTTCGGCGGGTTCTCGGCCGAGTCGCTGGCCGACCGGCTGAACGACATGCGCTGCGAGGTTCTCCTCACGCAGGACGAGAGCTTCCGGCGCGGGACGATCGTGCCGCTGAAGCGAAACGCGGACGAGGCGCTCGAGTCGTGCCCCGGCGTGCGTGCGGTCGTCGTCGGGCAGCGGACACGCGGAGACGTGCCGATGGTTCCCGGCCGCGACATCACCTGGAACGAGCTCGTGGACGGCCAGCCGACGGATCCCGCGTCGTGTCCGTGCGAGCCGATGGACGCGGAAGACCTTCTCTATCTGCTGTACACGAGCGGAACGACGGCGAAGCCGAAGGGGATCGCGCACACGACCGCCGGGTACCTCGTCGGCGTCGCGTCGACGCACCACTACATCTTCGACCTGAAGCCGGAGCGGGACGTCTACTGGTGCGCGGCCGACATCGGCTGGGTGACCGGCCACAGCTACATCGTCTACGGGCCGCTCTGCAACGGCGCGACGAGCGTCCTCTACGAGGGGACGCCGGACTTCCCGGACAAGAACCGCTGGTGGGACATCGTCGAGCGCTACAAGGTGACGATCCTGTACACGGCGCCGACGGCGATCCGCGCGCACATGAAGTGGGGGCCGGAGCACGCCGCGAAGCACGATCTCTCGTCGCTGCGGCTTCTCGGATCCGTCGGCGAGCCGATCAACCCGGAGGCCTGGATGTGGTACCGCCGGCACATCGGGCTCGACCGGACGCCGATCGTCGACACGTGGTGGCAGACGGAGACGGGAATGATCCTCATCACGCCGCTCCCGGGCGTCACGACGACGAAGCCCGGCTCGGCGACGAAGCCGTTCCCGGGGATCGACGCGGGCGTCGTGGACGACAACGGCAACGACGTCGGGCCTGGCGGCGGTGGCTACCTCGTGCTCAAACGTCCGTGGCCGGCGATGACGCGCGGGATCTTCGGAGACGACGCGCGCTTCCGTGCGACGTACTGGGAGCGCTTCCCCGGGCTGTACTTCGCCGGAGACGGGGCGCGCGTCGACGAGGACGGCGACTTCTGGCTCCTCGGCCGGGTCGACGACGTGATGAACGTGTCGGGACACCGCATCTCGACGATCGAGGTGGAGTCGGCGCTCGTCGACCACCAGAGCGTCGCGGAGGCCGCGGTCTGCGGACGCGCCGACGCGCTCACGGGCCAGGCGATCGTCGCGTTCGTGACGCTCAAGGGCGGCGAGGAGGGGTCGGTCGAGCGGCTCGAGGAGCTTCGCAACCACGTCGCCGTGAAGATCGGGCCGATCGCGAAGCCGGCGAACATCGTCTTCACGCCCGAGCTCCCGAAGACGCGTTCCGGGAAGATCATGCGCCGCCTCCTGCGCGACGTCGCCGAGAACCGGCCGCTGGGCGACACGACGACGCTCGCAGATCCTGCCGTCGTGTCCGAGATCGCCGACCGCGCGGTCACGCAGCCGACCGAGGAGTAGCTTCTACAGAGGCGTCCCGAAGGCGATGTCGTGACCGTCGGGGTCCTGGACGCCGAACTCGCGGAATCCGTGCGGGGCGTCGTAGATCGTGTAGTCGATCGCCGCTCCTCGCTCCTGCACCTCGGCGTACACGGCATCGGCATCGTCGACGCGGATGTACACGTTCCACGTCTGGTCGACGATGCGCCAGTTCGGAACGATGCGCTCCGGCTCCTTGCACAGCGCGAGCAGAATCGACGACCCGTCGCGCTGCGCGCTCGCGAAGTTCGGCGGCTCGCCGTACGTCTCGCACGTGAAGCCGAGGCGGTCGCGGTAGTACGCGACGGCGCGCTCGATGTCGGCGACGAGGAGGACCGGCGAGATGCCTGTGACCCGTGGCAAGTCAGACCGCGACGAGCGCGGCTTCGGAAGGCCGCGACGTGCGCGTCGATGTCGCGCTCGCTCGTGCGCCAGTTCGACACCGACAGCCGGATTGCGGCGCGGCCGTCCCAGATGCGTCCCGCTCATCCAGGCCTCGCCGCTCGCCTGCACGGCCGCGAGCATCGCATTCGTCGTCCTCGTCGTCTGGCAATCGGAACAGAACCTGGTTCAGCACGACCTCGTTCAGCACTTCGCAGCCGGGAGCCGCGGCGATCCCCGCGGCGAACTGGCGGGCTCGCGCGCACGAGCGCTCGATCATCTCGGCGACGCCCGACCGGCCGAGTGAGCGAAGCGCCGCGTAGACGGCGAACCCGCGCGCCCGCCGCGAGAACTCCGGCGTCCAGTCCATCTGGTCGCGCGCTGCGCTCGGTCCTGCGACGAGGTACTCGGCCGTGAGCCGCATCGCGGCGCGATGGGCTTCCGGGTGTGCGACGAACGCGAGGCCGCTGTCGTACGGGACGTTGAGCCACTTGTGCGCGTCGGTCGCCCAGGAGTCCGCCTGCTCGGAGCCCGACGGTCAGGTGACGCGAGCTCGCGGGACGCGGCGGCCCAGAGCCCGAACGCGCCGTCGACGTGCAGCCATGCCCCCGCGTCGCGGCAGAGCGCGGCGATCTCCTCGAGCGGGTCGAAGGCGCCGGTGTTCACCTCGCCCGCCTGAGCACAGACGATCGTCGGGCCGCTCGCGCTCGCGAAGTGCCGCCTCCAGCGCAGCGAGCTCGCATCCGGCCCTGCGCGTCGACCTCGACGACGAACCGCGCATCGGTTCCCGAGCCCGAGCAGCCGGAGCGCCCGGTCGATCGTCACGTGGCGCTTGTCCGCCCGCGACGACCGCGATCGGCGGAGAGCCGGCGAGCCCGTCCGACTCTCGACGTCCCAGCCGACGCGCTCGAGAACGGCATGACGCGCGGCGGCGAGGCAGGTGACGTGCGCCATCTGGCAGCCCGTGACGAACGAGAACGACGCGGTCGTCGGGATGCCGAGCAGCTCCTTGAGCCACTCGCCGGCGACCTCCTCGACCACAGCAGCCGACGGCCCGCAGACGACGAGGCCGGCGTTCTGATCCCACGCCGACGTCAGCCAGTCGGCCGCGAGTGCGGCCGGGAGCGCGCCCCCGATGACGAAGCCGAAGTACCGCCCGCTGGCGATTCCGACGACGCCGGGCTCGGCCGCGGTCGCCAGCGCCTCGATCACCTCGAGCGGATCGGTCGGCGTCTCGGGGAGTGGCCCTCCCAGCGCTGCCCGCAACTCGTCGACGCTCGCCTCGGGCCGGATCGGCCGCTGCGTCGAGCGTCTCGAGGAAGTCGGCGGCGATCTCCGCCGTTCGCAGGAGCAGCTCGCGCTCGTCGCTCACGCGTAGTCTAGTTTCGTCGTGTGGTCTCGAGGACGTCCTGGACGAACGCGAGCACGTCCTCGCCGGCGGGATCGATCGCGTGGCCTCCGCCGACGGTGGCCGTCCGAGCTCCCGGAAGAGCACTCGCGAGCGTGTCCGAGCAACGACGGATCATCTCCGGCGAGTCCGTGGCCGTCACGACGAGCGTCGGTACCCGGAGCTGGTCGAGAGCGCTGTTGTCTGTCCGCTCTCCGCCTCGCAACTCGGCGAGCAGAGCCGCGCCGTTGGCGGTGAAGAGGTCGCGCCACTCGTCGGGAAGCTCTTCCCACGCGCCGAACACCGCGCGCATCACGCCCTCGCCGACTCGGGTCCGGCGGCGCGGTCTCCGCGGTCTCGCGCAGCTGGTCGAACCAGGCGTCGTACGCGGCGTCGAGGCCCATCGGCCCGGCCTCGAGCAACGCGATCCCGAGCACCGATTTCGGATGACGCAACGCGAGATCGAGGGCGACCGTGCCCCCGTAGCTCCGGCCGACCAGCACCGCCGGCTCGGCGTCGGAGCTCGCGAAGCAACGCAGAGCGCGTCGTCGGCGTGCTCCCGCACGCTGGTCATCGTCGTACGGGTCGGGCCGCTCGCTCCGGTTGCTCGCGCGGCGGTCGTATGTGATGACCCGTCCGAGCTCGGAGAGACTGCTCGGCGGCATCCTCCCAGAAGGCGGCCGAGCTCCCGGCGCCGTGGATACCCAGGATCGGCGTGCCGGATCCGCGTTCCTCGTAGTACAGCCGCACGCCGTTGACCGACGCATGTGGCATCGGCCGAGAGCCTATTCGACGTCGGCTCGGGCTGGCGTCAGGCGGCGAGCAGCTTCTCGAAGCGCGCCGGGTCGTCGAACGGCCCGACGAGAGCGAGGTAGAGCCGCTTGTCCTCGAAGAGATCCTTCGCGACGCGCTGGACGTCCTCGACCGTCACGAGGTCGAGTTGCCGGAGGAGCTCGTCGGGATCCTCGATCTCGCCCTCGAGCACCTCTCGCCGGAGCCCGTACTGGATCGTCCCCTGCGGGCTCTCGAGGCGAAGCACGAAGCGTCCCTTCGCATAGCCGCGTGCCTTCTCGAGCTCGTCTGCGGGAACGGGCTCGGAGGCCATCTTGCGCATCTCGCCGAGGATCGTCGTGATCGCCTCGTCCACGCGCTCGACGTCGACGCCTGCGCTCGAGTAGAAGGTGCCCGCGTCGGTGTACGCCGTGTTCCCCGCATGCACGTAGTAGCCGAGGCCGCGCTTCTCGCGCACCTCGGTGAAGAGGCGCGACGACATCCCGCCGCCGAGCACGACCGCGAGCAGCTGGAGCGCGTAGCGGTTCGGATGTCCGATCGGGTAGCCGCGCACGCCGAGAATCAGGTGCGCCTGCTCCGAGGCCTTCGTATGCAGCAGGACGGGCGAGGAGTCCGGCGGGAGCTCGACGTCCGGGGCCTGGCCGGTCTCACGCGGCCTCGATGCCACCCAGCAGCTCCTCGAGCCGGTCGGTGAGCCCGTCGCCGATCCGGCCGCCGATCCCGACGACCATGCGCTCGGGGAGGTACCACTTGTCGAGGTACGAGGTGAACGTCTCGCGCGTCGCCCCCTCGATCGTCTCGCGCGTCCCGATGATGTCCCAGCCGAGCGGCTGATCCGCGTACAGGAGCCTGTCGTAGACGTTCCCGACGTAGCGCTGCGGCGTGTCGAGGTACACGTTCATCTCCTCGAGGATCACGCCCTTCTCCTTCGTGATCTCCGCCTCGTCGAAGCGCGAGTGGAGGAGCATGTCGGCGAGGACGTCGAGCGCGATGTCGCGTGTCTCCGACCCGCAGCGGACGTAGTAGCCGGTGAGCTCCTTGCCCGTGAAGGCGTTGAACTCGCCGCCGATCGCGTCGATCTCCGTCGAGATCGTGCGCGCGGTCGGACGCCGCTCCGTGCCCTTGAAGAACATGTGCTCGGCGAAGTGCGCGATGCCCTTCGACTCGGGCGTCTCGTAGCGCGATCCGGCCGCGAGCATCACGAAGCACGACACCGATCCGACCTGCGGGAACGGCGCGGTCACGACGCGAATCCCGTTGCCCAGCGTCGTCTTCTCGAAGATGGCCACGGCGTTCGATGGTATAGACACGCCTCGTGCCCGGACAGCTGACCCGAAAGGCCATCGCCCAGCAGCCCGAGTGGCTTCGGGAGGTGCCCGAGCGGGTCGGCGATCGCCGGCTGCCCGAGGGCTCGCGCGTCCTGTTCACCGGCTGCGGCACGTCGTACCACGCGGCCCTCGCGTGCGGTCGCGCCGCGCAGGCGCTCGAGATCGTTCTCGGGAACGCGCCCGAGGCCGACGTCCTCGTCGCGATCTCGCACGAAGGCGGGACCGCGCTGACGCTCGAGGCGGTGCGCGGGTTCGCGGGCGAGACGTGGTTGATCACCGGCGCGTCGGAGAGCGCGCTCGCGAAGGCCGTCGATCACGTCGTCGTGGCGACTCCCGCGATCGAGGAGAGCTACTGCCACACGTCCAGCTATACGGCCGCGGTCGCTGCCGGACGAGCGCTCCAGGGGGAGGACGTCGAGCGATCTGGCCGCGCAGGTCTTCCGCGAGCTCGACGCCGAGCCGCTCGGAGCGTCGGAGCACGATCGCTTCGTCGTCGCCGGCGCGGGGCGCGACGCGGCGACGGTGCTCGAGGCCGTGCTCAAGCTCCGCGAAGGTGCGCATGTCGCCGCCGAGGCGCACCACACCGAGCAGCTCCTGCACGGTCACCTGGCAGCGATCGATCCTTCGGTGCGGTGCTTCGTCCTCGAAGGAGAGGATCGTGCTGCGGAGCGCGCACGTCGACGCGATGCGCGCGCTCGGCGAGCTCGGCTGCGACGCGCTCCTCGTGCCGACGACGCATCCGGTCGTCGACATCGTCCGCTTTCAGCAGCTCACGTGCGATCTCGCGGAAGCGCGCGGGATCGATCCGGACATGATCCGCTGGGACGAGGATCCGTGGGATCGCGCGCGCAAGGCCCAGGACTTCATGGTCGATCCGTGAGCCGGTAGACGAAGCGGAGCGCCTGCCAGCGCTCGTCGATCGAGCAGCTCTTGTTGTCGACGAGCCCGTGCGCGAGGCCGATCTCCTGCACCGCCTCGAACGTGAGGTCGCCGTCGATCTTCGCCGCTTTCTTGGGCCAGGCGATCCAGAGGCCGTCTGCGGGGTCGAGCGTCGCCTTCAGACGACTCGAAGCGCTGCTCGAGCTGCTCGCGCGTCGTGGTGAAGAAGACGACGACTCCGGCACCCGGCTTCGCGCCGAGCTTTTGGGAGAGCGGTGTGCCGGAGTAGTCCTTACTCGCGGCCATGCCAGGCTGCGAGGAGCTCGGCCTCGCGGTCCGCGGTCAGATCCGACGCCGTCGACCGTCTCGGCGTGCGCGAGGGTGGCGCGGATCGTCTCCTCCAACGCCCTGAACGCGAGGCCCGCGTCGATCGCTCGCCGGACGTCGACGCGATCCGCGGCAGCGAGCGCCGGGTCGGCAAGCCAGAGCGGAAGCTCCATCCACTCGCCGACCTCCTGCTCGAGGAGAAACTCGTCGGTGACCCACGTCGGTCGCGCGTCGCTCGACGTGACCGCGCGACAGCTCTCGAGGAGCTCCGAGAATGCGATTCCGGGATGGGTGGCGTTGTACGTGCCGCCCTCTTGCGCCTCGCAGAGCGCGATCGTCCACTCGGCGAGGTCGCGCACGTCGATCACCTGCGTGGGGCGTTCGGGCGGGCCGGGCGCGAGAACCTCTCCACCACGGGCGATGCGGTGCGGCCAGTAGGTGAAGCGGCCGGTGGGGTCGTGCGGCCCGACGATGAGCCCCGGGCGAACGACGAGCGCTCGCGCGCCGAACACGTCGCGGACGGCGCTCTCGCAGAGCGCCTTCAGCGCGCCGTAGCTCTCGTTCGTCACCTCGCTATCGGGAAGGTCGCCGAGTTCGGCGACCGGACTGTCCTCGTCCGTCGGCGCGCTGAAGTCCGCGTACACCGAGATGCTCGAGACGAAGCAATAGAGACCCGACCCGACGAGCGCCTCTGCCGACGCCCGCACGTCGCGCGGGAGGTAGCCGCACGTGTCGACCACTGCGTCCCAATCGCGACCTCCGAGCCCGTCGAGTCCCTCCTTCCGATCGCCGACGATGCGCTCGATCTCCGGATAGAGCTCCGGGTTCGTGGTGCCGCGGTTGAAGAACGTCAGCTCGTGCCCGCGTTCGAGCGCTGCGTCCGCGATCGCGCGACCGAGGAACCTCGGCCCGCCGAGGAGGAGGAGCTTCACGCCAGCGCGGCGAGCCCGTCGAGCAGGCGGTCGACCTCGTCCTCGGTGTTGTAGTGGACGATCCCTGCACGGACGGCGCCGTCGGAGAGCCCGAGGTGCTTCATCGTCTCGACCGCGTAGTAGTCGCCGTGCCAGACCGCGATCTCACGCTCGGCGAGGAAGACGGCAACCCGCTCGGCGCTGTGCCCTGGGACGTTGAAGCAGAAGGTGGGAACGCGTCCTTCCATGCCGCGGATCCCGTACAGCTCCACGCTCTCCGGGAGCCCGGCGAGGAAGCGCTCGCCCAGCGCACGCTCGTGCGAGAGCATCGCGTCCCAGCCGAGCGAGGCCATGTAGTCGACGGCCGCGACGAACCCTGCGAGGAGCTCGTGCTGACTCGTCCCGAGCTCGAACCGGTGTCCGACCGGCTCGTTCGCGGCGGGCCGAACCTTGTAGGCGCGCCAGGACTCGAGCAGCTCCCGCTTCCCGAACGCGAGTCCCATGTGCGGCCCGAAGTACTTGTACGGCGAGCAGATGAGGACGTCCACGTCCCAGGCCGAGACGTCGATCGGCCCGTGCGGCGCGTAGTGGACGGCATCCGCCCACGCGAGCGCGCCGACGGAGTGCGCGAGCTCGACGACGCGGCGAACGTCGGGCGCCGTGCCGACCGAGTTCGCGGCGACCGGAAATGCGACGACCCGCGTTCGGTCGGAGAGCTTCGCCGCGATGTCGTCATAGTCGAGCGCGAGGTCGTCGGTCACGCCCGCGACGTGAACCACGAGCCCGAGATCATGCGCCAGCTCGAGCCACGGAGACACGTTCGCGTCGTGGTCGAGCGCGGTGACGACGATCTCGTCGCCCTCACGCAGCGTCCGGGCGAAAGCGCGGCTCAGCAGGAAGTTGAGCGCGGTCATGCTCTGCCCGAACGCGGTCTCTCCGGCCGAGCAGCCGAGGAACGATGCGGCCTTCTCGTGCGCCAGCTCGACGAGCTCGGTCGTCCGCCGGCTCGTCTCGTACGGCGCGCCGATGTTCGCGTTGTCCTCGCGCAGGTAGCGCGAGATCGCGTCGATGACCTCGTCGGGGCACTGCGTTCCTCCCGGCCCGTCGAAGAACGCGAGTCGGCGGTCGAGCGCGGAGAAGCGCGCGCGTACGGCGGTGATGTCGAGCGCGGTCGTGCTCACAGAACCTCCTGTCCGTTGACGATCCAGCGATGGCGCGGTCTTGCAGTCAGTGAGTTCGAGACGAAGCAGCCGTGCTCTGCCTTGGCGACGAGATCCTGCAGAGCTGCGGGCTCGGGCGCAGGGGCGATGTCGACCTCGAGCGTCGTCTCGATGGCGACGAACGCGTGGAGCCCGTCGTCGCGCTTCGTCACCGTGCCGTGCGCGCTGCCGGCGCCGGTCGAGTCGAGCCCGGCGCGCCGCGCCGAGTGGTCCATGCTGGCGAGCGTGCAGCGCACGAGCCCGGCGAGCACGAGGTGCTCCGCCCACCACTCGGCCTCTCGCGGCAGGGCGCTCCCGCCAAGCGCGCTGCGCGCGTCACCCGCGCGGTCGACCGTGACGTCGAAGTGGAGCACACGCGGGCGGGTCGGCATGCGTCGCGAGCCTATGCCGCGCGCGTCGTCCGTCCGGACCGTGGCCTAGCCTGCGGCGCGAATGGAGCGACTCCGGACGCTCAGCGAGGCGGAGTGCTACGAGCGCTGCTACGGCTGGCGCCACACCGAGGACGCCGTGAAGCTCTTGCCGCGAGGACGTACGGCAGCGGAGGCGGAGGACGTCGGCGAGAAGCTCCGCATGCTGCTCGAGCTGCGCCTCGACGCGCGCGAGCCCGAAGCGGCCTGACCGACTCGGCGGTTCCCGAGCCTGCGCTGGCGGCCGCCGGATCCCGTAGCGCGTGGAGTGCAGCGCCGGCCTACCTTGGCGACGACCGTGCACAGCACTCGCCCATCGACGATTGCATCCACGGAACGACGTCGACTGTTACTTGACGCCGTGCAGCAGCGAAACGCACGCGCGTTCCGCGCGTCAGACGCGGCCTGTGACGTTCCGAGCGCGAGGTCGGGATGAATACCACGAGCATGGCAGGGTCGCGATCGGCTTCGCCGCGATCTTGTTGCTCATCGTCGGTGCGATCGACTTCTTTCAGGCGTCTGATCGCCGTGTTCGAGGACGAGTACTTCGAGCCCGACTGAGTCTGGCTTCGCTCGTCTTGAGACCTGACGGCGCTGCGGGCTCGGGCGATGATCGATCTGACGAATGCTGCTCGTCTTCGCGAGGCCTCGGGTTGGGGCGCCGGGCAAGCATGGGCAGCGCTGGTTCGCGATCGTCGGTTGAAGCCTGAACGTCATCGCCCAGGCTCGGCTTTCTCGGCAACACGCAGAACACGCCTCTGGTCAGTGACGGGGATGAGCCCGAGCATCATCGTGCTCGATGCGCTCCTGCGCGCTGGAGCGTGAGCCAAGGCGAGGCCACCGCCGTCCGCTGAGACGCGGAGCTCCTGCGATTGAGGCCGTCGCGCGAGCGTGGTGCGCAGCGGCCTCTTCGCAGGTGAGCTGTGGCACGCTGTCAACCCTCGAAGCGATTCGTGATCGGCGTACGCCGGTCGCGGCCGAAGGCCTTCGGCCGCAGCTTCACGCCCGGCGGCGCCTGGCGTCGCTTGTACTCGGCTCGGTCGACGAGCGAGATGGCCTGCTCGACGACCGCAGGGTCGAACTCCTCGGCGAGCTCCTCGCGCGAGCGATCCTCCTCGACGTACGCCTCGAGCACGGGATCGAGCACGTCGTACGGGGGGATCGAGTCGGAGTCGCGCTGGTCGTCGCGAAGCTCCGCGCTCGGCGCCCGCTCGATCGTGCTCCGCGGAACGACGTCGCGCCCTGCGCGGTCGTTCAGGTGCTCCGCGAGGCGGTACACGTCCGTCTTGAACACGTCCTTCAGGAGCGCGAAGCCGCCGACCATGTCGCCGTAGAGCGTCGAGTACCCGACGGCGAGCTCCGACTTGTTCCCGGTCGAGACGACGAGCCAGCCGTACGTGTTCGAGAGCGCCATGAGGAGCACGCCGCGAACCCGTGCCTGCAGGTTCTCGGCGGCGAGGCCCGCGAGTCCGCCCTCGATCTCGGTCGCGAGCGTGTCGTGGAACGCGCCGACGATCGTCTCGATCGGAATCTCGCGAAACGTGCAGCCGAGCGACTCGGCGAGGGCGCGCGCGTCGCTCCTCGTGTCGTCGGAGCTGTAGCGCGACGGCATGGAGACGCAGTGCACGCGCTCGGAACCGAGCGCCTCCGCGCACAGTGCCGCCGTGACGGCCGAGTCGATGCCCCCCGAGACGGCGACGACGACCTCGGAGAATCCGTTCTTCTCGACGTAGTCGCGCAGGCCGAGCAGTCAGCGCCCTGTGCATCTGCTCGAGCTCCGGCGCGAACGGCGTGATCGACCCGTGCGCCTCGTCGGTGTGCTCGGCGGGTGCGTCGAGCTCGATCACCTGGACGTCCGGGGCGCGCTCGCGCGAGCGGTCGAGCTCGCGCCGCCGCGCGTCACGCAGGCGTCGGCCGAGCGCATCGGTCGGATCGATGTCGACGACGAGGAGGTGCTCTTCGAACCCCGGCGCGCGCGCGACCACCGCGCCGGAATCGTCGAGCACGACCGAGTGACCGTCGAACACGAGCTCGTCCTGGCCGCCGACGAGGTTGCAGAAGGCGATGTACGCGCTTGTGTCGCGCGCACGCGTGACGAGCATCTCTTCGCGCTCCTCGGCCTTCCCGACATGGAACGGCGACGCCGAGAGATTGACGATGAGCTGTGCTCCCGCGAGAGCGAGGTCGGTCGCGGGTGGCCCGGGCTGCCAGACGTCCTCGCAGATCGTGATCCCGACGGAGGCCTCGCCGAGGCGGAGGACGACGAGGTCGCGTCCCTCCGCGAAGTACCGGTGCTCGTCGAAGACGCCGTAGTTCGGAAGGAAGTGCTTGCGATAGACGGCCTGCACGCGGCCACCCGCGCAGACAGCACAGGCGTTCGCGAGATCGCGGTCGAACCACGGCGTCCCGACGAGTGCCACGATGCCGTCGGTTGCAGCGGCGATCTGCTCCAGGGACGCGCGAGCGGCGCGTACGAACCCGGGCCGGAGGAGGAGATCCTCGGGCGGGTAGCCGGTCGTGGCGAGCTCGGGATAGACGACGAGCTCCGCCCCTGCAGCGCGGGCCTCGCCGAGCGACGCGAGGATCTTCGCGCGATTGCCGTCGAGGTCGCCGACGACCGTATTCAGCTGTGCGAGCGCGATTCTCAGGGTTTTCGCCTCACAGTCACAAACCGAGTGTAGTCGGTAGTCTGACACCGATGGAGATCACGTTTCGCGCGGCACTTCCGTGGGCCGTCGACGTCGGCCAACGGAGGCTACGCGTGCGGTCGACTGGCTGCGTTCGTCGACGCCGACGAGGTCGAGGTGACCCTGCGCCTGCCGCCCCCGCTCGACCGGCCGCTCTCGGTCGAGCGCGACGGTGACGGCGTCCGCCTCCTCGACGGCGACGCGCTCGTCGCCGAGGCCCGACCCGCTCCGGTGGAGCTCGTCGTGCCCGCTGCGGTCTCGCTCGAGGTCGCCGAGGAGTCGCGTGAGAGACATGTCCGCGGTTGGATCTCCGACTTCGGCGAGTGCTTCGTCTGCGGGACTCGCGAGGACGGGCTCGACCTCCGCGTCGGCCCGGTCGCCGGTCGCGAACCGCTGCACGCGTCTCCGATCGCGCTCCCCGAGGCGCTCCCGGAGATGGTCTGGGCGGCGATCGACTGCCCGGGCGCCTACGCGGTCGGTGCGGAGGGCCGTGGCGACATCGTCCTCGGACGCATGACGGCGCGCGTCCACCGCGTCCCGGATGCCGACGAGCCGTGCGTCGTCACGTCGTGGCCGGTGGGCGAGGATGGCCGCAAGCTCTTCGCCGGCACTGCGCTCTTCTCGGAGGACGGCGAGCTCCTCGCGGTCGCGAGGCAGGTCTGGATAGCGCCTCGCCCCTCGTAAGCTAGCGCGGGGTCAGCGCGAGGAGCAGGCCGCCGTCGTCGTCGTACGCGGGGAAGAAGTCGATGACGACGCGCTTCTCGAGCCCGGCGCTCGTCCGGATCTCGAGCTCCTGGCCCATCTTGCGCACGCCCCACTCGCGGACGACCTCGATCGGTGCAGAGTCGGAGAGCGCGAGTGCCTCGACGACCTCGCGGCCGATGAGGTCGGCGTCGCGGTAGCCCGTCAGCTCGAACACTCCGCGCCCGGCCGCGAGCACCCGCGCGTTCCGGTCGCACACGACGAAGCCGGTCTCGGGTGCCGGGTAGTAGTCCTCGAGCAGCTCGTAGAGGAACCCGAACGCGCAGCTCCGGCACTGGAGGGCCTGCGTGGAGAACCCGTCGTAGCCGTCGAGGTCGACGGAGCGCTCCTTGCAGTTCGGGCAGATGAAGAAGGGCATGCCGGCGCAGGGTAGGGGATGCGGCCGTTCACGCGGCGTTATGTCGTCAGCGGCGCAGGCGAATCGCGTTCAGATCGTCTGCGGCGATCTCGCCGGCTCGAGCGATGAGATCCTCGATGTCGTCGTGCTCGGCGTGGATGTAGCGGCCGGCGAGCGCGTCGGCTCGGCCCGACGCGAGCACCCGGACGAGCTGCGGTGCGAGCTCGGGCGGCGTCCACGGGAGGTCGTCGCCGAATCGGTCCGTCAGCTCGGTCCGGACGAGACCTGGGCTGAAGTGGAAGACGGGGATGCGGCCGGCCAGCTCGTTGGCGAGCGTCTCGCCGTAGCGGCAGACGGCTGCCTTGCTGGTCGCGTAGGCCGTGGACTGCGTACCCGGCAGGTACGCGGCGCCGCTTCCCGTGATGACGATGCGACCCCGACCGCGGTCGAGCATGAGCGGGATGACGGAGCGAGTGGAGAGATGCACGCCGAGCACGTTGACCTCCTGCACGCGCCACCAATCGTCCACCGGCATGTCCCAGCGTCGCCGCGTCGCGAGCTCCCATGCCGGCATTGGCGACGAGGAGCTCGATCGGCCCGAGCTCCCGTTCGGTCGTCTCCACCCAGCTCCCGACGTCGCCCGCGCTCGCGACGTCTCCGATCAGCGCGAGCCCCTCGATGTCGGCTGCGACGGCGTTCACCTGCTCCGCCGTCCGCCCGGTGACCGCGACCCTCATGCCGGCCTCGGTGAGCTCGCGGGCGATCGACGCGCCGATCCCGCGTCCGCCTCCGGTGACGAGTGCGACGCCTTCGAGCCGATCAGCTGGCACGTGCGATCTCCTCCAGGGCTTCGGGGTTCTCGAGCGTGGACAGGTCGCCGGGATCATGCCCGAGAGCGCGCGCGCGAACGGCGCGGCGGACGATCTTCGCGCTGCGCGTCTTCGGCAAGGCCGTGACGAAGACGACCCGATCGGGGGCGAACGCCTTCCCGAGCTCGGCCGCGACGGCGGCAGAGACTTCCTCGTCCGTCACTGCGGCGCCCGGGGCGAGAACGCAGTAGAGCCACGCCACCTCGCCCTTCACCTCGTGCGGCACCCCGATCGCCGCAGCCTCGGCGACCGCGGGATGGGTCACCGCCGCGGACTCGAGCTCGGCAGGCCCGATCCGCTTGCCCGCGATGTTGAGCGTGTCGTCCGAGCGGCCGTGGAGGAACCAGTAGCCGTCCTCGTCGACGGACGCCCAGTCGCCGTGCGTCCAGACGCCGGGAAAGCGCCGCCAGTAGGTCTCGAGGTAGCGCTCGCGGATCGCCCCAGATTCCGCGGGTCATCCCCGGCCAGGCGCGCTTGCACACGAGCTCGCCGACCTCGCCGCGGATCGGCCGACCGTCGTCGCCGAACACGTCCATGTCCTCGCCGAGCGCAGGGAACCCGACGGACACGGGCTTCGTCGGCGCCAGCATCGTCACCGAGAGGAAGCACGCGCCCACCTCGGTTCCGCCCGAGCAGTTCACGATCGGGATCCGCCCTGCACCGCAGACGTGCTCGTCGAGCCAGTCGTACGGGCCACGGTTCCACGGCTCGCCTGTCGTGACGACGCAGCGCAACGAGGAGAGGTCGGCGCCGGGCTCTCCATGCGGGATGAGCGCCCGGACGAGCGTCGGCGAGACGCCGAGCATCGTCACGCGCTCGTCGGCGACGATCTGCCACACGCGGTCGTGCGGGTCGGTCCGGCGCACCCTCCATGAACACGACCGTCGCGCCGCAGGCCATGGCGCCGACCACGGTCCACGGGCCCATGATCCAGCCCATGTCGGTCGCGAAGAGGACGCGATCGCCGTCGCGGAGATCCGCCTGGTACGCGGTCTCGCGCACGATCGAGAGGAGGAAGCTGGCCTGGACGTGCAGCGCTCCCTTCGGCTTGCCCGTCGTGCCGGACGTGTAGGCAAGGAGGTACGGCGCCTCGCTTTCGACGGCGACTGCCTCGAGCTCCCCCGGCTGCTCGGCCACGGCGTCTTCCCACCACGAGTCGCGTCCCGTCGTCATCGGGCAGTCGACGCCGGCTCGTCTCCAGACGAGCACGCGTTCGACACTCGGGGCGTCGGCGAGCGCCTCGTCGAGCACCGCCTTCATCGGCACGAGCTTCCCGCGCCGGTACGAGGCGTCTGCGGTGAGGACGAGCTTCGCGCCCGCGTCGGCGAGCCGCGACGACACCGCCGGGCCTGCGAACCCGGAGAAGATCGGCACCTGCACCGCCCCGATGTGCGCGCACGCATGCGATGCGATCGCAGCCTCGGGTGCCATCGGCAGGAACGTGCCGACAGCGTCGCCCTCGCCGATGCCGAGCTCGCGGAGCGCCTCGGCGAGCCGGCGAACCTCGTGCGAGACCTCGGCCCACGTCAGCGAGCGCCGCTCGCCGTCTTCCGGCACCCACACCGCCGCCTCGCGGTCGGGTGTCTCGGACGCCCACCGGTGGACGCACGCGTTCGCGATGTTGAGCCGCGCGCCGACGAACCACGTCGTCCACTCGATTCCGCGGGTGTCGTCGAGCACGGCGTCCCAGTCGCGGGCGAACGGGATCTCGAGGTCGGCGACGACGGCACGCCAGAACCGATCGGGCTCGTCGATCGAGACGCGATGAAGCTCCTCGTATCCCGAGCAGCCAAGCGATCGAGCAAGCCGCGCAATGTTCGCGCGAGCGAGCTGCTCCTCGCTCGGCACCCAGGTGAAGTCGCGGCTCATGCGCAGCGATCTTCGCAGAGCCGCTGATCACCCAGTCCGCTCGAGGGCCGAAGGGCGATTCATTCGCCCGTAGGCCAGCTGCGGCTGGTCAGTCACGGCGCAGAGGAAGGGGGCCCGCGGGGGAAACATCGTTTCCCCCCGCGAACGAAAACGCCCCCGGCTGCGGCTCCGGGGGCGTTTCCCGTTCGAGGCGACCCCTTCCCGGGGAGGCGAGCCGGCGAATCGTGGCTCTGCGGCCCAGCCACGCTCATCCTGCGCCCGCCTGCATCCGGCGGTGGTGCCCGCGCATCCGATCTGGCGTCCGATCGTCTGCGGTGTGGGCCTGACTATAGGAGCCTCGTCCGCGAAAGTCAAGTAGCCAGGTCAAGTGATTTGGGCTAGCCTTACTTGACTCGAAAGCGGTATCCGCACATCCCCCGCACGGGGGAGCGCGAGAGGAGCGCGATCCGGATTGACTGAAGTGGGCATGTACGAGACCGCCACGCCGCTCGCGCCGACGACGACGGGCGCTCGCCTCGGCGAGCGTGTCCGCACGCTCCGCGTTTCTGCGGGCCTGACGCAGACGCAATTGGCCGGTACGCGCTTCTCGAAGGAGTACATCAGCCAGATCGAGCGCGGAAAGACGCGTCCGACCGAGTCCACCGTCGCCTGGCTGGCCGATCGGCTCGGCGTCGATCCGGTCCTTCTCTCTTCCGGGATCTCGACGGACGACAGCGCGAAGCTCGAGGCGTCTCTCGACTCGCGCCGAGGCGTTGTCGGCCGCGCAGCAGTACGACGACGCCGTCGAGGCGTATCGCGAGATCCGGCCGAGCGTGGAGGGCACGGCGACTCGATCGCTCGAGCTGCGCCTGCTCACCGGCGAAGCCTGGGCTCTGCAAGAGGTCGGCCAGGTGAAGGAAGCGATCGAGCTGCTGCTGCGAGCACGGGAGATCGTCGGAGCGCGGCGGCTTCTCGGATCTCGATCTCGCCGACGTCCTCTACCGGCTCGCGGTCTGTCGCTACAAGCTCTCGAGCGTGTCGACCGCGATCGCGCTGTTCGACGAGGCACTTTCGCTCGCCGAGCGTTCGAGTCTGCCGTGCGACCTGCTCCGCTCGGACATCCTGCAGCGGCGCTCGCGCTGTCACCGCCGGCTGCGCGACTACGTCGCCGCACACGACGACGTCGAGCGCGCGCTCGAGCTGGCGCAGGAGCTGGGCGACCGCGCAGCGATCGCCAACGCGTACTTCCAAGCCTCGCTCGTCGCGCAGCGGCAGGGCCACTACGTTCTCTCGCGCAGCTACGCGCAGCGGGCGAAGGAGCTCTACCAGCAGCTGAACGACGAGCGCAACGTCGGCCGGCTCCTGCTCGATGCTCGGGGGTCTGACGCTCCTCCTCGGAGACGAGGAGAACGCCGTCGAGCATCTCAAGGCGTCCTACTCGAGGGCGCTCGACACCGATTCTCCCGCGGACGCCGCACAGGCGCTCGAGGGGATTGCCCGGGTGCACCTGAACCGGGGTGAGTACGACCAGGCAGAGGGTCTTGCGCGGAACGCGCTCGAGCTTCTGGACGGTCGGGAGGACTACCTCCACGAGGTCTGTCCCTCGCAGCTCGTACTGGGGCGAGCGTTGCTGGAGCGAGGACGACTGGACGAGGCGGAAGAGTGCTTCCGGGCGGCTGATGCGGCTGCAGAGCAGCTGGCGTCGATCAGCCACCGGACGGAGGCGTGGGTCGCACTGGGAGACCTCGCGGCACGCCGTGGTTCGGACGGCGAGGCGGCACGTCTCTACCGGAACGCCGCCGAGGCGCTCCAGGAAATCCGCTTCTAGCCGAAAGGAGGTTGCCATGAAGCCGAGACTCATGCTCCTGCTGGTCAACCTGGCGCTGCTGGCTGCGTGGCTCGGGCAGCTGGGGTTCGCCCGCTCCTGGCCTGACGGGAACTAAGCACGCCACCGGGCTACACTCGGGCGCGTATGCGCTCCGCCGCGGCACTGACTGCACTGTCGTGCCTGCTCCTCGTCGGCTGCGGCGGATCCGACTCGGAGCCGTCGACCGAGCCTGGGAGCGGGCGCGACGCTCGAGGAGCTGTGGCGTGCACCTGGCGACGACGTGGCGGTGATTCCGGGCACGGAGAACCACGAGCCCGGCGACGTGCGCGTCTCGTTCCTCGTCGTCGACGCCGAAGGCGCGGTCGTCGCGCTTCCGACGGCGCGCGTCTGGGTGGCGGACGGCCTCGAGTCGGCCCCGTTTCTCGAGACCGAGGCAAAGCTCGAGCGGATCGGGATTCCGGGCGGTGACGAGGCCGACGCGACGCACATCTACGTCGCGACGCTCCGGCTGCCCCGCGCCGGGAAGTACTGGTTCCTCGCGGAGCCAGAGGGTGGCGCCGAGAAGGTGCAGGCGCTCGGGAACGTCGTCGTGGCCAAGAAGGACGCGCCACCTGATGTCGGGGACGCCGCCGTCGCGTCGAAGACGCCGACGCTCGCGTCGACGGGAGGGAACACGGCTGCGCTCACGACGCGAACACCGCCGGACGAGACTCTCCTTCGACATTCGGTCGCCGATTCGCTCGCCGCAAACGTGCCGTTCGTCGTGACGTTCTCGACCCCGAAGTTCTGCTCGAGCCGGACATGTGGCCCGGTCGTCGACGTCGTCGAGGAGGTGTCGCGACGCTTCGAGGACGACGGGATTCGCTTCATCCACGTCGAGGTGTTCGAGGACAACGACCCGGCCAAGGGCTTCAACCGCTGGATGCAGGAGTGGAAGCTGCCGACCGAGCCCTGGACGTTCCTCGTCGGCGCCGATGGAAAGATCGCAGCGCGGTTCGAAGGGACGGTCTCGGTGAACGAGCTCGAGCAGGCTGTCGCGGACATGCTCGCGGATCGCGTGCCGCGGCCGCGAGCGGCCGCCTTTAGGGGTCTTCGCACGACGGAATCCGCCTCGCGGATTCCGGTCGTGCAACCCCAGTACGCGTCGCCGAGGCGCTCGACGACGATGTTGGGGACGCGCGCCATCGGGCTCAGCGACAGCACGGCGCGCACGAGCGCGACGATGTCGTCGGTCGAGATCTGCTCCTCGTCCGGGAGCCCGGTCCACTCGGTCATCCGGGTTGCGACGAATCCCGGCGAGATCGCCGTCGCACGGATGCCGTGCTCGGCCTCCTCGCGGTTCAGCGAGCTCGTCCAGGCGATGAGCGCAGCCTTCGTCGTGCCGTAGACGGCGAGCCCGGGCGTCGGAATCGTTCCGGCGATCGAGGCGAGCGTGATGATCTGGCCGCGCGCTTCGCGCAGTAGCGGCAGGGACTCGCGTGTGATCACGAGCGTTGCCCGCAGGTTCACGTCGAGCTGCAGGTCGATCTTCTTGGTCTCCTGCTCCGCGAACGATCCGCCGATGCCGATGCCGGCGCAGTTCACGAGGACGTCCATGCCACCGTGGCGTTCGGCGTGCGCGGCGACCACGCGCACGCACTCGTCGGCGTCGCCGAGGTTCGCGGGCACGGCCAGCGCGTCCAGCTCCGCAGCGGCCGCCTCGAGCGGCTCCGGTCGCCGAGCCGCGAGCGTGAGCTCGTACCCGTCCGTGCGCAGCGCGCGAGCAATGGCAAGCCCGATTCCCGACGACCCACCGGTGACGAGCGCAGACTTCATCGGCGCGAGTCTATGGATCAAGCGCTGTCAGTGACCGGTTGCTGGGCCGAAGGGCGATTCACTCGCCCGTAGGCAACAGCGCTTGATCAGTCGCAGCGCAGAGGAAGGGCGGCGGGGGACCGCGTTTCCCCGCCAGGAGAGCGGCCGCCGAGGGGGCGGCGGCCGCGTGTCAGGGGAGGGGAGAAGGGGATGAACTCTGTGCAAGGTCTTCGGTTCTCCGGCGCGATCTCCTTCCGTACAGTGTTCGGCGTGGAGACCGTCGAGCTCACGACGCTCGCGCGCGCCGGAGGTTGCGCGGCGAAGTACTCGGCCGCGCGTCTCGAGACGCTTCTCGCAGGGCTCGTGCCGGCCGACGCCGAGGATCTGCTCGTCGGACTCGATCCTGCCGACGATGCGGCGGTGTACCGCCTGGACGACGAGCGGGCGATCGTGTTCACGGTCGACTTCTTCCCGCCGCTCGTCGACGATCCGCGAACGTTCGGCGCCATCGCTGCGACGAACGCTCTGAATGACGTGTACGCGATGGGCGGCGCGCCGCTCCTGGCGCTCTCGATCACCGCCTTTCCGGAGGAGCTTCCCGTCGAGGTGCTCGGCGAGGTGCTTGCCGGCGCCGAGGAGCGCGTTCGTGCTGCCGGCGCGATTCTCGCGGGTGGCCATACGATCCGCGACACCGAGCCGAAGTACGGGCTCGCGGTCGTCGGCCTGGTGCATCCGGAGCGGATCTGGCCGAAGGCCGGGGCGCGCCCGGGCGACGTCCTCTTCCTCACGAAGCCGCTCGGCACTGGCCTCGTGCTGCAGGCACAGCGGGATGGAATCGCGCCCCCGGGCGCGCTCGAGGCAGCCGTCGACTCGATGCTCGAGCTGAACCGCTCGGCCGCGGACGCCATCCGACCGTTCGAGCCCAACGCGGTCACCGACGTGACGGGGTTCGGCCTGCTCGGGCACACGTACGAGCTCGCGTCGCGGAGCGGCGTGCGGGCTGTCATCGACGCCGAGGCCATGCCGGCGCTTCCCGCAGCGCTCGAGCTTGCGGCCGAGGGTGTGAGGACCGGCGGCGACGGCCGCAACCGGGAGTACGCAGGTCCGCACGTCGAGAGTCACGCGACCGCTGCGTACGAGGCGCTCGCCTACGATCCGCAGACCGCCGGGGGCCTGCTCGTGTCGATGCCCGGCGAGCGGGCCCCCGTCCTCGAAGCGACCCTCGCGTCGCACGGGCTCGTCGCGGCGCGGATCGGCCGCGTCGAGGAAGGATCTGGAGTCCTCTTTCGCTAGTGGCCGTCGCCGTCGCTCGAGCCCGATCGATCTCGGCACGGACGTTCCTCCGGATCGCTCTCGCGTCGTGTCTCGTGCTGTTCGTCGTGATCACGTCGGGCGCGTTCGTCCGTCTCACCGGCTCGGGGCTCGGCTGTGAGAACTGGCCGAGCTGCGGATCCAAGCCGTACCCGGAGCAGGGCTTCCACGCATTCGTCGAGTTCGGCAACCGCATGGTCGCCCTCGTCGGGATCGTGCTCACGCTCGCGACGTGGCTGACCTCGCGTTGGACGAGTGGCCTCTCCGGCTGGGGCCGGTGGGCCGCGCTCGGTGCCTTTCTCGTCGCGATCGCGCAGATCCCGATGGGTGGCATCACCATCGCCCTCGATCTCCACCCGCTCGCCGTCATGACGCACTTCCTGCTCGGACTCGCGGCGCTGGGGCTGGCGCTGATCGCGGTGCTCGAGGCCTGGAGCCTGCGTGACGGGCTGGCTCCTCCTGCGGGAGCGCGCTGGCTCAGGCGGATCGTGACCTGGGTGGGTCTACCTGCCTGCATGGCCCTGGTCGTGACGGGAGCGGTCGCGACGGCGTCAGGGCCTCATCCGGGATCGAGCGAGGACGTCGAGCGGCTCGGTCTCGGGATCGTCGACACCGTGTACGTGCACGTCCGGGTCGCGGCGGTCTTCGGCATCGGCGTTCTCGTCGTCGGCTGGTTCCTGCGACGCCTGCGCTCCGAGTACCCGGGCCTCCTCCGAATCTGGATCGGCCTGCTGGCGGTGCTCGTCGCGCAGGCGATCCTCGGTGAGGTGCAGTACCGAAATGCGCTGCCGTGGGGTCTCGTCCTCGTGCACGTCGTTCTGGCGAGTGCCATCTGGGCGTTCAGCCTCGCGCTGGCGTTCAGCCTCTGGCGCCCGCCCGCGCCGCTGAGGCGTCAGTAGGCTTTCTCGGGTGGCTCGCGAGCTCAGAATGCACGAGCGCCCGGCGACCCTCGAGCGGCCCGTTCTGATCGGAGCGTTCCGCGGGTGGAACGACGGCGGTCAGGCCGCGACGCTCGCAGCCGGCTATCTCGCACGGCTGTGGGGAGCTCGGAAGTTCGCGGACATCGACCCGGAGCTGTTCGTCGACTTCCAGGCGACGCGGCCGATGGTCTCGCTGGAGGACGGGCGCACGCGGAAGATCGAGTGGCCGGAGAACACGTTCTACCGCGCGCGAATCCCGGAGGCGAACCGCGACGCGATCCTCCTCGTCGGAGTCGAGCCGAACTACCGCTGGCGAACCTTCAGCGAGCTGATCGCCGAGCTGGCGAGTGAGCTCGGCGTCGAGCTTGCCGTGACGCTCGGCGCTCTGGTCGCAGACGTGCCGCACACGCGTCCGGCGCCCGTCACGGGCGCGGCCACCGATCCGCAACTGGTGGACGAGCTCGGTCTCCAGCTCTCTCGCTACGAGGGGCCGACCGGCATCGTGGGGGTGCTGCTCGACTCCTGCCGACAAGTCGGAATCCCGTCCGTGAGCCTCTGGGCGGCGGTGCCCCACTACGTGCAGTTGGCGCCGAATCCGCCTGCGGCAATGGCGCTGTGCGAGCGTCTCGGTGGCGTTCTTGCGACGGAGATCGACGTGAGCGAGCTGGCCGAGGCTTCCGACGAGTACGTCGAGCAGGTCTCGCAGGCCGTCGCGACGGATGCGGACACGGCGGGCTACGTCGAGGAGCTCGAACGTCGAGCCGACTCGCTCGAGCTGCTCGACGAGTCCGACGATCTCCCGTCCGGCGATGCGCTCGCGGCCGAGATCACGCGTTTCCTGCGCGATCGCGAGGCGAACGACGATGCGCCGGAGTCCGGCGGGCCGGGTAGAGTTAGGCCGCGTCTTCGGAGGACTCGTCGACTGGCGGCTCGACGGGCGCGAGTGGGACGACGTCGCTGGCCGTCTCCGATTCATTGACGCCGTTCGGTGCGGCAGGCGCCGCGCCGCCCTTGCGCTTCCGGCGTCGACGCCGCGACTTTCGCGCAGTGAGCTTCGGCACGGGAAGGTTGTCGGCGAGCGCGGTGGCGATCTCCGCGGTCGTTCCGAGCTCCTCGCGGGCGTTGTCGAGTGCGCCGTTCGCGCGCGGCGTGTAGCCGTCGGCTGATGCGAGCAGCGCCGCACCGACGGGCAGCGGCATCTCGGCGGCGACCTGGACGAGGCGGTTGACGTTCTCCTCATGGCGGTAGCCGCGGGAGTTCGCGGCGGCTCCGAGTAGACGCTTCGCCTCGGGGAACTCGGTCGAGACGCGACGATCCTGGACCTTGCGCGTCGCACGTGCGAGCCGCCACGTCCAGCGCGCGAGAATCTGATCGGGCGCGAGTGGCTTCCCCTCGCCGATCGCGCGCAGGAGAATTCGCACGCCGGCCGCACGGTCCTTGTCCCACGGAGGAGCCTGCGTCACGAGCGTGACGAGGTCGTCGAAGTCGGCGCGATCGATCGGTGTTGCAACACGATCCATGAGCGCAGTCATGCGTAGACGACGATTCGGGTTCTCCGCGGCGCACGTCGACAGGAATTGCTCGAGCGCGCCCTTGGTCGCACGACCCTCGGCGAACTTCTTCGCGAACTCGGCACGTTGGTCGAACCGGATCTGCCGGCCGGCAATCGTCGCCCAGAAGCGCTGCTCGTCGTCGTCCAGGTACTTCGGGTCGATCCGCTGCCACTCGCGCTGGATCACGGCGAGCCGTCGCGCGACGTCGGGCGTGACCGGAACGAGCCACGGAACCGGGGAGAGCTTGCGGCGTGCACGTCGTTGCTGACGTCGTCTCGGAGCGGGCGTGACGCGCGCGCCCTCGCGGTAGAAGTCCGAGTCGAGGAGTGCATGGAGCGAAACGACGCGCTCCGAATGCGTCGCACCCTTCGGGACGAAGTCGACGACGACGCCGGCCTCCTTCCGCGGGTGGATGCGCATGATGCGGCCGATGCGCTGCTGGTACACGCGCCGCGACGCGGTCGGCGCGAGGTGCATGCAGACCGTCGCGCGCGGTGAGTTCCAGCCTTCGGCGAGGAGCATGGCGTTGACGAGGACGTTGATCTCGCCGCGTTCGTACGCCGCCAGCGTCTCGGCGAGCCGGGCCGGTGGCGTGCGACCCGAGACGGCCTCCGCCTTGATTCCCGCTGCGCGGAACTCCTGCGCGAGGTTGTAGGCGTGCTCGACGCCCGCGGCGTAGACGATCCCGGGCGTGGAGCCGAAGCGTTCCCGGTAGAGGCTTGCGGCCGCCTGGTTCAGCGCCTCGTGGTCGAGCGCCGCGGCCAGCGCGCGCTCCTCGAAGTCTCCGCCCACGATCGGGACCGAGTTGATCGCGGCCGCGGGCGGGACCCGGAGGCAGCGAAGCGGAGCGATGAGGCCGCGTCGCGCGGCATCGCTGAGTGGGAGGTCGTCGACCGAGGCGGGGAAGACGTCGGAGACCTGCTTCGCGATCAGCTGCTCGGTCGCCGTCATCCCGATGAAGAGCGGCTCGGAGAATGCGCGGATCGCCGCGCTCGTCTTCTCTCCCAATGCCGTGTGCGCCTCGTCGCAGATCACGAGGTGGTAGGCGTTGGGGTCGAGCTCGGAGCCGTGACGCGCGAACCACGCGTACGTCTGGATCGTGAGCGGGCTGTCCGTCGGTGACGTCGCCCCGGCCAAGAGCGCGTCGGTGAAGCGATCCGCGTAGCCCTCGGTCGTGAGGTCGCCCTTGAACTGTGCGACGAGGAGCCGCCGGTGGGTGAGGATCAGCACGCCGAGATTCCGCGCGGCCTCGACGAAGCCTGCGGCTGCGATCGTCTTCCCGGAGGCAGTCGGATGGCGGAAGCGGAATCGTCGGATTGCTCCGGGGTCGGCTCCGGTGAATTCGGCCTCGAGCGCCTCATCGTCGTCGATGAACCCGGCGTCGTAGTCGTCGTCGGCCTCCTCGTCCAGATCGGCCTCGGCGACCGCGGCCGTGCCGTTCGTGGAGGCGTGCCCGTTCCCGTTCCCGTTTTCGTCCGCCGGTCGTTGCGTCGCCGCGATGAGCTCGGCGAGCATGCCCGTGAGCGCGTCGATCTGGTGGCGGCGAAGCTCGGTCCCCGCCGCGGTGCGCGCGGGGTCCTCCGTGAGCACGCGCTCGAGCCCGAGCATGAGCCCGTAGCGCACCTTCCAGCGCGACGACGGCGTCTTCAGGCCCGACTCGATCTCGGCGAGCGCGTCGTCCAGTGCGGCACGACGTGCCGTCCCCGGCGCGAGGGCCTGGAGCGGGTCCTCGTCCGGCGCCAGGAACGGCTCACCGAACCAGGACTCGGCTTGACGGGCCGCAGCAGTCAGGTTCTCGGATGTGTCCGACGTCAGCGTCGGGATGGTCGTAGCCTCGTGCATTCAGGCAGCACGTGTTGTCGTGCCGCTCCTTCCGAAGTGTTGTCGCTCGCGTGATGGCCGGCGAGCGCTACCTGTCGGAGCATACCTCAGAGTCCGGGCACGAACCGCCGCGGGTGTTACGAACGCGCGCTCGGGAGCTCGGCGAGCGTGCGACCGGTGACGCGTTCGGACACGCCCGTCTGGTCGAGGTGCTTCGTGATTCCTCCGAGCCAGAAAGGGAATCCGGCGCCGAGGATGAGGCAGGTGTCGATGTCGGCCGCCTCCGCGACGACGCCCTCCTCGAGGATGTGGCGTGACTCGTCCGCGAGCGCCTCGAGCACTGCCGTGTGGAGATCGTCGACGCTGCGTGGCGCGTGCTCGACGACGACCGGATCGCCTCCCTCCGCGAGGCTTTCGAGCGTGGCGGAGAGCGGGTAGCGATCGGGCCAGGCGTCGTGCAGCGTGTGGCGCACGTGGTTCGCGACCTTCGGGCCGACGAGCTGGAGCAGGACGGACGGTGCCATCGGCAGGCCCATGCGCAGCACGGCCTCGTCCGTCTCCTCGACGGTGTTCCCGTGATCGAGCGCCTGCGTGATCACCGAGCCCTGCCGACCGAGGAGGCGATTCACGACGAAGGCCGGCGCATCGCGCACGAGTACCCCCGTCTTGCGGAGCTTCTTCGTGACCGCCCAGACGGTGGCCAGCGACGCGTCGTCCGTCTTGGGCGTACGCGCGAGCTCGACGAGTGGGAGGACGGCGACCGGATTGAAGAAGTGCATCCCGACGACGCGCTCGGGGTGCTCGAGCTCCGCTCCCATCTCGGTGACGGACAGCGACGACGTGTTCGTCGCGAGCACGCACTCCGCTGAAACCACACGCTCGAGAGCCGCGAAGACCTCCTTCTTGATCTCCATCTCCTCGAAGACCGCCTCGAGCACGAGGTCGCAGCCGGCGAAGACGTCCCACTCCGTGCCTCCGGTGACGAGCGAGCCGAGGAACCGTGCCTTGCCTTCGCCGAGACGGCCGCGGCGCACGAGGTCGGCGAGCTCGTCGGCGATCCAGGCGATCGCGTCGTCGACCTGCTCCTGCGTCAGGTCGCGGAGCACGACCGGCACTTCGAGTCGGCGGAGGAAGAGCAATGCGAGCTGCCGGGCCATGAGCCCGGCGCCGACGATGCCCACTCGCTGGACGCGTCGCGGCTCGGCGTCGGGCATTCCCACGCCACGCTTCGCGCGCCGCTCGACGAGGTTGAACGCGTAGACGGAGGCCTGCGCGCCGTCACCCGGCAGGAGATCCGCGAGCGCGTCCTCCTCGGCTCGGTAGCCGTCCTCGAGCGACCAGGTCGCCGCGCCTTCGATGAGGTCGAGGGCGCGATACGGCGCGGGTGTCGCGCCGTGTACCTGCCCGTCGAGGCGCGAGCGCGCCTTACGGCACACCTCCGCGACGTCGGAGAGATCGGCGGACGGGCGGCGCTTGCCCGCGCCCGCTTCCACCTTGTCGAGCAGGAACGCGAGCGACTCGTCGAGGAACTCGACGGGCTCGATGAGTGCGTCGGCGTATCCGGCCTCGAAGGCCTGCTGCGCGTTCAGCATCCGGTTCTGCCGCAGCGGGTTCTCGACGATGAACTTCACCGCCTGCTCGGCCCCGACGAGCTGCGGGACGAGCTGCGTCCCGCCCCAGCCGGGGATCAGTCCGAGGAACACCTCGGGGCAGGCGAAGTGTCGGACCGATGACGCGATCGTCCGGTAGTCGCAGTGCAACGCGATTTCCACGCCGCCGCCGAGCGCCGCCCCGTTCACTGCCGCGACCGTGACGAACGGCAGCTCGCGGAGCCGCCCGAAGAGCTCGTGCCCGGCCTGGCCGCCGAGTCGCGCGCGCTCGGGTGTGATCTCGCCGAACTCGCCGATGTCCGCACCGACGGCGAAGACGAACGGCTTCCCGGTGAGGAGCAGCCCGCGCCAGTCGCGGGAGCGGAGCTGGTCGAGAGCTCCTTCGAGCGAGCGGAGCGCTTCCTCGCCGAACGTGTTCGGCTTCTGCCAGTCCTCGCCGTTGTCCATCGTCACGAGCGCGATCGGGCCGACGCGCGTCGAGATCTTCTGGAGCTTGAACTCGGTCGGGTTCGTCATGCCTGGAGGTTCTCCCACAGGATCGCGGCGCCCATCCCGAGCCCGATGCAGAGCGCGGTGAGCCCGTACCGCGAGCCCGGCCGATCGCGGAAGCCACGGGCGAGCTGCGCCATGAGGCGAACTCCTGTGGCGGCGAGCGGGTGGCCGCACGCGATCGCGCCGCCGTACGGGTTGAGCCGCGGGTCGTCGGGCGCCACGCCGACGCCGTCGCACCACGTCAGCACCTGGACCGCGAACGGCTCGTTCAGCTCGAAGAGGTCGATGTCGTCGATTCCCACGCCCGCCCGTTCGAGCACCTGCTCGCGTCGCCGGAACCGGCCCGAGCCCCATCAAGTGCGGTTCGACGCCCGCGTACGCGAAGCCGACGAGACGCATCTTCGGCTCGAGGCCGAGCTCGGCGGCGGCATCCGCAGACGAGATGAGGGCAGCCGTCGCACCGTCGGTGAGACCGGCCGAGTTTCCCGCCGTCACGCGTCCGCCTGCACGGAACGGCGTGCGCAGCGTCGCGAGCGCCTCCATCGTCGTGTCCGGACGGAGGAACTGGTCGCGGTCGGCGACCGTCCAGCCGACGTCCGTGAAGACGGACATCGGAACGACGATCTCGTCCATCACCCCGTCGTCCCACGCCTTGCCCGCGCGACGCTGCGACTCGACGGCGTAGGCGTCCGCGGCCTCCCTCGTCAGCTGCGGGAAGGCATCGTGCAGGTTCTCGGCCGTCTGACCCATGACGGCGGCCGACTCGTCGATCAGGCGCTCGGCGACGAACCGCGGGTTGAAGTCGACGTCCGCGCCCATCGGGTGGTGGCCCATGTGCTCGACGCCGCCCACGACGACGACGTCGGCTGCGCCCATCGCGATCTCGCCGGCGCCCGCTGTGGTCGCGGTGAGGGCACCGGCGCACATCCGGTCGACGGCGAAGCCGGGGACGGTGGTCGGGAGACCCGCCAGCAGCGCGACATCGCGTCCGAGCGTGAGGCCCTGGTCGCCGACCTGCGCGGTCGCGGCGAAGGCGACGTCGTCGATCCGCTCGGGCGGGAGCTGCGGGTTGCGTCGAAGGACCTCGCGCACGGCCTTCACGGCCATGTCGTCGGCGCGCGTCTTCGCGAAGAAGCCGTCCGGCGTCGCACGGCCGAACGCAGTGCGGACGCCGTCGACGTAGACCACCTCGCGAAGCTCGGGCACGGCGAGACGATACTTCCGGCGTGACGATCGACTGGGAGGAACGCGCGACGCGCGCCAGCGAGCGCTTCGAGGACGGCGCCGCGCGCCTCCCCGAGAACACGGACGAGCGGCAGCGCCAGCTCACGCGGATGGGCAATGCGGCGTGGGCCGCGGGGCTCTCGTACCTGATGCTCGGACGGCGCGACGACGCGAACGAGTGGCTCGTTCGCGCGGCGGAGACGTACCGCCGGAGCTGGCCGGACGCGCCGCCGGGAAGCTGGGGCAGGCCGATCGGGGCGATGAAGTCACGCCTCATCGTCGGAGACCTCGTCGGCGCGCAGGAGGATGCGCGCTGGGCGCTCGACGCGGGCGCAGCGGAGTCGGAGAGCCCGATCGGCCGCTATGCAGCCGCGCTCGCGCAGCTGATCCTCGACGAGGACGACGCGCGCCGCCGCGCTCGCCGCGACGCTGACGGGCGCGGAGGCCATTCCGCCTGCCGTCATCGACTCGATCACGGCCCTCGCGACGCGTGACGCGCCCGCGTACCAAGCGGCGATCGCAGCACTCGTCGCCGACTTCGAGGCGCGCAGCTGAGTTTCTCGAAGACATTGCGGTCGCCGACACGGTTCTCGCGCTCCAGGCGCTTGCGGAGGTGCGCGGGATGCACGTGCCGCTCGACGTCGGCGCTCCTCCCCGATCGCTGAGCTCGGCGTGCCAGCGACGCCCGAGTAGGGGCGAGGCTTGCCTCGCCCTGAACCTACGGATCGCCGGCGGCGAGCTCGCGCGAGCGCACCATCGCCGCCTGGATCGCGTTCAGGAACGCGGCGCGAACGCCGGCGATCTCGAGCTCGCGGATCGCGGCGATCGTCGTTCCGCCCGGCGACGTGACCATCTCGCGCAGCTCGACGGGATGCATCTTCTCGTCGCGGAGCTGCTTCGCGGTGCCGAGCATCGTCTGGACGACGAGCTGCGTCGAGATCTCGCGCGAGAGCCCGAGCAGGATTCCGGCTTCGATCATGGCCTCGGCGAGGAGCGCGAAGTAGGCGGGGCCCGAGCCCGACACCGCGGTGATCGCGTCCATCGACGCCTCGGGCACGCGCACAACGCCTCCGAGGTGAGCGAGAGCTTCCTCGGCGAGATCGAGGTTCTCGTCGCCGGCATGTGCTCCCGCGCAGAGCCCGGCGATCCCTTCGTGCACCGTGGACGGCGTGTTCGGCATCGCTCGCACGACCGGGACGCCCGCCGAGAGCCTGTTCTCGATGCGCGATGTCGGGATCGCTGCGGCGACAGACAGGACGGTTTGCTCGGGAAGGATGAGCGTCCCGATCTCGCCGAGGAGCCCTTCGATGTCCTGGGGCTTCACGGCGATGACGACGAGCGCGGCTCCGGCTGCGGCGTCGTGGTTCGAGAGCGTGGCCTCGACGTCGTAGCGCTCGCGCAGCTCGGCGACCCGCTCGGCACGGCGTGCGGTCGCGGCGACCTCGCGCGGCTCTCGCCAGCCGGACGACAGCAGGCCGGAGATCAGCGATTCGCCGATCCGACCGGCGCCGAGGATCGCGATCTTCCGCGGGTCGACCATGCGCGGGAGTGTACGGCGGCTCGTCAGGCGGCGGTTCGTGCGGAGCCGCGGACGAGCCGCGCTCGATCCATGCTCGCTCCGCGGACGAGACCTCGCCGGAATCCCTGGAGCAGGAACACGCTCGCGAGCCCTTGCCATTCGCCGTACGGCTCCAGCAGCTCGGCGGTCTCGCCCGGTTCGGGCCAGCGCCGACGCAGCGACGCGAGGAGCTTCACGAGCGCGAGATCGTCGACCAGGCCCGCGTCGTAGCGACCGAGGCCCTGCAGCGCGACGACGCCGACCGTCCACGGGCCGACTCCGCGCTCGCGACCGAGCCGCTCGAGGGCGTCGGAGCGCGTGCGCAGCCCTTCGAGGTCGAGCGTGCGCGTGAGTCGGACGAGCGTCGTAGCGCGGCTTCCCGCGAGCCCGCAGGCGGTCACTCGGGCCGGCGAGAGCTGCGCGATCGACTCGCGCGTGGGCGGGTCCTCTCCGCCTGCGCGGATGATCGCCCGCTCGATCTGGAGCGCCTTCGACGCCTGGATCAGCTGACCCGAGATCGCGCGGACGACCGCGTGCGTGACTGTGGCCTTGCGTCGCGGTCGCATGCCCCGGAGCCGCTGCACGGCGGGCCCGATGAGCGGATCGCGCGCATGCCGGCGATGGAACTCCGTGGTGTCGTCGTCGAGCGCCAGCATGAATCGCGCCTCCGCGACCGCGAGCTCGCACGACGCGCGAACGACGATCCGTCCATCCGACAGCTGATGCGCGGACGCCCAGCGTCCAGCGGGCATGCGCGCCGTCCACGTCGCGCCGCGCGCAGTGAGTCGGAGGGAGTACGGGCCCGCGGCCCGGAGCACGGCGTCGACCATCGAGCCAGCCTACTGAGCCAGCCTGCTAGCCCGTGCGGAGCCGATACTTCCAGCCGATGCGGCTCGCCGACTCCATCTCGCTGCGCTCGCGAAAGCGAAAGCTGCGGCTCCTTCTCGACGAGCTGCGGCCGACCGCCGCTACGTCCGTGCTCGACGTCGGGGCCGACGAGCTCGGCTTCGGGGACGGAGACGGCTGCGCGACGATGAACTTCTTCGAGGAGAGCTATCCGTGGCCCGAGCGCATCACGGCGCTCGGCCTGCACGACGGCGAAGGGTTCCGCGCCCGCTATCCGGACATCCCATACGTCCAGGGCGACGCGTGCGCCCTGCCCTTCGCGGACGGCGCGTTCGACATCGTCTTCTCGAACGCGGTGATCGAGCACGTGGGCGGACGCACGCGACAGCGCCAGTTCGTATCGGAGGCGCTCCGGGTCGGTCGCCGCGTGTTCATCACGACGCCGAACCGCCGGTTTCCGATCGAGGTGCACACGCGACTGCCGCTCGTGCACTGGCTCCCCGATGCCGTGTCGCACCGCGTGTACCGCGCAGCCGGCAAGGAGTTCGCGACCGACGTGCACCTCCTCACGCGCCGGACCTTCGCATCGCTCTTTCCGGGCAGGGTCCGGATCGTCAGCCTCGGCATGACGCTGGTGGCGATCGTCGATTAGGACACGTCGCTTCATCGGAGTGGCGATCGGCGTCCTCGTCGTGGGGCTCGCCTTGCACAACGTCGCAATGGCGCAGCTCTGGGAGCTCGGCGTGCGGGGAACGTGGCTCGACGTCGCCGCGGCGTGGAAGGAGGCGATCCTCCTCGTCGCGCTGCTCCTCGTCGCGTGGCACGTGCGCCGCAAGCCGGCTGTCACGGCCGCGGACGTCCTCGCGGCGAGCTACGCGATGGTCATCGCCGTCTACTGGCTCATCCCGCAGGACGTGCTCGGCGGCGAGGCGACCGCGCGCGGCGAGCTGCTCGCGCTCCGTCACCATCTCTTTCCGGTCGCCGCGTACGCGCTCGGCCGGCTCGTCGCAATCGCGTGGGAGGAGCGCGGGCGGATCGGAGGCTTCGTCGTGCTCGCCGCTGTCGTCGTCGCGGTCGTCGGCCTCCTCGACCTCACGTTCGTCTCACTGCAGGCGTGGCGCGACTCGGGCGTGCCCGGCTGGTACGGAGAACAGCTCGGGCTCGACTACGAGGGCCTCTCCGGGCTCCCCGAGAACTGGGTCTACAACACGGGCGACGAGGAGAATCCGATCCGCCGGCTCGTCTCCACGTTCCTCTCGCCGCTCGCGAGCGCGTACGCCCTCGTCGTCGCGCTGATCTACGTCATCAGCCGGCCGCTTCGTTGGTGGTGGGCGGCGCTCGCGGCGCTGCTCTACGTCGCACTCCTCTACACGCACACGCGCGCGGCGTTCGCTGCGCTCGCGTTCGGGCTCGTCGTGCTCGCCGTTGCGCAGCGGCGAGTCGCGCCGGCGGTGCTCGGCCTCGCAGTCGGTCGTCGCCGCGCGCGCTCTTCCTCGTCGCCTACCCGTCGATCGGGCCGTCCACGAGCTACACGCCCGACGAGCTCGAGTTCCTTCGCCAGAACGCGAGGGAGGAGGGCCCTCCGATCAGGGGCCGGATCCCCACCGAGGATGCGTCCACGGACAGCCACTGGCGCAACCTGCGAGACGGCGTGCGAGTCGTGATCGAGCATCCGCAGGGCCACGGGCTCGGAAACGCGGGCGTCGTCGCGAAGCGGACCGGCGTCGATATCAAGGCCGGTGAGTCGACCTACACCGAGCTCGGCGTCGATGCCGGCGTCGCCGGCGTGCTTGCGTTCGTCCTCTGGAGCATCGCGATCCTCGTGGGCTTGTGGCGCCGTGAGGCGTGGCTCGTTGCGGCCTTCGCGACCGTGCTCCTGCTCGGGCTCCAGACGGACGTGATCGGCATCCACTGGCTCGCCTTCACCGTGTGGACGGCCGCCGGTCTCGCGCTCGGGCTTCCTCGCACGACGTCCGTCTCGGCTGAACCCGTCGGCCCTCCGTCGTGAAGCTCCCGACTCCTCTCGAGCCCGCTCCCGCAGGACTTGCGCCGGGCACTGCCGTCTATCTCAAGCGCGAGGACGTTCACGAGCTCGGCGCATTCAAGTGGCGTGGGGCGCTGCCCACTCTGGAGCGGTACCGCAGCGACGGGGCGAGTCTCGTGGTCACGGCCTCGACCGGCAATCACGGCTCGGCGACGGCGTGGGCGGCGCAGCGGCTCGGTCTGCGTGCTCGTCGTCTACGCGCCCGAGGACGTCAGCCGCACGAAGCTCGATCTGATGCGTGAGCTCGGAGCCGAGGTCACGCCTCGGGGGAGCGGACGTCGACGATGCGAAGGATCGCGCTCGCGCGTGGGCCGACGAGCATCGCGTGCCGTTCTTCGAGGACGGTGCCGAGCCCGCGCAGCTGGACGGGTACGCAGCGATCGCCAACGAGGTGACTCGAGCAGCTTCCCGAGCCGCCTGCTGCCGTTGTCGTTCCCGTCGGGAACGGCGCGCTGCTGGCCGGGATCGGCCGAGCGCTCGGCGAGCTTGCACCCTCCACGCTGCGAGATCGGCGTCGCAGCGCGCGGGGCACCGGTGATGGTCGAGAGCTGGCGCGCCGAGCGGCCGGTTCCGAGTGACAGCTCCGCGACGTTCGCCGACGGCCTGGCGGTGCGTGTGGCCATCCCGTTCGCGGTTGCCGCGCTTCAGACGGCCGCCGACCGCATGCTGCTCGTCTCGGAGCGGGAGATCGCCCGAGCCGTCGCCTCGTTCTGGGAGATCGGTCTCCGAGTCGAGGGCGCCGCAGCCGCGGCGTTGGCGGCACTCCGCCAACTCGACGATCTCTCAGGCCCTGTCGTGCTCGTGGTCACCGGTCGCAACATCGACGACGCTCTTCTGGAACGTGCGGTCTCGGATCCGCGACGGATTCGCCGAGTGAGCGTCCGTGCGGTCGCCGGCGATACGCTGGGCCGCGGATGAGCAGCATCGATCCACGAGTCGACATCGGCCACGTGCACCTGAAGGTGGCGGACATCGAGCGCGCGCTCGCGTTCTACGTCGGCGTCCTCGGGTTCGAGGAGCAGGCGCGGTACGGGGACTCAGGCGGCGTTCATCTCGGCGGGCGGATACCACCACCACATCGGCCTCAACACGTGGGAGTCGCAGGGCGGCTCGCCGCCTCCACCGGGTCACACCGGCCTCTACCACGCCGCCATCCGCTATCCGGATCGCAAGACGCTCGCGGATGCGCTGCGTCGTCTCGCCGACGCGGGAATCCCGCTCGACGGCGCATCCGACCACGGCGTCAGCGAGGCGCTGTACCTCCGCGATCCCGACGGAAACGGCCTCGAGCTGTATTGGGACCGGCCGCAGGAGGAGTGGCCGCGATCGGACGACGGCAGCCTCGGGATGTTCACGCAGCCGCTCGATGTGCGCGCGCTCCTCGCAGAGGCCGAATAGTGCCGCTCGCCTGCTAAGGTTCCTGCGTTAAATCAAGAGCGAGTCCGGTTTGCGCGTGCGCTTTCCTTGCCCGTTCGTGAGTATTGGTAAGGGAGGTGTTTTCTATGGCAACTGGAACCGTTAAGTGGTTCAACGACAGCAAGGGGTACGGGTTCATCACCCCGGACGAGGGCTCGAAGGATCTCTTCGTGCACTTCAGCAACATCGCCGGTGATGGGTTCAAGAGCCTTTCCGAGGGCTCGCGCGTCGAGTTCGAGCCTCGCGAGGGTCAGAAGGGCCCCGAGGCGACGAACGTCATCCCCGTCGCGTCGTAGCGAATTGAGAGAGCCGTGGCCGCATCCGCGGCCACGGCTTCTCCCCAAGACAAGGAGCTCTGGATGAAAGAGAAGGAAGAGAAGCTCGAAGTCGAGGGTGAGGTCATCGAGGCCCTCCGCAGCCGGATGTTCCGCGTGCGGCTCGACAACGGGCACGAGGCACTGGGTTACATGGGGGGCAGGATGAAGCGCTATCGCATCAGGGTGTTCCCGGGCGACCGCGTTCGCATCGAGCTCTCCTCGTACGACCTGACCCGCGGCCGCATCGTTTATCGCTTGAGCTGACCTGTCCGCAGCAAGCGGAATCCGCTCGCGCGGATCCCGCCTGCGCGAGGATCCCTGAAGCGGCCGCTTCGCGGCCGGTCGTACGTTCTTTCCAGCCACGACGATCGCCGGCAAGCTACTCCCAGCCGCCGCGGGGTTCAGCTATACCTCGACCATAGCCACGTCCAAGCCTGTCGAGCACCTCGAACGGGTCGTCATCCGGTTCGCCGGCGACTCCGGCGACGGGATGCAGCTCACGGGCGATCGCTTCACGAGCGAGACGGCCGTCTTCGGGAACGACCTCGCGACGCTTCCCGACTTCCCGGCCGAGATCCGCGCGCCGGCCGGCTCGCTGCCCGGCGTGTCCGGCTTCCAGGTGCACTTCGCCGACCACGACATCCTCACGCCCGGCGACCAGCCGAGCGTCCTCGTCGCGATGAACCCGGCGGCCCTCAAGGTCAACATCGCCGACCTCGCGAAGGGCGGGACGCTGATCGCGAACACCGACGCTTTCAACGAGCGGAACCTCCAGAAGGCGGGATACGAGTCGAACCCGATCGAGGACGGCTCGCTCGCCGACTTCCACGTCCATCCGGTGGCGCTCTCGTCGATGACGGTCGAGGCGCTGAAGGGCATCGAGGGTGTGACGTCGCGCGAGGCGGAGCGTTCGAAGAACTTCTTCGCGCTCGGGCTCATGTCGTGGCTCTACCACCGGCCGATCGAGGGGACGCTCGGGTTCATCGAGCAGAAGTTCGCGAAGCGCCCCGAGATCGTCGAGGCGAACACGAAGGCGTTCAAGGCCGGCTGGAACTACGGCGAGACGTCGGAGGACTTCGCGAGCTCGTACGAGATCGCGCCGGCGAAGGTCGAGCCGGGGACGTATCGCCAGGTCTCGGGGAACACGGCGCTCACCTATGGTCTCGTCGCCGCGTCGAAGCTCTCCGGGTTGCCGCTCTTCCTCGGCGCCTACCCCATCACGCCGGCGTCCGACGTCCTCGAGCAACTCGCGCAGCTGAAGCACTTCGGCGTGCGCACGTTCCAGGCCGAGGACGAGATCGCCGCCTCAGGGGCTGCGCTCGGTGCGGCGTTCGGTGGCGCGCTCGGGGTGACGACCTCCGCCGGTCCGGGGATCGTGTTGAAGTCGGAGACGGTGGGCCTGGCGGTGACGTTGGAGCTGCCGCTCCTCATCATCGACGTCCAGCGCGCCGGGCCGTCGACGGGGATGCCGACGAAGCCGGAGCAGGCGGATCTCCTGATGGTGCTCTTCGGCCGGAACTCGGAGTCGCCGGTGCCGGTCGTCGCGGCCTCGACCCCGTCGGGATGCTTCGACGCGGCGATCGAGGCCGCACGGATCGCGGTGAAGTACCGCACGCCCGTCTTCCTGCTCTCGGACGCCTACCTCGCGAACGGATCCGAGCCGTGGCTCATCCCCGACGTTGCGACGCTGCCCGACATCTCGACGACGTTCGCGACCGAGCCGAACGACGAGGCGGGCTTCCTCCCGTACCGGCGCGACCCTGCGACGCTTGCGCGTCCGTGGGCCATTCCCGGAACGCCCGGGCTCGAGCATCGGATCGGCGGTCTCGAGAAGGAGGACGAGACCGGCAACGTCTCGTACGACCCGGAGAACCACGACCGGATGGTGCGGCTGCGCGCGGCGAAGGTCGCGGGGATCGCGGCCGACATCCCGGAGCTCGAGGTCGACGATCCCGACGGCGCCGACACGCTCGTCCTCGGCTGGGGCTCGACGTACGGCGCGATCGGCGCGGCGGCGCGGCGCGTGCGCGCGTCCGGACGCAAGGTCGCGACGGCGCACCTCCACCACCTCAACCCGTTTCCCCGCAACACGGGCGAGGTCGTGCGTGCCTACGACAAGGTGCTCATCCCGGAGATGAACCTCGGCCAGCTGCGGATGCTGATTCGCGCCCAGTTCCTCGTCGACGCCGCCGGGTACAACAAGGTGCGCGGGCGCCCGTTCCACGCCGAGGAGCTCGCGGACGCGATCACGGCGTTGGTGGACTCGTGAGCCACGGCAACGGCAACCTCGTACAGCTGACGGGCAAGGACTTCAAGTCCGACCAGGAGGTTCGCTGGTGCCCGGGCTGCGGGGACTACGCGATCCTCAACGTCATCCAGGGCTTCATGCCCGAGCTCGGCCTGTCGCGCGAGCGCATCGTCTTCGTGTCCGGAATCGGCTGCGCCGCGCGCTTCCCGTACTACATGCAGACGTACGGAATGCACTCGATCCACGGGCGAGCGCCGGCGATCGCGACCGGCCTCGCAGTTACGCGACCGGATCTCTCGGTGTGGGTCGTGACCGGCGACGGGGACGCGCTCTCGATCGGCGGGAACCACCTCATCCACGCGCTGCGCCGAAACGTGAACCTCAAGATCCTGCTCTTCAACAACGAGATCTACGGACTGACGAAGGGCCAGTACTCGCCGACCTCGCGGGTGGGAAAGGTGACGAAGTCGACGCCGATGGGCTCGCTCGACTACCCCTTCAACCCGCTCTCGGTCGCGATCGGAGCGGAGGCGTCCTTCGTCGCGCGCGCGATCGACACCGACAAGAAGGGGCTGACCGACGTGCTCGGCGCCGCGGCCCGGCACCGCGGGTCGGCGTTCGTCGAGATCCTGCAGAACTGCAACATCTACAACGACGGTGCCTTCGACTTCGTCCGCGAGGAGAAGGGAAACCGCGTCTACCTCGAGGACGGCGCACGGATTCGCTTCGGGGCGGAGAGCGAGAAGGGCGTGCAGCAGTACCCGGACGGCTCGCTTCGCGTCGTCGACGTCTCGGAGGCCGGTGAGAACTCGCTCCTCGTCCATGATGCGAGCCACGCGCAGGCGAGCCTCGCCTTCGCGCTCTCGCGGATCACGTTCGAGACCCACGGCGCCGTGCCGCTGGGCGTCTTCCGCTCGGTCGACCGCCCGGTCTACGACGATCTCATGAGCGAGCAGCTCGAGGCGGCCCGAGAGCGAGAGCGGCGAGGGCCAGCTCGAAGCGCTGCTCCACTCCGGCGACACCTGGACGGTCGCCTGAGGTCGTAGGGGCGAGGCTGACTCGCCCGACCGCGCCGCACATCCGGGCGACGCAGCGTCGCCCCTACCTCTCGGCCAGGAAGCGGACGATCCGCTCGGCGATCTCCTCGCCTTTCTCCTCCTGCAGGAAGTGACCGGCACCCTGGATCGTCTCGGCCGGGCCGGCGCCGGGGATGCGTGAGGCCATGTGCTCCGCCGCGATCGGCGTGAAGATCGGGTCGGAGTCGGAGAAGAGGACGAGCGTCGGCTTCTCCCAGCTCTCGAGCGCGGCGCGGACCTCCAGCATCTTCGCCGCGCTCGGGTGATCCAGCTCCGTCGGCACGAGCTCGGGGAACGCGAGCACCCCGGCCTTCGACTCCGGGGTCGGGAAGGGCGCGTTGTACGCGTCGACGACCTCGTCTGCGAGCTCCGTCACCGCCGAGATGCGGATGAGCTGACCCGGTACGAGATCGGTTCCGACGCGCCGGACGAACTCGCGGAAGCGCAGCCACTCGTCCGACGGCGCGCGGCCGGCGCCGATCCCGGTGTTCAGGATCACCAGGCGCGCGACGCGATCGGGCCGCTCGACCGCGAGCCGCAGCCCGATCGGGCCGCCCCAGTCCTGGACGACGACGGTCGTCTCGCGCAGGTCGAGCTCGTCGGCGAAGCGCTCGATCGACGCGTAGTGGAAGTCGTACGAGTAGTCCTCGATCCGGGTCGGCTTGTCCGAGCGGCCGAAGCCGAAGTAGTCGGGCGCGACGGCGCGCGCCGCGCCGGCGATCGTCGGGATCAGCTTGCGATAGAGGAACGCCCACGTCGGCTCGCCGTGGAGCATGAGCACCGGATCGCCCGAGCCCTCGTCCACGTAGTGCATGCGCAGGCCGTCCTGCTCGAGGTACCGCGGCTCGAACGCATAGTCCGGGAGCCCGTCGAACTGCTCGTCGGGCGTGCGGTAGACCTCCACGAGGTCAGCCTACGACGGGAGCGCCGTCGCGCGCGAGCTGCTCGACGAGATCCGCGGCCTTCACGGTTCCCGGCGCCGCTTGCACCCGCGACGCGATCGCGGCCATGCGGCCACGGAGCGCCTCGTCCGCGAGCAGCCGATCGACCGCTCCAAGCAACTCGCCGTCCTCGAAGTCGTACGTCGCGAGGCGGATCCCGTACCCGGTCTCGGCGACGCGCTGCGCGTTGTCGTACTGATCCCAGAAGAGCGGAAGCGCGACCATCGGGCGCCCGAAGTGGAAGCACTCGGTCGTCGTGTTGTTCCCGGCGTGCGTCACGACGACGTCGGCGAGCGGCAGGAGCGCAGGCTGCGGGATGAGCTCCTCGCCCCACATGTTCTCGGCGAGCTCGAACTCGGACGCCTGCGGCCCCTTCGAGACGATGAACCGGTGCGGCGCGCGCGACAGCACGTCGACGAGCCGCTTCATCAGGTCGACGTCCGCAGAGCCGAGGCTGCCGAGCGAGAGGTAGACGAGGCCGCCGTCGCCCGTGCGCGATGCGATCGGGAAGCGCGAGCGTCGGCCTCCGACCGCCGCACGCACGTGTCGAGCCGATGCCACGTCGGGGCGAGCGGCGTGCCGCGCGCGTAGTCGGCCTCGGCGGGGTAGAGGTAGAGGTTGAGCCAGTCGGACTCGTGGATGAACTCGGCGTCGCGAAGCTGCCCTGCGCCGCGCTCTTCGCAGAACGCCGAGAACTCGCCGTGGAGATCGGCAATCGAGCGCGCGTACTCCGCGCGGAACTCGTCCCAGCCCGTGCGGTCGCCGGCCGGATAGCCGGAGAAGACCGGCGGGATGTCGGCGTCCTTCACCTCGAGCGGGTTGCACGAGACGATGCGCGCCCAGGGCCGCCCGGAGTGGTGGATCGCCGGGAAGCACACGACGTTGTCCTCCACGATCACGTCCGGCTCGACCTCGTCGAAGATCTCGCGCAGTCGATCGTCGACGTAGCGCGCGCCGTCGCACAGCGCCCGCCAGGTCGGCTCGATGAACTCCGGGAGCTGCTCGATCGTCGGCTTGCGGAAGACCGGCGCGGTGTCGCGGATGAAGTCCTTCCAGAACTGGCCGGGCTCCTCCTCGACCTCCGGCGCCGGCCCGAGGCGCATGAGGCGCTCCTCGAATCCCTGCGCCTCGAGCGAGCCGGCGAACGACTCCTCGATCACGAAGACGACGCGATGCCCGCGCTCGACGAGTACCTGGCCGATCCCGACGCAGTTGTTCGTCGGTCCGTAGGCCCCCTCCGGAAAGAAGACGACGGTCGCTCACGGTCGCGAACCCTCTCACGCCCGGTTGCTTCGCGTCAAAGCGAGGAGTAGTGTCGCTTCAGTTTTCTTCGATGAACTCGCAGATCGCTGAAGCCGAACACGTGGACGTCGGGGAGCGGCTCCGGACCATTCGGACGCCTCCGCCGGGCGACCCTCAAGAGCGTCGCCGAACGCGCCGAGCTCTCCGAGAGCTTCCTGAGCCAGGTCGAGCGCGGTCGTGCGAACGCGAGCGTCGGCATCGCTCAAGCGGATCGCCGCGGCGCTCGGCGTCAACGTCGCCGACCTGTTCGAGCCGAACGGGTCGACCGGGAAGCCGCGCGTGCTCCGCCGCGAAGCCCGGCCGAACCTCGCCTTCGGGGAGCTCGGCCGCAAGTTCATGCTCACGCCGCGTCCGCTCGAGCACCTGCAGGTCATCGTCGGCGAGCTCGACGCCGGCGGTTCGACGGGCGACGAGCCGTACACGCACGGCGACTCGGAGGAGCTCCTGGTCGTCCTCGAGGGCGTGGTCTCGCTGCAGCTCGGATCGGAGCTGCTTGAGCTGTCGACCGGCGACTCGATCGACTACCGCTCCTCGACACCGCACCGCCTCGTGAACATCGGCGGCGATCCTGCGGAGGTGATGTGGATCATCAGCCCACCCAGCTATTGACGCCTCCGGTCGAAGCGACTGCCGTCCCGGACGTCGAGCTCCGCGGCGTCACGAAGCGCTTCGGTTCGCTGGCCGCGGTCGATGCGATCGACCTCGAGGTGCATCCCGGCGAGTTCCTCTCGCTGCTCGGTCCGTCCGGCTGCGGGAAGACGACGACGTTGCGCCTCATCGCCGGGTTCGAGCGGCCCGACGAGGGCGAGGTGCGGATCGACGGCCAGGACGTCTCACGCGTTCCGCCGTATCGCAGGAACGTCAACACGGTCTTCCAGTCCTACGCGCTGTTCCCGCACCTCACGGTGCTCGAGAACGTCGCGTACGGGCTCAAGCAGCGCGGGCTCGGGCGGACGGAGCGCCGAGCGCGCGCGACGGAGATGCTCGCCCTCGTTCGGCTCGAGGGCCTCGAGCAGCGGAAGCCGCGGCAGCTCTCGGGCGGCCAGCAGCAGCGCGTCGCCCTCGCGCGTGCGCTGGTGATGCAGCCGCGCGTGCTGCTTCTCGACGAGCCGCTCGGCGCGCTCGACCTCAAGGTGCGCAAGGAGCTCCAGATCGAGCTGAAGCGGATCCAGGAGGAGATCGGCATCACCTTCGTCTACGTCACGCACGACCAGGAGGAGGCGCTCGCGATGTCGGATCGCGTGGTCGTGATGAACGGTGGGCGCATCGAGCAGATCGGCGTGCCGCGGGAGATCTACGACTCGCCGGCGACGGAGTGGATGGCGGGCTTCATCGGAGACACGAACTTCATTCGCACGACGGAACGAGAGGTCGCGGTGCGGCCGGAGCGGCTTCGTGTCGTCGAGGGCGGCACGGGGCTTCCGGGCACGGTGGTCACGACCATGGTCATTGGGCCGGCGGTGCAGTGCATCGTCCGGCTGGACGACGGTCAGGAGGTGTTGGCGCGGCAGCAGCGGTCTGGACTCAGAGGGGGCATCGAGGCGCTCGCAGAAGGCGAGCGCGTAGCGGTCTCGTGGGCCGACGACGAGGCCCTCGACTTCGACGAAGGAGGGAACGAATGAGCGATGAGCTCACGATCTGGGAGCGACCCGTCCACCGACGCGGCTTCGTTGCCGGCGCCACTGCGGCGGCGCTCACGGCGGCGGGTCTCGGTCGCTTCGGCGCTGCCGACGCGCTCGCGGCGGCGGACGCCGAGGGGACGCTCTTCTACTACAACTGGGCGCAGTACGTGAACCCGAAGACCTACGCGGCGTTCACGAAGGCCACCGGCGTCAAGGTCAAGAAGGCGTTCTACGACTCGAACGAAACGCTCGCGGCGAAGCTGCGAGGCGGTGCCCGCGGCTACGACCTCGTGTGCCCGACCGGATACATGACGAAGGAGCTCATCGCCGAGAAGCGGCTCCTTCCGCTCGACTGGTCGCAGCTGAAGAACGTCACGAAGAACGCCGACCCGAAGTTCCTGAAGACGGGGGACGATCCGAAGGGCACGTACTCGGTCGTGAAGGACTGGGGCACGACGGGCTTCATGTACCGGACGGACAAGATCAAGGAGCGGCCGACGACGCTGGAAAGAGTTCGTCGCGCTGACGAAGAAGTACGGCGAAGACGACGATGGTCGACTCGTCGCCGGAGGTCGTCGGCTCGATCGCGACGATGCTCGGGTACTCGTACAACACCGAGAACCAGAAGGAGCTCGACCAGGTCAAGAAGGTCCTGCTCGACCTGAAGCCGTCCATCGTCGCGCTCCACTCCTCCAACTACGACGCTCTCATCGCCAAGGGGCAGGCGTGGATGGGTCTTGGCTGGAACGGCGACGGCATTGCGCTCGCAGGGAAGGTCCCGGCGCGGTACGTCGTCGCGAAGGAGGGCGGCGAGATCTGGATCGACTACTACAACATCCCGGCGGGGGCAGCGAATCCTGATGCCGCGCACGCGTGGATCGACTTCGTCTACCAGCCGAAGATTGCCGGGCTCGAGACGTCGTACTCCTACTACGGATCTCCGCTCAAGCGGTCGCTGCTCAAGGGAACCGCTGCCGGAAAGCTCCTGGGCGACAAGGTCGTCTTCCCGCCTCCGGCGACTGTGAAGAAGCTCGAGACGAACCAGGTCAGCGCGAACGGGAAGCGACTCCGCGAGCGCATCTGGACGGAGTTCAAGGCCTCGTAGGTTGGAGTCGTCCGAAGGCGGTCAGCCGCCGAGCACCGGCGCGAGGGACTCGCGCCGGTGCCGGCGGGCCCCGCTATCCCGGCTGGCTCGTCCTCCCGGCGGTCACCTGGTACGTCCTCTTCTTCCTCGTCCCGCTCGGCTTCATCGTCGCGACGAGCTTCGGCACGGTCGTCGGCTTCTCCGACATCTCCTACACGTGGTCGCTCGACAACTACCGCTACCTGTGGAACGACGTCGTCGGTGAGCTTCACATCTACCGCGACATCTTCTTCGCGACCTTCAAGCTCTCCATCATCGGGACGCTGTCGACGCTCGTCATCGGCTTCCCGCTCGCGTACTACATCGCGCGCTACGCGAAGCACAAGACCCTCTTGCTCCTGCTCGTCATCGTCCCGTTCTGGACGAGCTTTCTCATCCGCGCGTATGCGTGGCTGATCGTCCTCGACCCGCAGTTCCCGCTCTTCCGAGCGCTCGGGCTCTCGGACTTCGTCGAGCGCCAGGGGATCCTCTTCTCGGAGAAGGCGATCTACATCGGCGTCGCCTACAACTATCTCCCGCTCATGGTGCTGCCGCTGTACGCCGCGCTCGAGCGGATGGACTGGTCGCTCGTCGACGCGGCGCAGGATCTCGGTGACTCCCCGCTCCGGGCGTTCCGGCGAGTCACGCTGCCGCTGGCGCTGCCGGGGATCCTCGCGGGCTCGTTGCTCGTCTTCATCCCGCTGACGGGCGAGTACATCATCCCGGTCATCCTCGGCGGCAACAAGACGTTCTACGCCGGGAGCCTCATCGCCCAGCAGTTCCTCGAGTCCGGCGACTGGCCGCTCGGCTCGGCGATCGCGATGGTGGTCATCGGTGCGCTCACGATCGCGTTGCTGATCTACGCGCGCGCGCTCGGCAAGCAGGAGCAGTTCGGATGACGGGTCGTCGCGTCCTCGGTGGCTACGCGCTGCTCGTGTACGTCTTCCTCTACGCGCCGATTCTCGTCGTCGTCGGATTCGCGTTCAACGGCGGGCGCGACGTCCTCTTCTGGGAGGGGTTCTCGACGAAGTGGTTCGAGGTCGCGCTGAGCACGCCGGAGATCACGGAGGCGCTTCGGCGCAGCGTGCTCATCGCGCTCGGGAACGCGGTCGTGGCGTGCATCCTCGGGACGATGCTCGCGCTCGCGTTGCCGCGCATGCGGGCTTCGCTGCGGACGCCGATCGACGCGCTCGCGTACATGACGCTCGTCACGCCGGAGATCGTGTTCGCGATCGCGGCGCTCGTCTTCTTCGTGCAGGCGGGAGACAGGCTCGGGCTCGAGAACCCTCTCGGCTGGCAGACGATCCTCATCGCGCACGTCGTGTTCAACGCGTCGGTTGTCGCGCTCGTCGTGCGCGCGCGCTTCGTGTCGATGGGGCAGAGCCTCGAGGAGGCGTCGTTCGATCTCGGCGCGGGGCCGCTCGCGACGTTCCGTCAGGTGACGCTGCCGCGGCTCGCGCCGGCGATCCTCGCGGGCGGCTTGCTCGCGTTCACGTTCTCGTTCGACGACTTCATCACGTCGTTCTTCGTGACGGGGCCGACATCCGAGACGCTGCCGATCTACATCTGGGGCCAGCTGCGCTTCGGCGTCACGCCGGCGATCAACGCGACCGCGGCGATGATGCTCGCCTTCACGCTCGTCGGCGTCGTCGTCGCGTATCTCGTCCTGCGGCGCTCCGAGCAGGGCCGCGAAAGGGGCGGGCTACCCGGCGTGTGAGAGTGCGGGCGCGGCCGCACGTGCGCGCCAGGCGTGCGCGACGAGAATCGCCACGAGCGACGTGAAGCCCGCAACCGCAAATGCAAGCGAGGTGCCGCCGACCTCGGCGAGCCAGCCGGCGAAGAGCCCGCCGATCGGCGCGAGTCCGAGGAAGGCGAAGAGGTAGAGGCCGATCAGACGACCACGAAGGTAGTCGGGCGCGGCGAGCTGGATCAGCGCGTTCGCGTTCGCGGTGAAGAGCGTGAACGAGATGCCGATCGCGAAGAGGATCACTCCCGCGAGAACGGCGTTCTGCACCGGCGCGAGCAGGAGCGCGAACACTCCGAAGGCTCCCGCGCCGATCGCGAAGTGACGCCAGCTCGCTCCGCGGAACGTCGCCGCTGCGAGCGCTCCGACGAGCGCGCCGAGCCCGAACGAGGCGGAGAGAAAGCCGAAGCCCTCCGGCCCGACGTGCAGCGTGTCGGCGGCGAGGAGCGGGACGAGCACGTGGAAGTTGAAGCCGACGGTCGAGACGACCGTGACGACCATGAGGATGAGACGCAGCTGCGGGTCGTTCCACGCGAAGTGCGCACGCGCGCCGAATCCCGCCGACGATCGTCGCGCCGACGCATCCTTCTCCACCGCGCGAAGCTGCTCGTTCCGGACGAGTGCGAGCGCGGTCAGCACCGCGAGGAAGCTCACCGCGTTGACGACGAAGCAGAGGCCGGTGCCGACCGCGGCGATGACGAGCCCGGCGATCGCGGGGCCGATGATGCGCGAGCCGTTGAAGAGACCGGAGTTGAGTGCGACGGCGTT
>CAVUTA010000007.1:0-66535 GCA_963744285.1 uncultured Gaiellaceae bacterium | reverse complement strand
GTCCGCCGGAGGAGCAGATGCGCGAGCCGGTGTTCTCGAGGCTCGGGCCGGACGGTCACGCGCTGGGACTCGAGACGATCTACGAGGGCTACCTCGTCCACTACGGCCGCTCCCGCCTGTTCGCGCCGGACGATCGCGACACCGCGCTCCTCCTCGGCGACTACCTCTACGCGCACGGGCTCGTGCGTGTCGCGGAGACGGGCGACGTGAAAGCCGTCTCCGACCTCGCCGAGCTCATCTCCCGGTGTGCGCAGCTGCGGGCGGAAGGCCTCGGCGGCGACGGGGACGAATGGGCGGCAACGTCGAGGTGCGCTCGGGAACGGCGCTGGCTCGGCCGCGACCGACGACGAGGTGGCCGCCGCCCTCGCCGCGCACACCCGGCTCGTGGGATAGAGTCGCCGCGATGCTGGCTGCGTTCATCGAGCTGCTCGCCCAGGCGCCGGTCGAGGAGGCGCACAAGACGGCTGCCGAAGAGGGGCGCGACATCATCCTCGCGATGCTCGTCGTCGGCCTGATCTTCGTCGGAGTGACGCTGCTCGGCGACCTGTACCAGCGCGGCGCCCGCAAGCGGCACAACAGCAGCGGCCACTAGTCGCGCATCTCCTCGGCGCTCGCGCGGTAGTGCGTCCATAGACTGACTTGCGGCTTGGCGCCGCCGCGAGATCTCCGCGAGTGGATCGCGCTCCTCGAGCGCGAGGGCGAGCTGCGGCGCATCTCGGCCGAGGCCGACCCCGACCTCGAGATCACCGAGATCGCCGACCGCGTGGTCAAGGCGGGCGGGCCGGCGCTCCTCTTCGAGAACCCGAAGGGCTCGCAGCACCCGCTCCTCATCAACCAGTTCGGCACCGAGCGGCGCATGTGCCTCGCGCTCGGCGTCGAGAAGCTCGACGACGCGGCCGCGAAGCTCGGCGACATCCTCGACATGCAGCCGCCGCGAGGGGCTCCGCGAGAAGGTGCGCGGGCTCCTCAAGCTGAAGTCGGTCGCCGACTCGCGGCCGAAGGCGGTCTCGAAAGGCGCCGTGCCAGGAGGTCGTTCTCGAGGGCGACCGACGTCGATCTCGGGCGGCTGCCGATCCAGCGCTGCTGGCCGGGCGACCCGGCGCCGTTCATCACGCTCCCCGCGGTCATCACGAAGGACCCGCAACACGGGCGCCCGCAACGTCGGCATGTATCGGATGCAGGTGATCGACCGCGCGCTCGACCTTCATGCACTGGCAGATGCACAAGGACGGCCGCGCCGACCTCCTCGCCGCCGAGGACGGCCGCATCCCGGTCGCGGTCGCGATCGGGCTCGACCCCGTCACCGCCTACTCGGCGAGCGCGCCGCTTCCGAAGCACCTCGACGAGCTCATGCTCGCCGGCTTCCTGCGCGGCGAGCCGGTCGAGCTCGTGCGCTGCAAGACGGTCGACCTCGAGGTGCCCGCGAACGCGGAGATCGTCCTCGAGGGCCACGTCTCGAAGGACGACGTCGGCATCGAGGGCCCGTTCGGCGACCACACGGGCTACTACTCGCACGCCGAGCCGTTCCCGATCTTCCGCATCTCGGCGATGACGATGCGACGCGACGCGATCTACTCCTCGATCGTCGTCGGCAAGCCGCCCGCCGAGGACGCCTGGCTCGGCAAGGCGACCGAGCGGATCTTCCTGCCGGCGGTCCGGATGACCCTGCCCGAGATCGTCGACTACGACCTACCGGTCGCGGGCGCGTTCCACAACTGCGTGATCGTCTCGATCCGCAAGACGTTTCCCGGCCACGCGCAGAAGGTAATGCACGCGCTGTGGGGCCTCGGGATGCTCTCGCTCTCGAAGTCGATCGTCGTCGTCGACGAGCACGTGGACGTGCACGACTACGCCGACGTCTTCTTCCGCGTGACCGCGAACGTCGACCCGAAGCGGGACGTGCTGATCACGGAGGGCCCGCTCGACCACCTCGACCACGCCCCCGGGCGGCAGTTCTACGGCGGCAAGCTCGGCATCGACGCGACGCACAAGCTGCCCGAGGAGGACGCCAGGCCATGGCCGGAGGAGATCGTCATGAGTGAGGAGATCCGCGAGCGGGTAACGCAGCGCTGGGCCGAGTACGGGCATCGACGACTTGTCGTGACACGCGTCCTCCGCAAAGTGCAGAATCCTCGCGTCGCGACAGACGGCACATCGTTGACACGCGGGACCGCAGGGCGATTGAATCCAGGGCAAGGCGCGCTTTGAGCGATACCAGCCACGACACCCCGCACGTTCCGGGCCCGAGCCTGTGGCCGATCGCGTTCGCGATCGGAGTGGCGTGTCTCCTGCTCGGCCTCGTGATCAGCTGGATCGTCGCCGCGATCGGTGCGGTCATCGCCGTCGTGTTCGGCTTCCTCTGGGCGCGCGACGTCACGCGCGACGTGCGCGACGAGGTCCCGGCGATCGAGCCCGAGACGCGCGCCGTCGCGGACCAGGCCGGCGCGACGACGACCCGCGCGGTCGCCACGGAGCAGCCGCTTCCGGCCTACACGCGCTCCCGCTTCCTCGAGGCTTCGACGCTCGGCGTCGGAGCGGCGATCGGCGCGGTCGTCACGCTTCCGGTGCTCGGCTTCACCGTTCTTCCCTCGTTCACGAACCTCGAGGAGGACGAGGCCGACCTCGGGCCGATCGAGAACTTCCCGGAGGGCGAGTACGTCATCGCCACGTACCTCGCGAACGCGAGCGCGGGCGAGGTCAGCCGGCGCACGGCGTTCGTCCGCAACAACGGCGCCGACCGACAGACGGCGAGCCGAGCTTCACGATCCTCTACAGCCGCTGCGTCCATCTCGGCTGCCCGGTGCAGCCGAACGGGCCGATCGACGAGGAGGCCACGAAGGAGGTCGACGGCGTCGAGCTGCGGCCGGTGCTCGCACAGTCGTTCGGGTGCCCGTGCCACGGCGGCCTGTACGACGCGGAGGGCAACCGCCAGGCCGGCCCGCCCGTTCGCTCGCTCGACCGCTACGACGTTCTCGATCAAGAACGGGCGCCTCGTGCTCGGCGAGCTCTACGCGGTCGGGAACGTCTCGGGACCGGCGCGAACGCGGCGATCTCGCGGTACCCGTGGTCGGTGCCGGGCACGCACGTCGACGGCGTCGAGGCGTGGCTCTACCCGATCGTCCCGAGCCAGGTGACGGGCTAGCGCATGGCCGCGAAGTCGAAGCGGCAGCACGATGGTCGACATGGCGGTGCTCGCGCCGCTCGACTGGGTCGACGAGCGCACCGGCGCCGTGCGCGGCACGAAGTGGTTCCTCTTCCGGAACGTCCCGCGCGACATCAGCTGGATGCAGACGCTCGGGTCGGCGGCGCTCACGGCGTTCATCGTCCAGGCGCTGACGGGCGCGATCCTCGCGATGTACTACAAGCCGTCGTCGGAGATCGACCCGGTCACCGGGCAAGCCGATCGCGTACACCTCGATCGAGGCGATCACCGACGAGCTCACGCTCGGCTGGCTCGTGCGCGGGATGCACCGCTGGGGCGCGAGCGTCTTCATCATCCTGCTCTTCCTGCACATGGGCCGGGTCTTCCTCTTCGGCGCGTACAAGTACCCGCGCGAGCTGCACTGGATCACCGGCGTGCTGATCCTCGTGATGGGAATGCTCATGGGCTTCACGGGCTATCTCCTGCCGTGGGATCAGACGGCGTACTGGGCGACCGTCGTCGGGATCAACCTGAACGGGACGGCGCCGTTCGCCGGCCCGTGGCTCGCGCAGTTCCTCGCGAGCGGGCCGGAGATCGGAGCGGACACGCTGCCGAAGTGGTACGCGCTCCACATGCTCCTGATCCCGGGCGCGCTCATCGCGCTGATCGGCATCCACATCTACCTCGTCACCCGGCTCGGCGTCTCGTCGCCGCCGTGGTCGAAGGAAGCCGCCGGCCGTGAGCGGACGCCGGTCGAGCCGACGGGCGCGCGCGCGGGTCTCGTCCGAGGAAGCGGAGGCGGCGACTGATGGCCCGCGATCTCGGTGAGCTGAACCGCGAGGACTACGCGCACTACAAGGACGACGTCAAGAAGGAAGGCAAGGGCTTCTTCCCGTTCGCGATGTGGCACGACACGGTCATGTCGTTCGTCGTCGTGTGCGTGATCACGGCGCTCGCGGCGATCTGGTACTTCGACGCGGACGGCGTCGAGCCCGGCCTCCTCGGCCCCTGGTACACGGAGCCGGCCGATCCTGGAACGACGGACTTCATCCCGCGGCCCGACTGGTACTTCTACTTCCTCTTCTACCTCCTGCGGATCTTCGAGTGGCCGGAGACGGTCTTCATCGCGACCGTCGGCATCCCGACGATCTGCCTGATCCTCCTCCTCGGGCTGCCGTTCTACGACCGGCGGCGCGAGCGCCGGCCGACGCACCGGCCGGTCGCGATGGTCGCGGCCGTGCTCACGATCCTCTCGATGGCCGTGCTGACGTGGAAGGGCGCGACCGCGAAGGAGGCGCTCGGCTCCGAGCTCCTCCTCCTCGTGCCGTCGCTGGGCCGAGGAGCAGGGCTTCGCGGACGACCCGCAGGCCGTGCAGGGCGCCGAGCTGTTCGCGCAGTCCGGCTGCCTGAACTGCCACACCTACCTGGGCCAGGGCGCCGGCAACCTCGGCGCGCCCGACCTGTCGGAGATCGGGCAGACGAACGACGCCGCGTACTTCGTCCAGTACCTGACGAACCCGGCGCAGTTCGGCAACACCGTGATGGGCTCCTACTCGTACCTCGGGCAGGAGAACCTCGAGGCGCTCGGCGCGTTCCTCGAGGCCTCGAAGGGCACCGAGTGCGTAAGACGAGATCCGCTGACGCGGACTGACGCGCGAGACCTGAGGCGCCGCTTCGCGGCCGCGGTGCCGCTTGCCAGTACCTCGCGCGTGCGCGTCTTCCTCGGCGTGACCGGCGCGTCCGGTGCTCCCTACGCGGAACGGCTGCTGCGCGCGCTCGCCGCGGTCGACTGCGAGGTCGGGCTCTGCGCGTCGCGCTCGGGGATCGAGGTGCTCGCGACCGAGCTCTACAAGGACCCGTCGCTCGCGCGTGAGGAGGTGCTCGAGCGCTTCGTCGGCGGCGCCGCGGCGCAGGTCACGGTGTACGGCGAGAACGACTTCCGCAGCCCGTACGCGAGCGGCTCGGCGCGCGTCGACGCGTACGTGATCTGCCCCTGCTCGATGGCGACGGTGGGGACGCTCGCGTCGGGCGCGATGCAGAACCTCATCCACCGCGCCGCGTCGGTGGCGCTCAAGGAGCGGCGGAAGCTCGTGCTCGTGCCGCGCGAGACGCCGCTCTCGTCGATCCACCTCCGCGGGCTCGCGACGCTGAACGAGGCGGGCGCGGTGATCCTCTTCGCCGCGCCGGGCTTCTACCACGGCGCCGAGACGATCGACGACCTCGTCGACTTCGTCGTCGCGCGCTGCCTCGACCAGATCGGGATCGACAACGCGCTCGTCCCGCGCTGGGGCGACTCGTCATGACGTACGAGTCCGGGACGCTCGCGCCGGACACCGTGCGCGGGATGTTCGACCGCATCGCGCCGGTCTACGACGTGATGAACCGCGTGATGACGGCCGGGCTCGACCGGCGCTGGCGCAAGCTCGCGGTCACGGAGGTCGTCTGGCCCGGCGACCGCGTGCTCGACGCGTGCTGCGGAACCGGCGACCTCGCGGTGGAGGCCGAGCGGCGCGGCGGGCGGGTCGTCGGGCTCGACTTCTCACCGAGAGATGCTCGAGCGGGCGCGGAGGAAGTCCGGCGCGATCGAGTGGGTGCAGGGCGACGCGCTCGCGCTCCCGTTCGCCGACGGCGAGTTCGACGCCGCGACGGTCGGCTTCGGCGTGCGGAACCTCGCGGACCTCGAAGCGGGTCTGCGCGAGCTGGCGCGCGTGCTGCGCCCGGGCGGCAAGCTCGCCGTGCTCGAGATCACCCGTCCGCGCGGGATCCTGCGTCCGTTCTTCCGGCTCTGGTTCGACGTGCTCGTTCCGCTTCCTGGGCCGGGTGCTTCCCGGCGGGCAGGCGTACACGTACCTCCCCGCGAGCGTGCGGCGCTTCCCCGGCCCCGACGACCTCTCGGCGCTGTTCGAGCGCGCGGGCTTCGAGGACGTGCGCTACCGGCTGCTCGGCGGCGGCATCGTCGCGCTGCACGTGGGCACGCAAGCCATGACCGCCCTCGAGGTCGTCCGCGCCGCAGCAGGGCTCGACGAGTACCTCGCGGAGGTCGAGAGCGAGCTCGGCCGCGCGGTCGAGCTGTACCCGGGCCTCGTCGCGGAGGTCGGCGCGAGCGCGCTCGCGGCAGGCGGGAAGCGGCTTCGACCGGCGCTCGCGTTCCTCTCGTCGTCTCCCGACGACGCTCCGCCCGTCGCCGCCGGCGTCGCGGTCGAGCTCGTGCACATGGCGACGCTCGTCCACGACGACCTGATCGACGGCGCCGCCGTTCGGCGTGGCCGCGCCTCCGCGTGGAGCGAGCACGGCGAGGACGCGGCGAAGGCGGCCGGCGACTACCTCTTCGCGCGCGCCTTCTCGGTGCTCGCCGAGACCGGCGACGCCGCGGCCGTTGCCGTGCTCGCGGAAGCCTCGCTCGCGCTCGCGCGCGGCGAGGCGATGCAGCGGCGCCAGCGCCACGACCCTGACACGACGATCGACGACTACCTCGAGCGGTGCGCGCTCAAGACCGGGAAGCTCTTCGAGGCGGCGTGCGTGCTCGGCGGCGGAAGCGGGGAGTACGGGCGCCTCCTCGGCATCGCGTTCCAGATCGCCGACGACGTCCTCGACTGCGCGGGCGACACGATCGAGACCGGCAAGGTGCCGGGCACCGACCTCCAGGACGGGACGCCGACGCTGCCGCTGCTGCTCGCCGCGCAGGAGGATCCCGTCGTGCGCGAGGCGCTCGCGGGCGGGCCGAAGGAGGGCGTGCTCGTGCGCGTCGCCGCGAGCGGTGCGCTCGACCGGTCTCGCGAGCTGGCGCTCCACTACGCTTCGGAGGCCAGGTCCTGCCTCGACGGCGCCCCGCGCCGGGACGAGCTCGAGGCGCTCACGCGGGCCGTCGTGGAGAGGAGAAGCTGATCGCCGTTCTCGCGCAACAGACGCTGGAGCCGATCCGGGAGAAGATCGAGGCCGGAGAGCGCCTCGACTTCGACGACGGCGTCGCGATCCTCGAGTCCGACGACCTGCTCGAGCTCGGCGCGCTCGCCGACCTCGCGCGCCGCGTGCGCGGCGGGACGGACGAGGTCTTCTTCGTCCAGAACCTCTACGTGAACCAGACGAACGTCTGCCGCGTGAAGTGCAAGTTCTGCGCGTTCGCGGCGACGCGGAAGCAGGAGCACGCCTACACGTTCACCGCGGACGAGCTCGTCGAGGACGTGCTCGCGCAGCGCGAGGTGACCGGGTTCACCGAGATCCACATGGTCAACGGCGAGAACCCGCACGTCGACTTCGCCTTCTACCGCGACACGATCGCGTCGCTCCACGAGCGCGCTGCCCGACGTGCACCTCAAGTGCTACACGGCGTCGGAGATCCACCACATGACGACGCTGTCGGGGCTCACGCACGAGGAGGTGCTGCGCGAGCTCAAGGCAGCCGGGCTCGGGTCGCTTCCCGGAGGCGGCGCCGAGGTGTTCGCCGATCGCGTGCGCCGGCTCGTCGCGCCGGGCAAGGAGTCGCCCGAGATCTGGTTCCACGTGCACGACACCGCGCATCGGCTCGGGATCCCGACGCACTGCACGATGTTGTACGGACATGTGGAGACGTACGAAGAACGCGTCGACCACATCCTTCGCCTGCGCGACCAGCAGGACCGCTCCGGCGGCTTCCTCGCGTTCATCCCGCTCGCGTTCCATCCCGAGAACACGGTCTTCGAGCGGCGCGGCTGGCGTCACACGACCGGCGCCGACGACCTCAAGATGCTCGCGTTCTCGCGGCTGATGCTCGACAACGTCCCGAACATCAAGGCCTACTGGATCATGATGGGCATGCCGCTCGCCGCGGTCGCGCTCCACTTCGGCGCGAACGACGTGCAGGGGACGGTCGTGCGCGAGCAGATCTTCCACGCCGCCGGCGCGCGCACGGAGACCGAGCAGAAGATCGACGAGCTCGTCCGCTTCGTCCGCGAGGCCGGGCGCACTCCCGTTCAGCGCGACACGCTCTACCACGAGCTCCGGCGGTGGTGAGTGAGTCGCGAAGGTGCCGGTGACAAGAAGCCGACGCCCGATCGGCCGCGCGCCGCGGGCACGCCGATCTGGGTCTGGGTGATCTACGCCTTCGGGATCCTCGCCGCGGCGATCTTCGCGTTCTCGCTCCTCTTCACCCTGGGCGCGCTGCTCCTCTCCGACGACGTCGGCGTGACGTACGACGTGTCGACGCCCGCGATCGTCCTCTGGGGCGGGCTCATCCTCGCGGCCGTGGTGACGTGGGTCGTGCGGAGGAGGCAGCGATGAGACTCGGCCGCATCTCGTACGTCAACATGGCGCCGGTCTTCTACGGGCTCGACGTCGACGTCGAGGAGGTAACGGGCGTCCCGACGGAGCTCGCGCGCATGCTGCTCGACGGCGAGCTCGACATCGCGCCGATCCCGTCGATCGAGTACGCGCGGAATGCGGACCGGCTGCGCATCCTCCCGCGCCTCTGCGTCTCGTCCGAGGGCGCCGTCGACTCGATCCAGCTCGTGAGCCGCCTTCCGTTCGGCCAGGTGCGATCGGTCGCCGTGACGCCGGAGAGCGCGACGTCGGTCGTCCTGACGCGGATCCTGCTCCCGAAGGCGGAGATCGTCCCGCTCGGGATGGAGGCCGACGCGAAGCTGCTCATCGGCGACGCCGCGCTGCACAGCGCCTTCCAGGATCCGACGCCGCACTTCGATCTCGGGCGGCTCTGGCTCGAGAAGACGGGGCTGCCGATGGTGTTCGCCGTGTGGGCCGCGCCGGAGCCGATCGCGGAGGGCCTGCTCGATCTCGAGCACGCATTCGTCGCCTCCGTGCGGCTCGCGCGCTCGGAGCCCGAGCGCCTCGCGCTGCAGGCGAGCGAGACCTACGGCTATCCGCCGGGCTTCCTGGCCCGCTACTTCGAGAAGCTCCGCTACAGCTTCGGGCCGCGCGAGCGCGCCGGCCTGTACACGTTTCTCGAGATGGCGCGCGACGTGGGCGAGCTCGACCACGTCCCCGAGCTGCGCTTCGTGCGCGAGGAGGTCCCGGCGTGACGGTCACGGCCGAGCCGGTCGCCTCCGTCGACGCGGTCCTCGACAAGGCGTCCGGCGGCGAGCGCATCACCGACGAGGACGCGATCGCGCTCCTGCGCTCGCGCGACCTCGTCGCGGTCGGGCGCGTCGCGAACGAGATCCGCAACCGGATGACCGACCCGTCGAAGGTCACGTTCATCGTCGACCGGAACCTCAACTACACGAACGTCTGCGTCACCGACTGCGACTTCTGCGCGTTCTACCGCCGGCCCGGCGACATGCGCGAGGGCTATCTGCTGCCGAAGCCGGTGATCTACAAGAAGATCGAGGAGACGATCGCGATCGGCGGCACGGGGCTGCTCATGCAGGGCGGCCACCACCCCGACCTCGGGATCGACTACTACGAGGATCTCTTCCGCTCGATCAAGGCTCGCTACAAGATCCATCTCCACGCGCTCTCGCCGCCGGAGATCCAGCACATCGCGCGGCGCTCGAAGCTCACCGTGCCGGAGACGTTGACGCGCCTGCGCGACGCGGGCCTCGACTCGATCCCCGGCGGCGGCGCCGAGATCCTCGTCGACCGCGTCCGCGCGATCATCGCCCCGAAGAAGACGAAGTCGGAGGAGTGGCTCGACGTCATGCGGCAGGCCCATCGCCTCGGGATGTCGACGACCGCGACGATGATGTACGGCCACGTCGAGACGCTCGAGGAGCGCGTCGAGCACATGCGCAAGATCCGCGAGCTCCAGGACGAGACGCGCGGCTTCCGCGCCTTCATCTCGTGGACGTTCCAGCGTGACGGCAACCGCATGGACGACCTCGTGCCCGGACGAGGCGATGCCGACCTCCTTCGACTACCTCCTCACGCAGGCGGTCTCGCGGATCTACCTCGACAACGTCCCGCACATCCAGTCGTCGTGGGTGACGCAGGGGATGAAGATCGGCCAGGTCGCGCTCGGGTTCGGCGCCGACGACATGGGCTCGGTGATGATCGAGGAGAACGTCGTCTCCGCCGCCGGCACGACCCACCGCACGACGACCGACGAGCTCGTGCACCTCATCAAGGCGCTCGGGAAGACCCCGGTGCAGCGCGACACGCTGTACCGCGAGGTCAAGGTCTTCGACTAGCTCGACGCCCGAGGCCGCTGTCCGCTGGCGCGCGCAATCGGTCGCGGCGGGTGTTCGAATGCTGTAAGACCTGCAAATCGGCCGAATCTCGTTCGGGTACCCTCGCCGAGCCGTGCACCGCCGCCTGCTGCTCGCCTGCCTTGTCCTCCTCGCCGCACTCGTCGGCTGGCCGTCCGCGGTCTCGGCTCAGACGACCACCCAGCTCTTTCCCGGGGTCACGTACGCGAGCGAGCGTTCAGTTCACCGCACGGGGCCCGTCTCGATCCACGTCGTCCGCGGGCCGCGGCCGGTCGGCCTGTACCGGCTTCGCACCGTGCTCTCCAACGAGTCCGTGCTCCGTGAGGAGACCCTCTCGTCGATGCAGCGCCGGCTCGCGAGCCAGGCGACGATGGTCGGCGTCAACGGCGACTTCTTCGCGAATCGCCGACGGGCAGGCCGAGCGGGATCCTCCTTCGCGACGGCGTGCTCGTCACGCCGCCGAACCGGCCAGCGCTCGAGCGCTCGGCATCGCCCTCGACGGGACTGCTCGACGTCCGCCGCGTGAGCTTCTTCGGAACCTGGCGCGGAACGGGGCAGCGCCGAGCGCTCAACGTCCTCAACAAGGCGCCGGGCAAGAACGGGATCTCGCTCTTCACCTCCGACTGGGGCCGCTCGACGCCGCGAGTGGAAGGCTCCTTCGCCGTCGTCCTCGGCTCCGTTTCCGGCCTCGGTTCCGAACACCGACCTCGTCGCTCCGGTGCGTCGCGACGGCCCAGAGCGCGTCGGTTCCGCTCGCGCCGGGAACGGCGGTGCTCGTCGCGCGCGGGAACGCCGCGGCGAAGCTCCAGGCAGAGGCCGCAGTCGGGATCCGCCGTCACGCTCCGGCTGATCCTCCAGCCCGACTGGACGGGAATGGCAGACGCGATCGGCGGCGGCCCCGTGCTCGTTCGGGACGGCGAGCCCGTCTACCGCGCGAACGAGGGGTTCACGATCGTCCCAGCTCGCGCCGCGGCACCCGCGTACGGCAGTCGGCCAGCTCGCCGACGGCGGCTGATCTTCGTCGTCGACGACGGTCGGCAGCCCGGGTACTCGGTCGGGATGACGAACTTCGAGCTGGCGCTAGACCCTGTCGCGGCTCGGTGCCGTTCGCGGAATGGCAGCTGGACGGCGGCGGATCGTCGACGCTCGCGTTCGAGGGAACGGTGCTCAACTCGCCCTCCGACGGGAGGGAGCGGCCCGTCCCGACCGCGCTCATGCTCCAGTACTACGGCGTCTACGCGCCTCCGCCGCTCGAGGCTGTCGTCTCGCCGAACGGTGACGGTGTCGCCGAGACGCAGAAGCTCTCGTACAAGATCGTCCGGCCGTCGACCGTGACGGCGACGCTCACCGCCCCGGACGGGTCGATCGCGTGGCAGGAGGCGGATGTGGCGCGCGACCCCGGAACGGTCGGCGTGGCGTTCCCGCCGCTGCCGCTTCCTCCACCGCCTCCGCCGGAGGGAGAGCCGCCGCCGCCGCAGCCGACCACGCCGCTCCCGCCTGCAGAAGGGCGCTGGGCTCTGACGATCGCGGCACTCGACGACCAGGGCCTGAGCTCGACCACGACGCGGCGGTTCGCGGTCAACTCGACGCTCGCGTCGCTCCGCGTCGCTCCGCTACGCGTCGTCGTTCGTCCGACCGGTGGCAAGGCCGGCATCCGCTGGGCGCAGTCACGTGCCGCGCGCGTGAAGGTGACGATCGAGACACCGGAAGGCGTCGTCGTCCGAACAGTGTCGACCGCGTCGCTTCAGCCGGGCGAGCAGTCGGTGGCCTGGGACGGCCGCGGCGGCAATCGCAAGCCGGTCGGTGGCGGGCGCTACGTCGCCCGAGTGACGGCGACGAACGAGCTCGGCGTCGTGTCCCTCACGCAGCCGCTGACCGTTCGCCGCGTCGCCCGGTAGCCCGACCAACCGCGTAAGTACAGTCCGCCCGTGCTCGTCGCCTCCGTCCTCAGCGAGCTCACCGACGCCATCACGTCGATCGTCGGGGACTACGGGCTCTACGCCGTCTTCTGGCTCATGTTCATCGATGCCGTGCTGCCGGCCGCGAGCGAGCTCGTCATGGTGTACGGGGGCGCGCATCGCGGCCGGGGCGTTCGCGAACCAGGACGTGACGCTCTTCGGGCGCACGATCGACGACGGCTTCGGCGCGTACGTGGCGATCGCGCTCGCCGGGACGATCGGGTACACGCTCGGCTCGATGATGGGCTGGGCGATCGGCTTCTACGGCGGCCGCCCGTACCTCGAGCGACACGGCCGCTGGCTCCACCTGAGCGCGGAGAAGCTCGACCGCGCCGAGCGCTGGTTCGCGCGCTGGGAGGACTGGGCCGTCTTCTTAGGGCGGCTCACGCCGGTCATTCGCTCGTTCGTCTCCATCCCGGCCGGGGTGTTCGAGGCGCGGTTCGTCCGGTACACGCTGCTGACGCTGCTGGGATCCGCGATCTGGTGCTTCGCCTTCGCAGGCGCCGGGTACGCGGCGGGCGAGGCGTGGGAGGACTTCCACCATGCGTTCCGCTACGTGGAGTACGTCGTCGCGGCCGCGATCATCGGGGGAGCCGCGTGGTTCGGCTGGAGGTACCTCAAGAAGCGAAAACGGCGCCTGGCCGAGGAGTCCTCAGGCCTCCGACGAACCTGAGATCGACCTCGCCGGAGCTACACTCGCCCGCGTGACGCAGCAGATCCCACTCATCGACGTGAAGGCGCAGTACGCGCCGCTGATCCCCGAGCTCGAGGAGCGCTTCTCCGCAGTCCTCGAGTCCGGACGCTTCATCTTCGGGCCGGAGGTCGAGGCGTTCGAGCACGAGGCCGCGGCGTTCCTCGGAGTGCCGCACGCGGTCGGCGTCGCGAACGGCACCGACGCGCTCGTCCTCGCGCTCGAGGCGCTCGAGATCGGAAGCGGCGACGAGGTCATCTGCCCCGCGTTCACGTTCTACGCGACGGCCGAGGCGATCGCGCGGGTCGGCGCGACGCCGGTGTTCGCCGACATCGATCCTGCGACGCTCAACCTCGATCCGGAGGACGTCGCCGCGAGGATCACGCCCCGGACGAAGGCGATCATGCCGGTGCACCTCTTCGGACGCCCGGCTCCGCTCGCCGAGCTCGCCGGGCTCGGGCTCCCGCTCGTCGAGGACGCCGCGCAGGCGTTCGGCGCCGAGGGAGTCGCACAGACGGGGATCTGCTCGACGTTCAGCTTCTTCCCGACCAAGAACCTCTTTGCCCTGGGCGACGGTGGGCTCGTGACGTGCCTCGACGACGACGTGGCCGAGCGCGTGCGAATGCTGCGCTTCCACGGCTCGCGCGACAAGAAGACGTTCGAGCTCGTCGGGACCAACTCGCGACTCGACGCCGTCCAGGCCGCCATGCTGCGCGTCTTCCTCCCGCGCCTCACCGGCTGGAACGACGCGCGTCGAGAGGCTGCCGCACGCTACGCCGAGCTCGGCCTGGGTGAGATCGTCGAGCTTCCGGCCGACGAGCCGGGGCACGTCTACCACATGTTCGTCGTGCGCTCGTCCCGGCGGGCGGAGATCGCCGCGGCGCTCGGCGAGGCGGGAATCGCGTGCGCGTCCTACTACACGACGCCGCTTCACCTGCAACCCGCGATGAGCTACCTCGGCGTCTCCCGAGGGCTCCCTCCCGGAGACGGAGCGCGCGGCGGCGGAGAACCTCGCGCTCCCGATGTGGGGCGGGATCGCGCTCGAGCAGCAGGAGCGCGTGGTCGAGGCGGTCCGCGCAGCCGTCGGCGTCCCCGCGTAGCCGTGCGCTCTCCCGGTCAACAGGCATCGCCTCTGGCAGGTCGCCGTCGATGCCGCGCTGATCGCGCTCGCGTGGGTCGCGGCCTGGTACATCCGCTTCGACGCGCGCCCCCGCTACTACGACCGGTATCTGGAGTGGGACGTCGTCGCTCGGCGTCGTCGTCATCATGCTCCCGGTCTTCGTCGCCTTCGGCTTCTACAACCGCTGGTGGCGCTACGTGTCGACGCAGGACATGTGGGGCGTCCTGCGCGGCGTGGCGACCGCAGTCGTCGCGGCCTTCCTCGCCTTCGCGTTGCTGGACTTCCACCGCGCCGAGGTGCCGCGCGGGATCTGGATCATCGACCTGCTCCTCCTTCTCGCCTTCGTGATGGGTGTGCGTCTGCTCGCACGCACGATCATCGAGCGCCCGGCCGCGCGCTCGCTCGTCGCGCGGGGCAAGGAGGTGCTGATCGTCGGCGCAGGAGACGCGGCGCAGCTGATGCTGCGCGAGATGCTGCGGAACCCGTCGCTCGGCTACACGCCGATCGGGCTCGTGGACGACGACCCGCGCAAGAAGAACCTTCGCCTCCACGGCGTGCGCGTCCTCGGCACGACCGCCGAGCTTCGCGAGCTCGTGCGCGAGAGGCGTCCTGACGAGCTGCTCATCGCCATCCCGTCTGCTGCGGGTGACGTGCGCGAGCGCATCGTCGAGGTGGCTCGCGTCGAGAACGTGCCGGTCAACACGCTTCCGGCGCTCCACGAGCTCATCACGGGCGACTTCAACCTGGCGGGCCAGATCCGGCCCGTCGAGGTGGAGGACCTGCTCGGCCGCGAGCCCGTCGACGCCGATCTCGCCTCGATCGCGGGGTACCTCTCCGACGAGGTCGTCCTCGTGACGGGCGCGGGCGGCTCGATCGGCTCGGAGCTCTGCCGCCAGATCGCGCGCATGGGCCCGACCCGGCTCGTGCTCGTCGACAACGGCGAGCCTGGCCTCTTCGAGATCGAGCGCGAGCTCGTGGACGAGCGCGACTTCCACGCCACCGCCGCGGTGCTCGCAGACGCCGGCAACGCGACGAAGATGCGCCAGGTCTTCGAGAAGTACCGCCCGGCGGTCGTCTTCCACGCGGCCGCGTACAAGCACGTGCCGCTCATGGAGGCCAACCCGCTCGAGGCCGTGCGCAACAACGCGCTCGTCACGCGCACGGTCGCCGACATCGCGGTCGAGTTCGGCGCGAAGCGCTTCGTCCTCGTCTCCACGGACAAGGCCGTCAACGCGAAGACGGTCATGGGCCAGTCGAAGGCGCTCTGCGAGTGGATCGTCGAGTCGTGGGGCTATCGAGACGACACGACGACGAAGTTCTGCGGCGTGCGGTTCGGGAACGTCCTCGGCTCGTCGGGCAGCGTCATCCCGATCTTCCGCAAGCAGATCGCGCGCGGTGGGCCGGTCACGGTCACGCATGCGGAGATGACGCGTTTCTTCATGACGATCCCGGAAGCGGTGCAGCTGATCATCCAGGCGGGCGCGATCGGCGGCCGCGGGCAGGTCTACGTGCTCGACATGGGCGAGCCGGTGAAGATCACCGATCTCGCCGACACGATGATCCGCCTCTCGGGCAAGGAGCCGGGGCGGGACATCGCGGTCGAGTTCGTCGGCGCGCGGCCCGGCGAGAAGCTGCACGAGGAGCTCTGGTCGGAGACCGAGACCGTCTCACCGTCGACCCACGAGGCGATCATGCTCGTGACGCGTCCGCCGATCGACCAGCTCTGGCTCGAGGACGAGCTCGACGAGCTCGCGCGCCTGGTCGAGGCCGGCGAGACGCTCGAGCTCATCGGCCGTCTCAACACGATCGTCGCCGCACCACGGCGAAACGGCGTTCTCGCCGGAGACGGCGCGGGCGCCGCCGAAGCGACGCCCGCATCCGAGACGGTCTAGCTCACGGCTACGGCTCCGGGATCCGGAGCAGCAGCAGCTGCCCGCCTTCGCGCTTGTACGTGAAGTCGGGGCCGAGCGCGCCGAAGTTGTCTTCGCCCGGCGCCTTCTCGACCCAGAGCGTGTGCGCCTGGACGGCGATCAGGAACGCGCCGGGGCCGAAGGCCGCCGAGGCGTCGACGATGCCCGCTCGTCTCCCACGCGCCCTGGTTGCCGATGGAGGCGTCAGGCGTGGGAAGCGGACCGACATCGGTCGGGCCACCGTCGGCCGGACTGGTTCACCTTCGCGACGATCCTGAGGTGTCCCCGAGAACGGGACGTACCAGAGACGCGCCGTCGTCGCGCTCGGTACTCGTGTCGGCGCGGGGCGAACTGCTGGCTCGATCCCGGATCCTCGGTCAGGAGGATGCCGTTGGGCGTCGACTCGATGTTGTCCGGCTGATGGACCTCGGTCGAGCGTCTTGACTGGGTTGTCGTCGCCCTCGACCAGCACGGTGAGCGAGGTCACGACCGTCGGATCGTTCGGATCGAGCACCATCTTCCAGACACGGCCGTTCGTGGATGGGAACGGCGTGTCTGGAGTCGCTGCGTGCTCGGCAGCGGTCCGGCCGCGCCCGAGTCGACGATGTAGACGACGTTGTCTGTCGGTCGTTGTCGTAGGCGATGTCCTCGACGCGGACGAACTGGAACACGTTGTTGATGTCTGGCTCCAGTACTCGAGCACCCACTGCGGGCCGTCGATGCCGAGCCGAGGCGCACGGAGCGAAGGTCTCGTTGCCAGCTGCCGTTCGTCGGGCGGCAGCGGGTAGCCGATGTCGGCCGCCTTCAGCTCCGACCCGTCGGTGTCGAGCCCGGTGGCGATGTTCTTGGGCACCTTGATGAAGTGGCCCGGTCGACCGGCGTCGTCGACCGCCGGAGCGACGTCGTAGTAGTTCTTCACGCCGGCCGTGTCGGAGACGAAGGCCCAGAGGTCGCCCTCGTCGTTCGAGCAGCGAGTCGGTGTCGGGCGCGATGTACGAGTAGAGCTGCGACTGAGCTGGTGCCAGGCCTGGAATCGGGTACCGACCGGAGCGGCGGGACTCCGTCAGTGGTCCGCTCGTGAAGGTGTCGTCGCCCGAGAGGACGACCAGGTCGTCGAACCCGGGGATCGCGACGTCGTTCTCGTGGTTGTGCCGCCCCATCCCGAAGATCGTCTAGTGCTTGCCGGTCTGGACGTCGAGCGCGAGACGACGCCGGTCTCCTTCTCCGCCGGGTCACCGATCGCGGGCGGCCACGAGTCTTCCTGCCGGAGCACGTAGTCGGGCGACTCCTCGTTCGTGAAGAGGATGTCCCGGTCGAACCCCTCCTCTGCTCGTCGCGAGGTAGTTGGAGCAGAAGCGCTGGAAGCCGTCGCTGCTCGGGATGACGAACGAGCCGTTGAGCACGCCGGCCGAGTGCTGGTTGAGGATCAGCCGGCTCACCTGCGAGTTGTCGAAGTCGTTCTGGCCGTTGGCCGCGGTCGGCGTCGCCGTGTTGAACGGGAACGGCACCTTGCTCGTCTCGTGGTTCACGAACAGGTCGACCCGTCCCTGGCCGCGCGTGCGCAGCGAGATCCCGTCCGGGATCGACTCGAAGCGATACCCGCTCGGAAGCACGTCGCCGACCGTGAGGAGCGGCGTGATCTCCACGCCGGACATCACCTCGGTGAGCATCGAGGCCTGCGCCGTCTTGAAGCCGCTCTGGTTGTCGGCGGAGGCGCCGCTGCGGTGGCGATCGCCGCGACGGCGACGATGCACCGCCGAGCAACACGCCGAGCTTGCGTCGTGTCATGTCTCCCCTTCCCTCGTCTGACGGGCGGGACCTTAACCAGACCGAGACAATCGTGCTAGCCCTCGAGCGCGGAGAGCATGAGGTCGAGGAGGAGCGCCGGATCCCGTCCGGTCGGCCTCGCTGCGTCCTCGCGCTTCTCGAGCTCGAGCTCGTCCGCGGAGGTCAAGACCCGCAGTCTTCCTTCCTTCACGAGGGCACTGTCTACCGCGCCGAGGCGACCCGCAAACGTCGTGTAGACGGGAACGCCGAGCGCGACCGCCTCGCGATTCATCGTCCCGCCCGCCGAGACGACGAGATCGGCGAGCGCGACGAGGCTCTGCGCGTCGATCGCGTGCTCGGGAACGACGAGCGACGGGAGGCCTCGCGCCAGGATGTCGTCGCGCTGCTCCGGCGGTCCGCGGAAGGACGACGGCGTGCACGTTCTCGTCTCGACCCAGCCGCTCGAGGACGTCGGCGAACAGCGGGTTCCCGTGCCGGTGATACAGCGACACCTCGGGCGGCGTGCGGACGACGACGAGCACGCGCTCGCGTGTCGAGCCCGAGCGCGTCGAGCACCGCGGCGTCGGGCTCGAAGCCCGCGAGCGAGTACTCCTCCTTCAGGCCCGGGTAGCGGCGCACCTTGGATCGGCTCGCGCCGAGGCGGTCGAGTCGCTCCTGCGGGATCGCGTCGGGGACGATCACGCGGCGAGCCGCTCGGCGAGCCGAGGCCGTGCTGGACGCGCGCGAACTCGTAGTCGAAAGCGTAGGACGAGGGGATGCCGAGCGAGCGCGCGACGAGGGGGAGCTCGTGCGAGGCGTGCGACAGCGCGAGGTCGAAGTCGCGACGTCTCGCGAACCCTCGTAACGCGTGGAGACGGCCTGCCGTCGCCCGCCCCTTGCCGACGACGCCCGCCCCACCATGGCCGGGCCCGACGACCTCGTGCGCGATCCCGTGCAGCTCGAGGAGCTCGATCGTCTGCGCGTACTCCCTGCGTCGTCACCTGAACCTCGTGCCCGCGCTCCTGCAGCAGCGCGATGAGCGGACGGAAGAACAGCACCTGCGGCGAGTTGGAGATGTCGATCCAGACGCGCACGAGCCTGACCCTACCGACTCACGTATAAGGTGGACTTATGGATACGCGCCAGCTTGCCGCATTCTGCGCGGTCGTCGAGCGCCGTAGCTTCTCCCAGGCGGCGGACCGGCTCGGCGTGACCCAGCCGGCTGTATCGCTACAGGTGCGCGCGCTCGAGAAGCGGCTCGGCACGCAGCTTCTCGACCGTTCGGGTCGGCGCGTGGAACCGACGGAGGCGGGCTGGCGGCTCTATCGCGGCGCGCAGCGGATGCTTGCTCTCGAGGATCAGCTCGTCGCGGAGGTGGCCGCGTCGGGTGAGGGCGACCTCGCCGGTGACCTCATCCTCGGTGCCTCCACGGGGCCGGCAGCGGTCGTCGTGCCGGTCGTTCTCGGCGAGTTCCAGCGCCAGAATCCCGATGTCCGCGTGTTTCTCACGGTCTCCGACACGCACTCCGTCGTCGAGCGCGTTGCGGCCCGCGAGCTGGAGCTCGGCATCGTCGGCGCTGCTCGACGCCACCGCGGCGTTCGCTTCGAGCCGTTCTTCTCCGACGAGGTCATCCTCGTCTGCCCGCCGGGTCATCGCTTCGCCGATCGGACCGTGACGCTCGAGGAGCTTCGCGAGGAGCCGCTGATACTCATGCAGGAGGGCGCCGGAGTCAGGCAGATCGTGGAGGACGCGCTGCGCCGGCAGGGCATCCGGCTTCGCGATCTCGACGTGCGGCTCGAGCTCGGTCTGCAGGAGTCGGTGCGGCGTGCGGTCGAGGCCGGCTACGGCGTGACGTTCATCTCGCGCACTGCGGTCGAGTCCGATCTCGCGGCAGGGCGTCTCGCGGAGGCGCGGGTCGAGGGCCTCGAGGCCACGCGTGAGATCTCGCTCGCCTCCGCAACGGGACGGGCGCGCACGCGAGTCGCCGACGCGTTCGTCGACCTTCGCCCGAGAGCGCCTGGCCTCGTGATCGTTCGCTGGGGGCTCGACGCGCTCGGCCCGCTCCTCGGCGAGCTCGGCATCGACCGTCCGCTGCTCGTCACGAGTGAGCGCTTCGCGGCAATGGATCTCCCCGTCGCGGAGCGGTTCAGCGACGTGCGCCGCCACGCTCCTGTCGATGTGGTCACCGCCGCGACGGACGCCGCTGCGAATGCGGACGGCCTCGTCGCCGTAGGCGGTGGCAGCGCGATCGACACGGCGAAGGCGGTGTCCGCGGCCACGGGCCTCCCGCTCGTCGCGGTTCCGACGACGTACTCGGGCTCCGAGTGGACACCGTACTTCGGCATGCGAGACGAGGCCCGACGCGCCAAGACCGGGGGATCCGGCGCGAACACCGTCGCGATCGTCTACGAGCCCGCGCTCACCTTGGACCTTCCCCGCGACGAGTCCGTCGGGACGGCGATGAACGCGCTCGCCCACTGCGCGGAGGCGCTCTACGCCGGGCCGTGTGACGACGCGTCCGTCGGAGCGGCTCTGATCGGCACCTGGCTTCCCGTCGTCGCCGAGAATCGCTGCGATCTCGAGGGTCGAACGAGGTTGCTCGAGGGCGCGATGCATGCCGGCATGGCGCTCGCCGAGCGCGGGCTCTTCCTCGCGCACGCCATGGCGCAGGCGCTCGGCGGCCGGTACGGCGTCTCGCACGGCGCCATGAATGCACTCTGCCTCGCGCCCGCGCTGCGCTTCAACGAGGCCGTCGTACCCGATGCGCTCGCGGCGCTCGCGACCGCGCTCGGTGTCACGCGACGCTCCCGCACGAGTCGAGGAGCTCGCCCGGCTCGGCGGCTTCGAGCGCCTCCGCGATCACGGGATCCCGGAAGACGAGCTTCCGGAGGTCGCAGCGGAAACCGCACAGCGGCCGGGCGCGCGCTCGAACCCGAGGGCCGCGACACCGGACGACATCGAGGCGCTCCTGCGCTCCGTGTGGTGAGGTTGACGAACTGCCGCGATGAGCGGACGATGCTCGCATGGCAGTCGAATACGCCGGGATCCTCGCAGCGGTCGCGCTGATGGCCGCGACGCTCACGGGCGCCTACGGGCAGACCGTCACCGCCGTCTTCGCGTCGAGCACGGCGGGGGTCGCTTCCGTTGCGAAGGCCGCGAAGGCACAGAAGGTCTCGACGGCCGGCGCGAAAGCCGCCTACGCGCGTGCGCCCTACAAGAAGCCGGCTCTGAAGTACCTCTACGCCCTGGGCTGGATCGGCGGGACGAAGAACCCGGGACAGTGCGGCCTCGCGCTGCTCGGGCAGGACGCGGCGAAGGAGCAGGCAGCACGCGAGATGCGCTCGAACACGAAGCTCGTGACGCAGCTCAAGAAGCGAGCGATCAGCGTCTCGGCGGCCGCGACTGCGGTCACCAAGGGCGTCGTCTCAGCCTGTGCGTAACAGCGCGTGCTGAGTAGTCGCAGCGACGCGGCCGCGAAGCAGCCGCCTTCAGGGATCTTCCGCGCGACCGGAAATCCGGCGCTAGCCGGTTTTCCGGTCTTGCGCTAATCAGCTGCTCGGTCGCCGGCCGCCCATGATCCGTCGCAGGCTCACGATCCCGAGGATCGTGTCGCCGTCGACGACAGGCAGGTGCCGGAAGCCCTTGTCGAGCATGATCTTCGACGCCTCCTCGAAGGTCATGTCGGGCGGTGCAGTGACGGGGTTCTCGGTCATCCACTGACGGACGCGTGCGTCGCTCGTGTGCACTCGGGCGGCCATCGCGCGCAGCATGTCGCGCTCCGTGAGGACGCCGATCAGTCGACCGAAGTCCTTCACGACGACGGCACCGACGTTCTGCGCGCTCATCCGCTCCGCGACCTCGCCGAGCGTGTCCTCGGGCGCGACGGTGATGAATGTCGGCGTGCAGATCTCGGCCAGGGTGCCCATGAGCGGGGGAGTGTAACCCTCGTTCGGATTCACCAGTCATCCGATAACGATCGGTAATGACAGGAATAAGGATCTGCGCTAGGATCAGTCCCATGCGCCAGGGCGCCTCCTTCGACGTGCTCGTGGTCGGCAGCGGCGCTGCAGGCCTCGCGGCAGCCGTCTCGGCCGAACGCGCGGGAGCGCGTGTCGCCCTCGCGACGAAGACGACGCTGCAGGCGTGCAACTCCGCGAAGGCTCAAGGCGGGATCCAGGCGGCGTTCGGCGAGGACGACTCGCCCGAGATCCATGCCGAGGACGTCATGCGGAGCTCGCACGAGACCGCGAACCCGCGACTCGTCGAGGTGCTCACGAGCGAGGCGCCGTCGGCGATCCACTGGCTCGAGGAGCTCGGAGTCGAGTTCACACGCCAGAACGGCGGCTACCGGCTCGCACGCTGCGGCGGGGCAACGCGCCACCGGCTGCTCCAGGTCGGCGATCGAACCGGGCACGCGATCACGAAGGCGCTGCGCGACACCTACGAGGCCGGTGCGGGCGTGGAGCTTCCGCACCACACGCTTCGCGCACTCGCGCCGTCGGAGCACGGCTGGGTGGCCTCCTTCGACACGAAGGAGGGACGCGCCGATGTCGAGGCCGGTGCTGTCGTGCTCGCAGCCGGCGGTCGCTGCTTCGCCGAGGCCGAGACGCGCGGCGAGCTCTCCACGAATCATCCGAACGCGACCGGCGAGGTGACGCGGATCGCGACCGATGCCGGTGCCGAGACGCGCGATCTCGACGCGCTCCAGTACCACCCGAACGGCGGCGCGTGGCCGTCCACCATGCAGGGCTACTCGATCCCGGAGACGACGCGCGCCTACGGCGCCGTCCTGCGCAACGCGGACGGCGAGGAGTTCACGGACTCGCTCGGCCCGCGCGACGCGGTCTCCGCGGCGATCGTGGCCGAGGTCGAGAAGGGCAAAGGAGTGGAGACGCCCGACGGCCGTCCCGCCGTCTGGCTCGACACGACGCGCATCTCGCCCGAGGACGCTGCGATCTCGCTGCCGTACATGCTTCGCCGGTATCGCGCAGCGGGCATCGACCCCCTCGCCGAGCCGATCTACACGTACCCCGTCCTCCACTACCAGAACGGTGGGCTCGTGATCTCGGAGCACGCGGAGACGACGCTCGAGGGCGTCTTCGCCTGCGGAGAGATCGCGGGCGGCACCCACGGAAGGAATCGCATGATGGGCAACTCGCTGCTCGAATGCGCCGTGTTCGGGCGGCGTGCCGGCCAGGCCGCCGCCGAGAGGGCGCGCACGTGAGTGTCGTGGCGACCGATCTCGACGCGGCGGTCTCGGACGCCGCTGCGCATCTCTACGTCTGGGCGCTGAAGGACATCCCGCAGGACCTCCGCGACGCCCTCGCGGATGCGGCAGGCCGTGAGACGTCCGTGACCGGCCAGCGCGTGCTGCAGACGATCCTCCGCAACGTCACGGTGGCCGAGACGGAGAAGAACCTCGTCTGCCAGGACACGGGCATCGCCGTCTACTACTGCAAGGTCGGCGAGCACTTCCCGCTGCATCCGGCGCGGATCTACGCGGCGCTGAAGGAGGGCACCGAGCGCGCGACGGTCGAGCACCCGCTGCGCTCGAACACCGTCCACACGCTGACGCGGGAGAACACCGGGCCGAACGTCGGCTACCGCGTCCCGATCGTCCACTGGGACTTCATCCCCGACTGGGACGGCCTCGACGTGAAGTGCGTCCCCAAGGGATCCGGCTCCGAGAACATGAGCTTCCTCAAGATGTGCGTCCCTGCCGACGGCGTCACGGGCATCAAGAAGTTCGTGCTCGAGTCGATCGTCGGCGCGGGTGGCAAGCCGTGCCCGCCGGGAATCGTCGGCGTCGGCATCGGCGGCTCGGCGGACTACGCGATGCACCTCGCGAAGGAGGCGATCGCGCGTCCGGTCGGCACGCACAACCCCGATCCGCTGGTCGCGCAGCTGGAGGGCGAGCTCAAGGACCTCCTCAACGAGACGGGCGTCGGGCCGATGGGCCTCGGCGGCGACGTGACGGTGCTCTCGGTCCACGTCGAGCACGCCGACACGCACATGACCCTCAACCCGGTCGCCGTGAACTACCAGTGCTGGGCGGCGCGCCGCGCATCGGCGCACGTCGCCGCCGACGGATCCATCGAGTACGAGAGGGACGCCTGATGGCGACGCACGAGGTCACGTTCCCCGTCACCGACCCGGCCGAGATCCTGAAGCTCCGCGCCGGCGACGAGGTCACGATCCAGGGGCACATCATCGGGATCCGCGACCGCACCCAGATCCGGATCTTCGACCAGGGGATCGAGCCGCCGATGGATCTCTCCGGCGCGTTTCTCCTGCACACGGCGCCGAACGTGCGCAAGCTCGGCCCCGGGCGCTACGAGAAGCTCTGCATCGGGACGACGACCAGCGCCCGCATGGTGCGCTTCACCGAGGGCGCTCGGCTCGCAGTACGGCGTGCGCGCGATCTGCGGCAAGGGCGGCTTCCCGGACGAGGCGATCGAGCCGATGCAGCGCCTCGGAATGGTCTACTTCGCGATCGTCGGCGGGGCGGCTGCGCTCGAGACGACCCAGATCGAGGAGATCGAGGAGGTGGCCTGGGAGGAGCTCATGCCCGAGTGCCTCTGGAAGTTCCGCGTGAAGGACTTCGGCCCGCTCACGGTCGGAATCGACGCCCACGGCGGCTCTCTCTACCGCGACGTCCAGGAGCGCGCCTTCAAGAAGCTGGAGGACATCTATGCACGCCTATGACGGAAACTCGTTCCTCGACATCCCCACCCGCGAGGGCAAGCCGCGCGAGCGCGGCCTCACGCACGTGATGGACAAGGGGCTCAACCTCCGCGAGATCGAGGGGCTCTTCGACACCGCGGGCGAGTACGTCGACATCGTCAAGCTCGGCTGGGGCACGAGCTACGTCACGAACAACCTCGAGAAGAAGGTCGCGCTCTACCGCTCGTTCTCAGACGCCCGTCGTGTGCGGAGGCACGCTCTTCGAGGCGGTCTACGGCCAGGGCAAGATGGACGAGTTCAAGCGCTGGCTCGAGCACTTCCGCTTCTCGCACGTCGAGATCTCGGACGGCACGCTCGAGATTCCGCGCGAGCAGAAGCTCGAGCTCATCGCCGAGTTCTCGCGCGACTTCGTCGTCCTCTCGGAGGTCGGCTCGAAGGACTCGGACGTCAACATCGCGCCGTACCTCTGGGTGCAGTGGATCCGCGAGGAGCTCGACGCGGGCGCCTGGAAGGTCATCGCCGAGGGTCGCGAGGGCGGCACCGCGGGCATCTACCGGCCGACCGGCGAGCTGCGCACGGGCCTCGTCGACGAGATCGAGCACTCGATCTCGTTCCACGACCTCATCTGGGAGGCGCCGACGAAGGCGTCGCAGGCCTGGTTCGTCCGGCACTTCGGGCCCGAGGTGAACCTCGGCAACATCCCGCCCGACGAGGTCATCGCGCTCGAGACGCTCCGCCTCGGTCTGCGTGCCGACACGCTGAAGGAGGTGCTTCTTGGCCGTTCGAGCGCTGAGCCCGCCGCAACTCCCTGATCTCGACTTCGAGGCCATGACGGCCGAGGAGCTGATCTCCTGGACGCACCAGTTCTTCTGGCCGCGCGTCTGCCTCACGTGCTCGTGGCAGAAGCAGTCGTCGGTGCTCGTGCACATGGTCGCCGAGCTCGGGCTGCGGATGGACACGGTCGAGCTCGACACGCACCTCTTCTTCCGCGAGTCCTACGACACGCGGGACGCGCTCGTCGAGCGCTACCAGCTGAAGCTCATCCAACCGTCGATTCCGACGATCGCCGAGCAGCATCGCGCCGAGGGCCCGAACCTGTGGGAGCGCGATCCCGACCGCTGCTGCCACATCCGCAAGGTCGAGCCGCTCGTCGAGGCGCTGCAGCCGTACGACGCCTGGATCTCGGGCATCCGCCGCGACCAGTCGCCGAGCCGCGTCGACACGCCGAAGGTGCAGTGGTCGGAGCGCTACCAGGTCTTCAAGATCCACCCGCTCGCCGACTGGGACGAGAAGCGGGTGTGGTCGTACATCGACGTCAACGAGATACCCTCCAACCCGCTGCACGACGCGGGGTACCGCTCGATCGGCTGCATTCCGTGCACCCGCCCGACGACCCCGGACGACGAGGAGCGCGCCGGTCGCTGGGCCGGCTCGGACAAGCTCGAGTGCGGCATTCACGAGACAACGAACACTCGAAAGGACGGCATGAGTCAGCACATCTACGCGCACGAGCACCCCGAGTCCGAGACCGATCGCGGGGGAGGCTTCACTCTCTGGTTCACCGGTCTCTCCGGCTCGGGCAAGACGACGATCGCGCACCACGTCGGCCCCGAGCTGGACCGCCGCGGGCACGTCGTCGAGTATCTGGACGGCGACACGGTTCGCACCCATCTCTCGAAGGGCCTCGGCTTCTCCAAGGAGGATCGTGACGCTCATGTCGAGCGGCTCGGCTGGGTCGCTTCCCGCGTCACCCGTCACGGCGGCGCGGTCATCGTGGCCGCGATCTCGCCCTACGAGCAGGCGCGGACGAACGCGCGCGCACTCGTGGAGGAGCACGGTCCGTTCGTCGAGATTCACGTTCGCACGTCGCTCGACGAATGCGCGCGCCGCGACGTGAACGGCCTCTACGCGAAGGCGTTCGCCGGCGAGATCAAGGGCTTCACGGGCGTCGACGACCCGTACGAGGCGCCGGCCAATGCGGAGATCGTCGTGGACACCGAAGGCCTCGAGCCGGAGGAGTCCGCAGCGGTCGTCGTCGCGAAGCTCGAGGAGCTCGGACTCGTCGCTGCGAAGGTGACGGCATGACGGCCGTCACGACCGACCGCCTCATCGCTCCGCACGGTGGGACGCTGATCGACCGCACCGGCGACGCGCCCGAGGACCTCGGCTCGCTCGAGGTCGTCACGCTCACTTCGAGGGAGCTCTCCGACCTCGACATGATCGCGTCGGGCGCGCTCTCGCCGCTCGAGGGCTTCATGGGCAAGGCCGACTACGAGCGCGTCGTCGAGGAGATGCACCTCGCGAGCGGTCTGCCGTGGGCGCTTCCCGTCTGCCTTGCGGTGGACGCCGCCCCGACCGGAGATCGCGTCGCGCTCGCCGACGAGGCCGGCCGCCCGATCGCCGTGCTCGAGGTCGAGGAGACCTTCGAGTACGACAAGGAGCGCGAGGCGGAGCACTGCTTCCGCACGACCGACGACGCCCATCCCGGCGTCGCGCGGCTCTACGGGCAGAAGCCGCTCTACCTCGCCGGTCGCGTCACCGTGTTCGAGCGGGCGAGCGCCGAGTTCCCCGAGCTCGCGCGCGACCCCGCGGAGACGCGCCGGATCTTCGCCGAGCGCGGCTGGAAGCGCGTCGTCGGGTTCCAGACGCGGAACCCGATCCACCGCGCGCACGAGTACCTGACGAAGGTCGCGCTCGAGACCGTCGACGGCCTTGCTCGTCCACCCGCTCGTCGGCGACACGAAGTCGGACGACGTGCCGGTCGACGTGCGCGTCGAGTGCTACGAGACGCTGCTCGACGGCTACTACCCCGCTGATCGCGTCTTGCTCTCCGCTTTCCCGGCGGCGATGCGCTACGCGGGGCCGCGCGAGGCGGTGTGGCACGCGATCTGCCGCAAGAACTACGGCTGCTCGCACTTCATCGTCGGCCGCGACCACGCGGGCGTCGGCGACTACTACGGCACGTACGACGCGCAGCTCATCTTCGACGAGTTCGCGCCGCACGAGCTCGACATCGAGCCGATGTTCTTCGAGCACACGTTCTGGTGCAACGTCTGCGGCTCGATGGCGAGCACGAAGTCGTGCCCGCACGGGCCGGAGGACCGCGTGTTCCTCTCGGGAACGAAGGTGCGTGAGATGCTCGAAGCGGGCGAGGTTCCGCCGGTCGAGTTCACGCGGCCCGACGTCGCCAAGGTGCTCATCGACGCGTACAAGCAGTAAGGGACTGAACGCCCGGTGACGTGGCAGCTCACGCTCGTCGGGCTCTTCACCGGTCTGCTCGTCGGTATGACGGGGATGGGCGGCGGCTCGCTCATGACGCCCATCCTCGTCTTCCTCTTCGGCATCCCGCCGTCGACGGCGATCGGCACCGACATCGCCCACGGCGCGGCGTTCAAGACCGTCGAGCGCAGTGCAGCACCGGCGCATGGGGAACGTCCGCGCGCGGCTCGCCGGGCTGGATGCTCATCGGCTCGGCGCCCGGCGTCGCTCGCTCGGTGTCTGGCTGAACGTCAGCTGACGGAGCGCTACGGCGACGACGTCGAAGTCGGTCATGGGGCAGGTGCTCGGCGCTGCGCTGCTCTTCGGCGCCGTCGGCCTGATCGCGAAGAGCGTCGTGCAGGGCGGTGCCGACCGGCGATCCCGACTGGAGCCTCTCGAACCGTGACCGCGTCGCCGCGTGCTCATCGGAGTCTTCGGCGGCTTCATCGTCGGCCTGACCTCCGTCGGAAGCGGCGTCTTCTTCGGACTGACGCTGCTCGTCGATCTTCCCGCTCCGCGCACACAAGGTCGTCGGGACGGACATCTTCCACGCGGCGATCCTGCTCTACGTCGCCGGAGCGGCGCACTGGGCCGCGGGGAACATCGACTTCGGCATCCTCGGCTGGCTCCTGCTCGGCTCGATCCCCGGCGTGCTCATCGGCGGCCGCCTGACGCTCTCGATCCCGGAGCAGCGGCTCCGGCTGCTGCTCGCCGGCGTCCTCGGCCTCGCCGGGATCAAGCTCCTCGACGTTCCCTTCGCGGGGACGATCGTCGTCGTCGTTCTCTCGGCCGGCGCCGTCGCGCTGCTCGTCTGGCTGGCGCGCCACAGCTGGATCCGCTTCGTCCGCGGCCGCGCAGCGCGGCTACCGCGGAGTAGCTCGGTAGCATCGCGCGGCGATGCGCACGGTCTGGGTGAGTTTCGACACGATCGGCCGCGACTGCCTGGAGGCGGCGGCAGGCGTGGGGGCGGAGGTCGTGGGCGTCGTCACGCTCCCCGGCCCGATCGACCCGAACCGGTCCGGTCAGTGCTCGTTCGACGAGGTCGCGGAGCGTCTCGGCGCGGCGCTGCATCGAGACGCGCGACGTCAACTGCTCGACGACACGATCGCCGCCGTCCGCGCGCTCGAACCCGACCTGATCTTCGTCGTCGGCTGGTCGCAGCTCGTTCACGAGCCGTTCATCGCGCTCGCGAGCGAGGGCGTGTTCGGGATGCACCCGACGCTGCTCCCGCGTCACCGTGGGCGCGCGCCGGTCCCCTGGGCGATCCTCACCGGCCTGGCACGGACGGGCGTGACGCTCTTCGAGATCGTCGACGCGTCGGCGGACTCGGGGTCGATCGTCGGCCAGGTCACGCTGGACATCGCACCGGACGAGACTGCGACGACGCTCTATGCCCGAATCGCCGACGCGCACGTCGAGCTGACGCAGGAGCTCCTACCGCAGCTCATGGCGCGCACTGCGCCACGCATTCCGCAGGATCCGAGCCGCGCGAGCTCCTGGCCGAGGCGCACTCCCGCCGACGGGATCATCGACTGGGACACGAGAGCGCCGTACCTCTACGACTGGGTGCGGGCGCAGACACGCCCGTATCCGGGCGCCTTCACCTTTCTCGGGGACGAGAAGGTGATCGTCTGGAGCGCGCGGCCCGTCGACCTCGCCGACGCGGCGCCTGCGGGCATGGTCGTGGAGGTCGGGCCGGGAGGACCGGTGGTGGCGTGCGGCGAAGGTGCGCTCGTGCTCGAGGAGATCCAGACGAGCGCCGGCGAGCTCGAAGTGGGAGCGCGGCTCGGATGACGCGGGTTCTCGTCCTCGCGGCGCACCCTGACGACGAAGTCCTCGGGATGGGCGGCACGATCGCCGTGCACGCCGACGCCGGCGACGCCGTTCGCATCGTCGTCGTCACGGACGGCTCCTCGACGCAGTACCCCGGCGACGCCGAGATTCGCGCGCGCAAGGAGGACGAGGCGCTGCGCGCGTCGGCCGAGCTCGGCGTGACGGACTACGTCCACCTCGACCTGCCCGACATGCGCCTCGACACCCTGCCGCACGTCGAGGTCAACCGCGTCGTCGAGGAGCACGTCGCCGACTTCGCGCCGCAGGTCGTCTACACGCCGCACCCGGACGTGAATCGCGACCACCGCGTCCTCTTCGACTCGGTGGCCGTCGCCACCCGGCCGACACCGGGCCAGCCCGTGCGGCGCGTGCTGACGTACGCACCGACATCGAGCACGGAGTGGACGCCGGCGCCGCTCAACTGGTTCGTCCCGAACTGGTTCGTCGACGTGAGCGGGACGATCGAGCGGAAGGTTGCAGCCTTCGCGCACTACGAGACGGAGCGGCGCGACTACCCGCATCCGCGGAGCGAGCGCGCGATCCGCGCTGCCGCGGAGTTCTATGGCTCCAGCTGCGGGTGCGCTCACGCCGAGCCGTTCGTGCTCGTGCGGAGCCTCGAGCGCGGCTCCTAATTCCGCGCGGTGGCGCGGTGGCCGCAACTGCTGTTCGTTCTCGCGCTCCTCGGAGCGACGGCCGCTGCGTTCGCGATCACCGAGCGGCTCAAGCTCGAGCGGAGCCCCGTCACCGGGACGCGCGTCGATCGCGTCTTCTCGCCCGTGTGCGAGTGCGCGCGCGACGTCGCCGTCATCTCGATCGTGCTGAGGCGCCGCGAGACCGTGACGCTCGACATCCTGAATCGGAACGGCCGCTCGATTCGCACGCTGGTGCAGAAGCTGCGCGAGCCCGCGGGGCGCGTCTCGTACACGTGGGACGGGCGCGACAACCTCGAGCGCGTCGTCGCGGAGGGGGTGTACCGGCCGCGCGTCCAGCTCGAGCGCAACGGCCGCACGATCGTCCTCCCGAACCCGATTCGCGTGGATACGACCGCGCCGGTCATCAGGCTCGTCAGCGTCTTCCCGCGCGTGTTCTCGCCCGATTCCGACGGGAGCCGCGACCGCGTGACGGCGTCCTACCGGATCGACGAGCGCGCGCGGGCCGTGATGCTCGTCGACGGCCGCCAGCGCGTGCAGAGCAAGTTCCGCGCGGTCGAGGGGAATCTCGTCTGGTTCGGGCGCGTCAACGGGCGGGTCGTTCGTCCGGGCCTCTACGAGATCCGGCTGCGCGCGGTCGACCGCGCCGGGAACCGCTCCGTCCGCACGCGCGCCGTTCCCGTGCGCGTGCGCTTCGTCGAGCTCTCTCGCGAGCGGATCGAGGTGGGCGCGGGCAAGCGCTTCTCGGTTCGCGTGCGGACGGATGCGCCGAGCTATCGCTGGCTCTTCGACGAGCGGAGAGGCGCGGGGCGTCGCGAGGTGCTCGTGCTGCGGGCGCCCGAGGAGCCGGGCTCGTACACGCTCTACGTGACCGTCGGAGGCCGCGCGGCGCGAGCCGAGGTCGTCGTCACCGAGCCCGAGTGACCCGTCCGCTGATCCTGCTCGGCGTCAGTCGCTCCGGGACGACGCTGCTCCGCGTGATCCTCGACCGCTCGCCTGGCATCGCAATCCCCGACGAATCGTTCTTCGTTCCCCTGCTCGCACGTCGCCACGGACAGAGGATCGACGCGGAGCGCTTCCTCGACGACGTCGCGACGAATCCCGACGATTCGGGACTGGGGCGTCTCAGTGGCAGACGTCGCAGCCCGCGTTCGTCCGGGAATGCCCACCGGAGAGGCCATCGCGGCGGTCTTCGACGCGTACGCCGAGGCAGCCGGCAAGCCGCGCTGGGGGGACAAGACTCCGATGTACATGCGGCATCTCGAGCTGCTCGAGGAGCTCTTCCCCGATGCGCAGTACGTCCACCTGATCCGAGACGGCCGCGACGCGGCGCTGTCGTTCCTGCAGATGCCCGAGGGGACGTTCACGCGCACGTGGGCGCATCCGACGACGCCGGAGCAGTTCGCCTGCCTGTGGCGCAAGGAGGTCGGCGACGCGCGATCGCTCGGGCGGCGGGTCGGGCGCGTCCCGCTACCACGAGGTGCGCTACGAGGACCTCGTCGCCGAGCCGGAGGCGACCGTGCGCACGATCTGCGCGTTCGCGGCGATCCCGTTCGAGCCGGCGATGCTCGACTACACCGGTGCGGTCGACGTCTCCGCGAAGCCGCACCAGCAGCGGCTCCTCACTCCTCCCACGAGCGGCGTGCGGAGCTGGCGCGAGGACATGCCCGCAGAGGACGTGGCTGCATTCGAATCCGTCGCCGGCGACCTCCTGGGCGAGCTGGGGTACGAGGTCGAGTCTTCGTCCTCGGGCCGCGCGCGGCCGGCGCTCGCGCGCGGCTGGTACGACGCTCGCCTCACGGCCTGGAACGCCTCCGCATCGCTCGTCCAGCGCTCGCCGCTCTGGCGCCGCCGCCATCCGCGCCTGTCAGCCTGACGTCTTCGGCGCGTCGCGGCCCGGAGTTGCGATGAGCCGGCCGTTGAGCGAGAGGAAGTAGGTGCGCTCGGTCGCGATCCCGGGCGTGTACTTGCCGAGCGGCAGGCGCCACGCGATCGCACCGTCCTCGACGCGGAGCGCGTACGTCCGCTTCTCGAGCGTCGAGAAGAACACGTACGGCCCGATCACGGCCGGCGCGCCGAGGAGCCGACCGTTGACCTCCGTGCTCCAGAGCTCCTCACCGCTCGTCGCGCGGAATGCCCGCATCCGTCCGTCGAAGCCGCCGGCGAAGACGCGTCCCTCGGCGACAGCGGGGGTGGTGTAGCCGAGCCCGCCCACGCCGGCGCGCCACACCACGCGTCCGCTCGACGCGTCGAGGGCGTAGACGGTGCCCGCGCGCGAGAGCGAGTAGAGCCGCGCGCCGTCGGACGACGCGCTCGCGTAGAAGCTCTCGTAGCGGAACGCGTCTCGCTTGAGATACGTCGTCCACTCCTCCTCGCCCGTCCTGCGATCGAGGCAGACGAAGGAGCCCGCGTACGTCGTCACGCACACGCGCCCGCCGAACACGGACGGGCTCGCGTTGATGCGCCCGCCGGTCTGGTACGCCCAGCGGATCTGGCCGTTGTCGGCGCGCACCGCGAACAGGCGACCGTCGTGCGAGCCGAAGAAGGCCGTTCCCTCGACGACGACGGGGGACGACTCGACCTTGCCTGCCGTCTGCACCTGCCAGATGGTCTGGCCGTTGCGCCTGTCGAGCGCGGTGACCGTGCCGTTCTGCGACGCGACGAGGACGCGCGGCCCGTCGATCGCCGGGCTCGACGGGAGCGTCCCCCCGACGCGTCGCGTCCACTTGATCTTCCCGGAGGCCGCATCGAGGGCGAACGTCGTGCCCGAGAAGCCGTTGACGAAGAGCTCGCCCTCGCAGTAGACGGGCGGGAACTCGATGTACGTGCCGAGCCCACGCGTCCACGTGAACTTGCGTGCGGGCAGACCGAGATCGGCGTCCGGGCGCGCGAGCGAGCGGCGTGGGTCGGCGCCGAACGTGCGCCAGCAGCGCCGATCGCCGACCGGCTCCGGTCTGGTGTGGGCTCGGGCTGCGGCTCCGGCGCCGTCGTCGTCACGACCGAGACGGTGACGCCCTCGAGGTCGGTGTCGAGCGCACCGGACGGGCGGTCCTGCGTCGTGAGCGCGACGGCGATCGCGAGCCCGAACAGCGCGAGCACGAGCACGGACACCGCAGCGAGGATCCAGGCGAAGGCCTTGGGCATGAGAGTAAGCGGCTGGTTGCGACGCCGCGGGTCAGTGTGCCTGCAGCGTCGGAGCCGCCGGCCCGACAGCAGGCGTGTCCACGATGCGCCTCGGAACGGCCTGCGCGAGCAATGCGGCCGCGATGGCCGCAACGCCCCACGTCACTGGGTCCTCGAAGAAGCCGGCGTAGAGGAGCGAGTGGACGAAGAGCGCGGCGCCGACCGCCGCGAGCCCGACCCCGAACGCCCGCTGGCTCCGCGCCACGAGCGCGAGCGCCCACCCGACAGCGACGAGCAGCCAGAGGAACACGGCGAACCCGATGACGCCGAGCTCCGCGAGCACGGTCAGCGCGCTCGTGTGCGACGCATTGCGCTTGGTGGTGCGCCGTCCCGACGCGTCGGCGCTCGCCCGCGGCTGACCGCCGATGCCGACACCGACGACGGGGCGCTCCTCGAACGCGTCGAGCGTGATCTGGACGAGGCGCGAGCGGCCGCTCGTGACGTCCCGCGCCGAGCGGTCGCCGATCGCGGCGCCCGCGATGCCCGCAGCGGCGAGCGCGGCCACCAGTGCGCAGGCGAGGAGGACGACGCGGGTCCGGCGGTCGCTCCCGGCCACCGCGACGGCGAACGTCACCGCGAAGAGGGCGACGAAGCTCGACTGCGAGTACGAGTAGAAGAGGCCCCAGAACAGGAACGCGACGAGAGCCGCGGCGACCAGCCAGTCCGCCGGACGCCCGCGGCGGATGAAGATCGCGACGAGCAGCACGGCGATCGCGATCACGAGGTGGCGCCCGTACAGGCTCGGATCCTTGAAGAGCGACGTGACCCTGAAGAACGACGTGTACGCGTTGGCGACCTCGACGTCGCGTGCGAAGAACAACGTGCGCGTGTGCGCCTGCCAGATCCCGATCCCGGCGAACAGCGTGCCGAGCGCGACGAGCGTCACGAGCAGCGCGCGCGGGAGCCAGTCGGCGAGGGGCGCCCGGGCGACGACCGCGAAGCCGGCGACGAACGGGAAGACGAAGAACGCGAGCGCGATCGCTCCCGCACGTTCGTCCCAGGTCCACAGAAACGAGGTCGCGGCAAGCGTGACGAAGGCGGCGAGCGGCAGGGCGATCAGGAACGGGGGTGGCTCGGGCCGCTCGCCCCGGAGGATCCGGTACCCGAGCGCGAGGACGGCGGCAGCGATCGCGAGGTAGAGCGGGAGGAGCAGGAACGCCTCCTCCTCGCCGAGCTGCACGGGAAGACGGAACGGTGCGACTGCGAGCAGCGCGACAGGCACGACGGCCGGGTAGCGGGCGAGGGGCACCGCGCACGCGATGACGATGGCGACGCCGACGCCGAGGAGCGCCATGCGCCTCGGCTCGTCCACGAGCAGCCGGAGGTCGTCGCCACCGACGAGAGACCACGCCAGCCCACCGCTCGCGCCGCCCAGGAGCACGAGGCCCGCCAGGGGGAAGATGCCTCCCCTGGGCACGAGCACGAGGAGTGCGCCGAGCGCCCCCACGAGCGCAGCCACCTGAGCAGCGTCTGTGTGCTCCACGGCCGGCGTACGTTACGTCGTCGAAGGCTCGATGGGGTAGCCGAGGCGGCCCTCGGTCTCGGCGAGCTGCGACGCGACTCCGGCGATTGCGTCCGCGTTTCGATCGCGCCACTTCTCGGCGCGGGGCGCAGTCAGGGTCGTGCGCGCCCGGTTCTCCGCGAGGTTTCGTGCGAACCGCTCCGCCTCGTCCGTGAAGCGCGAGGCCGAGCTCGTCGTAGATGCGGCGGAGCTCGTCGAGCGGCGCGGCGACGAGGCTCTCGTACCGAACGTCGACCCAGCTCGACCCGGGACGCGCCGCACGCTCCTCGAGGACGGCGTCGTTGCAGGCGACGTACTGCCGCGCGCAGATCTCCGCGAGCGAGGCCTCGCGCAACTCGCGCCAGCCGGGCACGAGCACGAGGCTCCAGCGATCGCCGCTCAGCTCGCCGAGGCCGCCGAGCGGCTCCGGGAGGCGATACCTGACGAACCGCGGCCGGGCGCGCCACGCCTCCATCAGCGAGCTCACGTTGTCGGCCGCGCGACGCCGGAGGAAGACGAAGGTCGCGCCGGGAAAGAGCTCGGCGAGATATCCGACTCGAAGGCAGTTCGCCGGCGTCTTGTCGACGAATCGGCCGCCGCCGCGCGCGAACAGCCGTATTGCCAGATGGACGTAGGCGCGCTCACGCTCCGAGACGTCCGCGGCGCTGAGCCCGTCCGAGTCCCAGCCGCGATCCTTCGGGTGGTGGAACTCGTCCCACAGGATGTGCCCTTCGCTCTGGACGAGGGAGAGCTCGCCGCCCGCGCGCAGCGCGTCGAGGAGGACGCTCGTGCCGGCGCGTGGGCAGCCGATGACGAAGATCGGATCGCGCGGCGGATCGGCCGACACGACGCGCGACAGGGGCCGCGCGACGCGCGGGACGCTTCGCCGTACGCGCCAGACGCGCCGCCGGAGCCCGTAGAACGTCGTCGACTTCACGCGCTGAAACGTACGCGCTGGTAGGAATTGCGCGGTGATCGAAGCCTGGAAGAAGGCGCTCGTGCTCGCGCCGCACACGGACGACGGCGAGCTCGGCTGCGGCGGGACGATGGCGCGGCTCGTCGAGGGTGGCTGCGAGGTGCGCTACGTCGCGTTCTCGATCGCCACGCGTTCGCTGCCTCCCGGCTTCGAACCGGACACGCTGGCGCGTGAAGTGCGCGAGGCCACCGGCGAGCTCGGCATCGCCGAGGACTGGCTCACCGTCCACGATTTCGACGTGCGGACCTTCCCCGAGCGGCGACAGGACATCCTCGAGCTGCTCGTCGCGCTGTGGGAGGAGTGGGAGCCCGACGTCGTCTTCCAGCCGTCGCACCACGACGTGCACCAGGATCACCAGACGATCGCGCAGGAAGGTCTTCGCGCCTTCAAGCGGACGACGATCCTCGGCTACGAGGTGCCGTGGAACAACTTCGACTTCTCGTACGGGGCGTACATCTCGCTCGAGCGCCGGCACATCGAGCGCAAGGTCGCGGCGCTCTCGCGCTACGCCTCGCAGCAGCACCGGCGCTACGCCGATCCCGAGTACATCTGGAACCTCGCGCGCGTCCACGGCGTGAACGTGAACCGCGAGTACGCGGAGTGCTTCCAGGTCTACCGGATCGTCGCGTAGCCTGGATCCATGGCCGAGCTCTCTCGGCGTGACCTCATCGCTCGAGCCGGTCTGACGGCCGGCGCGCTCGCGCTCGGCGCGCGGCCGGAGTCGGCGGAGGCGGCTCCCGATCTCCAGCGACTGGGGCTCGGTGCGGTCGCAGTTCGCGCTCGATCGGAGCCGCATCCACCTGACGTCCTTCCTGCTCGCCACGCACCCACGGCTCGTGCGCGACGCGATCGCCGCTCACCGCGCGCGGCTCGACGCGAACCCCGTCGAGTACCTGCACGGCCCCGGGGACGGTCTGAGTGCTGCGGCGCGCGACGCCGCCGGTCGCTTCCTCGGCGCGCCGGCGTCCGAGGTCGCGCTCACCGACTCGACGACGATGGGACTCGGGCTCCTCTACACGCGGCTCGCGCTCGGCCCGGACGACGAGGTCGTGACGACCGAGCACGACTTCTACGCCACGCACGAGTCGCTCCGGCTCTCCGGCGTGCGCGTCCGGCGTGTTCGGCTCTACGACGACGCGAGGCGCGCCTCGGAGGACGAGATCGTGAGCCGTGTCCTGCGGGCCGTCACAGGCCGGACGCGAGTCGTCGCCCTCACGTGGGTCCACTCGAGCACGGGAGTCCGGCTGCCCGTGCGGTCGATCGCGCAGGCGCTGCCGGAGCGGGTGCTCGTGTGCGTCGACGGCGTGCACGGCTTCGGCGCTCGCGCCGAGACCGTGCGTGACCTCGGCTGCGACGCGTTCGTCTCCGGCTGCCACAAGTGGCTCTACGGGCCGCGCGGGACGGGCGTGCTGTGGGCGAACGAGCGCGTGCGCGAGCTGATGCGACCGACGATCCCGTCCTTCGACGGCTCGAGCTACGGCGCCTGGGTCGCGGGCGGCGCGCCGAGCGGCGTCCCCGACGGGCCGACCCTCACGCCCGGCGGGTTCCACTCCTTCGAGCACCGCTGGGCGCTTCCCGAGGCGTTCGCGTTCCACCAGGGGATCGGCCGCGAGCGCGTCGAGGCGCGGATCCGCGGTCTCGCGTCGCGCCTGAAGGCGCAGCTCGCCGAGATGCCAGGCGTGCGGCTACGGACGCCGCAGTCGCCGGGGCTGTCGGCAGGGCTCGTGTGCTTCGAGGTCGCCGGCCGCGACCCGTCCGAGGTCGTCGCTCGCCTCGCGTCGAGGAGGATCGTCGCGAGCGTCACGCCGTACGCGACGCGCTACGTGCGCCTGGGGCCGGGGATCGTGAACACGCCCGAGCACGTCGACGCGGCCGTGCGGGCGATCGCTGCGCTCTAGCCTCAGCCCGCCAGCCGCAGGCGACGCCCGATCGCCCGGCGCTCGGCCGGGAGGTAGAAGCCGAGCGGGAGCAGCACGAGCGGGTAGACGAGCGCGAGCGGGAGCGCGACGACGAGCCCGCCGTCCGTGAGCTTCCCGACCGCGACGAGCGCGACCCCGGCCGCGGCGGCCGTGACGACACGACGCCACTGGTACGGCACCGGGTAGATGCGCTGCGACCACCAGACCATCCCGACGAACATCGTCGAGTACGCGGCGACGGTCGCGATCGCCGCTCCCATCATCCCGTAGCGCGGAATGAGCAGGAGATTCAGGGCGATGTTCACGGCGGCCGCAGCGCCCGTCACGACCCAGTTGAACTGCGTTCGCTTCGCGCGGCCGACGCCGATCGCGACGACGATGTACGCGCCGAACGCGACGGCCGAGAAGGCCAGCGGCCCGACGACGCGCGAGGACTCGGCGAACGCCGGTGCGGCGATCCAGTCGACGATCCACGGCGAGAGGAGCGCGAGGCCGGTCGCGACCCAGGTCGTCAGCGCGACGAGGTACGTGAGGACGTACGCGTACGTGCGCCGCGCCTCGCGGTCGTCGTCGATCGAGTACGCGAACGCGGGCCAGGCGAGGCGGAACGCCGTGAGCAGCAGCACCATCGCCGAGGCGATGCGGACGCCGACGGAGTAGAGGCCGACCTCCTGTCGTGTCGGCGAGCTTCACGAGGAAGAGGCGGTCCGAGAAGTTCGTCACCCACAGGAAGAGCGCCGTCGGGACGAGCGGAACGCCGAAGCGGTTCATCTCGCGCAGGAGCCCGCGGTCGAACTCGAGGCCGAGCTGCTCCCGCCGGTAGCCCACGAGCACGAAGTAGACGACGAGCGTTCCGATGAAGTTGCCGACGATGACGCCGATCGGCCCCTTGTCGAGCACGACGACGAGGAGCAGCGTCGCGCCGATCGTCAGGAAGATGTTCGCGAGGCTGGCCGAGACGAAGGCGACCGAGCGCTCCTCGACGCGGAAGAGCGACGTGAGCTGCTCGTAGTTCATCCCCGCCCAGAGCCCGACGAATGCGGCCATGACGAGCTCGGAGTCGCCGGACGAGCCGAAGAGCAGGTCCGAGATCGGCGCGGCGAGCAGGAGCCCGCCGGCGAGCCCTGCGGTCGCCATCGCCATCGTGAACCAGAAGGACGTGCGGACGACGCGGCGCCGGTCCGCCGGATCCTTCGAGTCGAAGTAGAAGCGGAAGAACGCGCTGTGGATCCCCATGCGCAGCACGATCCCGATGACCGTGGTGAGCGCGATGAGCGTCTCGACCTTCCCGTAGTCGGACGGCGAGAGGTAGCGCGTGTAGAGCGGCAGGAGGAGGACGGCGAGGATGCGCGAGACGAGCCCGCCGAGCCCGTAGATCGCCGAGTGCTTGCCGAGCCGCCTGAGCTCCGCGCCGAGCAGCCATCTCAGAGGCGAGCGTAGAGAGCGAGCAGGCGGTCGGCGACGCTGGTCGAGATCGTGCACCTGCTCGACGTATGCGCGCGACTCCGCGCCGATGCGCTTGCGCTCCGAGGCCGACGCGACCAACGGCTCGAGCCGCGCGCGGAGATTCTCCTTCGTCGCGCTCACGATCGGCACGCGGGTGCCGAGCTCCGCTCTCCGTGCGCGCGACCGCCTCGTCGTGGAGGAACGTCACGACCGGCTTCCCGAGCGCCATGCACTCGATCGCGAAGAGGCCGTACCAGCCCGCGTTGAGCTGGTCGACGACGATGTCGGCCTCGCGGTAGCGCTCGAACGCCTCGTCGTGGTGGAGCCCCTCCACGAGGACGAGATCGGCGTCGAGCCCCGCGCACGCGGCGATGACCTCCTCCGTTCCCTTGCGTCGGCGCGACGACGGCGCGTGGAGGATGACCGGGCGCGCGCGGTCGCTCGGCGGCGACGGCGCGATCGCCTTGACGTCGATCCCGGGCGGGATCATCTCGGCCTCGGGCACCCAGCGGATCGCGTCGTACGAGCCGACGATCTCCGCCCCTGCCTTCTTCCCGAATGCGAGCTCCTCGCGCGACTTGCCGCGGATGTCCGAGCCGAGGTAGTGCATGACCGACTTCTTGCGGAGCGCGCCGAGGATCGGGAACTGCACCGACTGCGGGACGAGTGTGAGGCCGAAGTAGAAGTGGAAGACGTCGGTGCGCGGGAGCAGGCGTGCGAGCGCCGACCACTGCGTCGCCTGCTTGCGCACGAAGCCGCCGCGGCGCTCGAGCGACCAGTCGGCCTCGGAGTGGAGCGTGTAGCGATTGAAGACGACGAGCTGCGCGTCGACCCCGCGCCGCCGCAGCGCCTGCACGTTCGCCCACGGCACGCCGGCCGTGTTCACCGGGCAGTGGACGACGCGGAGCGGTCGGGCCTCAGTCAAGGTCGATGCCGTCGGCGGCGAGCTGCTCGAGCCGTCGGGCCTTCTCCGCGTTCAGCATCGAGCGCATCGTCAGCCCCATCGTCCCGCCCTGGTACACCCAGATCTCCGGGTGGACGAGGATCTGGAGCCACGGGAAGCCGCCGCCTCGGAGCTCCTCGTGCGGGCAGCCCGAGCGCCAGTGCTGGTTCGAGTCCGAGCGATACGTCGGCGGGTCGAAGTACGGCTCCGCGTAGACGTTGATCGCCCCCGGAATCGACCGCGACATGTACTCGGCCTGCGGGTTGTGCCACGAGACGACCGGATCGAAGCGGTCGTCGAGCTCGACGTTGGGATGGACGGCGTGAAGGCCCACCGCGTGCCCGAGCTCGCGCAGCCGCGCGATCGCGGCGACGCCTTCGTTCGAGGCGAGGTTGTAGAAGACGGATTCGGTCATCAGGAGGTACGTCGTCGCGACGCCGTGCTCGGCTTCGAGCTCGGCCATGGTGAGCGCGGCGTCGAGGGAGAGGTCGATGTCGTGCCGGAGGTAGATCTCGCCGCGTTCGGGGCCGTTGCCGAAGAACGCGAAGCGGTACCCGCCGGTCTTGCCCGCCTCGAGGATCTCGCGGTAGTGGTCGAGCTCGAAGTTGCAGCTCATGCGGCGACCTCGACCTCGAGCCGCGTCGCGGCGAGCTCGGCGCGTGCGAGGGCCTCGGCGGGCGTGTCGCCGACGGCGATGACGTAGCCGCGGCGGTCGCCGTCTCGGCGGACGGGGCGGATCGTCTCGCCGATCTGCAGGTAGGTGTCCGCCTGGACGACCCCCTCCGAGGCGAGCACGGCGTCGAGGCTGCCGATCCTCGTCACCTCGCCGGTCGGAAGCGGGCCGGGCTGCGCGGTGAAGAAGCGGATCGCGAGCGGCTGCGTGAAGCGCGGGAGCGCGACCTCGTCCGGGACGTCCTCGCCGAGCGCCTGGCGCAGCGCCACGTCCACGAGATCGACGCCGACGGCGTGACGGACGAGGTCGGCCATCTGGCCGCCGGGAATTCGCGCGGCGACCTCGACGACTGCCACGCTGCCGTCCGGCGACGCGATGAGCTGCGGGAACGCGATCGCATCGCGGAGGCCGAGCGCACGCACCGACTCGACCGCCACCTCCTCGGCGAGGCGCAGCTGCGCGGGCGGGATCGACGGCGGGTACACGTGGATCCAGCCGACGCCGAAGCCGACGCCCGGCGGCCTCAGGCGATCGGAGAGCGTGATCGGCTCGGGCTCGCCGCCACGTGCGATCACGATGCCGTTCAGCTCGATGCCGTCGACGAACTCCTCGAGGAGGGCCTCGTCGGTCGGCGACTCCTCGATCGCGTCGGCGAGGTCGCGCTCGAGCTCCTCGCGCGTCTCGATGCGGAAGACGGCTCGCTGTCCGCCCGAGTCGACCGGCTTGAGGACGGCCGGGAACGAGACGACGGCGAGCGCGGCGTCGATGTCCGCGTGCGAGCGAAGGCTCGCGTACGGCGGTTGTGGGAGCTCGCTCGCACCGAGCGTGTCGCGCATCGCGCGCTTGTGGGTGAGGAGGTGCGCCGTCTTCGTTCCGATGCCCGGCAAGCCGAGCTCCTCGGCGACGGCGGCCACGACGGGGACTGCGCGATCGGCGGACACCGTGAGCACGCCGTCGACGCCGACGCGTCGCGCGACCTCGATCACCTCGGCGACGCTCGTGAAGTCGACGACCTCCGGAACGTCGGCCGACGCAAGGCCCGGCGCGTCCGCGTTGCGATCGACCGCAGCCACGCGCAGGCCGCGGGCCCGCGCCTGCTCGATGGCGCGGCGCTGGTGGCGTCCGGCGCCGACGAAGAGAACCGTTGTCACGGCCGCCGATGCTAACGGCGGCTCGCGTCGGCTACGTCGACGCCGCCCGGAGGCAGGAGCCACGGAGACGAGCCGGGCCCAGCGGCTGATCTCGCAGCCGTTCGTGCGGGTGAGGGTCGTCCAGACGCGCTTTCCCGCGACGGTCCCGACGACCCGCGCGCGTTGCGGGCCGCCGTAGATCTCCGTGCAGACGGCGTCCGGAGGGACTGACGCGAACGAGCTTCGCGCCGCCGGCGGCGAGCTTCGTGCATGCGCGCGCCGGTCGTGCGAGCGAGCCGCCCGCAGGGCTGCACCGCAGCGTCCACACGGAGTCGGGAGCGCCGGAGCCGTCCTCCCAGTAGCTGATGCGAAGCGACGTGCGCGGCTGACGTGCCCGCCTGGAGCGACGAGCAGGCGACGAGTGCGAGGACGCCGAGCGCGAGGACGGCGATTCCGCGCATGCGCCCAGGGTAGCGAGCGGCGCCCGTCTAGACTCGCCGCGTGGCTCTGAGCGGAAAGCGCGTCGTCATCACCGGCGGCGCGGGATTCATCGGCACGACGCTCGCGCGGCGGCTCGTCGACGACAACGAGGTCGTCGCCGTCGACAACCTCCATCGCGACACGCTCGGCGGCACCGCGCTCGCAGACCACCCGAACTTCACCTTCGTCGAAGGCGACGTGCTCGACCCCGGCCGGCTCGCGGACGCCTTTGCCGGCGCGACCCACATCGTCCACTGCGCGGGGATCGCCGGAGTGGACACGGTTCTCGCGAGCCCCGTGCGCACGATGCGCGTGAACGTGGTCGGGACGTACAACGTTCTGGAAGCGGCGCTCGGAGCACGCGAGACGATCGAACGGCTCGTCGACTTCTCGACGAGCGAGGTCTTCGGCCAGCACGCGTTCAACGTGCACGAGGCGCACGTGACGACGATCGGCTCCGTCGGCGAGGCGCGCTGGACGTACGCCGTCTCGAAGCTCGCGGGCGAGCACATGGCGCACGCGTACCACTCGGAGCTCGGCCTGCCGACGACGTCGGTGCGCCCGTTCAACGTGTACGGCCCCGGTCAGATCGGCGGAGGCGCCATTCGCGCGTTCATCGAGGCCGCGCTCGCGGGACGCGACCTGACGATCCACGGTGACGGCTCGCAGATCCGCGCCTGGTGCTACGTGGACGACATGGTCGACGGGGCACTGCTCGCGCTCGAGCACGAGAACGCGGTGGGCGAGAGCTTCAACATCGGAAACGCTCGCTCCGCGGTCACGATCCACGATCTCGCCCAGCGGGTGAAGCGCCTGACGGGCTGTCCCGGCGAGGTCGTCTTCCAGCCGCTCCACTACACGGACGTCGAGCTCCGCATTCCGAACATCGAGAAGGCGCGCGAGCTGCTCGGCTTCGAGGCCAAGGTCGACCTCGACGAGGGGCTCGAGCGGACGATCGCGTGGTACCGCGAGCAACGGGCCGGATGAGTCGCCTCGGCACCGGCCGCGCATGCGGCCGCTTCAGGGATTGTCGCGATCCGGAATCTGCCTTCGCAGATTCCGGATCTGCGGGGAAGATGACGGAGCCGATCCGGCTCGCGCGGCCGGACGTCGGGGAGGCCGAGCTCGCGGCGGTCGCGGAGGTCGTGCGCACCGGGCAGCTCACGATGGGCCCGAAGGTCGAGGAGTTCGAGGCCGCCGTCGCGCAGGCCGTCGGCACCGCGCACGCGGCAGCCGTGTCGTCCGGGACGGCCGCGCTCCATCTCGCCCTGCTCGCGCTCGAGATCGGGCCGGGCGACGAGGTGATCGTCCCCGCGTACACGTTCCCGGCGACGGCGAACGCGGTGGAGCTGTGCGGCGCGAAGGCGGTTCTGGTCGACATCGACCCCGACACCTTCAACCTGGACGTCGCTGCCGTAGCCGCCGCGGTCACGCCGAGAACGCGCGCCGTCATGGCGGTGCATCTCTTCGGGCGTCCGGTCGAGTGGGAGGCGCTGCAGACCGCCGTGCCGCAGGAGGTCGTGCTCCTGGAGGACGCCGCCGGCGCGCTCGGCGCGCAGTACCGCGGAACTCCGTGCGGCGCGCTCGGCGTCGCGGCGTGTCTCTCGTTCCACCCGCGCAAGATCGTGACGACGGGGGAGGGCGGCGCGGTCACGACGGACGAAGCGGCGCTCGACGCGGCGGTTCGTCGCCTCCGGCACCACGGCTGGGCCACGCTCGGCGACATGCCCTCTCCGGGATTCAACTACCGCCTGCCGGATCTTCTCTGCGCCGTCGGCATCCCGCAGCTGGCGCGGCTCGAGGAGCTGCTGGCGGCTCGCGAGCGGGTCGCGGGCTGGTACGCGGAGCGGCTCGAGCACCACGTGCTGACACCGAGTGCGGCCGAGGGCGACCGCCACGGCTGGCAGGCCTACGTCGTCCAGCTCGACCGCCGCGACGACGCGCTCGCGGCGCTTCGCGACGCGGGCATCGAGGCGCAGATCGGCACGTGGGCGCTCCACCACCTCGAGCCGTACCGCGCACAGGGCGCGTTCCCCGGCGCCGACCGCGCCTTCGAGCGCGCGCTCGCGCTCCCGTTCGCGACGACGACGACCGAGGCCGAGGTCGAGCGGGTCGCGAAGGTCTTGACCTCGTTGTGAGTGAGTGCTAACTTCCTCGACCATGGCAACCACGGCTCCCAGGCAGACGGCAGGCGAACGGCGCGTCGCCGTCCTCGAGGCGGCGAACGTGGAGTTCGCGCTTCGCGGGTTGCACGGCGCCTCCACCGATGCGATCGCGCGTCGCGCGGGCATCTCGCAGCCCTATCTCTTCCGGCTCTTCGGGTCGAAGAAGGAGCTCTTCATCGCCGTCATCGACGACTGCTTCGCGCGAACGCTCGAGTCGTTTCGCGCTGCGGCCTCGGGAACGTCCGGCTCGGCCGCGCTCGAGGCGATCGGCCACGCCTACGCGGAGTCGCTCGAGAGTGACAGCACGATGCTCCAGGGCCAGCTGCAGTCGTACGCGGCCTCGGTGGAGGACGACGACATTCGCGAGGCTACGGCACGCGGATTCGGGCGCCTCGTCGACTACGTCGAGACGGTCTCCGGCGCCGATCGCGTGACGGTCGCGCAGTTCTTCGCGAAGGGAATGCTCATGAACGTGCTGGCCGCGATGCAGTACTCGATCGCGAACGAGACCAACGACGCCTGGGCCGTTCGCCTGGCCGAGGGGTGCAAGGAGGACGAATCATGAAGGCGCTTCTCTTTTTTCTCCAGATGCTGAGTAATCAGTCACTAGATCACAACAGTTCGAGCTCCAGGAGGCAACGATGAAAGCCGGGTCGCGCACGCTCTGGACGTTCGTCATCACGTCGATCGCGCTCTTCATGGTCGTGCTCGACAACCTCGTCGTCTCGACGGCGCTTCCCGTCATTCGCGTGGACCTCGGTGCGACGATCGAGGAGCTCGAGTGGACGGTGAACGCCTACACCCTGACGTTCGCCGTGTTCGTGCTCACCGGAGCCGCGCTGGGCGATCGCTTCGGACGCAAGCGCATGTTCATGATCGGCGTCGCCATCTTCACCGCTGCTTCGGCAGCCGCCGCGATGGCGCCGTCGGCGGAGTGGCTGATCGCGGCCCGCTCCGTGCAGGGATTCGGCGCGGCCATCGTGACGCCGCTGACGCTGACGATCCTCAGCGCGGCCGTCGCGCGTGAGAAGCGCGGCCTCGCGCTCGGTGCGTGGTCGGGGATCGCGGGGCTCGCCGTCGCGATGGGCCCGCTCGTCGGCGGTGCCGTCGTCGACGGAATCTCGTGGCAGTGGATCTTCTGGCTGAACGTCCCCGTCGGAATCGTCCTGCTTCCGCTCGCGTCGCTGCTCCGCGAGAGCACCGGGCCCGACAAGGCGCTCGACATCCCCGGCCTCGCGCTGGCGAGCGGCGGACTGCTCGGGATCGTCTGGGGCCTCATCCACGGAAACGGCGACGGCTGGACGAGCCCGTCCATCGTCGCTGCGCTCGCGATCGGCGCAGCGCTCCTCGCTGGCGTTCGTTGCGTGGGAACGCCGGACGCCGCAGCCGATGCTCCCCATGCGGTTCTTCCGCAACCGGGCGTTCGCGGCCGCCAACGGCGCATCGCTGCTCATGTACTTCGGGATGTTCGGCTCGATCTTCCTGCTGAGCCAGTTCTTCCAGACGGCGCAGGGCTACTCGCCGCTCGGCGCCGGCCTGCGCATCCTCCCGTGGACGCTCATGCCGATGTTCGTCGCGCCGATCGCGGGCGCGCTCTCCGATCGCATCGGCGGCAGGCCGCTCATGGCGACGGGGCTCGCGCTGCAGGCCGTCGGGCTCGGCTGGATCGCAGCGGTCTCATCTGCGACGACGGCCTACGCGTCGTTCGTCGGGCCGTTCATCCTCTCCGGCATCGGGATGGCGCTGTTCTTCGCGCCGGTCGCCAACGTCGTGCTGTCCGCCGTTCGCCCGTCGGAAGAGGGCAAGGCGTCCGGGGCGAACAACTCGATCCGCGAGGTCGGCGGCGTTCTCGGGGTCGCCGTCATGGCGTCGATCTTCGTGCGCTACGGCGGCTACGAGTCGCCCGAGACCTTCACCGACGGGATCGTCCCTGCGCTCTGGGTCGGCGCGGCCGTGCTCGCCGCCGGCTCGCTCGTCTCGCTCCTGATCCCGCGAAAGAGCCGTGCCGTGTCGGTCTCCGAGCACGACGGCGAGCTCGTCCCGCAACTCGAAGCAGCGTAAGCCCGTCAAACGAGGAAGGAGGCGATGTCCGTGAAGCTCTCGACCAGACCATCACCACCGCCAGCGCGCGGCACCCGTGGCGGACGATCGGAGCGTGGATCGTCGCCTCCGTCCTCGCGATCGCCGCGATCGGTGCCCTCCTCGGCGACAGCCTGACCACCGAGGGTGCGCCGACGAACAACCCCGAGTCCGAGCGCGCGATCGACGCCATCGCCCGCGCGTTCCCACCGAATCCGGAGACGTTCACGACGGACGTCGTCGTCATTCGCTCCGAGCGATACACCGTGGACGCCCCGGAGTTCCGAGCGTTCGCCGGCGCTCTCATCCGGGAAGCCGACGAGCAAGCGCTGAACCCGCGCTCGTACCTGACGGAGCCGTCCACCGCGGCGGTCTCGGAAGACCGCAAGGCGACCCTCGTCTCGATCGCGATCCTGGACGACGGGGAGACGCCGGCGGTGATCGACGCACTCGAGGCGGCGAACGAGGATCCGGCCTTCGACGTCTCGATCGCCGGCGACCGGGCGCTCGACCACGACTTCAACCTCCTCTCGCAGGAGGACCTCGAGAAGGGCGAGCTCCAGTTCGGGCTTCCCGCTGCCCTGATCATCCTGCTTCTCGTCTTCGGCGCGGTCGTCGCCGGGCTCATCCCGCTCCTGATGGCGATCATCGCGATCGTCGTCGCGCTCGGGCTCACCGCGATCCTCGCCCAGCAGTTCGAGCTCTCGATCTTCGTCGTGAACATGCTCATCGGGATGGGTCTCGCGCTCGGGATCGACTACTCCCTGTTCGTCGTCTCGCGCTATCGCGAGGAGCGGGCGAAGGGGCTCGAGAAGACGGATGCGATCGCCGCGTCCGGTGGAACGGCGAACCGCGCCGTCGTCTTCAGCGGCACGGCGTTCGTCGTCGCGATGTTCGGGATGCTCCTCGTCCCCAACTCGATCATGCGCAGCGCTCGCCGTCGGCGCGATTCTCGTCGGCATCGTCTCCGTCGCCGCCGCGACGACCCTCTTGCCCGCGCTCCTCGGCCTGCTCGGCGACCGCGTGAATGCGCTTCGCATCCCGTTCGTCGGCAAGAAGTCCTACGACGCCGAGAACCCCGAAGGGCGCTTCTGGGGCGCGATCATCAGGCGCGTCCTCCGGCGCCCCGGGCTCAGCTTCGCCCTCTCGACCGCGTTCCTCCTGATCCTCGCCGCGCCCGTCCTCGGGATGAAGGTCGGGACGAACGGCGTCACGAGCCTCCCCGACCGCTTCATCTCGAAGCAGGGCTTCCTCGCGCTCGAGAGCGAGTTCCCGGGTATCACGACGGACCCCGTCGAGATCGTCGTCTCGGGCGGCGCTTCGGACGCAGACGTCTCCAGCGCGCTTGCCGAGCTCGAGTCGCGGCTCGGTGCCGACGAGCGCTTCGGCGAGGGCACGGTCCGCCGGTCGAGCGACGGCGAGACGGCCGTGCTCTCCGTGGCCGTCGTCGGCGACCCGTCATCCGACGACACGGTCGCCGCGGTTCGCGAGCTTCGCGACGACGTCATCCCTGATGTCTTCTCTGCGACGTCGGCGGAGGTCCTGGTCGCCGGTACGTCGTCCGAGAACGTCGACTACTTCGACTCCGTGATCGACCCGGCGCCCTTCGTCATCGCGTTCGTGCTGCTCCTGACGTTCGTCCTGCTGACCGTGGTCTTCCGGTCCGTCGTGGTCGCGGCGACCGCGGTTCTCCTGAACCTGCTCTCGGTCGCCGCCGCGTATGGCCTCCTCGTCGGCGTCTTCCAGTACGGGCTCGGGCGCGGATCTGCTCGGATTCCAGCAGACGGACTCGATCGAGGCGTGGGTGCCGCTGTTCCTGTTCTCGGTGCTCTTCGGGCTCTCGATGGACTACCAGGTGTTCCTGCTGAGCCGGATCCGCGAGCGGTACGACGAGACGGGCGACACGACCGACGCGGTGACCTTCGGTGTCGCGTCGACCGCACGGATCATCACCGGCGCGGCGCTGATCATCGTCGCCGTCTTCGCAGGCTTCGCGCGTGGCGACCTGATCATGTTCCAGCAGATGGGCTTCGGCGTCGCGGTGGCCTTGCTCCTCGACGCGACCGTGATTCGCTCGGTCGTGCTCCCGAGCCTGATGAAGCTCCTGGGCGAGTGGAACTGGTACCTCCCGCGCTGGCTCGACTGGCTGCCGCGGCTCGAGGTCGAGGGCCGCTCGCGCCCCGCGCGCGAGGTAGCTCAGAGCTGAGACGGTGTCGGGGTCGGACCGAAGTCCAACCCCGACCAATCTCATTGGTACCGTCGCCGCGTGAGGTGCGCGGCCGCACGGGTGCATGACGCGTAGGACGCGGCAGGTCGGGACGCTCGTCCTGACGGCCGCGGCGATCGCGTACCTCGTGTGGAAGATCGAGCTCTCGACGACGCTCGACGTCCTCGCGGACACGAATCTCGCCTGGTTCGCGCTGGCGACGTTCATCATGTTCGTCACGGTCCCCGTTCTCGCGTGGCGCTGGGGACGTCTCCTGGAGGCGCACGGGATCTACGAGCGCGTGCCGTGGCTCACACGTGCGTACTTCGTCGCGTACACGGCGGGCCAGGTGCTCCCGACCGCCGCTGGGAGGCGATGCGGTGCGGGTCGTGGAGACCGTGCGCACGGCACCCGGGCCGGAGCGACGGTCGTCACGGGAACCGTCGTGCTCGAGCGTGGGCTCGGCGGAGCCGCGACCGTTCTCGCTCGGGGCGATCGGCTTCGTGCTCTCCGATCGGCGCGTTACGACGTCGGTGCGTACCTCTGGCTCGAGGGTCTCTTCGTGTTCGGGACGCTCGTGCTCGGATTTCTGTTCTTCGCGCGCTCTGCCCGACCGCTCCTGCGCCGGATCGAGCCGCTCCTCGAGCGACTCCGGATCGCGGGGCCGCTGCGCTCGTTCTACGAGGGCGTCCACCACTTTCGGTCGCGTCCGAGGCTCCTGTGGGAAGCTGTTCGGCGTCACGCTCGTCGACGCACGCGGTCCGGATCCTCTCGATCTGGGCGTGCGCAAGGGCCGTCGGCATCGACCTCGACCCGCGCATCTACTACGTCTTCGGCCCGCTCCTACCTCCTCGTCATGCTCGTGCCGTTCACGCTGAACGGCATCGCCGTGCGCGAGGCATTCTTCGTGAGCTTCCTCGGCAGCGTCGGCGTCGGCTCCGACCAGGCCTTCGCGGCTGGATTCCTCTTCTTCCTCGTCACGCTGCTCCTGGCGTTCCCCGGTGGGCTGATCATGCTGCGCGACGGGCTGCGCTGTGGGGCTCGTCCCGAGGTCGAGCATGGCTGACGCGCCGCGCGTGGCCGCGGTCGTCGTGACGTACGACGCGTTGCCGTGGATCGAGCAGTGCCTCGACTCGCTGCGTGGAGTGGAGACGGTCGTGGTCGACAACGGCTCGAGCGACGGAACCGTCGCGTTCGTCCGCGAGCGCTTTCCCGAGGTGAAGGTCGTCGAGGCCGAGAATCGCGGTCTCGGCGCGGGCTGGAACATCGGCGTGCGCGAGACGTCGAGCACGTACGTGCTGCTCCTCAACGCGGACGCGTGGCTCCTCGAGGGCGCGCTCGATCGCCTCTGCGACTTTGCCGACACGCGCCCGCGCGCCGCGGTCGTCGGTCCGCGGCTCCTCAACCCGGACGGGACGCTGCAGCGCTCGGTTCGCGGCTACCCGACCGTCTGGCGGCTCGCGACCGAGTACCTCTTCCTGCGCAAGCTCGCGCCGGGCTCGTCTGCGCTGAACGCGTTCTACGCCGGCGGCTTCGACCACGACGAGGTGCGCGAGGTCGAGGTCGTCATGGGCGCCTGCATGCTCCTGCGGCGCGAGGCGATCGCGCAGGTCGGCGACTGCGACGAGGACTACTTCCTCTTCAGCGAGGAGACGGACTGGTGCTACCGGTTCCGCGAGGCCGGCTGGGAGGTCGTCTTCTTTCCCGGCGCCGAGTGCGTGCACGTGCGCGGCGCGTCGCACAGCGGTCGCCTCTACCGCGAGAACCTCCGCGGCCATCTGCTCTTCCTCTGGAAGCACCGCGGCGCGAAGGAGGCCGAGCGCGCGCGCCGTCTGCTCCTCGCGTCGCTGCGTCTTCGCGGGCTCGTGTTCCGCGGCGAGCGTGGGCGCGCGTACCGCGACGGCGCGGCGTGGCTCGCGTCCGGCGACGCGGCTGCGCTGCTCGGGCGCTGATGGTTCTCCTCTACCTCAAGCTTGCGTTCGCCACCGCGGTCGTCCTCGCGCCCGGGTGGCTGCTCGCGCGAACGCTCGGTGTGCACAGCGTGTCGGCGACCCTCGCGTGGTCGCTCGTCGCCGTGTTCGGGGCGCTGGCGATCACCTTCGCGCTCGGCTCGACGCTGACGCTGACGCTCGTACTGCTCGTTCTCGTCGCCGTCGCCGCGGCCGTGCTCCGCCGCTTCCGGCGCTGGCCCGCCGCCGAGACCGTTCCTCGGCGTGCCTGGGCGCTCTTCTGGGGCGCGATCGTCGGCGTGCTCCTGTGGGTCGCGGCGCCGTCGGTGCAAGGTGACGGTCTCTTCCACCTCGCGCGTGCGCGGAAGCTGCTCGAGCTCGACGACCTGTCGCTCGAGCGGGTCTCCGAGTTCGCCGACGGCAGCCTGCACCCCGGCTACGCGTTTCCGCTCTGGCACGGCTTCATCGCGCTGATCGCGAAGGTCGCGGGCGAGGATCCGGAGCGGGTCGTCACGCACCTTCCGTCGATCCTCGCGCCGCTCGCGGTTCTCGTCGCCTTCGAGGCCGGCTGGGCGCTGTTCCGGCGGACGTGGGCGGCGGGCGTGACCGCGGCCGCGCAGGTGGCGATGATCGCCTTCGCGCCGGGGATGGGCGGGGCGTATGTGTTCCTCTCGTTGCCGGCCACGTCGTCACGCCAGCTCCTCGTGCCGGCTGCGCTCGCGTTGGCGCTCGAGTCCGTACGCCTGTCCGTCGCTCGGGCTCGTCGCCTCGACCGCGGCTGCGGGGTTCGTGCTCGCGGTCGTGCATCCGACGTACGCGATCTTCCTCTGGATCCCGTTCGTCGGCTTCCTCGTCGTGCGCGCGCTGTGGGAGCGGGCGGACGTCCGCGCGGGCGCGCTGGCGCTCGGTGCGCTCGTCGTTCCCGCCGCGCTCTTCATGCTCTGGCTCCGCCCGATCGTGAACGACACGCGCTCGGTCGTCGCCCGACGCCGACGAGCTGCAGCGCGCATTCGAGCAGTACGGCAGTCAGCTCGTCGTCCACTCGGACACGTCGTACAACCTCGCGCCCGAGGTGTTCACGCGCGCGGGTGCCGTCGCGATCGCGGCGCTGCTGCTCATCCCGCTCGCGGGGTTCGCCGCGCGCCGGCGCTGGGCGGCGTACGTCGTGGGCGGCTCGCTCGCGGTGTTCGCGGCGATGCTCCTGCCGTTCCTGTTCACCTCGCTCGCGGATCTCGTCTCGATCTCGCAGGCGCGTCGGGCGGCCGGGTTTCTCCCGTTCGCGTTCGCGTTCGCCGGCGGGATGGCCGTGCTCGCGCGCCTGGTCGGGCCGTTGCTGCTCCCGCTCGCGCTCGGCTTCGGGATGTTTCTGCAGATCGTCTACCCCGGCGACTTCGACTACGTCCTCCGCGATCCCGCGCCGGCGTGGATCGCATGGTTCGCGGTCGTGGGTGCCGTGGCCGCGCTCGTCGTCGGGTTCGTCCGGCGGCGACCCGCGCTCGAGACCGGCGCGTCGCTCGCCGCCGCCGCGTTCCTCATCCCGGTGTACGGCGGGGGGCTCCTCGACTGGAACCGGCCGGCCCGCCCGAGATCGCGACGCTCTCGCAGGGGCTCGTCGGCGCCGTGCGCGACGAGGTCGAGGCGGGCACGATCGTCTACTCCGACTCCGAGACGAGCTTCCGCCTCGCGGCGTTCGCGCCCGTCTACATCGCGGTCGCGCCGCCCGGCCACGTCGCCGACACCGAGGAGAACCGGCCGTACGAGCGCGCATCGCGACGCGCGCCGCTTCTTCCGAACGGGCGACCTCGCGATCCCGCGCGACTACGGCGCGGAGTACGTCGTCGTCGACGCGCTGCGCACGGACCTCGAGCTCGACCTCCCGGTTGTCTACTCGGACGAGCGCTTCACGCTCTATCGCCTCTAGCGCGGGCGCCCCAGCCGCCGCCACCGGGAGTCTCGATGCGGAGGAGGTCGCCCGGCTTCAGGTCGAGGTTCGCGATCGCGGGAAGCTCCTCGCCGTTCAGGAAGTTCCGCCCGGGCTGCCCGTCCTCGCCACCTCGGGCGCCGCGCGGTGCCAGGGCGCGGCGCTGGGACAGGAGCGAGAGGCGGCACGGCTCGAGGATGCGCAGCTCGCGGATGACGCCGTCTCCGCCGCGGTGCAGGCCCTCGCCGCCCGAGCCAACACGCAGCTCGTAGCGCTCCACCCGAAGCGGATACGCCAGCTCGAGCGCCTCGGCCGGCGTGTTGAAGGTGTTCGACATCGCGACGTGCACCGCCGACGGCCCGTCTGCGTCAGGGCAGGCGCCCTGGCCGCCGCCGATCGTCTCGTAGTACGTGAAGCGGTCGTTGCCGAGGACCGTGTTGTTCATCGTCCCCTGCCCCTGTGCCGGGCACGGCGATCGCCTTGGAGAAGGCGTCGAAGACGACGTCGGTGATGCGGCTCGACGTCTCGGTATTCCCCGCGGCGACGGCGGCCGGTGAGCGCGCGTTGACGAGAGAGCCCTCGGGAGCGCGCACCGTCACGGGGACGAAGGCGCCTCCCGAAGCGGGGAGGTCTGGCGCGGTCAGGCAGCGCACGACGTAGAAGCAGGCCGAGCGCGTGACCGCGAGCGGGCAGTTGAGGTTGCCCTCGTACTGGGGCGCGGTGCCGTCGAAGTCGATGTCGATCGAGTCGCCCGCGACGGTCACGGCCGCACGGATGTCGAGCAGGCCCATCGGCGTCTCGAGCACGTCGGCGCCCTCGAAGCGGCCGTCCGGAAGCTCGCGAATCGCTGCGCGGACGACGCGTTCGGAGTAGGCGAGGAGCTCGTCCATCGCGGCCGTGACTCGCCCCCGGCCTCGCCGTGCGCAGAGCTCGGCGACGCGCCGCTCGGCGAGTCGGTTCCCGGCCAGCTGCGCGCGAAGGTCGCCGCGACGCTCGTCGGGATTCCGCATCCGCGAGACGAGCGACTCGAGCGTCGCGTCGTCGAGCCGGGTCGGAGGAATGATCACGCCCTCCTCGTCGAGCGTGCGCGAGCCGGGAGGCAGGCTTCCCGGCTCGGAGCCGCCGACGTCCGCGTGGTGCGCGCGCGTCACGGCATAGCCGAGCTCGGTGCGCGTGACGATCGTGAGATCCGGCAGGTGCGTTCCGCCGGCGTACGGGTCGTTGAGGATCCACGGCTCTCCCGGCGCCGGGTCGTGCGCCATCACCGCGGCGACCGCCTCGGGCATCGCCCCGAGATGGACGGGGATGTGCTCCGCCTGCGTGACCATGCGGCCGCGCTCGTCGAACAGCGCAGTCGAGCAGTCGCGCCGCTCCTTGATGTTCGCCGAGAACGCCGAGCGGATCAGCGCCGCGCCCATCTCCTCCGCGATCGCGCGCAGCGACGCGCCGATCACCTGCAGCTCGATGTCGATCACGACGGCCTCCTGAGCACGAGCGTTCCGTGCGCGTCGGTCTCGCCCGACCAGCCCGCCGGGATCCATGCGGTCGCGCCGTCGAGCTCGAGCACCTGCGGGCCTCGGGCGGTGAGCGGCGGGGCCGGTCACCGTGAGAGGTGGCGCAGCGCGGATCTCGGCCGTTCGCACCGCGACGAGCTCGATCGCGCGGTCGCGATCCGCGTAGCCGTACCGCGCCTCGTGCGCTTCGTGGAAGCGCTCGACGAGACCGGGGCCGAGCGCGACGGGCAGCTCGAACGACTGGCCGACGTAGCGCAGGTCCGCTTCGCCCTCGTCGGGAAGCTCGCCCGCGTCGGCGAGGGGAGTGACGTACGTCCGCACCGCGTCTCGCCGCTCGTCGGCGGCGACGAGGCCGAGCGCGGAGAGCACTCCGGCGGCGGCCGGGACGAGCACGGTCTTCATCCCGAGCTCCTCCGCGAGCGCACACGCGTGCAGCGGGCCGGCGCCACCGAACGCGACGAGCGCGAAGTCGCGTGGATCGAGCCCCTGCTCGACCGAGACGACGCGCAGCGCGCGCACCATCTCCGCGTTCACGACGTCGATCACGCCGGACGGGTCGACCGCTCCCAGCGCCCGCTCGGCGGCCGCCGTGTCGAGCGCGATCCCGCCGGGCAGGGTCGACGGCAGGCGCCCGAGGAGAAGATTCGCGTCGGTCACGGTCGCGCGGGTACCGCCCCGCCCGTAGCAGGCAGGCCCGGGATCGGCGCCTGCGCTCTCCGGGCCGACGCGCAGCGCCCCGCCTTCGTCGAGCCGGACGATCGAGCCACCGCCGGCGCCGACGGTGTGCACGGCGAGGGTCGGCAGACGGATCGGCAGGCCGTCCACCAGGCGCTCGTGCTCGCGCCGCGCCTCACCTTCGACGATCGCGCACACATCCGTCGAGGTGCCGCCCATGTCGAACGAGAGCGCGTTCTCGAAGCCCGCGAGCGCCGCGAGCCTCGCTGCGCCGACGACCCCGGCAGCAGGCCCGGAGAGGAGCGCGAACGCAGCGTGCGCGGCCGCCTCCTCGAGCGTCGCGAGGCCGCCCGAGGAGCGCATCACGAGCGGTGCCGGAAGCCCTGCAGCGGAGCACGCTCCCCCGAGCGCGCCGAGGTAGCGCGAGAGGACGGGGCCGAGGTACGCGTCCACGGCGGTCGTCGAGGCGCGCTCGTACTCGCGGAACTCCGGCGCGACCTCGTGCGACGCGACGACGTGCGCGGACGGATAGCGACGCCTCAGCTCCTCGGCGACGCGGCGCTCGGGCTCGTGGTCGCGGAACGAGAAGAGGAGCGAGACGGCGATCGCCTCCGCGTCGATCTCCGGGAGCGTGTCGAGGTCGAGCGGGACGAGCTCGCCGTCCGGGCCGGTGCGCCCGCGCACGCCCACGCAGCGCTCGAGCGGGACGAGCGGCGGCGAGTGATGGACGCACGGGCGGTAGAGGTGCGCGCGCGTCTGTCGGCGCAGGTGGAGGACGTGCTCGAAGCCCTCGTTCGTGACGAGCGCCGTGCGCGCGCCGCGCCGCTCGAGGAGCGCGTTCGTCGCGATCGTGGTGCCGTGCGTGAAGCGGTCGACGTCGGCTGCGCCCGACGGCGGCGGCAGCGGCGACGACGGAGTCCTGCTGCCGCGCGGCCGTCGGCACCTTCGCGATGCGGATCGCACCGTCCTCGAGCAGCACGGCATCCGTGAACGTCCCACCCACGTCGATCCCGAGCGCGCGCATCGCAGCGATTCTCGACGATCGAGCCGAGTAGGAGTCTGCAGCGCGTGCACCGACTCGTCTGTCTCGGGCTCAGCCATCGCACCGCTCCGGTCGAGCTCCGCGAGCGCATCGGCGCGCTCGGCCCCGGCGCGGAGCGCTGCCCGGCCGTCCTCGAGCACGCGGTGCTGCAGACGTGTTACCGCGTCGAGCTCTACGCGCGATTGACCTCCGGTGTCGACGACGCGCGCGACGAGCTCGTCGATGCGCTCTCGACGGCGCACGGCGTCTCGCGCGAGCTCCTGCTCGACCACCTCTACGTGCATTCGGGAGAGGACGTCGCGCGCCATCTCTGTCGCGTCGCAGCGGGCCTCGACTCGCTCGTCCTCGGCGAGGCGGAGATCCTCGGCCAGGTCGGTGACGCGTTCGGCTCCGGCCGGGCGGCCGGAACGGTCGGGCCTGGACTGACGCTCCTCTTCCGCACGGCGATCTCGTCCGGCCGTCGCGCTCGCTCGGAGACCGCGATCGGCGCGAACCCGGCGACCGCGAGCTCGATGGCCCTCGCGCTCGCCGAAGGCGCGCTGGGGGATCTTCGCGAGAAGCACGTTCTCGTCGTCGGCGCAGGTCGAATCGGGTTGCAGACGCTGAAGGCGACCGAAGGTCGCGGGATCGCCGACGTCGCCGTCGCGAACAGGACGAAGGATCGCGCGGTCGAGGTGTCCGAGCGCTTCGGAGCGTCCGCGCACGATCTCACCGAGCTCGAGTCCGCGCTGACGGCTGCCGACATCGCGATCACCGCGACGTCGTCCGAGGCTCCCGTGGTCGGCGCCGACGTCGTGCGCGCGGCGATGGCGAGTCGCGCCGACCGCCCGCTCGTCCTCGTCGATCTCGCCGTTCCGGCGGACGTCGAGCGCGAGGCAGGCGATGTCGCGGGCGTCAGGCTCTTCGACGTCGACGATCTGCGCGCCGGGCTCGACGGCGCGATGGCGGCGCGGCTCCGCGAGGTTCCCAGGGTCGAGGCCGTCGTCGACAGCGAGGTCGAGGACTTCGGCCGGCGCTACCGCGAGCTCGAGGTCGAGCCGCTCCTCTCCGAGCTGCGCAAGCAGGCGGAGTCGATCCGCGCGCGCGAGGTCGAGCGAGCGCTGAAGGATCTCGGCGAGGTCGATCCGGCCGTCGCCGAGCGGATGGAGCACCTGTCGCGAACGCTCGTGAAGCGGCTTCTCCACGACCCGACGGTGCGCGCGCGCGAGCGAGCAGGCACCGGCGATGCGGACGAGGTCGCCGACGCCGTCCGCAACCTGTTCGGCCTCTCCGCCCCGAGCGATCAGTGAGCGCTCCGCCGCGGCAGGCGGCGGTCACCCTCGGAACCCGGGCCTCGGCACTCGCGCGGGTGCAGACCGACGCGGTCATCGGCCTGCTGACGGCCGCCTGGCCGGACCTCGAGTGCGAGACGCGAGTGATCGCGACGGCGGGCGACCGCACCCAGGCGACGGGCGAGCCGCTGCCCGAGATCGGCGGCAAGGGGCTCTTCACCGAGGAGCTCGAGCGGGCGCTCCGGGACGGCGAGATCGACCTCGCGGTGCACTCGCTGAAGGATCTGCCCACGGAGGATGCGGAAGGCGTCGTCGTGGGCGCGGTGACGCGGCGGGAGGACGTGCGCGACTGTCTCGTCGCGCGCGAGCGCCAGTCGCTGGCCCACCTGGCGAAAGGAGCCGTCGTCGGGACGAGCAGCCTGCGGCGCGCCGCCCAGCTGAGCGCGCTTCGGCCCGATCTCGAGATCCGCTCGATCCGGGGAAACGTCGACACGCGGATCGGGAAGGTCGCCGCGGGCGAGTACGACGGGGCGCTCCTCGCGGCCGCCGGCATTCTCCGGCTCGGTCTCGAGCACGAGGTCACGGAGTGGCTCTCGCCCGAGACGATGCTGCCCGCGCCCGGCCAGGGCGCGCTCGCCGTCCAGTGTCGTGCCGGCGACGACGCGCTGCTCGCGCGTCTCGGCGAGCTCGACGACCCCGCAGCCCGCGCGGAGACGACCGCCGAACGCGCCTTCCTGCGCACTCTCGGAGCGGGCTGCGCCGCGCCGGTCGCAGCGCTCGCGACGGCGACGACGACCCCTCGTGTTCGTCTCCAGGGTCTCGTCGCATCCGTCGATGGAGGTCAGATGGTCCGGGTCCAGGGAGAGGGCGAGCCGCGGGAGCTCGGCGAGCGACTCGCGCAGGACGCACTCGCCGCCGGCGCAGACCGCATACTGGCGGCGATCCGTGACTGACCAACCACTATCCGGACGGCGCATCGTCGTCACCCGGCCCGAGGCGAAGCCCCTCGCCGACGAGCTCGAGCGCCTCGGCGCGGAGGTCACGCTCGTGCCGCTCATCGAGATTCGCGACGCCGAGGATCGCGGCGCGCTCGCTGACGCCATCGCGAGTTTCTCGACGCTACGACTGGATCGTCCTCACGAGCGTGAACGGCGTCGCTGCGGTGAGCGAGGGGCTGGCAGGGCTCGCCGGCCCGCGCGTTGCTGCCGTCGGCCCGGTCACCGCGGACGCGATTCGCGAGCGCGGAGTCGAGCCGGCGTTCGTCGCCTCGCGCGCCTCGGAGGACATCGCCGCCGGCCTCGGCGAGCTCGACAGGCAAGCGCGTGCTCATGCCGCAGGCCGACATCGCCGAGCCTGCGCTCGCCGACGAGCTGCGCGGCCAGGGGGCAGAGGTCGACGTCGTCGTCGCGTACCGCACGGTTCTCGTCGAGCCGCCGATGTGGGGGATCCTCCCGCTCCGGATCGCCGACGCGGTCGTTCTTGCGAGCGGCTCCGCGTGCCGCAGCCTTGCGGCCGCCGGTGGCGCCGGAGGAGGCGCGATGCTCGTCTGCATCGGGCCGAAGACTGCGAAAGTCGCGCGCGAGGTCGGGCTGAAGGTCGGTCTCGTCGCCGACGAGACGACGTCGGACGGCATCATTCGTGCGCTCGTGTCGCATTTCGGGGAAACCTCGTGACGTCGTTCCAGCCGCTCGACGCCCTGCGCACCGCGCCGGGGGCGAAGCGGCCGCGTCGGCTGCGCCGAACGGCGGCGCTTCGCGACCTCGTGCGCGAGACGACGCTCGAGCCTTCCGACTTCGTCTATCCCGCTCTTCGTCGTCCCCGGCGACGGCATCCGGAACCCGATCTCGTCGATGCCGGGCGTCGAGCAGCTGTCGGTCGATCGGCTCGCGGGCGAGGCGCGCGAGCTCGCGGCGCTCGGCGTGAAGGCGGTTCTCCTCTTCGGCATCCCGAGCGCGAAGGATCCGCACGGCTCGGAGAGCTTCGCCGAGGACGGGGTCGTCCAGCAGGCGATCCGCGCGCTGAAGGACGCGAGCCCGGAGCTCGTCGTCGTGACGGACGTCTGCATGTGCGAGTACACCGACCACGGCCACTGCGGACTGCTCGACGCCGAGGGCGACGTGCTGAACGACGAGACGCTCGAGGTGCTCGGGCGGATCGCGGTCTCGCACGGCGAGGCCGGCGCGGACGTCGTCGCGCCGAGCGGGATGATCGACGGGATGGTCGGCGCGATCCGCGGCGCGCTCGACGGCGAGGGCGCTGCAGGGGTCGCGATCCTCTCGTACGCGGTGAAGTACGCCTCCGCGTTCTACGGCCCGTTCCGCGAGGCGGCCGAGGGCGCCCCCGCGTTCGGCGACCGGCGCTCGCACCAGATGGATCCTGCGAACGCGCGCGAGGCGCTGCGCGAGGTCGCGCTCGACGTCGAGGAGGGCGCGGACGCGCTCATGGTCAAGCCGGCGCTCGGCTACCTCGACGTCGTTCGCTCCGTGCGCGAGCGCTTCCCCGAGCTCCCGCTCGCCGCGTACAACGTCAGCGGCGAGTACGCGATGGTGAAGGCGGCGGCCGCGAACGGCTGGCTCGACGAGCGCGCGGTCGTCCTCGAGGTGCTGACCGGGATCCGCCGCGCCGGCGCCGACCTCGTCGTCACGTACCACGCGAAGGACGCTGCGACGTGGCTCCAGAGCGGGCGGTGAAGGCGCGGGTCGACGACCGGCCCGAGGGAGACGAGCGCGAGGGCGTCGACGTCGCGGAGCACGGTCGCTCGGCGGACGGCGAGACGACGTCGCTCGACCGCAGGCTCTACATGCAGCTCCACGCGTACGGCGGTGCGCGTGACAGCGCTGCGCTGATCTCCGCGCTCGAGGCTGCCGGTTTCGCGAGCGTGCTGTACGAGGACGTGAACGATCCCACCGGGGTCGCGCTGCTGACGCTCGCGCGAGGCGCCGGAGGCGTTCGTCTCCGAGCACCGCGCCTTCCTGCAGTCGTCGCCGTTCGCCGAGCTCGCGCCGAAGCCCGAGCTCACGATGCTCGGTCGCACGTACGCGATCGGGTACGAGCAGGACCTCGAGGAGACGCTCGTCGTGCGCCCGCGCAGCCGCGTCCTCGACCCGGCGCTGCCGTGGGCGATCTGGTACCCGCTCCGTCGCGCCGGCTCGTTCGAGCAGCTCTCGCGGCGCGAGCAGGACACGATCCTGATGGAGCACGGGGGCGTCGGGATGGCCTTCGGGCGCGCCGGCCTCGGCTACGACATCCGGCTCGCGTGCCACGGCCTCGATCGGGACGACAACGACTTCGTCGTCGGCCTGCTCGGGCCGGAGCTCCACCCGCTGTCGATCATCGTCCAGCGCATGCGCAAGACGAAGCAGACGTCGCTCCACCTCGAGCGACTCGGGCCGTTCTTCGTGGGGCGAGTGGCATGGCAGAGCAGTCCGTAGCCGATCCGGACGTCGCACGCCGCGGAGGTCGAGCCGACCTCGGTCTTCCTCCGCGCATGCCGCGGGCTTCCGGTGGACCGAACGCCCGTCTGGCTCCTCCGGCAGGCCGGCCGCTACCAGCCCGCGTACCGCGCGATCCGCGAGAAGCACTCGATGCTCGAGGTCATCCGCACGCCGGAGCTCGCGGCGCAGGTGACGCTGCTGCCGATCGACTCGTTCGGCCTCGACGCGGCGATCGTCTTCTCGGACATCCTGCCCCCGCTCGTCGGCATGGGGCTCGACCTCGACTTCGTGAAGGGCGACGGGCCGCGGATCGGCAACCCGATCTCGACGCGCCGCGACGTCGACATGCTCGGCACGCCTCCGGCGGAGGAGACGATGACGGGGACGCTCGAGGCGATTCGCATCGTCCGGCGCGAGCTGGAGCAGCGCGACGTGCCGGTGATCGGCTTCGCCGGGGCGCCGTTCACGCTCGCGAGCTACGCGATCGAGGGCGGCACGTCGAAGGACTTCACGAAGACGAAGGCCTTCATGCTCTCCGAGCCCGCCGCGTGGAAGCGGCTTCTCGGCAAGCTCGCCACGGTGCAGGCCGACTACCTGCTCGCGCAGGCGGCGGCCGGCGCGCAGGCGCTGCAGGTCTTCGACTCGTGGGCCGGGCGGGCGCTCGGCCGCGAGGACTACCTGCGCTACGTCGCGCCGCACAACCGCGAGCTGTACGCGAAGGTGGCGACTGCGGGCGTGCCGGTGATCAACTTCTCGCTCGGGGTGAGCGCCTATCTCGCGGAGGCTGCCGCGTGCGGCGGCGACGTCGTCGGGCTCGACTGGTCGCTTCCGCTCGACGAGGCGTGGGAGCGCGTCGGCTTCGAGCGGCCCGTGCAGGGGAACCTCGACCCGGCGTCGTTGCTGGCGCCGTGGCGCGAGCTCCGGTTCCGGATCGACGACGTGCTCGACCGCGCCGGCGGCCGTCCCGGCCATGTCTTCAACGTCGGCCACGGGCTCACGCCGCAGACGCCGGAGGACAACGTGCGCCGGCTCGTCGAGCACGTGCGGGAGCGAACCTCCGCGTGAGCGTCGGCGTCCTCGTGATGGCGTACGGCGGCCCGGCGTCGCTCGACGAGATCCCCGGCTACCTCGCGGACATCCGCCACGGGCGGCCCACGCCGCGTGCCGTCCTCGACGAGATCACGGAGAACTACCGCGCGATCGGCGGGAGCTCACCGCTCCTGGCCGTGACGCAGCGCCAGGTCGACGCGCTCGCGGCCGAGCTCGGCGAGGACTACCGCTGCTATCTCGGGATGCGGCACTGGGCGCCGTGGATCGAGGACGTCGTCGGGGAGATGGTCGAGGACGGTATGACGCACGCGGTGAGCCTCGTCCTCGCTCCGCACTTCAGCGCGCTCTCGGTCGCGCGCTACCAGCAGAAGGTCGCCGACGGGCTCGAGCTCTGTCGCGGCCGGATCGACTTCGAGCAGATCGCGAGCTACCACGACGCTCCGGGTCTGGTGGCGGCGTTCGCCGCACGCGTGGAGGAGGGGCTCGCGCGCTGGCCCGAAGGGGAGCGCGAGCGCGTGCACGTCGTCTTCAGCGCCCACAGCCTTCCGCAGCGCGTCCTCGCCGTCGGGGGATCCCTACGCGGAGCAGTGCCTCGAGACCGCGCGGCTCGTCGCCGAGCGGGCGGGGCTGCCGGACGATCGCTGGTCGTGGGCGTACCAGTCCGCGGGTCGCACGCCCGAGCCGTGGGCGGGGCCGGATCTCGGCGAGCAGCTCGCCGCGCTGGCCGCCGACGGCGTGCGCGACGTGATCTCCGTCCCGGTCGGGTTCGTCTCCGACCATGTCGAGATCCTCTTCGACATCGACCATCGCGCAGCCGGAGATCGCTGCCGGTCTCGGCATACGGCTCGAGCGGCCGCCGGCACTGAACGACGACCCGGTCTTCATCGCCGCACTCGCCGAGCTGGTGCGCGAGCGAGCCAAGCCCTGGCTGGCAGGAGCGCAGGCGGCGTGAGGGTCGTCGTCGTCGGCGGAGGGATCGCGGGACTTGCGGCGGCACGCCGTCTCGAGCTCGTCGCGCCGGCGGCGGAGATCGTGCTGGTCGAGAGCGACAGCGTGCTCGGCGGCAAGCTTCGTACGGAACGGGTCGACGGGTTCGTGATCGAGGCCGCGCCGGACAGCTTCCTGTCGAGGAAGGAGCGCGGCGTCGGGCTCGTCGACGAGCTCGGTCTCGGAGACGAGCTCATCGCGCGACGGCCCGAGCACCACCACACGTTCGTTCGCCGCGGCGACGACCTCCACCCGCTCCCCGAGGGCCTGACCGGGATGATCCCCACGAACCTCGAGGCGCTCGAGCGCAGCGAGCTCCTGTCGCCCGAGGGCAAGCTGCGCTTCGCCTCCGAGCCGGACGTTCCGCCGGCTGCCGGCGACGAGGACGAGTCGGTCGCGTCGTTCGTCTCCCGCCGCTTCGGTCGCGAGGCGTACGAGTCGCTCGTCGAGCCGCTGATGACCGGGATCTACGGCGGCGACGGCGATCGGCTCTCGCTCCGCGCGACGTTCCCGCAGCTACGGGTGCTGGAGCTCGAGCACGGCAGCATCCTGCGCGGCCTGTCGGCACCGCCGCCGACCGAGCTGCCGCCGTTCGTGTCGCTTCGCGACGGGATGGGCTCGCTCGTCTCCGCCGTCGTCGACGCGTTCGAACGCACCGAGCTGCTCCTCGGCCGGGCCGCAGCACGCGTGTCTCGTTCCCCGGACGGCTTCGGGGTCGAGCTCGTCGACGGAGAGGTGATCGAGGCGGACGGGGTCGTCGTCGCGACTCCTGCGTTCGTCTCGGCCGAGCTGCTCGCGGATCTCGACCCCGAGCTCGCCGCGGCGCACGCCGCGATCCCGTACGCGTCGTCCGTCGTCGTCACGCTCGCCTTCTCGCGCGCCGACGTGACTCCGCTCGACGGCTATGGCTACCTCGTCCCGCGCGTCGACGGCGCGGACGTGCTCGCGTGCACGTGGACGTCGCAGAAGTGGGACGGCCGCGCGCCCGACGACTCGGTGCTGATCCGGGTGTATGCCGGACGGTTCGGCGGACGCGATCTGACGAAGGACACCGACGACGCCCTGGTCGCGCTCGCTCGTGCCGAGGTCAGGCTCGTCGGTGGCGTCGCGGAGCCGGTGCTCACCCGCGTGCACCGCTGGCCACTCGGGATGCCGCAGTACCTCCTCGGTCATCCGGAGCGTCTCGCGCAGATCGACGCTGCGTTGTCGGAGCACCCGGGGCTCGCGCGTCGCCGGCGCGGCGTATCGCGGCGTGGGTATCCCCGACTGCATCCGCTCCGGCGAGCTGGCCGCGGAGTCGGTCGCGCGAGCTCTCGCCGGAGCACGGGCGTGACGCGCGAGACCTCCGAACGGCTCTTCGCCGAGGCGCTCGACCTGCTGCCGGGCGGCGTCAGCTCGCCCGTGCGCGCGTTCAAGGCGGTCGGCGGCTCGCCGCTCTTCATCGAGCGCGGCGAGGGCGCGTACCTCGTCGACGTCGACGGGAACCGCTACGTCGACTACGTCCTCTCGTGGGGCCCGCTGATCCTCGGTCACGCGCATCCGCGTGTCGTGGCCGCGCTCGAGGAGGCGTTGCGCAAGGGGACGAGCTTCGGCGCGCCGAGCCCGCTCGAGCTCGAGCTCGCGCGCCTCATCCGCGACGCGATGCCGAGCCTCGAGCTCGTCCGCTTCGTGAGCTCGGGCACGGAGGCGACGATGAGCGCGATTCGCGTCGCGCGCGCCTTCACGCAGCGCACGAAGATCGTCAAGTTCGTCGGCTGCTACCACGGGCACGCGGATCTGCTCCTCGTGCAGGCGGGCTCGGGGGTCGCGACGCTCGGGCTGCCGGACTCGCCGGGAGTGACGCCCGGAGCGGTGGCGGACACGCTCACGGCGCCGTTCAACGATCTCGCTGCCGTGGCGGCGCTGTTCGAGGCGCACGACGACATCGCGGCCGTGATCCTCGAGCCGGTCGTCGGGAACATGGGGCTCGTCCTTCCGCAGCCGGGGTTCCTCGAAGGGCTGCGCGCGCTGACCGCTGCGAACGGCGCGCTCCTCGTCTTCGACGAGGTGATGACCGGGTTCCGGGTTCATCCGGGCGGCGCGCAGGCGCTCTACGGCGTGACGCCCGACCTGACGACGCTCGGGAAGGTGATCGGCGGCGGGCTTCCCGTCGGCGCGTACGGCGGACGCCGCGAGATCATGGAGCTGGTCGCGCCTGCCGGCCCCGTCTACCAGGCGGGGACGCTCTCCGGGAACCCGCTCGCGATGACGGCCGGGATCGAGACGCTGCGGGCGATCTCCGAGCCCGGCGTCTGGGACGGCCTCGAGCGTGCCGGCGCGCGGCTCGAGGCCGGCCTGTCCTCGCTCGGCGACGGCGTCCAGGTCGCGCGTGCGGGAACGATGTTCGGCATGTTCTTCTCGGACGTGCCCGTCACGAGCTGGGACACGGCCAGTCGGGCCGACACGAAGTCCTTCGCGACGTTCCACCGAGCGATGCTCGACCGAGGTGTCTACCTCGCCCCGTCGCAGTTCGAAGCCGGCTTCCTGTCGACGGCCCACGGCGACGCGGAGATCGACGCGACGATCGAAGCCGCAGGCGAGGCTCTCGCCGCTCTCTGACCCACCGGTCTACGCTTCGCGGCCGTGAAGGTGCTGCTCGTGACGATGTACTTCCCGCCTGCGGGCGGCGGGGGCGTGCAGCGCTCGCTCAAGCTCGCGCAGTACCTGCCCGCGCTCGGCGTCGAGACGCATGTGCTCGCGCCCGACGACCCGAAGTGGGTGCACACCGATTCCGAGTTGCGCGTGCCCACGCAAGCGTGGGTTCATCGCGCCCGCTACCTCGGCCCACGGGCGCGGAAGCCCGCGGAGGAGCTCGCCGCCGCCGACGGGTTCGATCGCGCTCTCGTCCAGGCGCAGGTCACCGCGCGGCGGCTGCTCCTCCCCGACGCGAGCGTCACCTGGAACCTCACGGCGATCCCCGCCGCGATTCGCATCGTGCGGCGCGAGGGCATCGACGTCGTGATCACGACGTCTCCGCCCCCCTCGGTGCACTTCGTCGGAGCCGCCGTCCAGCGCTCGACCGGCGCGCGCTGGATCGCCGACCTCCGCGACCCACTCGTCGCGAACCAGCACCGCCGCGACGACACGACAGCCGCTCGCGCCCGGCAGGCCGCGTTGCAGCAGGTCGCCCGCCTCGTCGCGCGCCAAGCCGACGCCGTCACCTGCGTGTCGGAGGCGATCGCGGACGAGGTGCGAGCCCTCGGGGCGCGCGGACCCGTCCACGTCATCTCGAACGGCTGCGACTTCGACGACTTCGCGGGGCTCGAGTATCGGCCCGCTCAGCGCTTCCGCATCACCCACACGGGAAGCTTCTTCGGCAAGCGCGATCCGAGGCCGTTCCTCCAGGCGTTCCATGACGCGAACCTCGACGCGGTCGCGCGGTTCGTCGGCGACTTCCGCTCGTCCGATCGCGAGTGGGCGGCGACGCTCGGCCTCGGAGATCGCCTCGAGCTCGTCGACTACCTGCCGCGCACGGACGCACTCCGCGTCCAGCGCGACTCGGAGGCGCTGCTGCTGCTCATCCCCGACGCAGGTGGGCGCGGCAAGGGCGTTCTCTCGGGGAAGGTGTACGAGTACATCGCCGCCGGCCGGCCGATTCTCGCCGTCGTTCCACCGGACGGGGCTGCGGCGAAGCTCATCCGGGAGACGAGCTCGGGCGTCGTCGTCGCGCCCGACGACGTCGAGGGCATGCGCGACGCGCTCGTGGAGATGCACGCGCGCTTCGTGAACGGCGGCCTTCCCTCGGTCGAGCTCGCGAAGCGCGACGAGGACCGGCTCTCGCGACGCGCGCGCGTCGAGGAGAT
>CAVUTA010000006.1:0-148443 GCA_963744285.1 uncultured Gaiellaceae bacterium | reverse complement strand
CGGAGCTCGCCTAGGCGACGAATCGCTAGCGGGTGCCTACGGGCTCGCCGACGTGATCGACGGCTGAGAGCCGGATGTCGACTGGCTCCGGGGGCGTCAGCGCCGGCCCGGATCGCCCACGTGTCGTCTCGGCCGGACTGGGAGGTGAAGCGCCGCTGGCGACGCCGCTTCCGGAGCGCCTCTGCCCCGACGTAGCTTCCGACGACGAACGCCGCAGCCGCACATTGTGCGAGGACTCCCTGCCAGGTCGGATAGACGCCGAGCCAGAGGCCCGCCCAGTACGGGAGCTCGAGCCCCTCGATCGGCGTGACTCCGATCCAACCGACCTTCTGCATCGTCTGCACGGTCGTTCCGACCATCACGACGAGCACCCAGGTGATGAGGAGTCCGGTCGCGACGAGCATCTTCTTGTGCGGCAGCTTCCGCTCGAGCGCAACGACGAGCACGAAGACGCCGACCACTGCGAGCAGGCCGATCGCGACCCCCTCGAGGACGGTGACCGCACCGGCCTCGAGCGTCATCGCCTGGAGGAAGAGCACCGTTTCGAAGCCTTCGCGGTACACGCTCGTGAAGCCGAGCAACACGAGCCCGACGACCTGCGCGGTGACGAGCGAGAGGCCAGCTCCAGCGAGCACACGCCGCTTCTTGCTGGTGCAGCGACTGCAGGTTCTCCTGCCAGTAGACGCGGTGGTAGAACCAGTTGAGGATCAGCAGGAGCACGGCGATCGCGACGAGCGAGACCATCGCCTCCAGCTTCTCGCCGTAGCGCGCGAGCGACGTCAGAACGGTCTGTGCGACGACCCAGGTGACGGCGCTCGCGACGAGCGCGAGACCGACGCCGGCGAACATCGGCTTCCGGAAGTGCCGCTGGCCGCCGACCAGGCTCGCCATGAGTGCGGCGAGGATGAGCACCGCTTCGAGACCCTCCCGGAACACGATGATCGCCGAGTTCGTGGCGACCGAGACGTCGGACTGCGGCCCGCTTCCGATCTGCTGCTCCGAGCGTGCGAGCGCGTCGTCGAGCGCGGCTCGCGTGGCGCGCGATCTCCTCGTCGGGAGCCCGGCGGCCGAGGAGCTGCACGAGCCCGTCATGGCCGCCGGCTCCGTACCAGAAGTAGCCCTCGACCTCCTGGAAGAGCGAGGGTGCCAGCCCGCGGAGACGTTGCTCCGGCCCGAGCTCGAAGACGCCGTACGCCTCGAGCCGCGCCGTCTCCGCTTGCTTCCAGTCCCCTGTCGCCACGGCTGCCTGCAGCCGGTCGAGCGTCGCGGCGATGACGTCGAAGTCTGCGGTCTCCGACGCCTCCTTCCACGAGCTCGGGTAGAGCTGGTCGATGAGCCCGAGTGCCTCGTCGGTCGTCTCCCGCACGTCTTCGGCGGCCGCGACCGCGTCGCCGCGAGACGCGCTCGGCGAGCGCGGTCCCGAGAGTGTCGAGCGCCGATCCGAGCCGCCTCGTCGCGGCCGCGTTCGCGGCCATGAGCGTGGGCTCGACGTCGTGGAACGCGGCCGCGGCGCCGTCGCGGAACGTCACGGCTTCCTGGATCTCGAACTCGAGCGTGACCCTGCCGTCCTGCACGCCTCGCCCGTACTCGATCGGGACGAGCTGCAGGAAGCGCTCGAGCTGTCCGGCACGTCGCGCGAGCTCGGCGTCCGAGAGCGGCGCGGCTCGGAAGCCGGCGAGCGCTCGCTCGATGCGGCGCGAGCGCGGCGCGCGGGAGGCGCCCGCCGGCCGCAGCGGCCGCGACCTGCTCGAACGAGCTCGTGAGGCGTTCGTGGCGCGCGCGCCGTGCTGTGGCGCGATGGACGCCCGACAGGATCGACCAGTAGCCGAGGGCGAGCGCGCCGAGCTCCGCGCGCGACGTGTCGTATCCGAGCTCGTCCGCCTGGCGCAGTTCGGCCAGTGACGTCCGCAGTCGCGCGTCGTACGTGTCCAGGAGGTCGCGACGGACGGCCGCAGCTGCCGCACGCGGCGAGACGGATCCGCCGGCGAGGCCGTCGAGCGCGACCGTCGCGTCGTCTGCTGCGCGCGAGAACCGTGTCGGCGGCCGGAACTCGCGGACGAGGAGCCAGCTGCGCGCCGTCGCGACGTCGCCACGCCGCGCTGCCCGCGCCGCCTCCGAGTACGCCGTCGCGAGAATCGTCGTCCACACGGCGCCGCTCGCCGCCGCGAGCGCTCGCTCGTCGCCAGCTGCCGCGCAGCGTCGAGCGCGCGCAGCGCGGCTCGGAGTGCGGCCGGATCGGGCCGAGCACGAGTCCGACGTCCCGCCGTGCGGTCTCGATCCGCTCGGTCGCACCCGCGGAGTCGCCGAGCACGAGGGCCGCCTGCGCGTCGGAGAGCGCCAGCCGGACGTTGCTCGCGGCGCTCCACGGCGCGACCTCGGCCGCCGAGGCCGTGGCGGCGAGCAGGAAGCCCGCCGCCACGACTGCCGCCGCCGCCCGCACGATCACTACTGGGCGATCTTGACCTTGAGCCGGGCGGCCGCCTGCGTGACCTGCCCTGCGATTGCCGTGGCACGCGCCTGCGCCGTGCGGCCGAGCACGTCGGCCTGCTCGGGCGTGAAGCGCCGTCCGGCCGCCTCCTGCTTCCGGAGCTTCGCGACGTACGACCACAGGCTGTCGAGCTCGCGCTTCGTCTGGGCGGCCTGCTGCTGGTCGACCGACGCGATCGCCGGCCTGATTCCCGCGTAGATCACGCGCAGGCCGCCGAGGATGTCGCCGATGTCGGAGAGCCTCGACACGACGTTGAACGAGTCGCCACGCGCGCGCGTCGCCGAGCACGAAGCGTGAGACCTTCCACTGCCCGAAGTACTCGCTCATCGTCGGCACCATCACCACCACGGCGGTGAAGGCGTCCGACGCGCTCGGCTTCCACGCCTTCGCCGAGCGGTCGAGCTTCGTCGCGTAGAGCGCGAACGCCTCGGCGGCCGCCTTGAAGACGGCGGCGTCCGGGAGCGACTCGCCGAACTCCACCTTGCCGTCGCCGTCGAGATCGGCGCGACGCCTTTCGCCGTGTACTCGGCTCGCGTTCCCCAGAGCATGCCCTCGGTGAGGTTGAAGAGGTTGCCCGGCTTCCGCAGCACACGGCCGTCGGCGAGCCTGAGGTCGAAGGGAACCGCGCTCGCAGGATCTTCCTGCGCGCTCGAGCCGGCGTCGAGGATGACGTCGTAGACGGCGAGAGAAGGCGTGCCGGCCACGACGCCCTCGACGCGCTCGTAGTACGGGTTGCCCTCGATCCAGAGCGCCTTCGAGCGAGCGAGGACCGGCTTCACCGCGGAGCGCTTCGACTGCCACAGCTCGGTGTAGTCGAAGCCGGTTGCGTTGGCGAGCGCGTAGTACCGGTTCGCCTCGCGCCGGAAGCGGACGGTGAATGCGCGCAGCTTCGTGGTGTGGTCGAGGAGGAACGTCTTGGTGGGAGTGAGGTTGATGCCTGGAGGTGCGGCCGCGGGCGCGGCGGACGTCGTTCCCGCGCCGACGGCCAGGGCTACGGCTCCTACGAGGACTGGCGGTCGCGACCAGGCGACCGCGTGTGTGATGTCGATTCATGGCACGAGAGGGTAGTCGAACCTGTCTTCTGATGTAAGGGAACCCTTACACAATGGACGCAGAGGTGTCGACACGCCCACCGACCTACACTGGCTTCGTGGGGCGCACGCACAAGACGGAGGCCGTCGTGCTGCGGTCGTTTCGATTCGGTGAAGCCGACCGCGTGCTCCATCTGTACACGGCCGAGCGCGGGCGGATCGGCGCGATGGCGAAGGGCGTGCGCAAGACGAAGTCGCGCTTCGGCGCGCGGCTCGAGCCGTTCTCGCACGTGGAGCTGATGCTCCACCAGGGGTCGGGCGAGCTCCACACGGTCACCGGCGTCTCGCTCGTCGACGCGCATCGGCCCGCGCGCGAGGATTCGTACCGCCTCTCGGTCGGGCTCGTCGGCGCCGAGGCGATGTTGCGGCTGTTCGTCGAAGAGGAGCGCAACGAGCGCGCCTTCGAGGCGCTGACGCGGTTCCTCGCCGCAGTGGATGCGATTCCGGCGGGCTCGCGCGGACGCGCTGCGCTCGATCCGGTCGCGCTCGCGTTCCAGCTCAAGCTGCTGTGGCTCTCCGGCTACGTCCCGCACCTCGAGAGCTGCGTCGAGTGCGGGGGAACCGACGGGCTCGTCGGCTACCTCGCCCGAGCCGGGGGAGCAGTGTGCTCGCCCTGCGCGCCCGACGAGACGGTCTTCCTCTCGCCCGACGGGTTCCGGGGAATGCTCGCGCTCATCTGGAGCCCGCTCTCCGACGCGCACGGCCTCGGGCTCGGCGAGCGCGCGCTGCGCGACGCGCTTTCGGTGGTCGTCGCCTCGTACGAGTTCCACGGCGGCTTCCGCCTGCGCACGCTGGCCGTATGAGGCGCGACCTCGGCGACGGCTACGAGCTCGACGACGACCCGGCGCGGATCGACCGCGCCGCGGTGCACGGGTACCTGACGCGGTCGTACTGGGCGGAGGGGCGCTCGCGAGAGGTGCAGGACGATCTCATCGACGGCTCGGCTCGCGTCGTCGGCCTCTACCACGGCGAGCGAGCAGATCGGCTTCTCCCGGACGCTCTCGGACGGGCACGCGCAGTCGTATCTCGCCGACGTCTACGTGCTCGAGGAGCACCGCGGACGCGGCCTCGGCGTCGAGCTCGTGCGTTTCTCGGTCGACGAGGGCCCGCTCGCGAGCACGAAGTGGTTCCTCCACACGCGCGACGCCCACGACCTCTACCGCAAGTTCGGCTTCGCGGAGCCGAGCGAGCGCGCGCTCGAGCGCGACGGTCGGAACCGAACCGACGGCTGAGGCGTATTCCGCTCGATGCGTCTCGTTGCGGTAGCTGCTCTCGTCTGGCTGGCGCTGACGGCCGCCGCGGAAGCGCGTCGCCGGGTCCGCGTGTCGTTCGCTGCGAGAGCATCGTCCAGCCGGGCGGCGTCTTCACGTGGAAGCCGGAGCGGGTGGTGCTGGGCGTCGCTGCCGTTCCGCCCGCCTACATCCCTCAGACAGTCCCGACGGGAAGCACCCCGTGGCGATACTGGAGCAAGTCCGGTCTCGTCATCAAGGCGAACAGCCCGCCCGTCGACGTGAGCGTGCCGCCCCGCTGGCGAACGCGTGTCTCGATCGGGTGGGGCGATCGCGGCGGAAGCGAGTTACGAATCGCCTCGTGCCCGCCGTCGAGTGCCCTGGGCGACTGGAACCCGTACACCGGCGGCTTCTACCTTCGCTCTCGTGCGGCGTGCGTCCCGCTCACGTTCCGGGTCGGCGACCGCACCGCAACAGTCCGCTTCGGCGTCGGCAAGCGCTGCAGCTAGTCGGGCTTCGGCGTCTTCCAGTCCGCCGCGAGCTTGTCGAGCACGAACGCACGGGCGCCCGAGATCGGGATGCGCTCCTGCGCGAGCGAGTCGCGGTCGCGGATCGTGACCGTGTCGTCCTCGAGCGTCTGCTCGTCGATCGTGAGCGCGTACGGCGTGCCGATCTCGTCCTGGCGGCGGTAGCGCCGGCCGATCTGGCCGGAGTCGTCGTACTCGGCGACGACCGCACGGCGTAGCTCCTCGTAGAGCGCGCGCGCCTTCCCGACCATGTCGTCGTTCTTGGAGATCAGCGGCAGGACGGCGACCTTGACCGGTGCGAGCGCGGGGTGGAGCCGGAGCACCGTGCGCTCGCGCTCGGCCACGACCTCCTCGTCGTACGCGTCGACCATGAACGCGAGCATGGAGCGGTTCACGCCGAGCGCGGGCTCGACGACGTGCGGCGTGTAGCGCTCCTGGCCGTCCACCCACTCGAGCTTCGTCCCCGACGCGGCCGTGTGCGCCGTGAGGTCGAAGTCGCCGCGGTGGGCGACCCCCTCGAGCTCGGACCAGCCGATCGGGAAGAGGTACTCGAGGTCGCTCGTGGCCGACGAGTAGTGCGAGAGCTCCTCGGCATCGTGCGGGCGCACGCGCAGGTGGCTCTCGCGCAGCCCGTAGCGCAGGTGCCAGGCGACCCGCTGCTCGACCCAGTACTCGAACCACTCCGTCGCCTCGGCGGGCGGCACGAAGTACTCCATCTCCATCTGCTCGAACTCGAGCGTGCGGAAGATGAAGTTGCCGGGCGTGATCTCGTTGCGGAACGCCTTGCCGATCTGCGCGATCCCGAACGGCGGCTTGCGGCGCGCGATCTGGGCGACGTTCTTGAAGTTGACGAAGATGCCCTGCGCGGTCTCGGGCCGCAGGTACGCGTCCTGGCCCGTCTCCTCGACCGGCGCCGATCCTCGTGGAGAACATCAGGTTGAACTGGCGCGGCTCGGTGAGGTCGCACTGCTCCGTCTCGCCCGGCCGCTTGCTCGGCCTCTGGCCGCACTGCGCCTGGTCGATCTGGTCGGCGCGGTAGCGCCGCTTGCAGAAGCGGCAGTCGACGAGCGGATCGGCGAAGCCGGCGACGTGGCCAGACGCCTCCCAGACGGCCGGGTGGAGGATGATCGACGAGTCGAGGGCGACGATGTCGTCGCGCTCGCGCACCATCGCCTCGAGCCAGCGTGCCTTGACGTTCTCCTTGAGCAGCACCCCGTAGTGCCCGTAGTCGTAGGCCGAGCCGAGCCCGCCGTAGATCTCGCGAGGACGGGAACACGAACCCGCGGCGCTTCGCGAGCGAGACGATCTTGTCCATCGTGACGGCGTCGGGCATCCGCGAGACGTTACCGCCGCCGCGGCTGGTGGCTCAGCGGCGCGTGCCGAGCGTGAGCAGGTACTCGCGGTGGTGCACGACCTCGTCGCCCTCGCGGCGTGCCTCGAAGAAGTCGACCCAGGTCTGGTGGAACTCCTCGCGGCGCTCGTCGTCGAGCGCCTCCGCTGCCGTCTTCGTCGGGCCGTACGAGGACGAGAAGAGCTCCCAGTACTCCTCGCCGTCGGCGGTTCGCAGGATCGAGTCGTGCTCCTCGAACTCGAGCTCGAACGCGTCGCCGAGGAGCTCGCGAACGTGATCCTCCTTGCCCCACGCGAACGGGCTGCCTACGCCCTCGGGCGGCGGCGGCAGGAACGGGCGCATCATCCCGAACATCTGGCCGAGTCCGCCTTCGGGCGTCCAGCAGGCGAGTGCGAGCCGACCGCCGGGCTTGGTGACACGTGCGAGCTCGCTCGCGACGGCGCCATGGTCGGGCGCGAACATGACGCCGCACGTCGACGTGACGACGTCGAAGCTCGCGTCGTCGTAGGTCATGTCCTCGGCGTCGCCGACCTCGAACTGCGACGGTGGCGCCCTCCTCGGCGGCTCGCTCGCGAGCCGTGTCGATGAGCACGGGCGCGAGATCCTGTCCGACGACGTCGGCGCCGCGCTTGGCGGCGAGGATCGCGACCGCGCCGGTTCCGGTCGCAGCGTCGAGCAGCCGCTCGCCGGGCTTCGGATCGACTCGCTCGATGACGAGCTCGTGGATGTCGCGAAGCGTGTTCGTGATGCGCTCGTACGGGCCGTTGCCCCACATCACGCTCTGTCGCGCTTTCAGCTCTGCGAATGCCATCGGTTCCCTCCTTCTGGTCTGCGGCGTCCAGAGCATACGACCTCGCGGGCGCTAGCCTCCCGCGGATGAGCGACGAGCGCGTCCCCGTCGAGCTCCACATCGTCTCGGACTCGACGGGGGAGACGGCGCAGCGGCTCGTGCTCGCGCTCGAGGCGCAGTTCCCGGATCAGCCGTTCGAGGAGGTCCGGCACCCGCGCGTCGAGAACGTCGAGGACCTGCACATCGCCGTGCAGCAGGCGCGCGGCCGCCCGGCGGTGATGGTGTACACGCTCGTCGCACCGGAGCTCCGGGACGCGATGCGCCAGCTCTGCCGTCGCGCGCGCGTCCACTACTGCGACCTGCTCGGGCATCCGATCGACTCGATCTCGCGCGTCGCCGGCGTCGCAGCGCGGATGGAGCCGGGCGCGCGCGCACCGCTCGACTCCACGTACTTCAAGCGGATCGAGGCGATCGAGTTCGCCGTGAAGTACGACGACGGCGTGGGGAGGGGCCTCGACGAGGCGGACATCGTGCTCGTCGGCGTCTCGCGCACGTCGAAGACTCCGCTCTCGATCTTCCTCGGCTACCTCGGCCACAAGGCGGCGAACGTCCCGGTCGTTCGCGGGATCGATCCGCCCGAGGAGCTCTTCGAGATCGACCCGGCGAAGATCGTCGGCCTCACGATCGGAGCGGAGCGGCTCGCGGACATCCGCACCGCGCGCGTGAAGAGCATGGGCGCGCCGCGCAAGCGCTACGCGGAGCTCGAGGCGGTCTACGCCGAGCTCGAAGAGGCCTCGAAGCTCCACAAGCGGCTGCGCTGTCCCGTGATCGACGTCTCGGAGCTCTCGGTCGAGGAGACGGCGATGCGGATCATCCGGCTCGTCGAGCGCCGCCGGCGCGCAGTCGCGAAGACGTGAGCGACGAACGTCCCGATCCGAGCCCGTACGGCGCTCCGGGCGAGCCGCCGCTGCGCAACCCGTTCCGGCCTCCGCCCGGCGGCACGGGCGACATGCGCGAGAAGGGCTGGATTCCCGCGCGCTGGCTCGCGCTGTGGTTCTTCCTCATGTTTCTCGGCGACCTCGTCTTCTACGTGCTGCTCACGCCGATCTGGCTCGGGCTGCGCGGCGCCGCATGGGTCGCCGAGCTCAGGGCGCGCGCGGATCGAGCCGGTAGACGTCGCCGCGGAGGGACATGACGTAGACGCGCCCGAGTCCGTCGACGCCGAAGCTCGACAGCTCGGGGACGACCAGGCCCAGCTCACCGGAGGCGGTGACACGGCCGTCGGCGACTGCGATCGCCGTGATCGACACCCGAGCAGAGGTCGCCGTAGAGGTAGCGACCCGCAGAGCGCGGCCAAGCCGCGGGTCGCGGACGACGACGCCTCCGATGACCGCGCAGGCGCCGTTCGCGCGTGGATAGTCGAGAAGAGGCGCGACGGGGCGTTCGCACGAGGCGGTGTCGTCGAAGACCACCGTCCCCTCGAAGCACGGCCAGCCGAAGTTGGCACCGCGTCCGCCGCGAGCGACGACGTTGATCTCCTCGCGTGACGTGCTCCCGACGTCGGGCACGTAGAGGACGTTCGTCTCGGAATCGATCCAGAAGCGCCACGGGTTTCGGAGCCCGTAGGCCCACACCTCGGGTCGGGCGCCCGGGACGGCGACGAAGGGGTTGTCGGCGGGCACCGAATACGGATCGCCGCGGCGCGGGTCGATGCGGATGATGTTTCCGAGGAGCTCGTCGAGCCGCTGCGCGAACGCTCCCGCTCGGTTGAGCACGCCGGGGTCGCCGTCGCCGACGGATGCGTACAGGTACCCGTCGGAGCCGAACTGGAGCATGCCGCCGTTGTGGTTCTCGTACGGCTTCGGGATCGTCAGCACGTGCCGCTCGCGACGACGGGTCGACCCGGTCGCGATCGAACGCCGCGACGCGGAACTCGGCTGATCCGGAGATCTCCGTACGGCCCCTCGCGAGTGTTGTAGAAGGCGTAGAGGAGACCGCTCGCGGCGTAGTCCGGCGCGAACGCGATCGAGAGCAATCCGGACTCGCCCATCGCTGTGACCTGCTCGCGAATGTCGAGAAAGGGACTCGGGAGCGACCGTGCCGTCGCGAACGATGCGTACCGTCCCGCCGTGCTCGACGACGAACAGGCGCTGCGTGTCGCCGGGCGGCGCCGTCACCAGCACCGGTCGCTCGAAGCTCCCGATGCGCGTGAGCGACGCGACGTCGGACGTGTCGACCGGAGGCGCGGGTGGCGGTGTCGGTGGCGGCTTGACGGAGACGCCGATCGCACCCTTCATCCCGAGGCGCGCGTGCCCGGGCACGGAGCACAGGAAGCGAAACGTCCCCTTGCGAGGGAACGACACCGTGATCGTCTGGCGCTGCCCCGGACGGAGAATCCGCGTGCGCTTCTTCTTCGTGACGACGAAGTCGTGGACGGCGTTCCCGCGGTTGCGCACGACGAACCGCACGGTCGAGCCGGCCGGGACGCTCCGTCGCGACAGCGAGAAGGCGAAGTCGCGCGCGTCGACGGAGATCGTGAACGTGCGGGGTGTCGCGGGCGCCGCGCCGCCGGCGAGCGCGACGGCACCGAGGACGGCCACCGACACGGCGACGAGTCCTTTCGCGAGCGGCGCGACGCGTGCCACCCGCCGCAGGCTAGTCCGGCGATCCGTCGGAGGCGCCTCGCTTACAGACTCCTTAGGAAGGCAGCCGCGCTCACAGAAGGCGCGCGGGCAGCGCCGTCTCGCCGCCGCGCTCGACGCGGTAGCCGGTCGCGCCCGCGTGCGTGGCCACCACCTCGCGCAGTTCGCTGCCGTCGAAGTGGAAGCGCCGCGCCGTCGTCAGCTGCGTACCCGGGCGGGAATCCGCCGTCGACCAGCGAGCGATACACGGGTCGTCTCCGCTCCTCGCCGTCGTAGTGCGGGCAGAAGCTTCCCGGCAGGAGCCCGAGGCCGTCGTGGAGCGGGTCGAGCGCGATGCCGAACGAGTCGGTCACGCAGCACTCGAACCAGCAGTTCGCGCCGGCGCTCACGCCGCCGAGCACCGCTCCTCGTTCCCAGGCTGCGCGAAGCGCGAGGTCGACACCGTGCAGGCGCCAGACGGCGAGCGCGTTCGCGGTGTTGCCGCCCGACACGTAGATCACGTCCTGCATCCGCGAGGTGCTCGACCGGCCGCTCAGGGACTGCCGAACAGCCGCAGGCAGCTCGGCTCGCAGTCCCTGCGCGTGAACGCCTCGAAGAACGCTGCGATCGCCCGATCGGAGTCGCCCGCCGGCGTGGGGACGAAGCAGACGCGCGGTCGGGCTGCGCTCGACAGCGACAGCATGAAGTCGTCGAGCGGCGAACGCCGATCCGCCATGAAGCCGCCGCCGCCCATCGCCACGATCTGTCCCGGCACGCGACCTTGTCTATCAGAGCCTCTCGAGGGGCATTCCGGGTCTCCCGGTCGACGGTGCCGGCGCATGACGCGACGACCGCAGGTAACGCTCTCTGCGAGGCATGACGTCGACGGAAGAGCCCGGGCGCGAGACGACCTCTGAGTGCCTCTGCGGCAAGGCACCGTGTCACCCGGACGCCCGGGCAATGACGACGTTAACCCTCGACGACCGCGCCGGCGTGGCCCGGACGGGTGAGATTCGACCCGAGGGTCGCACGCGATTGCGGCGCAATCGACCTGTTCGTATTCGGTGGCGATCCCGGCGTCGATGAGGGGAGGACCTCGCCCCGCTCGCCGCCATGGCTGTGGGGCGTGGTCGCTCCCCAGTGCAGTACATCCCGAGTCGGGGAAGCCCGGCTATGCCTTGACTGGGGGCTATCGGGTAGCAGGAGCGCCCTCGACGGACACTGCGCAACTCTTTCTCTGACGGAAAGTCGGCCGACTCGAAAATGCCCGCGCCGCCTAGCGCCTCAGAGCCCAGGCGCACGACAGGAGCCCCAGGCCCGCCGGCGCCGCGACGCTGAGCTCACCCAGTGATGCCGCCCCCAGAACCTGGGACCTTGCGACGGAACCACAGAGGAGACGCGTGAGTCGCTCGCTACTTCGCGAGGTTGTGCACCTCGAAGATCTCGGGCTCACCGGAGAACTCGATTCCGATGTCCACCAGGATTGGCATCAGGCTGTCACCGAACGCTTGGAGTTGCTCCCTCGAGGCCCAAATCTCGCTGACGCGCATGTTGTCCTCGTCTCCGAAGGCAACGTGGACCTCGAGCCCTGGCGGATCGGGCCACAGTCCAGCCTCTTCCAAGCGCCGCAGACTTTCGTCGTACTTCGCTCGGTCGACGTTCGTGGGTTGGAAACGCACGACGATGCTCATGGGGCTGTCCTCCGTCGGTTGGGGAGCAGGGACCCTAGTCGTTCATCAGGGATCCGCGGATGTCTCGGCCCCGCGGTAGACCCACCGGTTCCGTCTCGGCGCCCGATCGCCGCGCAACTCGCCTTCTGCGGACGCCGAGTCGCTGCCCGTGGTCTGTCGCGCGGGGATTGATCCTCGTCAGAGAGGGAAAGCCAGATCACTGAGGACCCCGAGAAGCGGAAGGAGTTGATCCCGTGAAGACACCGCCGATCGTGTCCCACGACGTAACGGCAAGAGCAGGCCCGCCCGACGGACCTGCTCTCGAGCTCGGGCCGAGCGGTGGCTTGAACTCCGTCATGCTCCGGATCTCTCCTCGCACCGGCGAAAGACCAGCCGGTACGACGCCGCACTGCAATTTGGGCGCAAGTGGCCGCGACGGTCCTCGGCCGCCGGTGGCACACACCACGCGATTCGACGACCCGCACGGCAGGGACAACCACATAACCATGCGGGTTTCCGCCCCGCGAGCGGTGCGGGTAGATTCCCCCCGCAAATGCGCTACGTCTTCGACTTCGCCGAAGGCTCGGGCGGTGGCCGTGAGCTCCTCGGGGGGAAGGGGATCGGCCTCGCCGAGATGACCGCTCTCGGCGTGCCCGTTCCGGACGGGTTCACGATCACCACGGAGGCGTGCCGTGCCTACCTCGCCGCCGGCGGAGACGTTCCGGCCGGGCTCGACGAGGAGATCGACGAGCGCATCGCGGCACTCGAGGCGCGGACCGGCAAGGGCTTCGGCGACGATCGCGACCCGCTGCTCGTCTCCGTCCGCTCCGGCGCGGCGGTCTCGATGCCGGGGATGATGGACACGATCCTCAACCTCGGCCTGAACGACGTCGCGGTCGAGGGGCTGGCAGCGTCCACTGAGAACGCTCGGTTCGCGCTCGACTCGTACCGGAGGCTCATCCAGATGTACGGCGAGGTGGTCGACGAGGTCGCCGGCCATCGTTTCGAGCAGGCGCTCACCGATCTGAAGTCGGCGCGAGGAGTGTCCCAGGACGTCGACCTCACCGCCGACGACCTCCGCGAGCTCGTGGCCACGTTCGCCTCGATCTACGAGGACGAGACCGGGCGCCCGTTCCCGCAGGAGCCGCGCGACCAGCTGCGACGTGCGTACCGCGCCGTCTTCGACTCCTGGAACGCGCCGCGTGCCCAGGTATACCGGGCCGCGAACGACATCCCGCACGATCTCGGAACGGCGGTGAACGTCGTCCAGATGGTCTTCGGGAACCGCGGCGAGGCCTCCGGCACCGGCGTGTGCTTCACGCGCGACCCGGCGACGGGAGAGCGACGGCTGTACGGCGAGTTCCTCTCGAACGCGCAAGGCGAGGACGTGGTCGCAGGCATCCGCACGCCCGAGCCCATCGAGCGCATGCGCGAGCGGATGCCCGAGGCGTTCGACCAGCTCGTCGACACGCTCGACCGGCTCGAGGCCCACTACCGCGACCTCCAGGACATCGAGTTCACGGTCGAGGAGGGGACGCTCTACCTCCTGCAGACGCGCACGGGAAAACGGACGGCGGCGGCGGCGCTGCGTGTCGCGGCGGAGATGGTCGACGAGGGCCTCATCTCGCGCGAAGAAGCCGTCGCGCGGATCGACCCCGGGCAGCTCGACCAGCTCCTGCACCCGATGATCGACCGGAGCCAACCGCTCGAGATCGCCGCGACGGGTCTGAACGCGTCGCCCGGAGCGGCGGTCGGCGCGATCGTGCTGGATGCGAAGTCGGCCGAGGAGCAGGGGAAAGCCGGGGAGGCGGTCATTCTCGTCCGCTGGGAGACGACCCCGGACGACTACCCGGGAATGCACCAGGCGCAGGGCATCCTCACCTCGCATGGCGGAATGACCTCGCACGCGGCCGTGGTCGCGCGTGGAGAGGGGAAGCCGTGCATCGTCGGCTGCGAAGCGCTCTCGATCGACCTGAAGGCGAAGACGATCAAGCTCGGCGAGCACGAGCTCTCCGTCGGGGACATGATCACGATCGACGGTGGCACGGGCGAGGTGATCATCGGCGCGGTGCCGCTCGTTCCGCCGGCGATCGACGAGAACTTCGGCACGATCCTCGGCTGGGCCGACGAGCTGCGGCGGCTCAAGGTGCGCGCCAACGCGGACACGCCGACGGACGCGGCGAAAGCGCGAGAGTTCGGGGCGGAGGGAATCGGCCTCTGTCGGACGGAGCACATGTTCATGGCGGAGGATCGGCTGCCGATCGTCCGCGAGATGATCCTCGCCCGCGACGAGGAGGAGCGACGCACGCGCCCTCGACCGGCTGCTTCCGGTGCAGCAGGGCGACTTCGAGGGGATCTTCGAGGCGATGGCCGGCTTGCCGGTGACCATCCGCTTGCTCGATCCGCCCCTCCACGAGTTCCTGCCGCCGCTCGAGGAGGCGACCTCGGATGCGATGCGCGACCGGATCTGGCAGCTCCAGGAGGCGAATCCGATGCTCGGGACGCGTGGCTGCCGCCTCGGGCTCCAGTTTCCCGAGATCTACGAGATGCAGGTGCGCGCGATCGTTCGTGCGGCTCGCGCCGTCCGCGACCGGACGGGCGAGGCGCCGCTCGTCGAGATCATGCATCCGCTCGTCGGCTTCACCGAGGAGCTCGCCAGGCTCCGCGAGCTCACCGAGCGCGTGGCGGCCGAGGAGCCGACCGTCGAGTATCTGTGCGGGACGATGATCGAGCTGCCGCGCGCGGCGCTCCGCGCGGACGAGATCGCCGCCGAAGCGGACTTCTTCTCCTTCGGGACGAACGACCTCACGCAGACGACACTCGGGTTCTCGCGCGACGACGCGGAAGGCAAGTTCCTCACGTACTACCTCGAGCACGGGATCCTCGAGCGCAATCCGTTCGAGGTCATCGACGAGGAGGGCGTGGGCGAGCTCATGCGGATCGCGGTCGAGCGCGGGCGAGGCGCGAAGCCGGAGATCAAGCTCGGGATCTGCGGCGAGCACGGCGGAGAGCCGCGCTCGGTCGCCTTCTGCCACGGGCTCGGGCTGGACTACGTCTCGTGCTCGCCGTACCGCGTGCCGCTCGCCCGACTCGCCGCCGCGCAGGCGGCGCTCGCCGAGGCGGGCGTCACCGCCGTCGCGATCGGCGGCTAGGCCGCTACGTCACCTGGGCGACGGCGAGGCCGACGCTCGCCACGCCGACGGCGGCCATCGAGAGCGTCGCGAGCGCGGGTGAGCGTCTGAAGCTCGAGAACGCCAGGGCGCACAGCCCGCCGCCGATCAGACCGCCGATGTGGCCGCCGATCGAGATGCCGGGGATGACGAACGTGATCGCGAGGTTGAAGATCACGAGTCCCATCGCCTGACCGCCGAAGACCCAGATCTTGCGCGCTTCGAGGACGAGCGCGGCGCCCATCATCCCCCAGATCGCGCCGGACGCCCCCACGGTGAGCGCGTTCGGAGACCAGATCAGCGCGCCGGCCGAGCCGGCGAGCCCCGCGACGAGATAGACGAGCAGGTACCGCGCGTGGCCGAAGTACTCCTCGAGCGGCGGCCCGATGAACCACAGCACGAGCATGTTCATCCCGAGGTGGATGAGCCCGTAGTGGAGGAAGGCAGCCGTGATGAGCCGCCACCACTCGCCCTCGGCGACGCCCACGACCTGACCCGAGGAGTCGACTGCGGTCGAGACGAGGACGCCCTTCTCGTAGATCCAGCTGCCTGTTCCGTTCAGCTGGCCGCCCGTCGCGAGCTCGAGCACGAAGAGCGCGACGTTGATCCCGATGAGCGTGAAGGTGACGTACGGGCCGTAGCGCGGAGAGCGAGCGCGAGGCGCTGCGTGCGGCGCGCTTCGGCGCGGCCGTCTTTCCGCCGACTCCCGCATGATCGGGACAGCGGATGCCGACCGGCCCGTAGGTCATGCAGTCCGGGCAGATCCCGCGGCCGCAGTCCGAGCACGACACGTACGTCTCCCGGTCGGGATGGCGGTAGCAGCGCATCGGCTCGGTCACGGCGGGTTAGCGTACCCGCGTGCGTGTCGACGTCGTGTTCACTCCGGACGAGGCCGGAGCGGCCCCGACCGGCGTCGTCATCGACGTCATCCGGGCCACCTCGACGATCTGCCAGGCGCTCGCTGCCGGGTACCAGCGGGCGTTCTGCGCGGCCGAGGTGGAGGAGGCGCGAGCGCTGCGCGACACGCTCGGCGAGGGCGTTCTCGGCGGCGAGCGGCACGCCGTTCGCATTCCCGGGTTCGACCTCGGGAACTCGCCGCGGGAGTACCTCGAGCCTCTCGGCGAGACGCTGATCCTCTCGACCACCAATGGGACACGAGCCGTCGTCGCCGCAGCTGCGCGCTGCGAGCGGGTCTTCATCGCGTCGCTGCTGAACCTCTCTGCCGTGGTCGAGGCAGCGCGCGCGGCGGGCGAGGACGTCGTCGTCGTGTGCGCCGGCGTCCAGGGGACGCTTGCGCTCGACGACGCCTTCGTCGCGGGCCGGATCGTCGAGCTCCTCGACTGGGAGCGGACCGATGCGGCCGATGCTGCCGCGCGTCTCGTGTCGACCTGGAGCGGGGCGGAGGAGGCCTTCCGGGCGTCGAAGAGCGGCCGGAATCTCATGGAGAACGCCCCGGAGCTCGAGGCCGACATCCCGTTCTGCGCGCGCGAGAGCGTCCTCGACGTCGTGCCGCGGCTCGTCGCGATGCGCGACGGCGCTGCCGAGATCTCCTTCTAGCTGCGGAGCGCGCTCCTCGAGCCGGCCCAGCGTGACGACGACGGTGCGTATCACCCGCATGGTCGAGACGATACGGATCGGACAGCAGGTCTAGACTCGCTGGAGTGATCGTCAACCGCGATCCGAAGGCGCGCGGGCCGTACACGGCCTTCGCGGACGTCGCCGGCGCGTACGAGCGCGGCCGCCCGGGGTACCCGGAAGCCGCGGTTCGCTGGATGGTCGGCAAGAGGCCACTCGCCGTCGTCGACCTCGGCGCCGGCACGGGAAAGCTGACGCGGACGCTCGTCGCGCTCGGCCATCGAGTCGTCGCGGTCGAACCGCTCGACGAGATGCGCGCCGAGCTCGCGGCGGCTCTGCCTGCGGTGCATGCGCTTCAGGGGAGCGCCGAGGCGATCCCGCTCTTCGACGGCGCCGCCGACGTCGTCGCGTCGGCGCAGGCGTTCCACTGGTTCGATCACGACAACGCCTTGCCCGAGATCGCGCGCGTGCTTCGGCCCGCAGGACGCATCGCGCTCGTCTGGAACACCCGCGACGATCGCGACCCGTGGATGGCGCGGCTCTCCGCGATCATCGGCAACGAGTCGATCCAGGAGTCCGACGTCGTCCCGGTGCTCGACGCGAGTGGGCTCTTCGGTCCGGTCGAGACCGCGGCTTTCTCGTTCCAGCAGGTGCTCGACCGCGACGGTCTCCTCGACCTCGTCCTCTCGCGGAGCTACCTCGCGAAGCTTCCGCCTGTCGAGCGCGAGCCGGTGCTCGACGCCGTCGGTCGACTGTACGACGAGACCGCCGGCTCCGAAGGCGCCCTGCTCGCCTACGTCACCGAGTGCTTCCGCGCGGCGCGCATCGGCTCGTGAGTCGCGCAGAAAGTCACTCGAACTCGCGATGCACGGCCTCGACGTTGTTGCCGTCGGGGTCGAGCAGGAAGGCTGCGTAGTAGCGGCCACCCTCCGGTGAGCTGTACTGCTCGCGGACACCCGGCGCGCCGTTGTCTCGTGCGCCGGCGTCGATGCCCGCGCGGTAGAACGCGTCGACCTGCTCACGCGAGTCGGCGACGAACGCGATGTGCACCGGGCCGCTCGTCGTCGGCTCGCCGTCCGTGACGACGAGGTTCGCGAGCTGTGCGCCGTTCTCGCCCTCCCAGATCGGCGGGATGCCGAGCGGCTCGAGTATCGCCTTGTAGAACGCGACGCTCGCCTTCGCATCTCGAACACGGATGTGGACGTGGTCGATGACGACCCGCGTCCAGTCCCAGTCGATGCTCATGGGCGGAACGCTAACAAGAAAAACGGTTGACAGGAGAACGTACGTTCGTATAGAACATATGTTCGTATGATCGCGTGTCTCCTCATTCCCGGGTTCGAGCTGAGAGCGGCACTGCGTGCGCGGCCGCGGCTGGCGCTCGTCCCCGCGGCGCTCGCGCCGGAAGCGGGGGAGGAGCCGCTTCTCGGGCCGGTCACCGCCGCGGCGGAGGCAGCGGGCGTCAAGCCGGGGATGCGCCTCGGCGAGGCGCTCGCCACGTGTCCGTCGCTCGTCCTCGTCGATCGCGACCCGGCTGCGGTCGAGCGGGAGTGGGAGGGCGTCCTGCGCCGGCTCGAGGACACGGGCTTCGCCGTCGATCCGGTCGAGCAGGGCGCGGTCGTGTTCGAGACGCAGGGCGTCGAGCGCCTCTACGGGGGCGTGCAGCCGGCGCTCGAGCGCGCGCTCGCTGCGGTCGGCTCGACGTGGGATCCGCGCATCGGCGCCGCGGAGAGACGCTTCACCGCCCTCGCGGCAGCGAGCGTCGCGCGTCCCGGCCAGATCCTTCTCGTCGCGGCGAAGGAGGAAGAGGCGTTCCTCGAGCCGCTCCCGCTCTCGCTGCTTCCGATGGCGCCGAATCGCTACGCGGAGCTCGAGGGTCTGGGCCTGCGCTCGCTCGGAGAGCTGGCGCAGCTGCCCGGCGGTGCGGTTGCGGAACGGCTCGGGGTGGAGGGGAAGCAGTCATGGCGGCTCGCCCAGGGCGGCCGCAAGGGGCGCGTGCGCGGGCGCAAGCCGGCCTCGGAGCTCGTCGAGGCGCTCACCTTTCCCGAGGCGATTGCGAACGAGATCACGCTGCGACGGGCGCTCGGCTCCCTCCTCGAGCGCCTGCTCGCGCGTCCAGAACGGGCCGGGCGGCCGTTTCGAAAACTCGCGCTGGTCGCCCGGCTCGTCGACGGCGGATCGTGGCGGCGCGTCATGACGTTGCGTGACGCGACGGCGGAGATCGGCAGGCTGCGTTCCGCACTCGGGCCGAAGCTCGCGGAGATCCCGGCGCCGATCGTCGAGCTCCGCCTCGAGGCGGTCGAGCTCGCGGAGCACACGGGGCAGCAGCTCGCGCTCGTCGAGCCGGCGGGGGAGGAGAACGTCGTGCGCCTGCGCGAAGGGCTGCGGCAGGTGCGCGCGAGCACGGGGTCGGGGTCGGTGTGCGCTGTGGTGGAGGTTGCGCCGTGGTCGCGGGTTCCGGAAGCGCGAGCGCTGGTCGTTCCGCGGGACGACTAAATGCGCCTGGGCCGGCGCTCGTCGAGACGGGGCCGGGCGGGACGCCGCACGTCGTGAACCGCGAGCAGGTGGCGCTCGTGCGCGAGGAGTGGCGCGTCGTCGATCGCTGGTGGACGGACGAGCCCGTCGACAGGCACTACTACGAGGTCGTCCTCGAGGGCGGCGGAACGTCTGCGTCTACCGCGACGCGGAGAAGCTCTGCTGGTTCACGCAGAACGCTGGTCGGGACGGGCCGGGCGAGACGACCGCACGTCGTAGAACGCGCCGAGCAGGTCGCGCTCGTGCGCGAAGAGTGGCGCGTCGTCGATCGCTGGTCGACGGCGAGCCCGTCGACAGCAGACTCGCGGTCGTCCTCGAAGGCTGGTCGCCGAACGTCGCGGCTACCTGCGTCGCGCGTCCCTGCCAGACTGGTTCACGCCGAAGCCTAGCGTCAGACGTCGAACACGTCGTGGCGCTCGAAGAACGCGCGCGTCCGGCTCGATCCCCTGCGAGCGGAGCTCCTGCAGCTCGCGGCGGTACTGGACGAAGCCTCCGGGCGTGTGGAGGTTGAGCATCCGCACCGGCTCGTCGCTCACGTTCCGGAACCAGTGCACGACGTTCGGCGGGGCGAGGACGTACGTGCCCGGAGTGCCGTGGACGACCTCGTCCCCGACGTGGAACTCGACCTCGCCCTCGAGGACGTAGAACGAGTCCGAGTGCCCCTTGTGGAAGTGGGGGTCGACGCCGCTTCCGGGATCGAACGTGACCTCGAGCAGCGAAAGCTCGGGTCGGTCGGCCTTGACGGGTGCGCCCTCGCCCGGGTCGAGTGCGATCGGCTTGTCCATTCAGCCGGAGAGTCTTGCACTGACCACGGCAGCCGGGTCGACGCCACCGTCCTCGGGCGGGTCGAACTGGTCGAAGGCGGGGTTCTTTCCGCGCATGTAGTCGGCGAAGCCGAACGACGGCATGTGGAAGTTGAAGGCGCGGGTATGCGCGCCCGAGTCGTTGTCGAAGCCGTGCACGACACCGGGCGGGAAGACGACGAGCGTTCCGGCCGGCAGCGTGCGCGAGCCGTCGCGCAGGTGGAACGTGAACTCGCCGTCGAGGACGAGGAACGCGTCCGCGTGCTCCCGATGGACGTGCCGCGGCGCTCCGCGTTCGCCCGGCCCGTAGTCGAACTCGGAGATCGTGATCTCGTCGGTCTCGACGAGCACGGTGGCGCGTCGCTCCGGCCGGTCGGTGATCGTTGTCGCCCTCGGCTCCGCCCGTTCGGCGGACGACGACGAGACCGGGATCGCGTGCGACGGCATCGAGCGGGGACGCTGGTCGAACGCGGCTGCCAGTCGCCACGGACGTAGTCGCCGTAGCCCGAGCCCGGAGCGTGGAGGACGAGGAACCGCGCCGGCTGGTCGCCCGTCACCTCGAACGTGTGCACGACTCTCGCGAGGGACGAACGCCCAGGTCTCGGGGCCGATCGGATGCACGCGATCCTCGAGCTGGAGCGCGACCTCTCCCTCGAAGACGTACAGCGCCTCGGCGTGCCGTGCATGGACGTGCGGCGGCGACTTTCCCCAGCCGGGCGCGGCGCGCACGGCGACCGCGGCGAGCTGCTCGATGTCCGCGAGGAGCGTGACGTCGAGCTTCGGGCTGCCGAAGATGACCTCGCCTTCGCCGATCTCGACCATCTTCCGGCAGCCTAGATGGCCGGTTACGTCGAGCTCCACTGCCACTCGGCGTACTCGTTCCTCGACGGCGCGTCGCAGCCGGAGGAGCTCGCGGCGCGCGCGGCGGAGCTCGGGTACGAGGCGCTCGCGCTCACCGACCACGACGGCGTCTACGGCTCGCTCGAGTTCGCGCACGCGGCGAAGGCGCTCGGCGTGCGGGCGATCACCGGCGCGGAGGTCACGCTCGACGGCGGTGCGCACGTCACGCTGCTCGTCGAGTCGCGACGCGGCTACGGGAATCTCTGCCGCCTGCTCACGGCAGCGCATGCGGGAACGCGGCGCCCGGGGCGCGAGGACCGCGAGCCGCTGCCGCCGTCGGTGTCGCTCGAGACCGTCGCCGAGCTGAACGAGGGGCTCGTCTGCCTTTCCGGCTGCGCGCGCCGCGGCCTCGGACTGCTCGACCCGAACGCGGCCGCACGTCTCGCAGGCGCATTCGGTCGCGAGCGCTTCTACGTCGAGCTCCAGCGCCCGTTCGAGCGGGGCGACACGCGGCGACTCGGCCTCCTGCGCGATCTCGCCGAGCACCTCGGTGTCGAGACGGTCGCGACCGGCGACGTTCACTCGCATCATCCGCGCCGCACGCTGCTGCAGGACGTCCTCGTCGCGATTCGCTGCCGGACCTCGCTCGAGGGCTGCGAGCCCGAGCGGCGCGGGAATCGCGAGAGCTACCTGCGCTCGCCCGAGGAGATGCTCGAGCGCTTCTCCTTCGACCGCGTCGCCGCGGAGCGGAGCGCCACGCTGGCAGAGCGGCTCGAGTTCGACCTGACCGAGGAGCTCGGCTATCGCTACCCGGACTTCTCGGACGGCGCCGAGCCCGCCATTCGCCAGCTCGCCGCCATCTGCCACGCAGCCGTAGGTGCGAGATACAGCTCGCCCCAACAACGGCAGGCGCGCGCTCGGCTCGACGACGAGCTCGCGCTGATCGACGAGCTCGGGCTCGCCGGGTTCTTCCTCCTCCACCACGAGGTGCTCGAGCTCGCCCGCGAGTGCGCGCGCGAGGTACGCGGCACCGATTCGCCACGCGCCTTTCTCCCGCCTGGCCGCGGCCGGGGGAGCTCGGTCGGCTCGATCGTCTGCTACCTCACCGGCCTCTCGCACGTCGATCCGGTCGCGAACGAGCTCTCGCTCGGGCGCTTCCTGAACCGCGAGCTCGCCTCGGTGCCGGACATCGACCTCGACTTCCCGCGCGACATCCGCGAGAAGCTCATCGTCCGCGTCACCGAGCGCTACGGGCGCGAGCACGCAGCGCTCGTCGCGAGCTTCGCGACGTACCGCTCGCGCGGCGCGATCCGCGACGTGGGCAAGGCGCTCGGCCTCCCGTTCGCCGAGCTCGAGCGCCTCGCACGGCTCTCCGACGGCTGGAACGCGAAGCGGGTGGGAGAGGAGGTTGCGCGGCTCCCGGACGGCGACCGCAAGCTCGAGTCGAAGCGCTGGCGCGCGTTCGCGTGGCTCACCGGCGAGATCGCGGGCCTCCCGCGCCACGTCTCGCAGCACCCGGGCGGGATGATCGTCTCGACGCGGCCGCTGATCGAGCTCGTCCCCGTGCAGCCGGCCGCGATGGCCGGCCGTCAGCTCTGCCAGTGGGACAAGGACTCCTGCTCCGATGCGAGGTTCCTGAAGATCGACCTCCTCGGCCTCGGGATGCTCTCGGCGGTCGAGGACTGCGTCGAGCAGATCGCGCGCACGCACGACGAGGTGATCGACCTCTCGCGCATCCCCTTCGACGACGAGGCGGTGTACGACGACATCAAGCGCGCGGACACGATCGGCACGTTCCAGATCGAGAGCCGAGCGCAGATGCAGAGCCTCCTGCGGACGAAGCCGGCGAACCTCGACGACATCACCGTCCAGGTCGCGCTCGTGCGGCCGGGGCCGATCCAGGGGAAGGCCGTGCATCCGTACATCGACGCGCGGCAGCGACTGCGCGAAGACCCTTCGTACGTCTTCCCGGTCGACCACGAGCTCCTGCGCGAGCCGCTGCGCTCGACGTTCGGCGTCGTCGTCTTCCAGGATCAGGTGCTCGAGGTCGCGATCGCGCTCGCCGGGTTCACCGTGGGGGAGGCCGAGGGGCTACGCCGTGCGATGAGCCGGAAGCGCAGCCACGACGCGCTCGAAGCGTTTCGTGAGCGGTTCATCGAAGGCGCGGCCGGGAAGGGCGTCGACGAGGAGATCGGCGGACACGGTCTTCGACAAGCTCGTCGGCTTCTCCGGCTTCGGCTTCCCCAAGGCGCACGCAGCCGCGTTCGGGCTGCTCGCGTACCAGTCGACGTGGCTGCGCCACTACTACCCGGCGGAGTTCCTGTGCGCGCTCCTGAACGCGCAGCCGATGGGTTTCTACCCGCCCGCGACGCTCGTTCGCGACGCGCAGCGGCACGGGGTGGAGGTGCTTCCCGTCGACGTCAACCTGAGCAGCGCGCGCTGCGTGGTGGAGTGGGAGGCTGTTCGCATCGGTCTGAACTACATCGCCTCCGTCGGGAAGGACGAGGCCGAGGCGCTCGTCGCCGAGCGCGACGCGAACGGGCCGTTCCGGGACATCGCGGATCTCGCGCGGCGCTCACTGCTCTCCTACGACGGGCTCGAGGCGCTCGTCAAGGGCGGCGCCTGCGACGGCTTCTGGAAGCCGCGCCGCGATCTCCTCTGGGAGCTCGGCCTCGTCTTCCGCGCGCAGTCGGTGCCGGGGACGGACGGCGAGATGAAGCAGCTCCCGCTCGAGCTCGACCCGACGGCCGAGACGCCTGCGCTCCGCGACCTCACGCGCTGGGAGCGCATGCTCGCGGACTACCGCCACACGAGCATGTCGATCGAGACGCACCCGCTCTCGCTCCTCCGCGCGCACCTCCCCGAGGGGACCCTCTCGAGCGAGGAGCTCCACGCCGAGCGGCACGGGAAGCAGGTCGCCTTCGCGGGGATGACGGTCGCGCGCCAGCGCCCGTCGACCGCGAAGGGCATCGTCTTCATGCTCCTCGAGGACGAGCACGGCCAGGTGAACCTCATCGTCCCCTCTCAGATCTACGAGCGGCACCGCGCGACGGTGCGCGCCGAGCCGCTGATCCTCGCCCGCGGCCGCTACGAGCGCGTGGGAGAGAACCGGAACGTCCTCGTCTCGTCGCTCGAGTCGCTCGGCCCGCTCGCGCGGCGGGTCGCGGCCGACGACACGGTGTGGGAGTCGCTCCCGCGCCCGCACTCCTTCGGCCATCGCTGATCAGAGCGTGGCGGCGACGAGCAGGCTCGCCCGTCCAGGGAGCCGCCGGACGATGCGCTGCGGGCCGGATGGAAGCTTCGCCCGGAAGAGCGACAACGTCTGGTCGGTGCCGAACACCGACGAGCCGACGAGCAGCCGCCGTGCCTGCGGTCCACCTGAACCGTGACCTGCGTGCGCAGCGAGTCGTCGAGGATGCGCGCCTCGGTGCCGCCGTACGCGGGGACGAAGAGAAGGCGGCCCGTCGGCAGCCAGAAGACCTGCCCATAGACCTCCGCCGCGTGAAAGGGGCACGACGACGACGGTGGCTGGCTTCCGCGTGAGGTCGACGCGGACGAGCTGCGACGGGCGGCCCGTGCTCGCAGCGATCCCTGCGAGCAGCGTCTCGGCCCGGTTGAGCTTCAGCGATGTCGTCGAGGCCGGCAGCGTCGCAAGCCGCTTCGTGCGACCGGTACTCAGGTCGACTCGAATGAGGGTCTTGCCGCTATTCCCAGCGCTCAGATATGCGGCAGAGGACGTGATCTCGGCATCGAAGGCGGCTCCGCTCCAGAGAGTGCTGACACGACCGGCCCGCATCCGATACAGCGCCGAGCCGGCCGGCGAGTCGCCCACCGGGCCCCGCGAGAATATGACCGCGCTCGTTCCCGAGCCGTCCTCGCACCGAAGTCGCTGCGCGTAGCGCCCGCCAGGAAGATTCACGAGCTGACGTCGCTGGACTCGGAGCGTTCGAGTCTTGCGTGCGACCAGCGTCGATCCCGAGCCGATGTACGCGAGCTCTACGAGGTGCTTCCTTCCTGGACACATGGATACGAGCCCGGCTCGCCCCCCGCCACGTCCATAGGCGAGCGTGCGTCCGTGAGCGTCGAGCGTGAGCAGTCGTGAGTCGCCGAACCCGCCGCCGACGATGAGCGCGACGGGCCCGCGGCCGTTCGGCGGTGGGAGCGGCAGCGCTGCGGCGAGGAGCTCCTCGGGCGCGAACTGCCAGCAAAGATGCCCGTGCCAGGCACCGTCGCGGCGCTCCAGGACGAGCCCGACCCGCGTACCGATAGGAGCCTCGATCCCGCACGCCGCTCCGCTCGACGCGGTACGCACCTCGACGGTCTTGCCGATCGAGCCCTTCAGCGCCCTGTCGACCGCGAACTCGAGCACCGCCTGCTGATCGAGCTGGCGCCTGCTGACGAGCGTGCCGACGAACGCGCCGTCGGCCTGCGCCAGCGCGGCGCGCGGATCGGGCAGCGCACACGAGCACGCCTGGCCGGACTCGACGCCGCCTGCGAGCGTCGCCGCGAACAGGACGAGCACACATGCCGCGAGCGCTCTCACACGTCTCCTACGTCACAGAGACCGAGCGCGGTCACTCCGGAAGTCTGGCAGCCTCTCGGCGTGACCGAGATCAGGTTCGCGCGCAGCGGCGACGTCGACATCGCGTACCGCGTCGTCGGGGACGGGCCCGTCGACCTCGTCTACGTGCAGGGCTCCTACACGCATCTCGAGATCAACTGGGAGCTGCCGCAGTTCCGCCGATACTGCGAGCGCCTCGCGGAGTTCACACGTCTGATCCTGTTCGACAAGCGGGGTATGGGCATGTCGGACCGCGTCGCGGGCGCCACCACGCTCGAGGTGCGCATGGACGACATTCGCGCGATCATGGACGCGATCGGCAGCGACCGGGCTGCCGTGATGGGCGAGTCGGAAGGCGGGCCGCTCGCGATCCTCTTCGCTGCCGCGCATCCGGAACGAACCGTTGCGCTGATTCTTCAGGGTGGGGAGGTGAGCGAGCGCACGGACGCGGACTGGCCGTGGGGGGAGAGCACGGAGGAGAGCTTCGAGGCGGCGATGGCGACGCTGTCCGGAGCGTTGGGGAAACGGCCTCGGCATCGACCTCATCGCGCCGAGCGTCGCGGGTCAGGAATGGGCGCGGGCGTGGCGCGGCCGCGTGGCAGATGCACGCGAACACGCCGGCCGGGCCGAGGCGTTCATGCGGATGGCATTCGACATCGACGTGCGGGACGTCGTACCGACGATCAACGTTCCGACGCTGATCGTCCATGCCGTCGGCGATCAGGTCTGCCACGTCGAGAACGCTCGCTTCCTCGCGCGCTCGATCCCAGAGCTCGAAGTACGTCGAGTTGGACAGCGAAGAGCACGTCCCGTGGTTCGATCCGGACGAGACGATCGCCGAGATTCGAGAGTTCCTCACCGGGACGCGCGAGGCGAGCACTCCGGATCGTGCGCTCGCGACGGTGCTGTTCACCGATCTCGTCGGTTCGACGGAGCGCGCGGTGGAGATCGGCGACCGGCGCTGGCGGGACCTCGTCGAACAGCATCACGCCGCGGTCCGCCGCGAGCTCGCTCGCTTCGACGGTCGAGAGGTCGACACGGCGGGCGACGGCTTCTTCGCCACCTTCGACGGCCCTGCGCGAGCGATCCGCTGCGCGCAGGCGATCGTCGAGGGCGTGCGCCCACTCGACCTCGCCGTGCGCGCCGGGCTCCACACGGGCGAGGTCGAGCTCGCCGACGGCAAGGTCGCCGGGATCGCCGTCAACATCGGCGCGCGCGTCGCGGGACAGGCGGAGCGGGCGAAGTGCTCGTCTCCGGGACGGTCAAGGATCTCGTCGCGGGATCCGGGCTCGAGTTCGAGGACCGGGGAGTCGCCGCGCTCAAGGGCATCCCGGGCGAGTGGCGGCTCTTCGCCGTCGTCTAGCGGACTAGCGCGAGAGCGTGAACGCGGTCTCGACGATGCCGATATGGGTGAACGCCTGCGGGAAGTTGCCGACCAGACGGCCGCGCTCCGGGTCGTACTCCTCGGAGATGAGGCCGACGTCGTTGCGCAGCGCGAGCAGCCGCTCGTAGAGCTCGACCGCCTCGTCGTGCCGCCCCTGCTGGGCGAGCACGGCCGCGAGCCAGAACGAGCACGGCAGGAACGCGCCCTCGCCGGGCGGCAGCCCGTCGACGCCGGCGTTCTCCTCGTCGGCGCGATAGCGCTCGACGAAGCCGCCGCGGACGAGCTCCTCCTGGATCGCGCGCACCGTGCCGACGACGCGCTCGTCCGTCGCGGGCAGGAAGCCGACGAGCGGAATCAGGAGGCAGCTTGCATCGAGCCGATCCGAGCCGAAGAACTGCGTGAACGCGCCGCGCTCGGCGTTGTAGCCCTCGCGCAGCACCTCGTCCTTGATCGCCTTGCGCGCCGCCTTCCAGCGGTCGAGCGGCCCGTCGCGGCCGAAGCGCTCGATCGTCTTGACGGCGCGGTCGAAGGCGACCCAGGCCATGACCTTCGAGTGCGTGAAGTGCCGCCGCGGCCCGCGCACCTCCCAGATCCCCTCGTCGGGCTCGCGCCAGCCCGGACTCGAGCCAGTCGAAGATCCTGCGCGTGAGGCGCCAGGCGTGGTCGGAGGCCTCGAGGCCCTGGCGCGCGACCCTGGTAGAGGGCGTCGACGACCTCGCCGTAGACGTCGAGCTGGCGCTGGTCGGACGCGCCGTTGCCGACCCGAACCGGCTGCGAGCCTTCGTAGCCGCCGAGCCAGGGAAGCTCGAACTCCGTGAGCCGGCGCTCGCCTGCGACGCCGTACATGATCTGGAGGTCCTCCGGAGAGCCCGCGATCGCGCGGAGGAGCCAGTCGCGCCAGGCGCCTGCCTCCTCGACGTAGCCGGCGCGGATGAGCGCGAGCAGCGTCAGGGTCGCGTCGCGAAGCCAGCAGAAGCGGTAGTCCCAGTTCCGCACGCCGCCGATCCACTCCGGCAACGACGTCGTCGGGGCCGCGACGATTCCGCCGGTCGGCGCATACGTGAGCGCCTTCAGCGTCAGAAGCGAGCGATGCACCGCGTCGTGCCAGCGACCCTCGTACGTGCACCGCGAGGCCCAGTCCTCCCAGAACGCGACCGTATTCGCGAGGGCCTCCTCCGGCTCGATCGGCTCGGGTGGCGTCTCGTTGGAGGGGAACCAGCGAAGGACGAAGGGGACGCGGTCGCCTTCGGCGACGGTGAACGACGCCACCGTGCGCAGGTCGCGGCCCTCGTGCTCGACGGGAGTGCGCAGGAGCACGGCGTCGGGGCCGGCGATGGCGAGGAGCGTTCCGTCGAGCGTGCGCACCCAGGGCACGATCGAGCCGTAGTCGAAGCGGAGCACGAGCTCCATCCGCATCTCGACACGTCCGCGGACTCCTTCGACGATCCGCACGAGGTCGGGCTTCGTCTCGCGCGGCGGCATGAAGTCGATGAGCCGCACGGCGCCGTCGTCCGTCTCCAGCTCGGTCTCGAGGACGAGCGTGTCGCCGCGGTACTGGCGGCGCGTCGAGCGGAACTCGCCCGCAGGCTGGATCGTCCAGTGGCCGTTCTCCGCGTCGCCGAGGAGCGCGGCGAAGAGCGCGCCCGAGTCGAAGCGCGGCAGGCACAGCCAGTCGACGGAGCCGTCACGGCTGACGAGCGCAGCCGACTGCAGGTCGCCGATGAGCCCGTAGTCCTCGATGAGCGCCACTACCGCTCCTCCTCGAGGAACGAGGCGTAGCGCCCGAAGCGCTTCCGGGCGCGCGCGGTCGAACGCAGCGCGGTACTGGTCGGCGGTGCCGCGCCTCGAGCGTCGCTGCGTACGTCTCGCGGATGTCGTAGAGCCTTTCACCGATCGCGTCGACGACGAGCTGGAAGTCGCCGTAGAGCTCCTCCGTCTCGTCGGCGGCCGCGTTCGTCCAGGCCGCGTCGGCGTCCGTCGCTTCCTCGAGCAGATCCGTCTCGCGACGCGAAGAGGTCGAGCTGACGCTCGACGAGCTCGCCGAAGCGCCCGCGCCGGAGGATCACACGAGCTCCCGGTACAGCTCGAGGTGCGCGGCCGCCGAGGCGTCCCACGTCAGCTCCTCTCGCGCCTGCTCCGCGCCGCGCCTGGCGGCGGCGAGCGCGTCGGAGTCGCGAAGGAGCCGCTCGAGCGCGGAGGACATCGCTTCCACGTCGCCGGGCGGCACGACCGCGCCGGCTCCGAACCGGCCGACGACCTCGCCCAGGCCGCCGATGTCGTAGACGATCGCCGGGACGCCGGCGCCGAGCACCTGGAGCAGCGCGCCCGAGACGTCGATCTCGGCGCGGTAGGGAAAGAGCGCGACGGTCGCCTCCGAGAGCGCGCGCTCGCAGCTCGGCGTCCGGCAGGTAGCCGAGCCGCCACTCCGCACGGTCGCCCGCCGTCTCGCTGGAGCCCGTCGAGCGGAACGCGCGGGTCGCCGACGACGAGGAGCCGCGCGCCGTCGACGCCGAGCACGGCTTCGACCGCGTCCTCCGTCCCCTTGTACGGCCGGATCAGCCCGAGGCAGAGCGCGGTGCGACCGTCGTCCGCCCGTGCGATCTCCGAGCGGAAGACCGGGTGCGCGATCACGCGGACCGTCTCGGCAGGGAGACCGAAGTCGACGAGCTGCGCGCGCCCGCGCTCCGAGTGGACGACGACGCGCTCGAAGCGGTCGAAGAGCGTCCTCCACATCGCCGTCTTCGACAGCGTGCGGCGCGGGATGATGTCGTGTGCGGTGAAGACAGCGGGGCTGCGCGGCCGGAAGAGCCAGCGATCCAGCTCCGGCGCGCCGAGCCACTGCAGGTGCAGCACATCCGGCTTCGCGAACCCGAAGCGCGCCATGCCGAGTGGATGCTCGAGCGCCTTCACGGCGAGACGCAACCGCTGTCCTCCCATGCGAGACGAGAGCGGATAGAACCACTCGCGTGCCTCGTAGCCCTGCGGCTCGGCGCACCGATCCGAAGCGGAACCGCGACGTCACGAGCTCGACCTCCGCGCCGGCGCGGGCGAGTGCCGAGGCCAGCGACCGGTCGTACGGAGGCGTGTAGGCGGGCGGGTCGGCGATGACGACGCGCATTGGACGGGAACCTTAGAGCCGCTGTCGTCAGAATCCCGCACGTGACCTTCGAGGAGGCACGCGCCCAGTTCCCGGTGCTCGACCGCTATGCCTACCTGCAGGCCGGGAGCGTCGGGCCGCTCGCACGCGGGACGATCGACGCGATGCACGGCGAGGAAGACGTGCGGGGCTCGAGCGAGGGACGCGGCAGCTACGCGCGGTTCGTGCGGCTCCTCGAGGCGCGCGAGGAGCTTCGGGCCGAGCGTCGCGGCGCTCGTCGGAGTCTCGCCCGAGCAGGTCGCGCTGACCGCGTCGACGACGGACGGGTGCAACATCGTGCTCGCCGGCCTCGATCTGCGGGCCGGCGACGAGGTCATCACGACGACGGACGAGCACTTCGGGCTCCTCGGGCCGCTCCACACGTCCGGGGCGACGGTCGTCGTCGTCCGACCCCGACCCGGAGCGGATCGTCGCCGCGGTGACCCCGCGCACGCGGCTGATCGCGCTGTCACACGTTCTCTGGACGACGGGTGCGGTGATTCCCGTGCACGAGCTCCGCGCCTCGACCGGCGTTCCCGATCCTCGTCGACGGAGCGCAGTCGGTCGGCGCGATGCCCGTCGACGCGACCGGGCTCGACTTCTACACGATCTCCGGCCAGAAGTGGCTGTGCGGCCCGGAGGGAACCGGCGCGCTCGTCGTCGCCGATCCCGGACGCGCTTCGCGTCGGCCGCCCGAGCTACCTCTCGCAGGACGGCTACGAGCAGGACGGAGCGTTCGAGCCGCAGGAGGGCGCGGCGCGGTTCGATCCGAACCTCACGCCGGGCGCGGCCGTCGCAGGGCTGCAGGGCGGCGATCGCGGCGATCCCGCCGTGGGCGTACGAGCGGGCAGCCGAGATGGCGGAGCGGTTCCGCGCGCGGCTCGACCGAGGCGGGCGAGGACGTGGTCGTTCCGGAGAGCCGCGCGACGCTCGTCTCCTGGCGCGCGCCGGCGGAGGAGTCGGCGGCGATCGTCGAGCGGCTGGCCGACGCCGGGGTGATCGTGCGCGATCTGCCCGGGCGCGGGCTCATCCGCGCGTCCGTCGGCTGGTGGACGAACGACGACGACCTCGAGCGTCTCGTGGCCGCCTTGTAGGGTCGGGGCATGTGCTTCGACCTCGACTCCGCGCCACCGATACCGCCGCTCTCCGGCGCGGCGGTGTCGCACGACGACCTCGTCCTCGAAGCGCCGGACGGGAACCGCTTCGCGGCGTTCCTCGCGACGCCCGAGGAGCCCGCGCGCGCAGGCGTCGTGATCCTCCCGGACGTCCGCGGCCTCTACCGCTTCTACGAGGAGCTCGCGCTGCGCTTCGCCGAGCGCGGGTACGCCGCGGTCGCGTTCGACTACTTCGGGCGCACGGCCGGGGCAGAGAAGCGCGGCGACGACTTCGAGTACATGCCGCACGTGCAGCAGACGACGCCGGACGGCGTCCAGGCGGACGTCGGCGCGTGCGTCGCGCACCTTCGCGCCGCGGGGTGCGACGCCGTCTTCACGGTCGGGTTCTGCTTCGGCGGACGCAACTCGTGGCTCGCCGCGGCATCGGGTCACGGCTCGCCGGCGCGATCGGCTTCTACGGCAGGCCCGGCGCGGGGAACGACGGGTCACCAGGGCCGATTCAGCGAGCAGCCGAGTTCACCGCGCCGATCCTCGCCCTCCAGGGTGGCGACGACCCCGGAATCCCGGCGGAGGACTCGCGGGCGTTCGACGAGGCGCTGAGCGCAGCCGGCGTCGACCACGAGGTCGTGATCTACGACGGCGCGCCGCACAGCTTCTTCGACCGCAAGCACGAGGAGTTCGCCGCGGACTCGGAGGACGCCTGGAACCGCGTCCTCGCCTTCCTCGAGCGTCTACTGCCTAGGCCGCGTCGGCTGCGGTTCTGAGCCCGAGCTCGGCGGCGATCGGCTGCATCGCCGCGACGACGTTCGTGATGTGCTCGTCGAGCTCCAGGCCGAGGAGCTCCGCGCCGGCGTAGACCTCGTCGCGGTGGACGCCCGCGGCGAACGACGGCTGCTTCAGCTTCTTGCTGCACCGACTTCGGCTCGAGGCCGTCGAGGCCGGTCGGGCGGACGAGCCCGCAGGCGTGGACGAATCCGGACAGCTCGTCACACGCGAAGAGGACCTTCTTGAGCTGCGTGTCGCGCGGCATCGCGAGGTGCTCGGCGTGAGAGAGCACCGCCTCGATCAGCTCCTCCGGGTAGCCCTCCTCGCGCAGGATCGGCGCGCCGTCCTGCGGGTGCTTGTCGAGGGTGGGGTGGATCTCGTAGTCGAAGTCGTGGAGGAGCGCCGTCGCGCGCCAGAGCTCCTCGTCCTCGCCGTAGAGCCGGGCGTAGAAGCCGACGGACGCCTCGACCGCGAGCGCGTGCCGCAGGAGCGCCTCGCTCGTCGTGTACTGCGTGAGGGTCTGCCACGCCTGCTCGCGGGTCGGCCGCATGGCGCAGTACCATAGCCGCCGCCGTTGGAGCCCCAGGTGAGTCAGAAGACCGTCGCCGCGTACGGAACGTGGTCGTCGCCGATCTCCGCGGAGATGGTGGCGCACGCCGGCGTGCGGCTGTCCGCGCCGTGGCTCGAGGACGGCGTCGTCTGGTGGCTCGAGGGGCGCGCGGCCGAGGCCGGCAGGGTCGTCCTCGTGAGACGCGATCCGGACGGCGAGACGAGTCGACGTCGTCCCGGAAGCCTTCAACGTGCGGACGTCGGTGCACGAGTACGGCGGCGGCGCGTACTGCATCCACGAGGGCGTCGCGTTCGTGTCGAACTTCGACGACCAGCGCCTGTACCGCGTCGATCCGGGTGCGGAGCCCGTGCCGATCACCCCCGAGGTGGCGGAGCGGCGTCACCGCTACGCGGACGGGCGCGTCACTCCGGACGGCGCCCTCTGGATCGGCGTGCGCGAGCGACACGCCGAGAGCGACAGCTCGAAGGACGTCGTGAACGAGCTCGTCGTCCTGCCGACGGACGGGTCCGCCGAGCCGCGCGTGATCGTCGGCGGTCGCGACTTCTACTCGGCACCGCGCATCTCGCCGGACGGATCGCGGCTCTGCTTCCTCGCCTGGAATCTCCCGTGGATGCCGTGGGACGGCTGCGAGCTCCACGTCGCGGACCTCGCGGCCGACGGCTCCGTCGCGAACGTCGAGCACGTCGCGGGCGAGGACGGCGTCGAGTCGATCTGGCAGCCCGAGTGGAGCCCGTCGGGAGATCTCGTCTTCGCGAGCGATCGGAGCGGCTGGTGGAACCTCGAGCGCATCCGCGACGGAGAGCGCTCGTCGCTCCACGAAGCCGAGGCCGAGTTCGGCTATCCCGCGTGGTCGTTCGGGGTGAGCTCGTACGCGTTCCTCGGCGACGGCCGCATCGTGTGCGGGTACGACTCCGGCGGCTTCACCCACTTTGCCGTCCTCGATCCCGAGACCGGTGCGCTCGAGAGCCTCGACGTCGACCTCGACTCGTGGGGATCGCCGTACGTGTGCGCCGACGGCAACCACGTCGTCATCGTCGCCGGAGCCGCAACGGTGCCGACACAGGTCTCGCGCATCGACGTCACGAGCGGCGCGCTCGAAGCGCTCCGGAAGAGCGTCGAGTCGCCGGTCGCCGCCGCATATTTCTCGACGCCTCGCGTCATCGAGTTCCCGACCGAGGGCGGCCTGACCGCGTTTGCGTTCTTCTACCCGCCGACGAGCCCCGAGTTCGAGTCCCCGGACGGAGAGCTCCCGCCGCTCATCGTCGAGAGCCACGGCGGCCCGACGGGCAACGCGACGGCCACGTTCAGCCTCGGCGTGCAGTTCTGGACGAGTCGCGGCTTCGCCGTCGTCGACGTCGACTACGGCGGATCGACCGGCTACGGCCGCGCGTACCGCGAGCGCCTGAACGGACAGTGGGGCGTGGTCGATCTCGCCGACTGCGTCAATGCTGCGCGGTACCTCGTCGACCAGGGCGAGGCGGATCCCGACCGGCTCCTGATCACGGGCGGCAGCGCCGGCGGCTACACGACGATCTGCGCGCTGACGTTCACCGACGCCTTCGCCGCCGGGACGACGTACTTCGGGATCGCCGACCTCGAGCAGTTCGCCGGGGGTGAGACGCACAAGTTCGAGCTCGAGTACGAGCACACGCTCGTCGGGCCGTATCCGGAGCGCGCCGACCTCTACCGGGAGCGCAGCCCGATCCACTTCACGGACCGGATCACGACGCCGATGCTCGTGCTCCAGGGCGCCGACGACCGCGTCGTCCCCCCGTCACAGGCCGAGCTCATCGTCGGCGCGCTCCGCGAACGCGGCGTGCCGCACGCGTACCTCCTCTACGCGGGCGAGGGACACGGCTTCCGGAAGGCGGAGAACATCATCGGCTCGCTCGAGGCGGAGCTCTCGTTCTACGCGCAGGTCCTCGGCTTCGAGCCGGCCGGTTCGATCCCTAGGCTCGAAGTCGTCAACCTCTGAATCCGAGGAGTTCGTGAAGACCGCGAGTAGCATTGCCCGCGCGATGCAGTCCTTCGTCATCGAGGGCGGGCGGCCGCTGAGCGGCTCGGTGCGTGCCTCGGGCAACAAGAACGGCGCGCTTCCGATTCTCGCCGCCTGCGTGCTCGCCTCCGGCGAGGTGCGGCTCTCGAACGTTCCGCGGATCCGCGACGTCGAGACGATGGTCGAGCTGCTCGCCGATCTCGGTGCCGACGTCGAGTGGATCGGGTGCGAACGACGTCCGGGTCGACGCGAGTGGGGTGACGAGGACCGACCTCGACGCCGACCTCGCGCGCGAGATCCGTGCGTCGTTCCTTCTCGCCGGCCCGCTCCTCGCGCGCTTCGGTCGGGTGACGGTTCCGCCGCCGGGCGGCGACGTCATCGGTCGCCGGCGGCTCGACACGCACATTCACGCATTCCAGGAGCTCGGCGTCGAGGTCGAGCTCAACGGTGCCTACGAGATGCGAACCGACGGGCTCCGCGGCAAGCGGCTCTACCTCGACGAGGCGTCCGTCATGGGAACGGAGAACGCGATCATGGCTGCCGTGCTGGCCGAGGGGAAGACGTGCGTCGGGCACGCGGCCTGCGAGCCGCACATCCAGGATCTCTGTCGCTTTCTCGTCTCGCTCGGAGCGAACATCGAGGGCATCGGCTCGAACGTCCTCCACATCGAAGGCGTCGACGAGCTTCGAGGGGGCGAGTACCGCATCGGCCCGGAGCACATCGAGGTCGCGAGCTTCGCAGCCCTCGCGGCCGCGACCGGCGGAGACGTCACGATCGAGGACGTCGAGCCGGACGACCTCATCGCGATCGTCCCGGCGTTCCGGAAGCTCGGCATCGCGATGGAGGTGACCGATCGGAGCCTTCGCGTCGCGCCGGGTCAGGATCTTCGCATCGTCGACGACCTCGGCGGGCAGATCCCGAAGATCGAGAGCGGCGTCTGGCCCGCCTTCCCCGCCGACCTCACGTCGATCGCCCTCACCTGCGCAACGCAGTCGCACGGGACGGTTCTCATCTTCGAGAAGATGTTCGAGAGCAGGCTCTTCTTCGTGGACAAGCTCGTCTCGATGGGCGCGCGGATCATCCTGTGCGACCCGCACCGCGCGGTCGTGACCGGTCCGGCGCGACTCTACGGACAGCGGCTCGAGAGCCCGGACATCCGCGCAGGGATGGCGATGCTGATCGCCGCACTGTGTGCCGAGGGGACGTCCACGATCGGCAACATCGGCCAGATCGACCGCGGGTACGAGCGCATCGACGAACGCCTCCGCGACCTCGGCGCTTCGATCGAGCGCACGGAGCTGTGACGAGCACCGGCGCGGCGCACGTCGAGCTCGGCGGGCGTACGAGTCGGGTCGGCACCGGCGTCGCCGTTCTCGACCACCTCCTCGAGGAGCTTGCAGAGGCAGGCGCGTTCGGTCTGACGCTCGAGATCGCACCCGACGCGCCCGAGGCCGAGGTGGGCCGGGCGGGTGCTGCGCTCGGCGAGGCGCTCGAGCCGCTCTTCGAGTCGTCCGGCACTCCCGGTCGCGGCTTCGGAATCGCGCCGGCAGACGAGGCGCTCGCGATGGTCGTCGTCGAGCGCTCCGGTCGTCCGCTCGTCGTCTCGAACGCCGACCTCTCTCGAACGCGAGCCGGCGGGCTCCAGACCGATCTCGCGGCGACGGTGCTCGACGAGCTGGCGCACGCCGCCGGGCTGACGATTCACGTTCGCCTGATCGAGGGCGAGAGCTCGCAGCACGTGCTGTCCGCGATCTTCAAGGCACTCGGCATCGCGCTTGCCGACGCCCTTACGCAGACCGGGGTCTGACCCACGAGAGGAGGCAGGCATGGCCGAGAAGGACGTCATTCGCACCGACAAGGCTCCCGGGCCGTTCCAGGGCGCGCCGTACAACCAGGCGATCCGGGTCGGGGATCTCGTCTTCGTCGCCGGCCAGCTCGGGATCAGCCTCGAGACCGGCGCTCTCGCCGGCGCGGGCGTCACGGAGCAGACGGAGCAGATCATGGCCAACCTCGGCGCGATTCTGGACGCGGCTGGAAGTGGTCTCGACAAGCTCGTCAAGACGACGGTGTTCCTGATGGATCTCGGCGACTTCGCGGCGATGAACGAGGTCTACGCGAAGCACGTCGGCGATCGCCCGCCGGCCCGCTCGACGGTGCAGATCTCGGGCCTCCCGAGCGGCGCGCTCGTCGAGATCGAGGCGATCGCCCACGTCTGAACGACGATCCAGCAGCGCGACAATGAGCCGATGCGAGCCGAGCAGGTCATTGCGACGCACGGCAACACCGACTTCGACGCGTTCGGAGCGATGCTCGCTGCGCGGCTGCTCTATCCCGACGCTGTCGTCGCCGTCGGAACGCTGAACCGGAACGTCCGCGACTTCTACCGCCTGCACGCCGAGGAGCTCGGAGCCGTCGGCCGAGGTGAGCCGCCTCGAGCTCGACGCGATCCGGCGGCTGATCGTGGTCGAGGTGACGAGCGCGTCGCGCCTCGGCGACCTCGAATCGGTCGCTCTCGATCCGGATGTCGAGAAGGTGCTCTTCGACCACCACGCGGCGCACGAGCTTCCCGAGTGGGTCTCCGAGGAGACGGCAGTGCTGTCCACGGACGGCGCGCTCACGACGACGCTCGTCGGGATCCTCGCCGAGCGCGAGCTTGGCCCGACGCCGCTCGAGGCGACCGCGTTCGCGCTCGGGATCCACGAGGACACGGGCTCGCTCACCTACGTGACGACGACGCAGCGCGACATCGACGCGCTGTCGTGGTGCTTCCGGCACGGCGCGCGCCAGGATCTGGTGAACGAGCTACCTCCACGCACCGCTCGCGCCGGCAGAGCGCCGTCTCCTGCAGCACCTGCTCGACGCGCTCGAGCCGATCGAGCCGCCTGGCGACGACGTGCTGCTCGCATGCGTCAGCGTGGCCGGAGTACGTCGACGGGGTATCGAACCTCGCGCACAAGATCGTCGATCTCACGGATGCCCGGGCGCTCGTCCTCCTCGTCGAGATGGACGAGCGGGTCTTCGTCGTCGTGCGGAGCAGAACGGACCGGATCGACGCGGCCGCGATCGCCGCCGCGCTCGGCGGCGGGGGCCACGCGCAGGCGGCCTCGGCGATCTCGCGTGAGACGCCTGGCAACGGCGCGAGAGCGGGCGATCGCCGCGCTACGCGCAGCTCGCGGTTCGGAACCGCTCGCGCGCGACGTCATGTCGACGCCCGCGCGCGCGGTCGAGCCCACGGCGAGCGTTCGCGACGCGATGACGCTCTGCCAGCGGCACGGTCAGAGCGGCGTATTCGTCGCCGAGGAGGGCCGGCTCGTGGGCGGCGTCAGTCGCGAGGATCTCGACAAGGCGATCGGCCACGACCTCGCGCACGCACCCGTTCGCGGGATCATGAGCAGCCAGGTCGTGAGTGCGCACGAGGACGCGTCGCTCGCCGAGCTTCGCACCCTCGTAACGGCAGCCGAGGACGGCCGGGTCGCCGTGCTGCGCGCAGACGAGCTCGTCGGCGTCGTGAGCCGCGCCGATCTTCTCCGCGCGCTCGAGGGAGTTCCAGCCCAGCCCTCCGAAGTCGTCGAGAGCATCGGCGAGCAGCTTCGGTCGAGTCCGCGCCTGTGCGAGATCGCCGATGCGATCGCTCAGCTGGGCGAGCGCGCTGACGGCGTCTACCTCGTCGGCGGCACGATCCGCGACCTCCTCCTCGGCGAGAAGAGCTTCGACGTCGACATCGCCGTCGAGGGAGATGCGATCGCGTTCGCCTACGCGCTCGCCGGAGCGCTCGGCGGGCGAGCGACGCCCCACCAGCGGTTCGGCACGGCGATCGTGTCGTACGGAGACGACGAGCGGATCGACGTCGTCACGACGCGCACCGAGTTCTACGACGCGCCGGGAGCGCTGCCGATGGTCGAGCGCGCCGGTCTGCGCGAGGATCTCTTCCGACGCGACTTCACGATCAACGCCATGGCGGCCTCCCTCGGTATCGACGACCTCGGACGCCTCGTCGATCCGTACGGCGGCCGGGCGGATCTCGACGCACGCGTGCTGCGCGTCCTCCACAACCTCTCGTTCATCGACGACCCGACGCGGATCTTCCGCGGCGTCCGGTACGAGGCGCGCCACGGGTTTCGCTTCGAGGACCACACGGCGAGGCTTCTCCGCGGTTGCATCGAGATGGGTCTCGTGGGCGATCTCTCGTCGTCGCGGCTGCGCGACGAGCTCGTAGCGCTGCTCGAGGAGCCGGGTGCCGCCGCTGGCATCCGCCGACTCGGCGAGCTCGGCGCCGACCGCGCGATCCATCCCCACCTCCGTGGCGACGACGAGGCGGCTGCACTCTTCGCGCGCGCGTCGGCGCTCCGAGACGAGCTCGGTGTCGACGTCCCGCGCTGGCACATCGGACTGGCCGCGCTCGCGCGCGAGATGCCCCCCGACGAGGCCTACGACTGGCTCGATCGGCTGACGCTGCGGCGACGCGACTCCGAGCGGATCGTCGGCGCCGTGACCGTCGCACCTCGGATCGTCGAGCGCCTCCGTTCGGAGCCTCTCACGGCGGCGCAGGTCGTCGCACTCGCCGACCCGTTCGCGCCCGACGCGCCGCTCCTGGCGCTCGCGATCGAGGATCGACCGGAGCTTCGGGAGTATTTCGACCGGCTTCGAGACGTCCGCCTCGAGATCAGCGGAGGGGATCTCATCGCGCTCGGGCTTCCCGAGTCGCCCCAGATCGGGCGAGATCCTCGGCGAGATCCGTAGGCGCAAGCTCAATGGCGAGCTCGACGGGCGAGAGGCGGAGCTCGCTGCGGCGCGAGAGCTCGTCGCCGCGAGCGTGCCCGCGTGACGGTCGCAAGCGCAGGCGAGATCGCCGAGCGCTACGCCCGCGTCTGCGAGGAGGTCGGCCCGGCCGTCACGGTTGTCGTCGCGACGAAGTACGTCTCCGCAGACGAGATGGGAGCGCTGGCCGAGGCCGGCGTGGCAGTCGTCGGCGAGAACCGCGCGCAGGACCTCGAGGAGAAGCACGCGCTCTACGGCGACGCGTTCCGCTGGCACTTCATCGGGCACCTGCAGTCGAACAAGGTGAAGGTCGTCAACCGGCTGTGCGAGCTCGTCCACTCGGTCGGGTCGGACTCCGCGGCACGTCGTGTCGAGATCCCGGCTCTGCTCGAGGTCAATCTCGCCGGCGAGGAGTCGAAGTCCGGCGTAGCGCCGGAGGAGGTGGGCGCGTTCCTCGAGCGCTACCCGCTGATCCGCGGCCTGATGACGATGCCGCCGCTCGCGGACGATCCCGAAGCGTCGCGGCCGTCCTTCCGGCGCCTCCGCGAGCTCGCCGAAGTGCACGGCCTGCCGGATCTGAGCATGGGAACGTCGCAGGACTACCGCGTCGCAGCGGAGGAAGGGGCGACCCTCGTGCGGGTCGGCGCGACGATCTTCGCACCCGACCGGAGCTAGTATCCCGCGGTCATGGGGTTCAGCGATCTGTGGAGCCGCACGCTCGTCTACTTCGGTATCGCCGAGGACGAGGAGTGGGACGACGACGGCATGCAGACGAGCGAGCGGGAGCTCGAGGACAGCTACCGGCGCCGCGATCGACAGAACGTGCGCCGGCTTCCGAGCACCGACGACGACGAGGAGTGGCCGTCGGAGGAGTCCGCCGCACCGCCGCCGAGGCGCGACCGCTCGTCCAGACTCCGCAGCGTCTCCGCTCCGGCGCCTGCGAAGGTGCACCTCGTCGCTCCGCGCGCGTTCAACGACGCGAAGCAGATCGCCGATCGCTTCAAGGCGCAGATCCCGGTGATCCTGAACCTCCAGAGCGCCGACACCGAGCTCTCGAAGCGGCTCATCGACTTCGCGAGCGGCCTCACGTACGCGCTCGACGGGAGCATGCAGCGCGTCGCCGACAAGGTCTTCCTCCTCACGCCCCGCGACGTCGAGCTCTCCGCCGAGGAACGCGCCCGCGCGATCGAGCGCGGCGGCTTTTACAACCAGGCGTAGCTGCTCGCAGATCGAGGCAATCCGCTAGCGCGGAGTTCCCGATCGCGTCGCGGCCGCGAAGCGGCCGCCTTCAGGGATTTCCGCGATCGGGAACTCCGCGCTAGCGGATTCCCGATCTGCGCATAGGAACATGGGGTTCTGCGCCGAACACGCGTCCGATGGGCGCTTACGCCTCTTTCGGCCTCCTTGCGGACGCTGCATCGTCGCTGCAGAGCTTCGTGACCGTGTTCGTGTCGATCTACATCCTGTTCATCCTCGCGTACGTGCTGCTGTCGTGGATTCAGCTGCCCTATTCCACTGTCGCCTCAACTCTGCAACGATTCCTGGACGAAGTCGTCAGCCCGTACCTGCGCCTCTTCCGAGGCCGGATACCGACCCTCGGGCCACTCGATCTCTCGCCGATCGTGGCCGTCGTCGTCCTGCTCGTTGCGGCTCGAGCCCTCAACGCCCTGATCGGGGCAGTCCTGTAGGAGGTCACATGCCGCTCACTCCCGTCGAAATCAGACACGTCGATATGAAGCGCGCCTGGCTCCGCGGGTATCGGCGCGGACCCGTCGACCAGCTGCTCGAGGAGATCGCAGACAGCTTCGAGGAGGTCTGGCGCGAGCGCGCGGATCTCTCGGATCGCCTCGAGGAGCTCGAGGGCGAGGCTGCGAAGCATCGCGAGCTCGAGGCACTTCTCCGTTCGACGCTCGTCTCTGCCGAGCGGGCCGCGCAGGACATGAAGGAGCAGGCGCGGCGCGAGTCCGATCTCATCGTCCAGGAGGCGCACGCCGAGTCGCGGCGCGTGACGCGTGAGTCGGCCGCCGAGAAGCGACGCCTCGAGGAGGACATCGTGAAGATCCGGGCGCAGCTCCGCGCCGCCTTCGAATCGCTCGGCGAGTGGCCGGGCGACAAGGAGGTCGCCGCGGAGGATGCCCAGACGTCCGTGACCCGCCCGACACCGGTCGGCGAGGTCACCGACAGCGGTATCCGCAAGGTCGCCGGCTGAGCTGACTACGCAGACGGAAGCCGCTCACGCGGACTTCCGCATCGCTGAAGGCGCCCGTTCGCGGTCGCGGTCGCCGTGTCAGTCCTACGCGCGCCGTTATCCTTGGGCCGTGACCGGCGGCCCGGACTTCGCTCGCTTCCGCGAGCTGCTCGAGAGCGAGCGCACGCGTCTCCAGCACGCGCGCGACGCCGTTCACCACGACGGGCTCGCTGCTCGAGGAGACGGGCGATCTCGCGATCGGCTCGGGCGACCACATCGCCGACAGCGCGACCGAGACGTACATGCGCGAGCTCGACGAGGGGCTGGAGGAGAACGCCGATCACCTGCTCGCGGAGATCGGGGCCGCTCTCGCGCGTATCGACGACGGCACGTACGGCCTGTGCGCGAACTGCGGCAATCCGATCGCACCGGAGCGGCTCGAGGCCGTCCCCTACGCGACCCTCTGCATCGACGACAAGCGCGCGCTCGAGAGCGGGGCGTAGATGAGCGAGCCCGCGACGACCGAGGCTCCGGCCGTCGACGTCCGCATCGGCTCCACCGCGAACGCGCTCCAGCCGGTCTCGTCCGCCGAGCGGTCGCTCGGAGCCGGCCTGTCCCAGTGGGTCGTCCTCGCCCTCGTCGCCGGCGCAGCCGTCGTCGCCGACCAGCTCACGAAGCAGGTCGTCGGGCGAACGCTCGCACTGGGCGAGAGCGTCGACATCCTCGGCCCGTTCTCGATCCATCACGTGCAGAACTCGGGCATCGCGTTCGGGCTCTTCGGGAGCCGCACGTCGATCGTCATCGCCGTGACCGCGATCGCCGTCGTGCGCAATGCTCGTGTTCTTCGCGCGATCGGGACGACGCCACCCCGTCCTTCCCGTCGCGCTCGGGCTGGTGCTCGGCGGGAGCATCGCGAACCTGATCGACCGCGTTCGGCTCGGACACGTGACGGACTTCCTGGACTTCGTCGCGTGGCCGGCCTTCAACCTGGCGGACACGTTCATCGTCGTCGGCGTCGCGATCCTGTTCGGGACGCTCGTCCTCGGCGATCGCTCGCACCGGATGCACGGAGCACGCGGTGGCGACGCTTCGCTTCGCGGTCGCTGACGACGACGCAGGGTCGCGGCTCGACCGTGCTCTGGCGTCCCGGCCGGAGATAGGGGTGCGGTCGGTCGCGGAGCGGCTCCTCGCCGACGGGGCGGTGACGGTCGACGGCGCCGCGCGGCAGAAGAGCCACCGCCTCGAGCCGGGTTCGATCGTCGTCGTCGAGCTCCCGGACGCCGCACCCGGGCTCTCGTCGGAGCCGGTGACCGTCGGGATCGCCTACGAGGACGAGCACCTCGTCGTCGTGGACAAGCCGGCGGGCATGACGATGCACCCCGGCGCGGGTACCGCCACGGGAACGCTTGCGGGGCAGCTCGTGACGCTCGGAGCAGCCGGCGGCGACGATCCCGATCGTCCGGGAATCGTGCATCGACTGGATCGCGACACCTCGGGCCTGCTCGTCGTGGCGCGTTCGGTGGTCGCTTTCGACGCGCTGAAGGAGGCGATCCGCACGCGGGAGGTCGAACGCCGCTACCTCGGGCTCGTCAAGGGTCGCCCGCGCTCGCGTACGGGACGGATCGACGCTCCGATCGGCCGCGATCGGCGAGATCCGACGAAGCGCTCGCTCGACACGGAGGAGCCTCGCGAGGCGGTCACCTGGTTCGAGGTGAGCGAGACGCTGCCCGAGCACACGCTGCTGGACGTGAAGCTCGAGACGGGCAGAACGCACCAGATCCGCGTGCACCTCGCGGCGATCGACCTCCCTGTGTCCGGTGACCCGTCGTACGGCGTGAAGGGAGATCTCGGCCTCGAGCGGCAGTTCCTGCACGCGAACCGGCTCCGCTTCGCGCATCCCGTCACGGGCGCGGAGATCGAGGTCGAGTCGCCACTTCCGGACGATCTCGTCGCCGCGCTCGAGCGAGCGCGCGCTCGGTCAAGTAACAAACTGTTACAAGCTCGCCTCGTCGCCAGGTAGACTGCGCGACGGTTTCTCGTCCCTTCGACCCGGCGACCAGCCGTGGTGGGGGTGCCGTCGCTCTGTGCGCGGTTCCGCCCGGCCCGCCGGTGGATCACCATCAACCAATCCTGAAAGGGGCTGATCGCGTGTCAGTCGTCACGATGCGAGAGCTGCTGGAGGCCGGCGTCCACTTCGGCCACCAGACGCGTCGCTGGAATCCCAAGATGCGCCGCTACATCTTCGGCGAGCGCGGCGGTATCTACCTCATCGATCTCACGAAGACCCAGGAGCTGCTCGTGGAGGCGCACGAGTTCGCGCGCAACATCGCGGAGCGCAACGGGACGATTCTCTTCGTCGGCACCAAGAAGCAGGCTCAGAACGCCGTCACGGAGCACGCCTCGCGCGTCGGGATGCCGTACGTCTCGAACCGCTGGCTGGGCGGCCTGCTCACGAACTGGCGCACGATCTCCGATCGGATCGCCTACCTGCACGACCTGCGCCGCCTCAAGGCGGACGGCCAGCTCGCGCTGCTGCCGTCGAAGGAGCGCATCGGCATGGAGGGCGACCTCGAGAAGCTCGAGTCGAACCTCGGCGGCGTCGCCGACATGAAGCGCCAGCCGGATGCGGTGTTCGTCATCGACATGAAGAAGGAGCTGCTCGCCGTGCGCGAGACGCACCGCCTCGGCGTCCCCGTGATCGGTCTCGTCGACACGAATGCCGATCCCGACGAGGCGGAGTACGTGATCCCGGGCAACGACGACGCGATTCGCTCGTGCGACCTGATCGCCCGCGTCATCGCCGACGGCATCGCCGCCGGTCGCTCGAAGGTCACGACGACCGAGATGAGCGCGCCGGCGCCCGCCGAGCCGGCGGCCGAAGAGGCTCCGGACGAGCCCGCGGCAGCGCCCGAGGCCGAGGCCGAGGCCGAGGTCTGAGGCCGCGCCCGAGCCGGTCGCGGTTGCAGAGGGAGGGGACACCGAATGAGCACGACGATCAGCGCCTCGCAAGTGAAGGAGCTTCGCGACGCGACGGGCGCGGGGATGATGGACTGCAAGCGCGCCCTCGAAGAGACGAGCGGCGACCTCGACGCTGCCCGCACGCTCCTGCGCGAGCGCGGCATGGCATCGGCGGGCAAGCGCGCGGGGCGCGAGACGACGGAAGGACTGGCCGGCTACATCGTCGATGGCGGCGTCGGCTCACTCGTCGGCGTCGGCTGCGAGACGGAGCCCGTGTCGAAGAGCGACGAGTTCCAGGACTTCGCGATCAAGGTGCTTCGCGCTGTCCATGCGGACGGCCCGGACGCGGTCGAGTCGTTCGAAGACGAGCGCATCGAGCTCATCGCGAAGCTCGGCGAGAACATCGTGGTCGTCGGAGCCGAGCGCTTCGAGGCACCCGACGGAAACGTCCTCGCGGCGTACGCGCACCCGCCGGCGAACAAGATCGGCGTGCTCGTCGAGCTCCAGGGCGGCTCCGAGGAGCTCGCCCGACAGCTTGCGATGCACATCTCGTTCGCTGCGCCGGAGTGGACGACGCGGGAGGACGTGCCTGCCGAGGTCGTCTCGGCGGAGCGCTCGATCTACACCAACACGGACGAGGTGCAGTCGAAGCCGGAGGCCGCGCGTGAGAAGATCGTCGACGGCATGCTCAACAAGCGCTTCTTCGCAGCGGTTCCGGGCGGTGCTCTCGTCGAGCAGGCGTGGATCCACGAGCCGTCGAAGACCGTCGGGCAGGCGATGAGCGACGCCGGCGCAGCGGTCGTCAGGTTCGCCCGCATCTCCGTCGCCGGATCGTGAGCACGACGACCGACGAGGTCGCGGAAGCCGCCGCGGGCGCGAGCGGCACCCGGTTTCGCCGGGCGCTGCTGAAGCTGTCCGGCGAGGCGCTGCTCGGAGGTCGCGAGTACGGCATCGATCCGGCAACCGTCACCGCGATCTCCGAGGAGATCGTCGCCGTCCACGACGCCGGGACGCAGCTCGCGGTCGTGGTCGGCGCCGGGAACATCTACCGCGGGATGGCCGCGGCGGCAGAAGGAATGGACCGCGCGACGGCCGACTACGCCGGGATGCTGGCGACGCTGCTCAATGCGCTGTCGCTCCAGGACGCCCTCGAGCGGCTCGGCGTGAACACGCGCGTCCAGTCGGCGATCGCGGTCTCGGAGGTCGCGGAGCCGTACATCCGGCGCCGCGCGATTCGCCATCTCGAGAAGGAGCGCGTCGTCATCTTCGCGGCAGGGACGGGGAACCCGTTCTTCACCACCGACACGGCCGCGGCTCTCCGCGCACTCGAGATCGGCGCCGAGGCGATCCTCATGGCGAAGAACAAGGTGCAGGGTGTCTACGACGGCGACCCGAACGAGGATCCGAGCGCGCAGTTCCTTCCCGAGCTCACGCATCTCGAGGCGATCGAGCGCGGCCTGAAGGTGATGGACACGACCGCGCTGTCGCTCTGCATGGACAACCGCCTCCCGATCCACGTCTTCGAGCTGGCACAGGGCAACATCCGGCGCGTCGCGGCGGGCGAGCGCGTCGGCACGATCATCCGGACTCCCTGAAGGAGGGCGCATGGCTGCGATCGAGGACTTCCTCGCGGACGCGAAGAGGCGCATGGACAAGTCGATCGAGGCGACGCATCACGAGTTCAACTCGATCCGCACGGGCCGCGCGTCCCCGGCGCTCCTCGACCGCATCACGATCGACTACTACGGCACGCCGACGCCGCTGAAGAGCCTCGCGTCGATCTCGGCACCCGAGGCGCGGCTGCTCGTCGTACAGCCGTTCGATCCGGGCTCGATCAAGAACATCGAGCGTGCGGTGCAGGAGTCCGACCTCGGTCTCACTCCGTCGAACGACGGCAAGATCGTGCGGCTCCCGATTCCCGCCCTCACGGAGGAGCGACGCAAGGATCTCGTGAAGGTCGTGCGGCGCGTCGCGGAGGACGGCAAGGTCGCAATCCGCAACGTGCGGCGCGACATCATGCAGCACCTGAAGGAGCTCGTCGTGAACGGCGACGTCGGTGACGACGAGGAGCGCCGCGGCCGAGCAGCAGGTGCAGAAGATCACCGACGAGCACACGAAGTCGATCGACGACCTCTTGAAGGTGAAAGAGGCCGAGATCATGGAGGTCTGACGCTGCCGGACGAGGCGGGAGCGGCAGCGCGAAGCGTCGCGATCATCATGGACGGAAACGGGCGCTGGGCGTCGGCTCGTGGTCTTCCGGTCGAAGAGGGCCATCGCGAGGGTGCGCGGGCCTTGCGCCGGACGGTCGAGGCGGCCGTCGACCTCGAGATCGCGTCGCTCGCCGTGTACGCGTTCTCGACGGAGAACTGGGCGCGTCCACCCGACGAGGTCGAGTCGATCATCGAGCTCATGGACGAGACGATCGACCGCGAGCTGCCCGACCTCGCGAAGCAAGGCGTGCGGACGCGATTCTTCGGTCGCCGCGATCGCATCCCGGTCGCGCTGCAGGAGAAGATGGCCCGCCTCGAGGCGGAGACGGCACACCTCGACACCCTTCAGCTCTGGATCGCGTTCGACTACGGCGGTCGCGCCGAGCTTGTGGAAGCAATGCGCCGCATTCTCGAGGAAGGGACCAGACCCCAGGACGTGTCCGAAGAGGCCATCGTCGCTCGGCTCTACGCACCCGAGCTCCCCGATCCCGACCTCGTGATCCGGACGTCCGGCGAGCAGCGGATCTCGAACTTCCTCCTCTGGCAGTCGGCCTATGCCGAGCTCGTGTTCGACGACACCCTCTGGCCCGACTTCGGCGAGGAGCGGCTCCGCGCCGCCGTCGACGAGTACGCGAGCCGCGGGCGCCGGTTCGGAGCGCGATGAGCCCCTTGCTCTCGCGTGTCCTCGTGGCGGCGATCCTCCTGCCGCTCGTCATCGGGCTCGTCTACCTCGGTGGCTGGTGGCTGTTCGGGCTCGCGCTCGTCGGCGGCCTGTTCGCGCTCCACGAGCTGTACGTGATGGCGCGCGAGCTTCGGCCGCTCGTGCTCGGGGGCTACCTCGGCTTCGTCACGACGCTGCTCGGGCTCCAGCTCGGCGGGATCGAGTGGATGCTCGGCGGGCTGCTCGCGACCTTCGTGCTCGCGTTCGTCGTCTACGGCCTCGGGGGAGTGAGGCAATCCGCGACGACGTCGTTCGGCGTCACGCTGCTCGGCGTCGCGTGGGTGGGAGCGGGGATCGGCTGCCTCCTGCTCATCCGCGACATCCCCGAGTTCGGCTTCTGGGCTGTGATGGCGGTGCTCTTCACCGTGTTCGCGGCGGACACGGGGGCGTTCTTCGTCGGGCGCACGTTCGGCCGTCATCGCCATGGCGCCGGCGATCTCGCCGAAGAAGTCCTGGGAGGGCTTCGTCGGCGGCGTGCTCGCTGCGGTCGGGATGGCGTTCGTGATCCTCTACCGCGATCGCGACGACTTCCTCTCGATCCCCGAGTCGCTCCTCCTCGGCCTCGTCATCGCGCTCGCGGCGGTGCTGGGAGACCTCTTCGAGTCCGCGGTGAAGCGGGATCTCGAGGTCAAGGACTCGGGACGCGTGCTGGGCGGCCACGGCGGGATGCTCGACCGCCTCGATTCGCTCCTGTGGGCAGGCCCGGCCGCGTACTTCACGATCCTCGCCTTCGGGGCGGCGTAGCCGTGCCTGAACACATCCGCGGTTAGCCTTCGCCCGTGCGCGAGAGACGAGTCGCCCTGCTCGGGGCCACGGGATCCATCGGGCGGCAGGCGCTCGAGGTGATCGCGGCGAATCCCGAGCTCACGGTCTGCGCCCTCGCGTCGGGCTCGCAGCCGCTCGACGACGTCGCGTCGCAGCTGGGAGTCGAGCACGTGCAGGTCGGCGGCGACCTCACCGCGCTACTCGACGCCTCCGAGCCCGACCTCGTGCTGAACGCGGTGGTCGGGTTCGCGGGCGTCGGCGCGACGCTCTGGGCGCTCGAGCGCGGAGTCACGCTCGCGCTCGCGAACAAGGAGAGCCTCGTCGCCGCCGGCGACCTCGCAGTCGCCGCCTGGAAGCGGGGAGGAGGGTTGCTCCTGCCCGTCGACAGCGAGCACTCGGCCCTCTTCCAGTGCCTCGAGGGACGCGCTCCGGAGACCGTCGACTCGGTCGTCCTCACCGCGTCCGGCGGTCCGTTCAGGAACCGATCGCTCGAGGAGCTCGAATCAGTGACCGTGGAGGAGGCTCTCGCGCATCCGACGTGGTCCATGGGCCCGAAGATCACCGATCGACTCCGCGACGCTCGCGAACAAGGGCCTCGAGCTCATCGAGGCGCACTACCTCTTCGGCCTTCCGTACGAGAGGATCGAGGTCGTCGTGCATCCGACGTCGGTCGTCCACGCGCTCGTCCGGTTCCGGGACGGCGCAGCGCTCGCGCACCTCGGGTATCCGGACATGCGCGTTCCGATCTCGTTCGCACTCACGCACCCGGAGCGCAAGACGACGTCGGTGCCGGGGCTCGACTTCTCGGCCGGTCTTCGGCTCGAGTTCGAGCCGCCGGACCTCGAGCGTTTTCCGCTGCTGCGCTCGCGCGCGAGGCGGGCGAGCGCGGCGGGACGTACCCGTGCGCGTTCAACGCTGCGAACGAGGTCGCGGTAGCTGCGTTTCTCGACGGCCGCATCGGCTTCCCCGAGATCGCGGGGCTCGTGCACGATGCGCTGGACGAGGTCGACGGCGCGCCCGCGCGCGATCTCGGCGAGCTCGTCGAGGCCGACGAGCAGGCACGGCGGCTCACAGCAGGGAAGATTGGCGTCAGCAGCATGAGCATCTTCATCTCGATCCTCGGCCTGGCGCTCCTCATCCTCGTCCACGAGGCGGGGCACTTCTTCGCCTCGCTCGCTGTCGGCCTGCGGCCTCGTCGCTTCTACGTCGGGTTCCCGCCGGCGATCGCGAAGACGACGCGCAAGGGCATCGAGTACGGCATCGGTGCGATTCCACTCGGCGGCTTCGTGTCGATCCCCGGCATGCACCGCCCGATCCCGCACGATGCCGAGCGACGGTTCTCACGGGCGGTGGAGGACGCGCCGACGCTCGCCGGCCCCGTCGATCGAGTCAAGCGGGCGCTCGACGGAGACGACCTCGAGGCCGGTCTCTACGCGCTCGACGATCTCGAGGACGCGCTGCGCGTGGCGGCTGTCTCTCCCGCGGCCCTGGCGTCGGCCGAGAAGGGCCTCACCGAGCTCCGCGACGCGCTCGGGCCGGACGCGTACTGGAAGGCAGCGACGTGGCGGCGCCTGGTCGCGATCGCCGCCGGCCCCGCCGCGAACATCGCGCTGACGATCGCGATCTTCACGTTCCTGTTCATGACCGTCGCGGGCGCGGCCACGCGAGTCGTCGGCACCGTTGCGCCGGAGATCCAGGCGGGAGTCGACATCGCCCGCGCAGGCGATCGGCCTCGAGGCCGGAGACCGGATCATCGCGATCAACGGGCAGCCCGTGAAGGCCGACGAGATCGCCGACACGATCGGCGAGTCAGGCGGCAAGGAGCTCACGCTGACCGTCGTGCGCTCGGGCGAGGAGCTCCAACTCGGACCGGTGGCCGGGCAGCTCGTCGACGAGCGCTACCGGCTCGGCTTCGGACTCGAAGGCACGGGCCTCGGCTTCTTCCCCGCAGTCGGGCAGGCCGTCGAGGTCACCGGCCTCGTCGCGAAGGAGATCGTGAAGTCGCTCGGCCGCCTTCTGACGGGAGACGGCAGGGACGAGGTCTCGAGCCCGATCGGCATCACGCAGGCGTCGTCGGATGCCGTCGAGCGCGGCGCCGACAGCTACCTCTGGGTGCTCGGGCTCATCTCGCTCTCGCTCGCGCTCCTGAACCTGCTGCCGCTGCTCCCTCTGGACGGCGGGCACATCCTGTTCACGCTCATCGAGGGAGCGCGCGGGAAGTTCCTGAAGCGCGAGATCTACGAGCGCGTCTCCGTCGTCGGCCTCGCCGTCGTTCTGCTCCTGTTCTTCGTCGGCCTCTCGAACGACATCGGGAAGCTCTCGTAGCGACGCTCCGGGCTACGCTCTAGGCGTGGCGAGCGACGTCCAGATCCGCGTCGGTGACGTGCTCATCGGCGGCGGCGCGCCCGTCGTCGTGCAGTCGATGACGCTGACGAAGACGCACGACGTGCCGGCGACGACGGCGCAGATCGCCGCGCTCGCATCGGCGGGCTGCGAGGTCGTCCGCGTCGCCGTGCCGAAGAACGAGGACGCTGCCGCGCTCCCGCTCATCGTCCGCCTCTCGCCGCTTCCCGTCATCGCGGACATCCACTTCAACGCCTCGCTCGCGCTGAAGGCGATCGAGGCCGGGGTCGCCGCGGTCAGGATCAACCCGGGGAACATCGGCGGGCCCGACAAGGTCGAGCAGGTCGTGCGCGCGGCGAAGAAGGCGGGGATCCCGATGCGCATCGGCGCGAACTCCGGCTCGCTCCCGAAGCATCTCCATGCGCTCGCGCAGCAGGATCAGGCAGAGGCGCTGGTCGCCGCCGCCCTCGAGGAGGTCGAGCTCCTCGAGCGACTCGAGTACCGCGACTTCAAGATCTCGGTCAAGGCGACGCACGTGCCGACGATGATCCGCGCGTACCGGATGCTCTCGGCGAAGGTGCCGTACCCGCTGCACCTCGGCGTCACCGAGGCGGGCACGGAGTTCGCAGGGGCGATCAAGAGCTCGGTCGGCATCGGCTCGCTCCTCGCGGACGGAATCGGCGACACGATGCGCGTCTCCCTCACCGCCGACCCCGTCAAGGAGATCGAGGTGGCGTGGGAGATCCTCAAGGCACTCGGTCTCCGTGAGCGCGGACCGGTGATGATCGCGTGCCCGTCCTGCGGGCGCGACAACGTCGGCGTCGAGAGCCTCGCGCGCGTGGTCGAGGATCGGCTGCGCACGTACCCGGAGGCCTTCGAGGTCGCCGTCATGGGCTGCGCGGTGAACGGACCGGGGGAGGCGGGCGACGCCGACTTCGGCATCGCCGGTGGCCGCGACGTCGGGTTCATCTACGCACACGGCCGCGTGCTCAAGAAGGTTCCGTCGGAGACGCTGATCGACGAGCTCTTCGTCGAGATCGACCGCTGGCTCGCGGAGGGGATGAAGCGCCCGAAGCGGCTCAAGATGGCGAAGCCGGCCGCGCTCGCGATGGCCGAGGCCAGCCTCATCCCACTCGACTAGCCTTCGGCCCTTGATCGCCAGGCAGTCACAGCTCTTCATCCCGACCCTGCGCGAGGCTCCTGCCGACGCCGAGGCGGTCTCGCACAAGCTGCTCGTGCGCGGCGGCTACATCAGGCAGGTGAGCGCGGGGGTGTGGACGTTCCTGCCGCTCGGCTGGCGTGTGCACCAGAAGGTCGTCCAGGTGATCCGCGAGGAGCAGGATGCGATCGGCGGGCAGGAGATGCTCATGCCCGTCCTCACGCCCGCGGGAGCTGTGGGAGGCGACCGAGCCGCATCTCGATTCCCGAGGTGTTCCATCTCGAGGACCGCACAGGGCGCAGGTTCATCCTCCCGTTTACCCACGAGGAGACCGTGACGTTCCACGCGCGCGAGATCCAGAGCTACCGGCGGCTGCCGCAGATGCTCTACCACTTCTCGATCAAGAATCGCGACGAGCCGCGGCCACGAGGCGGGCTCCTGCGGGTCCGCGAGTTCATCATGAAGGACGCCTATTCGTTCGACCGCGACGAGGCCGGCCTCGACGAGAGCTTCCGCAAGCAGGAGGAGGCGTACCACCGCACCTTCCGAGCGGTGCGGGCTCGAGTACTCGGCCGTCGCCGCGGAGTCCGGGGTCATGGGCGGCAAGGAGTCGATCGGACTTCCTCGCGCCGTCCGGGTCGGGCGAGAACACGCTCGTCACGTGCGAGAACGGCGACTACGCGGCGGATCTCGAGATCGCGCGCGGCGATCCCGCGGCCCGCGGTCATGCCGGAGCGCCGCGAGGCGCCCGAGAAGGTCGAGACGCCTGGCGTCACGACGATCGAGGCGCTGGCGGAGTTCCTCGGCATCGACAGCTCGGCGACCTCGAAGGCGATGCCGGTCGTCAAGCCCGACGGCACGCTCGTCCTCGGGCTCGTCCGCGGCGACGACCGCCTGTCCGAGTCGAAGATGCTGGGCGTGCTCGGCAGCGACTTTCGTCCCGCCACCGACGAGGAGATCCGGGCGGCGTTCGGAGCGGGCGGCGGCTCGCTGGGCCCGATCGGCGTCGACGTCGAGGTCGTCGCGGACGAGGCTCTGCGCGACGGGCAGTTCGTCGCGGGTGCGAACCGCGACGGCTGGCATCTGCTCGGCGTCGAGGCAGGTCGTGACTTCGAGCCGCGGTTCGCGGACATCCGCGAGCCCGTCGAGGGCGACACGTGCCCCGAGTGCGGCGGCGCGCTCCGCTTTCAGACGGCGATCGAGGTCGGGCACATCTTCAAGTTCGGCACGCGCTACTCGGAGCCGCTCGAGGCGACGTTCCTCGACGAGGACGGAACGGAGAAGCCGCTGATCGGCGGCAGCTACGGCATCGGCCCGGGACGGGTGATGGCTGCTGCAGTCGAGCAGCGTCACGACGAGAACGGGATCGTCTGGCCGGCGTCGATCGCACCGTACGACGTCCACGTGCTGGCGCTCCACGGCGGCGTCGGCGGACGTGCTGGCGCTGGCCGAGACGGTCGACGGCGACGCTCGACGAGGCCGGGCTCCAGGTGCTCTTCGACGACCGCGACGAGCGCCCGGGCGAGAAGTTCGCGGACGCGGATCTGATCGGCTGCCCGGTTCGCGTCATCGTCGGGAAGAAGTCGCTCGAGGACGGCTCGGTCGACGTTCGCCGACGCGACGGCTCGGCGGAAGACCGCGTACCGACGTCAGACGTGCTGAAATGGGTCACGCAGTCCTGATGGCGCGACGGCGGAGATACAGCGACGATCCCTTCGGCCCCACGATCGAGCGGCTGATGGAGGAGACGGGGACGACGTACCGCGGGCTCGCCGCGAAGGCCGATCTCTCCGCCGGCTACCTCAACCACATCGTCCACGGCAACCGGCCGGTGCCGTCGAACGACGTCATCGCGCGGATCGCGGAGTCCCTGGACGTCGAGGCCGAGCACTTCCGCGAGTACCGCATTCGCGTCATCACGGACAAGCTCGAGACGATGCCCGAGCTCATCGACCGCCTGTACAAGCGCCTCGCATAGCGCTTCGCCTCGAGATCGGAGCGGAGCGGATGGATAACTTCGGCCGGTCCCAGACGTACTAGAGGCAAGAGTGCGCCGCCGCCCCGACACCGAGCTCGTCGTGCTCGCCCGCGAAGGCTCGACCGAGGCTGCGGGCGCGCTCTTCGATCGCTACTGGACCTCGCCTGGCGCGCGGCGTACGCGGTCACCGCCGATCGCGGCCTCGCCGACGACGCAGGGCAGGAGGCGTTCGTGAAGGCGTTCGCTGCGCTCGATCGCTTCGACGAGACACAGCCGTTCGCACCCTGGCTCAAGCGGATCGCGATCAACGCAGCAGTCGATTCCCTCCGTCGGAGTCGGCGGCTGGAGGTCGTCCACGACGAGGAGAGCACCTTCCATACCTGGGCGCTCGGTGAGTCGGCCGAGGACGACCTCCGCCGCTGGGCGGTCGCAGACGCGGTCGCAGAGCTCGGCGCGGCCAAGCGTGTCGTCGTGGTGCTCCACTACTGGCTCGACTTGCCGCTCGAGGAGATCGCCGGCGTGCTCGGCCTTCCGATCGGAACCGTCGCGTCGCGGCTCGCGCGCGCGAAGGAGGAGCTGCGCGGCGTGCTGGAGGAACAGCGTGTCGTCTGATCTCGAACGCATGCTCCGCGACGCGCGCGAGGCGTTGCCCGAGCCGGGCGAGGACGCGACGCAGCGCGCGCGTGCGACGATCGGTCGGCTCGCGTCCGCCGACGGCGACGCCGCGGACGCGCGTCCTCGTGCTCGCCGGCGCGATGCTCGTCGCCGCGGTCGCGCTCGGCGTCACCGCCGGCTCGCTCAACGCGCCGACCGGGACGGCGGCGCGGGAGCCCGCGGTGCTCGGCTTCGTCCCCGAGCCCGGCTGGTTCGCGCTGCAGTCACCGCCTCCGCGATCCCGGGTCAGCAGACGGCCGCCGTCGCAGCCAACGTCCCGTTCGCGGCCGACGACGTCGTGCACGGCCTCGTCGAGCCGTCGGGGCTTCCCGTACTCGACGCTCCTGCACCTGCCGCCGCAGGGGCATCGTGATCGTCACGACGATGACGCCGGAGACGAAGCCGCACCTCGCTCCGATCCCGACGAATCCGGTCTATCCGAAGGTCGAGCTGCCGCTACGCCTTCGCGACGGCGCTCCGTGCGGTGCAGTGGGGTGCCCAGGTGCGTCCCGACCAGCCGCTCGCGCAGTACCAGCTGCGCGCGAAGCATCCGCGCAGTACAACGTCGACGTCGTCGTGTACTTCGGCACATCTCGTCCGTCTGAAGAGCCATGCTCGACGAGGCGCAGCGCCAGCTCGAATGGGCTCGTCGTGCGCTCGCAGCGTCGACGCACCGAGTCCGACGGTCTCCACGTGCCGTCGACAACGCGGCAGCCGCTTGCGATCATCGACCGGACGTACGTCTGCACGACGACGCATGCTCGGAGGGATCTACGAGTTGAAGACCCGAGCGCACTCCGGGCATTCGGAGCGGCTCGGGGTGGGCGAAGCTTCCGTTTGCATGGCGTCGAGCAGTGGGGGGTGGGCGGGGCCGCTGACAGGGCTTCCGATACGCGCCGCGGGCAACTCGCTCGCCTGGATCACCGCCGGGCGCCGTCCACAGCGACGACCGTCGACGCTCGACGCGAGGTGCTTCCCGGTGCTCGGAGGAGGGACGCTCGGGGTGAACAGCTAGATGTGCCGGCCGTCGAACTGCGAAGGTCGCGCTCAGCCCGGCCGGCCTGCGCGGCGGCGCTGTCGACCGCGGCAGTCGTCGCTCTCGACTGTGCTGCTCCTCGGCGCCTGCTCGTTCGCTTCCGAGCGACTCGGTGATGGGCTCCACGGCGTTGCGCGAGCGTGCACGTATCTTCCTCGCGACGAACGCTCCCGCCCGTGAGGCGAAGCTCGCCGTGAGGACACTCAGCGGCAAGCTCGCTCGCCTACGCGGACGTCTCGGAGTCGGGCAAGGCGCGACAGTTCACGGCGAAGGGGTGTACGCGCGAGTGAGGCGGATCGCTCTTGTCTCGAGCACGCTCGTCGCCGGCGCCGCGCTCGTCTCGTCCGCCGCCACCGGCGGAGTCGCAGCGCCTGGCGCGGTACGCACCGTCGATCGCACGCTCGCATGCACCACCGGCGTCCAGGGTGGGGCGGTAGTGATCTTCCTGCGCGGCCAATCGGCGTTCGGTGAGGGCAAGAACCTCGAGTGGCTCGCGTCAGACCACGGTAGCCGCAGTCGGCCAGCCGGTGTCCGTCGAAGCCGAACTACCGGCCGACGCTCGCCTGGATGTCCGCCGGCTGGCCGCGCGACGCCACCGGTCGACGTCGGGTGGACGTCGGGTTCCACAATCGACGCGTGCAAGGCGACCCGCAGCAAGGTCGCGTTCGTGCGGAGCGGGCTCGTCGGAGGCGTCGCAGCCAGCTCGGTGACGAGTTCACGTGCGTCGTTCCCAAGTCGATGCTCGTCCGCATCCGCGCCGTGTTTCGGAACGCGACGGAGCTGGAACGCGACGCTCCTTCTCCTCCGCGAACGGCCGCGTGCTGCGTGGCCAGACTCGCCGTGACCACGCTCGCCGGCAAGCCGCTCGTCTACGGCGAGGTCGCCGAGTCCGGCAACGCCGGCTCTTCACTCCGAAGGGTTGCGTGTGAGGACGTCGTGACCGGCGCCGTCGCCATGCTCGCCTGCGCCGCGCTGGTCGGCGGCTCCACTGCTCGTGCCGAACCCGAGCGCCGCGTCCTCGACCGACCTTCACCTGCGCGATCTCTCCGCGCGGCGGCCTGTACATCGTCGACGCACGAGCGCACTCCGGCACCCGGCTGCAAGGAAAGTGGGCGAAGCTCGCCTACGCGGGCCTTCGCTCGGGGAACTTCGGCCTGGCCACCGGAAACATGCTTGCATGGGTGACGTCCGGCAAGCCGACGGCGACGACGACCGTCGAGCAAGACTTCGAGGCCTTCGACGTGAAGACGTTCGGAACGGTCGGCGTTCGCCGCGACGCATGTCGCGCCGCCGCCGGCTCCGGTCCCGCTCACGCCCGCGGGCCTGCGGGGTGGCCCGGCCGGAGCACTCGGCGTCGAGTACGAATGTCCCGCGTCGCGTCAGGTCGTCGTGCGCTTCCGGGCCGTGCTTGCCGCCACGGGACGTCTCAAGCAGGGCGACGACTTCCTCACGGCGCACGTTCCCGTTCTCGAGGCCAAGCTGGCCGTGCGGACAGTGACCGGCAAGCCGCTCGCGTACGCCGAGGTCGACGCGTCCGGGAAGGCGAAGCTCTTCGTCGGACGAGGATGCACGGCCGACTGATGACGGCGCCTATCGCCTACGCGTCCATCGCCGGAGCGAAGACTGCACGACTGTTCACCTCGACCGACTGCCAGGAGGACTGATGGAGACGAATGGACCCGTGAGCTCGGCCCCGGAGACCGCGTCGCGGCTGCTCGCGAACGTCGAGACGGTCGTGCGCGGCAAGACCGAGGAGATCAGGCTCGTCCTGACCGCGCTCGTCTGCGGCGGCCATGTCCTGCTCGAGGACGTGCCCGGCACGGCCAAGACCGTCCTCGCGCGCGCGATCGCCGGCAGCGTCGAGGGCGCCGCTTCTCAGCGCGATCCAGTGCACGCCGGATCTCCAGCCGACGGACGTCACCGGGCTCTCCGTCTTCAACCAGCGCGACCGCGACTTCGAGTTCCGCCCGGGGCCCGTGTTCGCGAACGTCCTCCTCGTCGACGAGATCAACCGCGCGATGCCGAAGACGCAGTCCGCGCTCCTCGAGGCGATGGCCGAGCAGCAGGTGACGATCGACGGCGTCACGCGCGAGCTGCCCGAGCCGTTCCTCGTGCTCGCGACCGAGAACCCGATCGAGCAGGAGGGAACGTTCCCGCTCCCCGAGGCACAGCTCGACCGCTTCTTCCTGCGCACCGCGCTCGGCTACCCGTCGCGAGGACCACGAGGTCGCGATCGTCGAGCAGCAGCTGAGCGTCCATCCGCTTCGCGCGCTCCGTCCGGTGCTCGACGCTCGCCGAGGTGCACGCGCTGCGCGGCGCCGTCGAGGCCGTCTACATCGACCCGCGTCATCCGCCGCTGGGTCATCCAGCTCGTCGCGCGCGACGCGCGCAGCCGAGGGCGTCGCATCGGCGCGTCCGTCCGCGGGAGCCTCGCGCTCGAGCGCGCGACCCGCGCGTGGGCGCTCCTGCGTCGGTCGCGACTACGTGACGCCGGTCGACGTGGAGGAGCTCTTCCTGTCGGTCGTCATGCACCGCATCGTGTTCACGCCGAGCTTCGTCGCATCCGCGCGCGAGGTCGGCTGGGAGGCCGCGGCGGATCGCTTCCGCGAGCGGTGCATGGAGATCGCGCCGCGGCCGGGTGCCGAGCTCGAGCCCGAGGAAGAAACCGACCCTCGCAGTCGCGCAGTGACGGCGACGTTTCCGCTCATCCCGCGCCGGCGGGTGCTCGGCCTTCCCTTCGGAGGGCTGCACAGCATGCGCCGCGGGCTCGGCTCGGACGTCGCGGGCTCGCGGCCCTACCAGCCGGGCGACGACGTCGACAAGATCGACTGGTACGCGTCGGCGCGCATCTCGCTCGCGCGCGGCTCGGAGGAGTTCGTCGTCCGCGAGCACTTCGCGGACGAGGCGCCGCGCGTCGTCGTCCTGTCCGACCGGCGCCCGTCGATGTCGCGTCTTCGCGCGAAGGCTGGCCTGGCTCAACAAGCCGGAGGCGATCCGGCACGCCGTCACGCTGATCGGCTCGAGCGCGACCGCCGCACGTGGGCTCCTCGGCTACTTCGACGAGGCCGAGGGCGATCCGTACTGGCACCCGCCGCGCAGCTCGCATGCCTACGGCGCGCCGGAGCTCGACCGGAGCTTCGGCGCGCCCGAGGACACGGTGCAGCGCGGCCTGCGCCATCTCGCCGAGCACAAGCGCGACCTCCCGGCCGGCACGTTCGTCTTCGTCGTCTCGGACTTCCTCGTCGCGCCGACGCGGGACGAGTGGCTCGACGCGCTCGAGCGGCGCTTCGAGATCGTCCCTGTGATCGTCCAGGACCCGATCTGGGAGCAGAGCTTCCCGGACGTGAGCGGCGTCGTCGTGCCGTTCGTCGCGCCCGACGGCTCGGGCGTGTCGCTCGCGTCGCTGACAGCGCGCGAGGCCAGGGAGCTCCGCGACGCGAACGAGCAGCCGCTGGGACGAGCTGCTGCACGGGCCTGCGCGCGCTCGACCTCGATCCGGTGATCGTCGACTCGCACGAGTCGCGCGACGTCGTCTCGTCCTTCCTCGGCTGGGCAGACCAGCGGCATGTTCACGCGGGGGAGAGCGTGAGGCGTGTCGTCGTCGGTCTGGTCGCAGTGCTCGCGCTCGCAGGCTGCGGCGGGAGCGACGCGAAGCCGCTGCTCGCGCGGCGGCAAGGCCGCGGCCGTGCGCGGCGGCCTGACGCCGGACGTGCACCTCTTCGGCGAGCCGGTCGTCGCGCACGTCGACGTCATCGTCGACCGCGAGCAGATCGATCCGGACGCGGTTCGCGTGAAGACGGACTTCGAGCCGTACGACGACCGTCGGCGAGACGACCGTCGAGCAGGAGGAGATCGGGCAGTTCACCCACCTCCGCTACTCGACGACGCTCCGCTGCCTCGACCGAGGACTGCATTCCGCGCACCCTCACGGGCGACGTCACGATCTCGCAGACGCCCGGGCTTCCGCTCTTCCCGGAGAACCAGCAGCGCGACGAGAAGCGCAAGTACGAGTTCCCGCCTGCGATCGTGACCGCCGAGGGCGAGCCGAAGGACAGGACGCTCGGCGCGTCGTCTGGCCGCCGCTCCGCTCGGTCTCGCGCATCAACTGGTACGACTCGAGCGTCGTCGGGCAGGGATTCCCGTTCGTCGTCGACGGTGACGCCCGTTCCCGAGCCGAGCTACCGCATCTCGCCGACGCGTGCTGGGGATCGCGCTCCTCGCGCTCGCGATCGCGTTGCTCGCGCTGCCCGCGGTCTACCTCGTCCGGCGCTATCGGGCGCGTCGCGCGCCGTCGAGGAGCCAGAAGCCGTCGCTGTCGCCGCTCGAGCGCGCGCTCGCGCTGGTCGAGTGGGCGAGCCGGCGCCCCTCGGTCGACGAGAGGCGCGAGGCACTCGAGGCGCTGGCCTACGAGCTCGACGCCGAAGAGGATGAGACCGCCGACCGGGCGCGCGCGCAGGGCTGGTCACCGCCGTCGCCCGCCACCGAGGAGATGACCGAGCTCGTCGAGGAGATCAGGGAGGGCCATGCGCCTTCGGCCTGAACGACCGCGCGCCATCCCGGCGAGCGAGCCGGGTCGGCTGCGCCACTCGGGCAGGCGCACGACGATCCTGCGAGCCGTGCCTCGCCGGCGGCCTCGCGCTCCTGCTCGGTGCGTCGGTGCTCGTCGCGCGCCAGTACGACGTCCGCCACGCTCCGCTCGTCGCCTCCGGCTCGAGCGGCGTCATCGTGCTCGACCTCTCCGCGAGCGTCTTCGAGGGCGGCTTCGAGGCGACCGTGCGCAAGCTCGTGCGCACGGACGAGCGCGCAGGGCTCGTCGTGTTCTCGGACGTCGCCTACGAGCTGCTCCCGCCGGGCTCGTCGGGACGCGAGTTCCAGCCGCTGCTGCGGTTCTTCCGCTCGACCACGTCCGGCTTCCTTCCACCGAACCCGTGGGATCGCTTCCGAGCCGGGACGAGGATCTCCGAGGGCCTGAAGGTCGCCAGCGAAGCACTGCGTCGCGAGGGTCAGACCGGAGGCACGCTGATCCTCCTGAGCGACCTCGAGATCCTCCCGGACGAGGTGCAGCGGCTCGTCACGGTGTTCGCCGACCTGCGCCGTGACGGCTTCGAGGTGCGCATCGTGCCGCTCGCGCCCCGCGAGGAGCAGCGCAGGCTCATCGAGCTCCTCGTCGGCGACCAGGCGTTGCTCCCGGAGCCGGAGAGCGGGGAGGAGGCCGTCCAGGCACCGGGCGAAGGGAGACTGACCGAGGGCCTGCCGTGGGTGTTCCTGCTCGTCGGCCTCGTTCTCGTTCTCGCGCTCGCGACGAACGAGCGGCATGCTCGCACGGCTCGAGGTGAGTCGATGACGCGGCGCGAGCGTGGAGCGGTGGTCGCCGCGATCGTCGCGATTCCGATCGCGATCGTGCTCGGTCGTGCTCGCCGTCGACGTGCTGAGGACGCCGGCTGGATCGCGCGAGGACGACACGCGCTTCTCAGAGCGCGCCCGTCGTGGCTCCGGACTGTGGAACGAGCCCGGGCGTGCTGGCGACACGCGCCCGCGTGCGCACGCTCGGGATCGAAGACGACCTCGCGTATCGACGCACGCTCGCGCTCTTCAAGCGGCTCCGACCGGGCGAGGCGGACCAGCTCGACGATCCCGAGAAGGAGGACCGCTGGGCGAAGCTTCAGTTCGATCTCACGAACCAGAGCCGCGAGAACCCGGACGTCGAGCGCCGCTCGGAGCTCCAGAACCTCATGGGCGTCGTCCTCCTCGCGCGCTACCTCTACGCCTCGCCGGATCAGCGCAGCGTGCTCCTGACGAACTCGATCGGCGCGTTCCGGACGGCCGTGGAGCTCGATCCGCGAAACGACGACGCCAAGGTCAACCTCGAGCTCGCGCTGCGGGCATACGGCCCGATCCTCTTCCCGTCGGACGCGCCGGACACCGGTGGCGCGCAGGGTCAGCAGTCCGGCCAGGGACGCGCCGGAAGCGGGTACTGAGGCGTGGGCGTCAGCTTCCTGACGCCCGTCGCGGCGCTGTTCGGAGCTCCTCGCGGCCGTTCCGCTCGCCGTGTTCGCGGGTCGGCGCAGGCGTGCGGCGCAGGTACGGCGCACGCTGCGGCTGGAGCAACCCGCGAGGCGGCCGTGGGGGCTCCTCGCCGTCTGTCTCGCCGCCGTTCCCGTTCTCGTCGGGGTGGCTGCCGCGCAGCCTGTGATCACGAGCGCGCGCACCGTCCCGCAACGAAGCGACGCAGAGGTCTTCATCGTGCTCGACACCTCCCGCTCGATGCTCGCGTCGGCAGCGAGCGGCGAGCCCGCGCGGTTCGAGCGGGCGCGGGAGGAGGCGCTCGCGCTCCAGGCAGAGCTGCCCGGCGTCCCGGTCGGAATCGCCTCGCTCACCGACCGTGTTCTCCCGCACCTCTTCCCGACGGTGGATCAGCGCGTGTTCCGCGAGACGATGCGCGAGGCCGTCGGCATCGAGCGGCCGCCGCCGTCGACCTCGTTCGGGACGAACGTGACGACGCTCGATGCTCTCGGCGCGGTGCCGACGCTGAACTTCTTCACGCCCAGGGCGAAGCGCCGCGCCTCGTCGTCTTCACCGACGGAGAGAGCCAGCCGGTGACGAGCGTGCTGTCGACCGACTTCGCGCGGAAGCCGCGCATCGACGTCACGCTCGTGCGCGTCGGCGACGCGAGCGAGCGGATCTACGAGTCGGGCGTCGCGGAGGCCGGATACGAGCCCGACCCGACCGCGGCGGCGACGCTCGCGACCGCGGCGACGCTCACGCGCGGGCGCGTCCTCGAGGAGGGACAGGTCGGCGAGGTCGCCGCCGGCGTGCGCGAGGCGCTCGCCACGGGCCCGACCGTCGACCGGCGCATCGAGGGGAACCGCCAGGCGCTCATGCCGTACGTCGCGCTGCTGGCGATCCTCCCGCTCGGATTCGTGCTCTACCGTCGCAATCTCTGAGAGCGGCTAAGGTTCCTCGCGCCACGGGGCGTGGCGTAGCCTGGTAGCGCGTCCGGCTGGGGGCCGGAAGGTCGCAGGTTCAAATCCTGCCGCCCCGACTAGGGCCTCTACTGCGGCGGCTCGCGTGAGCCTCAGCCGGTCATGCGCGCGACGACCTCGTACTTCGTGACCGACGTGCGCCGGCCGGGCGTGTCGCCCGCCGGCATCGCGCTGAGGGCAGCGTCGCCGGTCGCGTAGTCGTCCTCGGAGTCGAAGAAGAGGACGGCGAGGGCGGCATCCGTCGCCGGATCGTGGAGCATGAGCATCTCCGTCGCCGGCACGTCCGTCGGCCGCTCGCCCGACTCGATCTCCTGCTTCAGCGCAGCGATCCGCTCGCTGTCGACACCTTCGAAGGACACAACGCGTGCGAGTGCCATGAGAGCCTCCTGATCGATTGGGAGGAGCCTATGCGCGAACCGTCGCCGATGTATCGACGAAGATGCGATCAGTGCGCCGCCTCCCGCTCGTCACGCTCCTCGTCGTCACCGCCTGGACGATCGGCGGGCTCGTCGTCGATCAGCAGGTCGGGCACACGGGACAGCTGGCGCTCGGCGTCTTCACGGCCGGCGTCCTCGCGGCGCTCCTCGCGCTCCAGCCGACGACCGTTCGCCTCCAGACGCTCGCGGTCGTCGGCATCGCGACGCTCGGCGAGATCGTCGGCTCGCTCGTATGGGGCCTCTACGGCTATCGGCTCGAGAACCTTCCGGCGTTCGTGCCGCCGGGGCACGGGCTCGTCTACCTCGCGGGTCTCTCGCTGGCGACGCTGCTCGCACGGCGCACGAATGCGCTCCTCCTCGCGGCCGGCGCCGTCGCGGCGACGTGGGGGATCGCGGGAGTCACGGTGCTGCCGATGCCGGACGTCTCGGGCACGATCGGCTGCGCGTTCCTGATCGGCGTGCTCGTCTGGACCCGCCGCCCGGTCTACGCCGGCGTCTTCATGGTCGTCGTCGGGCTCGAGCTCTACGGCACGGCGCTCGGCACGTGGACGTGGCAGCCGGCGGTGCCCGGCCTCGGTCTCTCGCAGGGGAACCCTCCGAGCGGCGTCGCGAGTGGCTACGTCGTCTTCGACATCCTCGCGCTCACGCTCGTCGCCCGGCTCGGCGTCGCCGCCGCGGCGCTTCAGTCGAGAAGGGGGCGGAGATCCGACGCGTCGACGACCGCGCCCGCGCGGATCAGCTCACGCGCGGAGTCGACCTTGCCCCAGGCGTCCCAGAGCAGGAACCCGCGCGCCTTGCCGTCGCCGTCCACGTAGGCGACGACGCCCTTGCGGTTCGGCTCGGCCCACTCCTCGACGGTGTCGAGACGTCGAGTCGACGTCGCCGACAGCCTCGTAGCCGAGGTCGAACAGGTCGGAGTAGAAGAACGGGAGGTGGTCGTACGGCTGCCCGGCGCCGGCCATGTTGGCGCCCACCGCGCGTCCGTGCGTGTTCGCGTGATCCTCGTGCTCGACGCGCCTCGTCCCGCCGAGCGCGGGCACCGGGAAGCGGGCGACGTCTCCGGCCGCGAACACGTCGTCGCGCCCTCCGGCGCGACCGAGCTCGTCCACGAGGATCCCGTCGTCCACGTCGAGCCCGGCGGCTTCGGCGAGATCCGTCGCAGGCACGATCCCGAGCCCCGCGACGATCGCGTCGGCCTCGACGACGGTTCCTTGCTTCGTCGTCACCGTGCCGGAGGAGATCGTCTCGACGAGCTCCTCGGCGAGGACGGTGACGCCCTTCTCGCGGTAGTAGTCGTTCACGAAGGCGGAGAGCTCCGGCGGAAAGAGCCGTGCGCCGATCCCGGGCTCCGGGAAGACGATCGTGACCGCGCACCCGTTCGTGGTGAGCGCTGCGGCGATCTCCGACCCGATGAACCCGCCACCGATGACTGCGACCCGCACGCCGTCGCCGGCAAGACCTCGCAGGCGCCGATAGTCGTCGAGCGTCCTGAAGTAGATGACGTCGCTCGCATCCCCGGGCAGCTGCCTCGGCACGCCGCCCGTGGCGAGGAGCAGCTTCTCGTACGAGTGCGACTCGCCCGTGTCGTCCGTCGCCGTCCGCGCATCGAGGTCGAGGGAGACCACGCGACGGCCGGCGTGAACGTCGACGCCGAGCTCGGGCGTCCCACGGAAGATCGACGCCTCCTCCTTGCCGCTCCACAGCCCCTTCGTGAGTGGTGGCCGCACGTACGGCTCGTGCGCCTCTGCGCCGAACATGCCGATCGTGCCGTCCGTGTCGTGGTCGCGGATTCCCCGGCACGCGGAGTCTCCCGTCATCCCGCCGCCGACGATCAGGTAGCGATACGCGGCCATCTCGGCCGATCCTAGATGCCGCAGTCGGGTACGCGCTGTAGAGTCCCGCGCGGCGTTGACCGGACTGCGAATACCGGCCTTCCTCACGACAGCGGTCGCCGCCGCATGTCTCGCCATTCCCGCGGCGGGCGCGGAGCAGGCCGGAGGAACCGATCGCGCCGCGATCTTCTACTACCCGTGGTACTCGACGCCCGCAAAGGACGGGCGCTGGGCGCACTGGTACGTCGAGCGCGACGGCGCGCCGGTGCTGTCGACGCCGTACATCCCGACCCGCGGCCTGTACTCGTCGGCGAACGCGAAGGTCGTCCTCGCGCAGATGCGGGAGATCGCTGCGACCGGGGTCGGCACGCTCGTCGTGTCGTGGTGGGGATTCGACTCGCCGGAGAACGAGCGGCTGCTCCTGGTCGAGCAGGCTGCGACGCGCTATGGGCTCGAGGTCGCCATCCACGTCGAGCCGTATCGCGGTCGCACGCCCGCGCGGGCCGCGGAGGACATCGAGAAGCTTCGCCGCGAAGGAGGGTTCACCGACTTCTACCTCTACGACGTCGATCGCGATCCCGCGTCGGCGTGGGCCGAGGCGCTCGCCTCGCTCTCCGACGTTCGCGTGTTCGGCCACACGACGCTCGTGGGACGAGCGAAGGCATCCGGGTTCGACGGGCTCTACACCTACGACGTCGTGACGTGGAACGGGGCGCTCTTCAAGCGCCTGTGCACGCAGGCGCACGCTGCGGGCCTGCTCTGCGCACCCTCGGTCGGGCCGGGATACGACGCGCGGCTCGCGACGCGGCACGAGCTCGTGCGCCCGCGAAACGACGGCCTCACGTACGACCGCCTGTGGAAGACCGCGCTCAAGGCCGACGCCGACATCGTCACGATCACGAGCTACAACGAGTGGCAGGAGGGGACGCAGATCGAGCCGGCGCGCGTCGCCGTCGGAAAGCCGAGCTACGAGGGCGCGTGGGGCAAGACCGGGGTTCCCGCCCAGCGCGCGTACCTCGATGCCACCGCGCGCTGGACTGCTCGACTCGGCGCGGCTCCGCGCTCAGTAGAGGCGCGGTCGCGAGCCTGCGCCGATAGGTCGACCGTCACCGGGTCGTCGTGCCCGAGATCGTCGAAGACGGCCAGCGCGACCGCTCGCAGCCGCTCGCGCTCGCTCGGGCGACGCGTCGGCGATCGCGTCGAGGATGAGCTCGAGCGCGCGCTCGGGCTCGTCGGCCTCGAGCGCCTGCAGGACGTCGGGTAGCTCGCCGCTCGCGCGAAGCTCCTCGACGACGGCGGTCGACGCGGGGTGGAGCGAGCAGCTCGTCGAGAAACGACGCGACGGCGACGGGCGAGCGGACGCCGACGAACTCGGAGATGACCCGGCCGTTCTTGAACGCCTTGACGGCGGGAATGCCCTGCACGCGATGCGTCGCCGCGAGACCGGGGTTCGCGTCGACGTCGACCTTCGCGAGCACGACCGAACCGTCGCGCGCGCCGATCTGCTCCTCGAGCACGGGCGTCAGGGCGCGGCAGGGGCCGCACCACGCCGCCCAGAAGTCCACGACGACGGGCACCTCGCGCGAGCGCTCGACGACGTCGCTCTCGAATGTCGCCTCGGTGACGTCCACCTCGCGCCGACTGTAGCTACGAGACCACGACGTCAGCCCCGCAGCCCGCGATCAGCGCCGCGGGGACGTGCTCGGCATCGACATCTCGGAGCGAGCGGTGCTCGAGGTCGATCTCGATGTCGGGCCACGCCTCGAGGCCCAACGAGCGCGCACCGACCTCCCGTCCGAAGCCGTACAGCTCCTCCGTGGAGAACACGCCGCGTCGTCCGGTCTGGCGCCGTGCAATGCCCTCCAGCTCCCGAAGCTCCTCGAACGGGTCGATCCGCACGTTCGAGTCGGAGCCGATGCAGATCGGGATGCCGCGCGTGCGTACGCGCTCGGCCGGGAGAAAGCCGTCGCCGAGATCGGCCTCGGTCGTCGGGCAGGCGCAGATCGTCGAGCCGTGCGACGCGAGCAGATCGAGCTCGGCGCCGTCGGCGTGCGTCGCGTGCACGATCGTCGTCCGGTCGGTCAGGCAGCCGGTGCGCGCGAGGAGCTCGATCGGCCGGCAGCCGTGCTCGGCGAGGCATTCCTCGATCTCCTTCGGCTGCTCGTCCGCGTGGACGTGCAGTGGCAACTGCTCGGCGGCGGCGTACCGCCCGATCTCCTCGAGCCAGTCGGCCGGGCAGGCGCGCACGGAGTGGGGGGCGAGCCCGACGCGGAGGCCCGCGGCGCGCAACGACTCGACCTGGCCGAGGTAGTCGCTCACCGAGTCCTGGCGAAAGCGGTCGAGACCGCCTCGTGCGTAGGCGACGTGGAGGAGCACGAGCTCGATCCCGGCCGCAGCGGCAGCCTCTGCGGCTGCACGGGCTTCCGGGACGCCGATGTAGTGGAACTCGCCCACGGCCGTGTAGCCGGCAGCCAGCATCTCGCGGTAGCCGTGCTCGTAGGCATTCCGCACGTGCTCGGGGGTCTGGCGCTCCGCCTCGGCGAGCATCACGTCGCGCCAGGCCCAGAAGTCGCCGCCGGCCGCGCGCCCGCGCATGGCGCGCTGGAACGTGTGGCTGTGCGCGTTCACGAAGCCGGGGATGCGCAGCGTGCCCGCCACGCGAGGCGACGCTACCAGGGGCGGCGTACTGTTTCGCCGTGTCCTGGGCGGAGATCCGTCACACGATCCCGAACGCGCTCACGATCGCGCGGTTCGCCGCGATCCCGGTGTTCGTCTGGCTCTATCTCGACGCGGGCGACGGGCCGGCGTGGGGGGCGGGGATCTTCTTCGCCGCCGCGGCCCTCACCGACCAGCTCGACGGCTACCTCGCGCGCCGCTGGCGGGTCGAGTCGCGCTTCGGGCAGATCGCGGATCCGCTCGCGGATCGCCTCATGATCGGGACGGCGGCGATCCTGATGCTCGCGACGGGTCGCATCCCGCTCCTCGCCGCGCTCGTCATCCTCGGCCGGGACGTCATCCTCGTGCTCGGCTACCGGCTCCTGTCGCCGGGTGGCTACGAGCTCGAGGTGACCTTCCTCGGGAAGACGGCGACCTGGGTGCTCTACGCCGCGCTGGGGTTCGTGCTCGTGACCGAGGAGGGGACGACGTGGCCGCTCGTGATCCTCTGGATCGGGATCGCGCTGTCGCTCGCGGCGGGCGTCCAGTACGCGCTTCGGCGCGTGGCGAGCGGTGCGCGTCGGAAGGGACTCTCGAGTCGAGCGCGAACCTTGACGAGGACTCAAGTCTCAACCTGAGGTTGACCCCTTCGCACGTCTCTTGCTTTACTCAAGATCACCCACGAGGAAAGGCGGCCGGTGGAACCACTTCCTGATCTCTCGACCCTGACCGACGACGACCTTCGCAGCATGATCCGCGGGCTCGAGACCGAGGAGGACGAGGTCTCGTTCCGGCGTCGGGTGCTCCACGGTCGCATCGACATCCTGCGCGCGGAGCTCGTCGCGCGCCTCCGCGAGCAGGTGAGCGCGGGGGAGGCCCAGCTCGCCGACGTCGAGCGCCTGAGCGAGATCCTCACGGCGAAAGCCGCTCCAGCGGACGAAGAGTGAGCCATACGTACTGCCCAGAATGCGGCTTCCAGAACCCGGAAGCCTCGAACTACTGCTCGCGCTGCGGGGCGCTCCTGACCGCCGAGACGGGATCGGAGACGACCATGAGCTTCGACATCGAGCAACCGGGCGAGGAGGTCGACCTTCTCGAGGCGCTCGGCATCACCGGGCCTGCGCTCGTCGTGCGCTCCGGGGGCGGCATGGCCGGCCAGTCGTTCCAGCCCGACGAGGGAAGCACGCTCATCGGCCGCTCTCCCGAGTGCGACGTGTTCCTCGACGACGTGACCGTCTCGCGGCGGCATGCAGAGCTCCTCCGCGACGGCGACACGTTCACGATCCGCGACCTCGAGAGCCTGAACGGCACCTACGTGAATCGCCGACGCATCGAGTCGACCGTCCTCGAGGACGACGACGAGGTGCAGATCGGCAAGTACCGGCTGACCTTCCTCCAGCGATGAGCACGGTTGCAACACGACGGGAGCGGGGAGGAGCGGAGCCGCGTCTCCGCACGATCGGCTCCGTCTGCGAGGAGCTGCGCGAGCAGTTTCCGGACATCTCCGTGTCGAAGATCCGGTACCTCGAGGATCAAGGTCTCATCTCGCCCAGGCGCACGCGCGGCGGATACCGCCTCTTCGCGCCGGACGACATCGAGCGCCTGACGACGATCCTGAAGCTGCAGCGAGACGAGTTCCTGCCGCTCCGGGTGATCCGCGAGGAGCTCGACGGCCCCGGTGCGTCCAACGACCGGACGCGCCGCCGAAGTGTGGGCGTGCTCGGCCACGAGGACGAGATCGACGAGGCGGAGCTCTGCGAGCGCGCTGCCGTGTCGCACGACCTCGTGCGGCAGCTGGAGGAGTTCGGGCTGCTCGTGTCCCGCTCCGCGGGAGGGGAGCGTCTCTACGGCGAGAGCGAGGCCGACATCGCGGCCGCGTGCGCGCGTCTCGCGCGATACGGCGTCGACGCGCGGCATCTGCGCACGTTCGTGACCGGAGCCGGCCGCCAGGCGGCGCTCGTCGAGCAGCTCGTCGCGCCCGGTCTTCGCGCTCGAAATCCGCAACGCCGCAAGGATGCGCTCGACGACCTCGAGAGCCTCTCGCGGGTCGCACAGGAGCTTTCGCACCTGCTCGTCGTCCGCGAGCTGCGCGCGACCGTGGAGCGGACCGGATGACGCTCGATCTCCGCGACAGGATCCGCGACGTTCCGGACTTTCCGACGGAAGGGGTCATCTTCAAGGACCTCATGCCGCTCATCGCCGATCCGACGTACTTCGCCGAGTCGATTCGCCAGCTCGCCGACTGGGCACGACCGCGCGAGCCCGCGCTCGTCTTCGGTGCCGAAGCGCGCGGATTCATCTTCGGCTCCGCGCTCGCGTACGAGCTGGGCGCAGGCTTCATCGCCGCGCGTAAGCCGGGAAAGCTCCCACGCGAGACCGTGGAGGCGACCTATGACCTCGAGTACGGCACCGACAGCCTGCACGTCCATCGAGACGCCGTGGCGAAGGGCGTGCGCGTGGTGATCGTCGACGACGTCCTCGCGACCGGCGGCACCGCGCGCGCCAAGGTGCAGCTCGTGGAGGAGCTCGGCGGCGTCGTCGCAGGCGTGCTGTTCGTCATCGAGCTCGACTTCCTGCACGGCCGAGACCGCCTCTCCGGCTACGACGTGCACTCGCTCATTCGCTACTGACGCCCTACGTTTGCGTCGCGCGGCTTCCGGGGACGCTCCGTCCGGATGCCTTCCTACAACGAGAGCATGGCCCGACGGAAGAACGAGCCGCGTTCCCTCCCGCCAGGGATCGCGGGGTCGGCGGACGCGGCCGATGCCCGTTCCATGAGTGCCGCCGTACTCACAAAGGTCGCCCCTGCTGCCTCGCAGCGGATTCTCGAAGACGTCAGCGCGCTCGCCGGGCACAAGGGGATGCCGAAACAATCAGCGCTCGCCCGCCTCGAAGAGGCGATCGGACGCGACTTCGCCGACCGGCTCGTCGCAGCTCTCAGCGACAAGTCGAGCCCGAATCGGCGCTGACGTTCCGCTCACGCGGAGCACGATCTCGCTAGCGCGACGCTAGCTGCCGCCGCGCGTGCGCACGAACAGGAAGATCGCCGCCGCCGCGACGAGCGAGATCACGAACGCGGTGCCTCCCGGAACGTCGAGCGCAAGCGCTCCGAGCCACATGAAGAGGAAGAACACCACCGACCAGACGAATGCGTGGACGCCCTGGTCGATGCTGGGAGCGCGGAGGTGCATCGGCGCGATCCTACAGAGGACACCGGACCAAAAAAATTCACCGAGCCGGTGGCGCTTTCGTCCACTCGACCCGCTGACCGTCCGCTTCCGCGTAGAGCCTGCGAGCTGAGCTTCGACCTACTTGCGCTCCGTGCTCGGTGCAAGCGGGAACCTATGGGACATGGCCAACCGGGTCAAGACGGCCATTCACCGGATTGCCGCAATTTGCGCCCCTTTTGTTTCCGACCCTCGTCGGCGGGCACGAACGTAGGATCTCGCTGTGCGCCGCTCCGTCGTGTTCAGCGTCGCGGGGGCCGCGCTCGGCCTCGCCGTCGTCCTCACGCTCCTCGGAGTGGGGGACGACGCCGACGCGGTGACGAACGGCCAAGCCCTCGTCCTCGGGCTCGTTCAAGGGCTGACCGAGCTCCTGCCCATCTCGTCGTCGGGTCACCTCATCCTCGTGCCCTGGGCGGCCGAGTGGACGTACCTGGAGGAGAACGACCGCTTCAACCAGACGTTCGACGTCGCTCTGCACCTCGGGACGCTCGTCGCCGTCGCCGCGTACTTCTGGAGCGACTTCGTTCGCCTCATCAGAGCGTTGTTCGTGTCCGTCGGACGACGGCGCGTCGAGACGCCCGACCAGCGGATCGCATGGTTCGTCGTCGTTGCCACGATCCCCGCCGGCCTCGCGGGTCTCCTCGGAGAGGACTGGATCGCAGACAACCTCGGCGAGCCGTGGCAGATCCTCGTCCTCCTGGCCGCCGGCGCGCTTCTCCTGCTGTGGGCAGACCGCTCGCCGCAGAAGCGCGCCATGGGTGACCTCGGGATGCGTCACGCGGTCGTCATGGGGCTCGCACAGGCACTCGCGCTCGCTCCCGGAGTCTCGCGCTCGGGCATCACGATCACGGCCGGCCGATTCATGAACCTCGATCGAGATAGCGCTGCGCGCTTCTCCTTCTACTTGCTGCTGCCGACGACGCTCGGCGCGGTGCTCCTGAAAGGAGTCGGAGACGTCCTTCTGGGCGACCTTCCCGACGGCTGGATCGGCCCGTTCGTCGTCGGGACGCTGGCAGCGCTCGGCAGCGCTCTCCTCGCGATCGAATGGCTGCTCGGCTACGTGCGACGCCACACCTACGGCGTCTTCGTCGTCTACCGGCTCGTCGTGGCGGTACTCGTGCTGCTCGCGATCGTCAGCGGCGTCCGCGATCGACGTTCTAGCCGGGCCCATCGAGTCGAGCGAGATGTCTGCAGCGATGCACGACGGTGGTGGTTCTGCTACGTCGTCGACACCACACCTTCCCTTCAACGCACGAGAATCAGCGTTATGTCAAGTTGACGCAGATCGACGATCGCGCTCCCACCACCCTGCCTCGGCGCGGTAGGGTTCAGGAAGCGCTCGTCTACCTGAGGGGGTATCGGCCATGTTGGCTCTGAGCGTTCGGGCTCTGCTCATCCTGATCTCCGCACTCGCGGTCGCGATCGTCGTATTCCTCATCGCGACGGCCTGACGGCGCGCCTGCGCCCTGACTCGGTCGAGGGAAATCTCGTGTGCCCCCTAGACACGGGGCTCGAGACGCGAGAGATTGTCACCTACCGCAGTTCCTGCGTCCCCCGCCGCGCGTGACCCAGATCGACATCGAGCACATCCTCCTGATCGAGGAAATCCGGCAGTTGCTGGAGCAGTCCGAGCAGATCGGAAGCGTGAGCGTGTCCGATCTCGCCGAGATGGCCGAGACGTACGACCTCACGGAGCTCGAGCAGGACGCGCTCCTGCGCGAGCTCGACCGCCGCTCGATCGACATCGTCGAGGCTGCCCCCCGCTCCGAGACCGTCGTCGCGCTCACCGCACCCGTCGAGACGACCACCGACGCGCTGCAGCTCTTCCTGCGCGAGGCGGGCCGGCACCAGCTCCTGACCGCCGCACAGGAGGTCGAGCTCGCCAAGCGCATCGAGCGCGGCGACATGGATGCGAAGGAGCGCATGATCCAGTCGAACCTGCGGCTCGTCGTCTCGATCGCGAAGAACTACCGCAATCAGGGCCTCCCGTTCCTCGATCTCATCCAGGAGGGGACGCTCGGTCTCATCCGCGCGGTCGAGAAGTTCGACTGGCGCCGCGGCTTCAAGTTCTCGACGTACGCGACGTGGTGGATCCGCCAGGCCGTCGCGCGCGCGCTCGCGGACAAGGCGCGGACGATCCGCATGCCGGTCCACATCGTCGAGCGCCTGCAGAAGATCAACCGCGCAGACCGGCAGCTGTGGACGCAGCTCGGCCGCGAGCCGACGCTCGACGAGATCGCCGACGAGGCCTCGCTCACCGTCCAGCAGGTGCTCGAGGTGCGGGCGGCAGCGCGCGCGTCGACGAGCCTCGACGCGCCCGTCGGGGACGGCGAGGACGCCGTCTTCGGGGACTTCGTCGCGGGCGACGAGCCGTTGCCGGAGGAGACGGTCGAGCACAATCTGCGGAGCGAGGCGCTCCGGCACGCCCTCGCAGCCCTCCCCCAGCGCGAGCGCGAGGTCGTCGTCATGCGCTACGGGCTCACGGGCGCCGAGCCGCAGACGCTCGAGGAGATCGGGAGGCGGCTCGGCCTCACGCGCGAGCGCGTTCGTCAGATCGAGCTCGAGTCGCTCCGCCGCCTCGCATCTCTTCGCGAGATGCAGGCGTTGACGTCACGTAGCTACGACCTGAGATACAGCTCGAGCCCAGGCGCGATCGCGCGGAGCTCGCGGAGCGCACGTGCCTCGAGCTGCCGCACGCGCTCTCTCGTGATCCCGAGATTCTGTCCGACTTCCTCGAGTGTGCGGGGTCGGACGCCGTCCAGGCCGAAGCGCTCGACGACGACGCGCCGCTGGCGAGGCTGCAGTTGCCCGAGGGCGTCGAGCAGCTCGGACGAGCGCGCGCGGTCCGCCGTCTCGACCTCGGGCTGCTGGGCATTGACGTCCGGGATGAGGTCGGCGACGCTCGAGTCGCCGTCACCGATGGGCGTCTCCAGGCTCACCGGATCGAGCACGAGCTCGAGGAGCTCCTGGACACGTTCGGGCGTGATGTCGATCTCGGCCGCGATCTCCTCGAGGGACGGGTCGCGGTTGAGCTTCTGGCCGAGCAGCCGCCGGGTCTTCGTGACCTTGCGAACCTGGTCGGCGACATGGACGGGAAGCCGGATCGTGCGACCCTGCTCCGCGAGCGCACGCGAGATCGCCTGCTTGATCCACCACGTCGCGTACGTGGAGAGCTTGAAGCCCATCCGGTAGTCGAACTTCTCGACCGCGCGGATGAGCCCGAGGTTCCCCTCCTGGATGAGGTCGAGCAGCGGAACCTCGGCACGCGTGTAGTTGCGCGTGATCGACATGACGAGCCGGAGGTTCGACTCGATCAGCTTGCGCTTCGCCGCCTCGTCGCCCAGGTCCTTGAGCCGCGCGAGCTCGCGCTCCTGCGCAGGTGTGAGGAGCCGCCCGTCGCCGATCTGGCGCACGTAGAGCTTCAGTGGGTCGTCGGCGGTCGGGCCGGCGAGGCCGGGGAGCTCGCGTGGGGTCGCGACCTCGTCGGCCGCAACGGTCGGCTCGTCGTCGGGCGCGTCGAAGAGATGCTCGGCTGCGTAGCCTTCCACGGCGCATGTATCGGCTGCGCGGTTGCCCCGCTTGAGGGATGACAGCTCCGGCGAGGGATCTTCGCCTCCGAGGAGAAGCCGATCGTGAGTGCAACACGGTCCTCACAAACATCGCCCTCACAGACGGCGTCTACGTTCTTTGTGTCGTCCGATCCACGGAGTCGAATAACAGCTCATGTGCGGCATAGCTGGATTCAGCCTCGATCCTGAGTCGTCCGTCGACCGGACGCTCGCTGCCCAGGCGCTTCTCGCCGGGATCGCCGAGCGCGGCGCGGACGCCGTCGGGTACGCCCATCGCGCCGCGGAGGGCGGCTCGCGCGTGACGAAGCTGCGCGGCGGTGCGAGCGCGCTTCTGGACGAGCTCGCCGTCCCGGCCGGCACGTCGCAGGCGCTCATCCACGTGCGCGATTTCACGAAGGGTCATCCGGACATCGAGGCGAACAACCACCCCATCCGGCACGGCAGCGTCGTGGGAATCCACAACGGGATCGTGCTGAACGACGACGCGCTTCTCGCCCGCTACGGCATCGCGCGCGCCGAGCCGCAGATGACCGTCGACTCGGAGGCGATCTTCGCGCTCATGGAGCTGCGCGAGCACGACCCGCGGGCGCTGTCCGAGCTTCGCGGCGCGATGGCAGCGGCGTGGTTCGACGATCGTGACGACGCCACGTTGTACGTCGCGCGCGGACGCCTGCGGCCGCTCTGGCTCGCAACGGCCGAAGGCGGGCTCTACTTCGCGTCCACCAGGCGTGCGCTCACCATCGTCGCGGCAGCGCTGCGCACCCGCCTCGACATCCGCGAGGTGCGCGAAGGACGGCTCCTTCACGTCGTCGCGGATCGGGTCGTGCGGGAGCGACGGTTCCGGCCGGATCGGCGCTATCGCGAGGACGAGTACCTCCCGCCCGTGCGGGCACCACGCGAGGCCGTGTCGTGCCTCGAGCGCTTCGCCGCGCTCGCGTCAGTCAGAGCCGCCTAGCGATCCGTCGGCCAGGACCTCGACGCCCTCGGCACGCAGTCGCTCGCGCACGAGGTACTGGAACGCGGTCCATGCGCCTCGCGGCACGTCGAGCATGCGATACACCTGCCACTCCGACAGCAGCGTCGGATCACTGCGCCGTGCCTCGGCCCAGTCGGCCATCTTCGGCAGGCGCCCGAGGCTGACGGCGAGCGCTGCTCCCTGCGCGACGGCCCTCTCGAGCCGCTCCTCGCCCTGGAGCACCTCGAACCCTGCCTCACGCAGCGCGTTACCGAGCGAGCCGAACGTGTGCGCGTAGAGCGAGGCCGAGGGGAGCGAGCGTCGCCTGGCCGCGAGATCGCGCGCGGTCGGCGTGCGGCCGAGCTCCGCTCCCAGCGTCGCGGAGCTGCGCGAGGAGCTCCTCGCGCGTCAGGAACCGCCGCGGGAAGAGGCCGGCAGCGCGCTTGGCCGCATTCCAGGTCCCGAAGTGCTCGATGACGGTCTGCGGGTGGACGCGCGCGCCGGGATCCTTTGCGAACTCCCGCATCGTGGGCGACCTCCCCATCCGCTCCGCGGCTGCACGCAGCTCCTCGAGGATCTCCTCGTCGGTGTAGCGGCGTCGGAGACCTGCACGAAACGCAGCGAGTTCGGCTTCGTCGATGCGCACCGAGGCACGCTTGGGTGAGCGCGGACGCGCCATCTCTGCAAAGAGCTTAGAGCGTTCTACGCAATCTGCAAGTTTCCCAGAGCAGTCCTCCCTCTCCCCTCTCGGTACGCTCGCCGGCGATGGGCGTACGGCTCGCACTGGAGACGACCGCGGCACGCGGGATCGGCGCGCTTTCGCGAGCAGTCGGCCGCGGCGGCGGAACGACGCTGCCCGGCAAGGTGCTCTGGAAGGTGGATCCTGCGGCGGTCGATGCTCTCGCGGCCCGCATTCCGGGCGGGGTCGCGGTCGTGTCGGCGACGAACGGGAAGACGACGACGACGGCCATGGCCGCCGAGATACTCGGCGCCGATACGCGCCTCGCGTGGAACCGCGCCGGGGCCAACCTCCTCTCCGGGATCGCATCGGCCCTCGTCGCTGCACGCCGGCGCCGAGCTCGGCCTCTTCGAGGTCGACGAGGGGGCGCTGCCAGAGGCGCTCACTCGAACGAAACCGCGTGTGGTGACGCTCGGGAACCTCTTTCGAGATCAGCTCGACCGCTACGGCGAGCTCGAGATCGTGGCGGAGCGCTGGAGGGCGGCGATCGGTGAGCTCTCCGCGACGGCCACGCTCGTGGTCAACGGCGACGACCCGATCGTCGCCGAGCTCGCCGACGGGCGCGCGGGCGCGGTTCGCTTCGGGCTCGACGACCCGCGGCAATCGCGATCGGGCCTCCAGCACGCCGCTGACTCGAAGTACTGCGTGCGCTGCGGCGCACCGTACGAGTATGCGGCGGTGTATGTGGGCCATCTCGGCGACTACCGCTGCCCACGGTGCGACCATCGTCGTCCTGAGCTCGACGTCGTCGCTCGGGACATCGAGCTACGCGGCCTTCTGGCCTCGCGCTTCCGCCTCGTCGCACCTGCCGGCGAGGTGGAGATCGAGCTCGCGCTGCCCGGCCTCTACAACGTCTACAACGCGACGGCCGCGGCGTCGCTCTGCCTCGCCGTCGGTTCGTCGCTCGAGGACGTCCGCGCCGGACTGTCACGCTTCAGCGCGGCGTTCGGCCGGTTCGAGCGAATCCCCGCCGAGGGCAAGTCGGTCGTTCTCCTGCTGATCAAGAATCCGGCCGGAGCGAACGAGGTGGTGCGGACGCTCGAGATCGGCGTCCCCCCCGTGCTCGTGATCGCGCTGAACGACGCGATCGCGGACGGCCGGGACGTGTCGTGGATCTGGGACGTCGACTTCGAGCCGCTGCTCGAGCACGCCGGGCTGGTCATCGTCACGGGTGACCGGGCGGCCGAGCTGGGGCTGAGGATGGCGTACGGCGGGCTCCCCGCCGACCGACTCGAGGTCATCCCGTCACTCGAGCATGCTCTCGACCGAGGTCTTGAGCCTGGTCGAGGCGGGAACCGAGCTCGTCGTCCTCCCCACCTACACCGCGATGCTCTCGCTGCGCGGGATCCTTGCCGATCGCGGCGCTGTCAGGCCCTACTGGGAGGACCGGGTGGCGTGAAGATCAGGCTCGGCCACCTCTACCCCGAGTACCTCAACATCTACGCCGATCGCGGGAACATCGCGGTTCTCACGCGGAGAGCAGCACTTCGCGGGTACGAGCTCGAGGTGCGGTCGGTGGGGATCGGCGACACGCTGGACCCTGCCGCGCACGACCTCCTGTACGTCGGCGGAGGACAGGATCGAGAGCAAGGGCTCATCGCACCGGACCTCGCCGCGAAGGGCGATGCGATTCGAGCGGCACACGATCGCGGCGTGGCCATGCTCGCGGTCTGCGGCGGATACCAGCTTCTGGGCCGCGGCTACCGTGGCCGTGACGGGTCGTTCATGCCAGGAGCCGGGCTGTTCGCGCACGAGACCGTGGCGGGAGACGTGCGCATGATCGGCGACGTCCTGCTCGAGTGCCGCTCGAGCCGGGTCGAACGCTCGAGATCGCCGGCTTCGAGAACCACGCAGGGCAGACCGTTCTGGATGACGGCGCAGAGCCCCTCGGTCGGGTCGTGCACGGATTCGGCAACGACGGCCGCTCGGGGTTCGAGGGCTGCCGGCTCGGACGGGCGATCGGAACGTACCTCCATGGCCCGTTGCTCCCTCGGAACCCCTGGCTCGCGGACTGGCTGCTGTCACAGGCGGTTGCGCACGCGACGGGCGGTGGGTCTCCCGAGCTCACACCCCTGCCGGACGAGCTCGAGCGCGAGGCGTTCCGGGTGGCTGCGGCGAGGGCGCGGAGTCGCGGCGGCCGACGCTAGATGCGGGTTTCTCGTGGGGCACCCCATCCCACCACCCGCTGCAATCGTAACCAGGAAATCGTCACGAGTGGTGATCGGAAAGTGCCGATACGGTCACGATCTCTCCCCAGCGTCACGGCACCCACATCTCGCCGAGGTAGGTCGCCGGATCTCCCGGTTGCCAGCGCTGCAGGAAGCGATGGATGGGCGGGTGCAGGGTGATCGCGTCGAGCTCTCGCATGCAGGAATGCCCGATGGCCGCGAACGGCATCGTCCTGCGACACGACGCCCTCGAGCGATCCGGTCACGTCCGCTGCGAACACGACGTGTACGACGTGCTTACGGTAGGGAGCGGTCCGCGGCGAGATCGAGTCGATGATGGCGACCGGCCCCTCGAGAGGCACATCCATCCCGTCGTCGAACAGCCCGGTCTCCTCCCACAGCTCGCGCCGCAACGCGTCGACGAGGCTCTCACCCAAGCGCACGCCCCCGCCCGGGAGCAGCCAGACCTCGCCGGTCGCCTTCTCGTGTCGAAGCAGCAGGATGCGACCCTGCCAGCGCAGAATCGCGGACACGCGAATCCTGGGCTCCATCATCGCGTCACGTCGACGATGAGCCGAACCCCTGGGTGCCGCGCTCGCTGGCGGTGAGCTCGTCGACCTCGACGAGGCGAACTGCGGCGACGGGGACGACGACGAGCTGCGCCACGCGCATCCCGGGCTCGACGGAGAAGGCTCTCGTCGCCGGTGTTCAGGAGAATGATCCGAATCTCGCCGCGGTAGCCGGAGTCGATCAACCCGGGTGAGTTGACGATGCCGATGCCGTGTCGCGCGGCAAGCCCCGATCGAGGCTGCACGAACCCGGCGTAGCCGTCGGGAATCTCCACCGCAAGCCCGGTAGGCACGACGGCACGCTTGCCGGGAGCCAGCACGACGTGATCGCAGGCAGAGAGGTCGAGCCCCGCGTCGCCGTCGTAGGCCTGGTCGGGGACGCGGGCGTCCGGCCGCAGTCTGCGAATCGCGACGTCGATCACTGCGCGGACGCCTCGAGATCGTGCTCGTCCTCGGCCACGAGGTAGCGCGCGAACCGGGCAGCCTCGGCCCGTGGGAGCCGCGCCCTCACCCGAACGCCCTCCGCGGTATCCCGCCGCTCCGCGATCGGCGCTCCGAGATCGTAGAGCGCCGTCAACACGCTCCCTTCCGAGTACGGCACGAGAAGTCGCACGTCCTCGAAGCGATCCGAGAACAGCTCGGCGACTCGCTCCTTCAGCGCATCGAGACCCTCGCCGGTCTGAGCGGAGATCAGGAGTGCTCGCGGATACGTGTGCTCGATCCGGCGCCGGGCCAGCAGGTCGAGCGCGTCGGCCTTGTTCAGGACGAGCTCGACGGGAACGTCGTCCGCCCCGATGTCGCTGAGCACCTTGCCGACCGCACCTATCGTCTCCGCGAGACGCTCTTCGGTAAGCGACGCATCCGCGACGTGCAGGATCAGGTCGGAGACGAGCGTCTCCTCGAGGGTCGCTGCGAACCCTTCCACGAGCTGCGTCGGAAGCCGCCGGATGAACCCGACGGTGTCGGTCACGAGGTAGCGCTTCCCGTCGTGCTCGAACGCGCGTGTCGTGGGATCGAGGGTCTCGAACAGACGATCGTCGACGGACGCATCGGCACCGGTGAGCGCGTTCAGGAGCGTCGATTTCCCGACGTTCGTGTAGCCGGCGAGCGCGACGGTCGGAGTGGCCGCGCGCAGCCGCTCCTTGCGTCGCGTCGAGCGCTGGCCCTGAAGCGTGCGCAGGCGCCGCTTGAGGAGCGAGACACGCGTGCGGGCGAGCCGGCGGTCGGTCTCGAGCTGACTCTCGCCAGGCCCGCGCGTCCCGACACCGCCGCCGAGGCGCTCGAGGTGCTTCCACATGCCGCGCATGCGCGGGAGGTTGTACTCGAGCTGCGCGAGCTCGACCTGGAGCTTGCCTTCGGACGACCGCGCATGCTGCGCGAAGATGTCGAGGATCAGCTGCGTCCGGTCGACCACACGCGCACCGAGCTCGTCCTCGAGTGAGCGTTGCTGCGTCGGGCTGAGCTCGTCGTCGGCGACGAGAACCTCCGCCGCCGCACCTGAGTACGCCGCCTTGAGCTCGCCGAGCTTGCCCTTCCCGACGAACGTCCGCGGATCCGGGTGCCCGCGGTGCTGCACGACCTCTCCTATGGGTGCAGCACCCGAGGTACGTGCGAGCTCACGGAGCTCCGCGAGCTCGTCGCCGGCCGAGCCCTTCGGATACACGCCGACGAGGAACGCCCGCTCCGGCTCCGCCCCGGGCGCGGGATCGGGCTGGCGCGCAGTCACCGCGGGATTATGCCCCGGTACGCTCCTGCGGTGACCGCGCTCGCCGATCGTCTCGCCGCGCGGACGCTCGAGCTCGTCGACATTCCCTCGCAGAGCGGGAGCGAGACGGCCATTCGGGAGCACCTCCTGGAGCTCGTGCCGCCGGGCTTCGCGGCCGAGTTCGCAGGTGACGAGGCGTTCCTGTTCGCCGCGGAGCGGAGGCCCGAGCGTCCGCTGATCGTGCTGGCAGCGCACTACGACACCGTGCCCGCGCAGGACAATCTTCCCGGACGGATCGCCGACGGCGACGGTTCACGGCCTCGGTGCGAGCGACATGAAGGCCGGACTCGCAGTTGCGGTGGAGCTCGTGCGCGACCTCGATCCCGCCACGACCTCGTGCGACGTGGCGCTCCTGCTCTTCGGTCGCGAGGAGCTGCCGGCGGAGCACAACCCGCTCCCCGCGCTGTTCGACGGTTCGACGCTCGTTCACGATGCGACTCTCGCGGTCGTCCTCGAGCCGACGGATCTCGCGATTCACGCGGGCTGCCTCGGAAATGTCGTTGCCGAGCTCACCTTTCACGGCACGAGCGGGCATGCGGCACGTCCCTGGCTCGCGGACAGCGCGCTGGAGCGCGCGGTGCGAGGCCTCGAGCCACTGTTCGAGCTCGAGCCTCGAACGGCCGTCGTGAACGGGCTCGAGTTCCGGGAGGTGGTCTCGGTCACGCGGCTCCACTCGGGAATCGCGGACAACGTCATTCCGGGAGAGGCGATCGCGACGCTGAACCTGCGCTATCCGCCAGACCGTGAGCCGGCCGACGCCGAGGCGTACCTCGCGGGTCTGGTGCCAGCGGGCGCGACGCTCGAGGTCGTCAGCAACGCGCCTCCGGCACGCGTCGTCGACTCCTTCGCCGTGCGCGCGCTCCAGCGAGCCGGGAACCTCGACATCGGCCCGAAGCAGGCATGGACGAACGTCGCAGACTTCACGACGCGCGGGCTCGATGCCGTCAACTTCGGCCCTGGTCACACCGCCCTCGCCCACCATCCCGACGAGCATGTGTCGATCGACGCGCTCGTGACCGCCTACGAGGTGCTGTGGCGCTTCCTGACGAGCCCGATCGGAGAAGATGGCGCGTGATGGATCTCGCGCAGCGAATCGACGAGCTCTGGGAGGCGGACGAGACCGACGAGCCGGTCGTCGAAGCGGTGATCGCGGCACTCGATCGCGGTGACGTGCGCGTTGCCGAGAAGGGCCCGGACGGCTGGGTGGTCAACGAGTGGGTGAAGAAGGCGATTCTCCTCTACTTTCGCCTGCGCAAGGTGGAGCCGATGGACGTCGGCGGCCTCCACTTCCTCGACAAGATCCCGGTGAAGGCGGATTACGCCGACCGCGGCGTGCGGGTCGTTCCTCCGGGCGTGGCGCGCTACGGCTCGTACCTCGGCGAAGGCGTCGTTCTCATGCCGGGCTTCGTCAACATCGGCGCCTGGGTCGGACCGCGCACGATGGTCGACACCTGGGCGACCGTCGGATCGTGCGCGCAGATCGGCGCGGACGTCCACCTGTCGGGCGGCGTCGGGATCGGCGGCGTGCTCGAGCCGCCCCAGGCACGCCCTGTGATCGTCGAGGACGGCGCATTCATCGGCTCGCGCGCGGTCGTCGTCGAAGGGGTGATCGTCGGCGAGGGAGCGGTGATCGCCCCCAACGTCGTGCTCTCCGCGTCCGTCCCGGTCATCGACGTGACGGGCCCCGAGCCGGTCGAGCATCGCGGGTACGTGCCACCGCGCGCCGTCGTTCTTCCCGGCACGCGCTCCAAGGAGTACCCGGCCGGCCGCTACGACCTTCCCTGCGCGCTCATCGTCGGCACGCGCACCGCTTCGACCGATCTCAAGACGTCGCTGAACGACGTACTGCGGGAGTTCGAGATCGCGACATGAGAAGCCTCGGCGAGATCGCGCTCTTCACGGACGATGTCGACGGCAGCGTCGGCGTTCTACCGTGGCCTGATCGGCGCTCGCGCCGGTCGCCGACTGGCCGGGCGGAGCGATCTTTGCGGTCGGCGACGGGAAGCTGCTCGTCCACGAGCGCGCTGGCGCACTGGACGACGGCCCGCCGAACGAGGATCACTTCGCGATCGTCGTCGATGATCTCGACGAGACGTGCGCTGCGCTGGTGTCGAACGGGCTCGGCCTCCTCGTCGAGCCGCGGGACTACCCGTGGGGTCGATCCGCGTACCTCCGGGATCCGGACGGCCGGCTCGTCGAGCTCGCGCAGTCCTGAGTCAGGACACGCGCTCGGCGGAGCCGTAGAGCCATGCTCGGCCGTTCGCGAGGCGTACGCGGAGATCCCCGCCCGGGAAGCGCACGACGACGTCGCCCTCGCCGTGGGTCGCCGCAGCGACGGCCACAGCGCTCGTTCCGGACGAGGCGGTCTCACCCACCCCCCGCTCCCAGACGCGCGCCGTGACCTGGCCCGGCGCGTCGATCCGTGCGACCTGCACGTTCGTGCGGTCCGGGAAACGCGGGTGCGTCTCGAGGAGCGGCCCGATGTCGACGATCGTGTCGGGATCGCCGATCACGACGGCGTGCGGGTTCCCGACGGAGACCGGCGTGACCGAGAAGCCTTCGATCGTCTCGGACGGCTGCGACGGCTACCTCGCCGAGGTCCTGCTCGAGGACACCGTCTTCGAGGATGCGCGTGATCACGGACCGCTCGCCGACGACGACCTCGATGCGCTCGGCGCCCGAGCGAGCCGTGAGCCAGGCCGCGGCGATCCGCGTTCCGTTGCCGGAGAGCTCTGCGCGCGAGCCATCGGGGTTCCAGATCGCGATCTCGACCCGCTCGTCCGACGAGGCGAGCACCTCGATCACTCCGTCCGCGTCACGTGCGAGCGCGACCGCATCCGCCGGCTCCAACCGATCGTCGTCGTCCGTCTCCACGACGGCGTAGGTGTTACCGAGCGCGCGCCACGTCGAGGACTGCATCGGCCACCTCCTCGACCGGTCGGTTGCCGTCGACGAGCACGATCCCCGGAATACGCCGCATCCACTTGCGCTGGTACGCCGCATAGCGTCGCGTGCGCACGACGATGCGCTCGCGCGCGTCGGCGACCGGGAGCGTCGCGAGCTCGTCGAGTCCCAGAGCCTTGCGGGCCGTCTGCGAGACGGGTTCGCGACAGGGCAGCGCGCACCTCGTCGACGACGCCACGGCGGATCATCTCGTCGGTGCGTGCGGCGATTCGGCGTTCGAGCTCGTCCTCGGGGAGCTCGAGCCCGACGATGACGGTCGGCCTGCGCGTCTCCTCCGACCAGAGCCGGTCGCCGGCCGGCGACAGCGTCGCGCCGACCGTTGCGAGCTCGAGCGCGCGTACGACACGTCGGCGATCGTTCATGTGTACCGCCTCTGCGGCTGCAGGATCGAGCTCGGAGAGGAGCGCATGGGCCTCCGCGGGATCGCCGTCGTAGGCGTGCTCGATCCGCGTACGCGCGGAAGCGTCGACGGCGGGCGGGATCTCGAGATCCGCCAGCGCGGCGCGGAGATAGAGACCGGTGCCGCCCGTGACGACCGCGGTCCCACGCGTGGCGACCAGATGGTCGACGGCGTCGTGCGCGAGCCCGGCGTACTCGCCGACCGACATCGTCTCACCGAGGCTGCGGATCCCGACGAGGTGCGTGGGCTCGGCCGGCTGGTTGGTCAGGATCGGCAATCCGCGATAGACCTGGAGCGCGTCGGCGGAGACGACGTCGGTGCCGAGCGCATCCGCGACGCGCCGTGCGACGGCCGACTTGCCGGAGGCCGTCGGGCCGAAGATCGCGACCACTTCGTACCCCAATTTGGTCACGTCTCGTGGGGCACCCCGGCCCACCACCCACTGCAAGCGTAACGCGGAAATCGATACGCGTGTGTCACGAATCGTGTCGAGAGTGTGCAAATCGGTTCGGGCCTACGCGGCCACGAGTGACGAGACACGCCCCCGCAGCGTCGTCGACGTCGCGTCCTCGATGAGGACGTCGACGAGCTCGCCTGGAGTAGCCGGCCCTGCGAAGTTGACTGTCGTGTTGCGGCGCGTGCGGCCGCGGGCGAGAGACGTGTCGGTCCGACTCGAGCCCTCGACGAGCACCTCCTCGACCCGACCGACGCGCTCGGCGTTGCGCTCGGCGGCGATGCGCTGCACACGCTCGACGAGAGCTTCGAGCCGCTCGTGCTTGACGGCTTCGGGCACGGGATTCGGCATCGACGCCGCTTCCGTTCCTGCGCGGGGCGAGTAGATGAAGGTGAAGGCGCTGTCGAAGCGGACTTCGTCGACGAGCGAGAGCGTCTCCTGGAAGTCGGCCTCCGACTCGCCGGGGAACCCGACGATGAGGTCGGTGCCGAGGGCGAGATCGGGGACCGCGCCGCGCAGCGTCTCGACGAGCCTCAGGTATCGCTCGCGATCGTACGTCCGCCGCATCGCCTTGAGGACTCGTGACGATCCCGACTGCGCCGGGAGGTGGACGTGCTCGCAGACGCTCGAGCACTCGGCGATCGCGGCCACGACGGGCGCACGGAAGTCCTTCGGATGCGGGCTCGTGAATCGGATGCGCTCGATGCCCGGCACCGCATCGCATGCACGGAGGAGCTCGCCGAACTCGGTCTCGACCTCCGGACGGAGGTCACGGCCCCACGAGTTCACGTTCTGCCCGAGGAGGGTGATCTCGCGGACGCCGGACTCGGCGAGGTGTGTGACCTCCGCGACGATCTCCCCCGGTCGACGGCTCTGCTCGCGGCCACGAACGGCGGGGACGATGCAGTACGCGCAGGCCGAGTTGCACCCCATCGACACCTGAACCCACGCCTGAAAGCGACGCTCGCCGTGAATCGGAAGGTCGGCGGCAAAGTGGTCGTGCGTGCCGAAGCGACCCTTCTCGACGGCAAAGCCGCCGGCCGCGATCCAGTCACCGAGGTGCGGAATCGAGCCCGGGCCGAACGCGACGTCCACGAACGGGTAGAGCTCGAAGATCCGCTCTCGCTGTGCCTCCGCGTAGCACCCGCCGACCGCGACGACCACATCCGGACGCTCGCGCTTCATCGCGCCGGCGTTCCCGAGATACGCCGCGAGTCGCGTGTCCGGCTTCTCGCGAATCGTGCACGTGTTGAAGACGACGACGTCCGCCTCGTCGGGCGCGGCCGCCTCGCCGAGCCCGAGCGACTCGAGCATGCCCTTGATTCGCTCCGAGTCGTGCGCGTTCATCTGACACCCGAACGTCGTGACGTGATACCGCCTCATCGCGCGAGAAGGGTAGCCCGTCCTTCTACGGAGCCCAGGCTGGAAGCTCGACGCGCCCGTCCGCATCGGCCCAGGCATCGCGTTGCTCGACCACGAGACCCTCAGCGTCGAAGCGGAGCAGCGAGGTTCCCGCGAGCGACTGCACCGAGCCGTCGGCCGACGTCACGACGGCCCACCAGTCCACCGCTGCGCGCGCTCCGTCGACGACCGGCTCTCCGAATCGGCATTCGGCGGCCTGTTGATCGGCGAACGCCCACGGCGACGTACTCGGCCGGGCGTTGGAGAGGGCGGAACGGATGCGAGTAGAAGATCGCGTCCGAGGCGTAGAGCCCTGCTATCGCGTCGACATCTGCTGTCGGCCAGGCCCGTGCCCACGTCGCCGCCCAACGTCGGGCAGCAGCGCGAGCGTCTATTTCGCCACCTCGATGGCGCGGCTCTCGCGGATGACGATGACCTTGACCTGGCCCGGGTATTCGAGCTGGTCTTCGATCTCGCGCGCGATCTCGTGCGAGAGGAGCACGGCTCCGTCGTCGTCGACCTCCGTCGGCTCGACGATGACACGAATCTCGCGTCCGGCCTGGAGCGCGTATGCCTTCGCGACGCCGGGCTTCGCCGTTGCGATGACCTCCAGCGCTTCGAGCCGCCGGATGTAGTTCTCGAGGCTCTCTCCGCGAGCGCCTGGCCGGGACGCGGAGATCGCATCTGCCGCGATGAGCAGCACCGCCTCCACGGTCTGCGGCTGCACTTCGTAGTGGTGCGCCTCGATCGCGTGGACGACGCCCTCGGACTCCCCGCAGCGGCGGGCGAGCTGCGTCGAGATCGCGGCGTGTGACCCTTCGACCTCGTGGCTGACCGCTTTCCCGATGTCGTGAAGGAGCGCCGCGCGCTTCGTCGTCTTCACGCTGGCCTTCAGCTCTGCCGCCATGATCCCGCTGAGATGGACGACCTCGAGCGTGTGCTTGAGGACGTTCTGCCCGTAGCTCGTCCGGTAGCGCAGCCGTCCGAGCATCCGCACGAGCTCCTCGTGGAACTCGCCACAGTTGGCCTCGAAGACGGCCTGCTCGCCAGCCTGCATGACGTGCTCCTCGAGCTCCGCCTTCGCCTGGTAGTACATCTCCTCGATCCGCGCAGGATGGATTCGGCCGTCCTCGATGAGCTTCTCGAGCGTGAGTCGCGCGACCTCGCGCCGCAGCGGGTCGAACGACGACAGGACGACGGCGTGCGGAGTGTCGTCGATGATGAAGTCGACGCCCGTGAGGTGCTCGAGCGAGCGGATGTTCCTGCCCTCGCGACCGATGATCCGACCCTTGAGATCGTCTGACGCGAGCTCGACGACCGTGACCGTCGCCTCGGCGGTGTGGCTCGCCGCGACGCGCTGGAGCGAGTCCGCGATGAGCGCACGTGCCCGGCGGCGCGCGTCCGATCGCGCCTCCTCCTCCATCTGCCTGACCTCTCGTGCGAGCTCGTGTCGCACGAGGTCCTTCGAGCGCTCGATCAGCTGCTGCCGTGCTTCGTGCACGGTCAGGCCCGAGATCTTCTCGAGCGAGCCGAGCGCATCCCGGTGCGCATCTCGGAGCTCCTCCTGAAGAGCCTTGACGTGAACCTCGCGATCCCCGAGCCCCTGCTCCTTGCGCTCGACCTCGGTGAGCCGGGAGTCGACCTCGAGCTCCTTGGACAGCACGCGCTCCTCGATCTTCGCGATCTCGACACGCCTGTCCTGCACCTCGCGTTCGATCCCGCTCCGCAGCGCGACTGCCTGCTCCCGCGCGTCGACCTGCGCCTCGCGCCTCACGGCCTCGGCCTCGCGCTCGGCGTCGGCGAGCAACCGCTCGCGTTCGCCGCGCGCCGTGCTCACGCGTGAGCGCGACCACGTCACGAGGACGATCGACGCAGCGACGGCCCCGACAACGATTCCGATGAGTGCTGCGCCGGCCGAGAGCATGAAGCCTCCACTGGAGGATGGTCGTCGTCCCGCGGGCTCGCCGCGGATGCTCTCACCCGGCCGTCGACCTGCACGGTCGCTGCCGGGACTCTGCCCGGACGTCTACGTCAGGTGGTGGTGGGTCCTCCGTCGTCGGATCGACCGACTGGAGTGGCTCGTCGAGAAGGAGTTCGAAGTCAAGGATTCAGAAAGCGCGTGCGTGCAGGAAAAACGTCGGATGAAAGCTCGATCATCCTACGCGTCGTCCCCGGCGCGCGCAACGGCGGCGTGGACAACCTCGTCGGAGAAGCCCTTTCCCGCCAGGTACCGCGCCGTCTTCGCGCCCGAGCCTCGGCGCGCCACGATGCGCTCGGCGCGCGCACGCTCGCCCTCGAGCGCCGACATCGCATGCTCGACGAGCTCGACGTCGACACCCGCGCGCAACAGGTCGTGACGGATGAACGCGTTGCCCGCCCCGCGATCGGCGAGCCGTTCGGCGCGCGTCTCCGCGAAGCGGCGATCGTCGACGAGTCCTGTCCGCGCAAGCGTCGCGAGCGCTTCGACTCGTTCGTCCTCGGAGACGCCTCGCGCCGCGAGCTGGTCGTCGATCTGCGCGGCGCTGCGATCGCGATGGCGCAGGGAACGGAGCGCCGACTCGACGGCGTCGCTCGGCCCGCCCGACGTCGGTTCAGCTCTCGACGGGGACCGCCTCTTCGATCTCGACCTCCGCGACGGTCTCCGCAGGCGCCTGAGCCGGGAGGAGCCGCGCAGAGATGATCTGGTCGTCGGCCGCCTCCGCCTGGATCTGCGTGAGGATCTGCTGCACGAGATCGGGGTTCTCGGTGAGGAAGCTCGTCGCATTCTGACGGCCCTGCCCGAGCCGCTCGTCGCCGAAGCTGAAGTACGACCCTGCCTTCTGGACGACCTTCTTCTCGAGCGCGACATCGAGCACCGTGCCCTCCCAGGGGATTCCGGAGCCGTAGATGATGTCGAACTCCGCCTGCTTGAACGGCGGCGCGACCTTGTTCTTGACGACCTTCACGCGCACGCGGTTGCCGAACGCCTCCGCCCCGTCCTTCAGCGTCTCGATCCTGCGGATGTCGAGACGAACCGAGGAGTAGAACTTGAGCGCGCGACCGCCCGGCGTCGTCTCCGGATTGCCGAACATCACGCCGATCTTCTCGCGGAGCTGGTTCGTGAAGATGCAGATCGTGTCGGTGCGGTTGAGCGTCCCGGCGAGCTTGCGCAAGGCCTGGCTCATCAACCGCGCCTGCAGGCCGACGTGGGAGTCGCCCATCTCGCCCTCGATCTCCGCCTTCGGCACGAGCGCTGCGACCGAGTCGACCGCGACGATGTCGAGAGCGCCGGAGCGAATGAGGAGCTCGCAGATCTCGAGCGCCTGCTCGCCCGTGTCGGGCTGGGAGACGAGGAGGTTGTCGATGTCGACGCCGATCCGGCGCGCATACGACGGGTCCATGGCGTGCTCCGCGTCGATGAATGCGCAGATGCCGCCACGCCGTTGCGCCTCGGCGATGAGGTGGTACACGAGGGTCGTCTTGCCCGATGCTTCGGGGCCGAAGATCTCGACGACTCGGCCACGAGGCAGGCCTCCGATTCCGAGTGCCATGTCGAGAGCGAGCGAGCCCGTCGAGATCGCGCCGATCGAGACCTGTGGGCGGTCGCTCATGCGCATCACCGAGCCCTTCCCGAACTGCCGCTCGATCTGACCCAGTGCGACGTCGAGCGCTTCCTCGCGTTTCATCGTCTCAACCTCCGGTTCCTAGCGAACATGACTCGAGTACCTCGTACCGTGCCCCTGACGAGTGCAGGCGTGAAAGCAAAGCAGCGGCCCCGGACGGAGCGAACGGTCCGATCTCCGGCAACGGCGGGTCGAGCCTGGGACGTTCGCGGAACCGCAGGACCGTGACATGCGGCAACCACGGGCGGCGCTCGCGCTCGTACACACCGAGACCCTCGAAACCGCGCTGCACGCGATGCGCGAGCGACGTTGCCCTCCCACTCGGATCGGCGAGGACGAGCATGCCGACGGAGCGAGTCTCCCGGTAGCGGAGCGGCTCGAGCACGAACCGCTCGGTCGCAGCTGCCTCTCGGGACAGGATCGCGGCGATCGCCGCCACCGCCGAGCGCGGCTGCGCTCCGAGAAAGGCGAGCGTGATGTGGAAGCTCTCGACCGGTCGACCGCGATCGAGGTGGCGCTTGCCCCAGCGAACGAGCTCGACGACGACATCGTCCGGAACCTCGAGCGCGACGAAGAGCCTGATCCGGTCATCGCTCTCGACGGTAGCTCTCGGCATCACGCCGATGTGTGACGACTCTCCAACAATCGGCGCACGAGATGGAGCGAGGCTGCCGTCGCGCGTCCCCGGATCATCTCGCGGTCGCCCGGAAGCTCGGTGCGAACCGACTTCTCGCCGTCCGGCCCGACGGCATGGGCGAAGACGAGGCCGACGGGCTTCTCGGGCGTGCCACCGCCCGGTCCCGGCCACGCCCGTGACGGCGACCGCGATGTCGGCGCCGAGGTGCTCGCGCGCGCCCGCGGCCATCGCGGCGGCGACCTCTGCGGACACCGCTCCGTGCTCGGCGATGAGCTCGGCGGACACGCCGAGACCCCCTTCCTTCACGTCGTTCGCATACGCGACCACCGAGCCGAGAAACACGTCGCTCGCTCCCGCGACACCGGTCAGTCGCGCCGCCACCATGCCCCCCGTGCACGACTCTGCAGTCGCGAGCGTGAGCCCTCGCGCGCGGCAGAGATCGAGGACGATCTCGGAGATCGAGCGCTCGTCCTCGCCGAACAGGAAGGGCGCCAGTGCCTCCCGCATCGAGTCGGCGACCTGCGCGCCGCGCTCCTCGGCGGACGACTCGACGAAGAGGTCCACGTGGATCTCGAACTCACGTGCGCAGATCGTCACGTCCACCCCGTCCCCCTCGCCGCCGGCGGCGGCCAACGCCTCGGCGACGGCCGACTCGGGCGTCCCGAAGAACCGCAGCACGCGGTGCGAGCGCCCCGGAGCGCGCGCGAGAACACGCTGCACCGGCGCGGTCTCGAGCGCCCGCGGCCAGAGCCGCTGCAGCTCGCGTGGCGGGCCCGGAAGGACGACCACGACGCAGTCTCCGGTGTCGAGAACGACTCCGGGTGCCGTTCCCGCGAGTCCCGAGCGAGATCGCGCCCTCGGGAAGCGTCGCCTGCTTGCGCACGCCGGTCGTGAACTCTGCATACGAGCGGCCGAGCCGCTCGGCGATCGCACGCGAGATGGCTCCGATCTCCCGCTCGAGTGCCTCGTCGAGGATGAGCGGACGGCCCGCGACGCGAGCGACGAGCTCGACCGTGCGGTCGTCGTGCGTCGGGCCGAGACCGCCCGAGACGAGGCAGAGATCGGCCTCGAAGCCCTCCCTGAAGGCACGTTCGAGATCCTCGACGCGATCGCCCACGATCGCGATACGGGCGGGATCGAGCCCGAGACGTACGACCTCCGCCGCGAGGAACGGCCCGTTGCGGTCCTGCCGCTCGCCGCGAACGAGCTCGGAGCCCGTGACGACGATCGCCGCCCGCGGGCGGCTCAAGACGTGGCCCGGGTGATCCTCCGCGCCGTGACGACGAACGTCGTGCCCGCGGGCAGATCCACACGGTTGCCGTTCACGCGCACGGCGACGTTGTCGGGCTCCGCGAGCGCGAGCTGCAGCGAGCGGCCTTCGAACGCCTTCCGCTGGCCCTGCTCGAGCGTGCCGCTGTAGAGCAGCTTGCCTGCGCGCGACGTCAGACGAACCTCCATCCAGGAGCTCCCGTCGATCGCCCTGACGACCAGCCGCGAGGTGCCGTTCGCGGTCGTCGTCTGCGTCGTCGCGGATCCCTGCGTGGCGAGGCCCGGCACCTTCTCGTCCTCCGGCCCACCGAACCTCCACGCGGCGATGACGAGGGCGGTCGCGATCGTGATCGCCACGAGGGCGGCGGCGGCCATCCTCGACTCGCGCGGACCGCGATCGCGCCGCTGCGGTGGAACCCGGCGCGCGCGAAGCGGCGCGTCGTCCTCGCCGACCGTGAAGCGCGAGTTGTACTCGTCGACGAACGGCTGGCCGTCGAGGCCGAGCGATTCGGCATACGAGCGGAGGAAGCCGCGCACGTACGTCGGCGCCGGAAGGATGTCGAAGCGCTCGTCCTCGAGCGCCCGGAGATACTTCGGGCGGATCTTCGTGCGCTCCTCGAGCTCCGGGAAGTCGAGATTCTGGCGGAGGCGAGCCTCGCGAAGGCTTGAGCCGATGTCGAACACGCGGGCAGTGTAGTCCGTCTGGCGCGTTCCCAGTTCCCGTCGCGTCAGCCGGTGGCCAGCTCCACGCGCTCGCATCCCCAGATCACGAACGCAGGGTTGCGCCTCGGCTCGGCAGTGAGCTCGAGCCCGGGGCAGCGCTCGACGAGCGCACGCAGGCTCTCTTCGAGCTCGATACGCGCGAGCGCAGCGCCGATGCAGACGTGGATGCCCCCTCCGAAGCTGATGTGGTCGGCGGCGTTCGACCGCCCAACGTCGAAGTCGTCCGGATCACGTGAACACGCGAGGGTCGCGGTTGGCGGAACCGAAGAGCACCGAGATCTTCTCGCCCCGAGGGATCGGAACGCCTGCAACCTCGACGCCGTCCTCGAGCACCCAGCGCTCGAAGAGCTGGAGTGGCGGGTCGTACCGCAGAAGCTCCTCGATCGCGGCAGCCGGCGAGACGGAGCCGTCGACGAGGCGCTCCCACTGCGCTCGGTGCTCCATGAGCGCACGCACGCCGTTTCCGAGCGTGTTCACCGTCGCCTCGTGCCCTGCGTCGAGGAGGACGATCACGGTCGAGACGATCTCCGCGTCGCTCAGATGGCCACCGTCGACGCGCGCCTGCACCAGGCCGGACACGAGATCGTCCCGTGGCGAGTGGCGGCGCTCGGCGATGAGCTCGAGCGTGTAGTCGCGGAACGCCGCCGCTGCGGCATTCGCGGCGACCGCCTGCTCCTCGGACGTGTCGAGCTCGTACATCTTCACCATCGCGTGCGACCAGTCGAGCAGGTCGCGCTGGCGGTCGCCGGGCACGCCGAGCCAGGCGCAGATCAGGCCGATCGAATACGGCTGGGCGAAGTCGTAGAGCAGATCCATGCGGCCCCGGCTCGCGAGAGGCTCGAGGAGCTCCCGTGCGAGACGCGCGGCAGGCTCGCGCATCGCCTCGACGCTGCGCGGCGTGAAGGCCGACGCGACGAGCTTCCGGATGCGCGTGTGATCGGGCGGCTCGAGCCACAGCAGGCTCCAGCGCTCGACGTCCCAGAACGCGCTCCAGCGGGCGTCGAGGGGCTCCGCGTGGAACTCCTCGTCGGTTCCGACGTGCCGGTAGTTGCGGCCGAGCCGGCGATCGCGCAGGCACGCGCGCACGTCGGCGTGACGGGTGACGAACCAGCGATCGAGCTCTTCGTGGCGGAGGACGGCCGTCGTCTCGCGAAGCTCGGCGAGCACCGGATACGGATCTGCGAGGAACGCGGGTGCGGTCGGATCGAACTCCACGACCTACTCGCGCGAGCCGACGTACTCGAGCAGGCCGTACACGCCGAGCGCGACGAGAGCCGATGCGGCCATGCACAGGCCGACCACGCCGAGCACGCGACCGGCCGTCGCGACGCCCCCTCCGGCACCTCCGCTCAGCGACACCCGCGTTCGGATGCGCGCGCGACGAGCCAGCGCGAGCGCGACGAGCCCGAGCCCGGCGGCCAGAGGAATGGCGAATCCCGCATGGAGCAGTTCGTAGCTGTCGCTGAACCGCGTGAGGAAGACGGCCAGCGGCAGTGTGGCGCACGACGCGAGACCCGCAACGAGCGAGCCCCACGCGGCGCCTGAGCCGCCCTCCGCCACGCTACTGCTTCGTGTACGGCTTGCCGACGGCGGCCGGCGGGAACGACTTGCCGATGACGCCCGCGACGATGATGAGCGTCAGGACGTACGGGAACATCTGCGCGAGGACGTCCATGCCGGCGACCGAGTCGCGATAGGCGTCGCCGAGCCGGAACGCGAGCGCCGTCGAGAAGCCGAAGAGGCACGCGAAGAAGAGCGAGCCGAACGGCCGCCAGTTGCCGGCGATCACCGCGGCGAGGGCGATGAAGCCGCGGCCGGCGGTCATGTTCTCGTTGAAGCCGCTGATCACGCCGACCGACAGGAACGCGCCTCCCGCCCCGGCGAGGACACCGGAGAGCGTCACCCCGAAGTAGCGCATGCCGTAGACGCTGATGCCGACGGTGTCCGCGGCGCGCGGATGCTCGCCGACGGACCGCAGCCGCAGGCCCAGGGGCGTCTTGAACATCACGAAGTGGGCGATGATCACGAACAGGAGCCCGACCCAGATCATCACGCTCAGACGCCCGAAGGCGCCGTACAGGAAGTCGCCGAGGCTGTCCGGCGGGATGCGCTCGAGGAACCTCATCTGGAGCCGCGGGATCTCGGAGACCCCGGCCGGGATGTTCTCCGTCCCGTAGAGCTGCACGAACGCGTAGCCGGTTATCCCGATCGCGAGCAGGTTGATCGCGGTCCCTCCGATGATCTGGTCGGCGCGCAGGTTGACGGAGAAGAACGCGTGCAGCAGCCCGAGCAGCCCGCCGGCGGCCATGCCGATGAGGACGCCCGTGACCCAGTTGCCGGTCTTGTCGGCACCCCAGATGGCCCAGAAGGCGCCCATGAGCATCATCCCCTCGAGGCCGATGTTCACGACGCCGCTGCGCTCCGAGAAGATGCCCCCGAGCGACCCGTAGATGAGCGGCGTCGCGAAGACGAGCATCGAGGCGATCAGCGTCGACCACGTGAAGACGATCTCGAGGTTGTCGACGCTCGACCGACTCGCAAGGTACGCGCCCCCCAGTCCCAGGAAGCCGACGACGATCGCGCCCCAGCCCGCGCGTACCTCACCGGCGCGCGCGGCGTAGATCCCTGCCGCCGCGGCAAGGGCCGCGAAGACGACCGGCACGACGAGATTGCGGACGTGGACGGGCGGCAGCGCAAGCCAGAACGCGAGCGCTCCGAGGACGACGCCGATGACGCCGATCCGCTTCGGCGTGAGAGCGCGGAACGCTCATGCGCCCTTCCCGGACATGCGCGGCGATGCGAAGCGCTTCCTGCGGAGGCTCCACAGGTAGAGGATGAGGAGGTCGGCGCCGACGAAGAGGACGACGAGGCCCTGGATCATCAGGCTCAGGTTGCCGGCGAGGGTCGGGTCGAAGACCTCGGGATCGAGGCCGCGCGTCGTCCCGTAGTCGAGCGCGCCGAAGATGAAGGCCGCGAGGCCCACGCCGATCGCGGTCGAGCGACCGAGAAGCGCGACGGCGATGCCGACGAAGCCGACCGCCGACGCCTGGATGTCGAGCACGCCGGCGGTGTACTTCCAGCCGAAGATGTCCACCGCGGCCGCGAGACCGGCGAAGAGGCCGGAGATGGCCATCGCGAGGAAGAAGTTCTTCTTCACGCTGATGCCGCCGTACGCGGCGGCCTCGGGGTTGAAGCCGACGGCCCGCACCTCGTAGCCGAGCGTCGTGCGGTTGATGACGAGATAGAAGGCGATCAGCGCCGCGACCGCGAGGAAGATCCCGTAGTGGAGCGCCTGGAGCCCCTCGTCACCCCACAGGATCGGGATGATACACGCCGTTGTCGTAGACGCTGTCCGAGATCGGCACCGACTCCGAGCCCGACCCTCGTGTTCTGGAGCGGCCCGCCCTGGCCGAAGCAGTAGCTCGCGAACCAGAACGCGATCCAGTTCAGCATGATCGTCGTGATCACCTCGTGCGCGCCGACGGTCGCCTTCAGGATCCCGGCGATCCCGGCCCAGAGCGCTCCCGCCAGGCCGGCGAGCACGATGCCGACGACGACGTGGATGCCGCTCGGCAGGGCGTCGCCCCAGTACGCGCCGACCCAGACTCCGACGACGACGCCCATCGTGTACTGGCCCTGGCCGCCGATGTTGAAGAGGCCGCAGCGGAAGGCGAACGCGACGGCGAGTCCCGTGAGCGCGAACGTCGTCGTGCGCAGAAGCGTCTGGGTCAGGTTGAACGTCGAGAGATCGAGGACGTCGGTGTTGCCGAAGTGATCCCAGAACCAGTTGATGCCCGCGCCCTCGAGGATCCCCGCGTACGCGTCGAACGGGTTCGCGCCCGACGCGAGGATGACGAGCCCGCCCATGAAGAACGCGAAGATCGCCGTGAGGACGGGTGGGATGATCCCGCCCGCCTTCTGCTTGAGCTGGAGCTTCCCGGCGGTCGTCGTCGGCTCGCCCTGCTCGGGCGGCGGACGATCGGTCGGCGGCTCCGTCACGCCACGGCCTCGCGCTGGCCGCCGAGCATCTCGACGCCGATCTCCTCCTCGGTGACCCCCGACGCGTGCTCGGCGACGATCTGCCCCTCGTACATGACGAGGATCCGGTCGGAGAGCGAGAGCACCTCCTCGAGCTCGAGCGAGACGAGGAGGATCGCGCGCCCCGCGTCGCGCTCCTCGACGAGCCGCCGGTGGAGGTACTCGATCGCGCCGACGTCGAGCCCGCGCGTCGGCTGCGCGGCGACGAGCACGCGGGGATCGCGATCGACCTCACGCGCGGCGACGAGCTTCTGCTGGTTCCCGCCGGAGAGGTTTCGCGCCTTCGTCTGCGGGTTGCCGCCGCGCACGTCGAACTCCTCGATCAGCCGACGCGTCCTCTCGACGAGCACCTTCGGGTCGAAGCCAGCCGAACCGCGAGTCCGGCGGGTACCGGAAGTCGTGCAGGGCGGCGTTCTCGGCGAGCGTGAAGTCGAGGATGAGCCCGTAGCGGTGGCGATCCTCCGGGATGTGGCCGACGCCCGCCTCGAGCATCGCCAGCGGGCTCGCGTGCGACGACATCTCGCGCCCGTCGACGACGATGCGGCCGCTCTCGCGCTTGTGCAGGCCGGTGATCGCCTCGACGAGCTCGGTCTGGCCGTTCCCGTCGACCCCCGCGATGCCGACGATCTCGCCGGCGCGCACCTGGAGCGACACGCCGCGAACCTTCTCGATCCCGCGGTCGTCGCGAACGTGGACGTCCTCGAGCTCGAGCACGACGTCGCCCGGTGTCGCAGGTGGCTTGTCGACGCGGAGCAGCACCTCGCGCCCGACCATCATGCGGGCGAGCCCTTCCTCGGTCGCCCCCTCGCGCGGCACGGTGTCGATCTTCCGTCCTCGCCGGAGCACGGTGATCCGGTCGGCGATCTCGAGCACCTCGTTCAGCTTGTGGCTGATGAAGATGATCGACATGCCCTCGCGCTGAAGGCCCTTCAGGATCCCGAAGAGCTCGGTCGCCTCCTGCGGCGTGAGCACGGCCGTCGGCTCGTCGAGGATGAGGATGTCGGCCCGGCGGTAGAGCGCCTTCAGGATCTCGACGCGCTGCTGCTGGCCGACCGAGATGTCCTCGATCTTCGCGTCGGGATCGATCCCGAAGCCGAACTGAAGCGCGAGCTCGCGGACCCGCGTGCGTGCCGTGTCGTAGTCGAGGATCACCCCGGTCTTCGTCGGCTCGGTCGCGAGGACGATGTTCTCGGCGACCGTCATGACCGGGATGAGCATGAAGTGCTGGTGCACCATGCCGAGCCCCGAGTCGATCGCGTCCTTCGCGGAGCTGAAGCTGACCGACTTCCCCGAGACGAGGATCTCGCCCGCGTCCGGCTTGTAGAGCCCGTACAGGATGTTCATCAGCGTCGACTTCCCGGCGCCGTTCTCGCCGAGGAGCGCATGCACCTCGCCGCGCGCGAGGTCGAAGCTGACGTCGTCGTTGGCGAGCACGCCCGGGAACTGCTTCACGATCCCGCGCATCTCGAGGACGGTGGGCGTGCTCACCGCCGGAGGATTCTATGGCGCTGACGCGAGCGTGGGGCAGAAATGCAAAGGGCGGGCTCGCGCCCGCCCTTTGCGTCGACACGCGGTGATCGTCTACTTGATGACCAGCGGCGGCGTGTACTTGCCGTCGATGATCCGCTGCTTGAGCACGTTCGTGCTCGCGATGATCGCCTTCGGCACCTGCGGGCTGGTCTTGCCGAGGCCCATGCCGTTGTTGGCGAGGTCGAAGGTGAAGTTGCCCGTGCCGAGCGGGGCGCCGGTCTTCACCGCCTTGACGAACTGGAAGACGCCCTCGTCGACGCGCTTGATGCCGCTCGTCAGGACGTTGCCCGCGAGCGCGTACTGGTCGACGTCGACGCCGATGCCCCAGATGTTCGCCTCGTCGGCAGCCTTGAGCGTGCCGAGGCCACAGAGACCGGCGACCTGGAAGAGAGCCTTCGCCCCCTGGGCGATGAGGTTCTCCGCGACCGCCTTGCACTTGTCCGACGCAACGAAGTCCTGCGAGTAGCCGACGAGCACCTTGATGCCCTTGTTCGCCCTCTGCGCGCAGGCCTTGTAGCCGGCGATCCAGACGTCGACCGGCGGGATCTTGATGCCGCCGACGGCGCCGATGACCTGCGGGCCGCCACCCCGCTTCACCATGAGCGCCGCCATGTGCCCGACGAGACATCCGGACTCCTGCGCCGCATAGGTCAGGCCGGTGACGTTCTTGGTGATGAGCTTGCCCTTGGCCGTCGAGAACGGCGGGATCTGCACCGGATAGTCGGTGATCGCGAACTGACGCGTCTTGCCCTGGCTCGAGAGGGCGACCTTCGCACACGCGTCCGCCATCAGGAAGCCTGCGCAGACGATCGCGCCCGAGCCGCGCCGCAGAGCGGTCGTCAGGTTCGGGATGTAGTCCGCGTCCGAGTTCGACTGCAGCGGGAGCGCCTTGACCTTGAGCACCCGCTTCGCCCGGAGCAGTCCGGCGAGCTGCGACTGGTTGAACGACTTGTCGTTGAACCGACCGACGTCCGAGATGAGTGCCACCGTCAGCGGTGTCTGCTGCGACGACGCCGTGCCTGCGCCGGCGAGCGCCATGACGCGCGGCCAGCGCGGTAATCGTCGCTACGAACGTAGCGACCGATCCTTCTGCGTACCTTCACGTGCCCTCCTTACGAGTAAGCCTGCCGCCCTGATTGGACGCTTGATCTAACCGCAAGTTGGCTTTCCTCACAAGTTTGTGAAGAGGCCCAACCACGGCGCGGAGACTACCGCGTTACGGCGCGTCAGACGGTGTGAAGGTCGGCCTCGGAGACGAGCACGCGGCGCGGCTTCGAGCCCTCGTAGCCGGAGATGATCCCACGCCGCTCGAGCATGTCGACGAGGCGGCCTGCGCGCGTGTAGCCGACGCGCAGACGACGCTGGAGGAGCGAGACCGACGCGGTCTGCGTCTGGACGACGATCTCGATCGCCTTGTCGAGCAGCGGATCCTCGTCGGGGTCGAACTCGCCGTCCTCGTCCGACTCCTCGAAGGCAGCTTCGGGCGCCTCGAGCAGCGACTCGTCGAGGTCCTGGCCGCGCTGCGAGCGGCACTGCTCGACGACGAGCGCGACCTCCTCCTCGCTCACGTAGGCGCCCTGCAGGCGCTGCAGCCGAGACGTGCCGAGCGGCTTGAAGAGCATGTCGCCCTGGCCGAGGAGGCTCTCGGCGCCCGCGCCGTCGAGGATCACGCGCGAGTCGGTCTGGCTCGAGACGGCGAATGCGATCCGCGACGGGACGTTCGCCTTGATCATTCCGGTGATGACGTCGACCGACGGGCGCTGCGTGGCGAGCACGAGGTGGATCCCGACCGCGCGCGACTTCTGCGCGAGGCGGATCACGCAGTCCTCCACCGCCTGCGGCGAGACCATCATCAGGTCGGCGAGCTCGTCGATGACGACGAGGAGGTACGGGAGCGGGTCCTCGCCTCGCGCGCGGAACGCGCGGTTCGCCTCGGGCAGGCTGCGAGCGCGCACGAACGAGAGCCGCTCGTAGCGGCGCTCCATCTCGGCGACGACGTTCATGAGCACGACCGCCGCCTCCTTCGGGTTCGAGACGACCGGCGTCAGGAGGTGCGGGATCGACTCGTAGTAGCCGAGCTCGATGCGCTTCGGGTCGATGAGGATCATCCGCACCTCGTCGGGGGTCGAGCGCAGCAGCGTCGAGGTGAGGATCGTGTTGATGCAGCCCGACTTGCCCGAGCCGGTCGTGCCGGCGATGAGGAGGTGCGGCATGCGCGCGAGGTCGGTCCAGATCGCGTTGCCGGAGATGTCCTTGCCGAGCCACACGGACAGCGGGCTCGCCGTCGCAGGAAGGTCTCCGTAGATGTCGCCGAGGGTGACGAGCTTCGGCGAGAGGTTCGGCACCTCGACGCCCACGGCCTGCTTGCCGGGGATCGGCGCGAGGATGCGGATCTCCGTCGTCGCGAGCGCGTAGCTGAGGTCGTCCTTGAGCCCGGCGACCTTCGACACCTTCGTCCCCGGCGCGAGCTGCAGCTCGTAGCGCGTCACGCGCGGGCCGGAGATCTGGCCCATGACGGTCGCCTCGACACCGAACTCCGAGAGCGTGCGCACGAGGAGGTCTGCGGTCTTCGCGCTCGCGTCGCTCTTCGTGGTGGCCGCCGCCGGCGACGCGCGGAGCAGGTCGCGATCCGGCAGGCGGTACTCCGTGTGCTCGGACGACGTCTCGAACACCGACTCGACGCTCTCGAGACTCCGGCTCGGGCTCCTCGGGAACGAGCGAGCTCTCCTCCGAGCGAACCGTCGGTCCGACCACGTCGGGATACGCCTCTGCCCCGTCGAGCAGGCGGTGCTGCACGGCGACCGGGGCCGGCCGGGCGTCCTCGACGTCCTCTGCCGTCTGCGACTCGCTCGACGGCCACTCGAAGGCGCGCTTCGCGCCCGACCCGGCGCGCTTCATCACGTGGCCGGTGCGCCGGAGGATCGCGCCGGTCGAAGCGCCCGTCACGAGCAGGAGCCCGCCGAGAAGAAGTGCCCCGCCGATGATCGCCGCGCCGGTCGTCCCGATGAGCGCCGCGAGCGTGCCGCCGATCGCCATCCCGACCCAGCCTCCGGAGTCCTTGCCGAGCAGCGTCATGAGGCCGAGGAAGCTGACCCCCACGCCGAGCCGGAACGGGCGGACCTCGAGGAGCTCGCTGCGTGCGAGCAGCAGCCCTCCGAGTGCGACGAGCGCGAGCGGGAGCACGTACGCGGCGTTGCCGACCACGTCCGTCAGCACGTCGGCGAGCCACGAGCCGACGGCGCCACCGTCGAGGCCGAGGTAGAGGATCGCGGCGAGTACGAGCCCGAGTGCGAGCAGCGCGAGGCCGAGAAGCTCGTTCTCGTGTTGCGAGCGCGGTCGCCTCGTCCGCTTCTTCACGCGCGAAGGGACGCGTGGACGAAGCGGCCGCTTCTTCCTCCGAGCAGCCATGAGCCGACGATTCGCCGCAACGGGGCGCGCTCCTTCGAGATCAGCTGGCCGCGCGAGCGCGAGCTTCCGCGACGACACGCTCGGCGTCGGCGCGATTGCCGAAGCCGAGCGTCTCGACCTTCGCCTCCTCGAGGTCCTTGTAGACCTGGAAGAAGTGCTCGATCTCGTTGCGCAGCTCGGCCGGGATGTCGTGCAGGTCCGAGATCCGCATCCAGGCGGGATCCTTCAGCGGGACACAGAGGATCTTCTCGTCCGGGCCCTTCTCGTCGGCCATGTGGAAGACGCCGACGACACGCGCACGGATGCGGCAGCCCGGGAACGTGGGATCGCCGACGAGGACGAGCGCGTCGAGCGGATCGCCGTCGCCGCCCATCGTGCCCTCGATGAATCCATAGTCGGCCGGGTACGCCATCGACGTGAAGAGGCGCCGGTCGAGAACGATCGCCCCGAGTTCGTGGTCGAGCTCGTACTTGTTCCGCGATCCCGAGGGAACCTCGACGAAGACGACAACCGGCTCGGGCACGATCTGAGGCTACTCCGTCTCGCACGGACGACTAGGTCGTCAGAGAGTTGCGGGCATCGCTCACTGCAGCGTCGCGATCCGCTCGACGAGGAAGTCGAAGAAGGCGTCGGCGTCGATGCGAATGCCGACGTGTGCGTTCGGCGGCGCATCGGTTCGGCTCCAGAGGTCGACGACGGTCCGTCCACGGCAGAGGTCCGACTCGAGCTCGACGGCGACGTTCCGATGTCGTGTCTCGACGAGGTCGGGCCGAATGAGGTACGCGATTGCGACGGCGTCGTGGATCGGCGCACCGTCCCAGCCGTACGTCTCGTGGTGGTAACGCGTGAAGTAGACGTTCAGATCGGCGACGAACGACGCCGATGCGACCGGCAGGCGCGCAGGCGTTCCTCGACGTCGCGACCGAGGAGCGCCTGATGCGTGACGTCGAGGCCGATCATCGTCACGTCGAGGCCGCTCGCGAACACCGCTGCGGCCGCCTCCGGATCGCACCAGATGTTGAACTCGGCGGCGGGCGTGTAGTTGCCCTCCGCGACCGCGCCGCCCATGATGACGATCCGCGCGATGCCGTCCGTCCCGTGCGCGGCGAGGTAGCGAGCGACGTTGGTCAGCGGGCCGACCGCGACGAGGGTCACCGGGTCCGTGGCATCGCGGACACACGTCGCGGTGAATGCGATCGCGTCGTTCGAGACGGGCTCGACCGATGCCTCGGGCAGGGCGGGCCCTTCGAGGCCGCTCTCGCCGTGGACGTGCGCTGCGACGACGAGCTCGCGCTCGAGCGGGCGATCCGCGCCCGCGGCGACTGCCACGTCCGTGCGCCCGACGAGCTCCAGGACGCGCATGGTGTTCGCCGTCGTCTTCTCGAGCGTCTGGTTTCCGTACGTCGTCGTGATGCCGAGAAGCTCGAGCTCCGGGCTCGCGAGGGCGAGCAGGATCGCGATCGCGTCGTCGTGCCCCGGATCGCAGTCGAGGATCGTCGGGATCGGCATCGCGGGAGTATCGTCCCGCGTCGTGGCCGGCGCACGGGACAAGGTGCTCGCCTTCGCGCTCTCGCTCCCCGAGACGGCTCAGGATCGCCCGTGGGAGGACGACGTCGTCGTGAAGGTACGCGGGAAGATCTTCGTGTTCGCGGGGCCGGTCGGCTCGACGCGGCTGTCGGTCAAGCTCGCGGAATCGCATGCGCACGCGCTGGCGATCGACGGGGCCGAGCCGACGGGCTACGGGCTCGGCAGGGCCGGCTGGGTCACGGTGCCGTACCGCGCGTCGGGCGTCTCGATCGCCGTGCTGCGCGACTGGGTCGAGGAGAGCTACCGCATCGTCGCGCCGAAGCGGCTCGTCGCGGAGCTGGAGGCGCGACGTCTAGCCCTGAGGATCAGCGTCGATCTCGGCGGCGCGTCGGAAGCGACGGCTGGGCGCCCTCGCGCGACGCGGCGAGCGCACCCGCCGCGCAGGCGCGGCGAAGTGCGTCCGCGTAGTCACGCTCCTGGAGCAGCGAGACGAGCAAGCAGGCCGTGAACGCGTCGCCCGCTGCGGTGCCGTCGACGACGACGACCTCTGGCGGGGTCGCCCGGGCGACCTCCTCGCCGTCCTCGAGCAGGATCGCGCCCTCGGCTCCGAGCGTCACGGCGACGAGCCCGTCCTGGCGCGTGAGCTCCTCGCGCTCGTAGCGGTTCACGACCGTCAGGTCGGGGTCGACGGCAACGGGCCGCGCCGGAGCCGCATTCAGGCAGAAGACGCCGTCGCACGCCTCCCAGGCGCTCTCGACGGCAGCGTCCGGGATCTCGAGCTGGCAGAGAACGGCGTCGTGCTCGGGAAGCACGACGTCGGCCAGCGTCCGCGTTCGCGCCCGGAGCGACGACGATCTGGTTCTCCCCGGCCTCGTCGACGAGGATGACGGCGATCCCGGTCGGCTCTCCGACTCCTGGAGCTCGAGCGCGACTCCCGCCTCGCGCAATCCCAGCGAGCGCCTCGTCCGCGAGCGGATCGGGACCGACCGCGCCGATCATCGTCACCTCTGCTCCGAGCCGAGCGCAGGCGACCGCCTGGTTCGCTCCCTTGCCGCCCGGGTAGCGCGCGAACGTCGCGCCCGTCACGGTCTCCCCCGGACGCGGGAGCCGTTCGCAGCGTGCGACGAGGTCGAGGTTGATCGATCCGACGACGACGATGCGCGGCGTCAAGCGGCGAGCGCGCGCAGATCGTCCACCGTCGACCCGAGGAGCGTGTCCTGCAGGTCGAAGAGGCCGGCCCACAGGGACGAGCGATCCGGTGCCGCATCGAGGCTCGCCGCGGTAGCGAGTCCTTCGAGCGCACGCACGAGCACCGCGAGCTCGAGGTACACGGCTGCGACGCGGTTCGGACAGGCGCGGACGCCTGCGCGATCGAGCACCGGGCGCCACTCGACGAGCTCTCCGGCGCCCGGGCCCGCGTACCACGACCGCCCCTCGGCGCGCTCGGGCTCGAGCTCGAGGAGGTACTGCGAGAGCGGCCGTTCGAGGCCGGCGAGCGCCGTCTCGACGCGGTCGGCCGCGTGTCGCAGCGCAGCCTGTCTCCCGCCGGCAGTCGCCGGCATGGCATCTCCCCTGCCCCAGCGCTCGAGCAGCCGGCAGAACGCGAGCGAGGAGGCCTCGCAGGCACGAAGCTGCGAGACGAGGCGCCGCGCGCTGAGCTCGCTCGCCGCGTTGCCCTCGATCACGACCTGCCAGCCGGCCATCAGACCTCGATCACCACGGGGAGCACCATCGGGCGCCGTCGCGTGCGGTCGTAGACGATCTGGCCGACGGCGTCGTGGATGTGCTCCTGCAGGAGCTTGATCTCCGTGACGTGCTCGGCTGCGAGCTCACGCACCACACGATCGGCCTCGTGACGCAATTCGTCCAGCAGGTCGTCCGATTCGGCGAATCCGCGCGCGATGAGCTCGGGAGGTGCGATCTCGCCGCCGTCCGACGACGCGAGCGTCGTGACGACGATGAGCACGCCGTCGTCGGCGAGCTTGCGCCGGTCTCGGAGAGCGACGTCCTGCACGTCGCCGACGCGGAGGCCGTCGACGAAGGTCACGCCCGAGTCCACCTTGCCGACGAGCCGCGCGCCGCCGCGGGCGAGCTCGACGACCGAGCCGTTCTCCGCGATCAGGATCCGCTCCTCGGGCACACCCGCCTCGCGCGCGAGCTTGGCGTGCGCGGCGAGCATGCGGTACTCGCCGTGGATCGGCATGACGTGGCGCGGGCGAAGGAGCGAGAGCATCGTGCGGAGCTCCTCCTGGCACGCATGGCCCGAGACGTGCACGGGGGCGATCTCCTCGTGCAGCACCTCCGCCCCGGCCCGCGCGAGCTGGTTGATCGAGTCGTGGACGCGGAGCTCGTTGCCCGGAACCGGCTTCGCCGAGATGATGACCGTGTCGCCCGGCTCCACCGAGACGGCCTTGTGGTCGCCGTAGGCGATTCGCGTGAGCGCCGACATCGGCTCGCCCTGGCTGCCCGTGCACAGAACGAGCAAGTGCTCGGGAGAGAGCTGTGCGGCCTCGTCCGGATTGACGATCGCGTCCTCCGGAAACGAGACGTACCCGAGGTTGCGCGCGATGTTGAGGTTCTTCCGCATCGAGCGGCCGACGACGACGACCTTGCGCCCGCACTCGACCGCCACGTCGGCGGCCTGCTGCATGCGGTGGATGTTCGACGCGAAGGACGCGACGAGGATCTTCCCGTGGCGGAGCGGGAAGATCGAGCGGAACGCCTCGCCGACGAGCCGCTCGGAGCCCGTGTTGCCAGGGCGCTCGGCGTTCGTCGAGTCGCCGAGGAGAAGGTCGACGCCGCGGTTCCCGATCTCCGCGAGGGTCCCGACGTCGGTCTTGAGCCCGTCGACCGGCGTGTGGTCGAGCTTCCAGTCTCCCGTGTGCACGACTCGTCCGGCGGCCGTCTCGATCACGAGCGCGGCGGAGTCGGGAATCGAGTGCGCCACGCGGACGAGCTCGACGCGAAACGGGCCGAGCTCGAGCGGGGCGTCGCCCGGCGATGCGGCGACGAGCTCGGCCTTCTGCGCGAGCCCGTGCTCGTCGAGCTTCGACTTCACGAGCGCGAGCGTGAGCGGCGTCGCGATGACCTGAGCCGACGTCGACTTCGCGGAGGAGGTACGGCAGCCCGCCGACGTGATCCTCGTGTCCGTGCGTGAGGATCACGGCGCGCACGCGCCGGCCCTCGAGGTAGCCGATGTCCGGGCAGCAGGAGGTCGACGCCGAGGTGCTCGTCGCGCGGGAACGCGAGGCCGGCGTCCACGATGACGACCTCGTCGCCCATCTCGAAGACGGTCATGTTCTTGCCGACCTCGCCGAGGCCGCCGAGCGGGATGATGCGGAGCGCGTCGCTCATGCGGTGAGTCTACGGACGTCTAGAGCGGGAACACGTCGACCGCGAAGAGATCGCCGTCGACCCGCTCGGCGTGCAGCGCGACGGAGTCGTGCTCGTCCGCAAGCGCGTCGAGCGCCGGCAGCGCGCGGATCGTCACCTCGCCGTCGACGGTGAGCGTTCGCTCGCCATCGACGACGGTGAGGTCGATCTCGTCTGCCTCGATGCCACGGAGCTCGACGATGTGCACGGACTCCGCGACCGCCGTCCACGTGTCGCCGTCCGTCCGCCCCGCAGCGGCGCGATACGGCGGTGAGACCATCTGCTCGAGCGCGTCCGCGACCGGCGCGAGCGAACCGTCCGGCACGTCCTCGTTCACGACGAGCGTGCCGTCCTCGAGCGCGACGAAGGTCACCGCGCCGCCGGTGAGGTCCGGTGCGTGCGCCGCGACAACCGCGTCGTATGTCTTGCCGGGCCCGACACCCATGACGCCGGGAATGGCCGCCCCCGCGGCCAACTCGGAGAGCATCTCGTCGCGGCGTGCCATCGGCTACGCCGCCACCGGCGCGAGCAGGCCGAGCCGTTCGAGGCAGCCGCGCACCGCTTCGCGCTCGTCGGGCGTCGCCTCGACGAGCGGAAGGCGATGGCCGCCGACGTCGTGCCCGAGGAGGTTCAGCGCGCACTTGATCGCGATCGGGTTCCCGACGACGCGCAGCAGGTCGATCGACGGCGCCAGCTCCTCGTCCAGCGCCCGCGCACCCTCGACGTCCCCTTCGCGGAAGCGCCGAACCATCTCCTTCACCTGCGGGCCGACGACGTGGGTGTGGACGCACACGCCACCGAGGCCGCCGACCTCGAGGAACGGGAAGATCAGGTCGTCGTCGCCTGCGTAGAGATCGAGGCCGAGCTCGACGATCGCGCGCGCCTGCTCGAGATCCGGGTTGGCCTGCTTGACGGCCCGTACGGTCGGCAGCTCCGCGAGCTTCGCAATCGTGTCCGTCTCGAGATTGAGGACGACCCTTGCCGGGATGTTGTAGACGACGATCGGGCGGTCCGAGACGGAGGCGATCTCCTCGAAGTGCCGGACGATTCCTCGAACCGGCGGCTTGTTGTAGTACGGCGTCACGACGAGGAAGCCGTGGACGCCGAGCTCGTGTGCGCGCGCCGTGAGGTGCACCGAGTGCGCGGTCGCGTACGTGCCCGTGCCGGCGATGACGGTGGCGCGATCCCCCACCTCGTCGACCGCTGCCTCGTACAGCCGGAAGCCGCTCGTCGTCGGAGAGCGTCGGCGCCTCGCCCGTCGTTCCCGTCACGACGAGCCCATCTGAACCGTTTGCGACGAGATGCGCGGCGAGCGAGCGAAACGCCTCGATGTCGACCGACCCGTCCGCCTTGAAGGGCGTCGCGATCGCAGTCAGGATCTCGCCGAGCACGTCAGAAGTCTACGAGACCGAAAGGCAGGCACCTTCCATGGTCAAGGAGTTCCGCGACTTCCTCCTGCGCGGCAACCTCGTCGAGCTGGCCGTCGCCTTCGTGATGGGCCTCGCGTTCGCGGCGCTCATCAACTCGTTCGTCGACGACCTGATCATGCCGATCGTCGCGATGATCATCGGCAAGCCGGACTTCAGCGGCCTCACGTTCACCATCAACGACGCCGTGTTCCGCTACGGCGCCTTCATCACCGCGTCCATCACGTTCGTCGCGACCGCTGCGGCGATCTTCTTCTTCGTCGTCAAGCCGATGAACGCGATCATGGCGCGGATCCAGAAGCCGGACGCGGGCGAGGTGACGGACGAGGAGCGACGCCACCAGGAGCTGCTCGCCGCTCTCGAGACGCTGAGGCGCTAGAGCAGCGCGTCGAGACCGACGGTCAGGCCCGGCGGGAGGTCGCGTACGCGCTCCAGAGCGAGCAGCACGCCCGGGACGAACGCCTCGCGCGAGGTCGTGTCGTGCCGGATGGTGAGCGTCTCCCCCGGCCCGCCGAAGATGACCTCCTGGTGGGCGACGAGCCCGGGCAGCCGCACGGAGTGGATCTCCGGGTCGGTGCCCATGCGCGCAGCGGTCGCCTTCGAGGTTCCGGACGGAGCGTCGCGCTTCGCCTCCGAGTGGAGCTCGACGATCTCCGCGCGCGGGAATCGTTTGGCGGCCTCCTCGGCGAATCGCATCATCAGCACCGCACCCTGGGCGAAGTTGGGCGCGTAGAGGCACGCCACCCCCGCGTCCCGCGCGGCGGCGTCCACCGCGTCGAGATCGAACCCCGACGTCCCGATGACGACGGGAACGCCCGCGGCCAGGCACGCGGTCACGTTCGCCGCGACAGCGTCCGGACGCGTGAAGTCGACCGCGGCGTCGCAGCCTTCCGGCCCGGTCGAGCCGCGCGTCGACGACCTCATGCCCTGCGTCGGCGAGAGCAGGCACGAGCAGCACCCCGACCTTTCCGGAGGCGCCGTACAGCGCGACGCGCATCAGGCGGCCTTCTCGAGCAGCGCCGGGTTGACGCGCCGAACGGCGTCGGCGAAGCGGCTCTCGTCCGGGCCGATCCCCGCGACCGAGAGTCGCTCCGGGGCGAGGAGCGCGTCCGCGAGCTCCGCCACCTCCGGCGCGGTCACCGCCTCGAGGCGCTTCACGATCTCCTCGGGCGTGAGCAGCGGCGTGTCGGTGATGGTCGACTTCCCGAGCCTCGTCATGCGCGCCGACGTCGACTCGAGCGACAGCAGGATGCGTCCCTTCAGGTTCTCCTTCGCCCGAGCGAGCTCGTCCGCTCGCACGTTGCCGCGTGCGATGTCCGTGAGCTCCGCGACCGTGATCTCCAGGCACTCCGCAAGGTTGTCCTCGCGCGTGCCCACGTACACCCCGATCTGCCCCGTGTCGCCGTACTGCGACGAGTAGCTGTAGACGGAGTACGCCATCCCGCGCTTCTCGCGGATCTCCTGGAAGAGCCGCGACGACGCCGAGCCGCCCACGATCGCATCCATGAGCGACGCCGGCGAAGCGCCTGTCGTCGTGGCGCGAGATGCCCGGCGCGCTCAGGCAGACGTGGTACTGCTCGGTGTCCTTGCGCTGGAAGCGAAGGCTGGGCGTGCCGTTCGGGCGTGCCGGCTTGCGGTCTGCGAGCCCCGTCCCCGCGCTCGCTCCGTCGAGCCGTTCGGAGAGCATCGAGACGAGCTCGTCGTGGCGAACGTTCCCGGCCGCCGCCAGGACGATCTTCTCCCCCTGGTAGGCGCGGCGGTGGTAGCCGGAGAGCGCGCGGCGTGAGACCGTCGAGATGACGTCCGCTCGGCCGATCACCGGGCGCCCGAGCGGGTGCGCGCCGAAGACCGCCTCCGCGGCGATGTCGTGGACGAGGTCGTTCGGCGTGTCCTCGACCATCGCGATCTCCTCGAGGACGACCTCCCGCTCCGAGTCGACGTCCGAGAACGTCGGCCGGAAGACCATGTCCGCCATCACGTCGAGCGCACGCTCGAGCCGGACGTCCGGGATCCGCGCGTAGACGACGGTGGTCTCGCGCGAGGTCGCCGCGTTCAGCTCTCCGCCGAGCTCGTCGAAGATCTCCGCGATCTCCTGCGCCGAGTAGCGCGACGAGCCCTTGAAGAGCAGGTGCTCGATGAAGTGCGAGACGCCCGCGCGCGCGACGGGCTCGTCCCGGGAGCCGGCGCCGATCCAGAACCCGAGCGCGACCGAGCGAACGCCCGGGACGCGCTCCGAGATGACGCGCTCGCCTGTCGCGAGCTCGGTGAGCTGGTGCTTCGACACGCCGCGGGATTGTAGGGGCCGGGCATGCCCGGCCCCTACAGCGTTCGGCTAGGCGCGTGAGCGGCCGCGGTCGCGGTCGCGCCCGCCACGGGGCCGCTCCTCGCGCGGCTCGCGCGGCGGAGCGTCCTTCGCCCGCTCGATGAGCTCCTCGGGCGTGACGAGCCTGCCGTTCTCGTGCTTGGCCACGAGCTTCAGCCCGATGCGGCCGCGGTCCTTGTCGACCTCCTGCACGAGGACGTCGACGACGTCACCGCGATCCATCACGTCCTGGATGTGCGCGACCCGGCCCGGGCCCACGTTCGAGACGTGGAGCAGCCCGTCCGTGCCCTTCTTGAGCTCGACGAACGCACCGAAGTCGGTCGTCTTCACGACGCGGCCCGTGTACGTGTCGCCGACCTCCGGGGACTTCGTCAGAGCGTGGATCGCGGAGATCGCGGCCTCGCCCTTCGTGCCCTCGGTCGAGTAGACGAGGATCGTGCCGTCCTCCTCGATGTCGATCTGCACCTCGTAGTCACCCTCGAGCGCGCGGATCGTCTCGCCGCCCTTGCCGATGACCATCCCGATGAACTCGGGGTCGATCTTGATCGTCGAGATGCGCGGCGCGTGATCGGCCATCTCCGTGCGCGGCTCGGGGATCGCGGCGAGCATCGTCTCGAGGATCGAGACGCGAGCCCGCTTCGCCTGCTCGAGCGCGGAGCGCATGATCTCCTGCGTCACGCCGGTGATCTTGATGTCCATCTGCAGGGCGGTGATCCCGTCCCGCGTGCCGGCCACCTTGAAGTCCATGTCACCGAGGTGATCCTCGGCGCCCTGGATGTCCGTGAGGATGACGTAGTCGTCGCCCTCCTTGACGAGGCCCATCGCGATGCCCGAGACGGGCGCTGCGATCGGAACGCCCGCATCCATGAGTGCGAGCGTCGAGCCGCACACGGAGCCCATCGACGACGAGCCGTTCGACTCGAGCGTCTCCGAGACGAGGCGGATCGTGTACGGGAAGTCCTCGACGGCCGGGATCACGGCCTCGAGAGCCCGCTGCGCGAGTGCACCGTGGCCGATGTCGCGCCGCTTCGGGCCTCGCATGAAGCCCGTCTCCCCGACCGAGAAGGGCGGGAAGTTGTAGTGGTGCATGTACCGGCGGTTCTGCTCGAGGGAGAGGTCGTCGATGCGCTGCCCCTCCTTCATCGTCCCGAGCGTGAGCAACGTCATGACCTGCGTCTGCCCGCGGGTGAAGAGGCCGGAGCCGTGCGTGCGAGGACTCACCTGCACCTCGGCCTCGACGTGGCGAACCTCCTCCTCGGAGCGTCCGTCCGGGCGGCGCTTGTCGACCGCGATCTTCTTGCGGACGAGGTCCTTGTAGACCGCGTCCGACGCGCGCTTGACGAACTGCTTCGTCTGCGTGTCCTTGACCGCAGGCTCGCCCTCGGCCGGCGCGGAGCCGACCGGGAACGGCAGCTCGATCTCCTCGAGAATGCGGTTGAAGAGGAGGTCGCGCTTGGCCGAGCGGAGCTCCTTCGAGTCCTGCTCGGCATCCGTCAGCTCGCGGAGGTCTGCCAGGAACTGCTCGCGAAGCGGCCCTTCGACGGCCGACAGGCGAGCCTTCTCGAAGATCGCGGCGAAGCTCGCGCGGATCTGCGCCCGCTTCGTCATGTCCTCCTCGGTGGACGCCATCGACACACTCGGCGAGAGCTCCTCGACGAGGGCGTCGACGACCGTGGCCGCCTCGCGAATGCCGTGCATCGCGATCGCCGAGCGAACCGCGTCGCCATGCGCCGCTTCGAGCTCGGCGGTGAGGTCGACGTCGACCCACTTCGGCTTGCCGACCTGCTCGCGAAGCTGCTCGAGGGCTGCGCAGATCTTGCGGATCTCGACGTGCGCGAGCTCCAGCGCCTCGAGGATCGTGTCCTCCGGGACCTGGTCTCCGCCGGCCTCGACCATCGTGAGGCCATCGCTGGTTCCGACGACGATGAGATCGAGCGTCGACTCCTCGAGCTGCTCCAGCGTCGGGTTGAGGACGAACTCGTCCTCGATGCGGCCGACGCGAACGGCGCCGATCGGGCCGAGGAACGGCAGCGGCGAGATCATCAGCGCCGCCGAAGCCCCGTTGATGCAGAGGACGTCGTGCGCCGTGACGAGATCGGCCGAGAGGGTGGTGCACACGAGATGCACCTCGTTGCGGAAGCCCTTCGGCCAGAGCGGCCGGATCGGGCGGTCGATCATCCGCGCGGTGAGCGTCGCCCGCTCCGTCGCGCGGCCTTCCCGCTTGAAGAAGCCACCCGGGATCTTCCCGGCGGCGTACATCTTCTCCTCGACGTCGACCGTGAGCGGGAAGAAGTCGGCGTCCGGCCGCGCGTCGGGGCGTCCGACGGCGGTCGCGAGGATCATGGTGTCGCCCGAGCGGACGACGACGGCGCCGTCGGCCTGCTTGGCGAGCTTGCCCGTCTCGAAGACGATCTCCTGACCGCCCACGTCGACGGTAACCGAGGCGATCTGCCCGGTTGTCTGAGTACTCATGTGAGGTATCCCTTCACCTTTCGTTGTGTCCGGAAGGTGGAGGTTTGAGTCAGCCCGTGCGAAGCAGGGGCTCGCTCAAACTTCCACCTTCCCTTCTGTTGGTGGAGCGTTATCGGCGGAGGCCGAGCTCCTTGATGAGGGCGCGGTAGCCCTCGATGTCCTTTCTCTGCATGTAGTTGAGGAATCGCCGCCGCTGGCCGACGAGCTTCAGGAGCCCGCGCCGCGAGTAGTGATCCTTGGGATGCGTCCGCAGATGCTCGGTCAGGTCGTTGATCCGTCGTGTGAGAAGGGCAACCTGTACCTCTGCCGAACCAGTGTCGGCAGGACCCCGACCGTGCTTCTCGACGATTTCAAGCTTGACTTCCTTGGTGAGGCTCATGCATCTCCTCCTAGTTGACGACTCCGCAATCCCCGCCCCGCGTGAAGGAAGAAGCACGCCGGGGCCGCGACTGCGGCTCGGGGAAGGGTAGCAGCCATGCTCCGCTGGATCATTCGCGCGCTCGCAATCGCTGGTCATCGCCGTCGCAGCTCTCGTCGTTCTCGACTTCGCCGAGCTGCTCGTTCCGGTCGAGCCCGACAACACGCAGTCGATGGCCGACACGATTCCCGCGTGCGACGCGCGCGTTCTCGCACAGGGCTTGACCTACCGGTTCTCCGATCCGGAGCCCGGCCAGGTCGTCGCCGTGCATGCTGCAGAAGCCGACGACGGCACGATTACTCCCGATCGTGACGCCGACGACCGCGTGCTCGTGCTGCGTGTCGCCGCAGGCCCGGGCGACGTGATCGAGGGCCGCGACGGGACGGTGTTCGTCGACGAGGTGAAGTTCGACGACATCACGACGGAGCCGTTCGGGCCGGTCACCGTTCCGAACGAGCAGTATTTCCTGCTCGGCGACAATCGCTCCGCTGCGATCGACAGCCGCATCTTCGGCCCCGTGCTCGGCAACGCGATCTTCGCGCGCGTGTTCGCCGTCTTCTGGCCGCTCCGTGACATCACCTTCCGGCTCGGCCGGGGCTCGGGTGCGTCGCCCGGCCGGATCACCTGCAGTTAGCGTCGTCTCCATGAGGCCGGGAGTCGCCGCAGGCCATCCGGCCACTGCAGCCGTCGGTGCCGAGATCCTGTCCGACGGAGGGACGGCAGCCGACGCCGTGGTGGCGATGGCTCTCGCTTCCTGCGTCGCGGAGTCCGTCATGAGCGGGCTTCTCGCAGGCTGCCATGCCATCGCCTTCGACGGCTCCCGCGTCATGAACCTCGACGGCTTCGCGGCGGTTCCGTCCGGCGAGGGAGAGCTCACGGAGCTGCCGATTCCCTTCGGCGACGAGCTCGTCGTCTACGCGATCGGCCCGGCGTCCTGCGCCGTTCCGGGGCTTCCGGCCGCTCTCGGCGAGCTCTGGGAGCGCCTCGGAGGGCTCCCGTGGAAGCGGCTCTGCGAGCCGGCGTTGGAGCTCGCGCGCACCGGGGTTCCGCTCCCGGAGATGCACGCGCGCACGCTCGAGATGCTCTCCGGGCTCCTGTTGCTCGAACGCGGCGGCGACCTGTTCGGACGAGACGGACGCGCGCTCGGCGACGGAGAGGTTCTCTACCAGCCGGGGCTCGTCCAGACGCTCGAGGCTCTCGCAGACGAGGGCGCAGCGAGTGCGTACAGAGGCTCCATAGCTGAAGCGCTCCTGCAGATCGACGGAGTCGTGCTCGGGGCCGACGACCTCGCGAGCTATCGCGCTCGCTGGCACGACTCCACGCTGGTCGGCTACGCGGGCCGGCGCGTTGCAACTCGCGGCGGGCTCTCGGGCGTCCCGGAGCTGCTTCCTCGCCTCCCACGACTCGCCGGCCTGACCCGGACGGAGCGCGTGCTTGCGCTCGTCGAGGCCTTCGAGCCGGAACCGGAAGGCGGCGAGCACACGACCAACATGGTCGCGGTCGACGGGCACGGGCGCGCGTGCGTGCTCACGCACTCGCTCGGCGTCGGCGCCGGCGTCTGGCTGCCCGGCTTCGACGTGCAGCTCAACAACCTCCTCGGCGAGTCCGACATCGCGTCGGGCGACCCGCAACGCGGCGACCACCTGGAGAGCCGCATGGCGCCGTCCCTCGTCTTCGACGCGGACGGGCTCGAGCTCGCGATCGGCTCCGCGGGAGCGACGCGACTTCGTACTGCGCTCGCGACCGTGCTTGCGGCGATCCTCGACGAGGGTCTCGACGCCGAGACCGCTGTCGCGCTGCCGCGCGTTCATCCCACGGTCGATCTCGTCGATGCCGAGCCCGGCGTCGACGAGTCCGCGCTCGCGATGCTGGAGGAGAGCGGCCGCACCGTGCGGCGCTGGGATCGGCTCCACCACTACTTCGGCGGCGTGAGCTGCGTCGGCCGGGCGGGCGCTGCCGGCGATCCGCGGCGCAGCGGCGCGGCGCACGTCCTGTAGCTACTTCAGCAGCAGCTTGTCGATGCGGCGGGAGGCGATGAACATCCCGACGAGCCCCATCGCGGCGAGATAGGCGACGTTGACGAGCTGGAACGGGCCGACCGTCCCGGTCGTGAGCGAGCGGACGAGCTCGATGCCCTGGTACAGCGGGAGGCAGCGCACGATCCACTCGAGCGCCTCTGGGATACACGGAGATGGGATAGAAGGTCGCCGAGAACATGAACATCGGCAGCATGATCAGCGAGATCAGGTCGAAGTCCTTCCACGTCCGCATCCACGTGACCGCCGCGATCCCGGCGCCTGCGAAGCCGAATCCGATGACGAAGCACGCGGGCAGGGCCAGAATCGCCCACGGCGAGTCGACGAGGCCGAGCGCGACGATCACGAGCAGGTACGCGGCGGAGTAGAGCATCGCGCGCACGACGGCCCAGATCGTCTCCCCGACGGCCACGTCCTTCGGCCCGACCGGGGTTGCGAGGATCGAGTCGTACACCTTCCCGTAGCGCAGCTTCCAGAAGACGTTCGTCGCGTCGTAGAACGCTCCGTTCATCGCGGACGAAGCGAGCAGCGCAGGCGCGACGAACGCTGCGTACTCGAGCACCTCCCCCTCGAAGCGTGACGTCCCCGATGAACTCCTGCAGCGGGTAGACGAAGAAGAAGAGGTAGAAGAGCGGCTCGAAGAAGCCGGAGAACAGGATCATCCAGGTCCGGCGGTACACCATGACGTTCCGCTCGATGATCAGCAGGCCGCCGATCACCGGCCGTGTCGGCGCGGTCAGGCGGGCGCGTGCGACGAGCTCCGTCATCAGACGACGAGCCGCCTCCGGTACGTCATGCGCGCGGCGAGGAGCCCAACCGTCACGAACCCAGCGAGGTACGCCAGGTGACCGAGGTCTCCCACGAGACCGTCCCGAGCGTCAGGTCGCGGCAGAGCGTCACGCCGTGCCAGAGCGGCGTGAACCAGGCGATCACCTCGAGCGGCGCGGGCAGGCTCGAGATCGGGAAGAACGTCCCCGAGAAGAGGAACATCGGGAGAATGATGAAACGGAAGATCGCGACGAACGACACCTCGTTCTGCGCGTGCGCGGCCCACGCCGCGATCGGCGCCGAGAACGACAGGCCGACGAGCACCGTCACCGGGATCGCCAGCACGGCGAGCGGCGAGTCGACTGCGCCGAACGCCGTGATGACGACGAGGTAGATCGTCGCCGTCAGCAGGAGTCGGAACGCGAAGTACGCCTGGTGGCCGAGCATGACGTCGCGCACGCGCAGCGGCGTCGCGAGCATCGCGTGGTACTGGCGATCCCACTTGATCGCCGAGAGCACCGGCCAGCTCGACTCGAACGACGCGATCTGCATCGCCGTCGCCGCCATGAGCCCGGGCGCGACGAACTCGAGGTACGAGATTCCGCCCGCGAGATCGGCCGAGCGATCGACGAACACGCCGAGCCCGACGCCGAGCGCGAGCAGGTAGACGACCGGCGTGACGACGGTCGTCACCGCCGAGCCCCGCCAGACGTTCTTGTACTGCGTCAGGAAGAACTCGAGCGGACGAAGAACGAGAAGAGCGGAGCGTCATTCGATCGAGGCTCCGGCCGGTGAGGTGGAGGAAGACGTCCTCGAGCGTCCAGCGGCGCACGAGGACGCTCTCGGGCACGAGGCCGCGCTCGTGGAGCCCGTGCGTCGGCGGCGTCGCCGTCCGCGCGTGTACAGGAGGACGCGGTCGGGCAGCGTCTCGACGCGGCTCGACGAGGCCGTCCGTCCAGTAGCTCAGATCGTCGGGCCGGCTCCCGTCGTCGAAGCGCAGCTCGACGACCTCGCGCGTCGAGTAGCGCTCGATGAGATCGCGCGGCGAGCCCTCGGCGACGATCTTCCCGCTGATCCATGACGACGAGCCGGTCGCACAGCTGCTCGGCCTCGTCCATGTAGTGCGTCGTCAGGAGCAAGCGTGACGCCTTGCCGCTTCAGGCGATACAGGCGATCCCAGACGACGTGTCGCGCCTGGGGATCGAGCCCTGTCGTCGGCTCGTCGAGGAGCAGCACCTCCGGCTCGTTGACGAGCGAGCGCGCGATCGTCAGGCGCCGCTTCATCCCGCCCGAGAGCGGCTCGACCTTGTCGTTCGCCCGCTCGGTGAGCTCGACGAACTCGAGGAGCTCGTCGGCGCGGGATCCGAGCTCCTTGCGCGGGAGGCCGAAGTAGCGCCCGTAGATCACGATGTTCTCGCGGACGGTCAGCTCCATGTCGAGCGTGTCCTGCTGCGGGACGACGCCGAGGCGGCCGCGGATCTTCGCCCCGTCGCGCGCGGGGTCCAGCCCGAAGACGGTCAGCGAGCCGTCGGTCACGGGCGAGACGCAGCCGATCATGCGCATCGTCGACGTCTTCCCCGCCCCGTTCGGGCCGAGGAAGCCGAATGCCTCCCCACGCTGGAGGTCGAAGTCGATCCCGTCGACGGCGACGAAGTCGCCGAAGCGCTTCACGAGATTGCGTGCCTGGATCAGCGGCTGGCCGTTCGAGCTCATCGCCCGCCTACGTTAGTTATCCGATACCGGCCTCCGTGACGCCTTCGTCGCCTCGACGTCGAGGGCGATCTGCTCGACGAGTGCGGCCTCGCTGTCGAAGACCGCCTCGTCGCGAAGCCGCTCCCAGAGCTCGACGACGAGCCGCTTTCCGTAGAGGTCGCCGTCGAAGTCGAGGAGGTACGGCTCGATCCGCCGCTCGGTTCCGCCGTAGTGCGGGTTCGTGCCGATCGAGATCGCGGCACGGTGCCCGAGACCGAATCCCGCGTAGATGCCGTACCGCGGACACGCGAGGTCGGGCTCCAGGCGCAGGTTCGCGGTCGGGTAGCCGAGCGTGCCGCCGCGCTGATCGCCCGCGACGACGACGCCGTCGAGCTCGAACGGTCGTCCGAGCATCGCTGCGGCGCCGACCACGTCACCCGCCGCCAGCGCCGTTCGGATCGCGGTCGAGGACACACCGGGAAGCTCCGGCACGACGACGATCTCGAAGCCGAGGCGTTCGAGGAGCGCAAGGTCGCCGGAGCGTCTCACGCCGAACCGGAAGTCCTCGCCGGCGACGACGGCTTCCACCCCGATCGCGCGGAGATAGCGCTCGGCGAACTCCTCGGGCGTCAGCTGCTGGAGCGCGGCGTCGAACGTCGCGACGACGACGGTCTCGACGCCGGCTGCGTCGAGAAGCTCGAGCCGCCGGTCGAGCGTCGTCAGCAGCTCGACCTTGTTGCCGAGCGCGATCCGCGGATGCGGGTCGAAGGTGATGACCGTCGGCTCGAGGCCTGTGCCACGCACGGCGTCGACCACGGCGACGTGTCCGCGATGCACGCCGTCGAAGCTTCCGATCGCGACCGCACGCGGCCGCTGCTCCAGTTCGGCCGGCGAGCCGACGACCTTCACGTGAGCCTCGCGAGAGCCTCGTCGGGCGAGAGCATCCGCTCCGGGTCGGCCTCGTCGACGTGGAACGGGCCGATCTCGGTCCTGCGCAGGGCGACGCAGTGACCGCCGAGCGCGTCCGCGATCGCGCGGATGTACGTGCCCGACGAGACGAGCAGGTCGAGGCGCGCGATACCGTCGGCGTACCTCTCGAGTGCGAGCTCGTGGACGTGCATCGTGCGGACGGGCATCTCGACGACGACTCCGCGCCGGTGCAGTGCGTACGCGCGCTCGCCGTCGATCTTCACGGCCGAGACCGCCGGAATCGGCAGGTCGACCGCGCCGCGCAGGCCGTCGAGCCCGGCTCTCGAGCTCGTCGAGCGCGGGAGCAGCGTGCTCGTCGAGGCGCTCCCCTTCGATGTCGCCGGTGCTCGTCCGCGCCGTGAGATCGATCTCCGTCTCGTACCGCTTCGACAGCCCGACGAACCGAGGCTGGAGCCGCGTCGACGCACCGGAGAGCAGCAGCAGGAGCCCGGTCGCGAACGGATCGAGGGTCCCCGCGTGGCCGGTTCGCGCCTTGGTCTTCCGGCGCGTCGCGGCCACGATGGCGAACGACGTCGGGCCGGCGGGCTTGTCGACGAGGATGATCCCGCTCGGGTGGAGCGCGCGCGGCGGCATCGCCTACCGCCCCGCTGCGGACCCGACCTGCGCCGCGACCTCGCGCACGATGAACTCCGTGAGCTCCTCCACCGAGAGATCGCTCGAGAAGCCTGCCGCAGCGCGATGCCCTCCGCCCTGCGACTTGCGCGCGATGGCGCTCACGTCGATCTCGTCCACCGACGAGCGCAGCGACACCTTGCGCGCCGGACCGCCCTCGCGCGGCGGCTCGCGGATGAGCGCGGACACGAGCGAGCCCTCCACCGAGCGCAGCACGTCGATGATCCCTTCGGAGTACGGCTCGGTTGCGCCGACCGCCTCGAAGTCGTCGCGCACGAGGTGCGACACGACGATCTCGCCGCCCTCGAGGACGTGCGCGCGCTCGAGCGCGCGCGCGAGGAGCTTCAGCTTCGCGAACTGGACGTTCTCGTAGACGCCCTGGAAGACGCGGTGCACGTCCGCACCCGCCTCGACGAGATCCGCCGCGAGACGCAACGCCTTCGGCGTCGTGTTCGCGTACTGGAACCGGCCGGTGTCGGTCACGAGCGCGATGTACAAGCGCCTCGGCGATCTCGCGGCGTGAGCGCGACACCCAGCTCGCGGATCACGTCGGCGAGCACCTCGCCCGTCGACGATGCGTCCGGGACGATGAGATTCACGTCGCCGAAGCGCGGGTTGTCGTGGTGGTGGTCGATGTTGACCGTGAACCGCGCGGCGTCGACGACGCCCGGCTCCGCACCCACGCGGCTCGCACTCGCGCAGTCGACGGCGACGAGCACCCGCTCGGCGAAGTCGTCCGGGCGCTCGCGCCGCAGCCCGCGCTCCTCGGCCTCGAGGAACCGGTACTCGCCGGGAAGCGGCGCCGGACCACCGAGGAACATGACGACGTCCTTGCCGAGCTCGCGCAGCGCGAGTCCCATCCCCAGCAGCGACCCGAGCGCATCGCCGTCGGGCGCCTCGTGCGACGTGACGACGAAGCGATCGTTCTCGTGGAGGGCGGCGACGACCGCCTGCATGTCAGCCTGGTTCGACATCGGAGTCCGCAGGAGCGAGCTCGTCGATCAGCTTGGTCAGCCGGACGCCCCGCTCGATCGCGGGATCGTATTCGAAGGTCAAGACGGGAGTCCGCCGGGTCCCGAGCTCGCGCGCAACCTGTGACTGCAGAACACCGGCCGCCGACTGCAGGCCCTCGAGCGTTCGTGCCTGCTCGTCTTCCGAGCCGAGCACGCTCACGAACACGGTCGCCTGCGAGAGGTCCGTCGTCGTCCGCGCGCCGGTCACCGTGACGAAGCCGATCCGCGGGTCCTTGAGGTTCGGTAGCGCCTCCGAGAGCGTCTTCCGAATCGCCTCGTTCACCTTCCTGCGTCTCTCAGCGCTCGCCAGGGACGACCACCTCCCGCTCGGCACGCAGGAGCTCCCACTCCTGCGATCCGAGGTACCGCTCGACCGCGTCGAGCAGCCCCTGGAGCTCGGAGTGCTCGCGCGTCGCGCACGCCACCGCGAGCGTCGAGCGCTGCCAGAGGTCGTGGTGGTCCACCTCGGCGACGGACGCGCCGAAGCGCTCGTGGAGCTGTGCCTTGGCGGACTTCACGTACCTGCGCTTTCCCTTGAGGGAGCCCGACTCCGGGAAGTGGAGCTCGACGGTGAGGATGCCGACGTAGCCGGTCGCCACGGCGTCGGCCGTACTACTCGTCGTCGGCGGCAGGCGGCGCGGCGGCGACGGGCGCCTGATCCATGTCCGTTCGCACGACTTCCCGCGTCTCGTAGGCCTCGAGGACGTCGCCTTCCTTCACGTCGTTGAAGCCGTCGAGGAGGATGCCGCACTCGAAGCCCTCGCTCACCTCGCGCGCGTCGTCCTTGAAGCGCTTGAGCTGGGCGATGTTCGTCTCGTAGATGACGGTTCCGTCACGGATGACGCGAACCTGCGCGCCACGGCGGACGAGGCCCGAGGTGACCATGCAGCCCGCGATCGTGCCGAGCCGCGACACGCGGAAGAGGGCGCGGACCTCGGCCTCGCCGAGCGTCTCCTCCGTCGAGACGGGCGACAGCATCCCGACGAGCGCCTTCTGGATGTCCTCGGTGAGCTGGTAGATGACGCGGTAGGTGCGGATGTCCACGCCCTCGCGCTCTGCGAGCTGGCGCGCCTCCGCGCTCGGGCGGACGTTGAAGCCGACGACGAGCGCATCCGAGGCCGACGCGAGGTTCACGTCGTTCTCCGTGATCCCGCCGACGCCGGTGTGGATGACCGTGACGCGCACTTCCGCGTGCTGGATCTTCTGGATCTCGCCGAGAAGCGCCTCGACCGAGCCCTGGACGTCGCCCTTCAGGACGATGTTGAGGTCCTGCACCTCGCCGGCCTCGAGGTCGTCGTGCAGCGTCTCCAGGGAGACGCGGCGGCGCGGGCGCTGCGCGAACTGCTCGCGGCGAAGCCGTTCCGCCCGCACGTTCGCGAGGTGCTTCGCCTGGCGCTCGTGCTCGACAACGCGCACGTACTCGCCGGCAGCCGGAGGGTGGTCGAATCCGAGTACCTCGACGGGCTCGCCGGGTCTGGCCTCGGCCACCTTCTCGCCGCGATAGTCGTAGAGCGCGCGCACTTTCCCCGAGGCGTCGCCCGCGACGGCGGCGTCACCGACGCGAAGCGTGCCGCGGTGTACGAGCACGGTTGCGACCGGCCCGCGCCCGACGTCCAGGCGCGACTCGACGACGACGCCCGACGCATCGGCGACAGGGTTCGCGCGGAGGTCGAGCTCCGCGTCGGCGACGAGGAGGATCTTCTCGAGCAGGTCGTCGAGGTTCTCCTTCTCTCTCGCCGAGACCGCGGAGAACTGCGTCGTGCCGCCCCAGTCCTCGGGCTGGAGGCCCTCGGCGGCGAGCTCGCTCTTCACGCGGTCGAGGTTCGCGTCAGGCATGTCCATCTTGTTGACGGCGACGACGATCGGGACCTCGGCGGCGCGTGCGTGCGAGATCGACTCCTTCGTCTGTGGCATGACACCGTCGTCCGCCGCGACGACGAGCACCGCGATGTCGGTCACCTTCGCACCGCGAGCGCGCATGGCCGTGAACGCCTCGTGGCCCGGCGTGTCGAGGAACGTGATGCGTCGTCCGTCCACCTCGGCCTGGTACGCGCCGATGTGCTGCGTGATCCCTCCGGCCTCGGTCTCGACGACCGCGGCCTCGCGAATGGCGTCGAGGAGCGTCGTCTTCCCGTGGTCGACGTGGCCCATGATCGTGACGACCGGCGGTCGGGGAGCGAGATCCTCCTCGTTGTCTTCGTACGACGTCGGCTCGAGCTCCTCCTCCGCAGCGTGCTTGATCGTGATCTCGCGATCGAGCTCCGCTCCGATCGTCTCGACCTCCTCGTCGGAGAGCGACTGGGTCGCGGTACGCATCTGGCCGAGCCCCATGAGGATCTTGATCAGCTCGGGCATCGGGACGCCGAGGGCCTGCGAGAGATCCTTGACGGTCACTCCCGACTCGACCGTGATCGGCCCCGACGGCGGCGGTGCCGGTGCCTGGCGAGGCTGCGGAGGCGCGTTGGTGCGATCGCGGGCCTGCCGGCCCTGGCTGCGCCCTCCCCCACCCTCGATGACCACGCGACGCTTCCGCCCCCCGGAGCCTCCGCGGGGGCGAATCGGGCGATTTGGTCCTTTGCGTCCGTCAGCCATGAGGGTTCAGTCTAGAACTCGCGAGGGCTCACGCCTCCTCGCGGTCCTCCTCCTTCTCTGCGACGTCCTCGGCGAGCTCCGGCTCCTCGTCCATCACTGCGACCGCGCCGGCCTCCGCGAGAACCTCCTCCGACAGTTGCGTCGCCGTCGACTGCGACCTCCTCGGCTGTGCCTTCCTCGACGACCGCGGCCGGCTCGGGCTGATTCGCGAGCTCCTGGTGGGCCGGCACGCCGCAGTAGCGCGAGCCGGGAAGCGCCGCGTTCGGGCAGCGCTTGCCGTTCGAGAGCACCGCGGAGCACCGTCCGGAGAACTCCTCGCCGTCCTCGGGCCCGCCGTAGGCAGCCTCGGCCTCGGCCTGCGCGAACTCCTGCTCCGACTGGATGTCGATCTTCCAGCCCGTCAGGCGCGTGGCGAGCCGGGCGTTCAGGCCCTCCTTGCCGATCGCGAGAGCGAGCTGGTCGTTCGGGACGATCACGGTCGCCTCGCGTGTGTCGTCCTCGATGTAGACCTCGCGCACGCGGGCCGGAGAGAGCGCCTTGGCGACGAACCGCGCCGGCTCGGTGTTCCACGGGATGATGTCGATCTTCTCGCCGCGGAGCTCCGAGACGACCATGCGCACGCGCGAGCCACGCGGGCCTACGCACGCGCCGACCGGATCGACGCCCTGCATATGCGACTCCACCGCGATCTTCGAGCGGTAGCCCGGCTCGCGTGCGACGCCGCGGATCTCCACGAGACCGTCGGCGATCTCCGGTACCTCGAGCTCGAAGAGCGCGCGGATGAGCTCCGGATCGCGACGGGAGAGGATGACCTGCGGTCCCTTCGTCCCCGAGCGGACCTCGGCGATGACCGCCTTGATGCGGCTCCCCTGCTCGTAGCGCTCGCCGTCGACTTGCTCGGATCGCGGGAGCAGCGCCTCGACGCGGCCGAGATCGACGAGGACGTTGTTGCGATCCCCGGCCTGCTGCACGATGCCGGTGACGACCTCGCCCTGGCGGTCGACGTACTCCTCGTACATGATCGCCCGCTCGGCCTCGCGGATCCGCTGCTGGATGACCTGCTTCGCGGTCTGCGCGGCGATGCGGCCGAAGTTGTCCGGTGTCACGTCCGTGCGCTGGATCTGCTCCGGCGGAACCTGCGACCAGTCGAGCTCGAGGTCGTCGTCCGTGATCAGCGTGTGCTGGCGCTCGCCCGTCTCCTCCTCGAGCTGCTCGAGCTCGGTGATGCGCGCCTCGCGCGCCTCCTCGACGAGCCTGAACTCGATGTCCTCCGGGATCTCGATCCCGAAAACGCGGAACTCACCGGCGCCGTCGAGCTTCACCTCGGCGTGGCGCGTTGCTCCCGGTGTCTTCCTGTACGCGGCACGCAGCGCATCCTCGAGCGCGGTGATGAGCACGCCCTCCTCGATGCCCTTCTCCTTCTCGATCAGCTGAATGCCCTCGATGATTTCCTGGCTCATGTGGTCAACCCCTCGTCGATCAGATTGGCCCGCACGATCGCGTCGTACGGGATGCGGATCTCGCCGGCGTCACCGGCCTCGAGCGTGATGGTGTCGTCTCCGGCCTCGACCAGCAGGCCGCGATGTCGGTTCTTCCTGCCGCCTTCCAGCCGCACGACGACGCGCGAGCCGACGGCCTCGGCGAAGTGCTCCGGCTTGCGCAGCGGGCGCTCCGGCCCCGGCGACGAGACGTCGATCGTGTACTCGGCGCGATACGGGTCGAGAACGCGCGTCACGTGCGCGCAGAGCGCGTGATCGACCCCGTCCGGATGGTCGACGTACACGCAGAAGCGACTCGGCGAGAGCAGCTCGACGGCGAGCACCCTGACTCCGGGCACGCTCGCTTCGACCGCGGGTGCGATCTCCTCCTGCAGCGTCCGTTCTCTGGCGTAGGTCGTGCTCATCAGCCTCCCTCAACAAAAATGGGCGCGACGCGCCCATTTCGTGAAGCCGGTGAAATGTGGTGCGGGCAGGATAGCACTCGTCCTGCGCAAGCCGAGATCCGCGAACGCGGATCTCGGCGCGCGAGATCCCGAAGCCGCCGCTCCGCGGCCGGAGGTGCATAGAACTGACTATGCCTCGAGGAGGATCGTCACGGGGCCGTCGTTGACGAGCGCGACCTGCATGCGCGCGCCGAAGACGCCTCGCGACACGCGCACGCCTTCAGCCTCCAGCGCTGCGCAGAAGTGCTCGTACAGCGGCTCGGCGACACTCGGGTCGGCTGCATCCGTGAAGCTCGGCCGGTTGCCCTTGCGCGTGTCTGCGATGAGCGTGAACTGGCTCACGACGAGCGCCTCCCCGGAGACGTCGAGCAGCGAGCGGTCGAAGCGGCCCTCGTCGTTCTCGAAGATCCGCAGCCGCGCGACCTTTCCGGCCAGGCGCTCGGCCTCGGCGACGGTGTCCTCCTCGGCCACGCCGAGGAGCACGACGAGGCCCGGCCCGATCTCCGCGACGATCTCGCCGGCGACCGTGACCGACGCGCTCCGGACGCGCTGCACGACTGCGCGCACGCGCTACTCGAGCGCGTCGCCGTCGGCAGGCGTCCGCGGCCGCAACGCACGGCCGAGCTTGATGTGCGGCGTGGCTTCCTTGCGCCGTCCCTGGTTGACGAGAGCACGACCGAGCGCGTAGTGGGCGAACTCGTCGGACGGGTCGAGCTCGACGAGCGCGCGAAACTCGGCCTCGGCCTCCTCCCAGCGCCCGATCCGGAAGTACGCGATCCCGAGCGCTTCGCGGATCGAGCGCGACGTCGGCTCGGCGCGCTTCGCCTTCTCGAGCGACACCGTCGCCTGAGCAGGCCGTCCGCTCCGCAGATGGCTGCGTCCGAGCTGGAAGAGGTCGTACGTCTCGCTCACGAGCCGTTCGCGGATCTGAGCGACCGGAGCGACACGAGCCCACGGAAGCGCGCCCAGAGCGAGAGCTCCCGGCGCGCGGCGCGGATCAGCCGGCGCACCTCCCGGCGTGGCGACGCCGCAACCTGCCCGAGCGATGTCGGTGGGCCGAAGCGTGCGCGCGCCGCGGCGGCGGCGAACGCGCGTCCGTCGAGCCCGAGCTCGTCGTGGACGGCTCGCTGCAGCGCGACGAGCGTCGCGTTCGGCGGAACGTCGACGCCCTGGTCGCGCAGGAAGTCCTCGAGCTCGCGACGGCTCGCCGTCGCGAGGCGGCGGGGGTCGCGTGACAGGTAGCGAGCGCGCCTGACGAGCGCCTTCCCCAGCTCCGAGAAGCACGATCCAGAGCGCGGCGAGAACGAGCCCGACGCCGACGAGCGACGGCGCCTGTCGCGACCCGGACGCGCCGGTCGTCTCGGGCAAGTCGCCCGCATCGGGCACGCGCGGCGGCAGAGCCGGCGTCGTCGACTCGCCGAGCTCCCCGCGCCTGAGGCGTGCGACGGCGTCCTCGGAGCCGGACGCGAACGAGTACTCGCCTCCGAGCGTGCCGCGGCCCGGCGTCGGATCGAACGGAACCCAGCCGATGCCCGCGAACCACACCTCGACCCACGCATGCGCGTCGTGATCGGTCACGACCCACGTTCCGTCGTCCGGCGTGCCGCTCGTGAAGCCGACCGCGACGCGGGCGGGAACCCCGAGCATCCGCAGCATTCCGGCCATCGCCCCGGCGAAGTGCTGGCAGTAGCCGGCCTTCGTCTGCGTCACGAACGAGACGAGCGGAGCGCCCTGCCCTCGCGGTGGCGACTCGTCGTAGGTGAAGCCGCCCGTCTGGCGAAGCCACGACTCGATGGCGAGCACCGCTGCGTAGGGCGTCGTGCGCTCGCCCGGCGACGCGCCGCGCCACCTGGTACATGGGCCGATGCCGCGCAAAGCCGGCGTAGGACGGATCGTCGAACAGCGCACGCACGACGCCCTCCCGCCCGGGAAGCCCGAACGCGGGGAACTCGCGCCCGTCGATCTCGAGAAAGCGCGACGCGGCGAACGGGTACCTCGCGGGCGCTCGGGCGAGAGTTCGCGGAGCGGGATCCGGCGCATAGCTCCAGACGCGGTAGCTCTCACCCTCGCCGACCGGCGTGCGCACGCGCAGGACGCCACCGGACAGCAGGAACACCGTTCCCAGGCCGCGTCCGTCGAGTGCGACCGGCGTGCCGGCGGCGGCGAGGTGGTCGTCGACGAGGGCCTCCACGCGAATCCGCTGCTCGATCCAGCCGTCCCGGTTGCGTGCCCGTTGGGGAATCAGCTGGGGCAGCTGCAGCGTCTTGGCGTCGTGATCGACCTGCTCGAGCCAGAAGAGGCGTTCGAACCAGTGGTTCTCGTCGTAGACGTCGAGCGTCGTGGTCCGCCAGTAGTGCGGCGCGCTCGGACCGTCGACGCGCAGAACGACCGTCTTCTCGGACGGGAAGGCGATGCCCTCGTAGTTCGAGTCCCAGATGAACCGCACCTCGCTCGCCTGACGCCCTTGCCCGCGGATGTCCCAGGTCTCCCAGTCGACCGCAGCGTCGCGCGCGAGCGTGGTCGCCGACGACGTCCACGCCGCGCCGACGACCACGAGCGCGCCGATGGCTCCTCCGGCCAGCACCGTGCGCAACGAGGTCGCCCGCAGGATGAGCGGGACCGCAAGCGCCGCGGCGAGCGCGACGGCACCGGCAGCGATCGCCTGGCCGCCTAGAAGCGTGGCAGGCCAGCCGACGCCCGCGACCGTCACCGCGGCTGCGCCGAGCGGCCGGCGCGCCGCGACGAAGAGCGCCGTGGCAGCCACGAAACCGAAGATCGCGCAGAGGACGAGCGCGTGCATCTCCGGGTTCTGCGCAGGCTCGAAGGGCAGGAAGACCTCGTAGAAGTCGACGATCCCGCGCGCCGTGTCACGCAGCGCCGGGGCGAGGACGGGTTCGTCGCGGAACGGGACGAGCTCCCACGGCTCCGCGCCGAAGGCAATCCAGGCTGCGCCGAGCGCCGAGAGCACGACGGCCCCGACGCGCATCGCTCCACGACGCACGAGCGCGGGGACGATCGCGAGCAGGGCGACGGCCAGGCCCTCCCCGACGAGCCGCGGATCCTCCAGGCTCAGCCATGTCGCCGCGATCGCGAGTGCCGGAAGCAGCGATGCGAGGAGCGTTCTACGCACGAGCCACCGCCTCGAACGACCGCGCCGAGAGCACGGCTGCGAGATCGTCTCCATGCCTGACCACCGCCGGTCGGAATCCCGTGAGCGGCGAGGCGGAGCAGGCCGGGCTCGGCGCGTGTCGGGCGCGAGGCGAAGCTCGCCGCGTCGATCCAGACGACCGAGACGAGGCGTCGTGACGGCGAGCGCGAGCACCTCGGCGAACGCGCTCGCATCGGTTGTCGCCGTGACGACCGCCAGCTCGCCGCTCGACGGCCCACGAATGCTCGCCTGCGAGGAACCGTGCGAGACCGTCGACGGCGTCCGGCTCCGCCGCTGCGAGCGAGCTCACGGCCCCGTCGAGATCCGCCGCCGCCGAGCGCACGGGAACCACCGCGCGCGTCCGTCCGGTCGAGACGAGCGTGGCTACGCGCCCGCGCACGGCGTGGGCCTGCAGCAGCGAGCCCGCAACCCGCACAGCCGCGTCGAAGCTCGAGTCCGGCGGGTCGCCGACGGCGTACCGCGGGTCGCAGTCGAGGATCACGACCACGCCGTCGTGGGCGGTGTCCTCGAGCTCCTTCACCATGAGCTGCCCGCGTCGCGCGCTCGTCGGCCAGTGCACGCGCCGGAGCGACTCGCCCTGCTCGTACTCGCGCACGGAGTGGAAGTCGAAGCCTGCGGCCCGACGCAACAGCACCCGGCGTCCGTCCCCGCGCGGCACGGCCGGCATCCGAGAAGAGCCCGTCGAGCGCGGTCAAGCGCGGCCGAACGACGACCGTCGCGGACTCGCATTCCACCCGCGGTGTGACCGCTGACGAGGCCGAGGAGATCGCCGAAGACGACTCTCGGATCGGAAGCGCGAAGACGCCACGTGGCAACGGCCCGAGATTGATTCCGCCTTTCGCCAGCCGACCGTGCCCCCGCATCCGGCACGAGCACGCGCCGAGCCTGCCGACCGTCAGACGAACCGTCATCGAGCCGAGCGGCACCCGCGAGCGGCGCCGCACGCCGATGGCCACCCGCACGGCGTCCCCTTCGACCGCCGGTGACGGATCGACCTTGTGCACGACGTGCACGGGGCCGTCCACGAGCCATGCCCACAGCCACGTCACGCCGCCGGCCAGGAGGAAGCCCACACCGACGACACCCAGCGCGCGCGATCCGCTCGCGATCGCCGCGACGAGGGCGATCGCCCCGAGCGCGACCCCACCGCGGCGGAAGCTCATTTCGGGATCGGCGCCTCGGCCAGCGCACGCTCCACGGCGTCTTCTCCGCGCATTCCGGACGCACGCGCCTCGGGCGCGAGGATCACACGGTGCGCGAGGACGGCGGAAGCGACCGCCTGCACGTCCTCGGGAACGACGTAGTCACGCCCGAGCACGGCCGCTCGCGCCTTCGCCATGCGCAGGAGCGCGATTCCCGCGCGAGGACTTGCTCCGAGTGCCAGCAGCGGGCTGTCGCGCGTGTGCCGGAGAATGCGTGACGACGTATCCTCCGACGCTCTCCTCGACGTACACGGCGCGCGCGGCCTCGATTGCGCCGACCAGGTCGTCGCGATCGGCGACGGCGGCGAGCTGGTCGAGCGGAGGCGCGGTCGTCTGCTCGGCGAGCATCTGCGCCTCCTCGCCGAAGGGCGGATACCCGAGTGAGAGCCGCGCGGTGAAGCGGTCGAGCTGCGCCTCCGGGAGCGGATACGTCCCCTCGTACTCGATCGGGTTCTGCGTCGCGACCACGAAGAACGGCAGGTCGAGCGGGTACGTGTCGCCGTCGATCGTGACCTGGGTCTCCTGCATCGCCTCGAGCAGCGCCGACTGCGTCTTCGGGGAAGCGCGGTTGATCTCGTCGACGAGGAGCACGTTCGCGAACACCGGCCCCGGCCGGAACTCGAACTCGCCCGTGCGCTGGTTGAAGACGTTGACGCCCGTCACGTCGCTCGGCAGGAGGTCCGGCGTGAACTGGAGCCGCGAGAAGGAGAGATGCAGCGAGCGCGCGACGGACTTCGCGAGCACGGTCTTCCCCACTCCCGGGAAGTCCTCGATGATCAGATGGCCTTCGGCGAGCACGCAAAGGACGCACAGCTCGAGCGTCGTGCGTGGCGCGCGCACCGCGCGCTGCAGGTTCTCGACCACGCGCTCGACGACGTCGGCCGCCGACCGCGAAACGACAGGCCTCTCCGCGCGAGCGGCGTCCGTCATACCTTCGAGAGTAGCCGCTCCACTTCGTCGAGAACAGCCGCAGCCACGACGCGCTTCGACGCTTTCGCGACGTGGCGATCGCCGTTCTCCGAGACGACGACCACCTCGTTCTCCACCGAGTCGAAGCCGATGTCCGGTCGCGAGACGTCGTTGTAGACGAACAGGTCGGCGTTCTTCGCCCGGCGCTTCTCGCGAGCGCGCTCGAGGCCGGCCTCGGCCTCGTCGGCCGCGAACCCGACGATGACCTGCCCTGGCCTGCGCGATGCGCCTATGGCCGCGAGAACGTCAGCGGTAGGCTCGAGCTCGACGACCCAGGCCGAGCCGTCCTTCGAGTGCTTGGTCGTGGACGGCGCTAGCGGCCCGGTAGTCGGCGACGGCAGCGGCCATCACGATCACGTCGGAGTCGGCGCGGCCGAGTGCCTCGCGCTCCAGATCGGCTGCGGTCGGTGTGTCGACGACGTCGACCCCGGCCGGCGCCGGCACGGCGAGGTTGGCCGCGAGCAACGTCACGTCGGCACCCCGCGCTCGTGCTTCCTCGGCGAGCGCGACTCCCATGCGTCCCGACGAGCGGTTTCCGACATAGCGCACGGAGTCGAGCGGCTCCTGCGTGCCGCCTGCGGAGATCAGGACGCTCTTGCCGTTCAGCGGGCCGTCCGGCGGCGAGAGAAGCGTTTCGATGCGCGCGAAGATCTCCTCGGGCTCGGCCATCCGCCCCACGCCCTCCTCGCCCTCGGCGAGCTCGCCCTCCGCCGGCCCGACGAGCTCGACACCGCGCTCGCGCAACGTCGCGACGTTGGCCTGCGTCGCCGGGTGCAGCCACATGCGGGTGTTCATCGCCGGCGCGACGAGAACCGGCCCCGCGTGCGCGAGCACCGCCTCGGTGAGCACGTCGTCGGCAAGGCCGTGCGCCATGCGCGCGAGCGTGTTCGCCGTCAGGGGCGCTACGACCAGCACGTCCCAGCGCCCGAGATGGGGGTAGGGATCGTCGCTCTGCGACCTCCGTGCCAGCGCGACGAAGGTCTCGCGCGCGACGAATCGCTCGGCACCGGCAGTCAGTACAGGCTCGACCTCGTGGCCCGCCCGCACGAGCAGACGGACGAGCGTGCACGCCTTGTAGGCCGCTATCCCGCCGGTGACGCCGAGCAGGATGCGCGCCACGCGCCCTCGCTAGGCCGTGGGGGTGACGTGCTTGATCTTGCCGTTCGCGATCTCTTCCATCGCCATCGTCAGATAGTTCTTCGAGCGGGACTCGATGAGCGGCGGCGGAGCTTCGTCGAAGCCGATCCCCTCACCGAGCTGATGGTGATAGTTGTTGATCTGGCGGGCCCGCTTCGCTGCGACGAGCACGAGCGCATAGCGGGATCCCTTGACTTGAGAGAGCAGATCGTCGAGGCGGGGGTAGATCATGGCCGCGACATGGTACCTGCGGATGCCAGTTCGCACTCGACCAACGCCGCAAGCGCGGCCGTTGCACGCTCGATGTCGTCGTTTCGAACCATGTAGCGGAACTCGTGCGCCCGTTCGAGCTGCTCGCGCGCCAGCTCGATTCGCTCGCCTATCTCGCCCGTCGACTCGGTCGCTCGGTCGCGGAGGCGCCGCTCCAGCTCGTCCACATCGGCGGCGATGAAGATCGTCACGCTCCTCGCGATCTCGTCCTGCACCTTCAAGGCACCCTCGAGCTCGAGCTCCAGGACGCAGACGCAGTCGTCTCCCGATATCCGGTCGATCTCGGAGCGCAGCGTCCCGTAGCGGCGCCCGGACACGTACGGCACCCACTCGAGGAACTCGTCGGCCTCGACGCGGCGCGTGAACTCCTCGTCCGACAGGAACCAGTAGTCGTGGCCGTCCGCCTCACCCGGCCGCTGCGGACGCGTCGTGGCCGAGACGGCGATCTCGAGCCCAGGTACTCGCTCGAGCAGGCCCTTGATCAGCGTTCCCTTGCCCGCTCCGGACGGGCCCGTGACGACGAAGACGGGCCGCGACGGCACCGCGCGGCCCTAGCCGCGGTGGTTGAAGAGGTCGACGAGCTCGGTTCGCTGGCGCTCGGAGAGGCCGCCGACGGTCTTCGACTGGCTGATGCGGCACTGGTTGAGCAGCCGGGCGGCCTTCACGCGTCCGAACTTCGGGACCGCCATGAGCATGTCGAACACCTTCGCGGTCTCGACCCACTCGGGCGGATCGAGGAGGATCGTCTCGATGCTCTCGTGCCCCGCCTTCAGGTCGCGCTTCAACTGCGCGCGGCGGACTCGGACGTCGTTCGCCCGCTGGAGCGCCTCCATCCTCTGATCGAGGGAGCGCGCAGGCGCCTGCGCGTGCGTCTTCGTCGTGACCATGAGCCGGACGAGTCTACCAAGCTTGTCCCCGCGGTCAAGCGGAACCGTTTTAGCCGATTTGCAGGCGTTTTACTGTTTGCGGATCTGGCGACGCATGTGTCACGCGACCGATTCCGGTCACCTGGCCGGGCACCTCGTCGGCGTGCGGAGCGCGTGCGGCTTCGAGCTCCGAGCGTACGCGATCGGGCGCCCAGGGATCGGAGAAGAGAATCGTTCCGAGCGCGACCGAGCTCGCACCGGCGCTGAGGAAGTCCTCCACATCGCGTCCCGAGACGATCCCCCCCATGCCGACGATCGGGAGCTCGACCGCTTCGGCGCACGCGTACACGCAAGCGAGAGCGATCGGTCGCAAGGCCGGGCCGGAGTAGCCGCCGGCCCCGCGGGCGAGTACGGGTTGCCGGCTCGTGCGATCGAACCCGAGCCCGCGGATCGTGTTCACGAGCGAGAGGCCGTCGGCTCCTGCGGCTGCCACGGCACGCGCGGACTCCGCGACGTCCCAGGTGGCCGGCGAAAGCTTCGCGTAGAGCGGCTTTCCCGTCGCGCCGCGCGCTGCGGCGACGAGCTCGGCAGCCGTCTCCGGCGCCTCTTCGACGTTCGGACAGGAGAGATTCAGCTCGATCGTCTTCACGTCCGCGCACTCGTCGAGCCGGGCGCAGAGGAGCGCGTACTCGTCGGCCGAGAAGCCGCCGACGGACACCCAGATCGGCACTCCGAGCGTTGCCAGCCGCGGCAGGTTGTCGCGCACGAAGGCGTCGATACCGGGGTTCTGCAAGCCGATCGAGTTCAGCATCCCGCTCTCCGTCTCGGCGATGCGCGGCGGCGGATTGCCCTCGCGCGGGAGCGGCGTCACCGTCTTCGTCACGAACGCGTCGAGGCGCTCGACGACGCTCGGCGCCGTCAGCGCGTCCAGACAGCCAGAGGCGTTGAGGATCGGCGGGATCATGCGGCGTCCTGCAGGATCGGGCCCTCGACGCAGAGGCGCACGTACCGCCCGTCGCGCTCGACGACACAGCCGTAACACGCGCCGTAGCCGCACGCCATCGGCGCTTCCCAGGCGAGCTGCGCGCCAGGAACACGTGCGCGAACGGCCTCGAGCATCGGCTCCGGGCCGCACGCGAGCACGTCGCCGGGATCGTCGGGCAGGAGCGTCGGTCACGAGCCGCGGCTCGACGACGACGCTCGCGCCGGGAAGAAGCTCGGCGGCCGCGGCGTGGCCGTCGCTGCGGAACCCGAGGATCGCCGGCGCACCGCCCAGCGCCTCGGCGAGATACGGCATGGGCGCGATGCCGATTCCGCCGGCCACGAGAAGCGGCCGTCGAACGTTCAGGTCGAAGCCGTTGCCGAGAGGTCCGAGGACGTGGATCGCCTCTCCCGGCGCGAGCCCGCACAGAGCGCGTGTGCCCGGCCCGATCGGGTCGATGAGGAACTGGAGCTCCCCGAGCGGCGCCCGGCAGAGGCTCATCGGACGCGGGAGCACTCTCCCCGGTGCCTCGAGCATGAAGAACTGCCCCGGGACCCCCGGATCGAGCTCGCCTCGCTCGAGCCGCAGGAGCGTGTACGGGCCGATCTGCTCGACTCCGATCGCCGGCAACTGCTCGCGACGCGCGTTCACGCCTCGATCCCGATGCGCTCCTGGAGCGACAGCGCCGACTCGGCCCTCGCGTTCGCGATCGCGTGCACCGCCGCGGCTGCTCCCGAGATCGTCGTCACGCACGGCACGCGTGCGACGAGCGCCGCTTCCCGGATGAGATAGCCGTCGGCGCGCGCACCGCTTCCCTGTGGCGTGTTGATGACGATGTCGCAGCGCCCGCTGCGCACGAGGTCGACCACGGTCTCCTCCTCATCGTCGGCGTCCGCCACCTTCGCGATCTCGTCGATCGAGAGGCCCGCGGCGCGCAGCGTGCGAGCGGTGCCCTCGGTCGCGATGAGCTCGAAGCCGAGCCCGGCGAGGGCAGCTGCGACGGCGACCGCGGCCGGCTTGTCCTCGTCCCGCACGGACAGGAACGCAGTGCCGGACGTCGGAAGCGGGCGACCAGCGGCGCGCTCCGCCTTCGCGAGCGCTGTCGGAAGATCGGCGGCACTCGCCATGACCTCGCCCGTCGAGCGCATCTCCGGCCCGAGGACGGGATCGGCGCCGGGGAAGCGCGCGAACGGGAGAACCGCGGCCTTCACGCTCACCTGCGTCGGACGTGGCACCGGCAGATCGAGCTCGCGCAGCGTTGCGCCGGCGGCGAGCCGGCACGCAGCATCGACGAGGTTCACGCCGATCGCCTTGCTCGCGAACGGGACGGTGCGCGACGCGCGGGGATTCACCTCGAGGACGTAGACGATCGAGTCGGCGATCGCGAGCTGGACGTTGAGGATGCCGACCACGCCGAGTGCCGGCCCGAGGCGCTTCACGATGTGCTCGACCTCGAGGGCTGCGGCGAGCGTCAGCGACGGCGCGGGCAGTACGCACGCCGAGTCGCCCGAGTGCACGCCGGCCTCCTCGACGTGCTGCATGACCGCGCCGATGTACACGTCCTCGCCGTCGCACAGGGCATCGACGTCGAGCTCGGTCGCGTTCTCGACGAAGCGATCCAGCAAGACGCTGCCGCTGACCGCTGCCATCGCCGCCTCGAGCTGGTCTTCGTCGTAGCAGACGCGCATCGCGCGGCCGCCCAGGACGTACGAAGGCCGCACGAGCACCGGGTAGCCGATCTCGGAGACCGCAGCGAGCGCCTCGGAGAGGTCCGAGACGATCGCCCAAGGAGGGCAGCGGATACCGAGCTCCTCGGCGAGCAGGCCGAAGCGCTCGCGATCCTCGGCCAGGTCGATCGCCTCGTGGGGAGTTCCGAGGATCGCGTAGCCGCCCTCCTCGATCGAGCGGGCAAGCCGAAGCGGCGTCTGCCCTCCGAACTGCGTGACGACGCCGAGCGGCTGCTCGCGATCGCAGACGGCGAGCACCTCCTCCGGCGAGAGCGGCTCGAAGTAGAGGCGGTCCGAGGTGTCGTAGTCGGTCGAGACGGTCTCGGGGTTGCAGTTGACCATGACCGCCTCGTAGCCGAGCGCGCGGAAGGTCTGGGCGGCGTGCACGCAGCAGTAGTCGAACTCGATCCCCTGGCCGATGCGGTTCGGGCCCGAGCCGAGGATGACGACGCGCGGCTTGTCGCCGGACGGAGGAGCCTCGTCGGCCTCGCCCCAGGTCGAGTAGTAGTAGTTCGAGGCCGCCTCGACCTCGCCCGCGCAGCTAGTCGACGCGTCGAAAGGACAGGGCGGATCCCCTGCTCGTGGCGCAGGCGCCGCACCTCCGCGCCGCTCAGGCCGAGCGTTTCGCCGAGCGTGTCGTCGCCCCAGCCGGCGCGCTTCGCCCGGGCGATGTCGCCGCTCTCGAGCTCCACGCGCGCCTTGGCGATCTCCGCGCGGAACCAGGGATGCAGGCCCTCCGGAAGATCCTCGTCGGCGAGGCTCGGCCACGGCGTCGGCGCCCCACGCTCGAGCTCGCGTGAGCCGTGCGCCTTGAGCAGCGCCTCCGAGAACGTGCGCCCGATCCCCATCGCCTCGCCGACCGACTTCATCTGCGTTCCGAGCGTCTGGTCGGCGCCGGGGAACTTCTCGAAGGCGAAGCGCGGGAACTTGACGACGACGTAGTCGAGGGTGGGCTCGAAGCTCGCCGGCGTCGTCTTCGTCAGGTCGTTCGGGATCTCGTCGAGCGTGTAGCCGACGGCGAGCTTGGCGGCGACCTTCGCGATCGGATAGCCGGTCGCCTTGGAGGCGAGCGCGGACGAGCGCGAGACCCGCGGGTTCATCTCGATGACGCGCAGCTCGCCCGTCTCGCGGCTGCGCGCGAACTGGATGTTCGAGCCGCCCGTCTCGACGCCGACTGCACGGATGATTGCCGCGGCGGCATCGCGCAGCTCCTGGTAGGCCTCGTCGGAGAGCGTCATCTGCGGCGCGACGGTGACCGAGTCGCCCGTGTGCACGCCCATCGGGTCGAGGTTCTCGATCGAGCAGACGATGACCACGTTGTCCGCGCGATCGCGCATCACCTCGAGCTCGAACTCGTCCCAGCCGCGCACCGACTCCTCGACGAGCACCTGCCCGATCGGCGACTCCCACAGGCCGCGCTCGACCTGGTAGGCGAGCGTCGCGCGGTCCTCGGCGAAACCGCCGCCATGGCCTCCGAGCGTGAAGGCGGGGCGAACGACCGCGGGTACCTGCACGTCCGCGAGCTGGGAGAGCGACGTCACGATCTGCGAGGACGGAACCTCGAGGCCGCAGGAGCGAACGGCGTCGCGAAAGAGCTGGCGATCCTCGGCTCGGCGGATGACGTCCACGGGCGCACCGATGAGCTCGACGCCGAGCTCGTCGAGGATCGCCGTCTTCGGCGAGCTCGATGGCGAGATTGAGCGCAGTCTGACCCCCGAGGGTGGGAAGGAGCGCGTCGGGACGCTCGCGGCGCAGCACCGAGGCGACACTCTCGAGGTCGAGCGGCTCGATGTAGGTGCGGTCGGCGAAGCCGGGGTCGGTCATGATCGTCGCCGGGTTCGAGTTGCAGACGATCGTCCTGAAGCCCTCCTCGCGCAGCACCTTGAGCGCCTGGCAGCCCGCGTAGTCGAACTCGCAGGCCTGCCCGATGACGATCGGGCCCGACCCGATCACGCAGATCGACTCGATGTCCGTGCGCCGGGGCACTAGTCGCGGAGCTCCTCGACGAACCGCTCGAGGATCGGCCAGGCATCGTGCGGCCCGGGGCCGGCTTCGGGATGGAACTGCACGGAGCGCGCGCGCAGCTCGGGGAAGTCGAACCCCTCGACCGTGCCGTCGTAGAGCGAGACGTACGTCGCCTCGGTGCTCTCCGACGCCTCGACGGCGAAGCCGTGGTTCTGGCTCGTGACGAGAACGCGCCCCGTCGAACGCTCCAGCACCGGGTGGTTCGAGCCGCGATGGCCGAAGGGGAGCTTGTACGTGCGATGCCCGGCCGCGAGGCCGAGCAGCTGGTGACCGAGGCAGATCCCGAGGATGGGAACGCGGCCGAGCGCGTCGCGCACGATCTGTGTCTCTGCCTGCAGTGGCTCGGGGTCGCCGGGCCCGTTCGAGAGGACGACGCCGTCGAACGTGGCCAGCTCGTCGGCCGTTGTCGTGTGCGGACAGACGGTGACGGCGGCGCCGGCCCGGGCGAGGCGGCGCATGATCGAGCGCTTGGCACCGTAGTCGACGACGGCCACGTGGGGTGAGCCGGTCTGCGCGAAGGCGTACGGCTCGCGCGTCGAGACCTGGGCGACGAGCGCCTGGCCCTCCATCGCCGGCTGTGCCCGCACTTGCTCGAGCGCTTCGGCAACCGGAAGCGCGGCCTCGTCGGACACCACTGCCGCGCGCATCGCTCCCGAGTCGCGGAGGCGCAGAACGAGCGACCGCGAGTCGATCCCTTCGAGCCCGACGAGGCCGTGCTCGCGCAGCCACTCCGTCCACTCCGCGCCTCCACAGGCGCGCATGAGCGCCGCCTTCGCGTGCGGGACGGCCGACTCGTCGCGTTCGTCCGCGACGCCGTAGTTTCCGACCATCGCCGTCGTGAAGCACACGAGCTGGCCGGCATAGCTGGGATCGGTGACCGTCTCCTGATAGCCCGTCATGCCGGTCGTGAACACGGCCTCGCCGAAAGCGACTCCGTCAGCGGCGACCGACCGGCCGCGGAAGACCGTGCCGTCCTCGAGCACGAGATAGCCGGCGCTCACGAGTCGAACACCAGCCGTCCATCCGCGACCGTCTTCACGACCCGTCCTCGCAGCGTCTGCCCGAGGAGCCACGAGTTCGCGGAGAGCGAGCGAAAGCCGTCCTCTGAAACCGTCCACTCCGCATCGAGATCGAGCGCGACGAGATTCGCGCGCGCACCGACCTCGATGCGCGGCTCGACGAGGCCGAACGCGCGGGCGGGGCCCGCGGACATGCGCTCGAGGAGAATCTCCAGCGTCAGGACGCCGGGGACGACGAGATGCGTGTGGAGCGCCGCGAACGCCGTCTCGAGCCCCGTCACGCCGAACGGCGCCTCCTCGAAGGGAACGTCCTTCTCGTGCCGCGCGTGGGGCGCGTGATCGGTCGCGATGCACGAGATCGCACCGCGCCGGAGCGCGTCGCGCAGCGCCTCGCGGTCGTCGGCCGAGCGCAGCGGCGGGTTCATCTTCGTGTTCGGGTCGAGCGAGCGCACTGCCTCGTCGGTGAGAACGAGATGGTGCGGTGTGACCTCGCCGGTCGCGGAGACGCCCGTCGCGAGCGCGTGCTCGAGGGAGGCGACGGACTCGCGCGCGGAGAGGTGCATGAGATGGATCGGGCGCCCTTCGCTTCCTGCGAGCGCGAGGTCGCGCTCGACCATGACGCTCTCGGCGGTGGACGGGTACGGGCCGATTCCGAGCTCGGCAGAGACGGAGCCCTCGTGCGCGTGGCCGCCGTGCGACAGCGACGGCTCCTCGCAGTGGAGCGCGAGCCGAAGATCGGTGAGCGCGCTGTACTGGAGCGCGCGGCGCATCAGCCCGGCGGAGACCACCGGCCGACCGTCGTCGGTGAACGCCGCCGCACCCGCGGCGGCGAGCTCCGCCATCTCCGTCAGCTCGTCGCCGAGCTGACCCTTGCTGATCGCGGCCATGAAGCCGGTGGGCACGACTGCGTCCTCGCGCGCGCGGTCGACGAGCGCGCCGAGGACGGAGGCGGAGTCGACGATGGGCTCCGTGTTCGGCATCGCCAGGATCGCGCAGTAGCCACCTGCCGCGGCAGCCTCCGTCCCGGAGCGGATCGTCTCCTCGTCCTCGCGCCCGGGAGTCCGCAGGTGCACGTGCGGGTCGACGAACGCGGGCGCGACCACGACCGCACCCGCGGCGCCGGGCTCGATCGACGAGATGACGCCGTCGGTGACCGTGATGCGCAAGGCGTCGTCGATTCCCTGCGCGGGCGCGACCACGCGGCCTTCGAGCGTGAGCGAGTCGCTGCGTCCGTTGCGCGCGACGAGCATCACGCGACCTCCGCATGCGCGCGCGCCTCGACCGGAGACACGGTGAGGACGTCGTACAGCACGGCCATCCGCACCACGAGGCCCGAGCGCACCTGATCGGTGACGAGCGCCGCAGCGGAGTCCGCGACGCGCGGATCGATCTCGACGCCGCGGTTCATCGGGCCCGGGTGCATCACGACCTGTCCGTCCCGCACGCGCTCTGGCCCGATCCCGTAGAGCGCCGTGTACTCGCGGAGCGACGGGACGAACGCCTCCCCCATGCGCTCGTGCTGCATGCGCAGGACGTAGACGACGTCGGCGTCGGCGATCGCGTCGATGTCGTGCGACACCTCGCAGCCGAGCGCCTCGATTCCGCGAGGAACGAGCGTCGGCGGGCCGACGAGCAGCGTGTGCGCGCCCACGAGCCCGAGTGCCTGGACGAGCGAGCGCGCCACGCGCGAGTGGAGCACGTCGCCGACGACGGCGACCTGGAGGCCCTCGAGCCGGCCGAGCGCCTCGCGCATGGTGTAGAGGTCGAGCAGGGCCTGCGTCGGATGCTGGTGCTTGCCGTCGCCCGCGTTCACGACGTGTGCGTCTGTGAGCCGCGCGACGAGCTGGGGCGCGCCGATCGACGGATGCCGCACGACGATGACGTCGGGCTCGTACGCCGAGAGCGTCAGCGCCGTGTCCTTCAGCGACTCCCCCTTGTCCACCGACGAGCCGGCGGAGCGGAGCGACATCGTGTCGGCGGAGAGACGCTTCGCCGCGAGCTCGAAGCTCGCGAGTGTCCGCGTCGACGACTCGTAGAACAGGTTCACGACGGTGCGACCTCGGAGCGTCGGGAGCTTCTTCACCTCGCGCTCGAGCGACGCCGCGAGCGACTGGGCGGTGTCGAGGACACGCTCGACGTCGCCACGCTCGAGGTCCGCGATCGAGAGGAGGTGTCGCCGCGGAGGTGCGGGAAGCCGCAGCTCAGCCATCTTCCGCATCCTCGGGCTCGCCGACGAGGAAGATGCCGTCCCGCTCGTCGAGCTCGACGAGCTCGACCTGGATCCTCTCGTCGCGCCCCGTCGGGAGGTTCTTGCCAACGTAGTCGGGCCGGATCGGAAGCTCGCGGTGGCCACGGTCGACGAGCACGGCGAGCTGCACGCGAGCCGGTCGACCGAACTCGAAGAGCGCGTCGATCGGCGGCGCGGATCGTCCTCCCCGTGTACAGCACGTCGTCCACGAGGACGACGGTCATCCCCTCGATCGGGAACGAGATGCTCGTCGCGCGGACGGTCGGCTGGCGTCCGGGCGGTCGACCACCGTCGCGCACGTGCACGTCGTCGCGGTGGAAGGTGATGTCGAGCGCGCCGACCGGGAGCTCCGTCCCGCTGCGCTCCTCGATCAGCCGGCGCAGCCGCGATGCGAGTGGCGCTCCGCGCGACTGGATCCCGACGAGCGCGACGCCGCCGAGTCCGTCTGGGGTCTCGCCGTTGCGCTCGATGATCTCGTGCGCGATGCGGGAGAGAGCCTTCGAGATCGCCTCTCCGTCGAGGAGGAGCCTCGCGGTGGCGTCTTCGGGGACGTGCGTCGTCATCTCGCTCCTTTCCGGCCTCTCTGGACCGGTTTAAAGGCGGGTTCGGCCGAGTGTAGACGAAGCCCGTGACTGCTATCGCCGCGGCGACTGGCAGAGTCTCGCGATGTCGCGCCGCCTGGGCATCGATCGCGCGCTCCTCGCTCTCGGCGGTCTCGTCGTCGTCTCGAGCGTCGGTGCGATTCGTGCTCTCGAGCGGCGTCGACGCTCCCTGGATCGCCCCTGACGAGCAGCTCTACGGACTCCTCGGTCGCTCGCTCGTCGCCGGCGACGGGCTCAGCGTGCTCGGGCGAGCCGATCCCGTACTACAGCTTCGTCTATCCGCTGCTCGTCGGCCTCCCGTTCGCCGTGGACCGGTCTCGAAGAGGGAGTGCGGATCGGTGCAGCTTCTGCAGGCCGCTCGCGATGTCGCTGACGGCCGTGCCGGTGTTCCTGTGGGCGCGTCCGGTCGCCGGTGCGCGGTGGGCGCTTGCCGCGGCGGGCCTCACCGTCCTCATTCCCGGCCTCGTCTACAGCGGTTCCTCATGAGCGAGGCGCTCTACTACCTCGTCGCGACGCTGGCCGTCTGGGCGCTCGCGGCGTGCCTCGAGCGACCCGACGCTCGTGCGCCAGGCTGCTTGCTCGGCGCCGTTGGCGCTCGCGTTCGGGACGCGGCTGCAGGCGGTCGGACTCGCCGGGACGATCCTGCTCGCGCTCGTGCGTCGTCGCCGCTCGCCGAGCGTTCCCTCGCGCCCGTTCCGTCGACTCGCAGCCGACGCTCGCGGTGCTCGGAGCCGGCGCGGCGTCTCTGGGTCGTCGGCCGGCGTGCGCGCCGGTGGGTTCGGAGAGCTGCTGGGCGCGTACGCGACCCTGTCGAGGCCGACGAGTACTCGCTCGGCGACATTGCGCAGTCGCTCGCGTGGCAGACCGGTGCGGTGGCGCTGCTCACCGTCGCCGTCCCGCTCGTCGCGCTCGGGATCCTCGCCTGGGAGTGCTGCGCGGGCGCGAGGAGGACAGCGCCGCGTCCGTGCGCTCGTCGCCGCGGCGCTCGCGTACGCCGTCGTCACGCTCGTCGTCGTCGGCGCGTTCGCGTCGCGCTTCGTCGAGCACGTCACCGAGCGCCAGCTCCTCTCCGTCGCGCCGCCGATCTTCGTGGTCTTCGCGGTGTGGCTGCACCGCGGCTGCCCCAGACCGCAGCCGGCGACCTCGATCGTGGCGTTCGCGGTCGCCGCAGCCGCGCTCCTCCTCCCGCTCGACCGCGTGACCACGCCGGCCGCGTACGCCGACGCGCCGTCGATGATCTCGCTCGAGCAGCTCAGCGCGGCATCTCGACCAGTCGACGTTCGAGGGCCGTCTATGCCGGTGCCCTCGCGCTCCTGCTGCTTGCTGCCGTGCTCCTTCCGCGTCGCGCGTGCCCGCTGCTCGCGGTCGCTCGTCGCGCTCGCGCTGGCGGCGGCATCGCTCGTCGCCTCGCGCGAGATTCGAGACCGCTCGCAGACCGAGCGCGAGCGCACCTTCGCCGGTGCGCCCGTCGACTGGATCGACGCGAGCGGCGCGCGGTGACGTGGCGCTGCTGGTCACGGAGAGCGCTTCTGGCCGATCGACCTGGGAGCTGCTGTTCTGGAACGAGTCGATCACGAGCGTCGTCGCGGCTGCGCGGGCCGAGTCGCCCGGCGTCGTTCCGCAGGAGGTCGCGACCGTGCGCCGAGACGGCGTGCTCGAGACTCACTCGGGAGGCGACCTCGCGACCGCGAGCCGTCGCCGCGCCGACGGGCACGTCGATGCGTCGGCGAGGCGCTCGCGTCGCTCCCCGCGTCGTTCGAGCAGGCCGGGCATGGTCCTGTGGCGCGTCGAGCCGCCGCTTCGCATGTCCAGCAGGATCATCGGCCTCAGGCCGAACGGCGATCTCCACGGCGAGGAAGCTGCGCGGATCGAGGTGTTCGGCTGCGGGCCCGGGCGAGCTGCAGCTCACTCTGCTCGGCAAGCAGGGCCTTCCGACGCGCATCCGGTCGCGAGGAACGACTCTCGCCGAGCGCGCCATTCCGCCGGGAGCCGTCTGGAGGGTCGCAGTGCCCGCGCCGGAGAGCGCGGACGGCACGGGCCGCTGCGTCTACGTGCTGGAGACCGACGGGCTCGTCGGGTCGACGAGGATCGAGTTCGTCCGCAGCAGCTGAGGCGTTCGAGCACCCGAGCGCACGAGCTCGGGCTCGCCGCGCTCGGGAAACGGGATGGTCACGAGGTCGAAGTCGCGCGGCACGACCGTCGCCGGGAACAGCTCGGTCGCCTCTTCGACGACCTGATGGCCGAAGTAGCGCGTCGACACGTGCGTGAGCGCGAGGAGCTTCACGCCCGCCTCGCGGGCGACGAGCGCCGCCTCACCGGCAGTCGAGTGGCCGGTCTCGCGCGCCCGCTCGCGCTCGTCGGCGAGAAACGTCGCCTCGTGCACGAGCAGGTCGGCGCCGGCCGCTGCATCGACCACCGACCCTGCGGGCGCGGTGTCGCCCGTCAGGACGACCTTCCGCCCAGCGCGTGCCTCACCGAGCACGTCCGACGGCGCGACGACGCGCCCATCGGCGAGCGTGACGCTCTCGCCGCGCTGGAGAAGCCCACGCTCACGCCCGTCCGGCACCCCGAGCCGCGTCGCCTCGTCCACGTCGAACCTCCCGGGCCGCGCATCCTCGACGAGCGCGTAGCCGATCGCGGTGACGCGATGCTCGACCTCGAACGGCTCGATGACGTAGCCATCGCGCTCCAGGCGGGCATCCGGCTCGACCACGACTGTCGAGACGGGGTACGTCAGCCGTCCGAAGATGCGACCGAGCGTCCCGAAGAGCTCCACCAGTCCTTTCGGGCCGTAGATCGTGAGCGGAACCTCGCGACCGCGGAGCGCGAACGTCTTGAGCATGCCCGGAAGACCGAGGTAGTGGTCGGCGTGGTAGTGCGTGAGGAAGATCTCCTCGAGCTCCACGAGGCCGACATCGCTGCGCAGAAGCTGCCGTTGCGTCCCCTCGGCGCAGTCGAAGAGAAGGCGATCGCCGCCCCGCCTGACGAGCGTCGCGGTGAGGGCGCGCTTCGCGGTTGGCATCGAGCCCGACGTCCCGAGGAAAACGACGTCCAGCTCCACGGCGGTGGAGTCTAGACGGGGCACTCAAGACAACCTTGTGCGAGCCGATACACGGGTCATGCGGCGCATGCGGGCCTACCGCTCGTCCGGGCTGCTGCGTTCCCTGACGCTACTCCGGACGTTCCTCATCGCATCGGCGGCGATTCTCGCCGTCGGTGCCGTCGCGCTCTCGTCGACGCTCTCCGGCGATCTGCGCGCCGCCGCGCTCGACGACAGCGCGCTCGACGTCTCCGCGTACACGGACGCTGTCGTCGCGCCGGCCGTCATCCGCGGGAACGACGTCGTCGTCACCGAACGGGCTCTCCGTCGACTGCGTCGGACCATTCGCCTTCCGAACGACGTGCGCGGGCTCAACGTCTATGCGCGCGATGGACGCCTCGTGTTCTCGACGACGCATCCCGATCGCGTCGGGCGACGCAGGTCGAGCCCCGAGCTGCGGCAAACGATCGAGACGGGCGCGCCCTCGGCCGACCTCGTCGATCCGATGGGCAAGCAGCCGACCGTCGTCAAGGTGTGGGCGCCACTCCACACGACGCGCGGAGGCGTCGTCGGGGCGGCGGAGGTTGCCCTCGACGACTCCGTCGTCACGCAGATCATCGACGACACGCGGGGCACGGTCTGGCTCGCGGTCGGGATCGTGTTCGGCGTCCTCTGGCTCGTCCTCGCCCTCCTCGTGCGCGGAGCGTCCGCGCGGCTCCGCGTGCAGAACGAGGACCTCGCGGCGCGCTCGCACGATCTCGCGGACACGTCCCGCGAGCTCGAGTCGACGCTGCTCGAGACCATCGAGACGCTCAACGCGGCGGTCGAGGCGCGCGATCCGTACACGGCCGGTCACTCACAGCGAGTCCGGCGCGTCTCGCTCGCAATCGGACGCGAGCTCCGGCTTCCCGCGCGGCAGCTCGGCGCGCTTGCAACTGCCGCTCTCTTCCACGACATCGGGAAGATCGGGATGCCGGACTCGATCCTGACGAAGCCCGAGAAGCTCGATCGCGCGGAGGCAGCGATCATGCGCGAGCACGTGACCCGTGGCGCCGAGATCGTCTCGCGAATCTCGTCGCTCAAGGACTCCGTGCCGGCGATCCGGCACCACCACGAACGCTGGGACGGGCTCGGGTATCCCGACCGGCTGAGCGGAACGGACATCCCCGTCGAGGCCGCGATCATCGCGATCGCCGACTCGTGGGACGCCATGACGACGGATCGCCCGTACGCCGTCGCGCTGGACGTGGACGAGGCGATGCTCCAGATCCACGCAGGACGGGGCAAGCAGTTCAATCCCGCGGTCGTCGACGCGTTCCTGTCGGTCGCACGCAGAAGGCCGGCCGAGATCATGCCTCCCGACGCGAGCCCCGCAGGCAGTCGCGGCGACTGGCTGAGCTCTACGCCGACGGAAAGGCGAGATCCGTGTACACCATCTCGCCCTTGAACTTCTTCGCGTGTGGATCCCACGGGAAGAAGATCGCGTTTCGCCACTCGAGGCGCTCCCCCGTCGGCTCGTGCTCGAGCCAGCGGGCCTGGTGCGTCGCCGTGACGCGCGCCTCCTCGCACACGCCCTGCGGCCCGATGACGATGTACTCGAGGTCGAAGTGGATGTCCGGGAACGCCGTGAGGAGCTCGGTGTAGAAGCGCGCGGCGCCCTCGTGGCCCTCCCAGCGCGCACCCGTGCCCATGACCTCGTAGACGCAGTCCTCCGTCAGCGTCGAGATGAGGCCGGGCAGGTCGCGGTTGTCCTCGGCGATCGAGTGCGTCTTCCAGAGCTCGCGGATCTCCGCGTACTCGTCGACGTCGACCGGGCGGCGGAGGAGCTCGAGGATGCGATCGGAGGCCATCGGCGCGTTTCATACCACCCGCGCCGCGGTCGGCGCGCGACCTACGGTACGCGGAGGCGCTGGCCAGGCACGATCGTCGCGCCGCTCAGTCTGTTCGCCTGCTGGAGCTTCCAGACCCCCTCGCGCGGGTCGCCGCCGTAGCGCGCCGCCGCGATCGACCACAGCGTCTCCCCCGGCTCGACGCGGTGCACTTGCGGGGTCGGACCCGCGCCCGTGTCTCGCGCGAGCACTGCCCAGACGAGAACTGCGACGAGCGCGACGATGACGATGCGACCGAACATGTGTTCGCACTATGACACGAACACGTGTTCGCTGTCAAGCGAGCTGTCAGCGCCGGAGCAGCGCCTGACGAACGACGATCGTGCGGCGGCTGCGATTCGCCTCGGCGGCGAACTGCACCGTCACCTCGACCCGCCGCGTCGTTCCTGCCGGCGCTCGGAGCGAGACGTTCAGAGCGCGCAGTCCGGGAACGGACACGGATCGGCAGCGCTGACCGGGCTGCAGCACAGTCCGCCGACCGCACGCACACCTTCGCGCGCGCGTCCTCGCCGGCTGCGACCCGGGTCGTGACCTCCGTGATCTGGCCGCCGACCGCGACCTTCGTGCCGAGCACCTCGACGCCGGGAGACCAGGCGCGCACCAGGCCCGCGCACGTCGACGCGGCGATCGCTTCCTGCACCGCCGCCGCCGACGGGCGCGACGTGCCGTCGGCACGTGCGAGCCCCGCCTGGAATCCGGTGCGAAGCCCGTCGTCGCGGTACCCGAAGAAGCTCAGGGACGCGACGTCGGGATCGCAGGCCGCCTCGCGGATGAGCTGGCCGTAGATCGCAGCCTGCGTGACCTCGTCCGTCACCGGAACGTTCTCCTGACCGCGATAGCCCGGTCGTCCGGCGGTCTCGACCTGCCAGCCGACCTCGTCGAGGTGGAGCGAGAGCCCCTCCAGGGTCGTCGGCTGCGCCGTCCCGTGGAAGGCGTCCCACAGCGCCTGCTTCAGGCGGTCGAGGTTCACGAACCCGGCGTTCGGCCACGCGTAGCCGCGCTCGAGCGGGTCGGTGGCCTCGTTCGGGTACGGGTGGAAGCTGAAGCCGTCCATGAGCGGCAGCGTCCGGCCGCTCTTGCGGTACCACGCGCCGAGCGCGCGCAGGAAGCGCACGGGCGACGTCGAGATGTTGTTCCTCGCCGTCGGACGATCGTTGCCGCGCGGCGACAGGCCGACGCCGATCACGGTGATGGCCGGATCGACTCCCTTCAGCGTGTCGTACGCCGCTGCGAGGTACGGCCCGAAGGCGCGCGCCGACGCGATCTGGCCGGACGCGTCGAACTGCGGCCTCCAGAACGCGGGCTGGTTCGGCTCGTTGCCGATCACGAAGTGCTTGACCTCGGGGTAGATCGAAGCGAGCACGCCGACGTACGAGGCGAAGAGCGACGGCGACGCGAGCCCGGCCTCGATCTCGCGTGGCGGATACGGATAGACGGCCAGGACGACGCGAAGCCCGGCTGCCTGCGCGCTCGCGATCGCGCGGTCGAGCAGCGGCTTGTCCTGGATGACGACCGCCTCGCTCGGGACGAAGCGCACGCCGATCACCGTCTGCCGGAGGCCCAGCGCGGCCATCTCCGAGTACAGCGCCGCGCCACCGTCGTCCGAGTGCTTCGCGGAGTCGTCGTTCGCGCCGACGTCCGCGGCAACGCCGACGGACGCTCCACACAGGAGCGCCACGGCGAGCACCGTTGCAGTAGCGAGAATCCGCATCCAATCCACCCAGACGCGGGCTCCCCACTGCCCGCAGCGACTTGCGAGCCTAGAGGCGAGCGAGGAGCGCGTCAAGCAGATGCTGCGCGCCGAAGCGGACGGGATCGTCGGCCGGCAGGCCGGTCTCCTCGGCGACGTCGGCGATCGCGCGTCCGCGCGTCGTCGTCGCTCGCGATCCGCGCGGTGTTGAGCGCGACGCACGCCACCTTCGCCTTGCGCGCGGGCAGCGCGATCGACTCGTGCAGCTCGACGAGCTCGGGAAGCGGAGGAATCGGGTGCCCTGGACAGCCTTCGATCTCGGTTGCGCCGGCCGAGTGACACAGCACGAAGAGATGCGGCGCCGAGCCGTGGACGAGCCCGAGCGTCACTCCCGAGTACATCGGGTGCACGAGCGAGCCCTGCCCTTCGACGAAGAGGAGCTCGCCTCCGCGGCGCGCGCCCTCGACGACGAGCGACTCCGCGGCGCCCGCAAGGAAGTCGGAGACGACCGCGTCGACGGCGATGCCCCACCCCGCGATCGCGATGCCCGGTCTGACCGGTCGGCACGAAGACGGACGCGAGACCGCGCCGGCGTGCCTCGAGGTCGAGCTCGACCGCGACCGTCTTCTTGCCGATCGCGCAGTCCGAACCCGACGGTGAGGACGATGCGGGCGTCGACCTCGAGGTTCGCTCCGGTCGGCACGTTGAGGCCCTCCGGAGGCTTGCGCAGATCGCGCAGCGTCACACCGCGTGCTCGTGCGAGCTCCGTGAGCTCGGGATCCTCGGAGAGGAACTCGTGCAGGCCGCTTTCGACGTCGAGCCCCGCTTCGATGCTCGCCTTCAGGAGGTCGCGCCACGCAGGCGGGAAGCGCCCGCCCTGGGTCGCCACGCCGACGACCGCGACCGTCGGCTCGAACGGAAGCGCGTCCTCGACCGTCCCGACGATCGGAATGCCCTCGTGGCTCTCCCCCGCTCGCTGCGAGTCGAGGATCGCGACCACGGGATCGGGCCCGTAGCGGATGATCCCGCGCATCGTCTTGCCGTAGTGCGCGTCGTGCGAGAAGCCCTCGCCGAGGATGAGGATGCGTCGCGAGCTGCTCACGCGGACGGAGACACGCCGAGACCCGGCTCGAGCGAGGGTGCCTGCACGCCGTCGACGAGCTCGACGCCCGGCCAGGGGTCGTCGCGGAGCAGCAGGTTCCCGTCGAGATCGACGTGGTCGCAGAGTGGTGCGACGCAGCAGCCGGCGGCGATGCCGAGGCCCGACTCGAGCATGCAGCCGAGCATGACGCCCATCCGGAGCGAACGGGCCGCGTGCACCATGCGAATCGCCTCTCGGATGCCGCCCGACTTGCCGAGCTTGATGTTGATGCCGTGCGCGAACTCCGCACAGGTCCCGACGTCGGCGAGCGTGTGGCAGTCCTCGTCGACGTAGATCGGGATCGGCGAGCGGTCCTTCAGCGTCGCGCCCTCCCTCGTCGCCGGCGCGCAGAGGCTGCTCGCAGTACTCGACGCCGATCTCGGCGAGCTGCGGGAGCGCGTCGAGCGCCTCGTCCAGGGACCACCACTCGTTGACGTCGACCATCAGCGGGAGGTCGGTGACGCTGCGCACCGCCCGCACGCGCTCGACGTCGAGGCCGTCTCCCCCGCCGAGCTTGAGCTTGAGCCGCCTGAAGGACGAGGCGGCTTTCTCCGCCCGCTGTGCCATGTCGTCCGGATCGCCGAGCCAGACCGTCCACGACGTCGGCGGGCCGGTTCGCGGCAGTCCGAGGAGCCGGAACGCGGGAACGCCGAGGAGCTTCCCCTGCAGGTCGTGGAGCGCGGCATCGAGCGCGGACTTGGCCGCCTGCTCGCCCCGGATCGAGCCGAGGCGCTCGCCGATGTCCTCGAGCGCGAACGGGTCGTCTCCGACGACCGCGCCGTGGTCGTCGACGAACCGCAGCGCGGACTCCGCCGACTCGTCGTAGCGCTCGATCGGCGCTCCTTCGCCGTGGCCGGTCACGCCCTCGTGCGTGAGCGAGACGTGCACCACGTCGGCGTAGTCCGCTGCCTCGCGCGCGATGACGAACGTCTCGGCGAGCTGCAGGCGGACGATCCGGGCTTCGACCTCC
>CAVUTA010000005.1:0-40851 GCA_963744285.1 uncultured Gaiellaceae bacterium | reverse complement strand
TGCTACGAGCCTAGAGGCTCGTGGCAACACAGACATCGCCGCCGCGAATGCGCCGGCCTTCAGGGATCTTGCGCGACCGGAGATTCGCGTTAGCGGATCTCCGGTCTGCGCCTACTCAGCAGGGCTCGAGATGGCGACGACGTACGCGACGACATCCGCCTGCTCCTGCCCGGTGACGATCGCAGCGGGCATCACGCCGCGGCCCTGCTGGACCGCGGCGGACACCTCGGTCGCATCGAGACCGGTCTCGAACAGCGCAGGCCCCGCTCCGCCGCCCTTGCCTCCGTCGCCGTGACAGCCTGCGCATTCGCGCTGGAAGATCGTCTCGCCGCGGTAGAAGTCGCCCACCGCAGCTCCTCCCGCCGGGGCGGACGGCGCGAAGATCTCCGCCTGCGCGAGCGCGAACGTCGCGACTGCGACCGCACCGCCGATCAGGATCGGCCGCCAGCCGCGGCCCATCAGAAGCCGAACCTCACGGTCGTGAAGTACCAGAGGCTCGAGGTGACCCAGAGCACGACGAGCATCGACGCGAGCGTGAGGCCCGCCGTGGGCAGCGCCCAGCGCGGCAGCGAGTGGTCGCGCACGATGAGCACCTTCGCGGCGAAGACGCCGTAGAAGAACGTCCCGACGAGCGAGTGGATCGCGACACGCGTGTCGGGCGTCTGGAAGCCGAGAATCGTGACGCAGTGGAAGAAGACGGGGAGCGTGCAGAGAAACGCGATTCGCCCCGACCAGCGGTGGACGCGCGCGATCGCCGGACCGCGCTCGGGCAGAAAGCGCAAACGTCCGTAGATGCGCGCTGCGGTGAGCACCTGCACGCCTGCGAGGACGACCGCGGCGGTCGCGAACCACACTTTCGCGGCGATCGTCGACGAAAAGACCGTCGTGACGAGGTCCGTGTACGTCTCGGAGACGTCCGCGATCAGCACGGCCTGAGCCTATTCCAGTTCTGCTCTCGCAGATCGAGAATCTGCAGGAGCAGATTCTCGATCGCGACGATCCCTGAAGCGCACCGGCTTCGCCGGTCCGGTGGCGGCGAAGGCGCCGATGACGGCGCATTCAGCTGACCATCTAAGCTGACTGCCTCCCCGCGCCCGTAGCTCAGGGGATAGAGCGCGCGCCTCCGGAGCGCGAGGTCGCAGGTTCGAATCCTGCCGGGCGCATCACTCGTACCCGCGACCCGAGGTCCGATGCCGCACGCGACGCGAGACGACCTGAGCCTCTACTACGAGCAAGCCGGTTCCGGCGATCCGGCATTCGTCTTCATTCACGGATGGTGCTGCGACCACACGTTCTTCGAGCCGCAATACGAACACTTCCAGGCGACCTCACGCGTCTTGACGTACGACCTGCGCGGCTGCGGACAGAGCGACCGACCCGCTGACGGCTACGGGGTTCCGACCCTCGCGGACGATCTCGCATGGCTATGCGACGCGCTCGGTATCTCGAAACCGATCGTCGTCGGCCACAGCCTGGGAGGGTTGATCGGACTCGACCTCGCCGCCCGTCGCCCCTCGCTTCCTGCGGCGATCGTCGCCGTCGACCCCGGGCCAATCGACCCGCTCCCGCAGTCAAGGAGCGCCTTGAGCTCGCTGGCCGAACAGCTCGAGCAGGCCGACGACGATCCTCGGGCAGACTACGTCGCCGGCCTGTTGCTCCCCACGGACGATCTCGACCGAGGTGACCGGATCATCGAGACGATGTGCTCGGTGCCGCCGAGCATCGCCGCCGCGGTTCTGCGCGGCTATTTGGAATGGGAAGGCGTCGCCACACTCGAGCGCTGTGACGTACCCCTGCTCATCCTGCTCTCGAAGACTGGGGGCAGCAACGACCCGGCTCGCCTGCTTGCACTGCGGCCGGACATCCACATCGGGGTGACGGTCGGCGCGGGGCATTTTCACCAACTCGACGCGCACGAGCAGGTGACCGCGATGATCGAGCGATTCGTTCGGATCGCGGCGTAGGCGCGAAGTGCGATGAAGCGCCTGATTCATTCGTACGGCAGCAGTCCGAGCGAGGTCGGCGAGCTCTTCGTCCCCTCGGGCGCCGGGCCGCATCCGGTTGCCGTCGTCGTGCACGGCGGGTACTGGCGCGCGCAGTACGACCGCTCGCTGATGGAGGGGCTCTGCCTCGACCTGGCCGCGCACGGCCTCGCCGCGTGGAACCTCGAGTACCGCCGCGTCGGTGGCGGAGGTGGGTGGCCGGAGACGTTCCTCGACGTGGCCGCCGGAGTCGACGCGCTCGACGGCGTCGACGCTCCCCTCGACCTCTCGCGCGTGGTGGCCGTCGGGCATTCGGCCGGAGGGCACCTCGCGTTCTGGGCGGCCGGGCGCGAGACGTTGCCCGCTGAGGCGCCGGGAGCCGAGCCTCGCATCCGGATTCGCGCAGCCGTGTCTCAGGCGGGCGTGCTCGATCTCACCCTCGCCGCAGGCTTGATGCCGTCGTCGACGCCGACTCGAGCGCTTCTGGGCGATCCGACCCAGCACTTCGAGCGCTACGTGCTCGCGTCGCCGCGGGAGCGACTGCCGCTGGGTATTCCGCAGCTCGTGCTTCATGGCGATCGAGACGACACCGTGTCGATGCGTATCGCGACGAGCTATGCAACCGCCGCGCGGAATGCCGGCGACGAGTGCGAGCTGCGGGTTCTCTCGCGCACGGGCCACTTCGAGCACACCGACGCCGGCTCGGACGCGTGGCATGTCGCACGCGACTGGCTCGTGGATCAGTCGAGCGCGGCGCGAAGCTGAGCGACGAAGCGCTCGAGCGCAGGGGCCCCTTCCTCGGCGGCGACGAGCGCGGCCGAGCCCGACGACGACGCCGTCCGCCAGCTCGGCGGCCGCCGCGGCCTGCTCCGGTGTCGAGATGCCGAAGCCGGCGTACAGCGGCACGTCCGTGAGGCTGCGTGTCCGTTCCACCAGTGGAGCGAGCGCGGGCGAGAGCTCGCTGCGAGCGCCGGTCGTCCCCGCGACGGTGACGAGGTAGAGCCAGCCGTCGGTCCGTTCCGCGGCGAGCGCGATCCGCTCGTCGGTCGACGTCGGCGCGACGAGCTGCACGCGGCGGAGCTCGGGGTGCACGTCGACGGGCAGGTCGGCGACGATGAGCGACGCGGCGCCGGCGTCGCGTGCATCCGCGTCGAAGCGCTCCCAGCCGTACGCCTCGAGCAGCGAGGCGTACGTCATCGGGACGAGCGGGACGCCCACCTCGCTGCGGATCGTGCGCAGGTTCTCGAGGCACTCGGCGGTGCGCATGCCCGCGGCGAGGGCACGCTCCGCGGCGCGCCGGATCACCGGCCCGTCCGCGAGTGGATCCGAGAACGGGAAGCCGATCTCGATCAGGTCGGCGCCCCCCGCCTCGGCGGCGCGCGCGAGCTCCGGCGTCTCGGCCCCGGCCATGAGATAGACGACGAGCTGTTTCAGTGCGAGAGCACCTCGGCGAGGTCCTTGTCACCGCGACCGGACAGGCCGACCAGGACGAGCTCGGCGTCGATGTCGAGGGCCGCGCGCGAGCGCATGAGCAGGTTCGAGCGCGGGCAGGATGCCCTCCGTCTCGGCGAGGCGATGGAACGCGGCGAGCGCCTCCTCGTCGGTGGCCGTGACGTACTCCGCGCGGCCGGAGTCTCGAAGCGCTGCATGCTCCGGCCCGACGCCCGGGTAGTCGAGCCCCGCGGAGATCGAGTGCGCGTCGAGCACCTGACCGTCGTCGTCGGCGAGCACGGAGGAGCGCGCGCCGTGGAGGACCGCCGGCCGGCCGGAGCCGAGGCTCGCCGCGCCCGCGGCCTCGACGCCGACGAGGCGCACGCCCTCGTCGTCGAGGAAGCCTGCGAAGAGCCCGATGGCGTTCGAGCCGCCACCGACACACGCGACGACCGCGTCGGGAAGCCGGTCGTACGTGTCGAGCATCTGCGCGCGGGCCTCGCGCCCGATCACGGCTTGCAACTCTCGCACGATGCTCGGGTACGGCGCGGGGCCGACGCACGAGCCGATGAGGTAGTACGTCGTCTCGACGTTCGCGATCCAGTCGCGGATCGCCTCGCTCGTCGCCTCCTTCAGCGTCTTCGTGCCGAACTCGACGGCCTGCACCTCGGCGCCCGAGGAGACGCATGCGCTCGACGTTCGGATGCTGGCGGCGCATGTCCTCGGCGCCCATGTAGACGATGCACTCGAGCCCGAACCGAGCGCAGACGGTCGCCGTGGCAACGCCGTGCTGTCCCGCTCCCGTCTCCGCGACGATGCGGCGCTTGCCGAGCCGCGACGCGAGGAGGATCTGACCGAGCGCGTTGTTGATCTTGTGTGCACCCGTGTGGTTGAGATCCTCGCGCTTGAGGACGATCCTGCGGCCCTCGGGCGCGAAGCGCTCCGTCTCGTAGAGCGGCGACGGGCGCCCGACGTAGCGCTGGCCGAGCCGGTCGAGCTCCTCGCGGAACGACGGGTCGGCGTTGGCCTCGGCCCATCCCTGCTCCAGCTCGTCGAGTGCGGGGATCAGCGTCTCGGGGACGTAGCGGCCGCCGTAGGCGCCGTAGGTCTCGGTGGTCATCGCGCCGCCTCGACGTATGCGCGGATCCGCTCGTGGTCCTTCACGCCGGGCGCGATCTCGAGGCTCGAGCTCGCGTCGACCGCCCACGGCCGCACGGCTTCGATCGCCTCGCGCACGTTCTCCGGGCCGAGCCCACCCGCGAGCATCACGCGCCCGTCGATGGCACGGGCGCGGTCGAAGTGCGCCGGATCGTCCTCCTGCCACGGGAGATCGACCACACGTGCAACCTCCTTGCCCTCGCGGAGCAGGACGGCGTCGCGGCCGCGCACCTTTCCCTCCTCGGGCGGATAGAGCTGCACGAGATCGGCGTCTCCATCGACTTCTCCGACCACGACCGCAACGGACAGCATCGTGTCAGGCACTGGAAGGACGGCCGCGGCGCGACGCGGGCTCCCTTCTGCGAGAACGAAGCCGGCCAAGTCCGCCCCGGCCTCGGCTGCCGCGGCCACGTCCTCCTCCCGCGTCAGTCCGCACACCTTGACCAACGGCCGCGAGAGAAGCTCCGCCAGCTTCGTCCCCGGGTCGGCTGCACGCATGAGCGTCGAGCCGACGAGGATCGCGTCCGCTCCCGCGAGCTCGGCGGCGGCGCCCTGCGCCCGTGACTCGATGCCGCTCTCGGCGATGACCACGCGATCGCGCGGAGCGTCGGCGACGAGGCGGAGCTGCTCCGCCCGGTCGATGCGGAACGTCGAGAGATCCCGCGCGTTGATCCCGATCACGGGCGCATCGAGCTCGACCGCGCGGTCGAGCTCCTCCGCATCGTGGGCCTCGACGAGCGTGTCGAGCCCGAGCTCCGCGGCGACTCCCAGGAGGCGCCGGACCGTCGCATCGTCGAGGTCGCGCAACAGGAGCAGCGCGGCATCGGCTCCCGCTTCGCGCGCCGTGCGCAGGTGCTCCTCCGTCGAGAAGAAGCCTTTCGCGAGGAGCGGGAGCGTCGCGGACGCCCGCGCGGCGCGCAGATCGTCCCACGTGCCGCCGAAGCGCTCGTCGACGAGGATCGACGCCGCGGCAGCGCCCGCCCGCTCGTACGCCGCGGCGAGCGCCCCAGGGTCGGCGTCGGGCCGAAGGTCACCTGCCGACGGAGAGCGTCGCTTCACCTCCGCGATCGCGGTCAGGCCGGGGCGACGAAGCGCGTCCTCGAAGCGTCCCATCACGGGGATTCTTGCGAGAACGCCACGAGCTGCCTCCAGCCGAGCCGCTGCGCGGCCACTGTCGATCGCCTCTTCAGCGGCTGCGAGCCCTTCGGCGAGGTCGGCCGCATGCCCGGCGGCGGCGATCGCGCCGGCTGCGTTCAGCGTGACGGCGGCGCGCTTTGCGCCCGGTGCCCCCGCGAGAACCTCGCGGGCAATGCGTGCGTTCTCCTCGGGCGAGCCACCGGCGAGCTCGGCGGGGTCGCACGGCGCGATCCCGAGCTCGGCCGGGTCGATCACGCGCTCGCGCACCGTGCCGTCCGCGACCTCGAACACGAGATTCGGTCCGGCCGGGGACAGCTCGTCGATGCCGTGCGCGCCGTGCACGACGAATGCGCGTCGAGCGTCGAGGACTGCGAGCGCGTCCGCGACCGTACGCGCGACCTCCGCCGAGTAGACGCCGAACACACCGGCGCGTGCGCCGGCCGGGTTCGTCAGCGGCCCGAGCACGTTGAAGATCGTGCGCGTTCCGAGCTCGCGACGCACCGGCGCGGCGTGCCGCATCGCCGGGTGATGCGACGGCGCGAACATGAACCCGAAGCCGAGCGTGTCGATGGACTCGGCGATCCGCTCGGGCGGCTGTTCGAGCGTGAAGCCGAGCGCTTCGAGCACGTCCGCCGATCCGGACACGGAGCTGACCGCGCGGTTGCCGTGCTTCGCGACCGCTGCGCCCGCGGCTGCCGCGACGATCGCGGCCGTCGTCGAGATGTTGAACGTGCGCGCGCCGTCGCCCCCCGTGCCGACGACGTCGACGACGTCGGCACGCGTCGGGTGCACCTCGAGCACGTGCGCGCGCATCGCCTCGGCGCAGCCCGCGATCTCGTCCGCCGTCTCGCCCTTCGCCCGCAGCGCTACCAGGAAGCCGCCGATCTGCGCGGGCGTCGCCTCCCCGTCCATGATCTCGCCCATCACCTCGCGCGCCTCGCCGCGAGCAAGGTCACGTCCGTCGAGAAGCGCCTGAATCGCAGATTGGATCATCGAGCGAGAGTCTGTCTGAGCGCGTCGACCAGCCGCTCGAGATCGGCCTCGTCGTTGTAGGGGCCGATCGAGAAGCGCAGGAGGGTCGTCCCCTCCCACGCGTATACCGGCACTTCGACGCGGTGCTCGTCGTAGAGACGGCTCCAGAGCTCCTGCGGATCCGACGCGCGGACGGTGAGCGCGCGCATGAACGGCGATCGCGCGCCGCGCAAGCGGCTTGAGCCCGAGCTGCGACAGCCGTCGTTCCGCCTCGTCCGCGAGCTCCGCCGCCGCCTCGAGGTCGAACGTCGCGTGCGCCTCGATCGCCGTCGGCACGGCGAGATACGCAGAGGGATCGCGCGTCCCCTGCCAGCCGTGCCGCTCGCCGAAGTCGGCGTCCTCGTGGTAGCCCCAGCTGACGACGAGCGGCTCGATCCAGTCCTGGTGCTCGGGCCGCGCCCACAGGAACCCGGAGCCCTTCGGCGCGCACAGCCACTTGTGGCAGTTGCCCGGCGTACACGTCGGCGCCCACCGCTTCGACGTCGAGCGGGATGTGTCCGGGAACGTGCGCGCCGTCGACGATCGAGAGGACGCCGGCCTTGCGCGCCGCCTCGCAGATGTCCTCCACCGGAAGGACGAGCGCCGTCGGTGAGGTGATGTGCGAGACGACGATCGCGCGCGTCCGGATCCCGATGTTCGCGATCAGCTCCTCCGGCTCGACCTGGACGACGTTCGCTCGGATGAAGCCGAGCGTTCGCAGGATCGCGCCGTACTCGTGCTTCGTCGTGAGGATCTCCTCCTCGGGCCGGATCCGCAGCGAGCGGATGACCGCGTTGAGCGCGGACGTCGCGTTCGGCGAGAACACGAGGTCGTCCGTGCGGGCGCCGACGAAGCGCGGCGAGAGCCGCGCGTGCCTCGCGCATCGCCGCTTCGAATCGCCGCGAGAAGAGCTCCGTCGGCTCGCGCTCGAGCTCGTGCTGGAGCCGCTGGTACTCCGCGAAGACCTCGACCGGGCACGCGCCGTAGCCGCCGTGATTGAAGTACGCGACCTCCGGGTCGAGGAGAAAGCCCGCACGCATGCGTGGCTAGTGTCCCACGGTGCGCGGACTCGTCAGCACGTACTTCCCGCCTCTGCCTCGTTCCGTGCTGACGCTTCAGGTGGGCGGGCTCGTCAACGCGTTCGGCAACGGGATGGTCATCCCGTTCATGTTCATCTACCTCCACAACGTGCGGGGCTATCGGCCTCGGTCTCACCGGGCTCATCGTCGCTGCGCACGCACTCGTGAGCATCGTGGCCGGCCCGATCTTCGGCTCGCAGATCGATCGCTTCGGCGGCAAGCGGATGCTCGCGCTCTCGCTGGCGATCCTCTGCGTCGGCTTCGCGGGCTACGCGCTCGTCGACGAGCCGTGGCAGGGCTTCCTCGTCGCGATCGTCAGCGGGATCGGCGTCGGCGGCTTCTGGCCGTCGCAGTCGACGCTCATCACCGGGCTCACGCCTCGCGATCAGCGGCCGTCCGCGTTCGCGATGCAGCGCGTGGTGATGAACCTCGGGATCGGCCTCGGCGCGCTCACGGGCGGGCTCATCGCGACGACGGACTCGCCCGAGACGTTCACCGTGCTCTTCCTGCTCGATGCCGTGACGTTCCTCGTCTACGCGTTCGTGATGTACGCCCTCGTCCCGGAGCCAGACCTGCGACAGAGCGGCCACGCGGGCCGCACGGGGTCGTATCGCGAGGTGCTCCGCCACCGCCCGTTCGTCGCGGTCATCGCGCTGAATGCGCTGTTCATCTTCGCCGGCTTCTCCGGATTCGACGTCCTACCGGTCTACGCGAAGAACGAGGGCGGGCTCTCCGAGACGCAGATCGGGCTCCTGTTCCTCGTCAACACGCTGGTGATCGTCTTCACGCAGCTGCCGATCGCGCGGCTTGCCCGAGGTCGCCGACGGATGCCGACGCTCGCGCTCTTCGGGCTGCTCTGGGCAGGGGCCTGGCTCCTCGTGCCGATCGCGGGAGCGGCGGCCTCGGCCGAAACGGCATTCCTCGTCCTCGTCGTGGTCATGGTGATCTTCGCCGTCGGACAGTGCCTCCACGGAGCTGTCGCCGCGCCGCTGGCCGCCGATCTCGCGGAACCCCGCCTCATGGGCCGCTACATGGCGCTGAACGCGCTCTCCTGGCAGGTCGGCTTCGCGCTCGGGCCGGCGCTCGGCGGTGCCGGGCTCGCGGTGTCACCGAACGGCGTCTGGATCGCCGCTGCGGCCTTGTGCACGATCGGCGCAGCGTGCACGCTCCTCGTGGAGGGCGCGCTGCCGTCACGTGCGCGCCGGACCCCGTCCCGCAGCCGCCTCCGCATAGCAACGAATGTCGCCCTTCGCAGCGATCCGGTCGCGAAGCGACCGGCTTCAGGGTGTTCGCGCGATCGGAAATCCGGTGCTAACCGGTTTCCGATCTTGCGCACAGACCGGAAGGCACCGCGGCTACAATCGAGAACATGGCGCTGACGAAAGACGACCCACTGAGTACCCATGCCGAGCCTCCCTCGCATCCGTCGTTCGCGCGCCCGTGGCGGCACGCCGGTCATCGCGCCGGCGCCGGTCGTCCACGAGCTCGCCGCTAGCGGGCTCACCTGGGTCAACGTCGTCTCGCCGGACGTCGAGACGGCGCAGGAGCTCGCCGAGCGCTTCGGCTGGCACCCGCTCGACGTCGAGGACATCGTCTCGAAGCGCCAGCGCCCGAAGGTCGACGACTACGAGGACGAGGGCTACCTCTTCGCCGTCCTGCACTTCCCGATCTACGACAAGAACGTGCAGCGCCTCAACGCCGGCGAGCTCGACGTGTTCATCGGGCACGACTACGTCGTCACGATCCCGCACGGCGCGCTCCATCCCGTCACCCGCCTCTTCGCGCGCTGCGAGGAGGACGACGCGTACCGCGAGCAGCTCTTCGCGCGCGGCTCCGGTCGCCTGCTCTACGACATCCTCGACGACCTCTTCGACTACTGCTTCCCGATCCTCGACAAGATCGCGCACAAGCTCGACGGGATCGAGGACGAGATGTTCGAGGGGCGCTCCCAGGAGGTCGTCCGCGACATCTCCAACGTGAAGCAGGAGATCATCTCGTACCGCAAGATCATCAAGCCCGAGCGCTCGACGCTCCGCGTGCTCGAGCGGCGTGTCGAGACGTTCCTGCCGGAGGACCTCGAGGACTACTTCGACGACATCGTCGACTCGGCGGAGCGGATCTGGGACCTTCTCGACAACTACAAGGAGGTCGTCGACGGGCTCGAGTCGACGAACGAGTCCGTTCTCACGCACCGCCAGAACGACGTGCTGCGGCTCCTGACCGTCTTCACTGTGATCGTCCTCCCGCTGACGCTGCTCACCGGTGTCTTCGGGATGAACGTCGCTCTTCCCGGGGAAGGCACGCGGGAGGCGTTCTGGGTGATCGTGGCCGCGCTGCTGCGCCGTCCTCGTCGGCATGGTCGGCTTCTTCCGCTGGCGCCGCTGGCTCTAGGCGTCGGCGCCGCGCGGCTCGTACACATTCACGGGACGCCGTCGGGTCGAAGGCGCCAAAGCCGTACATCCCCCACGCGTAGAACCGGATGCTCTCGGCGAGCTTCGTGGTCGGACCATGAACACGGCGAACGTCGGTCGGCTCGTCGCCATGGGCCGAAGGCTATCCCCGAACGAATAAGGCCGGAACCCCCGCCGCATCGGGGCTCCGGCCTTTCGTGCTGCCACTCGCTAGAGGAGAATCCGCAGAGCCGTCTCGGGAGGGCAGCCGCGCCGCGTCAACGATGACGCGTTGTGGAGGTCGATCTCCACATGAGAGGCAAGAACCAGCGCCGATCCGATGTCGTACCCGGAGCGGACGAGCTCCTCGAAGCGCCACCGCAAGATCGCTTCTGCCTCGGTTTCGTCGATCAATTCGAACTGGGCCGCAGTCACTGCCGCCTCCCTCTTCGTCTTCGACTACAGGGTCACAGTTCAGCGTCATCGGCTCACCGCAGCGCCCGCTTGAGGTCCAGAGTCGCCGCGCCGAAGGTCTGGGTTCCCCCGACGAACGTCCCTCGTCCGAGTGAGGACCTACCTCGGACGAGTGGTGACAGCCCGCTCCGGGTCCCACGAGACCCGGCACGAGCCCCACATGCCTCGGCTCGCCCGCCGAGCTTCGTCGACCGCATCGAGCAGCTCGTCGGCGTACGTTCCCTCGTCGCCGCGACGGAAGTACGGCGTCGCCGCACCCCGGCGCACGAGCTCGACGTTCACGTTCGCGTCCGCCGCGTGGACGTAGCGAAGCAGGCGGCCGTAGCGGTCGGTGTCGTCGAGCTCCGGATCCGATTCGAGCTCGATCCGCTCTCCGGGCGCGGCGAGTCGCTCGAGCTCACGGCGCGACTCACGCGCATAGCACTCGCCCTCCCCCAGCTCGGGCGCGTCGATCTGTACGAGGCGGACGCGCGCGCCGCCACGCACGTCGAGTGTGTCGCCGTCGCCCGACTCGTGCGACGGTCGCGGCGCTCTCGTCGAGGTCGCTCGGCGTCTGCGAGCAGCCGGCGACGGCGAAGAGGAGGACGAGACAGACGCCTATGCGTCGTCGCGACGTCAGACGCGCGGCAGCTCGTCCAGCCCGGCGCGTGCTGCCTTGTCCTTGCGGTCCGTGTTCCAGGCGAAGAGCAGGAGACCGCCGCAGACGACCAGGATCGCGGCACCGAGCCCAACTCGCATCCAGATCGCGTCGAAGATGAGGATCCCGAGCACCCCGAGCAGCAGGAAAGCGATGCATGCACCGGCGAGCTTGAAGGCGTAGCTCATCGCGCGGAGTCTACGAGCGCGTCGGGCCGACGCCGCAAGCGGTGGTAGAAACGCGCCATGGCGAAGCCTCTGTGGGCACCGTGGCGGCTCGAGTACATCGCGCAGGCCGACGAGCAGGAAGGCTGCGTCTTCTGCGCTGAGGCGGCGGGCTCGCTCGCGCCGGCTGATTCGCTCCGCGTGCACGACGGCGACACCGCGATCGCGCTGCTGAACAAGTTCCCGTACTCGTCCGGGCACCTCATGGTCGCTCCGCGGCGCCATGTCGGTGCGCTCGGCGATCTGACGGACGACGAGGCGATCGAGATCCACCGTCTCGCCGTCGCGGGGATCGACGTGCTGACGCGCGTCTACGCGCCTGGAGGCTTCAACCTCGGGTGGAATCTCGGTCGCGTGGCCGGTGCGGGCATCGCCGACCACGTCCACCTGCACGTCGTCCCGCGCTGGGCCGGAGACACGAACTTCATGCCGGTGCTCGCTGACGTGAAAGTGATTCCGGAGCACCTGCTCGCGACGCGCGATCGGCTGCGCGAGGCGTGGTCGGTCGGCTAGCGGCTGAGCGGCGCGAGAGACTTCCACGCGCCGGGCGGTGTCGTCATCCAGTCGTACAAGCTCACGCCGATCGTCGACCCGTCGTCCGAGATCGCAGCGGCGAAGCCTGCAAGCTCCTCGGAGCCGAGCCGATTCGCGACTCCTCCCGCGACGTGGATCTGGACGTCGGGCTGCCCGGTGTTGGTGCGCAGAAGACGCAGTGCACGGGTCACGTACCCGTACGTCGCGTCGAAGCCCGTGCATGCGCCGCCCGTGTAGATCATCGGTGCGAAGGCGTCCGCGCTCTCCGCGAGCTCCGCCCAGGGAAACCGCGGCCACGTCGACGGCCGTCGCTCGAGTCCGCGCGGGTTGAAGGGGACGATCGCGAGCGGAGTGTCGCCCGCAGCTTCGCGAAGCCCCCGAGCGAGCGCGACCGCGCGCTGCGAGCGGAGCGCCGTGTTCTTCAGCCTCGTCGACTCGATGTTGAGAGCGACCCCGTCGAAGGCCACGCCTCGAGGCGTGCGGAACGTGAGCATCGCCAGCGCACGGCGCGTGTCGAGCGCCGGCCTGACATGCCCGGGCAGGTACCAGGCAACTGCGCGGATTCCCCGCGCGTGGAGCGCGTCGACGAGCCGTCCCAGCCGAACGGGATCCACGACGTCGACGGACGCACCGTAGTTCGCCGTCTCGACCCAGACGGTCTTCACGCGCCGTGAGGCCATGCGCTGCGCCGTTCGCTCGGGCGCCGCGTAGACGGGCGCGTCGTAGATGTCGACCCACGTTCCGAGGCCCCCGAAGACGGACGCATCCGCCCGGTCGGCGGCCGGAGCCGTCGCAGCGCCAATCGAGGAGATCGCGGTGGCGAGCAGAGCGCAGAGGGCAACGCGCAGCACGCCGCCACTGTAGGGCGGCCTCATGAGGACGATGTCAAGACGCGGCTAGAGACCGCTGTGGCGTTGTTCTCGCGGCGGCTACTTGAACCTCCGCAACTGGCGAGCGAGGGAGTGGAACACCGCGATTGAGGCAGCGGGGCTCGCCGTCTGCAAGTGCGGGTATCTCAGCGGCGCCCATGTGCCCTCCTGCGGCGGAGCCTCGCGTGGGTGTCGCTGCGAAACGTTCGAGCGGTCGACCCTCTCCCCAGTGCCTACGTCCTTCGGCACACGTTCGCTTCCAACGCGCTCGCCGCCGGAGTCGGGACGTTCGAACTGGCGCGAGTGATGGGCACTTCGCTTGAGATGATTGAGCGGACGTATGGGCATCTCGTGACGGGCGCGGACGACGCCTTCCGCAGTCGACTGGATTCGTATGGCAAGCTCGCGGAGGTGATCGCCTCCGGGAGGCCCCGTGAGCGTGGACAAAGCTCTTGCGCGAGACCGAGAATTACGAGAACACGCTACGGCGCGGCCCTGGCATGAGGACGGGTACGGCACGAGGTTGAGGCTTGTCGGCCCGATGCCGCGCTCGACGGTCGTCGTTGACCCGTATGCGCCGAATCCACAAGATGGGCCGCTGCTGCTCCACCGCATCAACACCTACGAGGAACTCGAGAACGAGATCGAGCGGCTCCGAGCGTGGCTGCGAAATGTTCGAGCGCGGCTCGACACCACCCCCCGTGGTGCAACCAAACTCCCAGGTGGTGAAGACTTCGAGGCCTTAGCCCGCGACCTGAAAGCAGGCATCAATGCCGCTCTTGGCGACCGACGAGTTGGCGCTGAGTTGGCGTCGGCAGCGAGAGACCGAGGGCGGCAACCCGGCTAAAATCCAAGCTTCGCGGACGTAGCTCAGTTGGTAGAGCACTGGCTTCCCAAGCCAGGTGTCGTGGGTTCGAGTCCCATCGTCCGCTTCGCGAAACGCCCTGCTAAAGGCCCTTCGGTTATACGCGACAGGCAACGCCGAGGGCCGGAACAGCCAGTTTGGAACGGTTCTGGAACGGTCAGGCTGCCGGGTCTCACGGCTGATGGGCCACTCGAACGAGGCGATCACGGGTGCGATCTACACGCACGAGATCGAGCGCCGCGACAACGCCGAGCGGACGCGCGAGAAGATGGGCGAGGCGTTCGGCTCAGGCGAGGTCGCGCTGGCGATCGCGCGCTGAGCGCTCGCGTCGGTTGTCGGCGCTGAGAACGCTACTAAGGCCCGCCCTCGACTGGGGTACTGACCTGGCCGGGGGCCTCTCGGCGTCTGAGGCGGCCTGAGAGGGGCGTTCGCGCGTTCGCGAAGGATGAGGCGGGTTCGGCAGGTGGGCTGCTGGGTCGTTGCAGCCCGACCAGCCGTGGAGCGGCGTCCCGTAGTCGGTGCTGCCGCCGACCTCGATCGGATCCCCACCAGACCTCCGCGTTGCCCGAGGAGAGCGGGCGGTCGAGCGGCTTCGTGGCAGCGAGCGCCAGCGCGATCGCGCGGAAACCGCCGGGCCGCTCCCCCTCGCCCCTCCACCGCGGAGGGCAATGCGGAAGAGCAACGAAGCGACCCGGCTACCTCAGACCCTTCCCGGCTCACCGGCTCACTCCTGCCACCGCGGGCACTTCCCTCTGTGCCTCGAGCCACGCCTCGATCTCCGACTCCCGGAACCGCAGCACGTTCGACGCGAGTCGGTAACCGGGGAGCACGCCGGAGCGCCACCGCCGCAGGACGGTCTCGGGCGAGATGCCGAGGAACGCGGCGACCTCGCGTGTTGTGAGGAGCCGATCACCGAGAATGCCAGGCTCGCTACTCAAGGGCGCACCCGAACCGAGGGGAAGGGATACGTCCGAGAACGGCCTGGCACACAAGGCATGCCCCAATCAGGGCAACGACAAACGGCCGCGCCTGGCAACCCAATCGGCCGCCCCCAGGAGGGGAGGGGAACGAGGACGCTCAAGCACAATGTTTCGAAGAGCACAAAGTCGGCTACTCTGGAATCACTACCTAGAGTTCTTCCTCTCGCCGTGCCCGCCTGACATTGCGCCAGGTCGAGCGGAGGGAGAAGGCCTGTGGCCTCTGAATCCTTGACGATCCGTTTCCCGTCTGGCGCTTGGGAGTACGCAAAGACGGAACGCGTGCCCAACGTCGGAGACGCGCTGGTACGGGACGGAGAGACGTGGTTCGTCGCGGGGGTAACGGAATCGGTGGACGACCACCGGGTGATCACGATGGCCCCTCGCGCCGAGGCGGAGAAGGAGCCCTCACACGTGAAGAGCTCGGCGCGGAAGAGCTCGGCGCGATGGCCTCGGTGGTAGTTGTGGCCGAGGCGAAGAGCTACTACAGCGTGTGGCTCACCATGAAGGACTCGGATACGGTCGACGAGTTCTACAAGTACACCGGCGAGGATCTTCCCGAGGTAGGCGACGTCATCGAAGTCGTCCGCTTCCTGCGCGACCACCCGACTCGTGCTCGCGTGACCCGCGTCGATGCCCGCCTCGAGCCCCGGATCACCGCCATCCAGATCGATTAGTTCATGGGCTGGGGGGAACGCTCCTCGATCGTTCATCACGAAGCTGTTGAATGTGAACGGTCGATCTGCTTGAGTCCCGCGTCCGCGGCGGGCCGCAGGTCGCGAAGCCGGTAGATCCCTTCCCCCGATCCCTCCGGCCATGCCCGCCGCGGCCCCTTCCACGATCCGGTGATGGCGCCTGCGCGCGGACTCGGGTAGCTCGGCTTGCCCGAGTCGGCCCGAACGCCGAGGTTGACGAATCGTTGCCAGCCGCGGATCATGTCGATACGTGGATGACTACGAGGTAGTCGCCGAGGAGTTGAGCCAACTCGCGGCGAAGATGCGCGGCCTCGAGGAGCGCTTGGCCGAGGTCGAGAAAGTGAACGCGAGACTTGAGGAAGCCGCCTTGACGACGGCCCGTGGGCTAGGAGAGGTCTCACGTCACTGGGACGCGGTCTACGACGCTATGCGCCGCGCAAACAAGTTCGACCGCGAGATTCGTCCGAGCGCGACCACGATGCGGCTAAGGCGCGACGCGGCGAGTCACCGGACTAAGGTTTCGTCCCGCCAAGGCCGTGGCCCACTCATGCCCAAACATCCGAGAATCGACTCACGTAGCCATGCGGGTCGACGGACTGGCGAGTGCCGCAAACCCGCATGGCTGTCGGGGATCGTAGTCGTCAGCGCCTTGCGCGAGCACCACCCCATAGGGTGCGTGACCCTGTCCGTTCACGCGGTTCGCACTTCGCGTCATTCCTGCCTTGCGGCGGACTCATGGAACGAATCTGGAACGGTGAGGCGGGCAAAGGTGGGTACCTAACGCGGCCCACGGCATCAACCTGGCTGAGCTAAGCCGTTTCGCAGACACACGGGCACGCACGAGAAGGCTCGGCTCTGCTTCCCAAGCCAGGTGTCGTGGGTTCGAGTCCCATCGTCCGCTTCCAGCTAGGCGTCGTGCTGGCGGAGGAACTCCGCCGACTTGGGCGGACCTTGCGTGAACCCGGCTTCCTGAAAGATCGCCGGAACCTCAGGGTCCGAGGTGAAGCTTTGCCAGCCCGCCTCGTCCCAGTCGAAGATCGCCCAAACCCGGTCGCTCTCATTGGGATCCCGAAAGACGTGCGACCCCTTGCAGCCGTGCTGCTTTCGCTTCTCAGCGCCCTTGGTTGAGAACGTATTCCAGAAGCGATCGAAATCCTCGATCTTCGCCGTGGCCAGGACCATTGTCTCCTCCTCTGTCGGATGTGCCATCACGCTCATACGGCAATAGCGCCCACCGTATCGCAGTAGTGGAGAGTCCCCAGCCGATTCCCTGTGGAGACGAGCAGGAGCTCGCCTCGTACCCTGCGGATCGAGGAGCGGCCTCTTAGGGTCTGAGGCCCGGTTGATATGGAGCGGGCTTCCTGCCGATCATCGCGCCGACGATCCAGATGATGGGGACGAGGAACCCGATGAAGAACATGACCTTATGGCCGTTCTTCCAAGTCAGCACCCCGGCTGAAACCAAACAGATGAACCAGAGGAGGCCAAACAGTCCTCCCCACAGGTACCACGCACTGAGAGCCAAAGGCATACCGCTCCTCCTTCGTTGATGGAGTCCGAGAAGACTCGCTGTTGCTCAGCTGTGAGGCGGTGCTTCTCGCAGGACGAGGTTCCGGACTACCTCCACACCGACGATGACGAGGGCGAGCAGAACCAGCGCCGACAGCCAGCCCCGGGCGATGGCCGGAGCGACGAGTGCGAGCACGAGCAGCGCGCCAACGGCAAGAGCGTAGGTCGTGACGCGATTCTCCAGAGCCGGGGCTGCGGCACGGCGCGCATCTGCCGCACGACGAGTCTCGCCGACGAACCAGACTCCGAGGAGCGTGACGACGCCGAGGATGATCCACACCCAGGCGCGGTCGGCGAGGGTCTGCGTGAGGATGCTCCATGCATCGTGGCCCGCCGGCTTGACCGCGTCGTCCTTCACGAGTGAGTCGACGAGGTAGTCGCCGGCGAAGCGGCGCACAGCCAACATCAGCAGCCCCACCACGAGCACGCCGATCGCGAGCGCACGGAGCTCGAGCCTGCGGCGACCGCGGGCCAGCCAGATCGCGAACGCAGCGACCGCAAGCGCGACGAGCCACATCCAGTCCGCGACTGCGCGCAGGATCTTCGTGATCGACTGTGCCGTCTCGAGCTGGCTCTCCTCGAGGATGGCGATCTTCCCCGAGGACTCGGGGAGCCTCTCGGAAACCTTTCCGATGACCGCGACCTGATCGCCGAGCTCGATCACGATCGGACGCAGGTCGAGCACGACCGCGCCGCCCTCGGTCTGGATGAACGTCGTGTCGTCGTCCAGCAACCGCACGAGCTGGCGCTGCGTCCTGGTCGTCACCTCGACCCACACCGTCTGCACACGTGGCCGTTCGAGCGCCGCGTCAGCGGCCCGATCGGCGCCGGAACGAGCAAGGCCGGCCAGTACGGGTGCGAGTCCTTGTTGCGCAGGAGGCAGTCGCTCGCGCGATCGCCGCCTCGACGTCGACGTTCTCGAACAGCGTGTCGACCGACTTGGCGGCGACCTGTGTTCGGATCTCGTCGTTCTCGATCATGTTGCGGGAGATCGCCTCGAAGCCGTCCGGGTCGAGAGCCGTATGCTCGACGTAGAACGCGACCATCCCGACGAGCGCGAGCAGGACCGCCACGACGGTCAGCACGCGTGCGCCGATCAGGCGTGTCCGCGACCGCCCTCGAGCCTCTTGGGCACCGTCGTCCTCGGTCATCGTGCTTGTACTTGGCCTCGGCGATTCAGGCTCCGTGGTCGTGTCGAGGTCGCGCGTCGAGGCATCAGGGCGCAGACACTAACTGCAATCGGCTGATCGTCGAGGCGCCTTCGGGTCTAACGGCTAGTCAGGCGGCGCGGTGCGGAGCACCTGTTCGATCGTCGCGAGTCGTGAGTCGAGCTGCCTGAGCAGCTCTCGTGTCTCGTTGTCGCTCGCAGCGCGGAACCCGCGTTCCTTCGCCTGCTCGGTCTCCTGGTCAACGGAGACGAAGTAGGAGGTGACCGTAGCTGTGAGGAACGAGATGAACGTGATCCCGACGACGATGACGAAGCCGCCGAGAACGCGACCCCACGCCGTCGTGGGAACGACGTCGCCGTAGCCGACGGTGCCGAGCGTGACGATTGCCCACCAGATGCCTGTCCCGAACGTGTGAACGCCGCGGCGGTCGGCGAGCTAACCGCGGGACCCTGCCCTTCAACGCGATTCGAACTCCGTGTCCTCTTGCCGTGCGGCGGATCCTGGAACGAATCTGCGAACAGTAGGCGGTGGACAGGCACGGGTGATCCCCACGCCCGGAGGCCACGAGCGTCGCCGGCCTCGGGCTAGTACCAGCGACCGCGCGCGAATCCGCCGAACGCAAGCAGGCCGACGAGCGCGACGATGATCCCGACGATCACGCTCCAGAAGATCGCGATCACGATCCCGGCGATCACGATCGCGCCGCCGACGGTCAGACCGGCCATTCCTCCCTCGCGTCCCATCACGACTCCTCGTCGTCCGTGTTCGCGTAGTTGCCCTGCTCGGCTTCCTCCTCGGACGCCGGCTCGCGCGTCCGCGGCTGATCCTGCTCGGGTGCGTCGTCCCTGTCACCCGTGACGGCCGCGCCGTAGCCGGTCTCGTCCTCGGGCCCCTCTTCCACTGTTGACATCCTCCCTGCTACCTCCTCGTTCGTCGCTGCCTGGATGTACCCACGCGTTGCCTCTGCCGAAACGCGCGGCCGGCGGAAGGGACTCGGCACGCAAGCGCGAAGCCAGGGACGCCGGGTCGACGTGGCGTCCTCCGTTTCCCCTCCCCCGGGGAGGACTGGGGTCGGCCCGGCATTACCATCGCTCGGATGACCACCCCGCTCAGCGACGAAGAGATCCGCGCTGGAGTTATCGGCGAGTTGAAAGAGCACAACACGACGATCCACCTCGCCGAGTACGACCCCGAGTGGCCGCGGCTCTTCGAGCGCGAGGCAGCACGCATCCGCGGCGCGCTCGGGCCAAAGGTGCTGCAGCTCGAGCATGCAGGCTCGACGTCGGTTCCAGGCCTCGCGGCCAAGCCGATCATCGACATGGTGCTCGTCGTCGCGGATACGCGCGACGAGGCCGCGTACGTTCCGCCGCTCGAGGCCGCGGGCTACGTCCTGCGAATCCGCGAGCCGGACTGGTTCGAGCACCGGTGCTTCAAGGGCCCCGACACGAACGTCAACCTCCACACCTTCTCGGAGGGGTGCGAGGAAGTCGATCGGATGCTCGCCTTCCGCGACTGGCTCCGCACGCACGACGACGATCGCGAGCTCTACCTCAGCGCGAAGCGCGAGCTCGCGACGCGCGAGTGGAAGTACGTGCAGAACTACGCGGACGCGAAGTCGCTGGTCGTCGAAGACATCCTCTCGCGTGCACTGAGCGGATGAAGATGACGGATACCGTGCGTGGCCGATCGCGTACACGTCAGTATTGACGCGCGACACGCCACCGATCGAGAGGAGCCACTTGAGCGCGCGAGAGACGACAACGGAGCAGCGGCTGGTCCGGCCGAAGATCAAACCGTTCAAGCTCCTCGTGTCCTGGCTCGTCTCAGCAGCAGCGCTCTTCGTCGCGGCGTGGATCGTGCCGCACGTCGAGATCCAGACATTTCTCGGCGCTGTCGTCGTCTCCCTCGTCATCGCCGTCCTGAACGCGCTGGTCATACCGGTCGTCGCGGCGATCAGGCTGCCGCTGACGCTCGTTCTCGGCTTCCTCATCGTCCTCGTCCTCGATGCGCTCATGCTCCTCGCTGCGTCCGGCCTCACGGACAACGCGATCGAGGTGGACAGCTTCTGGTGGGCGCTCCTCACGGCGCTCATCGCCTCGGCGGTCACGGTCGTGTTGGACGTCCTCTTCGGGACCAACGACGACGACACGTACACCCTTCGGGTCATCGAGCGCATCGCGCGCCGGTCGGGCGAGCGCGTGGAGACCGAGGTCCCGGGGATCGTGTACCTCGAGATCGACGGGCTCGCATTGCCCGTGCTCCAGCGCGCCATGCGCGACGGCAACGCACCGAACATGGCGCGCTGGGTCGCCGACGGCGACCATCGCTTCGCGGAATGGGAGCCCGACCTCTCGTCACAGACCGGGGCGAGCCAGGCGGGCATCCTGCTCGGGTCGAACGAGAACATGCCGGCGTTCCGCTGGGTCGAGAAAGAGACGGCGACGATGATGACGTGCTCCGCACCGGCGGACTGCGCCGAGATCGAGCGTCGCCATTCGACCGGTGTCGGCCTGCTCACGGACGGCGGCGCGAGCCGGGGAAATCTGCTCTCGGGTGAGGCCGATCACGTCATCCTCACGGTCAGCCGGATGGAGGCGGAGAAGGGCGCGAACCCCGGCTATCGCGCGTTCTTCTCGAACGGGTTCAACGTCACCAGGGTGCTCGTCCTGTTCTTCTGGGAGGTCTTCCTGGAGTGGACCGCCGCACTCCGCGCGATTCGCCGAGACGTCCGGCCGAGAGGTCACCGCAGCGGGCTCTACCCGTTCATGCGGGCCGCCATGTGCGTCGTCGTCCGTGACCTGATCGTCTACGGCGTGCTCTCCGACATGCTCAAGGGGAGACCTGCTATCTACGCGACGTTCTCGAGCTACGACGAGGTCGCGCACCATTCCGGGCTCGAGCGGGCGGACACGCTCGAGGCGCTCCGGAAGCTCGACCAGCAGTTCGGCCGGATCGACCGTGCGCGCACGTACTCGTCGCGCCCGTACGCGATCGTCGTTCTCTCCGACCACGGGCAGACGCAGGGAGCGACCTTCAAGCAGCGCAACGGCTACGGGCTCGACGAGCTCGTCGAGCGCTCGCTTGCGTCGGGGGAGGTCACTGGGTTCGCCGGAGGGGACGAGCAGAACGCGATGGTCGGTCTCGCCGTGGGCGAAGCGACCGGTACGGACAGCGCGAAGAAGCGACCGAAGAACGACGTTTCCGATCGCGGGGTCGTCGTGCTCGGCTCCGGGAACCTCGGCCTCATCTACCTCATGGAAGAGCGCCGTCGCATGACGCTCGAGGAGATCGAGGAACGCCATCCCGCACTCATCCCTGCGCTCCGCGAACATCCGCACGTCGGCTGGCTTCTCGTGCGGTCGGAGAAGGACGGCGCGGTCGCGCTCGGTGGTGGCGGGGCCCGCTACCTCTCGGACGACCGCATCGAAGGGGAGGATCCGCTCTCGCACTTCTCTCCGACCGCCGCACAGCACCTGCGTCGAACCGACGGCTTCGCAGACGTCGCCGACATCATGGTCGGGAGCTTCTACGACCCGCAGCTCGACGAAGGCTGTGCATTCGAGGAGCTCATCTGCTTCCACGGTGGGCTCGGCGGACCGCAGACGCGGCCGTTCATCCTCTATCCGTCACAGCTCAGCCTGCCGGACGCACCGATCATCGGAGCTGCCGCCGTGCACGGCCTCCTGCGCGGCTGGCGTCAGCAACTCCAGGGCGTGGTCTAGCCGTACGCGGAGTGGCACCAGCGTCGTCGGACGTTCGGGCGGGCGGAGACATGCGAAGTAGAGTCCGCGCCCAATGAATCTGCTCCTTGGGTGCGTGATCCTCGTCGTCGCGGACGCGATTGCGATCGCCGCGATGCTGCTCGTGCGACGACGTGCGCCGGAGGGGAGCTACTTCACGGACGGCGACCGCGCATCCGGCGTGTTCGGCGTGCTCGCAACCGGGTTCGCGATCTTTGCCGGCTTCGTGATCTTCCTCGCCTTCTCGACCTACGATCAATCGCGAGCGGGTGCCGAGGCCGAGGCGCTTGTCGTCGTCCAGCAGTTCGAGACCGCGCAGTTCCTGACTCCCGAGACGAGGGATCGCCTCGCCGGTGAGCTCGTCTGCTACGGCAGGTCGGTGGTCGCGCAGGAGTGGCCGCGGATGGAATCGGGCGAGCTGGGCGATGCCCTCAATCCGTGGGGCGTGGCGCTCTTCAGGACCATCAGAGCCACCGAGCCGTCCGGGGTCGTGCAGGAGACGGCGTTCGCGAAGTGGCTGGACCAGACGTCCGACCGAGAGGAGGCACGCCGAGACCGCGTGCACGGAGCGGCCGGGATCACGCCGACGACGCTCTGGATCGTGCTGCTGTTGAGCGCCGCCGTGATCTTCGCGTTCATGCTCTTCTTCGCCGACAGCGCCGAGATGAAGCGCTCGCAGGCGATGCTCATCGGTTCCGCGGCGACGATCGTCGTGGTCACCCTGCTCGCCATCTACGCGCTCGACAACCCCTACCGGCCCGGTCTCGGAAGCATCCGGCCGGTCGCGATGGAGCGCACGCTGCGGATCCTCGACGAGGCTCGTGCGGCGGTCGACAACACCGTCGAGCCGCCGTGCGACCAGACTGGCATCGAACGATGACCGACCGCACCGAGGTCGTCGCGACCGTCCTGCTCTCACTCGCCGCCGTCGCCACGGCCTGGAGCGGGTACCAGGCGACGCGCTGGAACGGCGAGCAGACGAAGGCGTCGAGCCGTACCAACGCGATCCGAATCGACGCCGCGCGTGCGCAGGGCCTCGCAGAGGCCCAGAAGGAGGTCGACGTCGCGACGTTCATCCAGTGGATCGACGCGTACGCGCAGGATCAGACCGAGCTCAAGGAGTTCTACGAGACGCGCTTCCGCGCGGAGTTCAAGCCTGCGTTCGCAGCCTGGCTCGCGACGAAGCCGTTGACGAACCCGAACGCGCCGCCGACGCCGTTCGTCATGCCGCAATACAAGCTCGCCGCGGAAGCAGAGGCCGAGCAGCTCGATGCGGATGCCGAGGTTTCGGCGGCGCAGGTCCGCCGGAACATCCAACGCGCGTCGAACTACGTTCTCGGCGTCGTCCTCTTCTCGGTCTCGCTCTTCTTCGCAGGCATGAGCACGAAGCTCGACGACCTGCGGCTGCGGCGGTTCGCACTCGGGGTCGGGTGCACGCTGTTCCTCGGGACCGTGATCTGGCTGGCGACGCAGCCCATCAGCATCGCTGTCTAGCCGACGTGTCCATCGGGTGAACACGCCGCGTGGCCGAGGGCGATCGCTGAGATACTCGACCCCCGCGACGAAAGGGAACTGTGACGCTCAAGCACCCCAAGACAGCCGAGAAACACTCCCCCGACCTTGCGATCGCTCCCCACTTCAGCCTCGAGGCGCGAACGATTCCACGTCACGAGCTCCCGGCGGGCGCCCCCGTGCACGACGAGGCGAGCGGGAGCGCCTTCGCCCACTGATGTGCCGCTGGCTTGCGTATTCGGGGTCGCCCGTGCTTCTCGAAGACCTGCTCTACAAGCCGAAGCACTCGCTCATCGACCAGAGCCTGCATTCGACGATGGGCGCGGAGACGACGAACGGTGACGGTTTCGGCGTCGGCTGGTACGGCGACCGCGAGACGCCAGGGACGTTCCACAGCGTCGAGCCTGCCTGGAGCGATCGAAACCTGAGAGACCTTGCCGCGCACGTCCGGTCGGAGCTCGTCTTCGCGCACATCCGAGCCACCTCCGGATCGCCCGTTCAGCAGACGAACTGCCATCCGTTCCGCCACGGCCGCTGGCTCTGGATGCACAACGGCCTCATCGCCGACTTTTCGCGCATCAAGCGCGAGCTCGTGCTGGCGATCGACCCCGAGCTGTATCCGGCGATCGAAGGCTCGACCGACTCCGAGGTCTTCTTCTTCCTCGCGCTCACGCTCGGGCTCGAGGACGACCCGCCCGGCGCCGTAGAGCGCGCCGTCGGACTCATCGAGCAGGTGGGCGGCGCACATGGCGTCGAGCATCCGATCCAGATGACGGTGGCGACGAGCGACGGCACGCGCCTGTGGGCGTTCCGCTACTCGAGCGTAGGGACGTCGCGGTCGCTCTTCTACTCCACGCGCGTGGACACGCTTCGCGCGCAACACCCCGAAGTCGCCGTCCTGCACGAGCTCTCCGACGAGGCACGCCTCGTCGTCTCCGAGCCCCTGAGCGATCTGGTAGGCGCCTGGAACGAGGTGCCCGAGTCGCACTACGGCGTCATCCAGAGCGGCCAGGACGAGCTCCGACCCTTCGCTCCGCAGGCGCCGAGCTAGGTCGCCGGCGCCGGAACTACTGAGCCCCCGTCCGTGCGCTCCTTTGCATCAGCGTCCCGAAGAAGCGCGCGAGGCGGAGCCACGCCTCGTCGCCTCCCCGGTACCAGAGCGTCTGCATGACCGTGATGAGCGGAGCGAGGCCGAGCGTCAGCGGGACGAAGAGGAAGTGGTAGAGCGAGGTCGTCGCGAACTGCAGGCGCGCGAGGTCGACAGTCGTAATGGCCAGCGCCACGTCAGGATCCTACGCCCGGATCGCTGATACCAATTCCCAGACTGGAGCCACACCTCGAAAGGAGCCGGACATGGCGACGAAGGCGGACTTCTCGGAAGACGAGTGGAAGACGATGCAAAAAGGGATCACGGGCGCCGGCGTGCTGGTCTCCGTGAGCGATCGCGACTTCACGGACACCTTCGGCGAGGCCTCCGCGCTCGCGAAGTACCTCGGGAACCAGCGCGAGAGCGGTGCGAGCGATCTGATCCGGGAGCTTGCGCATGCGAAGGGGACGGGATTCGGGTTCACCGACTCACCCCAGGAGGTCGAGACGGAGACGCTCGCCGCGCTCCGCTCCTCGGTTGCGACGCTCGCCGTCAAGGCGTCCGACGAGGTGGATGCTTATCGCGAGCTCGTGCTCGGTCTCGGCGCATTCGTCGCCGAGGCGAAGGGCGGACTCACGGACGTCGAGGCTGCGACGATCGCGAAGCTCGAGGAGGCACTCGGCGTCTCCTAGCGCACAGACAGCGAGGCGGCTCACTCTCCCGCGCCGATCGTCGGCGACAGCCCCCATCCCGCAGTGTGCGACTCGCCCGGCCCGAGAGTGACGAGCGCCTCGCCGCTGCGGAACGCGTTCGGCGGACAGGTCATCGGCTCGACAGCGAGCCCGCGACGCTGCACTGCCGGGATGTCGCCGGTGAGCACCATGACGTACGGGTAACCCCCGTCGACCCGGAGCGTCCGGCCGGATCCGTCGACGGTCTCGACCGTGATGGGTCGCTTTGCCACTCCATCGGGAAGCTGAAATGCTCTACTCGTGAACCGGCAGGCGAACGGCGGGCCTCAGCCTGCCGACGTACTCGTGATCTTCGGGATCACCGGCGATCTCGCGCGCGTCATGACGTACCGCTCGCTGTATCGCCTCGAGGCGCGCGGCCTCCTCGATTGCCCGATCGTCGGCGTGGCGTTCGAGGACTGGACGCTCGAGCAGCTCCTCGAGCGCGCACGTGACTCGATCGTCGCGACGGGCGAAGAGCTCGACGATCAGGTCTTCGCGCGACTTGCGAAGCGGCTCTCGTACCACCACGGCGACTTCACGGATGCGGCGACGTATGCCGAGGTCGCCAAGGCGATCGACGGCAAGGAGCAGCCGGTCTTCTATCTCGAGATCCCGCCCTCGCTCTTCGGGACAGTCGTCGGCGGACTCGCGAGCGCGGGCCTGACGAAGAACGCACGCATCGTCATCGAGAAGCCGTTCGGCCACGACCTCGCGTCCGCGCTGGAGCTCAACGAGATGCTGCATGCGCTCATCGACGAGTCGCAGCTGCTTCGCATCGACCACTACCTCGGGAAGATGTCGGTCGAGGACATCCTCTACCTCCGCTTCGCGAACACGATCCTCGAGCCCGTCTGGAACCGGCATTTCGTGTCGTCGGTGCAGATCACGATGGGCGAGAGCTTCGACGTCGCTGATCGGGGCCGCTTCTACGACCCGGTCGGTGCCATGCGCGACGTGGTCCAGAACCACCTCCTCCAGGTCCTCTCCCTCGTCGCCATGGAACCTCCTACGGGGCGCGGCGTCGACGTGATCAACAACCGCAAGCGCGACGTCTTCGTGGCAATGGCCGAGGCGAATCCGGCGCAGTACGTTCGCGGCCAGTACCGCGGATACCTCGATGTCGAGGGCGTCGCGCCGCACTCGCAGACGGAGACGTTCTGCGCGCTGCGGATCGAGATCGACAACTGGCGCTGGTCGGGCGTGCCGTTCTTCATCCGCGCCGGGCAAGTCGCTGCCGGCGACCGTGACCGAGGTGCGAGTGGTGTTCAACACGACGCCGTGGCTCGGCTTCGTCCCGCAGAGACGCGCCCCGGCCCGAGCCCAACCAGCTCGTGCTGCGGATCGGGCCCCGCCCGGGCGCGCGCCTCCGCATGCAGGCGAAGCACGCCGACGAGATGGCGCTTCGCTCCGTCCAGCTGGACATGGAGTTCGCCGAGTTCGGCGGGGAAGGACCGACGCCGTACGAGGTTCTCCTGCATGCGGCTATGCGGGGCGAGTCGAGCCACTTCGCGCGCCAGGACGCCGTCGAGGAGACGTGGCGCGTCGTCCAGCCGCTCGTCGACTCGCCGCCGCCCGTCGAGATCTACGAGCCCGGAACGTGGGGACCGGCGTCGTCGGACGAGCTGGTTCGCAACTACGGGGGATGGAGGAATCCATGGCTGCCGTGAACCGATGGCCGACTCCGTGGATGTGGCGCGGCATGACGAGCGAGCCGTACCGCTGCTCGCGACCTCGACGACGTCTTCGGCGCGCGTCGACGTGATCCGCGACGCCACCGCGCTCGTCGACGCCCACGTCGTACGAGCGGCGAGCTCCGGTGGCACCGGCGTCGGCGACGCGCCATCGTCGCATGACACTGCGGCGCGATTGGTCCGCTGCGTAACGAGTTCATTCACAAAGGGTCGCGATGACGCCGCTCCGCGAACGGCCCGCGTGGGGCTGCGCTCGAGCGCCACTACGCCGAGATCCGCGACCTCCACCTGCGCGACCTCTTCGCCGATGACGCGACACGCGGCGAGCGGCTCGCCGCCGAGGGCGCCGGCATCTACCTCGACTACTCGAAGAACCGCGTCACCGACGAGTCCTTGCGCCTGTTGCTGCAGTTGGCCGACGAGTCTGGCCTCCCCGAGCGCACGGATGCGATGTTCCGCGGCGATCGGATCAACACGACCGAGAACCGCTCGGTCCTCCACGTTGCGCTGCGCATGCCGCGCGAGCGCTCGCTCGTCGTGGACGGCGTCGACGTCGTCGTGCAGGTGCACGAGACGCTCGACCGGATGGCCGCGTTCTCCGAGCGCATCCGCTCCGGCGACTGGAAAGGCCACACGGGCAAGCCGATCCGCAACGTCGTGAACGTCGGCATCGGCGGCTCCGACCTCGGGCCGGTGATGGCGTACGAGGCACTACGTCACTACACGCGTCGCGATCTCACCTTCCGCTACGTCTCGAACGTCGACTCGACGGACTTCGTCGAGGCGACCCGCGACCTCGCGCCCGACGAGACGCTCTTCGTCATCTCGTCGAAGACGTTCACGACGCTCGAGACGATGACGAACGCGCACTCGGCACGCGCCTGGGCGCTCGCTGCGCTCGGCGACGAGGACGCGGTGGCGAAGCACTTCGTGGCCGTCTCGACGAACGCGGACGAGGTCGCGAGGTTCGGCATCGACCCGGAGAACATGTTCGGCTTCTGGGACTGGGTCGGCGGCCGCTACTCGCTGGACTCGGCGATCGGCCTGTCGACGATGCTCGCGATCGGGCCCGACGCATTCGGCGACCTGCTCGCCGGCTTCCACGCGATGGACGAGCACTTCCGCGAGACGCCGCTCGAGCGGAACCTTCCCGCGCTCATGGGGCTGCTCTGCGTCTGGTACGCGGACTTCTTCGGAGCCCAGACGGTCGGCGTCATGCCGTACAGCCAGTACCTGAAGCGCTTCCCCGCCTACCTCCAGCAGCTCACGATGGAGTCGAACGGGAAGCACGTGACGCTCGACGGCCGCACGGTCGACTACGAGACGGGCGCGGTCTTCTGGGGCGAGCCCGGGACGAACGGCCAGCACAGCTTCTACCAGCTGATCCACCAGGGGACGAAGCTCATCCCGGTCGACCTCATCGGCTTCGCGAAGACGCTCAACCCGCTCGGCGACCACCACGACATCCTCATGTCGAACGTGTTCGCGCAGGCCGAGGCGCTTGCGTTCGGGAAGACCGACGAGGAGGTGCGCGCAGAGGGAACGGCGGCGGCGGTCGTGCCGCACCGGATCTTCGAGGGGAACCGCCCGTCGAACGTCCTCCTGGCCGAGGAGCTGACGCCGCACACGCTCGGCGCGCTCGTCGCGCTCTACGAGCACAGCGTCTTCGTGCAAGGGACGGTCTGGGGGATCAACTCCTTCGACCAGTGGGGCGTCGAGCTCGGCAAGGCGCTCGCGCAGCGGATCATCCCGGAGCTCACGAGCGAGGCGGAGCCGGAGCTCGCGCACGACTCCTCGACGAACGCGCTCATCCGCCGCTACCGGGAGCTGAAGTGACGATCCGCCTCCTGCTCTCCGACGTCGACGGCACGCTCGTCACGCCGCAGAAGGAGCTGGCTCCGCGCTCCATCGAGGCCGTGCACGAACTGCACGAGGAGGGCATCCACTTCGCCTTGACGAGCGGACGGCCGCCGCGGGGGATGGAGATGCTCGTCGAGCCACTCGATCTGCGCGCGCCGCTGGCGGGCTTCAACGGCGGCCTCGTCGTCGAGCCGCAGATGGACGTCGTCGAAGAGCGCACGGTCCCGCCCGCGCTTGTCCCGCGGACGATCGAGATCCTCGAGTCCGCGAGCCTGTCCGTCTGGGTCTACCAGGGCGCGGATTGGTTCGTGCGCGATCCCGACGGCCCGCATGTCGCACGCGAGACGCACACCGTGCAGTTCGCGCCGACGGTGGTCGACACGTTCGACGGCATCGAGAACGGGGTGGCGAAGATCGTCGGCGTGAGCGACGACTACGACGCAGTCGCGACCGCCGAGAGTGCGGCTCATGCCGAGCTCGCAGAGCACGTCTCCGCGTCGCGCTCGCAGCCCTACTACCTCGATGTCACGCACCCACAGGCGAACAAAGGCGCGGTCGTCAAGTTCCTCGCGCAGCGCTACTCCATCCCCGAGGAGCACATCGCGACGATCGGCGACATGCCGAACGACGTGCTCATGTTCGCCCGCTCGGGGCTCTCGATCGCGATGGGCAATGCTCACCGCGAGGTGCAGCGCGCCGCGCGACACGTCACGACCGCGAACGACGACGACGGCTTCGCCAACGCCGTCCAGCGATTCATCCTGCGACAAGGAGGCTGAGCGGTGGCCACAGACACTCCCATGCAGCTCGGAATGGTCGGGCTCGGCCGGATGGGCGCCGGGATCGTCCGGCGGCTCATGCGCGACGGCCATCGCTGCGTCGGCTACGACATCCATCCGGATGCCGTGGCAGCGCTCGAAGCCGACGGCGCGACGGGCTCGACGTCGCTCGAGGAGTTCGCGGCGAAGCTCGAGAAGCCGCGCGCCGCCTGGGTGATGGTCCCCGCGGGCGACATCACCGACAAGACGATCGCGGCGCTCGCTGAGGTGCTCGAGCCCGGCGACACGATCATCGACGGCGGCAACACGCACTACGTCGAGGACATCCGCCACGCGAACGCCCTCCGCGAGAAGGGCATCCACCACGTCGACGTCGGCACGAGCGGCGGCGTCTGGGGCTTCGAGCGCGGCTTCTGCCTGATGATCGGCGGCGAGAACGAGGTCGTCGAGCGCCTCTCCCCCATCTTCGCGTCGATCGCGCCGGGTGTCGATTCCGCGGCACGCACGCCGGGACGCACGGGCGAGCCGAGCCAGGCCGAGCACGGCTACTACCACTGCGGGCCGAACGGCGCCGGCCACTTCGTGAAGATGGTGCACAACGGCATCGAGTACGGCCTCATGGCGGCGTACGCGGAAGGACTGAACATCATCGCGAATGCCGATATCGGAAAGCGGCAGCAAGAGATGGACGCCGAGACCGCTCCCCTCGAACACCCCGAGCTCTACCAGTACGAAATCGACACGGCCAACGTCGCCGAGGTCTGGCGTCGGGGCAGCGTGGTCGGGTCGTGGCTTCTCGACTTGACCGCGCAGGCTTTGCAGGAGTCACCGAAGCTCGAGGAGTTCGCCGGGCGCGTCTCCGACTCCGGCGAGGGCCGCTGGACGTCGATCGCTGCGATCGAGTCAGGAGTGCCCGCTCCGGTTCTGACGACCGCGCTCTACTCGCGATTCTCGTCCCGCGGATTGGACGACTTCGAGAACCGCCTGCTCTCCGCCATGCGCAAGCAGTTCGGCGGCCACGACGAGAAGGCGGGCTGATGGCGCTCGAGGTCGAGGTATTGCCGGACGTGGACGCGGTGGCCGAACGCGGCGCTCAGATCGTCGCTGCAGCGGCGGCAGTCGCGGTCGCCGCCCGCGATCGATTCACGCTTGCGGTCTCGGGCGGCCGAACGCCGTGGACGATGTTCGCGAGCCTCTACGGGCGCATGCCGTGGGAGAAGGTCACGATCTTCCAGGTCGACGAGCGCATCGCGCCCGATGGAGACGCTGATCGCAACCTCGTGCAGCTCCAGCGCAGCCTGCCGCCCGGCGGAGCCGTCGACGTCCGTGCCATGCCCGTCTGGGCCCAGGATCTCGAGGCTGCTGCCGCGGTGTATGCAGATGCGCTTCCCGATCAGCTCGATCTCGTGCACCTCGGGCTCGGCCCCGATGGACACACCGCCTCGCTCGTGCCCGGCGATCCCGTCCTCGCGACGCTGGATCGCGACGTCGCGGTCACCGGCGTCTACCAGGGGCGGACGCGTATGACGCTGACGTACCCCGCGTTGAATCGCGCGCGGCAGATCCTCTGGCTCGTGACGGGCGAGCGACAAGGTCGACGCGCTGCGGCGGCTGCGCGAGGGCGATCAGTCGATCCCCGCTGCCTGGGTCTCGACCGCGAATGCGCTCGTCGTCGCCGACGCCGCTGCGGCAGGATCCGGGTCGTGAGCGAGCAGACGGAGCGCAAGTACCCGGTGGAGCCCCGCGCGCCGGCCGTGCTCGCGGTCGACGTCGGCGGCTCCCACGTCAAGGAGGTCCTGAACGGCCTCGACGAGCGGCGCAGGTTCGCGTCCGGCCACGAGCTCACGGCCGAGCAGATGGTCGCGGGCGTCCTCGAGCAGACGGCCGACTGGGAGTACGTCGGCGTCTCCGTCGGCGTCCCTGCTCCCGTGGTCGACGGGAAGGTCGTCCGCGAGCCGGTCAACCTCGGCGACGGGCTGGGTCGGATTCGACTTCGAGGCCGCATTCGGCAAGCCGACGAAGGTCATCAACGACGCCGCGATGCAGGCGCTCGGCAGCTACGACGGCGGGCGGATGCTCTTCCTCGGACTGGGGACCGGCCTCGGGACGACGCTCGTCATCGACGGCTTCGTGGTGGCCATGGAGGTACAGCACATGCCCTTCCGCAAGGCGACGTTCGAGGACTACGTCGGCGAGAGAGGGCTCGAGCGCCTCGGCCACAAGCGCTGGCGGAAGGCGCTCGTGGAGGTGATCGAGGTCTACGTCGCCGCGTTCCAGCCCGACTACGTCGTGCTCGGCGGTGGCAATGCGCGCGAGCTCGACGAGCTGCCGCCGAACTGCCGGCTCGGCCACAACGAAGATGCGTTCCTCGGCGGCTTCCGCCTCTGGATCGAGGATTGACCAAGCGGTTCGGCCGTGCGACCGCGGGCCGTCGTGGCCGGCGGCGCTGCTAGAAGCGCGACAGATCGAAGCCGAGGAGACCCCCGACGTCGTCGACCGTGACGTCGGCCGCCGGATGCGCGGCCGCGCTCTCGGGATCCGTCGCGAACTGACCCTGGAGCGGCAGCACCGTCGTCACCCGCTCGCCCCAGAACGCCTTCGCGGCGGTGAGGATCCGCAGCTTGTCGTCGATGAGGACATAGCGATCGGCCGGATAGCGGCGCTCCACGTCGTCGAGCGAGAGCTCCTTGTGGGCGTAGACCAGGACGTTCCCGTCGACCGCCTTCGCAATCCCGGCCTGCGAGACCTTGTGAGGCTGGAAGACGGCGTCGCCGTCGGTGAGGACGACCGTCGGCCCGAGCGTGCGCAGGTGACCGAGGACGTCGAGCGCCCGGTCGTAGAGCCGGTCGGCAAACGGATAGCCGAGGAGGTAGCCGGACGCCTCGAGCAGGTGCGGATCTCCTCCTTCGGCCTCCCACCACTCCTGCACGGCGCCGAGGTAGTCGCGGTAGCCGAGCTCGACGAACCGGCGTTCCTGGATCGTCCAGTAGCGCGCTGCGACGCCTTCACCGAACGTGTCCACGAGGTGCGCCTGCACGTCCTCACGGATCCGGTCGTTGTCGAGCAGCGTGTCGTCGACGTCCACGAGGATGGTGAAGCACGAGCGGCAGTCATCGCGACATCCTCTCGCACGAGCCGTCATGATCCCCGGTCGATCGAGACCGACGAGGAGGAAAACCACGTGAGACTCGCGCTCATCGCACTTGTCGCAGCCACCATGCTGGCCGGCTGCGGAGGTTCAGACTCGGCCGACGAGGTCGCGGGCTGCGTCATCGAACCTGCGACGCAGTGCCCGAACGTCGACTTCACCGGGGCCGATCTCGAGGACGCAGACCTCTCGAACGCGAATCTCTCCGGAGCGAATCTCACCGACGTGAACCTGAGCGGTGCCGATCTCACACAGGCCAACCTCAGCGGAGCGCAGATCATCGACGCCGACCTGTCCGACGCCGACCTCACGCGTGCGAACCTGACGGGCGCGACCATCACGGAACGAACCTCGACGACGCAGTGCTGTGCGGTACGACACGTACGGATGGCACCGTCGACGACACGAGCTGCCCGGCGACGACGGAGACGACGGATACGAGCGCGACGCCCGAGGCCGAGGTGACGTCGTTCGACGTGGGCGACCTCGACTGCGATGGTGCGGTGAGCGCGACCGTGTCCGTGTCCTGGGAGACGGATGACGCGACCTCGGTCGAGATCGCACTCGACACGAGCCGCGCCGACCGGGTTCGGGCCGAGCGGCTCGACCGACGTGACGGTCCCCTGCGATGACGCGCCGCACGCGATCACGATCACGCCCCAGAGCGACGCAGGCCCGGGCGTCCCGGAGACGCAGGAAGTGAGCTCGGACTAGGAGCTAGCGGCGAGCGCGCGCTCGGCCCGTCTCGACGCGTCCGCGGCCGAACGCGTCCATCCGGCCCCAGCGGCCGGGGATGTCGAGCAGCTCGAGGTGGCCGATGGATGTCGGCAGCGCCGGATCGACGACGAGGTGCTCGCCGTGCGGCTCCAGCCCGAGCATCGTTCGCAGGAGCAGGAGCGGCGTGCCGGTCGACCAGGCCTGCGGGCTGCAGGCGGTCGGGTACTGCACCGGATACTTCGTCTGCTGGCGTGGGTAGCCGCCGAACGCCTCCGGCAGCCGGCCGTCGAAGAACTCGGCCGCGTCGAGAATCCCCGCCGCGATCTCGGCCGCCTCGCGCTTGAAGCCGTACCGGCGCAGTCCCCACGCGACGAACGAGTTGTCGAACGGCCAGACGGTGCCCGTGTGGTACCCGATCGGGTTGTAGCGGCCCTCGCCGACAGCCAGCGTGCGGACGCCCCAGCCCGAGAAGAGCCGCGGCCCGAGGAGATGGCGCGCCACCGCCTTCGCCTTCGTCTTGTCGACGATCCCGCTCCAGAGCAGGTGGCCGTTGTTCGACGAGAGCGAGTCGACCTGCCGTCCGTCCTGGTCGAGCGCGATCGCGAAGTACTCGCCGTCCTCCACCCAGAAGTCGCGGTTGAAGCGCCGCTTCAGATCGGCCGCGTCGCGCTCGAGCTTGTCGGCGAGCGCGGCGTCCTTCCAGATCTCGCGGGCGAGCCGGGCGCCGCGCACCTTCGCGTCGTACGCGTAGCCCTGCAGCTCGCACGTCGCCCGCGGGAACCCCGGAAGCGTCGCCGTCGCGGAACGAGATCGAGTCCCACGAGTCCTTCCAGCACTGGTTCTCGAGCCCGGTCTCCTCGTTTCGGCGGCGGTACCAGATGTAACCGGTGCCCTGGAGATCCGCGTACTCGTCGATCCAGTTGAGCGCCGCGCGCGCCTCGACCTCGAGCTCGCGGACGAGCGCGCGGTCTCCCGTCCAGCGCTCGTACTCGTCGAGCAGGACGACGTAGAGCGGGGTCGCGTCGACCGCGCCGTAGTACGGCGAGTGCGGTCGCTCCTCGAACGCCGTCATCTCCCCGTAGCGCATCTCGTGGAGGATCCGCCCCGGATCCTCGTCGCGGAAGTCGTCGAGCCGCACGCCCTGCCAGTCGCCGAGCGCGCGGAGCGTCGTCGCCGCGAGCTCCGGCGTGAACGGCAGCGCCTGCAGGCTCGTGAAGATGCTGTCGCGGCCGAACATCGTCATGAACCACGGAAGGCCCGCCGCGGGAAGCGCGCGGCCACCTGCGATCGGCGGCGAGAACCGCAGCGCCGCGAGGTCGACGAGGCTCCGCCGGTACGTCGCCTTGAGCGAGTCCCAGTCGCACTCGACGCGCGGCGCGTCGGCGATCCAGCGCTCGAGGTTCCGCCGCATGCGCGCCTGGACGCGCTTCGGATCCTGCGCGCTCGAGGGAGGCCTGGCCCGCGCCCAGGAGCGCGGTGACGACGTCGATCTCCGTGCTCCACTCGCCGTGCGCTCGGCACCTTCACGGTGAACGTCAGCCCCTCGGCGTCGAAATCGCCGGTGCGGTCGACGTGATCTCGGTCGCCCGCCGAAGGTCCGCGCTCGTAGCCGAGCGTGAGCTTGCCGCTCGACCTTGGCCGAATAGCGGCCCTTCTTCGCAGCGCGTCCTTGACCTCGAACAGGTCGGCGAAGTCACAGCCGGCCTCGATCCGAACCGTGAGGTTCGACGGCTTGTCGGCGTGGTTCAGGATCGTCAGCTCCTCGTGGAAGCCGGTCGAGACCGCGCGCTGCCTGATCACGGAGAGCTTCGCGTCGATGTAGACCGTCCCCGTCCCGGGCACGAGGAAGAAACGCGTCTCGAAGTACTGGAGGTCGTCGACCGAGAGCGGGTTGAGACGCTCGCCGTTCACGGTGAGCACCCAGCGCGAGAGGAAGCGCGTGTCGAACGAGAAGAGGCCTGTCGGATCCGTGAGCGATGCCTCGATGTCGCCGCGCGCGTCGCTCACGACGAACGTGTTGCCGTCGAGGATCTTGACGAGACCGTCGCTCACGCGGTGACTCTTCTCTCCGGCCGACGGGCCGGCCGGGAAGAGCCGCTGCATGCGCACGAGGAGTCGCCAGTCGCCCTCGACCTGGAGATCGCCGCGGAGCACCGCGGCGACAGCGTTCATCCGCCCCGCCGCGACCTTGTCGAACACCGCCCTGTCGGCCCGCACGACGCACGACGCGTCGCCGCCGCCCGAGCGGACCGACATGTCCCCTCGTCGACCGCCACGAGCCAGCGGCGCGTCCTTCTCCCGTCGACGATGTCGAAGCGCATCGAGCCGGACGCCTTGCGCAGCAGCGGCTCGTGCCCACGTGAGGCGAGCTCGGCGAAGAACTGCTCGGTGGGGTCGGTCGGCGGCTTGCTCATCGCGTAACCCTAGTACTCGTCGGCCTCGCCCTCGACCGGCGCCTGGCGCTCCGGCCAGCCGCGTCGCGACGAACGGATACACGAGCACCGAGATCATCCCGGCGCCGATGAGCGACGCTCCGACGCTGTCCGAGATGTCGCCCTTCTGAGCCGATGCCGACGATCGCGACGATCAGCGGCAGCCCGGTCGCGCCGAGCAGCGCGAGGCTCGCGGTTTGCCGCGCCCGAGCTCGCGGAGCCAGAGGAGCGCCGACGCTCCGCGGGTCACGAGGAGGAGGGCGAGGAACGCCCCCGCGAGCGCGAGCCCCTCGGCGGTGAGCAGGCTGTCGATGTCGAAGGTCATCCCCGTGACCACGAAGTAGACCGGGACGAGGAACCCGAATCCGATTCCCTCGAGCCGAACGCGAACGATCCTGCCCTTCGGGCGAGTCGAGCACCAGCCCGACGACGACGCCCGCGGCGAATGCACCGAGGACGAACTCGAACCCCGCGTCGGCCGCGAGGAAGACGAGCAGAGCGAGGAGCAGGATCGACGCGCGGACACCGACCTGTCCCGTCGTGTGGAGCGTGTCCTGGAGGATGCGGAGGAGTCGCGGCGGGCGCGCCGGTGTCGCGACCCCGCCGCGCCCGGCGACCAGGACGCCGAACCCGAGGAGGAGCACGATCTCCGTCGCCGCCCCGTAGACGCTCGTGAGGAAGACGGAGATGAAGATGATCGGCCAGAACTCGCCGGCCACGCCGGTGCCGAGCACGGCTCGTCCGAGCGGCGTCGGAAGCATGCGCGCGTCCGAGAGGATCGGGACGAGCGTGCCGAGCGCCGTCGTCGCCAGGGCGACCCCGAGCAGCCACCACTCGGCGTCCACGCCGGCCTGCTGGAGGCCGAGACCGACACGCGAGGCCGATCGCGAGCGACATCCCCCAGCCGATCGTGCCGCGGCGGAGAGCGTTGCGCGGCACGTGGTGCTCGATGACCTCGAGCCCGGCGAAGAAGAAGAGAAGCGCGAGGCCGAAGTCGGAGAGGAAGTCGATGTACTGGTCGACCTCGGCGAGCCCGAGCACCTCGGGGCCGATGAGGATCCCGAGCACGATCTCGACGACGACGGTCGGCAGGACGAGCCGCAGGTGCCATCTCGACAGTACGGCGCCGAGCGTCGTGGCGAGGAAACGAAGACGAGCGACTGCGCCTCTTCCCGCGTGAGCTCGGCAGCGAGAAGCTCGACGCTCACTCGCGCGCGTCCCGATGGGCCGCCGATGCCCTGGCGATCCGATCCGCCCGCCAGATCGACGTCGACGGTCGCGCCCCACTTCGCAGCGACTGCCTCGTCGAGCCGTGCGAGCTCGCGGAGCACCGCCTCGCGTCGCTCCGGCAGCACGCTCTCCGACAGCTCGTCGAGCATCGCGCGCAGACGCCTGACGACCTGTACCGATGCGTCCCCGTACTCGCGGATCTCCGTCACGCTGAGCGTCAGGTAGTCGCCCACCGCCGAACCGGGACGACGAGCCCCGTGTCCATCTCCTCGAGCGGCGTGCCTTCGTCCGAGAGATCGGTCTGGCCGACGAGGCGCAGCAGGTCCTCGAGATGGTTGAGCACCTGCACGGCAGTGGTCGGGTCGTTGACGGCCGGCGAGAGCGCGCGGATCGCGATGTCGACCATGATCCGCACTGCGAAGGCCGGATCCTGCTCGATCGTCCGTTCCTCGCCGAGCGCGATCATCGAGCGGAGCCGATCTTCCGCCTCCGGCCCGGGATCGCGTCCGTAGAGCTCGATCAAGACCGCACCACCGGAGACGAAGTCGCCGACCGGATGACGCAGCACGACGAGACTCTCGTTGTCGTGGGCCCACCTTCCGAGCCCGCGGAAGTCGATCGCCTGGATCGCGCCGCCGCGCACCATCCGGACGACTCGAGCCGGCTCTCCCGGCGGGCTGTACGGCGCCGGAACCACCGCTGGCGCTCCCGGTCTCGCAGCCTCTTCGAGCACCTCGCGTAGCGCCTTTCGACCAGCTGCGGCGACGAGCGCCGCCACAGCGACCGGCCGCAGACGATGGATCGCGCGGTCGAGGAAGACCACGAAGAGCAGGATCCCGAGCCCGAGGAACGCCCCGGCGACGGTGACGCCGAAGTTCGGGACGTCGTTCTCCTCGACATGTCGCATGAGCGTGTACGAGAACGTGAACGTGCCGATCAGCACTGCGAGCACCGCCTTGAACGCCCGATCGCGGTAGAAGATCCGCATGTAGCGGGCCGAGAACGTGTTCGTCGACATCTGAACGATGAGGACGCTCACGGTGACGACGAAGCCCACGAGACCGACGCTCGCGGCGACGACAGCCGCGAGGACGGCTTCGGCCGTTGCCGCCGAGTATTCCCAGCGACCGGACAGGTCGGCGATCGAGCTCCAGTCCGCCGAGGCGGCGCCCAATACCCATCCGAGCAACCCGCCGAGGAGAGGGATCACCCACAGGCTCTCGCGCAGGTAGCGGCGAAGCCGGAAGGCGACGCTCCAGGTCATGCGACGTCTTCGGCGTGGTACGCGGCGAGCAGCCGCTCCTCCTCCTCGTGCTTCGGGAACATGAAGAAGACGAGCACGGCGCCGAGCAGGATCGCGACGACGCCCGCCGTGTAGGCCCAGTCGTCACCCTCGAGGAATGCCTGCTGCGCGCCCGCGATGATCGCGTCCGCGTACTGCGGATGCTGCTCGGCGACTGCTTCGGCGCTGGCGAAGGACTTCGTCAGCGCCGCCTGCGTGCTCGACGTGATGTCCTTGTCCGACTCGGCGATCTGCGCCGCGACAGCCGACGCGTAGCCGGCTGTGAGCAACGCTCCGAAGATCGACTGCATGATCGCGCCGCCGAGGTCGCGCTGGAGATCGGCCGTACCGGAGGCCATGCCTGCGCGTGTCACCGGGACCGAGCCCGTCAGCGAGTGCGAGGCGGGTGTGCCCGGCGAGCCCGACGCCGGCGCCGATGAAGATGTACGCGAGCGCGATCTGCCAGTACGGCGCGCCCTCGTCCCAGATGAGCAGCATCCAGACGAACGCGAGGAACAGGAACACGTAGCCGGAGAGCAGCGTGAACCGGGCACCCGGGCCTCGATGAGCTTGGCCGAGCGCGGAGCGACCACGACCATCACGAGCGCCGCCGGGATGATCGCCGAGCCGGCCTCGAGGGTCGAGTAACCGAGGACGTTCTGCAGGTACTGCTGGCTCACGAACATGGCCGCCATCAGCGAGCCGAAGACGATGATGCCCGCGCACGCGGCGACCCAGAACACGCGTCGCGAGGCGATCTTCAGGTCGTAGAGCGGGTTCGCAGCGCGCCGCTGGCGGATGAAGAACGCGATGAGCGCAGCCAGCGCGATCGCCGCGAGCCCGAGCACGAGCGCTCCCTCGTTCGGAACGGGCGCGAAGTTGATCGAAAGGATCAGCGCACCGACGAGCACGACCGAGAGGATCCCGCCGAGGTTGTCCACCGGATCGCTCGTCTCGTTGACGTGGCTCGGCACGAAGAGGAACGCCATGACGAGCGCGACGCCGGCGAGCGGCAGCGTGATCAGGAAGACGGATCCCCACCAGAACTCCTCCAGAAGCGCACCGGAGACGAGCGGGCCGAGGGCGGCGATCGCGCCGCCGAGAGCCGACCACAGCGCGATCGACTTCGTTCGTGACGGCCCCGACCAGAGCGCGGCGATCAGGGCCAGCGTCGTCGGATAGGCCATGCCTGCCGCGAGCCCGCCTCCGACGCGAGCAACGAACAGACCTCGTCCGACGGCGCATAGGCCGCGAGCAGCGACATGGGGATCGCGAGCGCCGTGCCGAGGACGAGCATCATCTTGCGCCCGTAGCGGTCGCCGACCGCGCCCAGGTAGAGCACCGAGGCCGCAAGGCCGAGCGAGTAGCCGACCGCGATCAGGTTGAGCGTGACCTGCGAGGAGTCGAACGCCTCGCCGATCGACGGCAGCGCGACGTTCGCGACCGACAGGTTCAGGTTTGCAACGGCGGCGACGAGGATGAGCGTGACGAGGACGAGCCCTGCACGATCCGGACTGCGTCGCCGCCGCGCTCGGAACGTCCGTGCCGCTCATAGGGGCGATTCCATCAGATGGACGAGCGAGCCGCGTTGTGCATAGGGTTATTGGCGCCAGGTAGCGCGAAGCCGAAACGGAGGCACGGAATGGAAGAGATCGGCCCTGTCGAGTACATGATCGTGTCGTTCCCCGGCAACCGGTTCACTGGCGAGATCGCGCCCGCACTTGGGAAGCTCGTCGAGTCGAACACGATCCGGATCATCGACCTGGCGTTCGTGGGCAAGGACGCGGACGGCGCCGTCGCAGCATTCGAGCTCAGCGACATCGACGAGGAGGTCCGGCGCGGCCTCGAAGCGCTCGGCCTCGAAGCGACCGGGCTTCTCGGCGAGGAGGACCTGATGGACGCGGCCGCCGACCTCGAGCCGGGCTCGTCGGCAGCGATGCTCCTCTGGGAGGACATCTGGGCAGCCGAGCTCGCGGCCGCCCTCCGAGGCGCAGGCGGCGAGCTCGTCGCCATCGGTCGCATCCCACACGATGTCGTCATGGAGGCGCGCGAGGCCCTGCTGTCCGCCGCCAACACCACACAGGAGGGTTGACATGTTGCGTCGCAGAGGAGGTCTCGTTCGCGCGGCCGCGACAACGGCCGTCGTCGCCGGGACCGCGGGGGCAGTCCGACACCGCCAGGACCAGAAGTACGCCGCGCAGGACCAGGCGCAGTACGACCAGCAGATGGCTGCGCAGCAGGCGGCCGCAGCGCCGGCCGCCCCGGCCGCACCGCTCAGCCCGACTACGCAGCCGAGCTCGAGCAGCTCGCGCAGCTGAAGGCGCAGGGGATCCTCACCGAGGAGGAGTTCGAGGCGAAGAAGAAGCAGATCCTCGGGATCTGACCGCGTTACAGGCAAACGACCACGAAGGAGGCCCGGTGCTCGCAGCTGACTACCC
>CAVUTA010000004.1:0-21422 GCA_963744285.1 uncultured Gaiellaceae bacterium | reverse complement strand
GTGAAGGAGGCGCTCGCCATCCTCGGCGGATACGTGCTCGGCTCGATGCCGTTCGGCTACTGGGTGCCGAAGCTCGTCCGCGGGGAGGACATCCGCACGCGAGGAAGCGGGAACGTCGGTGCGTCCAATGTGTTCCGCGTCTACGGACGGTCGCTCGGCATCCCGGTAGCTCTGCTCGACCTGGCGAAGGGGTTCGCGGCGGCGGCGCTGGGGCTCTGGGCCGGGGGTGCGCTGATCGGCGTTCTCGCCGCCTCCGCGGCGATGGTCGGCCACGCCCGTCCGATCTTCCTGCGCTTCGAGAAGGGTGGGAAGATGGTTGCGACCGCGGGCGGAGCGACCCTTGCGCTCGCACCGCTCGCCGCGTCCATCTGCATCGCGGTCTGGCTCGTCGTGTTCGTTGCGACCCGCTACGCGTCACTCGCCTCGCTCGTCACCGCGCTTGCGCTCGCGATCCTCGTCGTCGTCCTCGACTACCCGTGGCCGATCATCGCGTTCGGGATCGCTGGAGCGGCAGCCGTCATCGTGCTCCACCGCCAGAACATCCGTCGCCTCGTCGGCGGCACCGAGCACCGCTTCGAGCGGCAGCGGCGCTAGCGGCTGAGCCAGGCAGCGAGCGTCGTCTGGTGCGGGCTGGGCTCGCCCGTGGCGAGCTCGCCACGAAGCTCGCCGACCGTGCCGTAGCGCTCGGCGACGACGTCGTGCACGTGGATCGTCTCGAAGTTGACCTGCCTCGACAGCAGGAAGTCGTCGTCGTCGAGCTGGGGAAGCGTGTCGAGCGCGTCGCGCAGCGCGTGGCGCACGGAGTCCTCGACGAAGCGCGGCTGGAGGTGGGCGTGCTCGACGACGAAGAGCTCGTCCGGGCCGCTTGAGCAGGTCGTAGATCGGCGCGCTCATCGAGCGCTCCGCGATGTCGACGAGCACCTCGGCGTCGAGATCCTGCTCCGTGCCGACGAAGAGCGTCTGGCGACCGCGCTGGTTGTGCGTCGCGATGGGGACGAGCTCGAGAATCTTCTCGATGTCGTCGGCCTCGAAGCCGGCCTCGAGAAGGCGCTCGGACGCTCGGTTGCGCACGAGGCCTTGCGCGCACGGGCACGCGTTGATTCCGGTCGCCTCGACGCCGACGGCGCGCCGCGTTCCGGTCTCCGACGCCGCGGCGATGCCGCAGAGCGTCACCATCTCCTGCGTCGCGAGATTCGTCACGGGCGTGCGCCGGTGGATCGGCCACTGCGCGCGGATCCACACCTCCGCGCGGAGCGCGCCCTGGCGCTCGACGACGCGGCTCGCGATGTGCTCGGCGAGCACCTCGACGAGGAGCGCCTCGCGCTCGACGACGAGCTCGATCGCCTCCTCGAAGAGCTCGGGGAAGCGCGACATGTGGACGCCCTTCTGGTCCGCAGCCAGGTCGACCGTGCAGTCGATCACCGCCGCCATCACCGTCGAGGCGTCGCCGCGACGGATGCGCACCGCCTTCTGGACGCCCGAGACGCCTGCGCGTGAGAGGGCGAGCGCGATCTCGGGCGACGAGGCCTGGAGATCGTCCGCGAGCTTGACGTCGGTCATCCGCGCTGACCGTAGCACCACACCTCAGCGCAGCAGGCGGGAGAGCCGGCGGTCCTTGAGCAGCCGGCCACCGGTCTGACAGCTCGGGCAGTAGTAGATCGTGTGCTCCTCGAAGTCGACGCGCGCGATCGGCGTGCCGCACTGCGGGCACGGCTCGCCGAGCCGGTTGTGGATGACGTAGACGACCGAGTCTCCCTTCCCCTGCTCGCGGAGCTCGAGGGCGCGGGTCAGGTCGTCGTGCATCGCTGCAGCCAGGCGTTCGATCTCCTCGGCGGACAGCTCCGTCGACGCCTTGAACGGCGAGAGCCGCGCGCGCAGGAGGATCTCGTTCGCGTGCGCGCGCCCGATGCCGGCGAGCGCGCGCTGGTCGCGGAGGAGGGGGTGGAGCTGCCGGCGCTCGCGTCCGAGAATCTCCGCGAGCCCGGCCGCGTCGAGGTCGAGTGCGTCAGGCCCGAGGTGGCCGAGGTCCTCGTCGAGCTGCGCGGGTGTGACGAGCCACACGCCTGCCCGTTTCTTCTTCCCGGCCTCGGTCAGCACGAGCTCGCCGCCGTCCGCGAACCGCGTCCGGAACATCGGCGTCTTCGGCCCCTTCGCGCCGGGCGCGAGGTAGCGCAGCCGGCCGGCGCTCATGAGGTGGACGCGGAGGACGAGATCGTCGCCTTCGAGCGGAAAGAGGAGGTTCTTCCCGCGTCGTCGCGAGCCCTCGAAACGCCGCCCGTCGAGCTCGGAGAGCGGCGGAGCGAACGTCTTGAGCGTCGCGATGTGCGCAGGCCCGGCCTTCTCGATCGGCGCGCGCGTCACGAGCGGGTCGAGCTCGCGCACCCAGGCTTCGACCTCGGGCAGTTCGGGCATACCCACTGAAGGTTAGGCGGCTGCGGGCTCGGCGGACGCGTCGTCGTCGATCGGCTCGGGCATCTCGCGCAGGTGACGCTGAGGCGAGAAGAGGATCCAGAGGAACGGCGAGGCCGCCGCCGATCGCGCCGATCGACGATCGTCTCGCGGAGCCCGATCCAGGTCGCCGAGCGCGCCGCCGGCGAGCGTCCCGAGCGGAATCGTCCCCCACACGATGAAGCGCATCACGGAGTTCATGCGCCCCTGGAGCCTGGGCGGGCAGATCGCCTGCCGGTAGCTGACCTGGACGATGTTGTAGACGACGACGCGTGAAGCCGAAGACGAGCTGCGCGGCGACGAGGAACGGGATCGCGTCGTTGCCCTCCGGCGCGAAGGCGACAGGAGCAACGCCGGCGCCGAACAGCGCGCGCGACGACGATCGTCGTCGGGCCGATCCCGAACCGCCTCGAGACACGCGTCGCCGTGAAGGCCGCGACGCAGCGAGCCGACGGCGCCGACCGAGAAGCACGAGGCCGATCACGCCGGGCGAGAGCCCGAGCTCGCGCACGGCGAACACGAGGACGATCGAGAAGCGCGACGCTGAAGAAGAAGTTCGAGGTCGCCGTGCAGCCGGCCTGGGCGCGGAGGTTAGGGTTGCCGAGGACGAAGCGCAGGCCCTCCTTGAGCTCGTGCCCACATGCTCGGCTTGCGTCCGTCGACGCGTCGCCACTCTCGGGCGCTCGGCTCCGGCTTGCGGATCCCGAGGATGAAGAGGCCGGAGGCGACGAAGCTGAGCGCGTCGACGAGGACGGCGTACGGAGCAGTCAGGATCTCGACGAGGATGCCGCCGAGGCCCGGGCCCGAGATCTGCGCCGCCGAGCGGCTGATCTCGAACTTCGAGTTCCCTTCGATGATCTTGTCGCGATCGACGAGCGACGGGAGGTACGACTGGTACGCGACGTCGAAGAAGACCTGGAAGACGCCGACGAGGAAGCCGACGACGTAGAGCTGCCAGAGCGTGAGGACGTCCGCGACGTAGGCGATCGGGACGGTGGCGTAGAGGGCCGCGCGGCCGAAGTCGCCGACGATGAGGATCGGGCGCCGCGGCAGTCGATCGACCCAGACGCCGGCCGGCAGCGTGAAGAGGATGAACGGCAGGAAGAGGACGGTGCCGAGCGCGGCGACCTCGAACGCGCTCGCGTCGAGCACGAGAATCGCGACGAGCGGGAAGCGCGATGTCGTCGATCGTCGAGCCGAACTGGCTGATCGTCTCCGCCGACCACAGCTTCAGGAAGTCGCCGTGGCGCCAGAGGCCGCCGGTCGGCCAGAAGCTACGCATCGCTCTCGCTCGGCGGGAGCGTTACGGCTGAGCGGAAGAGCGCGACCGAGAGGACGTGCAGCTCTCCGTCCGGGTCCGCAGCATCCCGAAAGTCGTTCTGGAGACGTGCAAGCCGACGCTCGAAGCGGGCGGCGTCCTTCTCCGTCAGGCGCGCGCGGCCGACTCCGGTTCTGCCCTTCTCGTCGGTGCCCGAGGCAGCTGCCTCCTCCGCCACGTGGCGCAGCATCATCGCCGAGATCGCGCCGGCTCGCAGATCCGCTTCGCTGTCGACGCCCTTGAGCTCGAAGAGGCGAGCGACGCGACCGTAGAACTTCTCCGTCAGGGCACGCACCTGTCGCGTGCGTACGACGCGCACGAGGCCGGCCTTCTCGAGGACCTTCAGGTGGTGACCGACCGTTCCCTTCGGCATGTCCAGAGCAGCGGCGAGCTCCGTCGTGCTCGCCGCACGCTGGCCGAGGAGCCCGACGATCCTGCCGCGGGTGAAGTCACCGAGTGCGCGGAGCTGCTTCGGGTCCTGAACGACGAGGACGTCGTCGAGCTCGTAGTCGGGAGAACGGTCGATGATCGCGGAACATACGGGAATTCCCGACCATTCGCAAGAGCGAGGATCGGGCCGCATGCGGCCCGGCCTCTGGAGTCCTCGGCCCGACACGTCCGTCGGCCCGGCGGTGTCGGGAGCGGCTCGACGCGAGCCGGGAACGGCTTGCCGGCGCACGCCGTTGACCGACTCGCGTCGAGAACGCGAACGTCAGCTGCGCGTATGCGATCAGGTCGCTGTTGACCTCGAGCGCGTGGCCGTCTGAAGTTCGCGAACGTGTCGCACGCGAGGTGGTAGCACGGGTCGAACTGCGCACCCGCCGTGGCCGCCCCAGATCGCTGCTGCTGCCGCGGTCTTGATGCCCTCGGCGCCGGTGAACAGGCCGCCCGACGGAATGCCGACGTGCGATGAACGGCCTCGTAGTCGCGACCGACCCGAGAACTCGGTGTCCTCGTACGGGCTCCCGACGTGAGCGTGTAGTACGGCCTCGTACACGTCCTCGATCGCCTTCGACCCCGGCGGTACCCGCAGGCGCGCCGATGGCGTCCGACTCGTCGCCGTCGTAGACCAACTGAAGACGTAGTTCGGCGAGCCGACCATGTCGTAGTTCATGTACATGCGCGATCCGGTCTCGCTCGGCCTGATCGAGACCCGTCGACGTAGGCCTCGCGAGCCGATGAGGCCGTCCTCCTCCGCGCCCCACCAGGCGAAGCGGATCGTGTTCTCCGGCTTCACCTTGGCCATCATCAGCGCGGTCTCGAGGAGTCGCTGCCGAGCCCGAGCCGTTGTCGTTGATCCCGGGCCCCTCTTGCACGGTGTCGAGGTGCGCTCCGGCCATGACGACGTTGTCGTCGTTCTTGCCGGGCTTCTCGGCGATGACGTTGACCTCAGGCCGCGGCTCGAGCACCACGCGGACGGTCGCGGTCGATCCGGGCTGGGCGAGAGCCGCGCCCGTCGGCGAAGCTCGCACCGACGACGGGAATCGTGACGGCCGCGCCGTCGGGAAGCAGCGTCCCGACGATGAGCGGTCTCACGGTCGGGGGTGTTCCCCTGGTTGAAGATGATCGACCGCTGCGGCACCTGCCGTCTGGGCGTTCGCTGCCTTGATCGCCGAACGAGCACGTGCCGCGCTGCATCAACGCGATGTTTCCTGGCGGTGAAGCCAGGCGAAGTCGGCTGCCTCGCAGCCGCTCGTGACCGGGTCGCGCGGCAGCGCGAGGTACGATGTCGACGGGGGTGACGGCTGCAGAAACGTTGCCCTCGCCGCTTCCGGTGAAGGCCCCAGTGGCATACGTCGCGCTGATCGGAGCCGTCTGTTGGAGCGCGGCCCCGGCGAACTCGTAGCGCGAACTCGTCGAGCGTGACGGTGTAGCCCGGCGTCGCTCGAGCAGGCCTGCGCACGTACGCGACGCTGCCGTCGTAGCCCTCCGTTCCAGCGGCGCGAGTTCCGGGCGCGAACGGGTCATCGTTGGCGTCCGCGATCGCTTGGAACGCGGCCTGATGCTGCGCGCACGCCCTCGAGCGTCACGCACGTCGAGCAGCTGCTGATACGTCGTGTTGGTGCGATTCGCACAGCCCGGCGGCGCCGATGTGGCAGCTCCGGGCAGCACGAACGCAGCGAGTGTCGCGGCGACCGTGGCGAGTAACGCGACGGCCGAGACGCGCATGCGTCGTCCTTGCATGGAATCCCCTCCTCTGTTGGTCCTGACGGCGGCCGGACCGTTGTCCGGCCTTTCGTTACGGCCCGCCTACCCTACCGCGCGCCCGGCCCAAACATGGCGTCTACGCTGCTCCCGAATGGACCGGATCACCGTCGTGAGCCTTCGAGGTGGGCACGAGGAGGCTCGGCACCACGTGCACGCCGTCGCCGTGGCCGACGGAAACGTCGTCGCAGCGTGCGGCGACCCGGCGCTCGTCACGTTCTTCCGCAGCTCGGCGAAGCCGCTCCAGGCGCTCCCGATCGTGCGCGCCCGACCCGACCTCGACGACGCCGAGATCGCGATCGCCTGCGCGTCGCATCTCCATCGGCCCGACCAGCTCGAGCCCGTGCAGCGCCTCCTCACGAAGGCCGATGCGACCGAGGACGACCTCGAGTGCGGCCCGGAGCCCACCCGCCTCGAGCACAACTGCTCCGGGAAGCACGCGGCGATGCTGCTGCTCTGTCGCGTCAACGACTGGCCGACGGAGGGCTACCGCCTCGCCGCGCATCCCTGCCAGCAGGCGATGCTCGCCGAGACTTGCGAGCGCTGCCGAGGTCGAGCCGCGCGTCGATGCCGACCGCGGTCGACGGGTGCGGAGTGGTGACCTACGCGCTGACGCTCGAGCGGATGGCGCACGCCTTCTCGCGGCTCGAGTCGCTCGACGGCGGCCTGCGCGCCGCAGACGCGATGCGTGCGCATCCGGAGCTGATCCGCGGAGACGGCGCGGCGGACACCGAGCTCATGCGGCTCGGCGACGGCTGGGTGGCGAAGGGAGGGGCCGAAGGCCTCCTCTGCGCGGCGCGAGACGGCCTCGGCATCGCGCTCAAGGTCGAAGACGGAGCGCAGCGACCCATCCGCAGCGCGCTCGCTGCCTTCCTCGAGCAGCTCGGCTTCGACGCCGGCGACCTCGCGGACGTTCCGGTGGAGAACTCGCGCGGCGAGGTCGTCGGCGAGCTTCGCGTTCACCGGACCGGCGCCACGCGTTAACAAAGTGGTCCTCTTCCACAACCGTCCTTTCCGGACTAGTATCCGCGCGCTTGGTGGTGGAGCCGGGGCGGCAGGCGGGCCGGCTCATGCTTGTCGGAAGGTCAGTATCCCGTTCGAGCGCGAGAGGAGAAAGCCCAGCCCATGCTGTCTGTCGATATCGCTCTCCCCGAGGTCGAGGAGCTGCAACGCCTGGTCGAGCAGGGGCTCGAGAAGGGCTTCCTCACGTACGACGAGATCGTCGCGGGACTCGACGACGTCGAGCTCACGAAGGAGCAGATCGAGGACTTCTACGCCTACCTGATCGACCACGCGATCGAGCTCCACGAAGGCGTCGAGCACAAGGATCTCCCCGGTGCCGAGCGCGTCCCGGCCGAGGAGGAGAAGGTCGCGAGCCCAAGCTCGATCTCTCGGTCGAGCCGTCGCTCGACTCCTTGCGCCTCTACCTGCGCGAGATCGGGAAGGTGCCGCTGCTGACCGCCGACCAGGAGGTGTCGCTCGCGAAGCTCATCGAGCGCGGCGACATGAACGCGAAGCAGCACATGATCGAGGCGAACCTCCGTCTCGTCGTCTCGATCGCGAAGGGGTACCTCGGGCGCGGTCTCTCGTTCCTCGATCTGATTCAGGAGGGCTCGCTCGGCCTCATTCGCGCGGTCGAGAAGTTCGACTACCGCCGCGGCTTCAAGTTCTCGACGTACGCGACCTGGTGGATCCGCCAGGCGGTCACACGGGCGATCGCGGACAAGGCGCGCACGATCCGAATTCCGGTGCACATGGTCGAGAAGCTCAACAAGGTCGTGCACATGGAGCGCCAGCTCGTCCAGCGACTCGGGCGTGAGCCGCTGCCGGAGGAGATCGCCGAGGAGCTGGAGATCGACCCCGAGGAGGTGCGCGAGATCCTGCGCATGTCGCAGCTTCCGATCTCGCTCGAGAAGCCGATCGGCGAGGAGGAGGACTCCTCGCTCGGAGACTTCGTGCCCGACGAGCAGGCCGAGTCGCCGTTCGACACCGCCTCGCTGTCGCTCCGCCGCGAGGACGTCGAGCTCGCACTTGCGGCGCTTCCCGAGCGCGAGCGACGCGTGATCGAGCTTCGCTACGGGCTCGACGGCTCGCAGCCGTGCACGCTCGAGGAGGTCGGCCAGGCCTTCGGCGTCACCCGCGAGCGCATCCGTCAGATCGAGAACAACACGTTGAAGAAGCTCGAGTCGCTTCCGGAGGCGCAGGGGCTCAGGGACTGCGTCTGAGAGACTGACTCGCGTTGCGGGTCTGGCTTGAGCCAGACCCGCCGTCTAGCGTTCCCCCGTGGCCCGAATCGAATATGTCGGTCACGCGACGGTCTTCGTCGATCTCGACGGCGTCCGGCTGCTGACGGATCCGCTGCTGCGCAACCGCGTCGCGCACCTGCGGCGCTCGACGCCCGTCTCGGCGCGGACGCGTCGCGGAGTCGACGCGGTGCTCGTCTCGCACGCGCACTACGACCACCTCGATCTGCCGTCGCTCGAGAAGCTCGGGAAGAAGATCCCGGTCGTCGTGCCTCGCGGCCTCGGCGGCATGCTTCGCAAGCGGCGGTTCGAGTCGGTGATCGAGGTCGAGGTCGGCGAGACGCTCGCCATCGGCGAGCTGCAGATCCGTGCGGTTCGAGCGGAGCACGACGGGAGCAGGAGCCCGATCGGCGTGTCGGCGGATCCGGTCGGCTACATCGTGTCCGGCTCGAAGTCGATCTACTTCGCGGGCGACACCGACCTCTTCGACGAGATGCGCGAGCTCGGGCCGGTGGACGTCGGCCTCATCCCCATCTGGGGCTGGGGGCCGAGTCTCGGCGGCGGCGGCCATCTCGATCCGACGCGAGCGGCAGAGGCCGTCGCGCGGATCGAGCCTGGACTCGTCATCCCGATCCACTGGGGGACGTACTTCCCGATTCATCTCGGGCTCACCGGGAAGCCCGGCTTCGTCGATCTGCCGCCGCTCGAGTTCGTCGAAGCGGTGAAGCGGACGGCGCCCGACGTCGACGTCCGGGTGCTCCGGCCGGGCGAGAGCCTGGAGCTCTAGGCGGGAAGGAGATCCGCCGAGGCGAGCGCGGAGACGGTCTGCTCGCGGATCTCGCTCGCGACGTGCGAGATGTCAGCGCCGAATGGTGCGTACGCGACGACGTGGAGCCACGCCGTTCGCTCCGTGAGGTTGCCGACCTGGACGTAGATCGCAAGCTCGTCGCCCTGTGGGACCTGCGCAGCAGCCTCCATCGTGATCCGCCTCGCCTCGGCGAGCGATGTCCCGAGCCGCACGGGGACGTCGACGGTGACGAGTCGTCGCGGGTCGTCGACGGAGCGGTTCACGAGGATCGTCGAGACCATGGTCGTGTTCGGGACGAAGATCCGGCGACCCTCGTCCGTGCTGAGCGCCGTGTAGCTGAGCGAGATCTCGTCGACGATGCCCGTGTGCTCCTGCACGGAGACCCGGTCCCCGATTCGCACCGGCTGGGTGAAGGCGAGAAGGACTCCCGAGCCGAGGTTGCCGAGAGGTGTCGTGAGCGCGAGGCCGGCGATGACCGCGAGTACGGCGGCCGACCCGAGGAAGGCGCTCGCGACCTGCTGGGTGGCCGGGAAGATCGACAGCACGCTCCACGTGCCGATGACGACGATGATCGCGATTGCGACGCGAAGGAGGAACCGGAACGTCGTCCGGCGCCGTGCTGCGACAGCCGGATCGGTCTCGACGAGCCGTCGCTCGTACCGGTCGTACGCCGAAGTGAGAAACACCCGGAGCACGACCACGATGAGGAGCCACACCGCGGCGGTGACGAGTGCGCGCACGACGTCCGAGTCCACGGCGCCGAGTTCGGCGCGCGACGCGAGGAGCCTGCCTCAGTCGCCGGTGAGCACGCGAGCCTTGGCCGACGCGTACTCCTCGTCGGTCAGCTCGCCCTTCGTGTGCAGGTCGGCGAGCGAGCGCCAGCCGGGTCGCGACGTCCGTCGCCGGCGGCGCGCGCGACGGCGGTCGCCGGCTTCGTCGCTGCCGCGCGCTGCTCGTCCCACCAGCCCGACAGACGCTCCCAGGTGTCCGCGAAGAACGCCGTTCCCTGCGCGTCGGGAAACTCGAGCAGCGTCTGGCGGCGCGAGAGCTCGATCCAGGTTGCGCCGAGTGCGACGATGGCCGTGACGACGAGCAAGCGCGTGAAGTCGAGCACCGTGGCGGTCAGCAGCATCGCGAGCCCGACGACCGCGAGCACGACATAGGCCCACGCGCGATTCTGCAATCCCGGTGCGAGCCAGCCGCGGGCGGTCAGCGCGCGCCGGCCCGGGCCTGCGAGCCACGCTGCGAGGAGGAACAGGAGCCCGACGACGATCATCAGCCGGAACGACCCGCGCATGAGGTCAGTGAGGATGTCCCAGGCGTCTCCGGCAGCCTCGCGATCGTCGCGTCGGGCGACGAGCGCGTCGACGACGTAGTTCTTCGTCAGCCGCGCGGCCGCGATGCCGACGAATCCGACGACGATCAACACGACGCCTATCCCGCGGACAGCGCGTCGGCGATCGCGTGCGAGCCAGACGGCGAGGCCGAACGCGGCGAGCGTGAGCAGGGGGAGCACCCACGCGAGGGTCTTCAGGAGCTGGAACACGTTCTGCGCCGTGTCGAGCTCCTCGGAGCGCAGGACGACGATCTGACCGGCGTCGTCGGGGATCCGGTCGACCACCTGGTTGCCGATCCCGATCCGATCCGCGGCTTCGATGATGATCGCTCGCAGGTCGAGGATCACCTCTCCTTCGTCGGTCGATACGCGATCGCCGCCGCCTTCGAGCACCTGGACGAGGGTCGTATGCGACTCCTCGAGCGCGACGCGGAAGAGATCCTGGAACACCGGCTGCTCGAGGGCGCGGTCGACGATCTGGTACGAGGCCTGGCGCAAACCTGCGGTCGCGGCCCCCGAGAGGCCCTTGTAGTCCGCCGGCAGCTGCTCCTCGACCTCGGCCTGGACGTCCACGTTCGCGAAGAGCTCGTCCACGGCCCGGTTCGCCACCGCGCTCCTGATCTGGTCGTTGTCGAGAAGCGAGCTCGACGTGTCCGTGAAGACGCTCGTGTTGAGCGCGACGCGGTTGATCCAGACGGCGAAGGAGGAGAGGAGCAGGAAGAGGCCGGCGACGACGAGCACGACCCACACGGCGGTAGCTCGTCCGCGGCCCTGTCTGCTCGGTGCCTCGGGGGCGGCGGCGTCCGTGCTCATGCGCTCGCGGAGACTACTGCGCGCCGAGCGAAAACGCAGCGTGCAACGCGCGCACCGCCTTCTCGACGTCCGAGCGCGGGATGAGGCAGGACACCTTGATCGGCGACGTCGTGATGAGGCGGAGGTTGATCTGCTCGTTCGCGAGCGTTCGGAACATCCGCGCCGCGACGCCGGGATGCGAGCGCATGCCTGCGCCGATGAGCGCGACCTTGCCGAGATCGGAGACCTCCTCGATCTCGATCGGGCCGATCGACTCCTGGGCGCGCTCGAGCGCTCGTCGCGTTGCCTGCACGTCGTCCTGCGGAACGGAGAAGGAGAGCTCGGCAGACTCGTGGCCGACGTTCTGGAGGATCGTGTCGACGTTCACGTGCTCGGCGGCGACGGCCTCGAAGATCGCGGCAGCCGAGCCGGGTTGGTCGGGGACGCCGCGCAGGTCGAACAAGACCTCGTCTTCCGAGTGCGTCACGGCCGACACGATCGCCTGCTCCAGTCCCTCGGCACCCTGGATCCAGGTGCCCGGCTCGTTCGAGAACGTCGACCGGGCATGGATCGGAACGTCCTGGTTGCGCGCTATCTCGACGGCCCGCAGCATGAGCACCTTCGCCCCGGACGCGGACATCTCGAGCATCTCCTCGTACGAGATGCGGTCGAGCTTGCGCGCCTCGGGGACGATTCGCGGGTCGGCGGTGAAGACGCCGTCGACGTCCGAGTAGATCTCGCACGACGCGCCGAGTGCGGCGGCGAGCGCGACGGCGGTCGCGTCGGTGCCTCCGCGCCCGAGCGTCGTCACGTCCATCGTGTCGCGCGAGAAGCCCTGGTACCCGGCGACGAGGACGATCCGGCCCCGGTCGAGCGCCTCGAGCACGCGCACGGGCGTGATCTCGCGGATCTTCGCCTTCGTGTGCACGGGGTCGGTGATGATCCCGGCCTGCGAGCCCGTGAACGAGACGGCCTCGTAGCCGAGGTCGTTCACGGCCATCGCGACGAGCGCGCAGGCGATCCGCTCCCCCGTGGAGAGGAGCATGTCGAGCTCGCGCGGGTGCGGCTGCGACGAGACCTGCTGTGCGAGCGAGAGGAGCCCGTCGGTCGTGTCGCCCATCGCCGAGACGGTTGCGACGACGCGGACGCCGCGTGCGCGAGCCTCGACGAGCCGCTGCGCGACGTGCTTGATCTTGTCGGGATCGGCGACCGACGAGCCGCCGAACTTCATGACGACGGTCTCGACGGCCGGCTCGGGGCTGGCACTCATCTTCGGGATTGTGGCTTGTCCGTCACCCGGAACAGGTTTACGCATCGCCGCGCTGGGGCGATCTCGCGCGATGTGGGGAACATGGAGAGGGGGAGAGGATGAAGAGACGAATCGTGCGTGCGTGCGTTGCGCTCGCCGTCGGTGACATTGGTACTCGTACCGACGGCCGCTCAGGCCGATCCGAGCTCGTACGAGGCACCGATCTTCGGAATCGACGACGGCCGGGAGCACGCTGCTCGTGGCCGATGCCGGCAGGGGATCGTGAACGGCGACACGGGCTGTGCTGCGTCGCGGCGCTTCCGGGCATCAGCGACGTCGCGGTGCGATCCGGTGGTGGCCTCTGGGCAACCACCGGAGCCGGCGAGGATCCGGAAGAGGACACCGGGCAGGGTGTCTGGCGCATATCTGGGAGCAACGCGACGCTGGTTGCGAACCTCTTCGAGTACGAGGAGAAGGTCAATCCGCATCCCGAGACCGTCGACTCGAACCCGTTCGACGTCGCGGACGCGGGCGGCGGCATGGCGCTCGTCGCGGACGCGGGGGGCAACAGCCTCCTGCTCGTTGGCGATACAACAGCCCGAACAGCAACGTCGTCAGTCGCGTGAAGGTGATCGCGACGCTGCCGGACGAGCTGGTCTCGACCGCGAACGCGAAGTCGATCTTCGGCTGTGCATCAGGCGAGGGCCCGCCCGAAATCTGCGGACTTCCGCCGATGATTCCGGCACAGCCGGTCGCGACGAGCGTTGCGATCGGTCCAGACGGGGCGTACTACGTCGGCGAGCTCAAGGGCTTCCCGGCGCCCACCGGGGAGTCGCGCGTCTGGCGCATCGAGCCCGGATCACGGAACGTGCGGTGCGGCGAGAGCAAGAAGTGCACGGTCGTCCTCGACGGCTTCACGTCGATCATCGACCTCGCATTCGGCCCGGACGGCCGGCTGAACGTCGCGCAGATCGACGACGCGAGCTGGCTCGCCATGGAGCTCGGAGCGGGAGTCGGCGGCTCGGTGCGCGCCTGCAACCTGCAGACGAAGGCGTGCAGCACAGTCGTCAGCGCGAATCCGGCGCTGACGTTCATGCTCACGTCGATCGTGTATCGCGGTAGTGCCCTCTGGGGCGCGCACGACGCCGCTCGTTCCCGGCGTCGCGGACGTCGATCCGCTGCCGCTTCTCCCGTAGCTGTCAGGTCGCCGAGGGTCAGACCCACTGGTCTGACCCTTGCGGGCTACGCTCCGCCTGGTGCCGCGGAAGGTCATGCTCATCGGGCTCGACTGCGCCGAGCCGTCGCTCGTCCTCGAGCGCTGGCGCGACGAGCTGCCGACGATCTCGGGGCTCATGGAGCGCGGCTCGTACGGGCGACTGACGTCGGTCATCCCGCCGATCACCGTTCCCGCCTGGTCCTGCATGATGTCCTCGAAGACGCCCGGCGACCTCGGTGTCTACGGGTTCCGGAACCGCTCCGACCACACGTACGACGGCGGCTTCATCGCGATGTCGACGGCGATCAAGGAGCCGCGGCTCTGGGATCTCGTCACGCGCGCCGGCGGGTCGTCGATCGTGCTCTCGGTCCCGGGCTGCTATCCGCCGAAGCCGCTGAACGGCGTCATGGTGGGGTGCTTCCTCACGCCCTCGCTCGACTCGAAGTACACGTATCCCGGCAGCGCTCAAGGACGAGATCGCGGAGGTCGTCGGCGAGTACCTCTTCGACACGAAGGACTTCCGCACGGACGACAAGGAGTACCTCCTGCGGCAGGTGTACGAGATGACCGACCGGCGCTTCGCGCTCGCGGAGCACCTCCTCGAGACGAAGCCGTGGTCGCTCTTCGCGATGGTCGAGATGGGCCCCGACCGCATGCACCACGGCTTCTGGAAGTACATGGATCCCGAGCACCGAAAGCACGAGCCGGGGAACCCGTACGAGAGCGCGATCCTCGACTACCACCGTCACGTCGACGGGCTCATCGGGAAGCTCCTCGAGCACGCCGACGACGACACCGTCGTCTTCGTGCTCTCCGACCACGGCGCGAAGCGGCTCGACGGCGGGATTCGCATCAACGAGTGGCTCCGGCGCGAAGGGCTTGCTCGCGACGCTCGCCGAGCCGAACGGCGTGTCGTCGCTGCGCGACGTCGGCGTCGACTGGTCGCGGACGACGGCGTGGGGGGAGGGCGGCTACTACGCGCGCGTCTTCCTCAACGTCGCCGGCCGCGAGCCCGAGGGGACGATCGCGCCCGAGGAGTACGAGGCCGTGCGCGACGACCTCGCGCGACGGATCGCGGCAATCCCGGACGACGCGGGCAACCCGATCCCGACGGCCGTCTACAAGCCGGAGGAGCTCTACGGCGATCCGCAGGGTGTTGCGCCTGACCTGATCGTCGTCTTCGGCGACCTCCTCTGGCGCTCGGTCGGGACGATCGGTGGCGACGAGGGCATCCAGACGCTCGAGAACGACACCGGCCCCGACGACGCGAACCACGCGCAGGACGGCCTCTACATCGTCGCCGGACCGGGCATCGACGCGAGTGGGCGCCGCGACGCGCACCTCCTCGACATCGCGCCGACCGTCCTCGAGTTGCTCGAGATCGAGGAGCCCGCCGGGATGCGCGGGACGAGCCTGCTCGCGCGCTCAGACGTGCGCTAGCACGCCGTCGAGCGGACGCGGAACGCGATCGAGATCCAGCGCGTCCACGAGCAGCGGCGCGTAGCGGATCTTCCGGTTCCACATGAAGCGCCAGAGCTGCTCGTCCAGGCCGAGGTCGCGTTTCGCCGGCTGCTTCTGGAACGTGCGGAAGGCGCTCAGCTCGCGCTGCTCCTCGACGATTCGCAGCACGGCTGCGACTCCGAGCGCACGCACGAGCTCGTGCTCGAGATCGGTGTCGCACACGTAGAACCCCAAGGCTTCGAGGCCCGCCCGGCCGAGATCGGTGCCCATTCCGGCGCGTTCGAGGCCGCGCGCGAAGGCGCTCGCCTCGCCTGCGTCGCACAGGCCGGCGAGCCTCACGTCAAGCCCTCCCGGTCCGAACCGCTCGAGCGCGGCGCCGATCGCATGTGCTCCGCCGATCGGCACGATCGAGACACCTTCGGCTTCGAGGTCTCGGCTGCGACGCGCAGCGAGCGCTTCGAGAGCCAGCTGATCGCTGACCCCCTCGACGAGGATCACGGCGTTCATCTGTCCATCTCGCGGAACGCGGGGTTGATGAAGCCGTAGGCGACGACGACCGCGAGGAGCACGCCGATGGCGAGGAACGTCGCAGCGACCCCGATCTCACCGACGAGGACTCCTCCGAGCAGCGTCCCGAGGGGAATTGCCGCCCAGGCGCCGCCGCGGACCGCGCCGAAGACTCGTCCGCGCAGGTGGCTCGGGACGATCTCGGTCGTGACCGTGAAGAGCAGCGGGTTGATCGGGCCGGCCACGAGCCCGGCGAAGGCCAGCGCGACGAGTGCGAGCGGTAACGGCGGCGTGGTCGCGAGCGCCAGGTAGGCGAGTGGGACCCCCGTGAAGCACCACAGAAACGTGCGCCGGCGCGGCAATCGATGCCCGATCGCGCTGTACACGAGCGCGCCGGCGAGCGCGCCGCCTCCGAAGACGCCGATCATGAGGCCGAGGTCGGAGGCGCTGCCGTACTCCTCCCGTGCGAAGACGGACATCACGACCGGGAAGGGTGCTTCCAGGAGGTTGGTGAGGAGCACCATGAGGACGACGGCTCGAAGGACTCGCTGTCTCCAGATGAACCGCATGCCTTCGGCGAGCTCTGCGAAGAATCTGCCCCGCTCCTCGGGCTCCGGCGACGCGGCCGGTCGCGGCACGAACAGACCGACGAGCGCGGCCGAGACGATGAAGCTCGCGGCGTCGAGCCACAGCGCCGTCGTCGCGCCGAACGCCGCGACCAGCACGCCGCCGATCGGCGCGCCGATGAGGAGCGCGCTCTGCTGGATTGCCGAACGGATCCCGCTCGCGCGCTCCATCCGTGCGCCGGCGAGCGCGACGACGTCGGGGAGAAGTGCCGCGCGCGCAGTCGCGCCCGGTGCATCCAGAAGCGCGCCCAGGAAGACCAGTCCGAACAGCTGCCAGAGCTCGATTCCGACTGTCGCATCGAGGAGCGGGATCGCCGCGACGGCGCCGGCGCTCGCCAGATCGGCGACGATGCTCGTTGCCCGGAAGCCGAGTCGGTCGACGACCACGCCGCCGAAGAACGCCGCCAGCACGATCGGGAGGAAGTTGAAGAACACGGCGAGGCCTGTGAGCGCCGGGCTTCCGGTCGTCGTGAGGACGTACCACGGGATCGCAAGCTGAGCGACCGCATTTCCTGCAAGCGAGATCGTCTCCGCGGCGTAGAGCGCGTAGAGAGGAGCCTGCTTGCGCACGGGCGGCACCGTAGACCGTCACTACAATCCGCCGCGCTGTGAACGTCGTCGTCTACGTCTCCGATGCGCTGCGCACGGATCATCTCGGCTGCTACGGCGCCCGGTACGTGAACACGAAGACGATCGACGAGCTGGCGGCGGGCGGTGTTCGCTACTCGCATGCGATCTCGGCGGCCCCGTGGACTGCGCCGTCGACGACGTCGATCGTCACCGGCATGTACGCGCACCACCACGGCTACCTGCACTGGGACGCGGCGCTCGACCCGTCGATCGAGACGTGGTTCCGCGCGTTCTCCGCGCACGGGTACGAGGTCGCGAGCTTCGTCTTCGACACGAACTACCTCTTCAAGGACCTCCCCGAGGCGAACGTCCGCGGCACGTCGGAGTCGCTCGACGGCGCGCTCGAGTGGATCCGCGCCAATCGGGACACACCTTTCTTTCTGTACGTGCACAACTGGGCGACGCACATGCCCTACGACATCGTCCACGCCGACCGCAAGAACTGGCTCGCCGCCAAGGCGGAGGTGATCGCCGGCATTCAGTCCGACTCCGCCTCGGCGCTGGAGTCGATGCGCGAGGGCTACCGGACCGCGGTCGAGCGCCAGTCCGAGGTCCTCGTCGCGTCGTTCCTCGAGGAGCTCGACGCCCTCGGCTTGCGCGAGAACACCGTCTTCGCGTTCCTCTCCGACCACGGCGAGTCGTGGGGCGAGCGCTTCCCGGCCAAGGGCGACGTGCAGGGCGTCTACCACATGCACGGCGCAGCCCTCCACGACGAGATCGTCGAGGTACCGCTGATTCTCTCCGCACCCGGGCTCGAGCCGGGCGTCGTCGACTCGCAGGTGCGTTCCGTCGATCTCATGCCCACGCTTCTCGAGCTCACGGGTCTGCCGGCGCGCGAGACCGACGGCGAGTCGCTCCTTCACGTCGACGGCGACCGACCGGCGATGATCGCCGGCACCGACATGGGTGCGCTCACGAAGCTCGCGGTCCGGATGCCGCCGTGGAAGCTGATCCTCGACGTCGACAGCGGCGCGGAGGAGGCATACCGGCTCGACGTCGACCCGAGCGAGCTCGTCCCTCGTACCGACGCGCCGCCCGAGCTCCGCGAGCTCGTCTTCCGCGAGCTCGAGAGCGCCGAACGCCACGAGCTGACGGAGGAGGAAGAGGCCACCGTCGCGAAGCGTCTCTCCGACCTCGGCTACCTCTAGATGACCTCAGCTGCGACCTTCTACGAGCGGATGTTCTTCATCCGCCGCTTCGAGGAGACCCTCCTCGACCTCTTCTCGCTCGGGAAGCTCGTCGGGACGACGCACACGTACATCGGCCAGGAGGCGAACGCGGTCGGCCTGATCGATCATCTCGACCCTGACGTCGACACGATCTTCTCGAACCACCGCTGCCACGGGCACTACCTCGCGTACACCGACGACGCGTTCGGCCTGCTCTGCGAGGTGATGGGGAAGGCGCCGGGCGTGTGCGGGGGCAAGGGCGGCAGCCAGCACCTGTGCAAGGGCAACTTCTATTCGAACGGCGTGCTCGGGAGCATCGTCCCGGTCGCGACCGGGATCGGGCTCGCGGAGAAGCGGAAGGGGACGGGCGCGGTCTCGACCGTCTTCCTCGGCGACGGCACGCTCGGGGAAGGCGTCACGTACGAGTCGCTCAACATCGCGTCGCTCTGGCAGCTGCCGGTGCTCTTCGTCGTCGAGAACAACCACTACGCGCAGTCGACGCCGGTCGAGCTCGAGCTCGCCGGGTCGATCGCAGCGCGGGGTGCGGCGTTCGGCGTCGAGGTCGACGAGCTCGACACGACCGACGTCGAGCTGATCCACGACGGCGGCGGGCCGCGCGATCGGCCGGATTCGCGAGACCGGCGCGCCGTTCTTCCTCGTCCTCAACACGTACCGCTTCAGCCCGCACTCGAAGTCGGACGACCAGCGCGATCCCGGCGAGATCGAGGAGCGGCGTACCCGCGATCCGCTGCTCGTCGTGGGGGCGCGGCTGGACGACGACGAGCGCGCTGCGATCGAGGCGCGCTGCGAGGAGCGTCTGGCCGAGACCGTAGAGGCCGCAGACGCTGCGCCCGCAGCGACTCCCGGCGTCGCCGCATGAGTACGACCACACAGAAACGCGGCGTCCAGGTCCTCAACGAGACGCTGCACGCGATCTTCGCCGAGCGCGACGACGTCGTCCTCTTCGGCGAGGACGTGCTCGATCCGTACGGCGGCGCGTTCAAGGTGACGGCCGGCCTGAGCGACGCGTATCCCGACCGCGTGCTCACGACACCGATCAGCGAGGCCTCGCTCTTCGGGGTCGCTGCAGGAATGGCCCTGCGCGGACAGCGCCCGATCCTCGAGATCATGTTCGGCGACTTCATCGCGCTCGGTCTCGACCAGATCGTGAACGGGATCTCGAAGTTCCGGGAGATGTACGACGACCAGGTGACGGTGCCGCTCGTGGTGCGGGCGCCGATGGGCGGCCGGCGTGGCTACGGCCCGACGCACTCGCAGTCGCTCGAGAAGCTCCTCCTCGGAATCCCGAACATCTGCGTCGTCGCCGCGAGCGAATGTCACGACGTCGGCGCGCTGCTCTCCGCCGCCGTGGACGACGAGCGGCCGGTGTTCTTCATCGAGAACAAGCTGCTCTACGGACGCACGATCCGCCGGCCCGAGGACGGCCACATCGGCGAGCTCGCCGTGCGCGAGAGTGGCGATCCGTATCCGGTGCTGACCTTCTCCGCGACCGACTTCACCGAGGGCTCGGCGACGGTCGTCACGTACGGCGGGATGCTCCCCGTCGTGCTCGAGGCGGTGACGGAGCTCGTTCTCGAGCACGAGATCTTCTGTGAGGTCGTCGCGCTCTCCCAGCTCGTCCCGATGGAGCTCGACGCCGTGCTCGAGTCGGTCGCGCGCACCGGGGCGCTCGTCACGGCGGAGGAAGGGACGCTCACCGGCGGCTTCGGCGCCGAGATCGCCGCGCGCGTGCAGGAGGCGGCGTGGAGCGACCTCCGCGCACCGGTGCAGCGGGTCGCGGCACGTGACGGGATCATCCCGTCCGCACGCCCGCTCGAGGACGACATGCTCCCGAGCGGCGCGGACGTCGTCTACGCGATCATGGCGCTCGACGGCGTGCGAAGCTAGCGCCCGTGCTGGAGATCGTTCTCACGCGCGAGGACGCGAACACCGAGTACGCGCTCCTCGCGGAGTGGCTCGTCGAGGATCGCGCGGAGGTGACCGCCGGGCAGGCCGTCTGCGTCGTCGAGACGACGAAGGCGACGGTCGAGGTGGAGGCGCCCGGAGCGGGCACGATCGTGCAGCTCTACGGCGAGGACGTCGAGGTCGAGCTCGGCAAGACGATTGCGTACGTCGCGGAGTCGGCCGACGAGCTCGCCGACGATCGACGCGAAGGCTGAGGAGAAGCCCGCGCCGAAGGCGGCTGCAGGTGACCGGAAGGCGACGCGGAAGGCCGCCGAGCTCGCCGAGCTCCACGGGATCGACCTCTCCACGGTCGAGAAGCGCGGATTCATCACGGAGAAGGACGTCGAGGAGCTGATCGTCGCGCAGAAGGCCGCAGCCGCACCTGCAGCCGGACCCGCGCTTGCGGGAGTGTCGACGAGCGGCGTCTCGCTGCCGGAGACGTTCGAGCTCGACGAGACCGTCGGCGTGGTCGATCCGGCGTTTCTCGAGTCGCTCGATCACGACGCGTTCCGGGCGCTGCCGGCCGACGAGAAGGTCGACGCGCTCCGTGGGGCGGGAGCGCAGATCGGAGACGGCGTCGACCTCGGCGAGGGATCCCTCGTCGTCGCGCCACGTGTCGTCGTCGAGGACGGCGTCCGGCTCGGGCCGCGCGCGACCGTCGTGTGCGAGGAGGTCGTCGCGATCGGCGAGCTCTCGCAGTTCGGCGCCGACCTCGAGCTGCGCTGCCGCCGCGCCTACCTCGGCGCGGGGATCTGGGGCGGTCGCGGGGTTCGGATCGGCGGCGGCGGCCATCGAGACCCGTGGGCCACGCTCGCGATCGGCGATCTCGCGTTCGTCGGGGACGAGGCCTTCGTGAACGTCTGCCGGCCGGTGCTCATCGGCCGCGAGGTCTTCCTGACGATGCGCTCGCTGATCGTCACGCACAACATCGGCCACTCGGTCCTCGAGGGGTTCGAGAACCGCTTCGCTCCCGTCGTGCTCGAGGATCGCGCGCAGGTCGGGCTCGGAGCGGTGCTCTACGCCGGCGCGCGGATCGGCGCGGAGGCGATCGTCGCGTCGAACTCGTACGTCGTCGGCGAGATTCCTGCAGGCTCGTTCGCGATCGGCGTCCCCGCGAAGGCGACCGGCAGCTCGAGCCACAAGCTCTCCGACGCGCGTCGAGTCGACCTCGCACGCCGCTTCGTCGACGACCTCCACGAGCTCCTCGCCCTCCGTGGCCACGATGTCTCGGCGATCGAGGACGACGGCTTCGAGATCGAGGGCACGCGGGTCGCGTTCGTGGAGAGCTATCGCGGCGGCGTCGATGCGCCGGCGGTGGTGCTCGCCCTGGACGTCCGTGGAGACGTCCCCGAAGGTGTCGCCGTCCTCGACCTTCTCGGCCGTCGCGTGCACGGCAGCGGGGGCGTTGTCCTCGACTCCGTGCGGGAGTTCTGCCGCAAGCGCGGCATC
>CAVUTA010000003.1:0-169562 GCA_963744285.1 uncultured Gaiellaceae bacterium | reverse complement strand
TGCATCGCGTCGAGCTCGACGAGGGCGAGCCGCTTCCCGACTGGCGCGAGTACGACGCGATCGTCGCCATGGGCGGGCCGATGTCGGTCTTGGACGACGATTCGCTCCCGTGGCTGGCAGACGAGAAGCGCGCGATCGGCGAGGCCGTTCGTGCGGGAACGCCGTACTGGGGCGTGTGCCTGGGCGTTCAGCTGCTCGCCGCATCGCTCGGAGCGAGGGTCTACCCGGGGCCGGAGCCCGAGGTCGGCCTGCTGCCCGTCAGCATGACGGGAGAGGCCCGCTCTGACCCGGTGTTCGGCGAGGCACCCCACGAGCTCGTGACCCTGCAGTGGCACGGCGACACCTTCGACCTCCCGGACGGCGCCGTCCGGCTGGCGAGCTCTCCGACCTACGCGAACCAGGCGTTCCGCTTCGAACGCGCGTACGGCGTCCAGTTCCATCTCGAGGTCTCGGCCGAGATGGCGCGGGAGTGGGCGGAGGTTCCCGAGTACGTGGCTTCGCTCGAGCGCACGTTGGGTGCCGAGGCCGCGCCTGCGTTCCTCGCGGCCATCGAGGCGCGGTGCGGACGAGATGCGTGCGGCCGGCCGCGCGCTCTTCGAGCGCTGGCTCGACCGCGTCGCTAGCTGACGCGAAACGCCCAGACGCGCACGAGGACCTCGGGTTCGCCGGTCGGCATCGCCTGGAACTCGTCGCCGCGCTCCACGAGCTCCCAGCGCCCGGCCTCGAGGAGCTCCGCGATCTTCGCGTCGTAGCCGGGCGGGGTCCGATCGGAGCGGAGCGTGAAGACGACGTGGCCGCCGGGTCGAGTGATGCGAACGAGCTCGTCGAGGCTCGCGGCCGGCGCGTGTCCCGTTGTGAGCACGCCCGACGAGACGACGGCGTCGTACGCGCCCGTCTCGTAGGGCAGACGCTCACCGAGCCGCGCTTCCGTCAGCTCGCCGTATGCGCCCTTCCGTGCAGCCTCGGCGAGCATCGCCGGCGAGAGATCGAGCCCGTCGAGTCGCGTGAACCCGTCCTCGACGAGCGCGACTCCGAGCAGACCGGTTCCGGCTCCGGCGTCGAGGATCCGGGCGTCTCGGTTCAGGAGCCGGCTGCAGACGGCAGCCACCGCGGCAGGCGATCGATAGTCCATCGGGCCCGCGAGCTCGTGGTCGTAGACCGAGGCGATCCGCTCGTACTCGGCGCGAAGCTCGTCGAGATCGGCCGCGCCGTAGAGGCGATCCAGATCGACCCGCGGGTCGTCGATGCCTAGACCCCGCGCGGCGAGCGGTCGTCGAGCGCGACCTTCATCAGGTCGCGGATCGAGACGATCCCGACGACCTTCCGGTCCTCGACGACGGGCAAGTGGCGGAAGCCGCCGTGGATCATGAGCGACGCCGCGTGGTCGGTCGTGTCGCCCGGCTCGATCGTGTCGGGATGACGCGTCATCCACTCGGTCACGGGAGCGCTGCCGTCCTTGCCCGCCGCGACCGCCTTCATGACGTCGCGCTCGGTGAGGATCGCGGAGATCGACTCACCTTCGAGGACGACGACGGCGCCGACGCCACGCTCGGCCATCGCTGAGGCCGCATCGCCCAGCGTCGCGTCGGCGGAGACGGTCAGAAGGCTCCGCGTCATGTGATCGGCGACGAGCGGCATCCGGCGATTCTAGAGTGTCGCGCGATGGCCGAGATACGCGCGACGGGTCGCTGCCTGTGCGGCGCGGTCACCTACGAGGTGCGCGGGCCGCTGCGCGACGTCGTCCTCTGCCACTGCGTCGAGTGCCGCCGCTGGGCCGGCACTGCGGGAGCGTTCGCGGCGGCGCAAGACGAGCATCTCGTGTGCACGGAGAAGCGCTGCGCTGGATCGAGAGCCCGGACTCGGACCGCCATGCCAGGCGCGGCGTTCTGCGGCGACTGTGGCTCGAGCATGTTCTGGAAGGCGGCGGACGTCGGAGCGGACGGGGATCGCGGCGGGAACCCTCGACGACCCGACCGGCCTGCAGCTCACGGCGCACATCTACACGGCGCAGGCCCCCGACTGGGACGTGCTGCCCGACGACGGCATCGTGCGCGAGCCGGACGCGTCGTACGTCCCGCGGTGGAGCTGAAGCCGGCACGAACTCGGCACAGACGCCGCCCGAGGCCGCTCCTATACTCGCCCGCCTGACCGATCTCGCCTCTCCGCTGCGCGACCTCTTCGGCTTCGACGCCTTCCGGCCCGGGCAGGAGGACGTCGTGCGCGCCGCGATCGCCGGGCGGGACACGCTCGCGCTCATGCCGACCGGCTCCGGGAAGTCGCTCACCTACCAGCTCGCCGCGATGCTCCGTCCCGAGCCGACGCTCGTCCTCTCGCCGCTCATCGCGCTGATGAAGGACCAGGTGGACAAGCTGCCGCCGGAGATCGCCGCGACCGCGACCTTCGTCAACTCGTCGCTCTCGACGGAGGAGACGGCGTCGCGGCTTGCCGGCGTGTCGTCGGGCGAGACCCGCCTCGTCTACGCGGCGCCCGAGCGCCTGCGGCAGGCGCGCTTCGTCGAGCTCCTCGCGAACGTCGGCATCGGGCTCGTCGTCGTGGACGAGGTGCACTGCGTGAGCATGTGGGGCCACGACTTTCGTCCCGACTACCTCTTCATCCGTCGCGGCCTCGAGGCACTGGGCGATCCGACGCTCCTCGGCATGACCGCGACGGCGACGCCGGAGACGGCGCGCGACATCGGGCAGGCGCTCGGTCGGTCGCTCGACGTGGTGCACACGAGCGTGATGCGTCCGAACCTCCGGTACGACGTGGAGGAGGTCGCCAACGCGGAGGACCGCATCGGGATCCTCGTCGAGCGACTGCGTGCGCTGCGCGGCGGCTCCGCGATCGTCTACGCGCGCTCGCGGCGCTCGACGGAGGAGCTCGCGCGCGTCCTCAGCGGCCATGGATTCCGGGCCGAGCACTACCACGCGGGCCTCGAGGCCCAGGAGCGCACGCGCGTTCAGGACGACTTCGTGTCCGGAAGGACACAGGCGGTCGTCGCCACGACGGCGTTCGGCATGGGCATCGACAAGCCCGATGTGCGGCTCGTCTGCCTCGTCAACTACCCGGACTCCCTCGAGGGCTACGTGCAGATGATCGGGCGCGCCGGACGGGACGGAGAGCCGAGCGAGACGCTCCTGCTCGCGAGCCCGAGCGATGCGACTGCGCTCAGGCGATTCGCGGTCTCCGACGTGCCCACGGCCTCGGAGCTCCGCTCGATCTACCGCGCGCTGCGAGACGCGAACGGGCTCGTCGACTCCGACGACCTCTCGGTCCTCGTTCCGGAACGCGACGCACGTGTCCTCGTCGGCATGCTCGAACAAGCAGGCCTCCTGGAGCGGAGCTTCGACGAGGGACGGCTGATGCGGATCGACCTCACGGCCGCTCCGGCCGATGCACGCGAGCGAGTCGAGGCGCTGCTCGACCGCGCGCGCCTCGTCGCCGAGTCGCGCGCCGACCGGATCGTCGCGTTCGCGGAGACGCGGGTGTGCCGGCACGAGCAGGTGGCCGCGCACTTCGGCGAGGCCTTCGTCGGGCCGTGCGGCAACTGCGACGTGTGCGCTCCGTCGACGCGCGGATCGGCATCGATCTCGAGCCCGCCGCCTCCGCTGCCCGAGGACATCGGCGAGGCGATCGTCGACGCGGTCGCCTCGCTCACCTGGCCTCTCGGTCGCCGGAGCCTCATCGCGACGCTGCGCGGTTCGCTGAAGGCACCTCCGTCCGCTCGCCGCTCCGCCGCCTACCGGATGCTCGCGGCCGCGACCGACGGAGAGGTCCGCCGCTGGGTGCAGCAGATCGAGACCTCGGGCGCCCTCGTCGAGGTGACGACACCCGACGGCTTCCGTGTTCTCCACGTCGACCGATCGGCGCAGCCGCCGCAGATCCGGACGAGCAGCGACACCGACGTCGACGAGGATCTCGTGACGCGCCTCCGCAGCTGGCGCCTCGAGCGCTCGCAGGAGGACGCAGTGCCGGCGTACGTCGTCCTCCACGACGCGACGCTCCGCGAGCTCGCGGCCCTCCGCCCGCAGACGCTGGGCGAGCTCGCGGGCGTGAAGGGATTCGGCCCGGTGAAGCTCGAGCGGTACGGCGACGACCTGCTCGCAGTCCTCGCCGCGGCGTAGCCGCACGTACCCGCTTGCCGCGCCATGCGGGCGCGGCCTACGATGGCACGCGAGAAGCCATCGACGTGGAGGCGGGAATGTCCGAGAAGATGTGGGGTGGCGAGCCGTTCTGGGGGCTCGGCTACGAATGGGATCCCGACTGGGTCTTGACCGACCGCCAGAAGGAGCTCCGCGCGACGCTCATCGAGCTCTGCGAGAAGGAGATGCGCGCGAACGCGAAGCGCTCCGACGACGAGCTCCTGTACCCGCGTCGCAACCTCGAGCTGCTCGGCGAGCACGGCTTCCTCGCGCTCACCGTCCCCGAGGAGTACGGCGGCCTCGGCGAGAACCACGTCGCGTACGCGATGACGTGCGAGACAATCGCGCGCTACGGCTGCGCCTCGACGGCGATGTGTTACGTGATGCACATCGGCGCGGTGAACACGATCATGTTCCGCCCGACGCCCGAGCTGATCGACAAGTACATCCGCCCACTCGGCACCGGCAAGATCGGAACGCTCTCCTACTCCGACCCCGAGACCGGATCGCACTTCTGGTACCCGATCTCGTCGGGGGCCGAGCGCTCGAACGGCGGGTACAAGGTCCGCAAGAAGGCGTCGTGGACGACCTCGGCCGGTTTCGCGGACTTCTACGTCGTGCAGACGACGAGCCCGGACTTCACGGGCTACGACGACCTGTCGGTGTTCGTCATCGACGGCGACGACGTCGAGTCGCAGCCCTCGCTCTGGGACGCGCTCGGTCTGCGCGGGAACCAGTCGGGGCCGCTCGAGGTTCCGAACGTCGACGTCCCGGCAGAACAGCTCGTCGGCCCGGAGGGCGACGGAGCCGCGTCGAACGACGAGTCCGTCGACCCGTGGTTCCTCATCGGCTCCTCGTCGGTCTGGAACGGCATCGCACTCGGCACGATCGACATCGCCAAGCGCCACACGACGCGCAAGCGCCACGTCGACGTCGGCCTGCGCGTGGCCGACTACCCGACGATCCAGGACTACGTGGGCGAGGCGCTCATGGACACGAACGCGGCGCGCCTCTTCGTCTACTCGGTCGCGCAGGCGATGGACTACGGCGACCGACGACAACACGAAGGTGCTCGAGGTCGGAGAGCTGGCCCGCGCGGACTACCTCCACTGGGCCTGGCAGATCAAGTTCGAGGCGGCGAAGAACGTCGCGCACGTCGTCGACAAGATGCTCCACGCGTGCGGAGGCTCCGGCTACAAGCGCGACATGGAGCTCGAGCGCTACGTCCGCGACGCGAAGGCCGGCTGGGTCATGGGCCCGACCAACGAAGTCCTGCGGCAGTTCGTCGGGAAGGCCGTCCTCCTCGGCTTCGAGGCGCTCGACTACTGGAACCAGTCGTACAACCGTCGCGCCGTCGAGAACGAGGTGAAGAAGCTCGACGCCGACGGCAAGCGCGAGCTCGCCGAGAAGCTCATCGCCGAGGCGGCCGAGATGGAGGCGAAGGCGCCGGCGAGCGCGTGACGTGAGCACCTCGCCGGCTCTGATCCGGGGTCTGCTCCCGGAGGACCCGTTCGTCGAGACGTACCTCGTCCGGCCCGGAGGCGCGACGGTGTTCGCGCCTCGGACCGGACGAGCGGATGACCGTCGTCGACACGCGCGGGAGCCAGCCCGCCGAGGTCTCCGTGCTCGGTTCCGACGGTCGCGACGACGCGGCTGCGCTCGACGCGAAGGCCGACGCGCCGGCGACGGTGATCCGCGCAGCCCTCGCCGATCGGAACGGCAGCCTCCTCGCGCACGAGCTCGGGGCACGCGGGCTCGACCCCGCGGATGCCACGGCGATCGGCCTGTTCGGCGAATGGTCGCCGGCCGGAACGGCGCAGACGTTCCGCGCGGAGCGTGCCGTCACCGTCGTCGTCGCGGCACCGGCCGGGCGCATCGTCGACGGCGCGCCGCCCCCGTCCGAGCTCCTCGTCGAAGTGCGCCGCGCGACCCCGCGCACGTACGAGCAGCAGGAGCTCCCTCCCCCACTCGCCGAGCCGCGGCTCGACTTCCGCGTCGACGCGGCGGCGGCGCTCGCCTACGAGGTGCGCGCAGGTGAGTTCATCCAGGTGATCGACGTCGAGGGCAAGCAGTGCTCCGACTTCCTCGCGTTCCATCGCGGGAAGCTCGAGTCGGGGCTCGAGCGCGGGCTCGATGCGACGACCACGCGCTCGCTCATGGGCCAGGCCTACCCGATGCCAGGGCTGCAGGGGAAGTTCTACGACGTCGACCAGGATCCGCTCATCGAGGTCGTCCGCGACACGGTCGGGCGCCACGACACCTTCGGCCTCGCGTGCACGGCGAAGTACTACGAGGACCGGGGCTACCCGGGCCACGTGAACTGCTCGGAGAACTTCAACGGCCAGGTGACGCCGTTCGGGATCGCGCCGCGGATGGGCTGGGAGGCGCTCAACTTCTTCTACAACACGGGCTTCGACGCGAACAACGTCTTCGTCATGGACGAGCCGTGGTCGCGCCCTGGCGACTACGTCCTCCTCCGCGCGATGAGCGATCTCGTCTGCGCCTCGTCTGCGTGTCCCGACGACATCGACCCGGCCAACGGCTGGCAGATCACGCCGGTCCACGTGCGGGTGTACGCGCCCGACAACACGTTCTCGGTCGCGATCGCCCGCCGCGTGACCGCTGACGCCGACCCGGTGCTGACGCGCGAGACGACCTTCCATCCCCGTACCAGCGAGCTCACGAAGAGCTTCGTCGAGTACCGCGGCTACTGGCTCCCGCACTGCTTCGACAACGAGGGCGCGATCGCCGAGTACTGGGCCTGCCGCGAGAAGGTCGCGATCATGGACCTCTCGCCGCTGCGCAAGTGGGAGGTGCTCGGCCCGGACGCGGAGACGCTGATCCAGCACGCGATCACCCGCGACGCGCGGCGACTCTCGGTCGGCCAGGTCACGTACACGGCGCTCTGCAACGAGACGGGCGGGATGATCGACGACGCGACCGTCTACCGCCTCGGTCAGGACAACTTCCGCTTCGTCGGCGGCGACGAGTACGACGGCGTCTGGCTGAACGAGCTGCGCGAGAAGCTCGACCTGAAGGCGTGGGTGAAGCCGTCGACCGACCAGCTCCACAACGTCGCCGTCCAGGGCCCGGAGAGCCGCGAGCTCCTGAAGAAGATCGTGTGGACGCCGCCGACGCAGACCTCGCTCGAGGATCTCAAGTGGTTCCGCTTCACGGTCGGGCGGATCGGCACGTACGACGGGATCCCGATCGTGGTCTCGCGCACGGGCTACACGGGCGAGCTCGGCTACGAGGTCTGGTGCCATCCCTCCGACGGGCCGGCGGTGTGGGACGCGATCTGGTCGGCCGGCGAGGAGCACGGCCTGACGCCGCTCGGGCTCGAGGCGCTCGACATCCTGCGCATCGAGTCGGGCCTGATCTTCGCCGGCTACGAGTTCGACGACCAGGTCGACCCGTTCGAGGCGGGCGTCGGGTTCGCGGTCGACCTGAAGACGGACGACGACTTCGTCGGCCGCGCCGCGCTCGAGGAGCGCCACGCGCACCCGCAGCGGGTCCTGGTCGGGCTCGAGCTCGAGGGCAACGAGACCGCCGGCCACGGCGACGAGGTCTACGTCGGCCGCCAGCGCGTCGGCGTCGTCACGAGCGGGACGCGCAGCCCGATCCTCAAGAAGAACATCGCGCTCGCGCGCGTTGCGGTGCAGGTCGCCGAGCTCGACACGAAGCTCGAGGTCGGCAAGCTCGACGGCCTCCAGAAGCGGATCTCGGCAACCGTCGTCCGCTTCCCGTTCTACGACCCGGACAAGACGAGCCCGCGCTCCTGATCGACGCGTTCACCGCGGAGCAGGTCGAGGCGTTCGAACGCGACGGCTTCCTGGTCGTCGAGGAAGGCCTCGTCTCCGAGCGCGGGCTCGAGCTGCTCCGCGAGCGCTACGTCCCGCTGTTCGACGGCGAGTACGAGACCGGGATCCGGCCCGACGAGGTGAACTGGGTTCCCGGACGCGATCCCGAGGACCGCACGCGGCAGCTCTGCAACGCGTGGAAGGCCGACAACGTCGTCGCCGCGCAGGTCCTCTCCGAGCGGACGGGCCGCCTTGCGGCGCAGCTCGCCGGCTACCGCGGCGTGCGGATCCTCCAGGACAACGTCCTCTGGAAGCCGCCGGGCACGAAGGCGATCGGCTTCCACCAGGACTCGTCGTACGCCGACTACCTCGTGCCTCCGGAGATGATCACGTGCTGGATCTCGCTCCACGAGACGCAGGCGGACGCGGGGCCGATCGAGTTCGTCCGCGGCTCGCACACGTGGCCGAAGTCGCCACCGACGCAGGTCGGAGTTCCACGCGCCGGACGACTGGCTCGCCGGGCCGCGCGCGGCGGCGCCGGAAGGCGTGGAGCTCGACACGGTTCCCGTCGTCGTCAAGCCAGGCGGTGGCTCGTTCCACCACGGCCTCACGTGGCACGGCTCGGCGCCCAACTTCTCGGGAACGGTCGCGCGCATGGCGCTCGTCTCGCACTTCCTCCCGGTCGAGGCGCGCTTCCACGAGACGAACGTCGACGTCAACTACTCGCGCTATCGCCGCCGCGGCGACCTCTCGATGGACGAGTCGTTCTTCCCCGTGGTCTGGACCGAGTCGGGCTACCGCACGCCCTGGCTCTCCGAGCTGCCCGACCTCGACTAGCCGGGCAGGAAGCTCCCGAGGCGCTCGAGCGTCTCGAGGATGAGCCACGGCGGCACCGACTCCGCGGCTCGGCGCACGAGCGGTGCGACGAACGGCGGGAGTGAGCCCTCCTCGTCGGCCTGGTCGACGGCGCGCACGAGCCCGTCCGTGATCGCCTGCTCGAGCTCGTCGCGGTCGAGGCCCTGCTCGTCGGAGAACGCGACGAGGGCCTCCTCGCTGCGCAGCGCGAGGACGAGCTCTTCACGCGAAACACCGAGCTCGCACGCGACGCCGTCGACCGCGGAGAGCGCGATCCGCTCGATCGTCTCACCCAGACCGTCGGCCTCGGGCTGCTCGCGCACCTCGCACGGATCGGCGACGGGAGTCGGCTCGAAGCGCCCTCCGCCGAGCGCGAGGTACGGGACGACGACCGCGGCGACGAGCCCGAGCGCGACGAGGAACGGCAAGAAGCGCCTCACGCGGAGCGCCTCCGCAGCAGGGCGACGGGGACGAGCGCGCAGAGCGTGAGCGCAGCGGCGAGCAGGAACGGCCCGGCGAACGCGCTCGTGACCGCGCGGTCGAGCTGCTCCTGGAGGCCGTTCGTGAGCGCGCGCCACTCGTCGTCGTCGGGCCGTCCTTCGAACGCGCGCTCGACGTCGGGCAGCTCGCCGAGCTCCTCGGCGCGGTCGACCTCGTCGAGGACGTCCTGCGCCACCCCGAGCTTGTCGAGCGGCGGGATGTCGCTGTCGAGCACGACGGCCGCGCCCGCGCGGATCGCCTCGTCGCGGTTCTCCTCGAGCGCGCTCGTGAGCACCGGGGCGAGCAGGACGAGCCCGAGGACGACGCCCGCGTGCCGCGCCGCGATCGTCCAGCCGCCGTGCACGACCTGATCGGCCCGGCCGCGGAGCGCGAGCTCCGTGAGCCCTGCGACCGTGAGCCCGAGGCCCGCACCGACGAGGATCTGCGGTGGGATCGTCCAGCCCCACCCGGCGCGCGGCATGAGCGCGAGCGCGGCCAGGCCGCCCGCGAGCAGGATCACGCCGCACGCGATGCCCTGCACGCCGCCGAGCGACCGGGGCCGGAGGCGACCGACGGCAATCGCGGTGAGCGGCATGACCGTCACGACGACGCCGGCCGCGGCCGGTGACATCCCCCACCCGTCGACCAGGAGGAGCACGACGAGGAAGAGCGCGGCGACGAGGCCGCCCGCGACGAGGAGCAGCGCGGCGTTGGCGGTGATCGACGGTCGCCCGGCGGGAGCCGGCACGGGCCGAGCGCCCACTCCGCGCGCCGCGAGCAACAACACCAGCGCGAGCGGCACCTGCGCGAGGAAGATCGACTCCCAACCGAGCAGCTGCGTGAGGATTCCTCCGGCGGCAGGGCCGAGCGCGGCGCCGAGCACGCCCGCAGCAACCCAGGTGCGGAGCGCCGCCTCGTCGCTCCCCTCCGCCTGCGAGAGGAGATCGAGTGCTGCCGTGACGAGCAGCGCGGCGCCGAGCGCCTGGACGCACCGAGCGCCGACGAGCACCTCGAACGAGGGCGCGAGCCCGCACGCCAGCGACGCGCACGGCGAAGACGACGACACCCACGATGAACGCCTCGCGCGGTCGCCGCCTCGAGACGTACGCGGCGGGCACGGCGACGACCGCGAGCACGAGGTTGAACGACGTGAGCACCCACGCAACGGACGTGATGGCGACGTCGAACTGGCCGAGGATCTCCGGGAGAGCGAGCGTGACGATCGAGGAGTCGGCGAGCGCGAGGCCGACGGCCACACCGAGCAGTCTCGCGCGCATCGCGCGAGTCTAGGTCTCGCGCGGCGCGGTCCCGTCGGCGCTACCTTCAGGGCAATGCAGCAGCCGGCCGTACGTCGTGCGGTGGTCGCCGCGATCGCGGTCGGCGGTTGCGTTCTCGTGGGGAGTGCGAGCGCCCTGCTTCCCAGCGATCCGGACGCGACGCACCCGGCGTACGCAGCGCTGAACCTCCCCGCAGCGTGGGAGATCACCACCGGCGCGCCGGAGATCGTCATCGCGATCGTCGACTCGGGTGTCGACCCGGCACATCCGGACCTCGCGGGTGCGGTCCTTCAGGGCTACGACTTCGTCGACGACGACACCGATCCGTCGCCCGCCGACGGGCACGGAACCGGAGTTGCCGGAACGGCAGCCGCCCGGGCGAACAACGGCATCGGCGGCGTCGGCGCGTGCTTCACCTGCAGCCTCATGCCGCTTCAGGTGGTGGGGCCGGGCGGCATTGCACTGAACCTCAACATCGCGGAGGCGATCGACTACGCCGTCGACCACGGAGCCGCCGTCGTGAACGTGAGCCTCATCGGGCCGAACTCTCCACAGGAGCTCGAGCGCGCGATCGCGCGCGCACGTGCCGCAGGCGTGCTCGTCGTGGCCGCGGCCGGAAACGAGGCGACGGACGCGCCCCGGTTCCCGGCAGCCATCCCCGGAACGATCTCGGTCGGAGCTTCGACGTACGACGGGAGGAGGGCGGCCTTCTCCAACCACGGCCCGTGGGTGAGGTTCGCCGCGCCCGAGTGCGCTCCGATCGCCGTACTCGGCGGTGGCTCGGGCGTCGGCTGCGGGACGTCGATGTCGGCGCCGCTCGTGGCAGGGATCGTCGCGCTCATGCGCACCCAGGCTCGCTTCGTGTCCGTCGACGACATCGAGGCTCGGCTGGCACGTACCGCCCGCGCAGTGCCTGGAACGCAGTTCGGCGTCCCCGACGCCGCCGCCGCGTTGCGCCTGCTCGGAAGCCCGGCGCCGCAGCTGCACCCGAGCATCCTCGGGAGCGCCGTGCTCGGAATCGAGCTCGAAGCCTTCAGCGGTATCTGGGTCGGCTCCGGGCTGCGACAGGGCTACCAGTGGGAGCGCTGCCGCGACGGGAACTGCACGGCGATCTCAGGAGGGACTCGCGCGCGGTACACCCCGACGGCCGACGACGGCGGGCACCGGCTGCGAGTCGTCACCACGGTGGAGGGGCTCGGCGCGGCAGCATCCGCGCAGACGCCGTTCGTCGAGACCAGGCCGCGGTTCGAGACGCTGCCGGCGATCGTCGGGACGCCCCGCGTCGGCACGCGGCTGCGTGCGCTGCGAGGACGGTGGCAAGGAGCCAATCTCCGTTTCGAGGTCTTCTGGCAGCGCTGCCGGCAGGCGTGCGAGCGAATCGCGCGTGGCCACTACTACCGCGTGCGTCCCCGCGACCGCGGGTACAGCCTGAGGATCGAGGTGATCGCGTCCAACTCCGTCGGAACGGTCAGGGCCGTCGGCAAGATCACGCGAAGGGTCCGATAACGCCTAGGCGGTCTCGCGGAAGCGCGTCGCGAGCACCTCGATCAGCGCCAGCGCGGCCCGGGGATCCGCCTCGAGCGCGGCGAGCAGCTGATCCCGCGACACCGCGATCGTCCGCACCGAGCCGACTGCGTGGATGTCCGCGATCCGCCCGCCGCCCGGATCGAGCACCTCGATCTCGCCGATGAGCTCGCCCGGACCGAGCGTGAGCGAGAGGCCGGGACGCTCCACCTGCGCCTCGCCTTCGACGATGAGCAGCAGCTCGCACCCGTCCTCGCCGATCTGCATGATCGGCTCGCCGTCCGCGTACGCACGCTCCTCGCCGAGCGCGAGGATCGGGTCGAGAAGCTCGCGTGGGAGGAGCGAGAAGACGCGCGGATCCTCGATCAGCCGCTCGTAGCGGCCACCGTGGAACAGCAGCGGCCGGCCGGCGCCGTAGCGCGCGAACTCGACCTGGCCGAGGAAGAGCGAGTGATCGCCGCCCCAGTACGAGCGAACGACGCGTGCGACGAGATGCGCGAGCGCGCCCTCGACGAGCGGCGTCTCGTGCACGATCTCGAACGTCGCCTCGGGTAGCTCGTCTGCGACGCGACCTGCGAAGCGATCTGACAGCCCGGTCTGCTTCGCCTCCAGGACGCTCACGCCGAAGCGCGTGCCCTCGTGCAGCAGCGCGCCCATCCTCGCGCGCCGGTCGATGGAGATGAGGACGAGCGGCGGGCGCAGCGAGACCGACATGAACGCGTTCGCGGTCATGCCGTGCACCTGCTCGCCGACGCGGGACGTGAGCACCGTCACACCCGTCGCGAACGTCCGGCAGATCGTCGGCGACCCTCCCCGCGAAGCGATCGGAGAGTCCCGTCTGCATGGCCTCGAGGACGCTGACGCCGAAGCGCGTTCCCTCGTGCAGCATCGCCCCGAGCTTCGCGCGGCGATCGATCGAGATGAGTACGAGCGGCGGACGCAGCGAGACCGACATGAAGGCATTCGCGGTCATGCCGTGCACCTGCTCGCCGACGCGGGTCGTGAGCACCGTCACACCCGTCGCGAACATGCCGAGCGTCCGGCGGAACGCGATCGCGGGGTCGCCCTCGAGCCCCTCGCCGAGCTCGAGCGCCTCCGACGCAGGCGCGACGTCGAACGACGCGCCGAACGCTTCGGGCGCGGAGATCGCACCGCCGATGTCGACCTCGAACTCCGCCGGCCTGGACGCGTCCACGAGCGGATTCTGACCGAACGCGGAGCGTCGACTCGCCGTCTGGCCTTGCAATTCCTCTGACATGCCACTGATAATCGACAACCGTAGTGGGCGACCACGTCCAACGGAGGCCACGGAGGAGTCCGCGAAAGCGTCCTGACCGTGCCCGTCGCCCGTCGACCATTCATCAGCGCGAAAGGAGTCGCCGATGCACGTAGCCGCCTGGCTCGCGCAGGCAGCACCCCAGTTCCCCGACCAGGTGACGACGAACTCGCTCGTGCAGAACGTCGTCTACGCCTCGGGCACCGTCGGGGCGATCATGATCCTCGCCGGCCTGCTCATGGTCGACGTCGGTGGCGTACGCCGCGTGAACGTCTTCGCAGCGGCAGTGGAGAAGATGATCGGCTTCTTCATCGGCTTCGTGGTCTACTTCGTCGTCGGGTTCGCGATCTGGAACTGGCAGTACTACGTCGCCTTCGGGATCGAGGATCCGTACTGGCAGTCGATCCAGGACTGGTGGCTCGGCGGCTCGTTCGCGAACGACCTCGCTCAGAACGTCGATCCGGCCGCCGACGGCGGCATGGGCGCGGCCCTCAACAACCAGCAGATCTTCATCTTCTTCCTCGCCGCATTCGCGGGAATCGTGAACGTGCTGATCCACCTCTCCGTCACCGAGCGCATGAAGGCAGCTGCGTACTACGTCATCTGCGTCGTGGCGGCGGTCGTCTCGTCCGTGCTCTCGTGGCTGACGTGGGGGTCGACCGGCCCGCTCACGAATGCCGGCTTCCACGACTTCTTTGGCGTGGGGTTCGTCTACCTCTTCCCGGCGGGAATGGCGCTGATCCTCGTGCGGAAGGTGGGATCGCGACCCGGCATGTACGAGCCGACCCCGGCCGTGCCCGCCTATCGCTCCTCCAACCTCGGGCTGACGACGGCTGGTGTTGCCACGATCTTCGCCGGTCTGCCCATGGTCATCCTCTCGTGCCTCTTCTTCTACAGCGGCGAAGGGTTCGAGGCGTTCGCCGTGAGCGTCACCATGGCGGATACGAGCGTCGGCATCGCGTTCAACAACCTCGGCCTCGCCTGGGCCGGAGGCGCGTTGACGGGCGCAGCGCTCGCGTACTGGAAGCGGAGCTACATCTACCTGCTGCTCGGGCCGCTCGGCGGCTATGTGGCCTGTGCCGTGGCCTTCGACGTGTACAAGCCGTGGCAGACCCTGCTCGTAGCGATGGGTGCGCCGCTCGTCTGCTACGCGGTGTACGAGTTCAGCCAGGCCCGTCGCTGGGACGAGCACAAGCTCACGCCGCTCTTCCTAGGCGCAGGTACGTACGGGCTGCTCATGGTCGGCCTGGTGAGCTGGGGGACGGAGAAGGGCGGCCACTTCTTCCTCGCCGAGGGCGACTACGCCTACCAGAGCGCCGAGATCAACCTCCTGTGGCAGGTCGTCGGGATCGTCGTCCTGATCGGGACCGGGGTCGTCACTGCCTGGATCCTCGCCTTCATCCTCGAGCGGACGATCGGCCTGCGCCTGTCCGAGGAGGAGCAGATCCGTGGCGTCGACCTGGGCGACTGGGATCTCCAGTCCGACATGGAGGCGGTGGTCTCGGGAAACGGCGCGGCCGCGGCGCCCGCGCCGGCGTCGGGTGCGCCGACGGCAGTTCCGGCGAGCCCGTCCGACACCTAGTCAGGTGAAGCGAGCCAGGCCGCGCGGACTCAGCCCGTGCGGCTTGGCTCGCTGCACGGGCTGCGCTACGATATGGCGCGTCATGCAACGCAATTGCCACTGAAGCAATGATTGCGAGGAAGAGCTCTCCATACGTCGTCATCGGCGCCGGCATCCACGGGCTCTCGACGGCGTACCACCTCGCCAAGGAGCTGCGCTCGCGCGGGGCCGGCTCGGGCGCCGACGTCGTCGTCCTCGACAAGTCGAAGCCCGGCGCAGGCGCATCCGGGATCGCGTGCGGCGTCGTCCGCAACAACTACTTCCAGCCGGCGATGAGCGAGCTCATGCAGGCGTGCGTCGAGGTCTGGGAGTCCGATCCGGCCGCCTACCACTACAACTCGGTCGGGTACATCGCGCTCGGCGCGGCCGTGCAGGAGTCCGATCTCGCGGCGACCTTCGAGCGACAGGAGCGGATCGGCTACCGCTCCGAGCTCATCACCGGCGAGGCCGAGGTCGACGCGCACATGAAGGGGCTTTTCCCCGACTGGCGCGCGCAGGGCGTCACGATCTGCCTCCACGAGCACCAGGGCGGCTTCGCGTTCAACGTCGAGTCCGTGCTCGGGCTTCGCGACAAGTGCCTGGCGGAAGGCGTCTCCGTCCTCGAGGGCGTCGAGGTCACCGGCCTCGCGTCGCGCGACGACGGCACGGTGTCCGCGGTCGAGACGAGCGCGGGAGCGATCGAGATCGGCGAGCAGGTCGTGATCGCGCCCGGGCCCTGGGCGGCACGGTTCTGGTCGCTGCTCGGCATGCCCGACACGATCGACATCCGGACGCCGTCGGGCGACGTCGTGCGCGATCGTCCGATGTGGACCTACTGGAACCTCCAGGAGGGCGAGATCACGGTCGATCCGCTGATGTTCGCGACCGCCGACGGCGGCGCGCCGCCCGTCATCCACCTCGACACCGACGCTCCGCTCCACACGGACGACGGAGACCTCGTGACCGACGAGCTGTGGGGGATCTACTTCAAGCGCGACCGCCACGGCGTGCAGGGCGGCGCCTCGCCGCTCGTCGTCGACGGCGACGTCGAGCTCGACCCGTACCCGTCGACCACGGACGTCGACTCGAGCTTCCCGGACATGTGGTGCGCCGCGCTCTCGCACTCGATGAGCCGCTTCGAGGGCTGCCGCGCGCAGTACAAGCTGGCGCGCTCGGGTGGCGTCGGCGCGTTCACGGCGGACAACTTCCCGGTCTTCGACTACGTGCGCCCGAACGTGTACGGGATCTTCGACTCGAACCACGGCTACAAGATGATCGGCGTCGGACGCGAGGTCGCCTCGGTGCTCCTCGGCGACCACTCGCAAGCTGCTCTACCCGTTCCGCTACGAGCGCTTCGCGACCGGGGACCTCCATCCCGTGTCGAGCTCGTCCCTATCCCTGGTGCTGACGGGCGTGGTGCAGGCCACGTAGGTCTGCGCCTCGGCGCTCGCCATCGCGCTCGTAGACGATCCACACGTGCTCTGGTTTCTGCTGCTGCCCGAGATCCCGTGGATCCTCGTGCTCGCGCTCGCCGTCGTCCTGTGGCTGACGGTCGTCGAGCTCCTCGAGTGGCGGCCGCACTACGTGTGGTGGTTCTGGTGGTTGCTCCTCGTCTTCATGACGAGCTTCGTCGGATACCTCTTCCTCCGGGCTTACCGTGTCTACCAGCGCTGGAACACCCCCCGAACCGGATAACGGCCCGCCGCCGGGCTCGTCCACGCCCGGGAAGGACCTCCGCGACAGCCTCTGGGGCCGCGCGCTGATCCTCGGCGTGCTCCTCGTCTTCACGCTGGTCGTCTCGAAGACGTGCGCGTCGAACCGCGACGACATCACGCAGCAAGAGGCCGTCGACATCGCGATCGAGAATGCGTCGTTCGTCCCGTGCGAGCCCGCAGATCTGCCGCCAGGTGCGCTACCTGAACCAGGGCATCCCGCCCGTCGGCTACTGGGGCGTGGTGCTCTCCGAGCAGGTCGACGCCCAGGGCCAGCCGAACCGCACGGAGAGCTTCCTCGTCAACGCGTCGACCGGCGAGGTGGAGAAGCAATGACGCTGTGTGCGTCCTCCACATAGCCGCGCCCCAAACGCAGGCTGGATCGGACATGGAAACCGGGTAGCCCGGTTCGTAGCGTCTTCCCATCGTCGACCCGGTAACGCTGCCTGAGGAAGAGAGGGTGGAATGATCACGTCGCTGGTCCCGGTCTGGCTCGCTCAAGCAGCGCCTACGACCGAAGAGCTCAAGACGCAGATCGACCTCAGCGCGAACATCCTGCTCGAGACGTTCTACTTCTGGACGGTCGTCGTCATGTGGCTGATCCACGTCGGCTTCATGGCGTACGAGGCCGGGGCCGCGCGACGCAAGAACCTCATGTCGACGGCGATGAAGAACATCCTGACGATCGCCGTCGTCACGCCGACCTTCTACTACTTCGGCTGGTACATCTACGGCTGCTTCGAGCCCGGGCTCCCGACGATCGGCCCCGACTCGCTCGACGGGCACGCCGGACCGCCGCAGTTCCCGGGCTTCTGCGGGCAGACAGCGCCCGTGGGCCGACGAGATGGGCCCGAACCTCCAGAACCACCTGAACGGTGTCTTCTTCCTCGCCTTCCTCCTCTTCTCCTGGACGACCGGGTCGATCATGTCCGGAGCGCTCATCGAGCGTGTCCGGCTCTCCGCGTTCCTCATCCTCACGGCGATCCTCGGCTCGTTCGTGTGGATCATGGACGCGGCCTGGGGCTGGAGCGCCGGCGGCTGGCTCACCATCCGCTTCGGCTTCCACGACGCGATCGCGTCGGGCGTCGTCCACGGCGTCGCCGGGCATCTTCACGCTCGGCGTCCTCCTCAATCTCGGGCCGCGCATCGGGAAGTACACGAAGGACGGCATGGCTCGCAGCTTCCGAGGGCACAACACGCACCTCACGCTGATGGGCCTCATGCTGATCTTCACCGGGTTCTACGGCTTCTACGCCGCGTGCCTCTTCATCACGCCGACGGTGTTCCCGGGCTGGCTCAACATCTACGGCTCGCCGACGACGCTCGGCGCGATCGCGTTCGTCATCACCGTCGGCTTCGCCGGCGGGTTCACGGGCGGCTGGTTCGCGAGCAAGGGCGATCCGTTCTGGACGCTGTCCGGAGGTCTCGCAGGCGTGATCGCGGTCTCGGCGGGTGCCGACGTCTACCACCCGTCGCTCGCGTACCTGCTCTCGATCTCCGGCGCCTGCGTCGCCGTCTGGGCCGGGAACTACATCGAGAAGCGCCTCCGGATCGACGACGCCGTCGGCGCGGTCGCGGTGCACGGCGTGACCGGCTTCTACGGCGTCTTCCTCGTCGGGATCTTCGCCGGCGGCTACCCGACAGGGCTCGCGAACGTCGAGTCCTCGATGGGCGGCCAGCTGATGGGGATCATGGCGTTCATCCCGCTCGCGTTCCTGCCCGGGTACTTCTTCAGCTGGATCCTGAAGAAGATGAACCTGCTGCGCGTGCCGCCCGAGGTGGAGCTCGAGGGCCTCGATCTCGCCGAGTTCGGGATGGACTTCTACCCCGAGTTCGAGCGCGTGCCCGAGGTCATCGTGGAGCCCGACGGGCGCGAGGTCGACAGCGCTCCGGTCCTCCTCGACGCGTACTGGCAGACGAACGGCAAGGAGCCGGCAGGAGCCGGCGTCGGCGCCGAGGAAAGGAGCTAGGCGATGTTCGACGCGTTCCCGTACGACGAGTGGGGCGAGGACATCGCCGGCTTCTGGACGTTCGGCCCGGGGAGCTCGACCGGCACGTACATCATGACCGCGCTCGGGATCGCGGCGATGCTCATCGCCTTCGTCTGGTTCGTCCGCCTCGAGAGCCAGAAGCTCGCGCACCAGCAGGCGACACTTCGGGCGTCCGGTGCGCTCGATCGACCCCCGACCGGGCCCTAGGAGGACACGATGGCCGGCAAGCAGATCGATTTCCCGCCACTGCAGAAGGAGAGCCCGCGCGTCGCTGCCGTTCATGCTGATCCTCTCCTTCGCGTGCATCGTCATCGTGGCGATCATCCTCGCGACCGACGTCGTCGAGGGCTCGTGGCTCGGACCGTGGTATCGGGCAGGTAGCGTTTCGTAGATGTCGAGGCTGTATCTCGTCTGCGCGATCTGCAGCAGACGGCAGGCGGATGGGTTGATCTCGGGCGCCGCGTGGGGGCGGATGGAGCTCCCCCCCGGCACCGCGTCGAGCACCCGGCGGTGAAGGGCTCGCACTTCCGCCTGCCCGACCTGCGTCCAGCGTCATCCGGCTGGGAGGAGGAGCTGCTCTCCTCGCTCGGGTTGTCGTCGCACAACGGGCCGCCGCAGGCAGCCGCTCAGTAGAAATCCGTCAACCGCGGCCGCGCATCCGCTGATTCCCGACTCCTCCAGGCGCACGAACATCGCCGAGCGACCCCATGACCAGGGAGGTTCGATGAACATCCTGCTCGCCTACAACGACACCGACGTCTCGAACCGGGCGCTCGAGCGCGCCGCCCAGCTCGCAAAGCTCTACGACGCCAAGCTCGTCGTGACGAGTGTCACGCCCGTCGTCGTCGGCGAGGCGCCGACCATGGAGCCCGGCCCCGAGCTTCGGCGGGCAGAGGAGCGCCTCCGCGAGCTCGGAATCGAGGCGACGCTCGTCGAGGCGATCGGGGACATCGCGTCGGCCGTGGTCGAGGTGGGCGAGATGCACGACGCCGGACTGATCGTCATCGGGACGCGCGAGCCGAGCCAGGTCGAGCGCATGCTCGGGCACTCGGTGTCGGAGAGCGTGCAGCGCATGGCGCACTGCGACGTGCTGATCTGCCACTAGCGTGGGGATCGCTAGAACAGCCCGACCGTCTCGCCCGACTCGTCGATGTCGATCGCGAACGCCGCGGGCGTCTTCCCGAGGCCGGGCATCGTCATCATGTCGCCGCACAGCGCGACGAGCCAGCCGGCGCCCGTGTAGGGACGCAGGTCGCGAACGGTCACCGTGAAGCCGGTCGGCGCGTTCTTGAGCGCCGGATCGTGCGAGAGCGAGAGGTGCGTCTTCGCCATGCAGATCGGAAGTCGCGCGAGCTCGGAGTCCGCCCAGTCGGCGGCCTTCTTCTTGGCCGGCGGGAGGAGCTCGACGCCGTCGGCCCCGTAGACGCGCGTCGCGATCAGGCGGATCTTCTCCTCGATCGGGCGCGTCGAGCGTGTACGCGAAGTCGAAGGTGTTCGGCTCGTCCGCCGCTGCGACGACCGCTTCGGCCAGCGCCGTCGCCCCCGCTCCACCGTTCTCGAAGGCCGTGTTGATCTCGGAGGCGTACGCGCCGGCCTCGGTCGCGAGTCGCCGCACGAGCTCGAGCTCCTCGTCCGTGTCGGTCGGGAACTTGTTGACGCCCACGACCGCCTGCAGCCCGTACCCGTTGATGATCCCGATGTGGCGCGCGAGATTGGCCGCGCCGGCCTCGATCTCGGCCAGCCCGCCCTCGAGGTCTCCGCCGTGGTGCTTGAGCGCCTTCACGGTCGCGACGAGCACGACCGCGCTCGGCCGCAGCTCGCCGATGCGGCAGGTGATGTCGAAGAACTTCTCCATCCCCATGTCCGAGGCGAAGCCCGACTCCGTGATCACGTAGTCGCCGAGCTTCAGCCCGACGCGGTCCGCGACGAGCGAGTTGTTGCCGTGCGCGATGTTCGCGAACGGGCCGCAGTGGACGAACGCGGGCTGCCCTTCGAGGGTCTGCACGAGATTCGGCTTGATCGCGTCCTTGAGGACGACGGCGAGCGCACCCGCGGCCTTGATGTCCTCGGCCGTGACCGGCTCGCCCTCGTAGGTCTGCCCGACGGTGATGCGTCCGAGCCGCTCGCGCAGGTCGGCGAGATCGCGCGCGACGGCGACGAGCCCCATGATCTCGCTCGCGGCGGTGATGTCGAACCCGGTCTCGCGCGGAGCGCCGTGCGCGCGGCCGCCGAGGCCGGTGACGACGTTCCGGAGATTGCGGTCGTTCATGTCCATGCAGCGGCGCCAGGAGATCGCGAGCGGGTCGAGGCCGGACGCGTTCCCGTGATGCAGGTGCGCGTCGATCAGCGCCGCGAGCAGGTTGTTCGCCGCCGTGATCGCGTGCAGGTCGCCGGTGAAGTGGAGGTTCAGGTCCTCCATCGGGACGACCTGCGCGTAGCCACCGCCCGCCGCGCCGCCCTTCACGCCGAAGACCGGCCCGAGCGAGGCCTCGCGCAGGCAGAGCACGGGCTTGCGGCCGAGCTTGCCGAGCCCCTGCGTGAGCGAGACCGAGGTCGTCGTCTTCCCCTCGCCCGCCGGCGTCGGCGTGATCGCCGTGACGTTGATCAGCTTCGCGTCGGGCCGGTCGGAGAGGCGGCCGATGACCGAGAGGTCGACCTTCGCCTTGTACCGCCCGTACGGCTCGACCTCGTCGTGGAGGAGCCCCAGCTCGTCGGCGATGTCGCCGATCGGGCGCAGCGTCGCGGCCTGGGCGATCTCGAGGCTGGAGGGCATCGTCGTCATCGGCGTCCTTTCAGTGACTCACGGCGGCTGCGGCGAGCTCGGAGACGAGGGTGTCGGTGTGGAACCGCTCCATCGCGAACGGCGCGATGAGGTCCGGTGTCTTCTCGTTCGCGACGAGCTCGGCGAGCGTGACGCCGACGATCGGCGCTGCCTTGAAGCCGTACGTCCCCCACCCCGTCGAGACGTGGAAGTTGTCGATCTCCGTCTTGCCGAGGATCGGGCTGTAGTCGGGCGAGAGGTCGCAGAGCCCCGTCCAGGTGCGCAGCACCTTCGTGCGCTCGAGCTGCGGGAGGAGCTCCATGGCATGCGCCGCGGAGTACTCGAGGAACGAGAGCGTGCCGGTCGACTTGTACGTCGTGTACGGCTCGATCTCGGCACCGATGAGGAACTCGCCGCGATCGGTCTGCGAGACGTACACGTGCAGCTGCGACGAGACGAGGACGACGTCGAGGAACGGCTTCACCGGCTCCGTCACGAAGGCCTGGAGGATGTGCGTCGTGATCGGCAGGCGCAGGCCGACGAGCCTGCCGACGAGCGACGACCAGCCGGCCGTTGCGCTCACGACCTGGCCGCACTCGACGCGCCCGCGCGTCGTCTCGACCGCGGTGATGCGGTCGCCGGTGCGCTCGAAGCCCGTGACCTCGGTGTTCATGGTGGATCTCGACGCCGAGACGGTCGGCCGCGCGCGCGAAGCCCCACACGACGGCGTCGTGGCGGATGATCCCGCCCGGCGGGTGGAAGAGCGCGCCGACGATCGGGTACGCGGGCCGCTGTGAGAGGTCGAGCTCGGGGCACAGCTCGGCGATGCGAGGCGGGTAGATGACGCTCGAGTTGATCCCGAGGAGCTTGTTCACCTCGGCGCGCTCCTGCATCGTGATCATCGCGCGGTCCGAGTGCGCGAGCGTCAGGTGCCCGTGCTGCGAGAACATGAGGTTGAAGTCGAGCTCCTTCGAGAGCCGCTCGTACAGCCGCACGCTCTCGCCGTAGAACGCCGCACCCTCGGGCGTGCGGTAGTTCGAGCGGATGATCGTCGTGTTCCGGCCGGACGCGCCCGAGCCGATGTACGACTTCTCGAGGATCGCGACGTCCGTGATCCCGTGGCGCTTCGCGAGGTAGTACGCGGTGGCGAGCCCGTGCGAGCCGCCGCCGACGATGACGACCTCGTAGCGGCGCTTGAGCTCCGGCCGCTGCCTCCACATCCGCTTGGGGAAGAAGATCTCGCTTCAGTCGCCGATGTCAGTCCCCTGGACGTGTCCAGCCCGGCCAGGGCGTCCAGCACGGCCTCGGCCACGTAGTGCCCGAGCTCCTGCTGGACGTAGACGTGGAACCAGCCGTCCGCGCCCGCGGCGGAAGAGCGCCGTCACGTGCGCGAACGAGCCCGCGGTCGGGATGCGAGCGAGGTCGAGGTCGGTCAGCCGCCGCATGACCTGCTCGCTCGCGATCGCGATCCCGGCGAGCGCGCCGGTCGCGTCGTAGGCGAGCGCGCCGCTCGAGCGCACGCGCTGAGCCACCTCGGCCGGATCGCCGTCCGTGAAGAGGAAGGCCCGGCGCGGTGAGAGGCGCACGAGCTCCTCCGCAGCTCCAGCCGTCACGGCGTCCACGTTCCCGCGAATCTCCACGATGCCCTCCAGCGAGAGGTCGCGCACGACGGTCGGGTCGGCGCCCTCGAGCGCGCGCCGCAGGGGCGACGTCGTCGTGCCCTCCGCGCAGCGCGAGGGAGACAGGAAGGCGCGACTCACGATCGCATCCTTTCCCCGGACGGGTCGAAGAACGCGCCGTGCGCGATGCGCGCCCCGCGCCGCAGCCGATCGACCTGGATCTCCACGCGGGTTCCCGGTTCGGAGCGGTTCGTCGGCACCCACGCCAGACCGATCACCTGGCCGACGGCCTCGCTGCGCCGCGCGCTCGTCACGCGTCCGGCCGGCAGCCCCTCGATCACGATCTGCGCACCCTCGGCCGGCAGCACGTCCTCCTCCATCGTGAAGCCGACGAGCTTCTCCTTCTCCTCCCGGTGCGCGAAGTGCTCGAGTGCGAACTTGCCGACGAAGTCGTCCTTGTCCAGCTTCGGGAGCCACGACATCCCGGAGGAGTAGAGGTTCGACTCCGAGTCCGTGTCCTGGCCGACGATGACGTGGCCCTTCTCGAGGCGGAGCACGCGCTGCGGCTCGAGGCCGAACGGCCGCGCGCCCTCCGCGACGAGCGCGTCCCAGAGGTGCTCGCCTGCCGGGCTCGGGAAGTGGAGCTCGTAGCCGAGCTCGCCGACGAAGCCGATCCGGAGCGCCAGCGTGGCCACGCCCGCGACGTCGATCTCGTGCGCGTCCAGATACTTGAACGCCTCCGCGGAGAGGTCGGCCTCGGTCAGCCGCTGCAGTGCGTCACGCGAGCGAGGCCCGGCGAGGTTCACCGCGGCGAGCGCGCCGGTCACGTTCACGATCTCCGCCTCGTAGCCCCACACCGCGTTCCACCACTCGAACCACGCGGTCACCGAGTCGGCGCCGGTCGACGTCGTCGTGACGTAGAAGAGGTCGTCGGCGAGCCGCGCGATCGTGCCGTCGTCCATGATCCGTCCGGCGTCCGAGGTGAGGACGCCGTAGCGGATGCGCCCCGGCTTCATGTCGCCGAAGCGGTTCGGGTACAGCCGCTCGAGGAGCGCCACCGCCTCCGGCCCCTCGACGAAGAGCTTGCCCAGCGTCGAGACGTCGATGACGCCGAGCGACTCGTGCACCGCGCGCACCTCGTCCTCCGGGTGCTCGCCGTACGCGTAGGGACGCTTCCACGGGCCCGCCCACTGGATCGTCGCGCCCGCCTCCTCGTGCCGCCAGTGGATCGACCCGCGACGCGTCGGCGTGAGCTCGCGCCCGGCGAGCAGGCCGAGCTCGACCGGCGACCACGGCGGCCTCGCGGTCGTCGTGCCGATCGCGGACTCGTACATGCGGTTCTCCTGCGCGTAGACGCGGATGCTCGAGAGGTGGCAGAGCTTCCCCTGGCAGGGCCCCATCGTCGTCGTCGTGTAGCGCTTCGCGAGCTCGATCGAGTCGAAGCCCTCGCCGATCGCGCGCTTCATGTCCTTCGTCGTCACGTCCTCGCAGATGCACACGAAGCACTTGCCCTTGCCGGGATACGCGGGTTCGGGGGCGATCTTCGAGAGACCCTCGCCGGTGACGCTGCCGACCGCTTCGACGCCGGCAGGAAGCTCGGTCGGCACGAAGACGCCGAGCCCGTCGTCGTACTCGACGCGCGCGCCCGCCTGCGCGAGGAGCGAGTACGCCGGTTGCCGGCCGCCGGAGGCGACGAGCAGGTCGCAGTCGAAGCTCTCGCCGTCGAGGACGAGCCGTCGCACGCGACCCTTGCCGCCCTGCGCGGCGAGCTCGCGCGGCCGCGTGTCGCGGAGGTCGATCGCCTTCGAGACCTCGATGCCGACCTCCTCGAGCTCCTCGGCGATCGCCATGGTCTCGTCGTCGGAGCCGAGCACGACCGCCCGCTCGCCGGGCTTGATCGAGAAGTCGCGGATGAGTCGGCGCACGCCGTCGGGGAGCATCACGCCGACGAGGTCGTTCCCCGGGAAGACGAGCGGCTGCTCGGTCGCGCCCGTCGCGACGACGATCCGCTCGGCGCGGAAGCGATAGAGGGTCGTGCCGGCATCCACCGGAACGAGACCCCCCTCCCAGATCCCGAGGGCGCGTGCCGGCGCGAGCACCTCGACGCCGTCGAGCGACAGCGCGGCGTGCCTCGCGTCCTCGTCGACGAGGACGACTCCGGGCCCCGCCTTCGCCGCCTCCAGCGCTGCCGCACGACCGGCCTCGCCGCCGCCGACGACGAGCACGCGCGCGCGGCGGTGCTCCGTGTCGTAGCGGCGCGTGTGCCCCGCGTGCGGATCGAGCTTCCCGAGCCCGGCCGCGCTGCGCAGGAACTTCTCGTAGAGCGGCCAGGCGGCGCGCGGGCGGATGAACGTGCGGTAGTAGAAGCCGACCGGCGTGAACGGGCCGCCGAGCTTGTCCGTCACGGACATGAAGTCGAAATCGAGCGACCAGCGGACGTTCTGCCCCTCGACGACGGCGCCCTCGCGGATCGGCTCGGTGCAGACGCGCACGTTCGGCACGCCGTCGACGGTCATCTGGCAGTTCGGACAGTGGCCCGAGCAGCAGAGGAGGCCGCGCGGCCGGTGGTACTTGAAGGAGCGCGAGAAGACGCGCTTGCCCGCGGCGAACGCGGCCGACGCGATCGTGTCGCCCTCGAAGCCGGTGACCTTCCAGCCCGCGAAGGTGAACGAGACCGCCTTCGAGCGGTCGATCGGCTCGCCGACTCGCGGATCGAGCCTCACGCCTGCTTCCCTGGCTCGGGGAGCGATGACCTCGAGCACCTCGTTCGTCCGCGTGTCGCGCTCGGCGAGGAACCACTCGCCGCAGCCCGCCCGGTGCTGCCACCACTCGCGCTGCACCCCGGCGACGTTGTCGCGGAAGTACACGTACTCGGTCAGCTCACGCAGGGTCGGCGAGCCCGACAGGCCGCTTCGTGACCTCACCGAAGTACGCGTACTCGTCGACGGGCCGAGGGCCACAGTGGGGACACGAGAGAAGAAACGACATCTACGTGAATTGCACTATCAGCAATGGTGTGCCAGACTCCGCAACGAACGTACACCGATGTCGCGCACTCGTCAACCTTCAACTCGCCGAATTGGCGCTGCCGAACGAGCGATCACGGTCCTCGACACCCTTGCAGAAGGCGGCGAGCTCGGCACGAACGAGGTCGCGCGGCGGACGGGCATGACGCCGAGCACGGTATCGCGCCAGCTCGGAACGCTCGCGGCGTCCGGTCTCGTCGAGCGCGTCGACGCGACCGGCCGCTACCGGCTCGGCATCCGCGTCGTCCATCTCGCGAACGCGGTGCTCGCGCGGCTCGACGTGCGCGAGGTCGCCCGGCCCCACCTCGTCGCGCTGGTCGAAGCGACGGGCGAGACCGCAACGCTCTCCGTGCCCGGCGACGAGGACGCGATCACCGTCGACTTCGTTCCCGGCTCGCATCAGATCCAACCCGTGTCGAGGCTCGGCCGGCCGTCGATCGCCCACGCGACCTCGGCCGGGAAGGTGATGCTCGCGTTCTCCGGTCGCGAGCTGCCCGACGGCCCGTTCCGCGCCTACACGACCCGCACGATCACGGATCGGCAAGCGCTCGCCACCGAGATCGAGGAGGTGCGAGAGCGCGGCTACGCGCAGGCGGCCGGCGAGCGCGAGCCCGGGCTCACCGCGATCGCCGCGCCGATCCGCTCCGCGCGCGGGGAGCTCGAGGCGATCGTCGCCCTCCAGGGCCCGAGCGCGCGCTTCGACGGGCCTGCCGTGGATGCCGCGCTTCCGCTCCTGCGCGAGCGTGCCGCAGCCGTCTCGCGCGAGCTCGGCTGGAGCGAGGACTAGTACCGATGCAGTTCGACACGAAGATCGCCGTGATCCTTCGCGACGACCTCGCCGTCTGGCAGAAGACGAACGTCACCGCGTTCCTCGTGAGCGGCATCGCCGGCACCGTGCCCGGTGTCGTGGGCGAGCCCTATCGTGACGCCTCGGGCAACGAGTATCTCCCGATGTTCGTGCAGCCCGTGCTCGTCTACCAGGCAGATGCGAGTGCGCTCCGACGCGCGTACGTAGCGAGCGCTCGACCGCGAGGTGACGCCGGCGATCTACACGGCCGAGCTCTTCGCGACAGGACACGACGAGGCGAACCGTGCCGCGGTCGCCGACGTGCCCGCCGAGGATCTCGATCTCGTCGGCATCGCGTTCCGCGCCGAGCGCAAGACCGTCGACAAGGTCGTCGACGGACTGCGGTTCCATCCCATGGAGCTTTCCGCAGTGCCGGGATCCGCTAGCGACGCGACCCGCGAACGCAGGATCGCCTGAAGGCGTCCGCTTCGCGGCCCGCGCTGCGACGGATCGCCGAGGGCGGCCGCACCTGGGCTCTACGCCGACAGCGCGAGCCGCTCGGCGAGCGCGCGGATGCTGGCGCGGAGCTCCTCGGGACCGCGGATCGTGAAGCCGCACCCGAGCCCCGCGAGCACCGTCGCCGCCCAGTCGAGCGACCCGACGCGGATCCGGAGCAGCGTTCCGTCGTCCTCCTCGATCAGCTCGGCGAGCGTCGCCGGCACGCGCCGTGCCGCTTCCTCGAGCGACAGGTCGAGGAGCACCTCCACCTCCCAGCGCCAGGGCGTGCGCGCGAGCGACGTCGAGACGTAGGCGACCGCGTCGAAGCCGTCGGGCGGCGCGACCGCCGCGTCCTCGGCCAGGGCGGGCCGCCGGATCCGATCGACCCTGAAGGTGCGCAGGTCGTCGCGGCCGTGGTCGTATGCGGCGAGATACCACCGCCCCGTGTGCACCACGAGACCCAGCGGGCTCAGCTCGCGCTCCGTCTCCTCTCCGGCGTACGAGCGGTACGTCATGCGCAGCCTGCGGCGTCGGCGGATGGCGTCCGCGAGCAGCAGCACGAGGTCGCCGCCGACGGGCGCGGAGCCCCGCGCGCTCGCCGTGAAGTCGAGCGTCTCCTCGAGCGCCTCGACCCGGCGGCGCAGGCCGTCCGGGAGCACGCGGTGGATCTTCGCGAGCGCGCCGTCGACGGACTCGGCGGAGCCCGAGAGGCCGAGACGACCCGCGGCGAGCGTGCCGAGCGCGACGACGACGGCCTCGTCGTCCGTGAGCATGAGCGGCGGGAGGCGATAGCCGGGACGGATCCGGTAGCCGCCGCCGACACCGCGCTGGCCCTCGATCGGGATGCCGAGATCCTGCAGTGCGGCGACGTAGCGGCGCGCCGTTCGCCGGTCGATCCCGAGCCGGTCGGCGATCTCGCGGCCCGTGATGAGCGGCTGCGCCTGCAGGAGCTCGAGCAGTTCCAGGAGCCGGGCCGTCGGCGTGAGCACGCGCGAAGTGAAGCACAGATAGAGGGCCGAAATCGCCCTATTTGCGCGATAGCGTCCGCGACTCGACAGCGAGCGAAAGGAGCAGACGGATGACGATGGATGTACGAGAGCGTGCGACGTCGCAGGACTTCGACTTCTGGATGGGGCGCTGGAACGTGCGCAACCGGCGACTCGTGCGGCGGCTCGCCGGATCCGACGAGTGGGACGAGTTCGAGTCGAAGGTCGCGGCGCGGCCGCTGCCGGGCGGCCTCGGCAACGAGGACGTGTACTGCACCGAGTACGGCGGCGGCTTCATCGGGATGTCGTTCCGCTTCTACGACCCCGACACCGAGCTGTGGTCGATCTACTGGGCCGACAGCCGGCGGCCGGGATTGCTCGAACCGCCGGTGATCGGATCCTTCTCGGGTGACACGGGGATCTTCGAGGGCGACGACACGTTCGAGGGTCGATCCGATCCGGGTGCGGTTCACCTGGTCGGGCGTCACGACGTCCGACGCCGCGCTGGGAGCAAGCGTTCTCGGACGACGACGGCGAGACGTGGGAGACGAACTGGGTGATGGAGTTCACGCCCGCCGGAGACCCGTCGTGAGCGCGCTCGAGCAGTCGAGCGCCGTGGAGGGCGTCGAGCCTGGATACCGGCACGTCGCGAAGGTGGCGGCGGCGCAGCCGAGCCTCATGCTCGGCGACGCCCTCCTCAAGTGGTACGACATCGCGCCGTCCGACACGCCGGTGCCGCTCGCGATCCGCGCGCTCGCGCGGCGCTGCCTCCGGGACGCGCACAAGGCGGGCACGCTCGGCGTCGAGGACGGCCTCGGGTTCGTCATCCTGCACCGCTGCGGAGGCGACTTCTACTTCCTCCTCGTCTCCACGTGGCGCAACGAGAACGAGCTCTGGGAGACGGTCTGGGCGAAGCGCGACGAGAGCGACGTGTTCTTCAACCCGTGGCCGAGCGACGGGACGCACCGCCCCACGTTCTGCGTGTGGGAGCTCGGTGCGGTCGCGCACGAGCGGGATGCGTGGACACGATTCCTCTGCTCGCCGCGCGACGAGGCGGCCAGGCGCGCCTACCTCCGCGACTCGTACTCGGGCGCCGTCTGACGAACACGAGTTACGCGCACGGAGGTGCCGCTCTCGCGAGTCTTCGTAGACTCGTCACGCGTGCAGACGCTCGGCATCGTCAGCCCGGGAGCGATGGGGAGCGCGGTCGCGGACGCGCTCGCGCGCGGTGGCGCGCGCGTCGTCGCGACCGTCGCGGGTCGGAGCGAGCGGACCGCTCGGCTCGCCGAGCGAGCGCAGCTCGAGCTGTTCCCCGACCTCGGCGCGGTCGTCGCGACTGCCGACGTCGTGCTCTCGATCGTTCCGCCGGAGGCCGCGGAGTCGCGTCGCCGAGGACATCGCCCGGAAGGCGCGAGCGGCTGGCACGAACCCGCTCGTCGTCGACCTGAACGCGATCGCTCCCGAGACGAGCCGCCGGCTCGCGGACGTGCTCGGTCGGGCGGGCTGCGCGTTCGTGGACGGGTCGATCTCGGGGCCGCCGCCGTGGAAGGCAGATACGACGCGCATCTACCTCTCCGGCGAGCGGGCATCCGAAGCGGCCGCGCTTCCGATCACGGGGTCGAGCGCATCGTCGTCGGCTCCGAGGTCGGGTCGGCGTCCGCCGTGAAGATGAGCACCGCGTCGGTCTACAAGGGCACCTCGGCGCTCCTCGCCCACGCGCTCCTCGCCGCGACGCGAACGGCGTCCTCGACCATGTCCTCGACGATCTCCGGAGCGGCTCACCCGAGCTCGTCGCGAACGTCGCGCGCAGGCTGGCGAGCGCCGGCGCGAAGTCCGACCGCTACGTCGCGGAGATGCGCGAGATCGCGCTCACGCAGTCGGCTGCCGGGCTGACGCCGGCGCTGTTCGAGGCGATGGCCGAGGTCTTCGCGGCGCTATCCGAGGCAGCGAGCTCGCGCGCCTGAGCCCGAGGACATACCCGCCGATCGTCGACGCTCGCCGACGTCCTCCGGGCCTCAGGTGAAGCGATCAGATCGCTTCGCGTCGAGATGCCGCTCGAGCCGTTCAGCGGGATCCGTCCAGCGCAGCGTGTCGCCCCTGCAGGTGTAGGAGTCTCGAGCCGCGCAGTCCGGTTCGTCGAACGGCCCCGGCCCGAGGACGATGTACGTCTGCCGTTCTTCGTGCGCCGAACTTCGAGATGAACGAGCTAGCTCTCACCTCGGCCTAGGATGAGCTTTCCGCGATCTCGTGCTCCAGCTCGCCATTCGAAGATGAATGTACGCAGTCCCCTCATGACGAGAGCGCCGATCGACCTTCGACGAACGTGCCGGTCGCACGTAGAGCATGGTGCCCGCGCGGGAGGCTGCAGCGCGATCCGCTACTCCGCGCCCGACGCTGCACGTTCGAGCTCTGGATCAAGCTCGGGAACACGGCGTTCGACGCCGAGCTCGACATCCACCAGTCGCCGCGAAGCACCTGTCGGCACGGACGGCTCGCCGGCGAAGACTCGATCCGCCGGCGAGCACGCCGAGGGTGATTGCACGCACAGAGATGACGGGTCGAGAAGCCGCACCACGGCGCATCGGATCCGCAGGAGGCGGCGCTATCCCCACGAGGGACCGCTTACGCCCGGAATCCAGTCCGTGCCGGCGAGCGGGACCTTCGCCATCGCCGCGGCCTCGACCGTGAGCGCGACGAGGTCTTCCGGCTCGAGGTTGTGGACGTGCGACTTGCCGCACGCTCGGGCGAGGGTCTGCGTCTCGAGCGTGAGGACGCGGAGGTAGTTCGCGATGCGACGACCGCCGAGGATGGGATCGAAGCGCGCCGCCAGCTCGTCGTCCTGCGTCGAGATCCCCGTCGGGTCGCGGCCCGCCTGCCAGTCGTCGTAGAACCCCGCGGCGCTGCCGATCTCGCGATACGCCTCGTCGTGCTCCGGGCTGTTGTCGCCCATCGCGACGAGCGCTGCCGTCCCGATCGAGACCGCGTCCGCGCCGAGCGCGAGCGCCTTCGCGACATCCGCCCCGCTGCGGATCCCACCCGAGACGATGAGCTGCACCTGCCGATGCATCCCGAGCTCCTGCAGGGCGTCGGCCGCGATGCGCGTGGCGGGCAGCGTCGGGATCCCGACGTGCTCGATGAAGACGTCCTGCGTCGCGGCGGTGCCGCCCTGCATGCCGTCGACGACGATGACGTCGGCGCCCGCCTTCACCGCGAGCTGCACGTCGTAGTACGTGCGCGTCGCGCCGACCTTGACGAACACCGGCTTCTCCCAGTCCGTGATCTCGCGGAGCTCGGTGATCTTGATCTCGAGGTCGTCCGGGCCGGTCCAGTCCGGGTGGCGCGACGCCGAGCGCTGGTCGATCCCTTTCGGCAGCGAGCGCATCTCGGCGACGCGGTCGGAGATCTTGTGGCCGAGGAGCATCCCGCCTCCTCCCGGTTTGGCACCCTGGCCGACGACGACCTCGATCGCGTCGGCCTTGCGCAGGTCGTCGGGGTTCATCCCGTAGCGGGACGGAAGGAGCTGGTACACGAGCATCTTCGAGTGCTCGCGCTCCTCCGGCGTCATGCCGCCGTCGCCCGTCGTCGTCGACGTGCCGACCTCGGTCGCGCCGCGGCCGAGTGCCTCCTTCGCGGGCGCGGAGAGCGCGCCGAAGCTCATGCCGGCGATCGTCACGGGGATCTTCAGCTCGAGCGGCTTCTTCGCGAAGCGCGTGCCGAGGACGACGTCGGTGGCGCAGCGCTCGCGGTACCCCTCCAGCGGATAGCGCGAGATCGACGCGCCGAGGAAGAGGAGGTCGTCGAAGTGCGGCAGGCGCCGCTTCGCACCGAAGCCGCGGATGTCGTAGATCCCCTCGGTCGCCGCACGCTGGATCTCGGCGATGACGCTGCGGTCGAAGAGGTACGACTCGCGGAGGTTCCACGGGCGACCACGGCCGCTCCGGATGTCCGGGACCTGACCGGACCTGACCCCTGCACTGTCCGTTGCGGACATCAGTACGCCGCCGCGTTGTCGACCTTGAACGTGTAGAGCTGCCGCGCGGAGCCGTAGCGGCGGAACTCCGCCGGGTCGGCGTCGATCTCCGCAGCCGTCGAGCAGACCGGCGCACCTGCGCGAGGTGCTCGTCGCGCAGCTCCTTCTCGATGCAGTCGGCGCCGAGGCTCGCGACCGAGCCGCGGACGTAGAGCCGCGCCTCGTAGATCGAGTCGCCGAGCGCCTCGCCCGCGTCCCCGCACACGACGAGGCAGCCCGTCTGCGCCATGAACGCGCTCATGTGCCCGACCGAGCCGCCGACGACGATGTCGATCCCCTTCATCGAGATCCCGCAGCGCGACGACGCGTTGCCGTGAACGACGAGCAGGCCGCCGCGTCCGGTCGCGCCCGCCGACTGGCTCACGTTGCCGTCGACCTCGACGCGCCCGGACATCATGTTCTCGGCGATCCCGGTGCTCGCGTTCCCGTGCACGCGCACGGTCGCGAGCTTGTTCATCCCGGCGCAGTAGTAGCCCACGTGACCGTCGATCTCGACCTCGATCTCGGCGTCGAGCCCGCACGCGACGGCGTGCGTGCCGCTCGGGTTGACGACGCGCCAGTGCCGCGGGCCCTGCCCCGATCCCGCCGGCGAGGTCGTGCAGGCGCTGGTTGAGCTCGCGCAGCGGAGTCGTCTCGAGATCGACGACCTCCACGGCTGCGTGCTCCCGTTCCGCGACCGCCATCAGACGAGCGCCTTCTCCCACGCGTACACGACGCCCGGCTCGGGCTCCCACGCGCGCGCGTCCGCCGCGCCGGGCAGCACCGCGATCGACCTCCACTCGGACGACATCGCGACCCACTCGTCGGTCTCGGCGAGAACGGCCGGCTTGCAGGCGATCGGGTCGCGCAGGACCGCGAAGCCCTCTGCCGTGCCGACCGCGAAGGTGTAGAAGCCGTCGAGGTCGTCGAGGCAGCCCTCGAGCGCCTGCTCGAGCGTCGCGCCCTCGCGCAGCCGCCACGCGAGGTAGCCGGCCGCGACCTCGGTGTCGTTCTCGGTCTGGAACTCGATGCCCTCGCGGCGGAGGTTCTCGCGCAGCCGGTTGTGGTTCGAGAGCGAGCCGTTGTGCACGAGGCAGAGGTCGAAGCCCGTCGAGAAGGGATGCGAGCCCTCGGTTGTCACGCGGCTCTCGGTGGCCATGCGCGTGTGTCCGAGCGCGTGCGTGCCCCTGAAAGTCCTCGAGCGTGAACGCCTTCGCGAACTCCTCGGGCAGCCCGGTCTCCTTGTAGATCTCGATGACCTGCCCGGCGCTCATCACGCGCAGGTCGGGACGGCTGTCACGCACCCACCGCTCCGCGTCCGACGCGTCGGCGTCGACGACGAACACCGCGTGGCTCGCGCGCACCGACGGCTCGGCGCACGTCGCCGAACGCCTCGCACAGACCGTCGCGCACCGCACCCCAGCGCTCGTGCGGATCGGCGGAGTAGAGCGTCAGCTTGCTCGAGCCGCTCGGAGCCGGATCGCGGTAGACGGCGACGCCGGCCGAGTCGGGCCCACGGCTCGACATCTGGACGAGCATCGCGGCGAGGTGCTCGCCGAGCTGCTCCTCGATCTCGGGCGACTTCGCGAAGAGGCCGACGATCCCGCACATATGGTCAGTATCTCCACATCGAAGTGCCGTAAATCACCGTATTTCGGTCGTTCGGTATGGAGCATTCCTGCACACTCCTAGAAGCGCGTCAGGTACTCACGGATCTCCCACGGCGTGACCTGCTCGTGGTAGCGGAACCACTCGTCGCGCTTCACGCGCGCGAAGTAGTCGACGTAGTCCTCGTCGCGGCCGCGCCCGAGGGCTGCGCGCAGCACGTCGTCGCCCTCGAGCTCGCCGATCGCCTCGAGCAGGTTCGCCGGCAGCGACTCGAGCCCGCGCGAGCGGAGCTCGGCCTCCGGGATCGTGTAGAGGTTCTCCGAGTTCGGCTCGCCCGCGTCGAGCCCGCTCTCGATCCCGTCCATCCCCGCCGCGAGCACGGCCGCGGCCGCGAGGTACGGGTTGCACGAGCCGTCGATCGTCCGGTCCTCGATCCGTCCGGGTCCCGGGATCCGGAGCATCTGGGTGCGGTTGTTGTAGCCGTACGAGATCCACACCGGCGACCAGGTGGCGCCACTCGCCGTCGAGCCCATCTTCAGCCGCTTGTACGAGTTGACGGTCGGCGCGGTGACACCGCTGTAGGCACGGGCATGCGTACGCAACCCGCCGATGAAGCGGTAGGCGGTGTCGGAGAGCCCGAGCCCGCGCGGGTCGGACTCGTCGAGGAAGAGGTTCGTGTCGCCGTCCCACAGCGACATGTGGAAGTGGCAGCCGTTCCCCGTCAGCTGCGTGAACGGCTTCGGCATGAACGTCGCGATCATCCCCGCCTGCTCCGCCAGGGTGTGAACCATGTACCGGAAGAAGATCGCGCGGTCGCACGAGACGAGCGCGTCGTCGTAGGTGAAGTTCTGCTCGAACTGGCCGTTCGCGTCCTCGTGGTCGTTCGCGTAGTTCCCCCAGCCGAGCCCGTTGCAGTAGCGCGAGACCGTCGTCAGGAAGTCATAGCGCCGCGTCAGGCCGGCGATGTCGTAGCAGGGCTTCTCGAGCGTGTCGAACTTGTCGGCGATCTCGATCGAGCCGTCCTCGCGCATGGTGACGAGGAAGTACTCGAGCTCGAGGCCCATGCGGAACTCGAAGCCCTTCTCCTTCGCCTGCGCGAGCACCCGGCGCAGAATCGTCCGCGGGCAGTACGCCCACTCCTCGCCCTCGACCGTGACGTCACAGGCGAAGCGCGCGAGGTTCGGCTGCCAGGGAACGGGCGTGTAGCTCGCGAGGTCGGGAATGGCCGCGATGTCTGGATCGCTCGGGACCTGGCCGATCTCGCCGGCGGCGAAGCCCGCGAACCCCGCGCCGTCCTCGAGCAGGCCGTCGAAGGCCTCGCGCGAGCCGACGGGCACGAGCTTCGCGCTCGGCCGCGCGTACATGTCGACGAACTGCGCGAACACGAACTCGATGCCGCGTGCCTGCATGTCCTTCCAGATCGCATCGGCAGATGCTGCCGTCCCACCCATAGCGAGGCCTCCTCTGACGTCGGTGGCATAGCCCTACCAGTCCGGGCCACACGAGTGAAGGTGCGGGTTCCACACCTTCCATGCCTCTATGTGTGCGGTTTCGCCGCCCCCAGCAGCGTGCTGCAGCTTCACCATCTTCACGGCGATCTCGATGGCGAGCCAGTCGTCGCGCCGGAGGTCGAGACCGGAGAGCTCGCCGATCCGGCGCAACCGCTGGCGCAGCGTGTTGGGATGGACGTACAGCGCCTCCGACGTCGCGCTGATCGAGCCGTGCCTGCGCAGGAACTCCTCGAGCGTCGCGAGGAGCTGCGCCCCGCGCTGGGCGTCGTATTCGGCGAGCTTCCCGACCGCGTCGACCGTCGCGTCGCGGATGCCGCCGTCGACGGCGACGCGGAGGAGATACTTGTAGGCGCCGAGATCGTCGTACGCGAGGACGGTCGGCTTGCCGGAGAGAGCGACGGTGCCGATCAGCGCCTGCTGCGCTTCGGCGAAGCCGTCGGCGAACGCGGCTTCCCCCTGGCACACGCTCGAGACGCCGACCGCGACGGGCTCCGCCAGATCGGCGTGGAGGCGCCGCAGCCGGTCGAGGAATGTCTCGCTCGACGGCGACGTCAGCCTCACGAGGGCCCGAAGCGAGTCCTCGCGGTGATCGAAGAGCGATCCCGGCGCCGCCGTTCGGAGAGACCGCGCCAGCGCGTCGCTCCACGGCTCGGCGACGAGCACGACGTGGGGCTGGTCGAGGTCGCAGCCGAGCCGCGCGGCGCGTCCCTCGAGGTCGCCGCGGGGTCGGCCTCCGGCGAGCTCCTCGAAGAAGTCCTTGATGAGGTTCTTCTCGGTGAGCTGCTCGATGACCTGCACCTTCTTGATCCCGACCGCAACCTGGCTCGCGATCGCGCGACCGAGCTCGACGCGCGTGCTCCCCTCGGCGACGAGGAGCCCGATCAGCTCGCCTGCCGCGACGAGCGGTATCGCGAGCCGGGTGCTGCGACCTCCGCGCGCGAGCTCCGGCCCGAGCTCGGCGAGCCCGAGCGTCTGCCGCGCGTTTCCCGGCTCGGGATCGCTCGCGACCCGGTCGAGCTCCTCGCGTGCACGGGTCGAGGAGGTAGACGTGGCAGGCGCGTGCGCCGAGCAGCGGACGCGCGTCGGCGGCGACGGTGTCCAGCAGCTCGTCGAGCGCCTCCGCCCGCGCGATCGCCTCGGCGAGCTCGGTGAGCTGCTCGAGCTCGGTGACCCGCATGCGCGTCTCCTCGTAGAGGCGCGCGTTCTCGATCGCGCCCGCGACGAGCGACGCCGAGGTGACGATGAAGTCCACCTCGTCGTCCGTGAACTCCCGTGGCGCCTCGGTGTGCGCGGTGATCGCGCCGATCGGCTCGCCCGTGCGACCGACGATCGGCACGGCGATGAGCGACTGGTAGCGCTCCTCCTCGAGCTCGGGGACGTACTTCACCCGCGGATCCGCGAGCGCGTTGTCGCGGATGAACGCGGGCTCGCCGTGCTCGACCGCCCACCACGCGAGGCTCTCGCCGCGCTCGAACGCGACCTTTCCCGCCTGCCGCTCGTACGGCGGCGACGCGGCGCGCATCACGAGGCGGTCGTCCTCGAGGAGGTAGACGAAGCACCCGTGGACGCCGCTCGCGTCCGACATGAGCCGAACGACCGCGGGCAGCACCTCCGCGAGCTCGAGCGACGACGCGACGGTCGAGACGATCTCCTGGAGAAACTTCTCGCTCGTTTGCAGGGACATCCAGCGTGATCGTATGACGATCGGGGCCGACCCGTCCAGCGTGGACATGTCCAGGGGTCTGGTCCGGGACCTGACCCCTGCACTGTCCGCAGAGGACTAGTGGAGCGCCGTCGCGCCGAGATGACGCTCGAACGCGCCCGTCTCGACGATCTCCACGATCTGGCCGACCGCGAAGCGGAGCTCGTCGTCCGTCGTGAAGTAATGCGGGCCGAGCCGGATCCCTGCACCCGGGCGGAAGTCGCCCAGGATGCCACGGGACTCGAGCTCCGCGTAGACGGCTGCACCCTCCGGGACGGCGACGATGACGGCGCCTCCGCGTCGCTCGGGCTCCCGACGGCTGTAGCACCTCGATTCCGGCCGCGTCCGCGAGGTCGATGAGCAGCTGCGTCTGCTGGAGCGAGTTCTCGCGGATGCGATCGACACCGATCTCCTCGATCAGGTCGTAGCCCGGCCGTCCCCGCCATGTGCGCAGCCGGATTCGGCGTCCCCGTCAGGAAGCGCACGGAACCGGACGCGTACTCCATCTCCTCCTCGAACGCGAACGGCCGCTCGTGCGCCTGCCACCCCGTGTAGGTCGGCTCGAGGCGCTCGGCGAGATCCGGCCGCACGTACAGCCAGCCGTTCGCAGGCCCGCCGCAGAGCCACTTCACCGAGCCGCCGACCGCGAAGTCGACACCGAGAGCCGTCACGTCGACGGGCACGATCCCGGCGGACTGGTAGCAGTCGAGAATCACGTGCGCGCCGACCTCGTGCGCGCGTCGCACGATCGGCTCGACGTCCTGGATCTCCGACTCCTTGAACAGGACATGGCTGATCGGGACGAGAAGCGTCCGCTCGTCGATCCGCTCCACGATCTCGTCGCCGTCCTCGCACACGACGACCTCGAGGTCGGGCTGCGCCTGGTACAGGTAGCGGACGGACGGGAAGTTCGCGCGCTCGTAGACGACGCGGTTCTTCACCGGGTCGACCGGCCGGAAGCAGGAGAGCGCGATCGCCTCCGCGATGGCGACGTTCTGCTGCATGACCGTCGACCCCGCCGGCGCACCGACGATGCGCCCGATCTGATCGCCGACGTGCATCGGCGACGCCCACCACCCCTCGGCCCACGACCGGATCCCGCGCTCCGCCCACATCCGCGCGAACTCGGCGAGGAGCTCCGGCGCGCGCCGCGGCATCGGCCCGAGCGTGTGGCTCGCGAGGTACGTCGTGTGCTCGAGGATCGGGAACTCGGAGCGGTAGTCGAGAAGGTCGCGCACCCGGCGAGGTTAATTGACTAGGCTCGCGCGCGATGCGCGTCCGGTTCGACCGCTTCTACACCTATGCCGAGCTGACCGAGACGCTCGAGGCGTGGGCGGCGGCGTTCCCGACGCAGTTCGCGTTCGAGTCGATCGGCAAGTCGTACGAAGGACGCGACATCTGGCTCTGCACCGTCACGAACGCGGAGACCGGCCCGCCGGACGAGAAGCCTGCGGTCTTCATCCATGCGCAGATCCACGCGATGGAGTTCACGGGGACGACCGCGGCGCTCCATCTGCTCGACCACCTCCTTCACTCCGACGACGCCCGCGTTCGGCACGCGCGTGGACACGCGCACGTTCTACGTCGTCCCGCGCGTGAACCCGGACGGCGCCGACGCCGGGCTCGCCGACGGCCGCTTCCGTCGCTCGAGCGTCCGCCCGTATCCGCGCGACGAGCCCGAGGACGGGCTCCACCGCGAGGACGTCGACGGCGACGGGCGCGTCCTCTTCATGCGCATGCCCGATCCGAACGGATCGTGGAAAGCGCACCCGGACGACCCGCGCGCGCTGATCGCGAGGCTCCCGGACGACGTCGACGGCGACTTCTACCGCGTGCTCCCCGAGGGGACGATCGTGAACTGGGACGGTGTGAACATCCCGATCGCCCCGCCGCTCGAGGGTCTCGACCTCAACCGCAACTGGCCGGCGGACTGGGCACCCGAGGCGGAGCAGCAGGGTGCCGGGCCGTTCCCGACCTCGGAGCCCGAGGTGCGCGCGCTCGTCGAGGCGATCGTCGCGCGCAAGAACATCACGTCGTACGTCGGCTACCACACCTTCTCGGGCGTCCACCTGCGCCCGTGGTCCGGCCGCTCGGACGACGACTTCCCGGTGCCCGACCTCCGCGCCTTCAAGCTCATGGGCGAGGAGGCGACACGCATCACCGGCTATCCCGTCGATCTCGATCTTCCACGACTTCAAGTACCACCCGAAGATGGTGATCAAGGGCGGCGACGTCGACTGGATCTACGACCACCTCGGCGCCTATGCGTGGGTGACCGAGTTCTGGAGCCCGCAGCGCCAGGCCGGTCTCGAGGAGTACCACTTCATCGACTGGCTGCGCGAGCACTCGCCCGAGGACGAGCTCGCCGTGCTGAAGCTCGCGGACGAGCTCGGCGAGGGCTACGTCGACTGGTACCCGTTCGAGCACCCGCAGCTCGGCCCGGTCGAGATCGGCGGCTGGGATCTCGTGCGCTTCTGGTTCAACCCGCCTCTCTCACGGCTGGAGGAAGAGGTGAAGCCGCATGCCGACCTCGCCGTCTACCTCGCGCTCGTCTCGCCGAGGCTCGAGATCCGCTCGTTCGAGTCGGAGCCCGTCGCGGACGGCGCGTTCCGGCTCCGGCTCGTGCTCGAGAACGCCGGCTGGCTGCCGACGAACGTGACCGAGAGAGCGGTGGAGCGAAAGGCAGTGCGCCCGATCGAGGTCGAGCTGGAGATCCCCGACGGCGCGCGGATCGCGAGCGGCAAGGCTCGCGAAGAGGCCGGACAGCTCGGCGGCCGCGTCGAGCGGCGCCAGGTCATGTGGTGGAGCACCGATCACTCGACCGCGGAGCGCACGCTGGTCGAGTGGGTGATCGAGGCGAACGCCGGCGACGAGTCGCGGTCGTCGCGCGCCACGAGCGTGCCGGAACCGCCCGCGCCGCCCTCGTTCTCTAGAACCGCCCGATCTCGACGAGTCCGCCGTGTCGCCGGCATGGTCGACCTGCAGCGTCGTGTGCTCGATCCCGAACTCGGTCGTCGAGCAGGCGCTCGAGCTCGCGGCGACGGCCGTGGCAGTCCTCGCCGGGCCGCACGAGGACGTGCGCCGACAACGCGGGAAAGCCCGAGGTGATCGTCCACACGTGGAGGTCGTGCACCTCGACCACGCCCGGCGCGGACGCGAGCCGCTGGCCGAGCGCGGCGGCGTCGATTCCCCGAGGCGTCGACTCGAGGAGGATCGCCGTCGAGTCGCGCAGGATCGTCCACGTGCTCGCGAGGACGAGGAGTCCGATGAGGATGCTCACGAGCGGGTCGGCCTCGACCCAGCCCGTCGCGAGGATCACGACCGCCGCGACGGCGACGCCCGACCGAGCCGAGAAGATCGGCGAAGACGTGGCGGAACGCAGCCTCGACGTTGAGGCTGTGGCTGCGCGCACGGGACAGGACGAGACCGGCCGCGACGTTCACCCCCATGCCGACGAGCGCGATCGCGAGCATCCAGCCGCCGAGCACCTCGCCGGGGTCGCGCAGCCGCGTCGCCGCCTCCACGAAGATCCAGATCGAGAGCGCGACCAGGAGCACGCCGTTGGCGAGCGCGGCGAGAACCTCCGCGCGCTTGTAGCCGTACGTCCGCTCGGGCGTGGCCGGCTTGGCCGCGAGCCACGCGGCGACGAGCGCGAGACCGAGCGCGACGTTGTCCGAGAGCATGTGCACCGCGTCCGCGAGCAAGGCGAGGCTCCCCGAGTAGAGGCCGCCGACGACCTCGACGGCCGTGTACGACGCGGTCAGGGCGAGTGCGATGGCGAGCGCGCGGCGACTCTCGACGCGCGCGTGGTCGTGGTCGTGGCCCACGCCTGGGTTCTACCGGGCGGAGCGGGCGGAGCAGCGGCTACCTCGCAAGGCTCTGTTCAGAAAGCCGCCCGTCCCGATCCGGCATCATCGGGGCATGCGCGTCCGGATCCTCGCGATCGTCGCGGTGCTGGCGACGGCCTCGGCCGTCGCGGTCGTCGCAGCCGCGAGCACCTCGGCGAACGGGCTGCCGTCGTACACGAACGGCTACGCGACGTGGCCGAAGATCAACAAGAAGCCGTTCACGAGCACCGGTCCGCTGTCGAGCGCGCACGCCGGCGTGAAGAACGTCTACGCGAGCAAGAAGAAGGTCGGGAAGCGGTACCCGAACGGGACGGTGATCGTGAAGTCGATTCGGCGCACCGGAGACACAGCCTTCGCTCCCCGCCCAGGTCGCTGTGATGCGCAAGACGAACGGCACGTGGCGCTACGTCGAGTACGAGCTCTCGGGCACGCGCTATCGCGACCTCGGCTTCTCACAGCAGCTGTGCCAGGGCTGCCACATGCGGGCGCGCGCGAACGACTACGTGTTCACGAAGTAGCGCGCGCCCTCGGGCTGGATCAGGTCGCCGGGTACTTCTTGCGCCGGTAGGTCATGAAGAGCGCCATGATCCCGCCGATGATCAGGATCAACCCGATGATGATCCCGACGAAGTTCAGGAAGTACATGAACAGGACGCCGGCGACGATGAGGCCGAGTCCCACGATGTTGACGGGCCAGTTTTCCATGACCCGCATATTCGTCGCGGCGTAACGCAGTCCTCGTCCCCTTTTCGGACGTCCCTTACTCGGGGCGGACGCGCTTCGAAGGCAGCGATCGCGCGCTCGAGGTGCTCCTCCTCGAGCGCCGCGGACATCTGCACGCGCACGCGCGCCGTTCCCTCCGGCACGACCGGGAATCCGAACCCGGTGACGAACACGCCCTCGTCGAGCAGCCGCTCCGACAGCGCCATCGCGTCGGCGGTCTCTCCGATGATGATCGGGACGATCGCCGCTTCGCCGTCGAGCGGCTCGTAGCCGGCCTCGGAGAGCAGCTCGCGGAACACCCGCGTGTTCTCGCGAAGCCGAGCGAGGAGCTCGGGCTGCTCGAGCATGAGCTCGATGGAGCGAAGCGCGCTACACGCGACGGTCGGCGGCAGCGCGTTCGAGAAGAGCTGAGGCCGCGAGCGCTGCGCGAGGACGTCGCAGACCTCCGCCGACGCAGCGACATACCCGCCCGCCGCGCCGCCGAGCGCCTTGCCGAGCGTGCCGGTGATGACGTCGACCTCGCCGAGAAGCCCGAAGTGCTCGACCGTCCCGCGCCCGGTCTCCCCGAGAACGCCGACGCCGTGCGAGTCGTCGACGATGACGACCGCGTCGTGCTCGCGCGCGAGCTCGACGATCTCGGGCAGCTTCGCGAGGTCGCCTTCCATCGAGAAGACGCCGTCCGTGACGATGAGCTTGCGCGCATCGCGAGGAGCCGCTACGAGCCCGTCGCGCAGCGCGTCCATGTCCGAGTGCGGGTAGATGACCTTGCCCGCGGGCCGCGACAGACGGATCGCGTCGATGAGGCTTGCGTGGTTCAGCGCGTCCGTGAGGATCACGGTCGTCTCGTCGGTGAGACTCGGGATCGCAGCCTCGTTCGCGTTCCAGCACGAGACGTACGTGAGCGCCGCCTCGGTGCCGGAGAGATCCGCGAGCGCGCGCTCGAGGGCGAGGTGCGGCTCGAAGGTCCCGCAGATGAAGCGAACCGACGCCGTCCCCGCGCCGTAGCGCTCGAGCCCTTCGATCCCCGCGCGCACGACCTCGGGATGCCCGGCGAGGCCGAGGTAGTTGTTCGACGAGAGGACGATCACGTCCCCGCGTCCCGCCATCCGCACCACGGCCCCCTGCGCCGACTCGAGGGTGAGAAACCGCTTGTACGTCCGCGCCTCGCGCAGTCCGTCGAGCTCGGCGCCGAGCTGCTGATCGAGCGCGGTCATGTCCGGAACCGATACGCAGGGGTCAGGTCCGGGGTCAGGTCCCGGGGCATGTCCGTTTCGGTCACGGCGTCGCTCCGTTCGGTCGCAGGACGATCTTGCACGCCTCCCCCGACTCGAGCAGCGCGAACGCCTCTTCGTGGCGCTCGAGCGGCAGCTCGGCGGTGATGAGCGGGCGGAGGTCGACGACGCCGTGCTCGAGGAGCCAGCGCGTCGTGTACCACGTCTCCCAGATCTCGCGCCCGTTGACCGCGCTCACCGTCAGGTTCTTGAAGATGAGGGACTCCGCGATGTCGATCGTCGCCGGGCGGGAAGGGATCCCGAAGAGGACGACGTTGCCGCCGTGCCGCACGATCCCGAACGCGTCCTCGATCGCGCGCAAGGCACCGGACATCTCGAAGACGACGCCGACGCCGTTCCCCTCGTTCTGCTCCGCGAACCACGCCGGCACGTCGTCCGCCTCGTCGACGTTCACCACCGCGTCCGCTCCGAGCTTCCGCGCGAGCTCCATCCGGAAGGGCACGTGGTCGGAGGCGAAGAGCCGACCCGCGCCGAACGCCTTCGCGATCGCGATCGTGAAGAGCCCGACGGGCCCGCAGCCGAGGACGGCGACGGCGCGGCCTGCCAGATCCTGCGTCGACGTCGCGAACACCGCGTTCCCGAACGGCTCCTGCAGGCAGGCGATCTCGGGCGGAAGCTTCGAGCGGTCGTTGCGCCAGACGACCGAGGCCGGAATAGCGGCGTAGTCGGCGAAGCCCCCGTCACGATCGACGCCGAGGATCTGCGTCAGCTCGCACATGTGCGCCTTCCCGGTGCGGCAGTGGAAGCAGACGCCGCAGGTGACGTGGCTCTCCGCGGAGACGTAGTCGCCCTCGGCGATGTCGCGCACCGAGCTCCCGGTGGCGACCACCGTCCCACACAGCTCGTGCCCCAGCGTCAGCGGCGGCTCCACGCGCTCCGACGACCACTGGTCCCAGCGCTGGATGTGCAGGTCGGTGCCGCAGATCGACGCCGCCTCGATCCGGACGAGCACCTCGTCCGGCCCGGGTGTCGGTACGGGCACCTCGTCGAGCGCGAGCCCGGGCCCGGACTCGCGCTTGCGGATGGCGCGCATCGTCTCCACGGCCGCACCATCCTGCCACGGGGGAACCGTGCGCGCGAGCGTCGAGAGCTGCGGCGGCCCGTCCGATCAGTCGCGCGCGACCTCGCGGATCATTGCGATCAGTCCGCTCGAGCGCCTTCAGCTGCTCGGTGGCGATCGTCGCTGCGATCGCTGCCTTCGCTCGACGCTCTCGACGTCCGCGGCCCGCGCGATCGCGAGATGCTGCGGGACGCTCGCGCGTCCCGCACCGCTGCGCGCCCGGACCGCTTCGAGTCCGACCATCTCGCGTGCTCGTCGCGCTCGAGAGCCTGCGTCGATCACGGGCATCACGGCGCCCGGGCCGGCGAGAAGCTCGGCCGCTCCGCACGCCGATCCGCTAGCTCGACGAGCTCGGCGCGCGGGTACGTGCGTCGTTGCGAACGAGACAGTGAACGGGCGCCGAACATGCGCCACCGTCCACGGACGCGTCGCGATTCAGATCCGAGCCTCGGATCGACCTCGATCGCGACCGTCCTGCAGCCCGCTCAGCTCGAGCTCGGACGTCGTCGAGATCACCATGCGGCCGCGAGATCGGCGTCCGCCATCCTTCGCCCATCGTTGCCGGAACGACGTAGAATCGCCATGCCGATCGCTCAGGACTGAGTCGCTTCGCTCATCGGAGACCGTCCGCTAGTCGTGCATCGCTCCTTCTCGCCTACGGTGCGAAGCGACGACGCGATCGGCGGCGCCGAATCTCCTGGTTCGTGCTGCGCGAGGTCGCGGCCGCCGTCGGCCCAGAGAGCCGCATCCGTCTCTCGGCGTGACCGCAGCCGCTCGCACCCTTCTTCTCGGCCGGAGCATCGGAGCCTGCGGCAGCACATCGGGATCAATCGCTGCCGCTCTGCGGCGCATCGACGATCTCGCTCACGCTCGGCGGTCTGGATCGTGTTACCGCTGCTCGTGTCGCTCGCGCTCGCCCGTTGATCAGAAGCCGCGGTCGCGCGAGCACACCTCGCCGGAGGGCTCGTCGCGCGAGCGGTAATCGCGATCCTCCGCGCGAGCCGCGACGACGCGCCGCAGCTCGAACGAGCCGCTCGGCCCGCGGGTCACGCGCGTCGTGCGCACGAGTACGGTCGCCGAGCGCCGAGCACGGCGTGTCCAGAGAACGCCGTTGCGGTTCTGGTCCACCTCGAACTCGACCTCGATGCGGCCGTCCTCCTCGCTGAGCTTCGAGCTTCGACGCGCTCGCCTTCGTGCAGCGACCGCGACGAGGACGTCGCCGTCCTTGGCCGACGTCGCCGGAATCGCGACGAGTTCGCCGCAGCTCCGTTCGCGCAGGTCAGTCCCGCACTCGGATGCGGATCATCGGCCCGACCACGATGCTTCGTCGCGAGCAGCGTACGGAAGCGGCGAGGCGGCGGGCCATGAAGCCCGTCACCGTAGCCACGGTCAGCGAACGGCGACCGGCGTACCGACGTCGACGAACCGGTAGACGCGCTCGGCCTCACCCTCGGGCAGTCGCACGCACCCATGCGACGCCGGATAGGACGGCACGTCCGGCGACTGGTGCGTCGCGATCCCGCCGCGGAAGTACGCCGCGAACGGCATCCACACCTGGAACGGCACCGACCACGAGTAGAGGACCTTCGCGTACACCTTGAAGTCGCCGACGGGCGTGATCCCGCCCGTGCCCGTCGACGTGTGCACGGCGCGCACGACCTCACCGTCCTCGACCAGCAACAGGACGCCGAGGTCGCGATAGATCTCGACGCGCCGCCCGGGGCGACGCGCTGCCGGCTTGGGCTGCGCGGCGCGGAAGAGCGCGAGCTGCGTCTGGCCGGTGACCGTGCCCGTGCGGTCGAGATCCTCCCATCCCTGGAAGGCGAGAAGCGCCTGCTCGGTGAGGTAGTCGTCCTCGGCGCCGACGTCCCGCCGGTCGAGGTAGCCGAGTGCGGCGAGCCGAGATCGGACGCCGCGAGTGACGTAGAGGTAGTCGTTCTCGCCGGTCTCGGCGCGCCAGGCGCCGGGCCGCACGCCGAGGCGCAGCGTCGTCACGAAGCGCCCCTCTGCGGCGAGCACCGCGGCCGCCTTCTCACCGTGAGGCGCGAGCGTGGCGGCGATCTGCCACAGCCGCATGCGCTTCGTCTCCGCCGAGCCCGCGCCGAACGTCGAGCGCGAGAAGCTCGCGAACCACGTCTCGGCGTCGGAGCGCAGCGAGCGCAGGCGCGCGCGCTCCGGGAGGGCGGTGCGGATACCCGTACGACGCTCGGCTTTCGTCGGACCCTGCGTGAGCTCCCGCAGCGCGACCTCGGCGGCCGATCCGCCCTTCGGGACGACTCGCCGCACGCGGACGACCCAGCCGTCACGGACGAATGCGACGTCCACGGTCCGGGGCGCGGGCTTCGGGACGGTGACACGCGCAGGAGTGGCCACCGCGGCTCGCGATGTCGCCGCGGATTCGAGATCGACGGCGAGCAAGCCCGCGAACGCGAGCACGAGGACGACGAGCAAGATCCGCATCGGGCGGTCCGGGTTCGGCACCCACTCGGAAATGCCTGCAAACCAGGCGCCGACTATCGTCGCGACCGTGCGGACGCTCACCCTCCGAGAGCTGAATCGCGCGACGCTCGCGCGACAGCTCCTCCTCCGGCGGCACAGGCTGTCCGTCACGCAGGCCGTCGAGCGCGTCGCGGGCCTCCAGGCGCAGTGGCCGCCGTCGCCGTACATCGGTCTGTGGTCTCGCCTCGAGGCGTTCGCGCCCGACGACCTCATGCGCGCGGTCGCTGCGGCGACACGTCGTGAAGGCGACGCTCATGCGGACGACGCTCCACCTCGTCAGCTGCAGCGCGACTACCTCGCGTTCGCGGGGCATCTACCGCGAGAGCCGGATCCGAGAGCTCGAGCGCCAGCTCGCAGCGCTTGGCGAGGACGCCGACTTCGCCGCAGACGGAGAGCGCCTGGCGGCGTTCGCGGCCGAGCAGCCGTCGCACGCGACCGCAGCTTCTCGCGCTGCTCGGGCGGCCCGAAGCTGCGGATCGAGGAGCGGCGCCCGTGGCTCGCCTGGTACGGCCTCATCCGCGTACGCGGGCACTCGTGAACGGCCCGGATCCTCGGTCTGGCGCTCACACACGGCGGGCGGCACGTTCGTGCCGGCACGGACGTGGCTGGGCGCCGACGGCGCGTCGGGAGACGCCGCCGCCGGCACCTCGTCCGCCGCTACCTCGCCGCGTTCGGACCGGCGTCGCGTGCGGACATCGCGACAGTGGACGGGCTTCGCGAGAAGCGTCGTCGACCGGGGGTTGGCGCAGCTCGAGCTGAGGCGATTCCGCGACGAGCACGGCCGCGAGCTCTACGACCTGCCGCGCGCGCCGCTGCCTCGGCGGCGACACCCCCGCGCCGGTGCGCCTGCTGCCCCGCTTCGACAACCTCGTCTTGAGCCACGACGACCGTCGTCGCGTGCTCGCGGACGAGCACCGCACCGCCGTCATCCAGGGCGGCGAGGTCCGGGCGACCTTCCTCGTCGACGGCTTCGTCGCCGGCCTGTGGTCGGTCGAGGACGGCCGCGTGCGGGTCGCGCCGTTCGCCCCGCTCCCCCGCACCGCCCGCCGGGAGGTCGAGGAGGAGGCGAGGCGCCTCGAGGCGTTCCTTCGCGCCGCCGGCAAGGCGCCGTGACGCACTGGCTCGGACCCGACGAGCTGCGCATCGGCCTCGGCTGCATGCGGCTCGCGAAGCAGGCAGACGAGACGATCGCCGCTGCCCTCGACGCCGGGATCACCGTGTTCGACACCGCGCGGGCCTACGAGGGCAACGAGCAGCTGCTCGCTCGCGCGCTCCGCGACGCGAACGGAGCGCGGATCGTGACGAAAGGCGGCATGGCGAGACCGAATGGCGCGTGGCTCCCGGACGGTCGCGCGAAGTCGATCCGCGCCGACTGCGAGGCGAGCCTCGAGGCACTCGACGGGCTGCCGATCGACCTCTACCTGCTCCACGCGCCGGATCCGCGCACGCCGTGGCCGACGTCGATTCGCGCGCTCGCACGGCTCGTCGCCGACGGCCTGGTCGCGCGCATCGGTGTCTGCAACGTCAACCGCGCGCAGCTGGACGAGGCCGTGCGAGCTCGCGCCGATCGCGGCCGTCCAGGTCGGCGATCAGCTCCCTTCGACGACCGGGCTCTGCGCGGAGGTGTCGTCGAACGCTGTGCCGAGCTCGGAATCACCGTGATCGCCCACTCGCCGCTCGGCGGGCCGCGCCGCGCTCGCAGGCTCGAGCGCCACGAGGCGCTGACGAGCATCGCGCGAGCCCACGACGCGACGCAGGCCGAGGTCGCGCTCGCCTGGCTCCTCGGCCTCGGGCCGAACGTCGTCGCCATCCCCGGCGCCCGCCGGCCCGAGACCGCCCGCTCGTCGGCGCGACGCGGCGACGCTCCGCCTCGACCCTGGCGACCGCGAGCGCTTGGCCCCGATCGCGCGCCAGACGGTCGCAACCGAAGGGCGACGGGGATGTCCTCGTCGTCATGGGAATCCCCGGAGCCGGAAGTCGCGCGTCGCCGACGAGTACGTCGCGCGCGGGTACCTGCGGCTCAATCGAGACGAGCGCGGCGGCTCGCTCGCGGACATCGCCGACGCGCTCGACGAGTCGCTCGCGTCGGGGTCTCGCGAGGTCGTCCTCGACAACACGTACCTCACCCGCGCGGTGCGGAGCCACGTCGTGGAGACGGCGCGCGCCACGGCGTACCGGCGCGCTGTCTCTGGCTCGACACGCCGCTCGCACAGGCGCAGGTCAACCTCGTCGAGCGCCTGCTCGATCGCTTCGGGTCGCTTCCGAGCCCGGACGAGCTGAAGGAAGGCGGCGCGATCGGAAGCGGGCCTGCTCTCGCCGACCCAGCAGATGCGCACGTTTCGCGAGCTCGAGCCTCCGGCCGAGGACGAGGGCTTCGCATCCGTCGAGCGCGTGCCGTTCGCGCGGGCGCCAGGGCAGGGACGCGCGGGCGTCTTCGTCGCCGCCGCCGTCGTAGGTCGGGCTGGCTGGGAGACGCTGCTCGCCGAGGGCGACCCGCACGCACCGCATCTCGTCTTCGACTGGCGGCCGGGCGGCGAGCCGGCCGACGCTGACGACGCGGTCGCGGCCGTCGCGCGCGTCGTCTCGGGCCCGGTCGAGGCGGCCATCTGCCCGCACCCGGCCGGCGCGCCGATCTGCTGGTGCCGCCCTCCGCTTCCGGGACTCCCGCTCGCGTTCGCCCGCCGTCACGACGTCGATCCGGCACGCTCACTCGTCCTCGGCACCGAGCCCGGCGCACCGCACGCTCGCGACCACGCTGGGTGCTCGCTGCGTGACGATCTGAGCGCCGCGTCAGCTGCCGTCCGGCCAGCCGCCGCGGTGGAGCACCATCGGGTAGTGGGGCAGCGCCGCGACCGGGTCGTTGAGCACTGCCTGCGTCTGCGTCACGTACGGCGTGCTCGCGCGCCACCCGTCCGCGTACGGCTCGAGCCCGAGCGAGAGGAGCGTGCGCGCCCCTTCCGCCGTTCGAGCAGGAGCTCGAGCGAGGAGCGGAGCCGACGAACGGCCTCGGCGCCGAACCGCGCATCCCACGCGGACTCGAGCTCGGCGTGAAGCGAGCCGCAGGCGTCGCGCGCGGCTCGTCCCTCCGAGGTCAGGCGAGCGAGCTTCGTCGCAGCGGTCGCGCCGTCGACGGCGACGTAGCCGGATTTCACGAGGAACGTCAGTGCCATGCTCGTCGCCTCCTTCGAGATGCCCGAACGAGGAGGGATCTCGTCGACGAGCACACCCGCCTCGTCGAGCACGCGAACGACGTTCGCGCACAGTGGGAGCGACAGGGCCGACTCGCGCTCGAAGTCGAGCGTGTACAGCAGGAGTGTCCGAGCGAGAAGCACGCACAGATGCACGCGTGGCGACGTCGACTCACGCCTCTCGGCCGGCTCGAGGCTCGCGACCATCCCGTTCGCTCCGCCGACGATCGGCAGGTACTCGGGAAGCTCGAGGTCGGTCCCGTCGACGATGCACGCAGCGCGCTCTCCAGCTCGTCGATCTCGTCGGCGCCGAAGCGCCCCCTCCACCGCGCATCGATCTCGTCGAAGAGCGTCGGCCAGATCGCCTCTGCCTTCCGACCGTTCGTCGTGGGCCGCACGACCCAGGTGCTCTTCAATCCACGCGCGCTCCCGAAGCCGTCGCGCTTCGCGGAGCGACCCGGTGCCGACGGTGATGTATCGCCACCGCTCCATGCCTCCCACGTCGAGAGCATTCGCGACTTCGGAAGCCCGGCGGCGCCAGGAAGCTCACCGACGGTGATCCCGTCACCGACGAACCGCAGGAAGTTCGACCACATCACGAGCGAGACGACCCGCGCCGAACCGCCCGCCTGCGCGAACCGATGCTCGAACTCGTTGTCGAGCTCGATCGTGTACGCGATCAGCGCCTGCGAGAGCAGGGTCGACAGCGGAGTATTCGCTCTGACGGCACGCGCGTACACGCATTCTCGCCGGTCGTCAGCACTCCGGATCGCGCCACGAATCCGGACTGCAGAAAAGCCGACGCCCGGACTCGAACCGGGGACCCCTTCATTACGAGTGAAGTGCTCTACCAGCTGAGCTACGTCGGCGGAGTCGCCGAGTTTAGCCGCGGTCGGACCCGGCCTAGACGCGCACGGCGGGGCGCAGCTCGCGCCCAATCCGGACGAAGAGAGCTTCGAGGGCGAGCGACGGATTCAGGTTGAACTCCTCGAGCGTGCGCCACGCCTCTCGCACCGCCTCGGCGGCGCCGACGGCCCCGTCCGCCGCACCCCCCGCCGAGTCCTCGCGCAGGTCGTCGAGTCGATCCGCGTGGATGGCCGCGTCCTCGGCGCCTGCGGCCACGACGACGAGGTCGCGATACCACGCCTCGAGGCCCTCGAGCCCGGCGAGGAGCTCGTCCCGCTCGGCTCCACGCTGCGCCCGGCGCACCCGCTGCTCGGCGTCGCGAGCCGCGAGATCGAGCGTGTCGACGAGGGCCTGCTCGCGTTCGCGGGCTTCCTGGCCACGCTCGCCGGCCGCGCCGAGCAGCACGCCCGCGGCAGCGCCCGGATCGAAGGTCGGCTCGAGGTACGCGGAGCGCGCCGCGGCGATGAGCGCGTCGCGTCGCGCGGCCGCGTCGGGGTCGAGCAGGCGGCGTGCTCGGTCGAGTCGCCCCGCCGACGCGCGCGACAGCACGCGCACCTCCTCCTCGCTGCGCTCGGGCGCCTGCGCGGCGATCCACTCCCGCACCGCGCGCTCCGAGAGGCGGCTGAACGGGACGAGCTGGCAGCGCGACAGGATCGTCGGCGGCAGCGGGCCGAGCTCGCCGGCGACGAGCACGATCACCGCATACGAAGGCGGCTCCTCCAGATCCTTGAGCAGCGCATCCGCGGCGTCCTCGTTCATGCGGTCTGCGTCGAGAACGAGGTAGACGCGCCGATCGCCCTCGAACGGCCGCATGTGCAGGTCGTGCCGCAGCGCCCGAATGTCGTCGATGCGGATCATCTCGCCGAGCGGCTCGAGCAGGTACAGGTCGGGATGCGAGCGCGACAGCACGCGGCGCTCGTCGCCGAGCAGCACGCCGGCGAAGGCGAACGCGGCCGTTCGCTTCCCCACGCCCGCAGGCCCGTGGAGGAGGTACGCGTGCGCGCCACCTTCGGCGAGCGCGGCGGTCAGGAGGCGCTTCGCCTCGAGCTGCTCAGGTACGGACGCGAAGGGATCCATACACCTCCTCGGCGAGCTCGTCGGGCGGCCGGGTCGCGTCGAGGACGACGATCCGCTCGGGGAAGCGCTCGGCCAGCTCTCGATAGCCCGCCGCGGCACGCATGCGGAAGTCGTCTCCTTCCCGTTCGAGCCGATCGTAGTGCCGCTGGATGCGCGACGGCACCTCGCTCGGATCGAGCTCGAGCAGAAACGTGCGAGTGGGGAGCAACCCGCCGACCGCCGCGAGGTTGAGGTCGAGCACGCGCTCGAGGCCGAGCTCACGCCCGACGCCTTGATAGGCGATGGACGAGTCGACGTAGCGGTCGCAGATGACGGTTGCGCCCCGCTCGAGCGCAGGGCGGATCACCTCGTCGACGAGCTGCGCGCGAGCGGCGACGTACAGGAGAGCTTCCGCCCACGGGCCGACGTGCCCTCCGTGCAGGACGAGGTTGCGAACCCCCTCCCCGAGCTCGGTGCCGCCCGGCTCCCGCGTGGAGACGACGTCGACGCCGTCACCCTCGAGACGCGCGCGCAGGAGCTCCGCCTGCGTCGACTTCCCGGAGCCGTCGAGGCCCTCGAACGTGACGAACATCCGCCCCATCCTACGGTCGTCTCAGCGAGCGCTCGTCCAGGACGCGACCGTCTCGAGGAGCTCTGCATCGACCGGCTGTGAGAGCTGCTCCGGATACGAGTCGAGACCGGGCCGACCTGTGTGACGCCGGAGGATGTGGGTGAGGAGCGCCGGCGTTTCTCCCTCGAAAGGAGCCGTCACGAGTGCCCGCATGCGCTCGACGTCGTCGGGATCGACCTGGACGTCACTGCTTCCGGTGACCGCGAGGATCGGACAGCGAACGGCGGGCAGGTCTCGTGCCGGGTCGTAGGCCATGAACTCGCGGAGCCAGCGGGCCGGCAGCTCGCTCCCCTCGACCGAGACGATGTCGCCGTCGGACGCGAGGAGAAGGCTCCGGATGCGCGCCTGGCTCTCCAGAAACCGGCGTCGACGCAGCCGGGCCAGGCCATGCATCGATGCGGCGATGCGATCGGACTGCCAGCGCATGACCTCAGCTCCCGGATGCACAGCCGCGCTGAGGAGCACGACTCCCGCGAGCGACGCATCCCTGCTCGCAAGGCGGATCGCGATCGTGGCGCCGGCCGAATGGCCGATCACGGTCAGACGCTCCTCGTCGATGGCCCGGGCACCGCGCAGTGCTGAGAGCGCCGCCTCGCGTCGCTCGTCTCCTGGTCGAATCCGGTGACGAGGTAGTCGCCACCCGATTCGCCGACGCCGCGCTTGTCGTACCGGAGCGACGCCACACCACGCGCGGCGAGGGCCGACGCAAGTGCGTTCGCGATGTCCAGTTTCTGCTCTGGCATGTTCGAGTCGCGATCCAGCGGCCCGGATCCGCTCAGAATGAGCGCCGCCGGATGCGAGCCCGCGGATTCAGGGCTCGTCAGCTCGCCGACGAGCTCGACGTCGTCGTCGGTTGTGACTACGAGCCGCTCGGTCGCCACGTCGAACGTAGGATGCACCCGTGCGGGCGATCGTGACCGGGGGAGCCGGCTTCATCGGCTCGCATGTCGTCGATGCGCTCGTCGCGCGTGGCGACGAGGTCGCGGTCGTCGACTCGCTGGTCCACGGCGCCGAAGCGAACGTCTCTTCCGGCGCGGAGCTGCACGTCCGCGACATCCGCGACCCGCTCGACGACCTGTTCGACGCCGTGCGACCCGAGGCCGTCTTCCACCTCGCCGCCCAGGCCGACGTGCGCGTGTCGGTCGAGCATCCCGTCGACGACGCCGCGGTGAACGTCCTCGGGACGGTCCGGATCCTCGAGGCGGCACGCCGACACGGCGCGCAGGTCGTCTTCGCGTCGACGGGTGGCGCGATCTACGGCGAGTGCGAGGAGGCGGCACGACGAGAACAGCCCGCGCGAGCCGCTCTCGCCCTACGGCACCGCCAAGCTCGCAGCCGAGGAGTACCTGCGCTCGTACAACCGCCTCTACGGCACGCGGCACATCGCGCTGCGCTACGGAAACGTCTACGGCCCGCGCCAGGATCCTCACGGCGAGGCCGGCGTCGTCGCGATCTTCCTCGGTGCGCTCATGCGCGGCGAGCAGGCGAAGATCTTCGGAGACGGCGGGCAGACGCGCGACTACGTCTACGTCGGCGACGTCGCGCGGGCGACGACCTCGACCGTCGGCCAGGACCACGGCGTCTTCAACGTCGGAACCGGGCGCGAGACCTCCGTCGTCGAGCTCTACGAGCTGTGCGCGCGGGTGGCCGGATCGGACGCGGCGGCCGAGCACGCACCGGCGCGGCTGGGCGAGCTCCAGCGGAGCTTCCTCGACCCGGAGCTCGCCGCGAGCGAGCTCGGCTTCCGCGCGATGGTGGAGCTCGAGGACGGCCTGCGTGCAACCTGGGAGCTGGGTCCAGAAGGAATAGCCGGCGCGCGGACGAAACGATCGTCCGTGGATCATCCGCTCCAGGCACCCGACGCCCTCATCCGGCCGTGGCGCACTGCGGCGTACGTCGCGGTCGCAGTCGCCGCCGTCGAGCTGCTCCTGCTCCTCGTCATCGGCGGCGGGAAGCTCACGGGCTTCGTCGCGGATCGCATCGAGCTCGCCGCGCAGGATCAGGTGACCGCTCCCCAGAGGCAACAGCGGACGAAGCCGGTGACGCGCAAGCCCGCGTCCGCAGCTGTGGCGAAGCGCACTCGCTCGAAGACTGTCGTCCTCGTCCTGAACGGCAACGGCCGCACCGGCGCGGCCGCGAGCGCCGCCACGCGGGTTCGGTCTCGCGGCTACAAGATCGGCGCCGTGACGAACGCGCCACGCCAGGTCTCGCGCAGCATCGTGATGTACAAGCCGGGCTTCGCGGGCGAGGGGCGCCGCCTCGGCAAGGACCTCGGCGTCCGGCTCGTCACGCCGCTCGACGGAATGCGCGCCGGCCAGCTCGGCCGCGCACACGTCGTCTTCATCCTCGGGCCGTAACGCCTACGAGCCGAGCGCACAACCCCCGGCGTTGACCGCGTCGCGCGCGACGTCGAGCGGGCCGCCGTCGACCCACTGGTTTCCGGCCGGGTCGAGGGTGTAGGCCTCGTTGAGGTAGCGATACGCGGCGCACAGGTTGTCGCGCACGTCGTACTGGAAGAGCCCGAGCGTGTACCAGAGCTCCGGGTTCTCCGGCTGGAGCTCGACGGCCCGGATGTACTCGCGCTCGGCGCGCAGCACACGGCCCTGACGCTCCGCGACGCGCCCGAGCGCCAGCAACGGCTCCGCCGCGAGCGGATTGAAGAAGCGAGCCCACAGCGCCTGGTCGCGTGCGCGATCCGGATCGCCGGCTGCGAGATCCCGCGTGGACTCCCTCTCAGCCCGATCGGCGAGCCGCGGAAACGAGAACGAGACGAGCACGGCTGCCGCGACGAGGATCACGCCCACGGCGAGGAGCGGCCGGCGCCGTCCGGGAGCGGAGCTCCGACCCGCGCCGGCGAGGACGCCGAGCGCGAGCATCGTCGGCGCCGTCACCGCGAGGAAGTCCCAGTTGTAGTCGACGAGCGCGTGGACGACGTACGCCGCCGGCACGATCACGAGTGCAGCCGCGGCCGCCCGTTCTGGCCCGGAGAGCCTCCGAAGCGCGCAGACGCACGCGACACCGGCAGCGAGCACGAGCGCCACGAAGAGCCCGAGTCCGACGACGCCTCCGTCCGCGAGGTGCTGCAGCGGGACGCTGTGCGGCTGGACGACATTGCGCGCGTCCTGCGCGGAAGCGCTTCCGCGCGACCTCGAACGTGCCTGCCCCCGCTCCCTCCGGCCCGTGGATGCGAGTAGACGTCGAGCGCCTCCTCCCACCAGCACAGGCGCAGGTTCGGATCGAGCGACCCGAGGCGGCTCGGATCGTTCACGACCTCGGAGCAGTCGCGACTGGACGAGAGAGCGTCGGCGGCCGACACCGACGCGGCCGCGCCGGCGCCGATGACGACGACGGCTGCGAGCGCGATCAGGCCGCGACCGACGCGTCGATGCGCGTCGGGGTCGAGTGAGCGCCTGAGAGCGAGGGCGACGACGCTCGCCACGACAACGGCACCGACGAGCGCGAGCACGCCGAAGACCGTCCCGTCCGCCACCCGATCGGAACGCGTCGCGACGTCCTCCGTCAGCGCCGGCCGCGTGAAGGCCCAGGCACCGACGAGAATCGCCGGCCCGGCCGCCGCGACGAGCAGAAGCCCGCTCGCCACCCGCTCCCGGCCGATCGCGAGCCACAGCGCGACCACTCCCACCGCGACGACGACACCGGCGCGCGAGAGCGTCAGCAGCAGCGCGAGGGTGGCGACGTAGACGAGCAGCGCCCCGAGTACGCGAATGGCTCCGCGATGCGCCCGCTCCGTACCGAGCCAGAGACCGAGCACGATCGCGACGTCCGCGAGGAGCGCAAGCGCGTTCCAGTACTCGACCGGCTCGCGAAGCCGTGCGACGCGGTCTCCCTCGGGGTCGAGCGCGGGAACGGCCTTCGCGACGAGCGCGTAGACGAGGGTCGCGCCGATGACGAGCGAGAGCGTCGCAGCGGCGAGCCGCGCTCCGAACCGGCGCCCGACGGCCGCGAGCACCACGCCGAGCCCGAGAAACGCGCAGTACGCGACCGCCTTGTTGAACGCGTCCCAGCTGCGGTCGCCGACGATCGACCAGGCCATCGTCACGCCGATCCACAGCGTGAGCGCCACAGCCGCGGCGATCAGCAGCAGCCCCGAGCGCCCGACGCGCGGAACCGGAACGCGACCGAACGCGACGGCGACGAGCGCGGCCGCGAGCACCACGACGGCCGCACCACCGAGGGGAAGCGTCCCGCCGACGTCGGATCCGTCGCCGGCGAACATCGCGCCGACCAGGATCGCGCCGACGAGCCCGGCGAACACGACTGCACCGAAGCCGGACGCCCGGACGGAGGGCTCCGACCCCGAATCCATGGCGAGCCACGCTAGCAGCGGCCTCGGTTTGTCCCGCCGGAGGGGAGGGTATGGTCCGAGAGCGTCTAACAGATCGTTTACTCTCCACACACCACCCGCTCACCCCGCGTCGGAAGACTCCCTGGCCCGGGCTTCCGTCCGCCCCCATGAGATCTCGTTCGTGACAACCCCGCGCCTCCTCCGCACGTTCGTCGCGGTCCTCGCGCTCGCCGTGAGCGGCTTCGCCGCGCTCTCGACCGCGAGCCCGGCAGGCGCCGCGACGCCGTGCGGCAAGAAGGTGCTCGCCGACTGGTTCGACAACGGCCGCATCGACCGCCTCTATCCGCTCAACTGCTACGAGGAGGCGATCGACGCGATCCCGGACGACCTTCGCGACTACGCCGACGCGGAGGACGTCATCACGCGCGCGCTCCAGGCGGCGCTGAACGGCAACCTCGCTCCGGGTGGAGCGGATCCGACTCCGAACGACGACGACCCGACCGGTCCGGCGGCGGGAACGGCTCGGGCGACGGCGGCTCGGGCGGAAGCGGCGACTCCGGGCAACCCGCAGGCCGCGCCCGGACGTCGACACCTCGGGGCCGTCCTCGGTGCCGATTCCCCTGCTCGTGCTGGGTGGAATGTCGATCGCGCTGCTCGCCGCGGGTGGGCTCGGATACCTCTCGCGCCGCCGGAACGCAGCCAACGCAGGCGCTCCGGACGACTTCGACCCGCTCGCGTAAGCCTCTCGCCGCCAGCGGCGGCAAGCCCGTGGCGGGTACAATGAACGCCTCGTGCGTTTACGCCTATTTGCAGGGATTTTTGCGTCGACACCTACCGTCCGGCTCGCTCCCTACCATCCCCTGCCCGCTCGTATGACGACCATTGCTCACCCGGGCGGGAAGACGTACTGTCGAACTCGGTCCGGGAGGAAATGATGGCAACGGTGGAGCAGGCGCAGGTCACAGAGAAGGCGGCCGACGAGGTCGTGAACACGGTCGTCGACGCCGAGACGAGCGTCGCTCCGAAGCGCTACTTCACCGTCCCGGGCATCGATCCGTTCGACGCGGTCGAGTGGGAGCTGCGCGACGCGCACATCCCCGGCCGCGACGGCCCGACCTTCGAGCAGAAGGACGTCGAGTTCCCGAAGTTCTGGTCGCAGACCGCGACGAACATCGTCGCGCAGAAGTACTTCCGCGGCCGCATGGCCTCCCCCGAGCGCGAGCGCTCCGTCAAGCAGATGATCGGCCGCGTCGTCGACACGATCAGCGGCTGGGGCCGTGAGGGCGGCTACTTCGCGACCGACGAGGAGGCCGACACCTTCGAGGCCGAGCTCAAGGCGATCCTCGTCAACCAGTACGCGTCGTTCAACTCCCCGGTCTGGTTCAACGTCGGCTTCGAGGCGCAGCCGCAGTGCAGCGCCTGCTTCATCCTCTCGATCGACGACTCGATGGAGTCGATCCTCGACTGGATCCGCCGCGAGGGCATCATCTTCCGCGGCGGCTCGGGCTCCGGCCTGAACCTGTCGAGGCTGCGCTCGTCGAAGGAGCAGCTCTCGAAGGGCGGCTACGCCTCCGGCCCGGTCTCCTTCATGCGCGGCGCCGACGCGTCCGCCGGCACGATCAAGTCGGGCGGCAAGACGCGGCGCGCGGCCAAGATGGTCGTGCTCGACGTGGAGCACCCCGACGTCGAGGAGTTCATCTGGTGCAAGGCCAAGGAGGAGCGCAAGGCGCGCGTCCTCGAGTCGGCCGGCTACGACATGTCCCTGAACTCGCCCGACTGGGCGTCGATCCAGTACCAGAACGCGAACAACTCGGTGCGCGTGACGGATCAGTTCATGGAGTCCGTCATCGAGGGCAAGGAGTGGAACCTCACCGCCCGCACCGACGGCTCGGTCGTCGAGACGACGGACGCGCGCGGCCTGCTCCGCCAGATGGCGGAAGCCGCGTGGGAGTGCGCCGATCCCGGCGTGCAGTACGACACCACGATCAACTCCTGGCACACGCTCCCGAACACGGGCCGCATCAACGCGTCGAATCCGTGCTCCGAGTACATGTCCATCGACGACTCGGCGTGCAACCTCGCGTCGCTGAACCTCATGAAGTTCCGCCGCGAGGACGGCGAGTTCGACGTCGAGGCGTTCGAGCACGCGGTCGACGTCGTCTTCCTCGCGCAGGAGATCGCGGTCGGCTACTCGTCGTATCCGACTCCCGAGATCGGGCGCAACGCGAAGGCGTTCCGCCAGCTCGGGCTCGGCTACGCGAACCTCGGCGCGCTCCTCATGGCGCGCGGGCTCCCGTACGACTCGGACGAGGGTCGCGCCTACGCAGCCGCGATCACCGCGCTCATGACCGGCCGCGGCTACCGCAAGTCGGCCGAGGTCGCGCGGAGGATGGGCCCGTTCGCCGGCTACCAGCCGAACGCGGCCGCGATGACGGGCGTCATCGCGAAGCACCGCGCGGCGGTCGGCAACATCGACAACTCGCACTCGGTGCCCGGCGACCTGCTCTCAGCGGCGCGCCGCGCCTGGGACGACGCGCTCGAGCTCGGTGAGGCCTCCGGCTTCCGCAACGCGCAGGCCACCGTTCTCGCGCCGACCGGGACGATCAGCTTCATGATGGATTGCGACACCACCGGGGTCGAGCCCGACTTCTCGCTCGTGAAGTCGAAGCGGCTCGTCGGCGGCGGCGAGATCACGATCGTCAACAAGACCGTGCCGATGGCGCTCGCCAAGCTCGGCTACGCGCCGACCGAGGCCGACGAGGTCGTCGCGTTCATCGACGAGCGCAACACGATCGTCGGCGCGCCGTCCGTCAAGACCGAGCACTACCCGGTCTTCGACTGCGCGATCGGCGACCGCGCGATCCACTACATGGGCCACGTGAAGATGATGGGCGCCGTCCAGCCGTTCATCTCGGGCGCGATCTCGAAGACGGTGAACCTGCCCGAGGAGATCACGGTCGACGAGGTCTCGCAGCTCTTCATCGAGTCGTGGCAGCTCGGCGTCAAGGCGATCGCGATCTACCGCGACAACTGCAAGGTCGCGCAGCCGCTCTCGGGGAAGACGAACGCCGGCGCGACGACGCTCGCTCCCGTCTCCGGTGTCGTCGGCGCGCTCCCGCAGCGCCGCCGCGTGCCCGAAGACCGCATGGAGGTCGGCCGCAAGTTCAAGGTCGGCGAGTACGAGGGCTACATCCACGTCGGCCTCTTCGACGACGGGACGCCCGGCGACATCTTCGTGGACATCGCGAAGGAGGGCACGACCCTCGCCGGCCTGATGAACTCGTTCATGATCTCCGTCTCGCTCGGCCTCCAGTACGGCGTGCCGCTCGAGGTGTACGTCTCGAAGTTCAGCCACATGCGCTTCGAGCCGTCGGGGATGACGAACGACGCCGACATCCGCGTCGCGAAGTCGATCGTCGACTACATCTTCCGCTGGATGGGCAAGAAGTTCCTCTCCACCGACCAGCAGGAGGAGGCCGGCATCCTCACCGCCGAGGTGAAGCAGCGCCTCGCCGCCGCCTACACGGAGGCGGGCGACCACGCGTCGGCGGCGGAGACGATGGGCGTCGCCGTTGCAGCCCCGGCCAGACGGCCCTCTTCAACCAGTGGGAGGACGCGCAGGAGTGCGCCCGCTGCGGAGGTCGGATGGTGCGGACGGGCAGTTGCTACACGTGCCGCGACTGCGGGACGAACACCGGCTGCTCGTAACCACCGCTCCTCCGAGGTACGCAGAGAGCCGCGGCAACGCGGCTCTCTTACTTGAACGAGGCACCGAAACTCGTCGCCAGGACAGCGAACATGGATCCGGGTAGGCGTCCTCGCTGTGTTCGGCTTTGCAGCACGCACGAAAGCCGTGGCTGGGCGGATTCAAACGCTCGCACAGCTCAACCTGGAAACCTTGCGCGAGTGTGCGGGAATGTCGCTTGAAGCCGCCGCTCAGCTCGTCTTCGACGTGGCAGCACAGCTTCCAGCTTGAATCCGTGGGCGATCGAGCCAGTAGGTCGCAGAACAGTGCGCCGCCGTACTGTGGCGAACGTCCTGGGGTCTCGTCGAGGATGACCGCGTCGCGACCGTACGAGCCCACCGGTGTGCTTCCCGGACGACGGCTCTGCTGGCGACCGAGAATGCGACGTGATGAAGGCCGATGTGTCGACGCGAGTAGCTGTCTGGATCTGTCTGCTTGATAGAGGAACAGTTGCGAGCCTTGAGCACCGTCGCGGCCGTAGTTCGAGCGGCCCGTCGGGACCAGCGCTCGAACCACTCGCGCAGCGCCGAGGACGGACATCAGATCGCTCGTAGTACTCGCTTCGCCGCGGCGAGATCGGGAACGGCTATTCCGATGTGCCGTCGATGAAGCCGGTTCGAGCCAAGACGGCAACCTCCGCTGTCAGGGCGGACAGGATCGTAAGTGACCGAGCTCGACCGCCCCAGGCAGTAGCGTCCCCGGCGTGGCCGACCTCGCCGAGCTCTTCGAGCGCAACCGCGCCTGGGCGGCCGACGTCGTCGCCGCGCGATCCCGACTTCTTCACCGGGCTCGCGGAGCGGCAGTCGCCCGAGTACCTCTGGATCGGCTGCTCCGACAGCCGCGTGCCGGCGAACCAGATCGTCGGGCTCGCGCCGGGCGAGGTGTTCGTCCACCGCAACGTCGCGAACGTCGTCGTGCACACCGACCTCAACTGCCTCTCGGTGCTGCAGTACGCGGTCGACGTCCTCGGCGTGAAGCACGTGATCGTCTGCGGCCACTACGGGTGCGGCGGCGTCCGCGCGGCGCTCGACGGCTCGCGGCACGGGCTCATCGACAACTGGCTCCGGCACGTGATGGACGTCGCCGAGAAGCACGCCGACGAGCTCGCGGCGCTCGACGAGGAGCCCCGGTTCGACCGGATGTGCGAGCTGAACGTCGTCGAGCAGGTCGTCAACGTCTGCCAGACGACGATCGTCGAGGACGCGTGGGCGCGCGGCCAGGATCTCACCGTGCACGGCGTCGTCTACGGGCTCGAGGACGGGCTGCTCCGCGATCTCGGCATGAGCATCGACTCTGCCGACGCCGATCCGCTTCGTAGCTTGTGGGCGTCAGTCGGTCGCGCGCACGACCGCAGTAGCGCGCCGCCACGAAGTCCCCGTTTCGCCCGGTCTCCTCGAGCCGCAGCTCCACACGCCGCGAGAGGAGAGGCGCGCCCGCGCCGAGCGTCACCGGCGCGATGTACACGATGACCTCGTCGAGCAAGCCCGCCTCGGCGAACTGACCGGCCAGGTCTCCCCCGCCGACGATCCAGACGTTGCGCCCCTCAGCGGCCGCGACCATCTCCGCGTGCACCGACGCGACGTCACCGCTCACGAACTCGATCTGCGCGCCGGGAACGACGGTCAGCTCGTGGTTCGTGAACACCCAGCACGGGATCTCGTACGGCCACTTCCACTCCGACGGGTCCTTGCCCGCGAACTCGTGGTCGAGGACCCACTCGTACGTCGTCCTCCCCATCGCCAGCGCGCCGACGCCTGCGATGAACTCCGCGTAGTTCAGGAGCCCGGCTCGATCCTGGTCGCGGGTGAACAGCCACTCGAGCGAGTTGTCGGGGTCGGCGATGAAGCCGTCGAGCGTCGTCGCCGTGTAGTACTGCGTGAGGCTCACGACGACTCCCGGTTCGCGTCGTTGTCGAGCCACGAGCCGACGACGACCGACCAGAACTCGGGCTGGGGCGCGAAGCCGAGCGACCGGTAGAGCTCCGGCGCGCTGTCGGTCTGGAGCCCCACGTGCTGGCCCGGCACCTGGTCGAGCAGGCGGCGCATCATTGCCGAGGCGATGCCCTGTCTCCGGTACGGAGTCTCGGTCCAGACGTCGACGATGAACGAGTTGCAGACGCCGTCCGACAGGAGGCGGGCCATTCCGATCACGCGGTCGCCGTCGCGTGCGATCGCGACGTGCTGGGACTGCTCGAAGGATCGCTCGCAGCGCCTCGGGGTTACGCCCGTTGTCCCAGTCGTCCGCAGCCAGATCGGCCTTGGTCCGCACCCAGTCGATCCCGTCCAGCGAGCCGTCGATCGTCACGCTCATGAAGCTCGGCGGAATGCCCTTCTTCGCGAGCGCGGCCTGCACGCGGGCGTCGATGTCGGCGCCGAGCGACTCCATGCGTGCCGCGATGTCGTCGACCGCCGATCCGCTCGCGGCCTCGCCGGCCTTGCCCTCCAGCGAGCGGAGCACGCGATCCTGGATCCCGGCTGCGAGGCGCGCGCCGAGATCGTCGAAGCGCCGTGCGATGTCCTGCTCGAGCTCCCGCTCGGCCGGCGGGCTCGCGGGACGGCGCGGGCGGCTGCCGCAGCCTCCGTCGGCGGCCTCGACGTCGAGGCCGTCGATCGCGATCTCGAAGACGCGCTCCGGCTCGTCGATCCCACGAAGGTGGCGCTGGCCGAGCGGGAACACGGAGACGCCCTCGGGCAGGCCCGACCCGAGCAGCGCGCGCGTCGTCTCCGACAGCAGGATCTGCCCCCCGCGCCCGACGGTGCAGATGCGCGCGGCTCGTACGACGTCGAGCCCGACATACCCCTCCTCGTGCACGGTCGGCTCGCCCGTGTGCAAACCGATCCGCACGCGGACGTCGACCTCACCGGGCCACGACTCCGATGCGTGCGCACGCTGCGCCTCGACAGCCGCGGCGACGGCGTCTCGCGCACGGGGGAACACGAAGAAGAAGGCGTCGCCCTGCGTGTCGATCTCGATGCCGTCGCAAGCCGTGAACGTGTCGCGGACGATCCGCCGGTGCGCCGTCAGCACCTCGCGGTAGTCGTCGCCGAGGCGCTTGAGGAGCTGCGTCGAGTCCTCGATGTCGGTGAAGACGAAGGTGACCGTTCCGCCGGGTAGCTCGGGCACGCGCCGATCGTACGCAACGCGTAGCGTTGCGCGGTGGTCACGCTTCGGGCCCTCGACGACTCGAACCGCGAGGAGGTGCTCGCGCTGCGCGTCTTGCCGGAGCAGCTGAACTTCGTCGCGAGCGTCGCGGACTCGCTCGCAGAAGCTGCCGCTGAGCCCGACGGCCGCGCGATCCAGTGGGCGGTCTACGACGACGAGACGCCGGTCGGGTTCGTAATGATCTCGGACGAGGTCGGTGCGCCCGGCTATATCCCGCAGTACCTCTGGAGGCTCCTCATCGACGAGCGCCACCAACGGAAGGGGTACGGGACGGCGGCGCTCGACCTGGTCGTCGAGTACTTCCGCGGCCGCCCCGGAGTCGAGGTCATGTGGACGAGCACGGGCCAGGGCGACGGGAGCCCTCTCCCGTTCTACGAGCGCTACGGCTTCGAACAGACTGGAGACATCGTGTTCGACGGCGAGGTCCTCCTGCGGCTCCCTCTCAGCACGGCGGGAGCCAAGGCCACGAATCCACTGAAAGGACAGACCTGATGCCGCCTACCACACCGCGTGTACTCGGGCCGGGCGACGGAGCGGCCGGGATGCTCGGTTCGATGGGCGTCCGGTTCATGATCGACGGCGACGACTCGGGAGGCGGGTTCTCGCTCGTCGAGCATCCGATACCGCCGCGCGCGCTCGCCGCGCCACTTCATCGCCACAGCCACGAGGACGAGTACAGCTTCGTGCTGGAAGGACGCCTCGGTGCATTGCTCGGCGACGACGTCGTGTACGGCGAGCCCGGCGATCTGGTGTTCAAGCCTCGCGGGCAGTGGCACACGTTCTGGAACGCGGGCGACGAGCCCGCGCGCATCCTCGAGATCATCTCGCCTGCCGGATTCGAGCGGTACTTCGCGGAGGTGGTCGAGCTCCTCGAGGCCGGCCCGCCGGAGCCGAGCGCGCTCGGTGACATCGCTGCTCGGTACGGCCTCGAGGTGGATCGCGAGAGCATCCCGCGCCTGACGGCCGACTACGGCTTGCACTTCGGCCCGCCGCCGGCCGAGTAGCTCAGCGCGGCGGCAGAGCGCCTCGCCGCTTCAGCTCCAGCACGCGCGCGGCGGACTGCTGCACGCGCGCGCGAAACGCAGGCGAGCTACGCGCGACCGCCAGCAGATGGTCGTACACCGGCCGGTAGGAGCCACGTCCCGTCAGCAGCAGAGATCCGCACCGGCGCGAATCGCGCGTTCGGAAACCTTCGTGATGCTGCCGGTCGCGAGCGACGCACGCGCCTCCATCGAATCGGTGACCACGACGCCGCGGAAGCCCAGCTCGTCGCGCAGAACGCCCTCGATGATCGGCTGGGACTGCGAGGCGATGCGGTTGCGATCGAGCGCCGGGTACCGCGCGTGCCCGACCATCACCAGCGCGACGCCAACGTCGATCGCGGCGACGAACGGCGGAAGATCGACGGCGTCGAGCTCGGCGCGCGAGCGCCGGATGGTGACGATCGCATCGTCGGTGTTCGCCGACGCGCCGCCGATGCCGGGGAAGTGCTTCGCGGTTGCGGCGACTCCGCCGGATCGCCAGCCGTGCACTGAGGCGCGCATGGCGTCGCTCGCCACCTGCGGGTCCGTCGAGAAGGCGCGGCCGGCGATTGCGGCGCCGGAACCGCTCGGCACGTCCGCCACGGGCGCGAGCGTGACGGTGACGCCGGCGGCGCGCAGCTGTCGTGCGGCTGCAGCCGCATCCGCGCGCACGGTTCCTCGGCGGAGCTGCCCCGGCTGCGCTGCGAACGGCCCCGCCCAAGGCAGCCGCCGCACCGATCCGCCCTCCTGATCGACCGCGACGATCGGGCGTCCACCCTGGCGCCGCAACGCACCGATGAGCTCGCGCAGCTGGCTCGGCCCGGTGATGTTGCCGCCGAACAGGATCACGCCGGCGACCCGGCGCTCCCGCACGGCCTCGCGCACGTAGTCGGGTGCCGTCGTCCCGGAGAAGCTCAGCACGAGCAGCTGTCCGACCTGCTGCTCGAGTGTCAGCTCGTCGATCGCGCCGCGGGCTTCCTCGCCCTGCTGGAACCCCACGAGGCCGAGCACGACGACGACCGCGATGGCGCGAATGATCACCGCAGGTACGTCGTCAACTCGACGACATTGCCGTCGAGGTCAGCCACGTACACCGAGAGCGCATTGCCGTGGTCCTCGGAGCGAAACTCGACCCCACGCGCCTCCAGATGCTCCCGCGCTCGGTCGAGATCCTCCCTCGCGAGCATGAAGGCGACGTGGCGGAGGCCGGTCGACTCCCTGTCGCGCGCCGGCGACTCGACCTCGGCCTGGAAGAGCGCAACACACCTGCCGAACTCGCCCATGAAGACCGGCCAGTCGTCCTGGCGCGGCTCGTTTCGCTGCTCGAGCCCAATGACGTCGCGATACCAGGCGATCGACGCCGGCCGGTCGCTGACGTTCAGCGAGACATGGTCGAGCCGGTCGAGGCGGAAGGAGCTCACGCGGCGAGTGTCGACTCGAGCAATGGCACCAGCGGCCAGGCGCCGTTGCTCCAGTTCGAGATGACCGTTGCGGTCACCCCCGCCACCGGATCGTGGAGCGAGCGGAACGACACGCCAGCGTCGTAGCCCTCGAGCATCACCGCGTCCGTCGTCCCGTGGAGCCAGAAGCCGAGGCCGTACCGGCGATCGTCCTCTGGCGAGTCGCTGCGCGGGCGCGTCATCTCGGCAACCCACTCGCGGGCGACGATCCTGCCCGCGAAGAGCGCTTCCCAGAACGAGCGCACGTCCGCAGCCGTCGTGTAGATCCCACCGTCGCCGGAACCGCGCACCGGCAGATGGAGCACGTTCGTGCGAAGACCGTCCGCGGCGAGGTAGCCGAGCGCGGTGCCACCCGGCAGCTCGTCCGAGCGCAGGAATGCCGTGTCCCGCATCTCGGCCGGCTCGCAGACGCGTTGCGCGACGAGCTCGTGGAACGGGACACCACTCGCTCGCTCCGCGAGCAGCGCGAGCACGACGAAGCCGCCGTTGCAGTACGAGAAGCGCTCGTCGGCCGGGAACTTCGTCGGATACCCGCCGAGCACCGAGAGGTAGTCCTCGGTGTCGACGAGCCGATGGACGGGTACCGGCAGCAGGTAGTCGGTGATCTGCGCCTTCGACGTCCTCGTCGAAGTAGTCCCCGATCCCCGAGCGATGCGCGAGCAGGTGCTCGACGGTCACATCGTCCGCGATGAGAGGAAGATCGTCGCCGAGAAGTGAGCGTGCGGTCGTCGTGAGGTCGAGCGTCCCGTCCTCGACGAGACTCACGACGGCGAGCGCGGTCAGGCCCTTCACGCCGCTCGCGATCGCGAACCGCGTGTCGGTCTCGTTCGGGATCTCGTAGCCGCGGTGCGCAAGACCGTACGCCTTCTCGACGACGACCTCCTCGCCGCGGTCGATGCGGACGACGCCGGAGAACGCGCTCTCGGCGGCGAGCGCGTCGATCTCAGTGGCGAGCGACATGCCCAGACGCTACCGCGTGCATGTGGCAAGCTCCAACGCATGGTTCCGGAGGCACCGCTCGAGCAGACCGAGCACGGGCTCGTTCCGGCGGCGAAGGCTGGTACGTCCTGAACGCTCGCGCGTCGCGCTGGTACTACGTCGAAGGGCGCGGCGCTTTCTGCGATCTGGAAGGCGAGCAGGACTTCCCCCAGCTCGGGATCAACGTGCAGGTCTTCGAGCCGGGCGAGGCGATGGCGATGTACCACTGGGAGGCAGACCAGGAGGACTTCCTCGTCGTGGCCGGCGAGGCGCTGCTGATCATCGAAGGCGAGGAGCGCCCGCTCCGGCAATGGGACTTCGTCCACTGCCCGCCGAACGCGAAGCACACGATCGTCGGCGCAGGGGACGGACCCTGCATCGTCGTCGCCGTCGGCGCCCGCCAGCACCAGGACGGCCCCGACTGGGGCGGGTACACGGTCGACGAAGCGGCTCTTCGTCACGAGGCCGGCGTCGAGCAGGAGACGAACGTGCCGGACGAGGCCTACGCCGCCAGCCGCGCGAAGTACGGCGCGCGCGAGCCGACGCCGTACCGCGACGGCTGGCTTCCCTAGGCGATCCGCGCTGCGACCCAGGTGAACGGCTGCGATGCGCCGCGTGGGGTGACATGCACCTCGCGCCGCGTCTCGACGAGCTCGAAGCCCTCACCGAGCGCGGCCACCAGGTCCTCCGCGGCATAGCGCCGCACCGGGAGGCCCGAACACATCTCAGGGCCGTCGTCGGCGAACGTCGCGACGATCACGTGCCCACCTGGAGCGAGTGCGTCGCTCAACGTCGCGCGGTAACGATCGCGGTCGTCGCTCGTCGACGAGGAAGTGGAGGACGGCGCGGTCGTGCCACAGCTCGTAACGGCGATCCGGCGCCCACTCGAGAAGGTCGGCTTCGACGCACCGCACGGGCGCGTCCGCGGGAAGCCGCCCTCAGGTCGCGTCGAGCGCCGCAGCCGAGACGTCGAGCACGGTGACGTCGGTGAAGTCGCGCGCCACGAGCTCGTCTGCGAGGAACGACGTCCCACCGCCGACGTCGATCACGGCCGCTTTCGGCGAGACCCCGAGCGCGTCGACGAGCTCGAGCGACACCGCGGGAGCAGCCTGGTACCAGCTGACGCCGTCGCCGCCGCGCGTGGAGTACACCTGATCCCAGTGTTCGGCGCGAGCCACGCCGCAATCTAACTTGCCGAGTCCGCTCGACAATGCGAACATATGTTCGCTTGCCAGCCGCGACCATCCTGCATGCCGATCTCGATGCGTTCTTCGCTTCGGTCGAGCAGCGCGATGATCCGCGCCTGCGCGGGCGACCCGTGATCGTCGGCGGCGGAGTCGTGCTCGCGGCCAGCTACGAGGCGAAGGCGTACGGCATCAAGACGGCGATGGGCGGCCGCCAGGCGCGCCGACTCTGCCCGCACGCAGTCGTCGTGCCGCCGCGGATGTCCGCCTACTCGGAGGCGAGCAAGGCCGTCTTCGCGGTCTTCGAGGACACGACGCCGCTCGTGGAGGGCCTCTCGATCGACGAGGCGTTCCTCGACGTTCGAGGGCTCGAACGCCTCGCCGGGCAGCCTCCGGAGATCGCGGCTCGGTTGCGGGAGCGGATCCTCGACGAGGTCGGTCTCCCGATCACGGTTGGCATCGCGCGGACGAAGTTCCTCGCAAAGGTCGCGAGCGCGGTGGCGAAGCCCAACGGCCTCCTGGTCGTGCCACCCGATGACGAGCTCGGCTTCCTCCATCCCCTACCCGTCGAGCGACTCTGGGGGGTCGGGCGCGTGACGGCTGCGAAGCTCCACGATCGCGGGTTGCGAACGGTCGGCCAGGTCGCGGCGCTCGACGAGCTCCTCCTCGTTCACCTGCTCGGCCGTGCATCCGGACGACACCTGCACGCGCTGGCGCACAACCGCGACCCGCGGCCCGTCCAGACCGGGCGCCGCCGCCGCTCGATCGGCTCGCAGCGCGCACTGGGTCGCCGCCCGAAGTCGCTCGAGGAGATCGACGCGACACTCGTGGCGATCGTCGATCGGGTCGCCCGGCGGTTGCGCGCAGGCAGGCGCGTGTGCCGCACGGTGGTCCTGCGACTCCGGTTCGACGACTTCTCGCGCGCGACGCGCTCGTTCACGATGCCGCGGGCGACGGGTCAGACGGAGGCCATCCTCGAGACGGCGCGCGGCCTCGTCTCGCGCCGCCGTGCCACTGATCGTCGCGCAGGGTCTCACGCTCGTCGGCATCTCCCTGACGAACCTCGAGCACGCCGACCGGATCCAGCTCACGCTGACCGACGACTGGCGCCCCGATGCGCTGGACGCCGCGCTCGACGAGGCGCGCGACCGCTTCGGCTCGGACGCCGTCAGGCGCGCCGTCCTCGTCGGCCGCGATCCGGGAGTTGTGATGCCCGTGCTTCCCGATTGATTAGAAACTCGCGTTTGGGGAGAATCGAGTCTCAACCGACGAGGTCAGGAGGGGACATGCACGTACGCGTCGCACGGTTCGAGGGAATCGACACCACCAACATCGACCGGGACATGGAGGAGTTCCGGAAGATGGTTCACATGGCGGAGCGCCCCGAGGGCATGCCGGAGGAGACGTTCTCGACGCTCAAGAACGGCGTGAAGCGCATGATGTCACTCGTCGACCGGGAGGCGGGAGTCAGCTTCGACCTCGCGTTTACCGACAACGCCGACGACGCACGCCGCGTGCACGAGGCCCTGGACAGCCTATCGCCGCCCGAGGGCGCCGGCCGCCGAACGAGCGTGCAGACCTTCGAGCTGCTACTGGACGAGCAGCTCGGCTGAGCTCTCCGGCGGTTTGACCTTCCGGACCTCCTGCAGGACCCAGGTGTTTCCATCGGGATCGGCGAAGTCGGCGAACGAGGCGTAGTCGCGAGTGCTCGGGGTCAGAGCCCGGCCGCCACTCCCCCTCCTCTCGGTCGAAGTGCCGCACGTCGCTGACCTCGACTCCGCGCGAGACGAGCTCCTCGCGCGCGGCGTCGATGTCGTACACGACGAGGTGCGTCCCGCGGTACGACCCGGGCGCCGCCTCGGTGATCCCGATCCCGATCGTGATCGAGCAGGCCGACCCGGGCGGAGTCATCTGCACGACGCGGAACGAATCGCTGGGCTGGTGATCGACGTCGAGCGACCAGCCCAGCTTCTCCGTGTAGAACGCCTTCGCGCGATCGACGTCCGAGACCGGGATGAGGACGAGCTCGAGCTTGAGCTCCATCGTCAGCTCGCCTCCTCGCCGCGCGGCGGCAGCTGCTGCACGGCCCAGGCGTTGCCGTCAGGGTCGCTGAAGAAGACGAACGATCCCCACGGGAACACCTGCACGTCGCTCACGTCGACTCCGCGTCCGGCGAGCTCGCCATGAGCGGCTTCGATGTCCGAGACGACGATCTGCATCCCCTTGACCGAGCCGGGAGGAGCGTCGGTGACGCCCGTTGCCGATCGCGATCGAGCAGGCCGACCCGGGCGGCGTCACCTGCACGAAGCGAATCTCGTCGCTCACCGGTGGTCGTGGTCGACGATGAATCCGGCCTTCTCGACGTAGAACGCCTTCGCGCGATCGACGTCCGAGACGGGGATCGCGACGAGCTCGAGCTTCCAGTCCATGCGTGTGCTCCTCCGGTTCGGGTGGCTTACGAGACTACGCTGGCGGGATGTTCTGGTTGCGACGGAGGACGTTCGCCGGGTCGTACTGCCGCTTGAGAGCCTGGAGACGCTCGAACGCGTCGTCCCCGAATGCAGCGCGGACCCGCTCGATTGGCTCGTCGGCCTGCATGTAGTTGGCGTAGCCGCCGCCGAACGACCACGGCTCGATCGCCTTCGCTGTCTCGCGGACCGATGCGATGTGGAGCTCGTCGTCCTCCGGGGCGTGCCACGTGCCCATGACGCTGACGTTGAACGCTGCGTTCCGGTAGCCGATTGCGCCGAGCGCCGGATCGACGTCCTTGGGCGCGCCGTGAAGCGATTCGAGCAGGACGTCGATGACGGGCGTACCGAAGCCGGAGGTGCGGACGAGAAGCTCGTCGATCAGCTCGTCCGTCAGCTCGCCGACGAAGTGGCCCTTCCAGTAGTGACGATTCTCGCCGTACGGCGAGTCGAACTCGAGTTGCTGCTCGAGGAACGGCCTCGCACCGACCGTGTCGCTCACGAGCCCGGGCGCGGCGCGCAACCTGCGCAGTGGTTCCGGGTCGGACTCGGAGCCCGTGTAGCACGGCGCGATGAGGAGCGCGGGGGTCGAGCGACTCGTCCACACCGAGCACGGCTTGGATGCTGAGATCCCGAGGCGAGCCGGCTGCGACGTCGCGGAAGGTGCGAAGGACGTCGCCGACTGCGTCGCCGCGATATTCGAGCCGGCCACCGACGACCCGTTCGAGCGGATGCAGGTGGAGCTCGAGACGTGTTACGACGCCGAAGTTGCCTCCACCTCCGTGAAGCCCCCAGAGGAGCTCCGCATTCTCGTCGGGTCGCGCCTGGACGACGGTGCCGTCGGGAATCACGAGCTCGGCACCCGCGATGTTGTCGCAGGTGAGGCCGAGCTGGGCCGTCAGGTGGCCGATGCCTCCGCCGAGTGCGAGCCCCGTCACGCCGGTCGAGCCGACGATGCCGCCGGGCGTGACCAGGCCGAACTCCTGTGCCGCTCGTGTCGAAGTCGAGCCAGGTCGCGCCGCCTTGCGCCGCGAGCGATGCCGTGCCTCCGGATCGACGGCGACGCCGCGCATGCTGGAGAGATCGATCACCAGGCCGTCGTCGCAGACGCAGTGTCCGGCGGGGTTGTGGCCGCCTCCGCGCACTGCGACCTCGAGCTCGTGAGTCCGCGCGAAGTCGAGAGCGACTGCGATGTCGCCGGCTCCGACGCAGCGCGCGATCACCGCCGGCCGACGATCGACGAGTGCGTTGAAGCGAGCGTCGAGCGGAGTCGTACTCCGGATCCGTGGGCTCCACGACCGTACCGGCCAAGGATCCGCGCAACTCGCCGAGATCGTCCTCGACACGCGCCTTGACGCCGGAGTGCTCGAGCGTCATCTATGCGGCCTCGGGGGCGGCGTGCGCGATCGGCCGCCCTCGTGCGCGTCCGCGAGCAGGACGCGCCGCCGGGCGCAGGAGCGTCGCACCGAGGATCGCCGCGGCGGCAATGCGAACAGCGCGCCGACGAAGAACGCGACGTGGTAGCCGCCCGTGAGCGCGACCGCCTCGCTCCCACCGTCGGCGAGCAGCGTGTCCGTCCGCGCGCCGCGAGGCTCGCCAGGACGGCGAGACCCAGCGCGCCGCCCATCATGAACGACGTGTTGACGACGCCCGACGCGAGGCCGCTTGCTCGGCTCGACGTCGCTCATTGCGGCGAGCAGCACCGGGTTGAACGCCATGCCGGCACCGAGCCCGAGCAGGATCATGCCGGAAGCACGTCGACGACGAACGTCCCGTCCACGGGCGCGCGCGCGAAGAGCAGCAGACCGACTCGCGGCGAGGCCGAGGCCGACCGCGAGCGGCATCCGGATGCCGAAGCGCATGACGAGCCTCGCCGAGAGCCCGATCGACAGGACGCCCATGATGATGTTGCCGGGCAGGAAGGCGAGACCGACCTCGAGCGGGCTGTACCCGAGGACGAGCTGCAGGTAGAGCGCGGAGAGGAAGAACCACGCGAACATCGCGCCGGCCCAGAGCACGCCGACGACGTTCGAGACCGCGATGTTCCGCGAGCCGGAAGAGCCGGAGCGGCATGAGCGGCGACTCCGACCCGCGACTCGATGACGAGGAACGCGACCAGCAGCACGCCGGCGACGGCGAGCAGGCCGAGCGTCTGCGCGGACGCCAGCCGACCTCGTTCCCGTTCACGATCGCGTAGACCGCGAGCATCAGCGACGCCGTCACCGTCACGGCGCCCGCGACGTCGAGCTGCACGCGCGGCGGTCGCGACACGCGCCGCCGGGATCAGCACGAGCAGCGAGAGCACGACGACCGCGATCCCGACCGGCACGTTGACGAGGAAGATCCAGTGCCAGTCGAGCGCGTCCGTGAGGACGCCACCGAGAAGCACGCCGATCGAACCGCCGCCCGAGGCGACGAAGCCGAAGACGCCCATCGCCTTCGCGCGCTCGGCCAGGCTCCGTGAAGAGCGTCATCGATCAGCGACAGCGCGACGGCGGAGACGACCGCGCCGCCGATGCCCTGCACGGCGCGCGCGCCGACGAGCATCTCCTGCGAGCTCGCGAAGCCGCACGCCGCCGATGCAGAGGTGAAGAGCGCGATCCCGAGCGAGGAACAGCCGACGGTGGCCGAACAGATCGCCGAGCCGGCCGCCGAGCAGCAAGAACCCGCCGAAGGTGATCAGGTACGCGTTGACGACCCACGCGAGCGACTCGTCGGAGAACCCGAGGTCCTCCTGAATCGACGGCAGCGCGACGCCGACGATCGTCACGTCGAGGACGATCATCAGGTCGCCGAGGCAGAGAACCAGCAGGGCCAGCCAGCGTGAGCGTGAGCTCATCGTCATCGGTGCGTCCTTTCGTCTCGATCTCGGAGCTAGGACGTCGCGTGCGGTCGAAACTCATCGGTCGACCCGACGTGCTGCGGGCAGACTCCGTGGTGATGCTCGACGTCGACACCCCGCACGGCACGGCCCGCGTGCAGCTCCGAGCCGGCGGAAGACGCCGCGCGGCTGGCTCGTGCTCGGCACGGCGCGGGCGGCGGCGTGACGTCTCGCGACCTGCGTCGCGGCCACCGAGGCCGCGCTCGCCGAAGAGCGTCGACGTGGCCCTCGTCGAGCAGCCCTACCGCGTCGCCGGCCGTCGCAGCCCTGCTCCGGCCACCACCTCGACGCGGCGTGGCTCGCGGTCGTCGAGCGCCTGCGCTCGGACGTCGCTCGGCGATCTGCCGCTCGTGGCCGGCGGACGCTCGTCGGGCGCCCGCGTCGCGTGCCGCACCGCCGAGGCAGACCGGCGCGGCGGGCGTCCTCTGCCTCGCCTTCCCGCTCGTGCCTCCTCGCCGCTCCGGCGGAAGCCCGCCGACGAGCAGGCTCCCCGAGCTCGATGCCGTGCAGGTGCCGACCCTCGTCGTGCAGGGCGAGCGCGACCCGTTCGGCGTCCCACCCGCGCTCGGCGCTGCGGACGGTGTAACGGTGTCCGGTGATCACAGCTTGCGATCCGACCTCCCTGCGGTCGCAGCCGCCGTACGGGCCTGGCTGCTCCGCCTCGTGGGTAGGCGGGCGGAGCCCGAAGGCTCCGCCCGCCCAGGGTCAGGCTTCGCTCGGCTCCGGCCGAGCGACGGGGGCCGGACGCACGCTCTTCCCCGTCGTGCGGGGGCTCGATCGTGATGTTCGGCAGGAGCCTGTCGAGCCAGCGCGGCATGTACCACGACTTCTCGCCGAGCATCGTGAGGAAGGACGGGACGAGCGTCATCCGCACCAGCAACGCATCGGTCAGGATCGCGACCGCGAGCAGCAGGCCGAACTCCTTCGAGATGCGGTCGGCCGTGAGGATGAAGGCCGCGAACACCGTGCCCATGATCAGCGCGGCGGCGACGACGACGCGCCCGATCGCCGCGATCCCGTGCTCGACCGCCTCCTTCGTGTTCAGGCCGTTCACGTGCTCCTCTCGGATACGGCTCATGAGGAAGACCATGTAGTCCATCGAGAGCCCGAAGAGAATCGCGAACGCGATCGGCGGCACGAACGTCTCGATCGGTCCCGTTCGGTCGAGCCCGGTCAGGGACAGCAGGTGCCCTTCCTGGATGATCAGCGTGAGCACGCCGAATCCGACGAAGGCCGAGATGAGCGTCGTCACCGCTGCGGCGAGCGCGATCACGACCGATCGGAACGCCATCGCGAGCACGAGGAACGTGACGCCGATGATGTAGAGCAGGAACAGCGGGAGTCGCTCGTAGATCCGGTCCGCGATGTCCTTGAAGGCCGCGTTGAGGCCGGAGACGTACACGACCGCTTCACTGCCCTCCGTCGCGGCCGGAGCAACGTCACCTCTGAGCCGGTCGACGAGCACGCCCGTCTCCTCGTCCTGTGGCGCCGAATCCGGCGTCACGAAGACGATCGCGACGGTCTTCGCGTCGTTGAACTGCGGCTCGCCCACCGACGCAACGCCCTCGAGGCCCTGCACGCCGTCGTAGACCCGCTGCGGCGCCTCGGCGTCGCCGTTCACGTCGACGACGATCGGGATCGGACCGTTGAAGCCGGCGCCGAAGCCCTCGGCGAGCAGGTCGTACGCGCGACGTGCAGTCTGCTCACTTGGCTGCGTGCCCTGGTCGGAGGCGCCGAGGCGCACGAGCGCAGACGTCCCGGCCGCCACGAGCAGGACGAGCAGCACGACGACGAACACGGCGCGGGCGTGCGCCGTCACGAAGCGACCCCAGCGGGCGATGAGCGTCCGCTCGCGACCCTCCTCGGAGTCGTCGATCCGGCGCAGGAACGGCACCTTGAGCCGATCGACCTTGTGACCCAGCTTCGCGAGGACGGCGATCAGCAGCGAGTTGGCGATCAGCACCGTGGTGAGAACGCCGAGCGCCGAGCCGATCCCGAGCTTCGTGATGAAGTCCATCCCGAAGAACGCGAGGCCCGTCACCGAGATAGCGACGGTCAGTCCGGCGAAGATCGTCGCTCGGCCTGCCGATGCACCGGCCTCGGCGGCGGCGTCGCGAGGGGACAGCCCGTCGTGGAGCAGCTGTCGGAAGCGGGTGACGATGAACAGCGAGTAGTCGATGCCGACGCCGAGGCCGATCATGGACACGAGCAGCGGCGTGATCGTGTTGATGTCGGTGAGGCCGGCGAGGATGAAGAGGAGCAGGAACGCCGTCATGAGCGCGACGATCGCCAGTGCGAGCGGGATCGCCGTCGCGACGAGCGTGCGGAAGACGACGAGCAGCACGATGAGCGCGGCGAGCAGGCCGAGGAGCTCCTGCGTTCCCTGCTCGATCGGCGGGAACTCGGCGTCGCCGTTGAACTCGACGACCACGCCTTCCGCGGCGACACCCTCGCGAACCGCCTCCTGGACGGCGAGCACTTCCTCGCGGTCCTTGTCGTAGATGACGCGGTCGAACTGTGCCTCCGCGTACGCGATGCGGCCGTCCTCGGAGAAGGTGTTCTCGCTGAAGGGGTCTCCGACGCTCTCGACGCCCGCGCGCTCGTCCGGTCCGATCGTCTGCGAACTCGGGCGTTCTCAGCTTGGCGATTGCCGCCACGATCGCGGCCTTGCGCGCCGCCGGCTCGTCGAGGCGCTCACCCTCCGGCGCCGCGAAGACGAGGTTCAGCACCCCGCCCTGCTCGGCCGCGAACTCGGCCTCGATCAGGTCGGTTGCCTTCTGCGTCTCGGAGCCCGGGATCGTGAACTCGTCCTTCAGGCTCCCGCCGACGGTGGCGACGAGGAGGATGAGCCCGGCGATGATCCCGACCCAGGCGATCATCACGCGCCACGGATGGTTCGCGCAGGCGCGCATCCAGCTTGCCAGCGCTCCGGTCGAAAGTCGTTCGTGTGCTGCGAGACGATCTTGCGGTTCAGACATGCTCATACCCCCTCTGGTCGCTACGGGTACGACCCGTTCGCGCTTCGAAACTCATCTGACGGCGGAACCTGGGACAACGCGTGCACCGCGGAAACTCTTCCCACGACCGCGGAGCCGCCGTTCGCTTGAAATGAACGCTGTTCGACTTGAACAGCGTTCTATCACTTGTATGATGTTCAGGTCAAGTGGAATCCGGGGCCGATCACCAGACCGACACATTTGACGAGCGACGAGTGTCTCCGGAAGTCCCGGAGGCACCCTGGCTCAAGGCCTCCTCGAAAGCCTCGCGAGCGCGTCCAGCTCAGTCGTGAGGTCGATCGTCGATGCAGCGCTGCGTCTCGTCGACAGGGAAGGAGCCGCGGCGTTCAGCATGAGGCGCCTCGCCGATGAGCTCGGCGTCGGGGCAGGTGCCGTGTACTGGCACGTGGCGAACAAGGAGCAGCTGCTCCAGCTCATGTTCGACCGGGTGATCGGCGAGCTGCCGATGCCCGAGCCCGATCCTGAGCGCTGGAGAGAGCAGCTGAAGCAGGGCGCGCGTGAGGAGCGCGAGATGCTGAAACGCCCCCCGGGGATCGCGCAGCTCATGTTCGGACAGATTCCCGTTGGGCCCCAACTCGGTCCGCTACATCGAGTGGCACCTGTCGCTTCTTCGCCTCGGGCGGACTGTCGGATCGCGTCACTGCGCTCGCCGGCGACCTCATCTTCCTGTACATCGCCGCGTTCGCGTACGAGGAGTACCTCCGCAAGGCGAGACGCAGCCGACACAGAAGGCAAGGGTCACGACTTCGTCGAGCGAGCTGCGCGAGTACTTCGCCTCGCTTCCTGCCGACCGATTCCCGAACATCGTCGTCGCTGGCCGTGCCTCTCACCGCCGGCGGCCCGGACGAACGCTTCGAGTTCGGCATCGACGTGCTCATCGACGGCCTGATCGCGCAGTCCGAGCGCGAAACGCCTGTCGCTGAGTTTTCGGCGATCTGCCGGTCTTACCCGCGATGCCGACAACCGGGCCGCACGAGGTCGCCTTCGCCATCCGCGGCCCGATCACCCGCGCCGACCTTCCCGGTCTGTGCGACCGCGTGTGTGCGCTGCTTCGCACGAGTGGCGATGTCGTCGCGTGTGACGTCGCCGGCGTCGCCCCCGACGCCGTGACGGTGGACGCGCTCGCCCGCCTTCAGCTTGCCGCGCGCCGGCTCGGGTGCGAGGTGAGGCTGCGGAACGCGTCCGTCGCCCTCCTGGAGGTCGTCGAGCTCATGGGCCTGACGCACGTGCTCGCGGAGACGGGCGAGGACTTGCGGGCTACGGCGATCAGCGGTGCGGGCAACCGTTCCTTCGATGACCGACTTCACACTCAAGAACCTCGGCGATGTCGAGGACATGGCGGTGCAGGGCGGCTTCTCGGAGTTCCAGGAGGCGCGCTTTGCAGGAAGCGATCTCGGACTCGACACGCTCGGGGTCTCGTACCAGGTCGTCAAGCCGGGCAAGCATCACGCCTTCGGCCACCGGCACCAACAGGCCGTGGAGGTGTACGTCGTCCTCGCCGGGTACCGGGGTGCTTCGTCTGGACGACGACGAGGTCGAGGTCGAGCGGCTGGACGCGATTCGGGTCGGCCCGACGGTGACGCGGGGCTTCGAAGCCGGCTCGGACGGGCTCGAGCTCCTCGTCTTCAGCGAGCGGATGCCCGGCGACGCCGAGATCGTCGAAGACTTCTTCGACGCGCTGACGCTAGCCGGGGTACTCGAGAGGCAAGCCGAAGCGCGGGAACACGGTCTCGACGTCGAGGAAGAACGTGAGCTCGACGATCCGGCCGTCCTCGATCTCGACGACCTGCAGCGCCCACGGCTCGTAGCCCTCGCCGTCCTCGCTTCGGCCTGTACTGGCCGAACGCGGGCGCGCCGTTCGCGGCCTCGACCGGGATGACGCGGGAGTCGCGGCACGCGTGTCCCGGGGCCGAACCACCACGTGAAGATGTCGTCGCGGCCCGTGAGCCAGAGGTCGAACGGCGGCATCGACTGCGTCGCGTCCTCGTGGATCAGCGAGGTGAGGGCGTCCATGTCGTACTGCTCGAACGCGGTCACGTACCGCTGCAGGAGCTCCTCATTCGCAGCGTCGACGGACGGTGACGTCGTCGACGGCGTCGCGTCGCTCGCCTCGAGCGTTGCGCGGGCACGCTGCAGCGCGCTGTTCACGGAGGCGACGCTCGTCTCCAGGAGCTCCGCGACCTCGGCCGCCTTCCAGCGCAGGACCTCGCAGAGGATGAGCACGGCCCGCTGGCGCGCCGGAAGCTGCTGGAGCGCCGCGACGAATGCGAGACGAACGGACTCGCGCGCGCCGACGATCGCGGCCGGATCGCCGTCGGGCACCACGAGCGCGTCCGGCATCGGCTCGATCCAGAGCTGGTCGGGCGTGCGCAGGTTCTCGACGATCGGCTCGCCGGCCGGCCCGAGATCCATGGGCCGCGCGCGGCGCTTGCGGCTCTCGAGCATGTCGTAGCAGACGTTCGTCGCGATGCGGTAGAGCCACGAGCGCAGCGCCGAGCGGCCTTCGAAGCTGTCGTACGCGCGCCACGCGCGGATGAACGTCTCCTGCACGGCATCCTCGGCGTCGACCGAGCCGAGCATGCGGTAGCAGTAGCCGGTGAGCTCGACGCGGTAGGCCTCGAGCTGCTCGGCGAGCGATGGCGCGAGCGTCGTGGACGACTCGGGCATCTCGCCATGCTAGAGAACTCGACTCAGTGCCCGAGCAGGGGAAGGACGCGGTCGCAGATGAGCTCGACTCCGCCGAGCGGCGTGCGGCCCTGAGGCGTCCCGAGCTCGACGCGGTCGGCTCCCGCCTCCCAGAGCTCGACGACCCGTGCTGCCACCTCGTCCGGCGTGCCGGCGATGCAGAAGCGCTCGAGCGCTGCCGGCTCCCCGGGCTCGAGCGTCGGATCGTGTCGCGCGACGACGTCGAGATACGGCTGCACCATGGCTTCTGCGTGGGCGCGCGCCCACGTCGCCGTCCGTGTCCACGACCGTGACGCAGCCGATCACGAGACGCACGTTCGGGTTGTCGATCCAGCCTCGAACGACAGGCAGGAGGTCGGGGTTCGCGCTTCCGCCGATCTTCACCTCGTCCGCGACCGTGCCTGCCCAGCGCGCTGTCTCACGCCCCCACGTGCCGATGAGCAGCGGCACGCGGTCTCGCACTCGCGGATACGCGAGAGCGGTGCCCGGCTCGAGCGTGAACCGCTCTCCGTCGACGCCGGCCGTGTCACCGGCGAGGAGCGCCTCGACGATCGCGACAGCTTCACGAAGCGCGGCCAACGGCTGCGCTTCCTCGATCCCGAGCCGGTCGAGCCATGCGCCCTTCGCGAGACCGAGATACGCGCGGCCGCCCGAGACCGAGTCGAGCATCGCGATCTGACCTGCGATCTCGTACGGATGCAGCGTGAAGGGGTTCAGCGCGACAGGGCCGAGACGGATCCGCTCCGTCACGCGTGCCATCAGCAGGAGAGGCCCGATCGCAGGCTGGTAGAGCAGATCGTGGAAGACCGAGATCACGTCGATGCCCGCGTCCTCCGCGCGCCGAGCGATCGCCTCGTACGTCGCGGGCTCCTGGTCGGTTCGAAGCCCGATGCCGAGCTCGCGCGCTACGTCAGCTCCTCGGTGACGAGCGTGCGCTCGCCGATCCGCTCGATGCGCATGACGAGCCGCTCGTCGGGATCGGGGCAGGCGACGAGCGAGTCCTGCTCGAGCCAGTCCTGCGCGGCGAGCCGCCGCATCTTCGCGGGCAGGAGCGGGAGCACGGACTGCATCGCGAAGAGGCAGAAGTGCTTGCCGTCGGGAATGCGCACGCGGCTCGACTCCGTGACCTCGAAGTAGTCGCCGACCTCGAGGCCGCATACCGAGCGCCCCTCGATGCGTTCGACGGTCACGCGCAGGTCGTAGAGACGCATCTCGGTCACCTTGCGGGGACCGTAGCGCCGATCGCTAGGGTGCGCGGTTCATGAGCGAGCTCGCCGCCACGCGCGCTCCGGCACACGACCACGGCGTCAACCCGTGGCTCGTGCTCGTGCTCGTCTGCATGGCGCAGTTCATGGTGATCCTCGACGCGACGATCGTGAACGTCGCGCTGCCGTCGATCCAGGAAGACCTGAACATGTCCGACGCCGACCTGCAGTGGGTCGTCAACGCCTACGCGCTCACGTTCGGAGGCTTCCTGCTCCTCGGCGGGCGCGCGGGCGACCTCATGGGGCGCAAGCGCATCTTCCTCGTCGGCGTCGTGGTCTTCACCGTCGCATCGCTCCTCAACGGGCTCGCGCCGAGCTCGGAGGCGCTCATCCTCTTCCGCGGGCTCCAGGGTCTCGGAGCCGCGCTCGTCGCGCCGGCCGCCCTCTCGATCATCACGACGACGTTCGAGGAGGGCGCGGAGCGGACGAAGGCGATGGGTGTGTGGGCAGCGATCGCCGTGGGCGGAGGCGCTGTCGGTCTCGTCCTCGGCGGCGTGCTCACGACGGCGTTCTCGTGGCCGTGGATCTTCTACGTCAACGTGCCCGTCGGGATCGCCGTCTTCATCGCGTCGATGCGGATCGTCCCCGAGTCGAAGGACGAGCACGCGCACAAGAGCTTCGACGTCGCGGGCGCGGTCACGGTCACGGCCGGGCTGCTGGCCCTCGTCTACGGGATCGTCAAGGCGCAGGAGAAGGGCTGGGTCTCGCTGCACACCGGCGGGTTCTTCGCCCTCGCCATTGCGCTACTCGGCGCGTTCGTCGTGATCGAGCTGCGCTCGGCCGAGCCGCTCGTCCGTCTCAGCATCTTCCGCGTCCGGACGGTGCGCGCCGCCAACGTCGTCATGTTCCTCGTCGCGGCCGGGCTCTTCGCGATGTTCTACTTCAACACGCTGTACCTCCAGCGCGTGCTCGGGTACTCCGCGCTCGAGGCAGGGCTCGCATTCCTCCCGTTCACGGCGGGGATCATCATCGGCGCCGGACTGTCGCAGAGCCTCGTCCCGAAGCTCGGCGCGCGCGAGGTGCCACTCATCGGGATGCCGATGGCGGTCGTCGGCCTGCTCCTCTTCATGCGACTGCAGCCGGACGGCTCGTACGTCACCGACCTCCTCCCGGGGATCATGCTCGCGTCGATCGGGATGGGGCTCACGTTCGTCCCGATCACGCTCATCGCGACGAGCGGCATTCCGGCGGACGACGCGGGGCTCGCATCCGGCCTCTACAACACCTCGCAGCAGATCGGCGGCGCGCTCGGCCTCGCGATCCTCGCGACGCTCTCGGTCGAGGCGACACAGGACACGCTGAGCGGGCTCGGCGGCGCGCCGCAGCCGGCGGACGAGGCGCAGGCGCTCGTGGACGGCTTCCACGTCGCGTACCTCGGCAGCGCCGCGCTCGTCGCCGGCGGCTTCTTCGCGCTCCTGTTCCTGCTGAGCCGTCGTGACGTCGTCGCGGTCGGCGAGGGCGAAGCGGCCATCGGAACAGCCTCGAGCTGACCGGACACATGCCCACGCTCGGAGCGGTCGCGCGCGCGTGGGGACGGATCGGGATCGTCGGGTTCGGTGGGCCACCGGCGCACATCGCACTGCTTCGGGAGCTCGTCGTCGAGCGCCGCAGGTGGATGCCGCCGGAGCAGTTCGAGGACGGGCTCGCCGCCGCCAACCTCCTCCCCGGGCCCGCCTCGACGCAGCTCGCGATCTACACGGCCTGGAGGACGCGCGGCCTCGCGGGTGCGCTTGTCGGCGGCCTCGGCTTCATCCTTCCCGGCCTCGTCCTGATCGTCGCGCTGGCCGCGCTCTTCCTCGGCTCCCCGCCCGACTGGATCCGGGGTGCGGGTGCGGGAGCCGGAGCAGCCGTGGCGGCGGTCGCCGTTCACGCGGGGCTCCTGCTGCTCAGGCCCGCCTGGCACCGGGTCGGATCGGATGTGCGCCGGCGATTCGTCGTCTACGCGCTGCTCGGCGCAGCCTCGGCGGCGACGCTCGGCCCCTGGCTCGTCGCGGTCCTGCTCGTGTGCGGAGCGGTCGAGGTCGGCTGGCGACGGCTCGCGGGTAGCGGTCTCTCGATCGCGCCGTTTCCGGCGCTGATCGTGGCCGCGGCGACCGGCGGGACGTTCGCCTCCCTCAGCTGGGTCGCGCTCAAGGTCGGCGCGCTCTCGTACGGCGGGGGCTTCGTGATCATCCCGTTGATGCAGGCCGACGCGGTCGAGCGGTACGGCTGGATGACCGACACGGAGTTCCTGAACGCGGTCGCGCTCGGGCAGGTCACGCCGGGGCCGGTCACGCACACGGTCGCGGCAGTCGGTTACGCGGCGGCAGGCGTTCCCGGTGCGCTCGTCGCGGCGTTCGTCGCATTCGCGCCGTCGTTCGCGTTCGTCCTCGTGGGCGCCCGGAGCTTCGACCGCTTCCTCGCGAATGCAGACGTGCGCCGCTTCTTCGACGGCGCCGGGCCGGCCGCGATCGGCGCGATCCTCGGCTCCGCGATTCCCCTGTCGCTGGCGTTGCAGGAGACGTGGCAGTGGGCAGTGCTGGCGGGCGCCGCCGTCTTCCTCTTCGTGCTCCGGCGAGGCGTCGTCCTCACGCTGCTCGTGGCAGGTGCGGTGGGCGCAGCCGCCGTGCTCCTCGGCGCGCCGCTCGCCGTGTAGGCCCTGCCGGATCGCGCCTATGCAGGCTCGGCGGCCGCTCTCGCAGCGGCGACCTGCTCGCGGCGCGCCTTCGTGAGCTCCTGGACGAAGATCTGGATCGTCGCAGCGAGCGGCACCGCGGTGAGCGCGCCGAGGACGCCGAGCAGCGCGCCGAACAGCGTCACCGCGACGATGATGAAGAACGCCGAGAGCTGCACCGCCTTGCCCTGGATCTTCGGCGTGAGAATGTTGTTCTCGAGCTGCTGGTACGCGAGCACGACGACCAGCATGATGAGCGCCGCCGTGAGCCCCTCCTCGGCCCAGAGCGTCGGCACGAGGACGAAGCCGGCGATCGTGGCGCCGATGTTCGGGATCATGTCGAGCAGGCCCGCGATGACCCCGAGCGCGATCGCGTAGCTCGACCCGAGGAGCCAGGCTGTGGTCCCCTGGATCGTCCCGGCGATCGTCGCGATGACGATGACGCCGATCGCCCACCGCGAGATCGTCTCCGTCACGCGCTCCCAGACCAGGAGCCAGCGATCGTCCTCGCCCGGCATGAGGACGCTCGTCAGCGAGCGCTTGAGGTTCCCGACGTCCGTGAGCAGGAAGAGGCAGATGAAGAGAATCGTGAAGCCGGCGAGGAAGACCGTGAAGAAGCTGCCCGCGATGCCGAGAACGGACGAGATCGCATCGGGGATCGAGACGGAGACCTGCTCGGCACCCTCCTGCACGTTCCCGGCCGCGCCCGAGTCGCCGAGCCAGGAGGAGAGCTCGTCGGATGCGCGCAGCTCCTCGACGAGCGCGGGGAGATCCTGCAGGAAGTCGCGCACGCTCCCGACGAGCGGCACGAGCAGGAGCAGCATCAGCCCGACGACGGCGAGCGCCGTCCCGAGCACCGTGACGGTCGCAGCCAGGCCACGCGACATGCGGGTCCTCTCCATCACGAAGCGGACGGGGTACTCGAAGACGAACGCGAGGAAGATGCCGACGAAGACGATCAGGAACGTGTCGCCGATCGCCGCGAACGCAGCCATGAGCCCGATCGCGGCGGCGACGACGATGACGGTGCGCATCGGCAGGAGGAGCTCGACGCGACGCGACTCGGCAGGTTCCATCGCGGGAACTCTAGGAATCGTGCCGGTCGAACCTGCCTCTGCCGAGGGGGCTAAGGTCTCGCCGTGGTCGACTGGGACACGGTTCGCGAGCTTGCGCTCGCCCTTCCCGAGGCGGAGGAGACAGGCGGAGACCGCATCGCGTTTCAGGTTCGCGGCAAGAGCTTCGCGTGGGCCGCTCGCGAACGCGACGGCGGCGGTCTCGGGATCCGGGTCGAGCGGGACGAGAAGGCAGCTGATCCTCGACTCGAATCCGGACGTGTACTTCTCGAGCCCGCACTACGACGGGTGGCCCGGAGTCCAGATCCGCCTCGAGGCGATCGACCGCGACGAGCTGCGCGAACGGCTCGAGGAGGCGTGGCTCATCCAGGCGCCGAAGCGACTGGCGGCCGCGTTCGTGGAGGCAGGCCGGCCGATGAGCGACTGGGAGACGGTTCGCGAGATCGCCGGCGCGCTTCCCGGCGCCGAGGAGTCGACGACGTACGGCCAGCCTGCATTCAAGGTCGGCGGGAAGCTGTTCGCCTGGATCAGCCCCGACCGGCACGCAGAGGGGGCTCTCGCACTTCGAGTCGATCTCGACGAGAAGCCGCTCGCGATCGCGGCCGATCCGCGACGTGTTCTTCGAGACCGCGCACTACGACGGACAGCCGATCCTGCTGATTCGGCTCGAGCGCGCCGACCGAGCCGTGCTCGAGGAGCGGATCGAGGAGAGCTGGCTCTTGCGGGCTCCGAAGCGCCTCGCTGACGCGTACCTGGCGGACCGCGGCTAGACCGCGTCGTCGACGAACGCGGCGATCGCGGCCGTGAACGCGTGCCGGCTCGCCTCCCACGCGTAGAACATGTGCCCGCCGCCGTAGTGCTGAACCGTCAGCCGCTCTGCCATCTGCGGATCGAGCCGCATGAGATTCCGCAGGCGGTCGCTCGCGTAGTACGGCGTCACGAGGTCGTACTGCCCGTGCGTGATGAACGCCCGCATGTGCGGGTTGAGCGCCATCCCGTAGCGGAAGTCGTCGGTCGCACCGGGAGGTGACGCGAACGCGTGGTGCTCGGCGTCGTTCTTCCACCCGGTGAAGACCTCGTAGGAGAGCAGCGGTACTCGCGATCGGTCTCGACGCCGATCTCCGAGCGGAGCATGCGGTTCACCGCCATCGTGTACGCGGGACCGATGCCCGACAGCGTCGGATCCGGCCAGGCGAACTCGGTGCGATCGGGGAAGGGGTCCGTCGTCGTGATGGTCGCGTCGTAGAGACCGAGCACCTTGCGCTCGTCACGCAGGAGCTCGCGAACGAACGTGAGCATCCCGACGCGTCCCTCGCCGCGCACCACGATCTCCAGCGGCAGACCGAGGATGTCGGCCAGGCGCGTGAGTATCCGCGTGCGCTCCTTCGCCGGAAGCGACGCGCCGCGAGTGAGGAACGACGCGTAGTCCCCGGTCGCGAACTCCTCGGACTCGCGGAAGACCTTCTCGAGCGACGTGCCCTTGCGGAAGGCTCGCGAGCGTCCGTGATGGAACGCGGCGGCGGCCATCGTCGGAACCCGGTCCACCCAGCCGAGCACGTCGTAGTCCGTCGGCGTGAGGCCGGTGATCTCGAGGGCGGGTGAGATGAGGATCGCGCCGTTCAGGCCGATGCCCGCGGCCTCCTGGAGCATCCGCGCGAGGCGCGCGACGCGATAGCCGCCGTAGCTCTCGCCGGCGATGAAGACGGGCGATCCCCAGCGACCGTTCTCGGAGAGCCAGCGGCCCATGAACTCGCAGAGCGACTCGAGATCGCGCTTGTAGCCGAAGTACTCCTTCGGATCGGGAGCGTCGTCGGGCTTGCCGCCGCCCTCCTTGCCGTCGCCCTTCTTCTCGGGCTCGATGACGCGGCTGAAGCCGGTTCCGACCGGGATCGACGAACACGAGGTCGGTGAAGGCGAGCCACGAGGACTCGTTCTCGACGAGCTTGGCCGGCACCGTCGGCAGCGTGCCGTCGGACGGGAAGTCGACGCGCTGCGGACCGACTGCGCCCATGTGCAGGTACGCCGAGGATGCACCCGGGCCGCCGTTGAAGACGAACGTCACGGGCCGCGAGCCGTCGCCGCCTCCGGCGACGTACGCGACCGAGAAGATCTCCGCCGCGGGCTTCTCCTTCTTGCGCAGCACCGTCCACTTGCCGGTCGCCGTGTACTGGATCGCCTTGCGCCCTCGCCCCCACGTCGCCGTGGTCTCGGCGCCGGCGGGTGGCTCGTGGTCGGGCTTCTTCTCGTCTTTCTCGTTCTTCGTGTCGTCGCTCATGGGCGGGCACGCTACCGACTTCACGTACGACACGCGTGAGTGTCAGAGTGCAGGACGTGGACGAGCATCCCGCGTACCCCGTGCGGATCGAAGGCGAGCTCGAGCCCGACCTGAGCCGCTGGCTCTGGGTCGTGAAGTGGCTCCTCGCAATCCCGCACTACGTCGTGCTCGCGTTCCTGTGGCTGACGCTGCTCGTGCTCTCCGTCGTCGCGTTCTTCGCGATCCTCGTCACCGGCCGCTACCCGCGTGGGATCTTCGACTTCAACGTCGGAGTCCTGCGGTGGACCTGGCGCGTCGCGTTCTACTCCTACGGCGCGCTCGGCACGGACCGCTATCCGCCGTTCACGCTCGACGACGTGGCCGACTACCCCGCGCGCCTCGACGTCGAGTACCCGGAGAGCCTCTCGCGCGGGCTCGTGCTCGTGAAGTGGTGGCTCCTCGCGATCCCTCACTACATCGTCGTCGGGATCTTCCTCGGCGGCGGGAGCTACGCGGCCGCGCGGGTCGACGACTGGTTCTGGAGCGTCGGGTTCCAGACCGGCCTGATCGGGATTCTCGTGGTCTTCGCAGGATTCGCCCTCGTCTTCATCGGCAGCTATCCGAGAGGGATCTTCGACCTCGTAGTCGGGCTCGACCGCTGGGTCGCCCGAGTCGGGGCATACGTGCTTCTCATGCGCGACGAGTACCCGCCGTTCCGGCTCGATCAGGGTGGCGTCGAGGAGAGCCCCGCGGCGTCGCAGGAGAGTCGGACGAGGTCGTCGAGCCGGACGCTGGTCCAGCCACCCGGAAGCAGAAGCACCGTTGGCCGCATCGTCCTGGTCGTCGTCGGCATCCTCGCCGGCATCATCGCGTTCGGCCTCCTCGCCGGCGGCTGCGCTCTCGTCGCCGTCGACCAGACACAGCGGGACGACGACGGGTTCGTCATGTCGCCGACGGAGGACTTCGCGTCGGCGACGTACGCGATCGTGTCCGAGAGCGCCGACCTCGACACGGAGGGCGCCGAGTGGGCGCTCGACACCTTCCTCGGCACCGTGCGGATCCGAAGCGAGAGCGATCGCGCCGTCTTCGTCGGCATCGCGCCGGCGGCGGAGGTCGACCGCTATCTGGAGGGGGTCGAACACGACGTCGTCACCGACTTCGACGGCGACCCGGAGTACGAAACGCGAGCCGGAGGCGCACCGGCCTCCCCACCGGGAGAGGAGACGTTCTGGGCCGAATCGGTCGTCGGCCCGGGCGAGCAGACGCTGGACTGGGATCCCGAGGACGGTGACTGGCGCGTCGTCGTGATGAACGCCGACGGTGCGCGTGGTGTGTCCTCCGACATGAGCATCGGCGCTGAGCTCGACACGATCCTCTGGATCGGCATCGGTCTCCTCGTCGCCGGCGGTCTCCTCGCGCTCGGCGCCGCGGCGGCAATCACCGCGGGCGCGCGTCGGCGCGGCTGACACCACCGCGCGGATAGAACCCCGACATGGAGATCGGCGTCTTCACGTTCGCGGACATGCGGGACGGCGAAGGGGCCGAGCAGCGCCTGCGCGAAGTGATCGAGGAGGTCGAGCTCGCCGACGAGGTCGGGCTCGACGTCTTCGGGGTGGGAGAGCACCATCGCCCCGAGTTCGCGGTGTCCGCTCCGGCTGTCGTGCTCGCCGCCGCCGCAGCGCGCACGAAGCGCATCCGGCTGACGAGCGCGGTGACGGTGCTCAGCTCGGCGGTCCCGATCCGCCTCTACCAGCAGTTCGCGACGCTCGATCTGCTCTCTGGCGGTCGCGCGGAGATGATGGTCGGGCGCGGCTCGTTCATCGAGTCGTTTCCGCTCTTCGGCTTCGACCTCCGCGACTACGACCGGCTATTCGAGGAGAAGCTGGCGGAGCTGCTGCACATCCGAGACACCGGAACCTCTGCAGCGGGCCACGAGGTGCTCCCGCCGCCGGTGCAGAAGCCACTTCCCGTGTGGGTCGCCGTCGGAGGCACCCCGGAGTCGGCGGTGCGTGCGGGGATGCTCGGCCTGCCGATGGCGCTCGCGATCATCGGTGGGCTCCCGGAGCGCTTCAAGCCGTTCGCCGAGCTCCATCGCCGCGCCGCCGCCGAGGCCGGCCGCGAGCCGCCGCGACTCAGCATCAACTCGCACGGGTACATCGCGGACACGGCGCAGCAGGCGCTCGACGAGTCGTTCCCGTACGTCTCGGCCGCGATGAACAAGATCGGCCAGGAGCGCGGCTGGCCGCCGCTGGGGCGCGCCGACTACGACGCAGCCGCGTCACTCCGCGGCGCGAACTTCGTGGGCACTCCGGAGCAGGTCGTCGAGAAGATCCTCTTCCAGCACGAGATCTTCGGACACGACCGCTTCCTGGTGCAGTTCACGATCGGCGGAACCCCGCACGAGGGCATCCTCCGCTCGATCGAGCTTCTCGGCCGCGAGGTCGCGCCCGCAGTGCGCGCCGCGCTCGGCACTTCGTAGGATCGGCCCATGGGCAGGAGCGCTTCGACCGCGTGCCGCTCCTCTTCGGGCCGTCGCCCGTGCATCGGCTCGAGCGCCTCAGCGAGCACCTCGGCGGCGAGGTCGAGATCTGGGCGAAGCGGGAGGACTGCAACTCGGGGCTCGCGTACGGCGGCAACAAGGTGCGCAAGCTCGAGTACCTCGTCGCGGAGGCGCTCGCGCAAGGGTGCGACACCCTCGTCTCGATCGGCGGCGTGCAGTCGAACCACACGCGGCAGGTCGCAGCGGTCGCGGCAAGGCTCGGTCTCGGCTGCGTGCTCGTGCAGGAGCACTGGGTCGAGTGGCCGGATGCCGCCTACGACAAGGTCGGCAACATCCTCCTCTCGCGGATCATGGGCGCGGACGTGCGGCTCGACCCGTCCGGCTTCGACATCGGGATCCGGCAGAGCTGGGAGGACGCGCTCGCTTCCGTCGAGGAAGCGGCGGCAAGCCGTATGCGATCCCGGCCGGCGCCTCCGACCATCCGCTCGGCGGGCTCGGCTTCGCGCGCTGGGCCGACGAGGTGGCCGAGCAGGAGCGCGAGCTGGGCGTCTTCTTCGACACGATCGTCGTGTGCTCGGTGACCGGCTCGACGCAGGCCGGGATGATCGCCGGCTTCGCCGCACAGGACGCCGAGCGCGCGATCCTCGGGATCGACGGCTCGGCGACCGTGCAGCAGACGTGGGATCAGATCGCGCGCATCGCGCGGTTCACGGCGGAGGCGATCGAGCTCGGGCGCGATCTCGAGGACGCCGAGATCGTCCTCCTCGACGAGTGGCACGCGGGCACGTACGGAATCCCCGACGAGAAGACGCTCGACGCCATCCGGCTCTGTGCGCGCCTCGAAGGGATGCTGACCGATCCCGTCTACGAGGGGAAGTCGATGGCCGCGTTGATCGATCTCGTCCGCTCGGGCCGGATCGAGCCGGGTTCGCGCGTGCTGTACGCACACCTCGGCGGGCAGCCGGCGCTGAACGCGTACGCTGGCGCGTTCTGAGCCTGGCGTCCGCACGAGCCGAGGTTCACAATGTGACGTCATGTCCCAGATCCTCGACTCCCTCGACGATGCCCGCGCGGCCGCAGCGCGGCAGGCCTGGCGTGCGGCGTACTCGGCGTACGTCGGCGCCGACGCCGGCGCTCTGACGGCGTCCGACCTCGAGAACTTCGGCGAGGCGGCGTGGTGGAGCGGGAAGATCGACGAGGCGATCCGTCACCGCGAGAAGTCGTTCGCCGCCTACACGTCGGACGGAGACGCGCGGAGCGCCGCACGCCTGGCGCTGACCCTCGCGTGGGACTACGAGGGCAAAGGGTCGTTCGCGGTCTCGCACGGCTGGTTCGCCAACGCCGAGCGACTCCTCGACGACGTCGACGAAGCGCCCGAGCATGCACATCTGCTCCTGATGAAGGCGCTCGGCGCGATGATGCAGGGCGAGCTCGAGGCCGCCGTCGCGATGTTCGACGAGGCGTACGAGCTCGCGAAGCGCGTCGGCAACCGTGACGCCCAGATGCTCTCGTTGTCGGGGAAGGGGCGCGTGCTCATCAGTGCGGGCCAGATCGACAAGGGTCTCGCGCTCCTCGACGAGGCGAGCGCCTCGGCGCTCTGCGGCGACATCAGCGCCCACTCGGCCGGCCTCGTGTACTGCATCACCATCAGCTCCTGCCAGGACGTCGGCGACTACCGGCGCGCGGCGGAGTGGACGGAGGCGGCGAATCGTTGGTGCGACACGCTGGACGTCACGGGCTTCCCCGGCGCCTGCAGGGTCCACCGCGCCGAGGCGATGCGGCTGCGAGGCGACTGGTCGGCGGCGGAGGCGCAAGCGCTCACGGCCTGCGAGGAGCTCAAGGACTTCGACCAGATGATCCCCGCTGCGGGCTGGTACGAGATCGGCGAGATCCGCCGGCGCCGCGGCGACCTCGTCGGAGCCGAGGACGCCTATCGCACCTCGAGCGAGCTCGGACGCGAGCCACAGCCAGGGCTCTCGCTCGTCCGGCTCGCCGAGGGCAAGGTCGACGCGGCTGTCGCCGGAGTCAAGCGCTCGCTCGAGGAAGCGCAGGGACCCCTGCTTCCGGCTGCGCCGACTTCCGGCGCAGGTCGAGATCGCCATCGCCGCGGGCGATCTCAAGACCGCGCGCACCGCGGCGGACGAAATGGAGCAGACGGTCGACGCCTACAAGATCGGCGAGCGCCGGGCAGCGGCGTTCGACGCGATAGTGCACTTCTCACGCGGGCAGATCCTCCTTGCGGACAAGGACTGGGACGGGGCGATCAAAGCGCTGAAGCACGCGCGGGACGAGTGGCAGGGCATCGGTGCGCCCTACGAGACCGCGCGTGTGCGGGCCGCCCTCGGGAATGCGTACCGGAGAGCCGGCGACGAGCACGGGAGCACGGTCGAGCTCGAGGGCGCGCTCGCGACCTTCGAGCGGCTCGGCGCGGTGCCCGAGGCGGCCCGCATCAAGGAGCAGCTCGGGCGCGCCGAGACCCGGCGGACGTTCCTGTTCACGGACATCGTCGACTCGACGAGGCTGCTCGACACGCTCGGCGACGACAAGTGGAAGCGCCTGCTCGCGCGCCACAACGAGCTCGTTCGCGAGGCGATCGCGGAGAGGGGCGGCGAAGTGGTGAAGCAGACCGGCGACGGGTTCTTCGCGTCGTTCGAGAACCCGCAGGCCGCGATCGAGGCGGCAGTGGCCATTCAGCGCGCGCTCGCCGCCGAGATCGTCGCGCCCGACGTGCGGATCGGCGCACACTCGGGAGGCGCGTTCCGCACGGATGAGTCGACGGACTACGGCGGGCAGGGCGTCCACATCGCGTCGCGCATCGGTGCGGCCGCGGCGGCGGGCGAGATCCTCGTCAGCTCCGAGACGCTCGACGGCGTGGGAGCCGCGTTCCGCGTCTCGGAGGCTCGGACCGAGACGCTCAAGGGCGTCGAGCAGCCCGTCGAGATCGTCTCGATCGACTGGCGCTGACGACGTGAGGCGCCTCGTCATCCTCGCTGCGAGCGCCAGTGCTCTCGGCGTGCTCGGCGTTCCGGCCGCAACAACGGCGACGTCTCAGGCACCGCAGCTCGCTGCTCCTCCGGCAACGATCGTGCAGTACGGATACGTCCGTTCGCTCGTGCGAACCGGCAAGCGCTACCGCATGCGCTTCGACCCCGCGCTCTGGCTCTCCGGCCAGACGGCGAACCGGGCCGCGATCGAGGACGGCGTCATCCCACCTGGCGAGACCGTCCCGAACGACTACTACATCCGCAACGAGAGCCGGAAGCAGCTCACCTACACCGTTCTGCCCGGCGCCCAGGTCACGGTCGTCACGAACTCGGGCGTAGGAGGGCTGCGCGCGACGCGGATCGCCGTGTCGGAGCTCGCGGCCATCGTCGCCGGGCGCAATCCGAAGCAGCGCAAGCTCTACGGGCGCCACCTCGGGTACTGGGCTCGAATAGCGGGCGACCGAGTCATCAGGCTCGATCAGCAGTACCAGCCCTAGACGCAGGCGCCGGGCGAGCGACCCAGGTAGCGAAGCGTCCCGCGGCAGAGGCCGAGCGCAGCGCGACGCTGGTACGCGGCGGTCGCGAGCAGGCGATCCTCGGTCGGGTTCGTCATGAACCCCATCTCGACGAGGATCACGGGCACGTCGGCCCAGTTGAAGCCCGTGAAGTCGGAGCGCTCCTGCAGGCCGCGATCCGGGAAGCCGAGCGCAGGACGAAGGCTCGCCTGCACGACGCGAGCTGCGCGCCTGCTCTCCGCGTAGACGTCGTCCGTCCAGCCGCGCCGCAGTGCCGGATAGAGCGTGTGCGTGCCGCGCGCCGTCGGGTCCGTCGATCCGTCGGCGTGAATGCGCAGGAAGAGCGCTGCACCGGCGCGGTTTGCGATTCGAGCGCGCGCGATGTTTCCCATGCTGGTGCTCGCCGTTCGCGTCCGCGTCATGACGACCTTCACGCCGGAGCGCTCCAGCAGCGACCGCAGCCGCAGGCCCACCTTCAGGTTGAGCTCGGCCTCGCGCAGTCCGCTCACGACTCCGCTCGTGCCGCCACCGTCCTTGATCTTGCGCATCGACGAGCCGGGCCCGATCGGCTCCGTCTGCGTGTTCGCCCGCAGGTCGTGGCCGGGATCGATGACGACGACGATGCGCGGCTGCGCTTCGCCTCCCGGGACGGCGACGGCGAACAGAGCCGCAGCGAGTCCGAGGGTGAGCCGGCGCCGCACGCAGCCTCTGGATCAGCCCGCGAGCCGTACGAGCCGCTTGAGCTCGTCGGGCGGGCCGAGGCGCCTTGCCGGCCGCTCGTCGTTCGCACGCAGCTCGAGTGCGTAGCGGTACTGGCGCCCCGGGTCGTAGATCGCGCACGGATCCTTCCGACATGGCGTCATCGTGAGCCTGCGAACGCTCTTTCCGGCGGTGTCGAAGAACACGATCGTCAGCGGAACGAGGGTGTTCTTCATCCAGAAGCCGCCCGACGTCGCGCGCGGGAAGACGAAGAGCATCCCGTCTGCGGGTGCCTTCCTGCGGAACATGAGCCCGCGCTGCTGCTGCGCCGAAGTGAGCGCGAGCTCGGGGCGAAACGGGACGCCGTCGAGGCGCAACGACGCAGGCGCGGAGGCGCCGCCACCGGCAGTCGCAGTGAGACTGACTGCTGCGAGAACGGCGCCGGCTGCCACGAGAGCTCGCACGGCGACACGATAGGTCACGGATGTGTGCCGACTTCGCATCAAGGCAGGAACATCGCGCCTTCGACCTTCGTGCAGACGTCGGTTGTGACCGAGCGCGGGCGGAAGCCCGTTTCACCCACGAAGCCCGCCGCAAGGCGGGCTTCGTCATTCGGAGCTACTCCACCGTGACGCCGACGCGCTGGACGGCGTTGTTCAGATAGCCGCCCAGGTTCCAGGACGGCGCTAGCGGCTGCTCGTTCCCGGCCGCGTCGCGCGCGCGGCAGCAGAGCTCGTGCTCGCCCGGCTCCGCGTTCCACGAGAAGCGCCACGACCGCCACGCCCAGCGCCCGAGACTCGCATCGCCGAGCTCCGCCGGAGCCCACGTCTCCCCGCCGTCCGCCGAGACGTCGACGCCGACGACCTCCGCCCCGCCCGACCAGGCGCGCCCGACGAGCTCGCACGCCCCGGCCTGCACGAGGCGCTCGCGACTCCGGAACTCGGGAATCCCGGGCGGAACCATGAGCGACCGCGGCGCCATCGTGGTGATCGGAACGCCTGGCTCGTCCTCCTCGTAGCGCACGCGATAGGCGTGCCGCATCTGATAGCCGTCGAACGGCTCCTCCCGGACGGTGATCCGCGACGAGCCACTTCACGCTGGTCATCCCGTACCAGCCCGGGACGACCAGCCGGAGCGGATAGCCGTGCTGCGGCGGCAACGGCTGGCCGTTGACCTCGTACGCGAGGAGCGCGTCGCCGCGGAGAAGCTCGTCGAGCGGCAGGCTCCGCTCGTACACCTGCTCCTCCCCGCCGTCGATGCCGCGATCGAGGCCGGTGAAGAGCGCTTCGATCGCGCCGTCCCGGATACCCGCGTCCTCGAGCACCGAGGCGACGCTGACGCCTCGCCAGCGCGCGGTTCCGACGGCTTCGAGGAGCCAGGGCTGGCTGAAGACGTGCGGCTCGATGTGCACGCGTCCGTTCCCGGCGCACTCCATCGTCACGGCAACCTCGACAGCCGGCCGCGCGCGGAGGTCGTCGAGCGAGAGGGAGACCGGTCGTTCGACCAGGCCGCCGACCTCGAGCCGCCACGACGCAGCGTCGACGTACGGAATGTCGAAGTGCGTGAGGAGGTAGTGGAGCCCGACCGGCGTGACGTCCCAGCGCAGCGCCTCGAGCGGCATGCCGTGGTTGCGCGCGGCGAGCTGGAGCTCCTGGAGGCTGATCTCGGTCACGTGCCGAGGACGCTAACGGCTCTCGCCGTGACGAGGACGATCGAGCACGAGCGAGACGACTTCCTCGAGCACCGACGAGCAGCTTCGCCTTGAGCGTCAGTGGCATCGTGTCCGTCGGGCTGAACGCGGTCGCGCTCGTGAGTGCGACGAAGATGTAGTCCCAGACGCGCGGCCGCCAGCCCGGCCTGGCGACCTGCGGGGTCTCGTCCTGCGGCGAATCGGAAGTCGGGAGTCGAGCGCTCGTGCTGCGCACGCTCGAACGGACCGCCGTCGTCGAGGTCCCAGTAACAGAGACCGAACACGATGACGTTCGTGAGCCAGATCGCCGTCGTCGTGAGCAGGAGCTGTCCGCCGCTCAGATCGTCGTTCTTCACCGTCGACCAGCGCGCCGACGAGAACGCCGACGCGCGACGATGTTCCCCAGCACGATTGCGCCCAGGAGGACGAGGGACGCAGCTCGCGTCGCCGCCGAATCTCAGCCGACCTGCGCCGAGCCACAGGTCGAGGCAGAGCACAGCGCCGGGTAGCGCGAGCACGAGCCACGACCACCACGGAAGGCCGACCAGCTCCCAGCCGTTCCTCCAGCTCACGAGGGCGAGAGCGACGAGCGTCGCAACCGCGATGACCGCCGCCGGAGCGGCCTCGCGACGCGCCTCGTAGCGCGCCTCGTGCTCGCTGGGGTGCACGCGCTGCTTCTAGCAGACGGTCGGCCCGGGCGCGTTCTGCTTGGATCGACGTACGTGCAGCCCGATCGCGTCCTCACGCAGCCGTTCGTCCTCACCGTGCTCGCGGAGTTCGCGATGTGCATGTCGATCGGGATGCTGCTCGTGATCCTGCCCGTGTACGCGAACGACGAGCTCGGAGTGGGAAGCTTCGGCGTCGCCCTCGCCATCGGCGCGGTCAGCCCGATGATCCTCCTGTCCCAGCCGCTCGCCGGTCGGATCGGAGACCGGAAGGGACGCCGCGTCCTCATCGTCGCCGGCGCGCTGATTGCGGCCGTCAGCGTCGCGGCGTACTCGTTCGCCGGCTCGCTCGAGCTGCTCATCGCGTTCCGTCTCTTCACGGGGCTCGGCGAGGCGATGCTCCTCGTCGGCGCGGCCACGATGATCACGGACCTCGCCCCGGAGAAGCGCCGTGGCGAGGCGTTGAGCCTGTACAGCCTCGGCCTGTGGGGCGGGCTCGCGCTCGGCCCGCTCCTCGGCGAGCTCGTGCTCGGCACCGATCGCTTCGTCGCGGTCTGGCTTCTCGCCGCCGGGTTCTGTCTCGTCGCGGCCGCGATCGGCTTCACGCTTCCGGAGACGGTGCCGGCCCGTGCGGTGGATGAAGCACCGGCGCGTTCGCGCCTCGTCCATCCGGCGGCCGTCGGGCCGGGGCTCGTGCTCGCGCTCACGGTCTTCGGATTTGCGGGTCTCGGCACCTTCGCCGCGCTGTACGCACGGGAGCTCGGCATGGACGGTGCGGGCACGGTCTTTCTCGTGTTCTCGATCGTGGTCGTCGCGACGCGCATCGTCGCGCGCAAGGCGCCCGACCGGCTCGGGCCCAAGCGAGCATCCGGAACCGCGCTCCTTCTCATCTCGGCGGGCCTGCTGACGATCGGTTTCTGGAACGTGCCCGCCGGCCTGTATGCGGGGACGGTCGTGCTCGCCTTCGGGCAGGCACTCGCGTTCCCGGCGCTGATGACGCTTGCGGTCAACGGTGCGCCGGCCAGCGAGCGCAGCTCCGTCGTCGGCACCTTCACCGCGTTCACCGAGCTCGGCTTCGCGATCGGGGCGCTGTGCCTCGGCGCCGTCGCCTCCGCGGTGGGATACGACGGCGTCTTCATCGTGTGCGCGATCGGGCCGCTCCTCGGCGCGCTGCTCCTCGTGCGCATCGCCGGGCCGCGCGCGGTCGTCGCTGCCGAGCCCGCGTAGGCGCTCGAACGGCTACGTGTGCGCCGCGCGCGTCGCCGCGATGAAGTCGCGGTACCAGGCGTAGCTCGCCTTCGGCACGCGCTCGAGCGTGTCGAAGTCGACGTAGACGAGCCCGAACCGCTGCGAGTAGCCGTGGCGCCCACTCGAAGTTGTCGAGCAGCGACCAGACGAAGTAGCCGCGCACCGGCACGCCGGCGTCGAGCGCACGCGCGACGGCGTCGAGGTGCCGCTCGATGTACGCGCTGCGCCGCGGGTCGTCGACGTGGCCGTTGCTGCGGTCGTCGGCGAACGCGGCCCCGTTCTCGGTGATGTAGAGCGGCGGCACGCTCGTACTCGTCGCTGCAGGCGGACGAGCAGCTCGTCAGCCCGTCCGGGTAGACCTCCCAGCCCATGCCGGTGTACTCGGCGCCGTCCGGCGTCGACGACGACCGGCTCGCCGCTCCGGGATCCGCCCGCACGACGTGCCGGCGGTAGTAGTTGACCCCGAGGAAGTCGAGCGGCTGCGCGATCGTCGCGCATGTCGCCGGCTGCGATCGGCGGGAGCATGCGTCCGAAGCGCTCGAGCACGTCGCTCGGGTACTCGCCGCGGAGGACCGGGTCGAGGAACCAGCGGTTGCGCGACGCCGTCCTCGACGCCGCGCCGCCGTCGACGTCCGCGGTCGAGTCCGTGAGCGGGTGCATCGGGATCAGGTCGATCGTCGATCCCGACCTGCGCGTCCGGCGCGTCGCGGCGAAGCACCTCGGCCGCTCGGCCGTGGGCGAGGAGGACGTGATGCGCCGGCGGCGACGGCATCCGCCTCGCTCGTCCGGCCGGGAGCGTGCTGGCCCAGCCCGTAGCCGAGCCAGGCGACCACCCACGGCTCGTTCTGCGTGATCCAGTGGCGGACGCGATCGCCGAGGCGGGCGACGACGACCTCGGTGTACTCGCGCGAACGCCTCGACGGTCTCGCGCGACGTCCAGCCGCCGCGGTCCTCGAGCGCCTGCGGGAGGTCCCAGTGGTAGAGCGTGACGAACGGCTCGACGCCGCTCGCGAGCAGCTCGTCGACGAAGCCGGTCGTAGAAGTCGAGCCCGGCCGCGTTCACGCGGCCGCGTCCCTCGGGGAGGATCCGCGGCCACGCGATCGAGAAGCGGTACGCGTCGAGGCCGAGCGTCCGCATCAGCCCGACGTCCGTCGCCGTAGCGGTGGTAGGAGTCGCACGCGACGCGCGCCGTGTCGCCGTTCAGGATCTTGCCCGGCGTCGCGGTGAAGCGATCCCAGATGCTCTCGCCGCGGCCGTCCTCGGCGACCGCGCCCTCGACCTGGTACGCGGCGGTCGCGGCGCCCCAGACGAAGTCGGGCGGGAAGCCGCGCGTCGGACTGTCGGTGTGCGGATAGTCTTCATCACTGAACCGGTAAAGATACTACGCTATGTATCGTCCGACGCAAGGAGGGAGCGCGCGAGTGTCCGGCAGCGAGCGACGACGGCGAGGCAGGGCCGACGATCACGCGACATCGCCGAGCGCGCCGGCGTTCCAAGGGCGCCGTCTCGTACGCGCTCAACGGCCGGCCGGGCGTCTCCGACGACACGCGCGACCGCATCCTCGCGATCGCCGACGAGCTCGGCTGGTACCCGAACCGCGCCGCCCGCGCGCTCTCCGCCGCGCGCGCCGACGCGTGCGGGCTCGTGCTCGCGCGCCCGGCGCGCACGCTCGCGCTCGAGCCGTTCTTCATGGAGTTCCTCGCCGGCGTCGAGTCGGAGCTCTCCGCGCGCTCGATCGCGCTGACGATCCAGCTCGTGCAGGACGTCGAGCGAGGAGATCGCGGTCTACCGGCGCTGGTGGGGCGAGCACCGCGTCGACGGCGTGCTGATGGTCGACCTCCGGGTCGAGGATCCGCGCGTCGACGAGCTCGTGCGGCTCGGCCTGCCCGCCGTCGTCGTCGGCGGTCCGGTCGAGAATCGCGCTCTACCAGCGGTTTGGCACGACGAGGCGTCCGTCATCGACGAAGCGGTCCAGTATCTCGCCGCGCTCGGCCACACGCGGCTCGCGCACGTCACGGGCGTCGGCGACTTCGTCCACACGCGTGCAGCGGATCGCCGGCGTTCGAGCGCGTCGCGCGAGCTCGGGCTCGAGGGCGAGGTCGTGCAGACGGACTACAGCGCCGAGCAGGGCGCCCGGCGCGACGCGCAAGCTCCTCTCCTCGCCGGCAGCCGCCGACGGCGATCGTGTTCGACAGCGACCTGCTCGCGGTCACCGGGCTCGGCGTCGCGCAGCAGATGGGCTTCTCCGTCCCCGACGACCTGTCGATCGTCGGTTGGGACGACTCGCTGATCAGCCAGGTCGTGCATCCGCCGCTGACCGCGATCACGCGCGACATCGACGCCTTCGGCGTCGCCGCGACGCGGCACCTGCTCGCCGCGATCGACGGCGCCGCGACCGGGGACGTCGAGACGGCGCGCGGCGAGCTCACGACCCGCGGCAGCACCGCCCGCTGGCGTCGCCTCGGCGCGAGCTGATGCGCGTCCGGCGCGCAGCTGCGCCGATGAAGCGACTTGACACTTAACCGGATAAGTGATGGACTGCGCCAGCGTTCGATGCGACGCTGGAGCGAGATCCCAGGAGGACGACGGGATCGCGCGACGCTCGCTCGTCCGGCGCACATCCATCGGCCTGTCCCGGCGTCGCACGCAGCGAGCTCATCGGCCACGGCACTCAGCAACCGAGTCGCGCGGGCCGACCGACTAGCGATGGCGAGCTCGCCGGAGTGCGTCGACTCGCCCGACACGGACTACGAGAGGAGGGACGCAGGTGCAACGAGCAAGGAAAGGAGGGCATCGAGCATCGTCGCGCTCGTCGTTGCTCTCGCCGTCGCCGACGTCGCTGCTCGGCAGCGGGTGGCGCCGGCGCAGGCTCGCAGATCCGCGTTCGCGCTCCCGCGCGCGCAGACGCTTCTACATGAGCGGGAACCAGTGGTCGCCGAACAGCGACCTCAACCCCGCCAAGAACTGGGACTACGTCGACGGGCACGGTCGGCCTCGTGTACGAGACCGCCGTTCCGCTACGACCCGCTGAAGGACAAGTTCATCCCGTGGCTCGCCACGAGCGGCAAGTGGACGCACGAAGACCACGTACGTCATGACGATCCGCAAGGGCGTCAAGTGGAGCGACGGCAAGCCGCTGACGCCGAAGGACGTCAAGTACAGCTTCGACCTCCCGAAGATCGCGACGCACCCGCAGCACCCGCTCTGGGCGACACCGGGCTCCTGAGCATCGAGGCTGTCGGGAACACGGTCGTCTTCACGTTCTCGGGCAAGCCCGGGCTACCAGCAGTTCGACTTCTACCGCTACAACGTCGCGATCGTCCCGCAGCACGTCTTCAGCAAGCTACAAGCACGACCGACATCGCGACCGGCAACCTCGACGCGACACGAAGAAGATCGTCGGCACCGGGCCGTACGTGTACCAGTCCGGCGTCGGCCGACATCGAACACGGTCGTGTGGAAGAAGCGCAACGGCTGGTGGGCGACGAAGCCGCTCGGGCTCAAGCCGTCGCGCCGACCTACGTCGTCGACATCCACAACTCATCGAACGCCGCCGCGCTCGCCAACTTCCTGGCCGGGAACATCGACCTCTTCAACAACTTCGCCCCGAAGTCGGCGATCAAGGGCAAGTTCAAGACGTTCTACCCCAAGGCGCCCGTACCACCTCGGCGCGAACACGACGTGGCTCTTCCCGAACACGACGAAGAAGCCGCTCAACGACCAGCAGTTCCGCCGGGCTCTCGCCTTCTCGATCAACATGGACCAGATCCTCGACAAGGCCTACCAGGGCCTCGTCGACAAGGCGAGCCCGACGGGCCTGCTGCCGATCTGGAACAAGTGGGTCGACAAGAAGGTCGTCGCGAAGCTACGGCTTCTCGTACAACCTCGCGGGCGAAGGCGCTCCTCGCCGCCACCGGCTACAAGGACACGAACGGCGACGGGTTCGTCGAGAACAAGGACGGCTCGAACGATCGACCTGAAGATCATCTGCCCGAACGGCTGGTCCGACTGGATGACGGCGATCCAGGTCATCGCCGACAGCGCGAAGGCCGTCGGGATCAAGATCACGCCGGGCTTCCCCGACTACGGAACGCTCGTCGACGACCGCGGTCACGCGACGTTCGACCTCGTCCTCGCCAACGACCGGCAGTACTCGAACACGCCGTGGACGTACTACCAGTACATCTTCCACCTGCCGATCCTGGAGAACCAGACGACCGTGAACTACGAGCGGTTCCAGAACCAGAAGGCGTGGAACCTGACGCAGCAGCTGGACAAGACGCCGTCGAGCAACACGAAGGCCTACCAGGCCATGATGTCGCAAGCTCCAGACGATGTTCCTTCAGGATCTGCCTGCGATCCCGCTCTGGTACAACGGCATGTGGGCGATGTTCAACACGAAGTACTGGACGAACTTGCCGTCGCAACAGGCAGGACAGTACACGCCCACCTCCTGGGAACTACTGGCAGATGACGGGCATCGACATGCTCACCAAGCTGAAGCCGGCCAAGAGCTAGACGAGCACGCAGCGATGGACACGCGACACCCCTCCCGGCGACCGCCGGGAGGGGTGTCGCGCTCCCGGCTGACGTCGTCGAGGTGGAGGCACCGGTGACCCGCTACCTCGCCCGGAAGATCCTCATCTACCTCCTCACCTTCTTCGTCGCGGTGACGATCGACTGGGCGATCCCGCGCCTCATGCCGGGCGACCCGATCGAGGGGCTGCTCTCGCGGATGCAGGCGCACCCGACCGCGTCGGAGGCGCTGACGGGCTACTACACGGAGGCGTTCGGGTTCGACGTCCCGCTCTGGAAGCAGTACCTGAACTTCTGGGCCGCGCTCTTCCACGGCGATCTCGGCCCCAGCATCACGAACTTCCCGACGCCCGTCACCGAGCTGATCTGGGCGCGCTCCCGTACACGCTCGCCCTGCTCATCCCGGCGGTCCTGCTCAGCTTCTGGGCGGGGAACAAGGTCGGCGCGATGGCCGCACGCCGGAAGACGCTCGACAACACGGTGCTCCCGGTCGGCTACGTGCTGACGGCGACGCCGCAGATGTGGCTCGGCATCGTCCTCGTCTGGGTGTTCGCCTCGACCCTCGCCATCTTCCCGGTCTCCGGCGCATACGACCTCGCGCTCCAGCCCGCGTGGTCGCTCGAGTTCGCGAGGAGCTTCCTCACCACTGGTTCCTGCCGTTCTCGGCCTGTTCCTCGTCGCCTTCGGCGGCTGGGCGATCGGGATGCGGAACCTGATCATCTACGAGCTCGAGGCCGACTACTCCAACTACCTGCAGCGCTCGGCGCGCCGAGCAAGCTCGTACGGAAGTACGCGTACCGGAACGCCCTCCTCCCGCAGATCACGGGGCTCGCGCTCGCGCTCGGCGCGGTCGTCGCCGGCGCGATCGTGTCGAGATCGTCTTCGCCTATCCGGGGCTCGGCACGCTGACCCTCGCCGCGATCCAGAACCGCGACTACTTCCTGATCCAGGGCATCTTCCTCTTCCTCATCGTCGGCGTCCTGATCGCGAACTTCATCATCGACATCGCCTACGTCTTCATCGACCCGCGAACGCGGATCGGGATGCAGGGCGGCGCTGATGGCGGTCTCGGACCCCGAGACGTCGGAGTCGTCGACGACCGGCGCGCCGGCCCGACTCTCGAGACGACGGCGAGACCGCGCCGGCGGAGGCGCGCCGAGCCGCGATCCGCTGGCCCGCGCGCTCCGAGTTCGTCCACTTCGCGCTCCGCAACTGGAAGTTCGTCATCGGCTCGGCGTCGTGCTCGCCTTCCTCGCGCTCGCGATCGTCGGGCCGCTGCTCACGGACGACGAGCCGCTCGAGTTCGGCGGCCCGACCGACGCAGCCGCCGTCGTCGGAGTACTGGTTCGGGACGACGTCGTTCGGTCAGGACGTGTTCGCGCAGTTCGTCTACGGCCTGCGCGCGGCGTTCCTCGTCGGCGCGTCGGCGGCGGCATCGCGTGGGTCATCGGCGCGGCCGTCGGCTTCACGGCGGGCTACCGCGGCGGCTGGGTCGACGACGTGCTGAACATGCTCACGAACGTCGTGCTCGTGATCCCGACGCTCGCGATCCTGATCATCGTCTCCGCCTACCTGAACGTGCACAGCTACAGACCGAGGCGATCCTGATCGGCCTCACGTCGTGGCCGTGGGCGGCGCGGGCGGTCCGCGCGCAGACGTTCTCGCTGAAGACGCGCGAGTTCGTCGACCTCGCGCGGCTCAGCGGGCGCGGCGACGCGGCAGATCATCACGACCGAGATCGCGCCGAACATGAGCTCGTACCTGCTCATGATGTTCATCCTGCTCTTCGGCGGCGCGATCCTGATCGGCGCGTCCCTCGACTTCCTCGGCCTCGGCCCGTCGGAGGTGATGTCGCTCGGGCTGATGATGAACAACGCGTTCCTCGCGAGCGCGCTGCTGCTCGGCATCGTGGTGGTGGTTCATCCCGCCGGGCGTCGGGATCATCGCGATCGTCGGCGGCCTGTACGTGATGAACGTCGGGCTCGACGAGGTCTTCAACCCGAGGCTGCGGGAGACGTGAGATGAGCCTCGCGGTCGACGACCTCACGGTCTACTACCGCTCGCTGCACGGCGACGTGAAGGCGGTCGACGGCGCGACGCTTCGAGATCGCCGACGGCGAGATCATGGGCCTCGCCGGCGAGTCGGGCTGCGGGAAGTCGACGCTCGGCAAGAGCCTGATCCGCATGGACGCGCGCATGCAGTACGTCGGGGGCCGCGTCGACCTCGACGGCGTGGAGCTTCCGATCGCCGACGACGCGCGATGAACGCCTTCCGCTTCAAGAAGGTCTCGATCATCCCGCAGTACGCGCTGAGCGCGCTCAACCCGACGCGGAGGATCGGCACGATGGCGACGGAGCTGCTCGCGTCGCGGCACGTCCACGCTCGACGACGGTGATGCCGGAGCTCAAGCGGCGGCTCGCGCTCGTCGGGCTCCCCGACGACGTCCTCGAGCGCTTCCCGATCGAGCTCTCGGGCGGGATGAAGCAGCGCGTCGTGATGGTGCTCTCCTCGCTGCTCGACCCGTCGCTCCTGATCGCCGACGAGGTCACCTCGGCGCTCGACGTCTCGACGCAGCGGGCCGTCGCCGAGCTGCTCGTCGAGTTCCGCGACCGCGGGTTCGTGAAGAGCATGATCGTCATCACGCACGACCTGTCGGTCCTGTACCAGATCGCCGACACGATCCTCGTCATGTACGCGGGCAAGCTCGCCGAGAAGGCGCCGGCGCGAGACGATCATCGACGCCGAGCATCCGTACACGCAGCTCCTCCTCTCGTCGCTCCCGGAGGTCGGCGTGCGCTTCGCCGAGAAGCGCCTCAGCGGCATCCCCGGCCGGCCGCCGTCGCTGCTCGACCCGCCGTCCGGCTGCCGGTTCCGGGCGCGCTGCCCGCTCGCGTTCGAGAAGTGCGCGGAGGAGCCGCCGTTCGTCGAGGTCGCGCCCGGTCACTCCGCTGCGTGCTGGAAGGCGGCCGCCTGATGCTCGAGCTCGACACCTGCTGCAAGACCTACCGCTCGGCGCGTTCGGCGGCGGCGAGCTGCTCGCCGTTCCGACGTCACCTTCGACGTGCGGCCCGGCGAGGTCGTGTCGCTGATCGGCGAGAGCGGCAGCGGCAAGTCGACGATCGGGAAGATGATCCTGCGCCTGCTCCGACGTCACGCGCGGGCACGATCACGTTCGACGGCGTCGACATCTCGACGCTCGAGCGACGAGCGCTCAGGGACTACTACGCCGACGTGCAGGGCGTCTTCCAGGATCCGTTCAGCTCGTACAACCCGATCTTCAAGGCCGACCGTGTCTTCGCGATGCTCCGCAGCGCGTACTTCTCCGGCCTGCGGCGCGCGCGAGTGGCGCGCGAAGCTCGAGGCGGCGCTCGAGGCCGTGAACCTCAACCCGGGCGACGTGCTCGGCAAGTACCCGCACCAGCTCAGCGGCGGCCAGCTCCAGCGCATGCTGATCGCGCGGGCGCTCCTGCTCGACATCCGCCTCCTCGTCGCCGACGAGATCATCTAGCATGCTCGACGCCTCGACCCGCATCGACGTCCTCAACCTGCTCGGCGACCTGAAGTCGCGCGGCCTCGGGATCCTCTTCATCACCCACGACCTCTCGCTCGGCAACTACATCAGCGACCGCACGATGATCCTGCGGCGCGGCAGCCGTCGTCGAGATGGGCGCGACCGAGCGCGTCTTCGGCAACCCGCTCCACCCGTACACGAAGACGCTGCTCGCGTCGGTGCCCGCAGCTGCACACGAAGTGGAAGGACGCTCGACGGCCGGCGCCGGACCGCCGGCCCCGACGCGGCGAGCGCACGGCGGCGAGCTGGTCGAGGTCGAGGACGACCACTTCGTCGCGCCCGTCGTCGGCGAGGACGGCGACGGCATGACGAGCGTCGAGCGCGAGGCGCCGCGCGTCGGCGTGCGCCGGCCGGCATCCCCTGGGAGGAGCGCCCGCCCGGCTCGAGCGACGTCGTCTGGCGCTCGAGCCGCAACCCGATCATCGCCGCGCGACCTCATCCCGCGCGCGAACAGCATCTTCAACTCCGCCGTCGTGCCCGTTCGGCGACGGCTTCGCCGGCGTCTTCCGCGTCGACGACACGCGCGCGGACGATGAACCTCCACGCGGGCCGGAGCGCCGACGGCGTCGACTGGGAGATCGACCCCGAGCCGATCGCCTTCGTAGCCGCCGACGACGCGCGTCGCGCGAGATCCAGGACGCCGTTCGAGCACGCCTACGACCCGCGCGTCACGCTGGCTCGAGGATCGCTACTACGTCACCTGGTGCAACGGCTACCACGGCCCGACGATCGGCGTCGGCGTGGACGCACGACTTCGAGACGTTCCACCAGCTCGACAACGCGTTCCTGCCCGTTCAACCGCAACGGCGTGCTCTTCCCGCGGCGGATCGGCGGCCGCTACGCGATGCTCAGCCGCCCGAGCGACAACGGCCACACGCCGTTCGGCGACATCTTCTACTCCGAGAGCCCCGACCTCGTCCACTGGGGCCGGCACCGCCACGTGCATGGCGCCCGAGCCGCTGGACGTGGGAGTCGACCAAGATCGGCGCCGGGCCGACCCCGATCGAGACGGACGAGGGCTGGCTCGTCCTCTACCACGGCGTGCTCACGTCCTGCAACGGCTTCGTCTACTCGATGGGCGCCGCGCTGCTCGACCTCGACGAGCCCTGGCAGCGTGCTCGCGCGCGGCACGCGACTACCTCCTCTCGCCGCAGGTGCTCGTACGAGCAGGTCGGCGACGTCCCGAACGTCGTCTTCCCGTGCGCCGCGCTCGTCGATCGCGCGGCCGACCGCGTGTCGATCTACTACGGCGCCGCCGACACCGTCGTCTGCCTCGCCCACGCGTCACCTCTCCGAGATCGACTTCCTGAAGGGGTGAGACAACGGTGAGCGCGACCTCCCTCCATCTCGTACCCGCGCCGAGTGGAGCACGAGGAGGCAGCGGGGCCTCGAAGACGTCGGGCTCGAGCCTGCCGACGTGCTCGGCAAGTACCCGCACCAGCTGAGCGGGGGCCAGCTCCAGCGCCTGCTCATCGCGCGCGCGCTCGTCCTCGACATCGAGTTCCTGGTCGCCGACGAGATCATCAGCATGCTGGACGCGTCGACCCGGATCGACGTCCTGAACATTCTCGGCGACCTCAAGGAGCGCGGGCTGGGTGTCCTGTTCGTCACCCATGACCTGGCGCTCGGCAACTACATCTCGGACCGCGTCGTCATCCTGCAGCGTGGGCGGATCGTCGAGATGGGACCGACGCCGAAGGTGTTCGCCAACCCCGTCCACCCGTACACCCGCATGCTCCTCGCCTGCGTGCCACAGCTCACCGCGAAGTGGGAGTCCGCGCCGCAGAACGGCGGGCTGCGGGCCGTGACGGAGGAGACAGGAACGCTGCAGCTCGTCGACGACGACCACTACGTGGAGAGGTGACAACGCCAGTGCACACGACAACGAGTCCATTTGCTCTCTCGTTCATGAGCGCCAACTACGTCGCCAGGGAGCTCGGCTACGGCGCCGCGACCGAGTGGGGCCTGTTCGACGACGCGACGAACGCGGCGTTCGAGCCGCTCGAGACCTTCGCGACGCGCTTCGACGATCTCCTCGCGGCGATCACCGGCATCGGGTTCGACGCCGTCGACCTGTGGTTCGGCCATCTCAACTGGCGCTGGGCTACGCCGGAGCACGTCGCGCTCGCGCGCGAGGCACTCGCTCGTCGCGGCGTTCGCGTCGCCAGCCTCGCCGGGAGCATCGGCGCAACAACGGACGATCTGGCTGCTGCCTGCCGTCTGGCAAACGACCTCGAGGTCGACCTGATCGGCGGCCTCGGCGAGGTCGTGCACCGCGATCGCGAAGGCACGGTCGCGGTGCTTCGCGCGCACGGCGTCCGCTTCGGGCTCGAGAACCATCCCGAGAGAACACCGAGCGAGGTGCTCGAGGCGATCGGCGACGACGCCGACGTGCTCGGCGCAGCGGTCGACACCGGCTGGTGGGCGACCCAGGGATACGACCCGGTCGCCGCGATCGACGAGCTCTCCGATCGGCTCTTCCACGTCCACCTGAAGGATGTCGAGGCACCCGGCACGCACATCGCGTGCATGCACGGAGACGGCTGCGCGCACATCGCGGCCTGCGTCGAGAAGCTGCTCGCGATCGGCTACTCGGGGCCGGTGAGCATCGAGCACCACACCTTCGACCGCGACCCCACCGGCGAGTGCGCTCGCATGCTCGTTCTCGTCCGGGAGCAGCTCTCGGCAGGCGGGAGTAGGAAGCGATGTCTGAGCAACTTCGCGTCGCGGTGATCGGGTGCGGGAACATCTCCGGCGCCTACGGCGAGACGATCGGTGCGTACCCGTCCGTGCGGATCGCCGGTGCGACGGACGTCGATCCGGCTCTCAGCGCGGCGTTCGTCGATCGGTTCGGCGGAGTCGACTACCCGTCGCTCGACGACGTTCTCGGCGACCCCGCTGTGGACGCGATCGTCAACCTCACGTACCCCGGTGTCCACGCCGAGGTGACGACGGCAGCCCTCGAGGCGGGAAAGCACGTGCACTCGGAGAAGCCGCTCGCACCTGACTACGCGAGCGCCCGCTCGCTCGTCGACCTGGCCGCCGAGCGGAACCTGCGGCTCTCGTGCTCTCCGATCACGTTCATGGGCGAGGCGCAGGAGACGATGCGGCGTCTCGTCGACGAGGGAGCGATCGGCACGGTGCGCGTCGCCTACGCGGAGGTCAACTGGAGCCGCATCGAGAGCTGGCACCCTCACCCCGAGCCCTTCTACCGCATCGGTCCGTTCGCGGACGTCGGCGTGTACCCGCTGACGATCCTCACCGCCATGTTCGGCCCGGCTCGCCGAGTGACGGCGTTCGGGACGATCGTGTATCCCGATCGCACGACGACGTCCGGAGAGCCCTTCTCCCCGGGCGCGCCGGACTTCGGCGTCGCAGTCGTCGAGCTCGAGAGCGGAACGGTCGTGCGGCTCACCGCGAACTTCTACGTCGGCCACCACTCGAAGCAGAGCGGGATCGAGCTCCACGGCGACACCGGCTCCGTCTTCCTTTCGAGCTGGCAGGAGTTCGACGCAACGGTCGAGCTTGCGCCGTTCGGCGGCTCGTACGAGGCGGTGCCCGTCGCGAACGCGTTCCGCGGCACCGACTGGGGGCGGGCGCTCGGCGACCTGAGCGACGCGATCGTGACCGGCCGGCCGCATCGCGCCACCGGCGCTCACGCAGCGCACATCGTCGAGATCCTCGATGCCATCACAGCGTCGGCCACCGAGGGTCGGGCCGTCGCGGTGACGTCGTCGTTCCCTCTGCCCGAACTGCGCCCCAGGCCGTTGCCCCCGACCTAGGATCGCGGCGTGGAAACGCGCGAGCTCGGCCGGAGCGGGATCTCCGTCTCGCGGATCGTCCTCGGCTGCGGGAACTTCGGCGGCGTCGGCTCGGCGCCCGCGTTCTTCGGGCAGGGCATCCCGCGCGACGAAGCGCCGCGGATCATGGATGCCGCGTGGGACCTCGGCATCACGACGTTCGACACCGCCGACGCGTACGGAGGGGGACGGAGCGAGACGTGGATCGGCGAGTGGCTCGCGGAGAAGGGCTCTGAGGTTCGCGACGCGATCATCGATCGAGACGAAGACGTTCAACCCGATGGGCGAGGGCGAGGATCGCGGGCTGTCTCGGCAGCCGCATCCGACGGCAGATCGAGTCGAGCCTCGAGCGGCTGGGCATCGAGCGCATACCGCTGTACATGGCCCATGCGCCCGATCCGGACACGCCGGTCGAGGAGACGCTCGCGGCGTTCGACGAGCTCGTCCGGGCCGGGCACCGTGGGCGCGGTCGGCGCGTCCAACTACACGGCCGAGCAGCTCGCGGAAGCCGTCGAGATCTCCGAGCTCGCAGGGCTGACGCGCTACGAGTGGGTGCAGAACTCGTTCTCGCTCCTCGAGCGGAACGACGCCGAGACCGTGCTTCCCGTCTGCCACGAGCACGGCCTCGGGTACGAGGTGCACAGCCCGATCGCCGGCGGCTGGCTTGCGGGCCGCTATCGGCGCGGCCAGGCGTACCCGGAAGGCTCGCGCATGACGCAGCGTCCCGATGGCTACCGCCAATTCGAGAACGACGCCGTCTTCGACGCGCTCGAGGCCTTCGAGCGCGAAGCGCTCGGACGCGGCGTCTCGATGGCGGGCCTCGCGCTCGCCTGGCTGCTCGGCGTCCCGGAGGTCACGGGCGTCGTCGTCGGACCGACCCGCGCCGAGCAGCTCGAGCCTGTTCGCGAAGCGCTCGCGCTCGAGCTCTCGGCAGAGGAACACGCGCATCTGGGAGGCTTGTTCCCGTGATCGTCCTGAACGAGCACGAGGTTCGTGAGCTTCTCGACATGGAGTCGTGCGTCGAGGCGATGACCGAGGTGCTGGCCTCGCTCGCGCGCGGCGAGCTCTACAACCCGCTCCGCTCGATCGCGCGTCCCGATGGAGCCGACACACTGCTCGGCCTCATGCCCGCGTACCGCGGCGGCTCCCGCGGCCGCCTACGCGCTGAAGGAGATCGTCATCGTCCCGACGAACCCGTCGCGCGGCCTCGACACGCACATGGGCGGCGTCCTGCTCCACGACGGAGAGACGGGCGAGCTCGTCGCGATCATGAATGCGTCGCCGATCACCGAGATCCGCACGGCGGCCGTCTCGGCAGTCGCGACCCGCGCGCTCGCGCGGCCGGACGCGCAGCGCGTCGCGATCCTGGGAGCGGGAGCGCAAGCGCGAGGCCACGTCCACGCGATGCGGGCCGTGCTCGACGATCCCGAGATCCGGATCTGGGCGCGGCGGCTCGAGGCAGCCGAAGAGCTCGCCGGCGAGGTCGGCGCCACGGTCGCGCCGTCGATCGACGCGGCGCTCTTCGGTGCAGAGGTCGTGTGCACGACGACGGCGGCGAAGGAGCCGATCGTCGAGAAGCGCTGGCTCGCCCGCGGCGCACACGTGAACGCAGTCGGTTCCAGCATCCGGACGACGCGCGAGCTCGACACGGAGACGATGGCGCACGCTCGCTCTTTCGTCGATCGGCGCGAGTCCACCCTGAACGAGTCCGGCGACTACCTCATCCCCGCGGCGGAAGGCGCCTTCGGCCCGGACCACATCAAGGCCGAGCTCGGCGAGGTGCTGCTCGGGGCGCACCCAGGCCGCGAGCACGAGGACGAGCTGACCGTCTTCAAGTCGCTCGGCATCGCGGTCGAGGACCTCGCGTCTGCGGAACTCGTTCTCCGGCGCGCGCGAGAGCGAGGCGTGGGCGTCGAGGTTCGACTTTCTGATCCCGCTCGCCGACATCGAGGCGGCGCGCGAGCGGCTCGCGGGGACCGCGATCCGCACGCCGCTCGTCCGGCTCCAGGTCGACGACGCGCCCGCGGAGATCTGGCTCAAGCTCGAGAACCTGCAGCCGATCGGCTCGTTCAAGATCCGCGGCGCGGGGAACGCGGCGCTCGCCCTGTCGCGGGAGGAGGTCGCCGCCGGCCTCGTCACGACGAGCACCGGGAACATGGCGCAGGGCGTCGCCTGGATGGCGCGGGAGCTCGGAGTGCCCGCGACGATCATCGCTCCGCACAACTCGTCTCCCGGCAAGCTCGCGGCCGTCGAGCGCCTCGGCGGCCGCGTGGTCATGGTCACCTGGGACGAGTGGTGGGCGGCGATGGAGGCGGGCGGCATGGACGGTGTGGACGGCACCTTCGTCCACCCCGTGCGCGACGAGCGGGTCATGGCCGGGAACGGGACGATCGGGCTCGAGCTCGCGGAGGATCTGGACGAGATCGACGCCGTCGTCATCCCATGGGGCGGCGGCGGGCTGACGACCGGAATCGCGAGCGCCCTCGCGGCGCTGCGACCGGCTACGCGAATCGTGGTCGTCGAGCCCGAGACCGGCGCGCCCGTCGCCGCCGCCGTCGCGAACGGCGGGGCTCCCGTTCCGGTCGAGTACACGCCGTCGTTCATCGACGGCGCCGGCTCGGGTGGGCTACTCCAGGACATGTGGGAGCGCGCCGAGCCGCTCGTCTCGGAGGCTTTCGCGATCCCGCTCGCCGAGGCGGCTGCGGCCGTGAAGGTGCTGGCCGAGCGCGGCCGCATCGTCGCCGAGGGTGCGGCGGGCCTCGCCGTCGCGGCCGCTCTCGCGGGTCAGGCGGGGTCGGGGCGCGTCGTCTGCATCGTCTGCGGCGGGAACATCGACCCCGCGCGCCTGGCCGCGATCCTCGACGGCCGCGTTCCGGACTAGTCGACGAGCGTCCGCTCGAGAGCCGCAACCGTCTCCAGCTCCAACCTCGCGTTCCTCACTTCATGCGCATAGAGCGCGAGCATCGAGTCAAGTCCGATCGCGAGCACGCGAGAACGGAGGAACTGCTCGTCGCTGACTGGTCCGTACTCGACCAGGAAACGCTCGCGACCGGCACGCGTGAGAAGCGACCAGTACAACACGAGATCGATGCACGGATCCGCCCGGCAGACGTCCACCCAGTCGATGAACGCCGTGATCACGCCGCCGCCGCCGATGAGCACGTTGCGCTGGTGCAGGTCGCCGTGCACCAGCACGAGCTCGCTCGCGGTCGTGGTGAGCACCTCCGCTGAGGCGAGGATGATCTCGGCGCGTACTGGCGCCTGCCAGATCCTCTGAGCTTCGAGGGCGCTGAGACTCTCGCGCACCCACGGCAGGCGGTATGTCATGTCCGCCCGTCGGTTGAGGTCAATGGGTAGCGCTCGCCCCTGGTCGACTTCGAGGAGCGTCTCGGGTGAGTGCAATGTCCGCAGAATGCGTCCGAGCTCTGCGCCCAGCGCCACGCGCTCTGCGTCTTTCAGCGCAGCCTCGGCCGGCTCGACGCCGGCAAGAAGCGTCGCGCCGAAGAACGGCCAGGGGAAGCGCTCGCTCGGCGTGCCGACGAACCGCGGCTCCGGGATCGGAACCGGAAGCAGGGGCGCGAGACGCGGCAACACCTCGAGCTCGCGCCCGACCCCTGGGATCGCGACCTCGCGTCGCGGGAACCGGAACGCCCACCGCTCCTCGACGACCCAGACGGAGTAGTCCCAGCCCTCTGCGAGCAGGCGCGCCCCGGAGGCGTCGAGCTCGGGGAACTGCTCGGCGAGGAGCGCGCGCACGAGCACATGGTCGATCGCTACCTCCGCATCCCACGCGGGCATCGGGCGAACCTATACCCGGGTCGTCTCGGCCGACCTCTGCGAAGCTCCGCGCATGCACTGGCAGCTCGCCACGCTCGCGGCCATCCTCCTCGGCTTCGCGGCGATCTCGGGTCGCATCGAGGGCACGTCGATCACCGCCCCGATCGTCTTCACGGCCGCTGGCCTCGTCGTCGGCGTCGAGGCGCTCGGGCTCATCGATCCATCGGCGACGGGCATCGAGGTCAAGACGCTCGCCGAGGCGACGCTCGCCGTCGTCCTCTTCTCCGACGCGTCGCGCATCGACCTGAAGGCGCTCCGCCGGACACTCGGGATACCGACGCGACTGCTCGCGATCGGCCTGCCGCTCACGATCCTTGCCGGCTTCGTCGCCGGCGTCGCGTTCCTCGGCGATCTCGCGTGGCCTGAGGCGCTTGTCCTCGCGATCATCCTCGCACCGACCGACGCCGCGCTCGGGCAGGCGGTCGTCACGTCGCCACGCCTTCCCACCCGCATACGCCAGAGCCTCAACGTCGAGGCCGGTCTGAACGACGGGATCTGCGTCCCGCTGTTCTTCGTCGCGCTCGCCGTCGCGCTTGGCGGAGGAGGGCGCGATCGGCGACGGTGCAGCGGCCGAGCTCGTCCTGGAGAAGATCGGCTACGGCGTTCTCGGTGGCGTGGTCGCGGGCGCCGCGGCGGCTGCAGTCGTCGTCCAAGCGGGAATGCGCCGCCTCGTCGACGGCACCTGGCTTCAGGTCGTGCCGCTCGCCGGAGCACTCCTCGGCTACGGGCTTGCGGAGGCGATCGGCGGCTCGGGGTTCATCGCCGCATTCGTCGGCGGAATGGTGTTCGGCGGGCTCCGGCGCCATCGCGGCGGCGGCGTCTCGTACCTCATGGAGCAGACCGGCGCCGTTCTGGCGGCCGTGACGTTCGTCGTGTTCGGAGCGATTCTCCTCGGCCCGGCACTCCGCGACCTGACGTGGCAGATCGCGCTCTACGCTGTTCTCAGCCTCACGCTCGTGCGGATGGTTCCCGTCGCGATCGCGATGCTCGGTACGAGCGCGCGCCGCCCGACGGTCGCGTTTCTCGGCTGGTTCGGCCCGCGAGGCGCGGCCTCCATCGTCTTCGCCCTCCTGCTGCTCGAGGAGGAGAGCGCGCTCCCGAACCAGGGGCTGATCCTGACGACGGTGTTCGTCACCGTCGGGCTCTCCGTGCTCGCGCACGGCGCGACGGCGGCACCGCTCGCGAACCGCTATGCCGACTGGCTCGACGCACGAGCGGCGCGAGACGACGCGGCGCCCGAGTCCGACGCCTCGGCCGATATCCGCTGGCGCCTCGAGCGCGAGCCGCCGTCGCAGTGAAAGTCGTATCGACAGAGGAGGCGCGCCGGATCGCGGTTCGCGCGCAGCTCCTCGACGGCTCGGCGACGACGATCCTCGACACCGTGCAGCAGCTCGGCTTCCTCCAGATCGACCCGATCTCGACGGTCGCGCCGCCGCAGCAGCTCGTGCTCTGGAGCCGGCTCGGGCCGTACGACGTCGCGGAGCTCGACCGGCTGCTGTGGGTCGAGAGGAAGCTCTTCGAGTGGAACGCGTACATCTGGCCGATCGAGTCGCTGCCGCTCGTCCAGGCGCGGATGCGGCGCCGCAGGCGGAGCCGTCACTACAAGCACGAGCGCTGGAGCCACGAGTTCCTCCAGCGCAATGCGCGCTTCAAGCGCTACGTGTTGCGCGAGCTCGACCGGAACGGGCCGATGCCATCGCGCGAGCTCGAACACGAGTCCGTCCCCAGACCGGACGAGCCGCATCGCTGGTGGGGCAGCCGCGAGGTCACGCTGATGCTGGAGATCCTCCACGCGTACGGCGTCGTCGCGGTCGCCGGTCGACACGGGAAGCAGCGGCTGTGGGATCTCGCCGAGCGCTGGTATCCGCCGGCCGAGACGATGTCGACGCGCGACGCCGATCGCGTCCTCGCTGAACAGCGCTTCCGCGCGCTCGGCGTGCGACTGACGAAGGCGGGCTGGGAGGCCCACCCGGATGCCGACGCCGGCGCCGTCCCGGATCGCGCGACGTTCCTCTCCCCATTCGACCGCCTCATCCACGACCGCGATCGAGCCGAAGCGCTCTTCGACTTCCACTACCGCCTCGAGATGTACGTCCCGTCGGCGAAGCGTGAGTTCGGCTACTACGTGCTGCCGATCCTCGTCGGCGACCGGCTCGTCGGCCGCATCGAGCCGCGTTTCGATCGCAAGACGAAGACGCTCGAGGTGCTCGGTGCGTGGGGAGACACCTCGCGGGCGGACGAAGCCCTGGCGAGCCTCGCGACCTGGCTCGGCGCGGAGTCGGTCGCGACCAGCCGGAGCTAGCCGCTTTCTACCTGGCGAGAAACTGCCGGAGATAGGCCGAGACGTCGCGTCGCGCCAGCCCGAGCGGAAAGAAGGGCCAGAGCACCCACCCCCGGCCTCGCAAGTGGCGGATCGCGGCGATCTCGACGCGGCTCCCATCACCTGTGGCCCGCGTCGCACGAATTTCCCATGTGCTCCCCGGCTTGAAGAGATTGGACTCGACGACAGTGCCCTTGACCACACCTGGCTGCGACCAGTCGTAGCGCAGCCGCTCCCAGACGAGCCCGATCGGCCACGGATTGCCTTCGGTCACATCGGCCCAGGTCTCGCCCCGGTCGTGGATCGTCAGATGCTCGGTGTAGACGTCCCGCCACAGCTCGGCCCGGCGAGGGGAGAAGTCACGCGCCGCCTCCAGGACCTGCTCGGGGCTCGCGGTGCTCTCCTCGACCACATGGACGCGTGGCACCGGGCGATCCTAGGCCAGTTCCAGGTGTACCGTCGCAAGGACTCGCGGTCGCCTGAGTAGCATCCTGCGCGATGCACTTCGAGACGCGTGCGATCCACGAAGGCCAGGAGCCCGACCCCGCGACGGGCGCGATCACGACGCCGATCTACCAGACGTCGACCTACGTGCAGGAGGCAGTCGGCGTCCACAAGGGCTACGACTACGCACGCGTCGGCAACCCGACGCGAACCGCGCTGCAGGAGTGCATCGCCTCGCTCGAGGGCGCTGCGCACGGCCGCGCGTTCTCCTCCGGTCTCGGCGCGGCGACGACCCTCATGCACCTGCTCTCGCCCGGCGATCACGTCGTCGCGGTCAACGACGTGTACGGCGGCATCTACCGCATGTTCACGCAGGTGTACGAGCCGAAGGGGTATCGATTCACGTTCCTCACGCCCGACGAGATCTCGACCGGGCTCGCCGCGCATCTCGAGGAGCAGACGAAGTTCGTCTGGCTCGAGACGCCGACGAACCCGGCGCTCAACATCGTCGACATCGCCGCCGCGTCGGAAGCGGCCCACGCGGTCGACGCACTCGTGATCGTCGACAACACCTTCGCGACGCCGTACCTCCAGCAACCGCTCGCGCTCGGCGCCGACGTGGTGCTCCACTCGACGACGAAGTACCTCGGCGGCCATTCCGACGTGATCGGCGGGTTTCTCGCGACGAACGACGACGCGCTGGCCGAGCGGCTCGCGTTCCTGCAGAAGTCGCTCGGCGCGGTGCCCGGCCCGTTCGACGCGTGGCTCGTCCTGCGCGGCGTGAAGACGCTCGCGGTGCGGATGGATCGGCACTGCGCCAACGCGATCGCGGTCGCCGCCTTCCTCGAGCGGCATCCGCGCGTCCAGCACGTCCTGTACCCCGGCCTGCCGTCGCACCCGGGCCATGCGGTCGCCGCACGGCAGATGAAGAACTTCGGCGGAATGGTCTCCTTCCTCCTCGAGGACGAGCAGGAGGCCGTCGACCTCGTCGCGCGCACGAAGATCTGGAAGCTCGCGGAGAGCCTCGGCGGCGTCGAGAGTCTCATCGAGCACCCGGCGCGGATGACGCACGCGTCGACCGCGGACGCGCCGTTCGCCGTTCCACCGACGCTGATCCGCCTGTCGGTCGGAATCGAGTCGGCCGAGGACCTCATCGAGGACCTCGACGCGGCGCTCGCAGGATGAGCGTCGCGCCGATCGACCTCCACCACTCGGCGCCGGGAATCATCGGCTGTTACCTCGTCGAGACGGACGACGGGCCGGCGCTCTTCGACTGCGGGCCGACGACCTGTGTCGAGCACCTGAAGGTCGGGCTCCGCGAGCGCGGCCTCGCGCTGACGGACATCAGGCACCTTCTCCTCTCGCACATCCACCTCGACCACGCGGGAGCGGCGGGCACGCTCGTCCGCGAGCACCCCGGGCTGCAGGTGCACGTCTCGGAGATCGGAGCCCCGCACGTCATCGATCCGTCGAAGCTCGAGGCGAGCGCACGCCGGCTCTACGGCGATGCATTCGACGAGCTCTGGGGCGAGCTCGTGCCGGTGCCGGCCGAGAACGTGCACATCGTCGGCGACGAGGTCGTCGGGCTCGCATGCTTCCCGACGCCTGGCCACGCCTGGCACCACGTCTCGTATCTCGACGGCACCGGGACGCTCTACGCGGGCGACGCGGCGGGCGTGCGAGTCGGCGGCGGCGGCTTCGTGATGCCGCCGTGCCCTCCGCCGGAGTTCGACCTCGAGGCGTGGGAGCAGACGATCCTCGAGATCGAGCGCCGCGGTCCCGACCGTCTCGCCCTCATCCACTTCGGCGTGCACGACGACGTCGAGGAGCACCTCGCGGAGCTGCGCGACGACCCTGAGCCGGTGGGCCGAGCTGGGTCGAGAACGGGATGGACGAGCAGACGTTCGTCGCGGCCGCTCGCCACGACGTCTCCCAGACGGACTCCGGAGCTGGCCGACTCGTACGATCGAGCCGCGCCCTACTGGCACCACTTCCGCGGCATCGAGCGCTACTGGCGCAAGCGGCGCGAGGCGGCGGCGCCAGAGGCGTCCGCCTGACGGAGCGCCTCGTGCAACTCGAGCGCTTGGCACATCAACTTCAGTAAGGAAACGGGCAACCGCGTCGTTCAGACAGAAGGCCCGGAAATCGCCCAGCGGCCGTTGGGTCGCGAAGCAGGACTCCACCCGCGGCGTCGACGCTCATCGCCTCGGGTGCTGATGCTTGCCGTACTCCCAGAGGACGACCGTGACGAACACCACGATGGCGACCCAAGCCGAAACCCAGAGCTCTGCGCTCCACTCCTGACTCCGGATCCAGTCGAACATGAGAGCCTCCGATCCGTGTTGACGGTCCAAGAGTCACGCGATCGCACCCAAAGAGCATCGGGGGCAGGCCGTAGGACGATGCGCACAACTACGGATCTCGTCCGCACCCTGGCGACGGTCATCCACGGTCGATCGTCGCGTACTTCGACATCGCGGCCATCATCGTCGGTTAGGTCAGCGCCGAGGCGATGGCTCCGATCGAGTAGGCGACCGCCGCGGCCAGGGCACCGACACAGAGCATCTCGAGCCCACTGCGGATCCAGCCGAGACGAGTGACGAGCGCGCGCGCGGCGCCGACGGCGAACAGCGTCGAGAGCGTCAGGACGATGGCGAGCGGGAAGCGATAGTCGTCGGGAAGGGGAACGACATAGGCGATGAGCGGCACGATTCCCGCCGTGAGGAAGCCGATCAGTGTGGCTGTGCCATGGCGCATCGCCTCGGGGCGATCGGCGCGGTCCTCCGCGTCCGCATACGAGCGACGGGCGAGGAAGTTGCTCGCACCCATGGAGAAGCCGTCCGCCACCAGGTTCGCGAAGCCGAGGATGAGAATGATCCGCTCGGAGAGGCTGGCGCCGACCACGCCGGAGACGACGGCGAACGTCGTGATGATGCCGTCGTTCGCTCCGTAGACCAGGTCCGGCAGGTAGATGCGCAGGACTCCGGAGAGCCGTCCTCCGATGGAGGCTCTACGTCTCATCCGCGGAGTACCTCGAGTCTCAAACCCATGTGCCTAACCGCCCTCGAGATCGGTGCGGAGTTCGCTGGGTGCTCGACGGATCGAGCATGCGCAGCGTCCCGCGGCTGCACGGGCCGATCACTCGTGCCGCGGCGTCTTGCCGAACGGAGGAGCGTGCTGCCTGCTGAGATCGAGCGCGATCGTCAGGAGCAGCGTCCCGGCCCACCAGTTCACGGGGTCGAACGTCAGCACCTCGTCGCCGACGAGGTCGCAGATGAACCAGATCATGAACCAGATGAGCGTCACCGTGACCTCTCCTCCGTCATGTCGATGCTTCTACAACGGCTGGCTCGTCGATCACGAGGTCGAGGCGAACCGGGACGTCGAGGGCGTTGCCGACGAGACATCCTTCGTGCGCCATCTGGGCGATGTGCTCGATGTCGCTTCGTCGCCCGATGTCCGTCTCGGCGTGGACCTCCAGTTCGAGCAGGATGAGCTTGTACAGGTGCCCCTTGCGCTCGACGTGGCCGGTCGCGTCGACCCGAACGTCGTGAAGCGGGACGTTCCTGTACTCCGAGACCGCGATCATCGTGAGCTCGAAGCATGTCGCCAGTGACGCGATCAGGAGCTCCTCCGGGCTCCAGACGCTGGGCACTCCGTTCTTGAAGTCCGCCGGAAGCGCGACGTCCAGGATCGGCTTCCCCGGGCGCGGACAGGGTCACGCGCTTTCCGTCGTGCCACGTCGTTCGAACGCCGTAGCGGTGGCTCTTGAAGATGCTCATGGTCCTCTCCTCTTCTAGCGGCGCGCGGCCGCGTTCTCGGCCCGAACCGTCACGGCAGACCGCACGGCGACAACTCCGGGGACCTTCGCTACGAGCTTCTCGAGAACCTCGGCCTCCGCCGTGTCGAGCTCGCCGGCGAGCTCGACTTCGCCGTCACGGACCTCGACCTGGATCACTCCGGGGGTCAACCAGAGCACCCTCCTGAGCACCTCGTCGCGAATCTCGGCGGCGATCACGTGATCTGGGCGCACGAACGCGCGGATCAGGTCTGCCCGAGTGACGATTCCGACCAGGCGTCCGTCCTTCGCGACGACCGGCAGTCGGTTCACCCCCATCTCGGTCATTCGTCTCGCGGCTGCGGCAGCGGACTCGAAGGGCGCCGCCGTCACGGGCGGGGAGGTCATCGCCTCGCCGGCAGTGCGCGCCCGCGCTTTCTCCAGCTCCGATTCGGGCGGGGAGTCGAGGAGCCACCCGAGAAAGCCGCCACGGGTCTCGATCGGACCGCGCTCCTTGAAGAGGATGTCCCCTTCGCTCACGACGCCGACGACCGCTCCTGCATCGTCACAGACGGGAATGCCCGAGATGTCGTGCTCGACCAGCACGCGTGCAACGTCCCGCAGCGTGGCGGCCGGCGTCGTCGTCACGACGTCCGTCGACATGAGATCGCTGACCTTCATCGGGTCCTCCTTCGTCGGGTTCCGCCTGATCGTGGACGCCGGTCGACGCGTGCTCATCGGTGCCGCTACTGATTCGGTCGCGGAGAACCCGTAGCTGTCGGCTACCACGTCTTCGGCCGGTTGACACGCGTCAGGTGACGCACACGAACGCGCGCATCGACCGCGACGCAGCCGTTGGGCCGGGCGATCACCGGGTTCAGGTCGAGCTCGACGACGGCGGGCACCTCGTCCCCGAGGCGGGCGAGGCGGTGGACGAGATCGATGACCGCTCCGGCGTCCGCCGCCGGCGCACCGCGGAACCCGCAACGAGCCGCCCCGTCTTGCCGCTCAGGACGAGTTCCTCGGCGTCCTGGTCGGTCAGGGGCGCGATCCGGAACGCGGCCTCGCCGATGAGCTCGGCGAGCACGCCCCCGGGGCCGAATGCCACGAGCGGACCGAACACCGGATCCTGGACGACGCCCGCGAGGAGCTCGGCACCGCGCGCACCATCGGCTGGACGAGCACCGGTGCGCCGATCCACTCGGCGGCATGGCGTACGGCATCGTCGTCGGCGAGGTCGAGCGCGACTCCCCCCACGCTCGGTCTTGTGGGCGCCGGCCTCGGCCGATCTTCACGACGACCGGGTACCCGAGCTCGTCGGGCGGCGACGACGGCCGCGGCGGAATCGTCTGCAATCCGCTCGTGCGACGAGCGGAATGCCGTATGCCTGCAGCAGCTGCGCGCGTCTCGGCGGGCTCGAGCCACGACGTCCTCGCCGCGCAGGAGCGCGCCGTCGACGACGCGCGCGGCTGCGCTGCCTGTCGATCGTCCTCGAGCGCCGGGAATCGCTCCGTGCGGCCGGCGCAGCCAGTCGGCGCGCGCGGCGGCGCGGCCCAGCGCCCGGGCCGCGGACTCGGGATACGTGAACGCGGCGACGTGGCTTTCGCCCGCATGGAAGGCCGGCGGGACCCCTCGGCGGACATGACGACCGCCAGCACCGGCTTTCCGGCGGCCTCGGTCGCCGCGACGTCGTCGATCGCTCGCGCGACATCCTCGCGCGACCGCGGTCGACCGTGGGCACGAACAGCATGATCACGGCGTCGACGTGCGGGTCGCGAGCAGCAACGGCAGCAATGCTTCGGCGTACGTCTGGGCTGTGGCTCCGCCGAGCATGTCGACCGGATTCGCGACGCTCGCCTCTCCGGGAAGGAGCGCCGCGAGCGCATGCCGTTGTCCTCCGACAACCAGGGCAGCTCCAGCCCGGCAGCGTCGCATGCGTCGGCGCACAGGATCCCGAGCCCTCCGGCATTCGTGAGCACGCCCACTCGCCGTCCGCCGGGCTCCGGCTGGCTCGACAGCAGCGTCGGCCACGTCGATCAGCTCCTCGAGCGACGTCGGCGCGGATCACGCCGGCTTGGTGGAACAGCGCATCGACGGCTGTGTCGGACCCGGCCAGTGCGGCGGTGTGGGACTTCGCGGCGCGCTGCCCGATCGTCGTCGTCGCCGCTCTTCAGCGCGAGGATCGGCTTGCGTCGCGCGACCCTTCGCGCGAGCTGGCCGAACCGCCGCGGATTCCCGAACGACTCGAGGTAGAGCAGGATCGACTCGCGTCGTCGTCGTCGTCCTCCCACCACTCGAGGAGATCGTTGGACGAGACGTCGGCCTTGTTCCCGATCGAGACGAACGACGAGAGCCCGAGCCCGCGCGCATCTGCAGCCTCGAGGAACGCCAATCGCAAGCGCGCCGCTCTGCGAGGAGAAGCCGATGTTGCCGCTCGGCGCGAAGCGGGCGGCGAACGTCGCGTTCAGGCTCGGGCCGGCGACCGCGATCCCGAGACAGTTCGGACCGATCAGCCGGGCGCCGTGCGCGCGCACGAGCGCGAGCAGCTGCTGCTGCCGCGCCGAGCCCTCCGCGCCGACCTCGGCGAATCCGGCCGAGATGACGACGAGCGCCCGCACACCCGCGACGAAGCGCCTGCTCGGCCGCCTCGAGCACGGCTGCCGCGGGCAGCGCAGATGACGGCCAGGTCGACAGCATCGGGGATCTCCTCGATCGAGCGGTAGCCGCGGACGCCGGCGACCGGCTTCCCGTCCCGGTTGACCGGGTACGCGACGCCCGTGAAGTCGCCGGCGAGGATGTTGCGGAACAGCTCGCCTCCGATCGAGCCGCGCCGACGCGACGCGCCGACGACGGCCACGCTCGTCGCCTCGAAGAACGGACGCAACGACGCGGTGACGGCGGTGTGGTCGCGCTCGGCGACACGCTCGCGGTAGTGCTCCGTCGGGGCGATCGGGAACTCGCACCTCGACCTCGCCCCCTTCGAGCTCGCGCGTAAGCTCGAACCCGCGGACTCGAAGACGCCGAGCATGTCGCGGTTGTCCGCCAGGACGCTTGGCCACGAAGCGCTCGATTCCGACCTCCGCTGCCCGCGGCTGCGAGTTGCTCGAGCAGTCGAGTGCCGATGCCCCGACGCTGGTGCTCGTCCGCAACGGCGAACGCCGCCTCGGCGGTCGCCGGGTCGCGCAGGCGCACGTAGTTGGCGACGGCCACGACGCGCTCGGCCGTTCTCTTCGACGAGCGTTCCCAGCAGCGCGCCTCGTTCTTCCCAGTCCGGCTCGAGGACAGGCTCGACGAGCGTTCGTCCATCTTCCGGAAGCCGTGGAACCGCAGGTAGACGCTTCGCTCGGAGAGCGACGCCGAAGAACTCGACGAGCGCACCGGCGTCCTCGCGCCGCGGCGGACGCAGCCGCAGCGTTCTGCCATCTCGCAGGATGACGTCGGCGATGCCGGCGACTTCAGAAGCCATAGGCCCTCGCCTCAATCATCCACGACTCACAGACTCCTCCGGCTGAAACCACCGCGGATTCGGTGCGCGCTCGACCGGAGCTCGTCGTGAGGGAGTGCGGGGTTGAGCAGTGGGCTCTGCGTCGGCTCGCTCACGAGCCGAGAGCAGGCGACGGCACACGCCGGGCTCAGCTCGAGCGCCTCGTCCTCGAGCTGGTCGGCGAGCGCAGCGAGCTCCTCGGCCGCGTCGTCCAGGCGCAGCGAAGGACTCGTGTAGGTCGGGTCGAGATGGTGGCGGATCAACGCTGCGTACCTTTGCCGGCGCTCCATCGTCGTATCGCGCAACGCGTAGGTGAGCACCTCGGGAATTGTGTACGCAGCGGGCTCGTCGGCCAGACGGTCGACGAGATCCCAGTGGCGCCAGAGCGCCCGGATCCCGAGCAGGCCGAGAGCGAGCCCTCCGACGAAGAGGGGCAGCGCCAGCGACGGCGCGTACTCCGTCGCGCCCATGGCGAGTCCGAGTGCTGCCCCGGCCAGCGCGAGATCGTGCCACTCCTCGTTGCGCAGCTCCCGGAGACGGGTCCCCGCGTCGTCGACCGCTCGCGCATACATGCCCAGACGCTCGCGTGCAGTCGGCGCATCGTCATCCGTAGAGACCAGCTACGTCGCGCGGCATTCCCGCACTCTTTCCTGCCCGGGGAAACCACCACGATCGCACGGGTTACTACTGGTGACGTGCGCGCGCGCACGAGCGATGGTCACGTCGACGGAAGGAGGTAGACATGAAGTCGATCGTCTTGGGCTACGACGACACCGAGACCGCGAAAAGCGCGCTCGATCGTACGGCCGAGCTCGCGAAGGCCTTCGGGGCGCGCGTGACCGTCGTCAGCGTCGCACCGGTGCTGGTCGGGGCGGCACACGGTATCGGCCCGATCGATCCGGTCGAGCCGCCCGAGCTCCATCGTGAGCAGCTCGAGCTCGCGAAGGCGGAGTTCGGCCGCAGGGGCATCGAGGCTGCATCGCAGCTCGCCATCGGCGATCCGGCCGACACGATCCTCGACGTCGCCGAGAGGGAAGGAGCCGACCTGATCGTCGTCGGCAGTGGTCACGCGAGCTTCATCTCGGAGCTGTTCGGGACCAGCGTCAGCGGATCGGTTCAACGCCGCGCGCACTGCGACGTCTTGGTCGTTCACTGACACGTCTCGTGTGCGAGTACTGCTGCCCGGGAGAAATCCCAGGCAGTTCTCGTCTGTGGGCAACTACGTGGTCCGATCGGAGTCGGCCCTGATGCGCGGCCCCCGCGGCGTTCGGATCATCGAAAGACATAGAGCGCGAGGAGGGATGTCGTGGAGACGATCGTGGTCGCAACTGACGGTTCGCCTTCTGCAACCAGTGCGGTTGCTTTCGGCGTCGAGCTCGCCGCCGAGCGGGGTGGCACCGTGCACTTCGTGTACGTGGTGCCGTCCGTCCCGGCACGCGCCTTTCCGATGGTCTCCGTGCCGCACGAACTGGAGCCGCCGGACGATGCACCCGCACCCTTGTCGCAGCGCTGCGATACGCATCGTCACACGCTGTCCAGGCAGAGGGCAAGGTGCTGTCGGGCGACCCGGTCGACGAGATCGTCGCGCATGCGGTTTCGCTCGACGCGGATCTGATCGTGCTCGGCTCCCGCGGGCGCGGAGCGTTCGCGAGTGCGCTGCTCGGAAGCACTTCCCGTGGCGTCATCGCGGAGGCGCGCCGGCCCGTGCTGGTCGTGCACGGCGACACTGTCGCGACCCTGCGGGCCGTTTCCTCCGCTGCTGGCCCTACGTAGTTCCCCGCGGGCCGAGCGCGGATCGGGCGCACGAGCGACACGAGCTTGTCCCGATGCTCGCCGCCCGCAGGCGACCGAGCATGCCCACATCACATCAAATGCAGGGCTCACCGGGAGGTGGAACGATGAAGGGCAGAAGGTTCTGGGAGATCGGCGGATTCGTCGCCGGCGCGGTGTTGATCCTCTTCGGCGCCGCAGCGATCTACATGGGCGTCGACGGCCGGAACACGGTGCGCGACGCCTGAAGGACGAGCAGGTCTTCTTCAGCACTGCGGCGGACGAGGATCCCGCCGACCGACAAGTACGCGTCCGCGTGGTACGGCGAGCAGGTCACGAACGGTGACCAGGCGCGAGCGTTCGCGAGCATCATGCGCGAGCACCAGCTCGAGCGCACGGAGGGCCTGACGTACGCGCAGATGGGCCGCTTCATCTCGGCCGACGACCCCGAGAGCGCGAAGGGGACGAGCGACGAAGAGGCGGCGCTGAAGGACGAGGAAGGCAATCCGATCTCGAACCCCGCTCGCCAGAGCTGGGTGACGGCGGTCGCGATCACGACGGCGCTCAACACGAGCTACATGGCCGAGCAGCTCTCGATCTTCGGCATGGTCGTCGGAGTCGCGCTGCTGCTGACCGGAGTCGGGCTCGTGATCCTCGCGTTCGCGGTGTTCGGCCGGGAGCCGGAGGCCGCGCAGCGAGGGCGCCGATCGGAGCTCGCAGGCGGTGACGGGCTGATCCGGTAGCATCCGGGAGGCTCCCGGATAGACGAGATGCTCCGACCTCCCGGAGCGCCAAGCGAAGAGGGCGGGCCCACCGCCCTCTTCGGCTGCGTGCGGCCCGGCGTCTCGGTCGATCGCCGGGCCGCGGTCAGTCGGACTCGAGCAGGCCTTCGCGAGAGCGCGTAGCGGACGAGCTCTGCGCGGCTCGAGAGGCCGAGCTTCTGCATGATGTGCGCGCGGTGCGTCTCCGCGGTGCGGACGGAGATGTAGAGCTGCTTCGCGATCTCCTGGTTCGTATGTCCGAGCGCGAGGAGCCGCAGAACCTCCCGCTCCCGCTCGGACAGCGGATCCTGCTCGGCGCGTCGACGCTCCTCGGACTCCGCCGCGACGAGCTTCGCGCCGAGCGCGGGATGGACGTATCGCTCGCCCGCCGCGACAGCACGGATCGCCGCCACGACTTCGGTGTCGGCGGCCTCCTTGAGGACATACCCGCTCGCACCTGCCTCGAACGCCGCGCGGACGTAGCGCGGGTCGTCCTGCATCGAGAGAACGAGCACCTTCGTGCCGGGCACCGCCTGGAGAACCGCGGGCATGCCCTCGATGCCGCCCTTCTCGGGCATCACGAGGTCCATCAGGACGACGTCGGGCTTCCCGTCGAGCGCCTCGAACACGGCGCGATCGGCGTTGGGCGCCTCGCCCACCGTCTCGATGTCCGTCTCGGCATCGAGGAGGCGCCGGAGCCCGGCACGGACGACGGCGTGGTCGTCGACGATGAGAACGCGAATCACTGGATCGGAACCTCTGCAGTCAGCATCGTGCCCGCGCCCTCGGTCGACTCGATCGTGAGGCTGCCCGCCCAGGAGCGCGATGCGCTCCCGCATGCCGATGAGGCCGACGCTCCCCTCGCGCACGCCGTCGGGATCGAAGCCTCGCCCGTCGTCCTGGACGACGAGCGTCACGCCGCTTCCGACTCGACTCAGGTGCACCCGCACGTGCCGCGCGTCCGCGTGCTTCACGACGTTCGTCATGGCCTCCTGCGTGATTCGGTAGAGCACCGTCTCGACCTCGGCGGGGAGACGCTGGTCGCCGAGCTCCGAGCGAAGGTCGACCGAGACGTCGCCCTGTTCGCCGATCAGGTCGCGAAGGCGCTCGATCGCCGGCACGAGGCCGAAGTCGTCGAGCGCCGCCGGGCGGAGCTCGACCGCGAGACGGCGTACGTCCTGCAAGGTGGAGACGACCAGCTCGCGGAGCTCTGCCACCGCGGCGCGGCCTTCGTCCGTCTCGACCCGGTCGTCGAGCGACTTCAGCCCGAGCAAGATGGACGTCAGCGCCTGGCCGGTCTCGTCGTGCAGCTCACGTGCAAGCCGAGCCCGCTCGTTCTCCTGCGCCTCGACGACGCGCCTCACGGCGTCTCGGCTCACTCGCTCGGACAGCTCGACCGCGATCGCAGCGCGCGCGGCCAGCGATTCTGCGAGCCGCACGTCTTCGTCGGTGAAGCTCGACGTCGGTCCGAGCTTGTCGTGCGCCACGACGACGCCGATCGCTCGAGCCCCGACGAAGAGTGGGACGTAGAGGGCGGAGCGAACACCCATCCGCCGAGCGACCTGCTGGTCGATCTCGGGATCGTCGAGCACCGAGTCGACGCGCTCGCTTCGGCCTCGCTGAGAACGCGACCCGTCTTCGATCCGCCGAGCTCCAGATCCATTCCGACGAGCCCGTAGGCATCGGAGCCCTCGCCGTCCGCCGCGGCGATCCCCAGACGGTCGGCGCCGGGCTCGGGCAGGGCGATGAGCACGATCCGTGCCTGCACGAGGCTCCGCAGCCGCCGCGCGACGAGGCCGAGGAGGGGCTCGAGCTCGAGCTCGCCGGCGAGCGCCTCGCCGATCTCGTTCAGCGACTCGAGATGGCGAAGCCAGCGGTTCGACGTCTCGTACAGCCGCGTGTTCTCGATGGCGACCGCTGCCTGCGCGGCGAGCAGCTGGATGAGCTCCTCGTCCTCTTCGGTGAACTCGTCGCCGCCGTGCTTCTCGGTGAGGTAGAGATTCCCGTACGCAACCCCGCGCAGCAGGATCGGAACCCCGAGAAACGTCCGCATCGGCGGGTGGTTCGGCGGGAAACCCGACCGAGCGCGGATCGGTCGCCGAGGTCGGCGAGCCTGAGTGGCGCCGCCTCCCGGATGAGCACGCCGAGGATCCCTCGCCCCTTCGGAAGATCGCCGATGGCCGCGTGCGTCTCGGCGTCGATGCCCGTCGTGAGGAATCGCTCGAGTGCGGTTCCGGTCTGGTCGATGACGCCGAGCGCCGCGTAGCGGGCGCCGGTGAGAAGCGCCGCCTTCTCGACGAGCTGCTGCAGCAACGCGTCGAGCGAGAGCTCGGAGCTCAGCGCGATCCCGGCGTCCACGAGGACGCGCAGGCGATCGATTGCGGTCTGTTGAGTCATGTCCTCCCGGGGGCCTGCTGCGCAGGAGCGTAGACGCTCGGCGACGCGTCTGCAGGCACGCGACCACCGTAGTTTTCCGCAGCCGCTTCGCGGTCGACAGCCGAGGCCCGAGTCGACGCTCGGGCCGAACATCCGGGAATGACCGCTCCCGTCTCGTCGGCGCTTTCGTGCGATCGCTCCGCTGCGCGTGGCCGAGGTCATGCACTGGGGCCTCGTCGAGCTGCCCGGCCGACGCGTCGCTCGACACGCGTCGCGGCGTTGATGAGCGCCGAGCGCATTCACTGCGTCGTCGTCGTGCACGACATCGATGCGTGGACGCTCTGGGGGGTCGTATCCGACCTCGACCTCGTCGCCGCCGCAAGCGTGCGTCCGCTCGCAGAGCAGCGTGCGGGGGGCACCGCGATGCGGCCCGCAGTCACCATCGCACCTTCCGCGTCGCTCGACGTCGCCGCTCGGCTGATGACGAGAACGGGCGTCGCGCACCTCGTGGTCGTCGATCCCGTCGAGCGCCGACCCGTCGGCATCCTCTCGACGCTCGACCTCGCCGGCGCGCTCGCGGCCGCCTAGCTCTCGCACGCAGGCGTGCGTACTTTCCCGAGATCGCTCCGCGGTGCCCTGCCGATGTCCGCTGACTCCCGGACGGCGACGCTGGAGCACAACGACCGGAGGTGAAGCACATGAGCACGCCGATCGTCGAGGCGCGCGCGCTGCGCAGGACATACGACACCGGTGCGGTTCGCGTGGAGGCGCTGCGCGGCGTGGATCTCGTCTCGAGCGAGGCGAGATGGTCGCGATCATGGGTCCGAGCGGCTGCGGGAAGACGACCCTTCTGAACTGCCTGTCGGGCCTCGACTCGATCGACGGCGGAGAGGTGCGCATCGCAGGGACGTCGCTGGCGGACGATGTCCGACCGCGAGCGGACGGACTATCGCGCGCGCCACATGGGTTTCGTCTTCCAGTTCTACAACCTGATGCCTGTTCTGACTGCGGTCGAGAACGTCGAGCTTCCGCTCCTCGTCGCGCGGGTCCCGTCGGCGAGGCGCGACGTCGCTCGCTCGACGCACTCGACCTGGTCGGCCTCGCGGAGCGAGCCGGTCACGTCCCCGACGAGCTCTCCGGCGGAGAGCGCCAGAGGGTCACGATCGCCCGCTCGCTCGTGAACGACCCGGCGATCGTCTGGGCCGACGAGCCCACCGGGGACCTGGACTCGGAGAACGCGGCCGAGATCGTCGAGCTGATGCGTCGGCTCAACCTCGAGCGCGGGCTCAGCTTCCTCATCGTCACACACGACATCTCGGTCGGCCGCAAGACCGATCGGATCGTCCGGATGCTCGACGGCGAAGTCGTCGAGGAACAGCGACTGGAGGTGCCACATGTACTCGCGGGTCACGCAGCTTGAGATCGACACCATGCGCATCGGGCTGATCGACGCCGCAGAGCTGTTCGCGGCCGAGGTGCTGCCCGGTCTTCGCGACCACCCGGGTATGAGGGCGCCGTCGCGCTCGTCACGCCGGAGGGCAAAGGGCTGATCGCGACCTTCTGGGAGACCGAGGATGCGGCGCGAGGACGCGTCGGGCTTCGCGTCCGGCGAGCTCGAGCGGCACATGACGATCTTCCGGGCGCCGCCGGGCCGCGAGGTCTACGAAGTTGCCGTGCGCCGATCTGCCGGAAGGCGTGAGGGTGTAGACGATGAAGGAAGTCTTCGGCATCCCGGTCGACTCGCTCCTCGTCGGTCTTCTCGTCGGCGCTCGGCATCGCGCTCGGTGCGCTCGCGGCGCTCGGTCTCCGCAACCCGATCCTCGTGAAGCTCGCCGTCCGCAGCGTCGGCCGCCGGCGCGGGCGCAGTGCGCTGATCGTCGTCGGGCTCATGCTCGGCACGACGATCGTCGCCGCCGCTCTTGACGACGGGCGACACGATGGCTCATACGATCCGCACGACGGCGGTCGCGACGCTCGGCGCGACCGACGAGACGATCGCGCCGAAGGGCGCCGTCGACGACATCCCCGGCGAGCTCGGCGCCGCGACCGGAACGGGTTGGATCGACGAGTCCGTGGTCGTCGACGTCGAGCGTGCAGCCGACGGCTCGGATCTCGTCGACGGCGTCACCGGGGCGATCGTCGAGCAGGTCGCGGTGCAGGCGCCGGCTCAGCGCCAGAACGAGCCGAGCGTCGTCGTCTTCGCCGTCCGATCCCGCCCGCATGGACGGGTTCTCACCGATCCGAGGCTCCGACGGAGACGAGCTCTCCCTCGCCGACCTCGGCGCCCGAGAGATCTACCTCAACGCCCGGGCCGCGCGCGACCTCCGGGTCGGCCCCGGCGCGCAGGTCGTGCTCTACGCGGGCCCCGACCCCGTCCCCGCGCGCGTTCGGGACGTCGTCACGTTCGAGGGCGCTGGCACGGCGGACGCAGCATTGCTCGTCTCGCTCGATCAGGCGCAGGCGCTGTTCGGTCAGGAGGGTCGAATCAAGGCCGTGCTCGTCTCGAACCGCGGGGGAGACGTCGGCGGGCGCGCAGCTGACCGACGACGTGGTCGCTCTGCTGCAACCGGTCGTGAGCCTCGCTCGGCCTCGAGATCGAACCGCTCAAGCGCGACGCGATCGAGGACGCGGACGCTGCGGGGAACGCGTTCATGTCGTTCTTCACGACGTTCGGCACCTTCTCGATCGCCGCCGGCATTCTCCTGATCTTCCTGATCTTCGTGATGCTCGCCGCCGAGCGCAGGGGTGAGCTCGGGATCGCTCGGGCGGTCGGAACGAGGCGCGGCCACCTCGTGCAGATGTTCACGTTCGAGGGCGCGGCCTACGACCTCGCCGCCGCTCTCGTCGGCGCGCTGCTCGGCGCACTCGTCGCGCTCGGGATGGTGACGGTGATGGCGAGCGCCTTCGGTGCCGCCGATGCCGACGCGGGGCTCCAGATCGAGTTCGCCGTGTCGCCGCGGAGCCTCGTCATCGCCTTCGCGATCGGCCTGCTCCTCACCCTCGTGGTCGTCGGCGTGTCGGCGTGGCGCGTCAGCGTCATGAACATCTCGACTGCGATTCGCAATCTCCCGGAGCCGCCGACCGGACGTCGCCGGCGCCGGTTCGTGCTTGCAGCCGTCGCAATCGTGCTCGGCGCGCTGCTGATCGTGTCCGGCACGAACTCCGGCACCGCGACCCCCGTGATGTTCGGCGTGTCGCTCGTGCTGCTCGGCCTGATCCCGCTCCTGCAGGTGCTCGGCGTGTCCGCTCGTGCCGCCTACACGCTCTGCGGAAGCGCGATCGTCGTGCTGCTGATGCTGCCGTGGAATCTGTGGGACGAGGTCTTCGGAAAGCTCGCGATGGACTTCTCGACCTGGATCGTCGCCGGCCTGATGATCATCGTCGGATCGATCCTGATCCTCGTCTTCAACGCCGACGTCGCGCTCGGGCTCGTCATGAGGACGTTCGGACGCATTCGCAGTCTTACACCGGTGCTCCGGATGTCGATGGCGTATCCGCTCGCCGCGCGATTCCGCACCGGTACGACGCTGGCGATGTTCACGCTCGTCGTGTTCACGCTCGTGACGGGGACGGCATCCAACGGCTCGTTCGTTCATGCCATCGGCGTCGACGACTTCGGCGGGGGGTTCCATGTTCGCGCGGGAACGACCGGGACCAACCCCGATCGACGACATGGCAGGCGCGCTGAGCCGTACGCCCGGCGTCGACGCCGCGGAGTTTGCGGCCGTCGGCAGCCAGTCGGTGCTCGCCGTGGAAGCGAAGCAAGTGGGAGCCGGGCGCCCGCTGGAGACGTATCTCGCTCGTGGTCTCGACGACTCCTTTCTCGCGAACACCACGTTCGGCCTGGGCGACGTCGCTCAGGGCTACGGATCGGAAGCGGAGGTCTGGGCGGCGCTCAGGAACGAGCCCGGTCTCGCCGTGGTCGACAGCACGATCGTGCCGCGGAGGGACAACTGGGCCTTCGGGGTGCTGCCGGACTTCCAACTCTCGGGCTTCTACTACGAGGAAGGCGACTTTCGTCCCACGCCGATCGAGGTCGTCGACGAGCAGACCGGCAACACCGTCCGTCTGACGGTGATCGGCATCCTCAAGGACACGGCGCCGCTCGAGATGGTCGGGATCTCCACCTCGGAGGAGACGCTCGCCGCTGCTTTCCCCGGGCGCGCACAGCCGACGATCCACTACTTCGCGCTCGCTCCCGGCGTGGATCCCGCAGATGCGGCAGCCGGGCTCGAGGCGGCGTTCCTCGCGAACGGGCTCGAGGCCGAGTCGATCGAGCAGGTCGTCGAAGACGTCACGGCCGCGAACCTGACGTTCAACAAGCTGATCCAGGGCTTCCTGGGGCTCGGGCTCCTGGTCGGGGTCGCAGCGCTCGGTGTCATCAGCGCCCGGGCGGTGGTCGAGCGGCGGCAGCAGATCGGCGTGATGCGCGCCATCGGCTTCAGGGAGAGGACGGTGCAGCTCGCGTTCCTGCTCGAGTCGTCGTTCGTGGCGCTGACGGCGATCGTGGTCGGCACCGCGCTCGGCCTGCTCCTGGCGTGGAACATCATCCGCGATCAGCAGGCGCAGCCGAGCTGGGAGGGCCTCGAGCTCGTCGTGCCTTGGCTGAACCTCCTCGTGATCTTCGCGGTGGTGTACGCGGTCGCGATCGCCGCGACGCTCGCTCCCGCGATCCGCGCGTCCCGGATCCGCCCGGCGGAAGCGCTGCGGTACCAGTAGAGATCGATGGACGCCGAGGCGAGCGTCGATCTCTACTGGCTTCCGCTCGGAGCCGGCGGTCACTCGGTGCGGTTGAACGGGCGCATCTTCGAATTCGTGGCGGCGCGAGTCGCGAGGCGGCCGACCTGCGATCTCTACCACTCCGCGCTCGTGGTTCGCGTGCCGGAGGGCCGCTTCGTCATCGAGCAGGCACCCGTGAGAGACGGCAGCGGCCCGCAGCGGGGCGTCGTCGCGGAGGGACCGGTTGCGAGCCGCTGGGCCGGCCGGTGGCGGATCTTCCGATACGAGGTGCGCCGCTGGCGCGACGGCTCGATACCGGACGTCGACGAGGCGGTCGAAAGTCCGCGGCGACTCACGGAGGATCCTCTCGCGGCCCGCCGGCTGCTGCAACTCGTGCCGCAGGTGCCGACGCTGACGTGGGGACGCGACGAGTCCGGTGCGGGGGAGATGTGGAACTCGAACTCAATAGTCGCTTGGCTGATCGCCCGCAGCGGCGTCGAGATCGCCTCGATTCACCCACCCGCCGGAGGTCGCGCTCCCGGTTGGAATGCCGGGGTTACCCTCGCGCGTCGACGAAGCCCGGACCGGGACTCCACGTCCTCGTCGATGACGAAAGCTGAGATTCGGCGGAGGGATGCGTAGTAATCCGTAGTCGCGAATCCCGGCTTTCACTGTTGGGCGCCGGTCGTCCGTGCGCAATGGTCGAGGGACTCGACGAGGAGGTTTCTCATGGATCCCCGGGGGCAGAAGCGGGTGCTGATAGCCGGAGGCGGAGTGGCGGCACTCGAGGCGGCGCTGGCGCTCCGTGCACCTCGCCGAGGACAGGGTGCGGATCGAGCTCCTCGCTCCGGAGCCGCGCTTCTGGTACCGACCGCTCGCGGTCGCCGCGCCGTTCGAGCTGGGTGACGTCCTGCACTTCGAGCTCGGTGCCCTGGCCCGGGAGATCGGGGCCGACTTCACACCCGGAGGCCTCGTCGGCATCGACGCGTGGAGGCATGTCGCGCACACGTCCAAGAACACGCAGCTCGAGTACGACATGCTGCTCGTCGCGTGCGGCGCTCTTCCCACGCCGGCGATCCCCGGTGCGCTCACGTTTCGTGGCCCAGCGGACATCGAGGTCATCGGGAGCGTGCTTCGCGAGCTCGCGAGCGGCGCTGCCAGCTCCGTCGCGTTCGTGATCCCGTGGGGGGCCGTCTACTCGCTGCCGGCCTACGAGCTCGCGCTGCTCACCTCGGCGCACCTCGACCGGCTGGGGGTCCGCGGCGTGGAGGTAACCGTCGTCACGCCCGAGGAAGAGCCGCTACAGGTGTTCGGCCAACAGGCGAGCGAGGCGATCCGCCGGCTCTTCGCCGACCGCGGCATCGTGCTCCGCACAGGTGCCTACCCGACCGACGTCGTCGACGGAATGCTGCGGCTGATCCCCGACGGCGCCGTCGAGGCAGATCGCGTCGTTGCGCTCGCCCGGCCTGAAGGGCGCGCCGCTCGACGGGATTCCGCAGACCGTCGACGGCTTCGTTCCCGTGGACGCCCACTGCAGCGTTCGACGGTGTCGCCGACGTCTTCGCGGCGGGTGACATCACGAGCTTCACCGTCAAGCAAGGCGGAATCGCGACACAGCAGGCAGACGCGGCGGCGGAGGCGATCGCCGCGGCGGCGGGCGCCGACGTCGAGCCGGCGCGGTTCCGACCCGTGCTCCGCGGGCATGCTCCTCACAGGGACACGTCCTCGCTACCTGCGCCGGGAGCTTGCGTTCGAGCCCGACGTCGAGCCGGTCGCGAGCCTCGAGCCGCTGTGGTGGCCTCCGGCGAAGATCGTCGGCCGCTACCTCGCGCCGTTTCTCGCGTCGATCGCCGGAGCCGAGGCGCCGAGCGCGGTTCCCGCCGGCGAGGTGGGCGCCGCCGAGGTCGAGCGCGTACTCGACTCGGACGCCATTGCCGGCCTCGACTCGAGCCGTCTTCTGCTGACGGGACGCGAGCGACGACGAACCTCGTGTCGAGGCCGTCATGACCCGCACGGTCGTCATCGCTCGCGCCGGAGGACACGCTCGGGGAGGCGGCCGAGCAACTGCTCCGAGACGACGTTCGAGCTGCGGTTGTCGCCGAGTACGGTCGGATCGTCGGAACCCTCACCTCGTCCGACCTGCTCCGAGCATCCGCCGCGCGAGCGCATCCCGCCGAGGCACGAGTGCGCGAGTGGATGACCGCGGAGCCACTGACCGTTCCGGGTGACACGCCGGTGAGTGCCGCGAGCGTGCTCATCGAGCAGTACGGCATCGACCAGCTCCCGGTCGTCGAGGCAGGAAGCGTGGTCGGCATGGTCGATCGCGAGCAGGTCGGCCGCGCACTCGTCCCCAGTCCTGGGCTCGGATTCTGACGCGGCCGAGCCTGCGGGAAAGCCGCAGGCCGGTTCCGTGGGCCGCCGGATGACTGTTGTGCGGCGCGGCTCGTAACGTGCCGAGGTACCGCCATATCCAGGAGGTTCGAGCGCATGACGAGTTACCAGGCATCGCAGCGCTATACGCGGAAGACCCAAGATCGAGGACCACGCTCAGGTGTCGGCTACATGATTCTCGCCGTCTTCCTCGGGATCGCCGTAGCGATCCTCGCCGTCATCGGAGTCGCCCTCGTGAAGACGGCCGACGACGCGCGCGACGAGGCGGCGATCGCCGCTGGCACGACCGACCACTCGGCTCACGCCGACAGCAACGTGAGCCTCCCGCTCCAGAGCTTCGCCGGCCAGACGGGGGAGAACGCCGAGGAGCTGGCGATGGCGCACGCCGCCACCGACGCCACGCTGCCGGCGGCGCTCGTCGGTGACCTGGTCAAGGTCCACATGACGCTGAAGGACATGGTTGTCGAGATCGCGCCGGGCGTGAAGTACAACACCTGGGCGTTCGACGGTCATGGCGCGCCGGGGCCGGTCATCCACGTCCGCGAGGGCCAGACGGTCGAGATGACGCTGACGAACGGCGGCGCGATCCCGCATTCGATCGACTTCCATGCCGCCCGCATCGCGCCCAACGTCGCTTTCAGGGACGTCGCGCCGGGCGAGTCGATCACGTTTCGGTTCAAGGCCTCCGACCCGGGCATCTACATGTACCACTGCGGCACGAAGCCGGTGCTCGCGCACATCGCGAACGGGATGTACGGCGCGATCATCGTCCAGCCGAAGGCCGCACTTCCGCCCGTCGACAACGAGTACGTCCTCGTCGGCAGCGAGTGGTACCTGACGAGCGACGGCGTGTCCGAGCCCGCCTCGCTCGACATGGGCAAGGCTCGCTCGCGCATGCCCGACTGGGTCACGTTCAACGGGTACGCGAACCAGTACGTCACGCACCCGCTGACGGCGGATCCCGGCGAGACGACGCGGTTCTGGGTCGTCGCCGCCGGGCCGACGAACAACGTCAACTTCCACGTGGTCGGCGCGATGCTCGACCGCGCCTGGATCAACAGCGACGTGACGCAGTTCCAGCGGAACGTGCAGACCGCGATCGTTCCCGCCGGAGGAGGCGCCTTCTTCGACGTGAAGGTCGACGAGGAGGGGCTCTACCCGTTCGTCTCCCACGCCTTCGCGGACGTCGACCTCGGCCAGGTTGGTCTCCTCAAGGTCGGCAACCCCAAGGGCACGTCGACCCACTAGATGCGCTCCGTAGTTTCCCGGCGCGGATCGGCATCGACCCCGATGGCTCGCGGTACACGGACCGCGAGCCTTCGGGTAAGCGAACAAGGAGGCGACCAGATGACATCGACACTCGAGCGCCCCACCAGGGTAGAGAGGTCGAGGCGCACGACAGCGAAGACGATGTACGCCGCCGTTGTGCACGACTTCGACCGGCCGCTCCAGCTCGACGAGGTTCCCAGGCCGGTTGCGACGGACGGGGAGATCGTCGTTCGGATCGAGGCTTCCGGCCTCTGCCACACGGACATCCATGCCGCGCACGGCGACTGGCCCGTCAAGCCGACGCCGCCGTTCACGCCCGGACACGAGGGCGTGGGGATCGTCGAGGAGATCGGACCCGGCGTGACGGAGGTTGTCGTCGGCGACCGGGTCGCCATTCCGTGGCTCGGCTATGCCTGCGGAACCTGCGACTACTGCGTGAGCGGCTGGGAGACGCTCTGTCTGGAGCAGAAGAACATGGGCTACTCGCTCGACGGCTCGTTCGCCGACTACGTCAAGGCGTACGGGCGATACGTCGTCAAGGTCCCCGATGGCGTCGACCCGATCGATGCCGCACCGCTCACCTGTGCCGGCGTGACGACATACAAGGCCGTGAAGGTCGCGGGAACGAGGTCGTCCGATCTCGTCGCCGTCTTCGGCGTCGGTGGTCTCGGCCATCTCGCTATCCAGTACGCGGCGATCGCCGGCGGCCGGGTCATTGCGGTTGATGTCGTCGATGAGAAGCTCGAGCTCGCGAGAGAGCTCGGAGCCGAGTTCACGGTGAATGCAGCCGAGCAGGATCCCGTCGAGTTCATTCACGCGCTCGGCGGGGCCGACCAGGCCATCGCGCTGGCGGTGAGCCCTGCGTCCTTCGAGCAGGCCTATCGCTCGCTGCGTCGCAAGGGCACGCTCGTCTTCGTCGCGCTGCCGGCCGAGAACCACATCGAACTGCCGATCTTCGAGACCGTCCTGAACGGCATCACAGTGGTCGGCTCGATCGTCGGCACTCGAGTCGATCTGCGCGAAGTGTTCGAGTTGCATGCAGCCGGCAAGACGCGCGTGATCCGCGAGACACGTTCGCTGGGTGACGTCAACGAGGCAATGGCAGACGTCGAGGCAGGGCGAATTCCCGCCCGCATCGTCTTCACGCCCGAGCCGACCTCGGCGTAGAAGCGGCGCAAGAGCGGGTGCGCGGCAACGCGCACCCGCGCACGGACCGGATGAACAATGCGGTGAAGCGGCGCCTGACGAGAGCTCCGAGCTGAGCGCGATGCCCGCCGCGACGAGCCCTTCCAGTCGCGCCGTCTCCGACACTAGCCCGCCACCGCGTGCGCCTCGAGATCGGCCATCGAGACGAACTCGAGCGCCGACGCATGCGTCGCCTCGAGGACGACCGGCGGCGCGACGCCCGCCTCGAGCGCTTCCTGCCAGCGCAACGCGACCACGCACCAGCGGTCGCCCGGCCGTAGCCCGGGGAACATCCACTGCGGCTGCGGCGTCACGAGGTCGTTCCCCGCCGCGACCGAGAACTCGAGGAACTCCTCCGTCATCACCGCACACACGACGTGGAAACCGAGATCGGAGCCGGCGGTGTGGCAGTAGCCGTCGCGGAAATAGCCCGTCACAGGGTCGACCGAACAGGGCTCGAGCTCGCCGCCGAGGACGTTCACGCAACAACCCTAGTAGCGACCGTCGACCGACCGACTACCTGTCCGAGGGTCTCGGACAGCATTCCGGAAGCCGATTCCCCTTTCGTGACCGTAGGGGACGAACCGAACAGCCCGCGTGGTCGCCCACCCGTCTTCTCGGAAGACGCCCTGAGTCGAGCGGCCGGGTATTCCTACGCACGCAGCGTGCGAACGCGGCGCGGATCTCAGGACCTCGTCTATCGGATGTTCGCGATCGCGGTGCTCGAGCACTATTGCGAGGCGTACCCCGAAAAGGACGCGACTCTCGCCTGGTTGCTTCGCCCCAGGCGCCGCCACGCACTGCTGACCGAGCTCGGGCGCATCGCGCGCCCGAGATCCGATGTGCATGGCGCTCTGGCCTGGACCGAAGTAGACGTCTCCCGCCTCATCGCCGCTGCCCTCACCGTCGCAGAGGCACGACCGTCGACGAAGGCCGGCGTGGCGATGATTCGAAGCATCCGTCTCGATCGCGCAAGCTAGACGCGCGCTGCATTTTCGGAAGCTGCTCCGGCTTTGCTCGCTCAGGCCCAGCCCGTCACGAGCCAGCGACCTCGGCGGAAGCGCGTCGTCATCAGCCCGAGACGCACCACGATGAGGACGAGCAGCGCCGCCCACACGCCGCGAATCCCCCAGTCGGCCTCGAGCGTCACGAGCAGCATCGTCGCGCACACGAGGAACGCAGACCACCATCGACAGCGCGAGAAACGGCCCGTCGCTCGCGCCGATGAGGATCCCGTCGAGCGCGAACACGGCGCCGTTCAGCGGCTGCATGAGCGCGAAGATCGGCCACAGGAGCGCCGCCTCGTCGAGCACCGACGCGTCGCCCGTGAACGCCCGGGGCAACACGCCCGCGAGCCCGAGCATGAGCACCGTGAACACGCCGCCGAGCGCGACGGACAGCCAGATCATCCGCTCGCTCGCGCCGTAGGCCTCCTCCCGACGCCCGGCGCCGAGCTCGCGCCCGACGATGATCTGCCCTGCGATCGCGACCGCGTCGAGCACGAGCGCGAGGAAGATCCAGAGCTGGAACGCGATCTGGTGCGCGGCGATCGACGCGTCCCCGAAGCGCGTGGCGACCGCGCCGGCGAGGACGAAGGAGAGCATGAGCGCGGTCGTGCGGATGAAGATCCACTTGCCGAGCGACAGCACCCGCCGCGCGAGCGCGAGCCGCACGCGCGCCTCGCCCGGAGCAAGGCGCCGCAGCACGACGACGACGAACGCCGCCCCCATCCCGAGCTGGGCGATCGCCGTCCCCCATGCCGACCCCGCAACCCCCCAGTCGAAGCCGTAGACGAACAGCACCTCGAGGAAGACGTTCGCGACGTTGCCGGCGATGAGGATCACGAGCGGCGTGCGCAGGTCGGCGACGCCACGGAGATACCCCTGCGCGCCGAGCGCGAGGAACGCCGCCGGGAAGCCGATCGCGGCGATGCGCAGGTACGTCACGGCGTAGTCCGCGGCTTGTCCCGTCCCCGCCCATGAGCGACACGAGCGGCTCCGCGAGCACCGCGAGCAGCGCCGAGACCGCGACGCCGAATGCGAGCGAGAGCCAGACGGCCTGCGCGCCGAGCCTCCGCGCCGTCTCCTCCTCCCCCGCTCCGCCCGCGCGCGCCACCTGCGCAGTCGTTCCGTACTGGAGGAAGTTGAAGATCGCGAAGGTGCCGCCGAGGATCGTGAACGCGATCCCGAGCGCGGCGAGCTGCGGCCGGCCGAGGTGGCCGACGATCGCCGTGTCGACGAGCAGGTAGAGCGGCTCCGCCGCGAGCGCGCCAAGCGCCGGAAGCGCGAGTGAGACGATCTCGCGGTCGTACCGGCTGCGGAGCTTCACGCGTTGCGCGTGGCTTCGATCGTCGCCTCGTAGGCAGCGACGTAGTTCGCCACCATGTTCTCCGGCGAGAAGCGCTCTTCGACTTCCTTACGGATCACGACGGGATCGAGCGAGTCGGCGAGCTCGAGCACGGCGGGATCTTCCATGTCGCGATACCTGTCCACGATCACCCCGGTGCGCCCGTGGTCGACGATCTCGGCGACGGCGCCACGGCGCGTGGAGATGACGGGCGTCCCACACGCCATCGCCTCGATCATCATCAACCCGAACGGCTCCTCCCAATCGATCGGAGAGATCAGCGCCCGCGCCTCCATGAGGAGCTCGACCTTGTCCGCGTGGCCGACTTCACCCACATACTCGATGGAGCCGCCGAGGTGCGGACGAATGAATTCGTCGAAGTAGCGAATCTCGAGGGGCTCGCGGCACTTCGCGGCGATCTTCAGCGGGATCCCGGTCTCGAGCGCGACGGCCAGCGCGCGATGCGCGCCCTTGTCCGGGCTCATGCGACCGAGGAACACGAGGTAGTCGCCTCCGGGCTTGCGCCTGAACGGGTACATCGAGAGGTCGAGCGCGTTCGGGCAGTTCGCGATCCACGGAAGGTGCTCCTTCGGCTTGCGCTGGTTCATCGAGATGGAGATCAGCTTCGCCGTCGGCGCGAGCTCGATCACCTGCTCGTACATCCGGCCCGGCTGGCCGTCGAGTGGGCCGTGCACGGTGTGACAGAACGGACGTCGATGAGCCCGCCGAACGCGAGCCCGAGCATTCCCGTGTGGTCGTGGAGGACGTCGAACTCGTCGGCCTTCAGGAAGGCGTGCATGGCGTGCTGCATCTCCCAGTACGTATGCCCGATCCACTCGCTCGGCGCCGTATGGAAGACCGACTCGAGCCGGGCCCGCGTCTGCGAGTCGCCCGACGCGAACAGCGTGACGTCGTGCCCCGCGTCGACGAGGCCGTCGGCGAGGAGCGCGACGACGCGCTCCGTTCCGCCGTACGCCTCCGGCGGAACCGGGAACCACACCGGGCAGACAAGGCCGATTTTCATACGCCTTCCGAGATCGTTACACGACCGCGCTCGACTGCAACCGTCCACATGCGCCCGTATGCCCGAACCCCCTCGATGCGCAGCCCGTCGAGCCAGCTCGGAAGCTCGTCCGTCACGGTCGAGACGAGGCGCTGGCGCACGCGGTCGGGCTCGATCCCGAGCAGGACACGGACGAGGAGGATCGGCGTTCCCGCCGCCCACGCCTGCGGGCGTGCGGCGGTCGGATACGCGATCGGGAACGGCGTCTCGTCGCGCGCGTAGCCCGCGAAGACCTCCGGCAGCGACCAGTCGAAGTGCGCCGCCGCCTCGATCAGGGCGCGTCCGATGCGCCGCGCCTCTGTCGTGTATCCGTGCCGCGCGAGACCCCATGCCGCGAGGGACGTGTCGTGCGGCCAGACCGTGCCGTTGTGGTAGCTGATCGGATTGAACGCGGCCGCGTCGGACGCCATCGTGCGGATCCCCCAGCCCGACCACAGCTCCTCCGAGAGGAGCTGGTCGACGACGTTGCTCACGCGTTCCGGCGGAACGATGCCGCTCCAGAGCAGGTGGCCCATGTTCGACGAACGCGAATCGACGCGCCGCTTCTGCCCGTCGAGCGCGAGCGCGTAGAAGCCGCCCCGCTCCTCGACCCAGAACGCCTCGTCGAAGCGCGTGCGCAGCTCGTCGGCCTCGCGCTCGAGCCGATCCGCCAGCTCCTGGTCGCGCCACACCTCGCGGGCGATCTCGGCGAGCCCTCGCTTTGCGTCGTAGACGTAGCCCTGCACCTCGACCGCCGCGATCGGCGCCTCGGCGAACGAACCGTCCTGGAAGCGCTGCGAGTCTCCCGAGTCCTTCCACGACTGGTTCGCGAGCCCCGAGTCGACCATCCGGCTGTACTCGACGAAGCCGTCTCCGTCGCGGTCGCCGTAGCGGTCGATCCACTCGAGCGCGAGCAGCGCCGGCTCGCGCATGCGCTGCGCGAACGACGCGTCGTCCGTCCAGCGCCAGGTCTCGGCGAGCAGCACCAGATAGAGAGGTGTGGAGTCGATCGAGCCGTAGTAGCGCGGGAACCAGAACTCGGCGCACCGGCCCTCGCGTACCTCGTGGACGATCTTGCCCGGCTCGGCGTCGATGGACGGGTCTTCCTCCTGCGCCTGCAGCTCCGTGAGCGCGTCGAGCGCGCCGACCGCGATCTCCGGGCCGAGCAGGAGCGTCTGCAGCGACGTGATCGCGGTGTCTCGCCCGAAGACGGTCATGAACCAGGGCATTCCGGCGGCGAAGAGCGGGCGGCGGGACTCTCCGGTCCGCATCCGCAGCGCAGCGAGGTCGTCGATGGAGCGGTCGAAGGACCGGCGCAGGCTGTCCCAGCCGCCGCGCACGCGCGGAACGCGGAGCGTCCAGGCGGCGACTCCGTCGCTCGCGGTCTCACGCTCCTCGTCGAGCTGCTCGAACGTCTCGAGCTCCTCGTCGAGATAGGGGTGAACGTCCACGCTCAGATCCCAGCGCTCGTGCGGCTCGAGCGTGAGCGCATAGGTCATCGCATTCCCCTCGAAGGCGCCCGCCTTGGAGAACATGAGCCTCGTCCCGAGGTCCCCCCGCGGATCGACGATCGAGACGTGGCGGCTCGCCTCGTCGTACGAGGTCGGAGCGGGTGCCGGCAGCGGCTGCGCGAGCTCGGGATCGCCGAGCGAGAAGTCGTGGAGCTTCACCGAGATGATGTCCGCGAAGTCGGCCTCGGCCTCGAGGGACACGTCGACCTCGAGCGGCTCGGGGCTCTCGTTGCGAAGCGTGATCCGCTCCTGCATCCCGGTGCCGATGAAGCGCTCGCGCGCGATCGAGATCGCGTCGCGCGGCAGGCCGGTCGCGGTGCCGTTCCGGAGATAGAACGCCGCCCTGAAGTGCTCGACGCGGCCCGAGGAGAGCAGGAGCGGGGTCGAGCCGCCTACTCGCAGAACGAGTCGCGAGAGGAAGCGGGTGTCGTGCGCGAAGAGGCCGCTCGTGTCGGTGGCGATGTCCCCGCGGTCGTCGCAGATGCAGAAGGTCGATCCTTCGAGGATCGTGAGCATTACGTTGCGCTGCGCACGATCCGGCCGCCGCTCGACTGGGCGAGGGCCTTGATCACCATCTCGTCGATGTTCACGTGTAGCGGCCGCGTGATGGCGAAGAGGACGCAGTCCGCGACGTCGTCCGCGGTCAGCGGCTCGACTCCCTCGTACGGTGCCTCCGCGGCAGCCTCGTCCCCTTTGAAGCGGACGAGCGAGAACTCGGTCTTCGCGAGCCCCGGATCGACGGTCGTGATCCGGATCGGGCGCCCGAGGAGATCCTCTCGCAGGCCGTAGACGAAGCCTCTGATCGCGAACTTCGCGGCGACGTAGACAGCAGCGTTCGGGTACGCCTGCCGGCCCGCGATCGAGCCGGTGAACAGGATGTGGCCGCCGTCGCGCACGTGCGGCAGCGCGAGGCGCGTGATGCGGATCGCGCCGTCGACGTTCGTGTGCAGGACGGTCGCCTCGTCCTCGGGATTCGACTCGGGGAACGGGTAGCGCCCGAGCGCGAGCCCGGCGTTGTTGTAGAGGATGTCGATCCCGCCGAGCTCGGCCGCGGCGCGCGCGACGAACGCCGCGCAGCTCTCCTCGTCGGTGACGTCGAGCGGAAGTGCGACGTCGGCCTCGATCCGCTCGACGCTGTCGCGCGCCACCGACGACGCGCACGCCGGCCTCCCGGAGCTTCCGCACCGTGGCGGCTCCGAAGCCGCTCGACGCACCGGTGACGACAGCCGTCTTGCCCTCGAGCTCCACGCGCCGGAGCCTAGTGAGCCCCGGTAGCGCGACGAATCCGCGCTCGCGATTCGGACTGCGCTAGGAACTGGCACGATGACGACCGGCTCGAGCGGCCGGTCGCGGCCGTCGCGCTCGACGAACGAGATCGCATCGGCGACGTCCTGCCCGGACGTCACGCGCCCGAAGACCGTGTGCTTCCCGTTGAGCCACGACGCGTCGTCGACCGTGACGATGAAGAACTGCGAGCCGTTCGTGTTCGGCCCCGAGTTCGCCATCGCGAGGTAGCCGCGCGCAACGGGGTGATCGTTGAACTCGTCCTCGAACGAGTAGCCGGGGCCGCCCGTCCCGTCTCCACGCGGGCAGCCGCCCTGGATCATGAAGTCCGGAATCACGCGGTGGAAGATGAGCCCGTCGTAGTACCCCTCGCCGGCGAGCTTCGTGAAGTTCTCCACCGTCTTGGGAGCGTCGCCCTCGAACAGCTCGAGCTCGATCGTCCCCTCACTCGTGGTCATGACCGCTGTGGACACGGCCGCGAACGCTAGCAGCCGCCGCCAACCTTCGGCCCGGAGAGGCGTCCTTACACTCCGAAGGTGGCGACCGAAGCGCAGCCCGTGGGCGGTTTCCAGCAGGTCGAGCTCTCGAACGAGCTCGCCAGCCAGTGGCGCCGTCTGACGCGCGCAGCCACCGCGGTCGCGCTTCTCACGGCCCCGGCAGTGGTCGTCTGGCTGAACCAGACGCAGGGCTGGTCGTGGCTCTGGTCGATCCTCGCGGCGCTCGCGCTCGTCGTGTGCTTCCGCGGCGTCATCGACATCCTCTTCCACCGGTTGATCCCGCGACCGAGCCTCTTCGGGCTCGAAAGCCAGCAGCTGCGGGAGGAGGACGTCGTCGCGAGAAGACGCGTCTGGTTCTGGCGGTTCTGGGTGAAGGCGGCGATCGTCGTCGCCGCCATCGTCCTGCCGTTCTACCTCTTCCTCGATGCCGCGCTCCTCGTCCAGATCGTTCCGCTGCTGGTGATCCTGCCGTTCTTCCTGGTCATGAACTTCCTCATCCTCTTCGGGCCGCTTCTGATCATGAACCTCTCGCAGATCCAGGGGTTCGAGCCGGGAGACGCAGAGTGGGGCGTCAAGCTCGCGGACGTTCGCGGCCAGGCCGAGGCGAAGGAGGAGGTCCGGCGCGTCGTGTCGATCTGGCAGTCCGGCGACGCGTTCGAGCGGGCGGGCGGCAAGCGCGAGCGCGGGCTGCTCTTCCTCGGCGCCCCCGGCACCGGGAAGACCATGCTCGCGAAGGCACTCGCGACCGGCTTCAACTCGCCGTTCATCTCGATCCCCGGCTCGGGCTTCGCCGCCACCTTTATCGGGATCGACGCGATCGTCGTCCGCGTCCTCGCTCGCCGCGCGAAGCGACTGGCGCGCAAGTGGGGCGGCCAGTGCATCGTCTTCATCGACGAGATCGACGCCGTCGGCATGCGCCGACAGGCGCTCAACCCCGGCTTCGGAGGAGCGGCGGGCGGCTTCCAACCCGCTGACGTGCACGACCTCCTCTGGTATGGCCCGTTCGGCGCGCTCAATCCGTCGGGCGACCTCATCCTCGAGAACCACCGCTGGCGCGACCGCCTCTTCGCGGAGCGCGCGCCGCAGTCTCAGCGGGCGCGTCCACCCTCACGACCCGCGTGAACGGCGTCCTCAACTTCATGTTCCCGGGCGGGATGGGTGGAGGATCGCTCGCGCTCAACCAGCTGCTCGTCGTGATGGACGGCATCGACAATCCGCCGTTCTTCAAGAAGTTCTTCACGAACAAGACGAACACGCTCCTCGACGGGATCTACATCGTCCCGCGCCGCGTCGGCAACCGCTCGCTGCGCTTCCCGGCGGCGAAGCCGCGCAAGGAGCAGATCTACTTCATCGGCGCGACGAACGTGCCCGTCGAACGCCTCGACCCCGCACTGACGCGCCCCGGCCGCATGGGCCGCCACGTCTGGTTCCGTACGCCGACGAAGCAGGATCGCCTCGACATCCTCGACCTCTACCTCGGCAAGGTCTCCCACGCGCAGGAGCTCGATCAGCCGCACCGCCGCGAGGAGATCGCGCGCGTCACGAACGGCTACGCGCCCGCGATGCTCGAGCAGGTCACGTCGATGGCGCTCACGATCGCCCACCACTCGAATCGCGACGCCTTGACCTGGGACGACCTCGTCGAGGCGATGACCACTCTCGAGGCCGGAACCGCAGTCGGCATCGAGTACATCCCGGAGGAGAGCCGTGCCGTGGCCATTCACGAGGCGGGCCATGCCGCCGCCGGCCACGTCTACCTGAAGGGCGCGGAGTCAACGCGGCTCTCCATCCGGATGCGCGGAGGCGCGCTCGGGCACCACCAGGCGCTCGAGAAGGAGGAGCGGTTCAGCCGCTTCCGCTCGGAGGAGTTCGCACGTCTCGTCTGGGCGCTCGGCGCGATGGCCGCGGAGCGGGTCTTCTACGGCGAGAACTCGAATGGCGTGGGCGGCGACGTCATGAGCGTGACTGCGCAGGCCGCCTACATGGTCGGCGCGTCCGCGATGGGGCCCGAGCCGTTCGCGATCACGCCGCGCGAGGACGAGACCGAGGAAGAAGCACGCGAGCGTGTTCTCAAGCGCTTCGAGAAGATCGGCCTGGGGATCGTCAATCGCACGAGCGGCGGCGGGCCGTTCGGGGAGAACCCGATCGCCTCCGTTCTCTCCGATAGCGACAAGCGCGCGATCGTCGGCCAGCTCGTCGGCCAGGCCTACGTGGCCGCCTACAACCTGATCGTCGCGAACCGCGAGGCCGTCGAGCACATCGCCGACGTCCTCAACGCGCGGCGCGAGCTCTTCGGCGACGAGCTCCTGAACCTGCTCGACGAGTCGAAGATCGCCATTCCGGAGGTCGACCTGGCAGAGGAGAGCTCGTGGCCGACGATGTGATGGACAAGGCCGCCGCCGACGCGAAGCCGGTGCCGACGAACGCCGGGCGGCTCGACGATCGTCACCAATCCGGAGTCGCGTGCCGACCGCGCGCGGCGCTTCGCCTACCGGAGCCGCTTTGCGGCGTTCTACGTCCTGCTCGCGGTGATCGCCGGGGCGGGCGTGGGCACGCTGCTCGTCCTCGTCGGCCGCGGGAGCCCTGCCCCCGCTCCCGCCTGGTCGGCGTGGGAACCATCCGGGACCGCCGAGCAGCGCGCCGCGCAGATCGCCGAGCACGTGAGCAACCCCTACCGCCTGCCGAGCGGGAACGCCCTGGTCGCGGTCACGTATCAGGGACCTCCGATCGGGACACTCGACGGCACCACGGCTCAGTCCGTGCGCGCGATCGCCGTGCGCCCGGACACGACTGCGGGTCGAGCCGACGCCAGCGACATCGCGACGATCGACGCGCGCAACACGGTCCAGTACAGCCTCTGCGGGCTCGGACGGAACTGCTCGATCGCCGGGAAGCCGAGCGACGCACGAGCTCAGCTGCTCCGGCGCGAGGCGCTCGAGCTCGCGCTCTACTCGTTCCACTACGTCGACGGGATCGACTCGACGCTCGTTCTCCTGCCACGGCGCGCGGACGGCCAGGAAGCGACCGCGATCTTCCTCACGAAGGACGACCTGCGCCGCGAGCTCGCGCAACCCCTCGACCAGACCCTCACCGCTCCGCTCGCGCCCGGCGTCGGCGAGATCGCGGCGGACGAGCAGGCGGCAATCAACCGCGCGACGAAGTCCCGGCTCTACGAGTACGGATGGCTCCAGTCTCAGGACGGAACGCTCGTCATGGTGCTTTCACCTGTCGTGGGTGGCTGAGGCCGACCTCGACCGCTCGCTCGCCCGCGCGAAGGCCCGCCTCGACACGCTGGACTACTACCCCGAGCCGGTGCGCATCGATCGCGTCCGGATCCGCGTGGCGCCCTGGTTCTTCCGCATCCCCGGCTTCCGCCGCTACCACGGCTACGCGTTCTGGCGCACGATCCTGCTGAGAAGCGCCGGCGCATCCGACGATCTCGTCACGCACGAGCTCTGCCACATCTGGCAAGGCCAGCACCGCTCGCTGGATTCGATGTCTGAAGCACCTGACCACGCGGTACAGGTCGAACCCGTACGAGATCGAGGCACGCCGAGCCGCGGCCGAAACCGCCACGCAGGTGTCGGACACCGTGTCTGACACCTGAGCGTCCGAAACGACAGCCGTCCCTCGTTCGAGGGACACGACGCCCTCTCTCGGGTGCCCTCGGGTGCCGACCTTCATCCCATGCTGCGGCGCTCGGCTGCTCTCGTCCTGCTCTGCCTGAGCGCGTTCGCCGCGCTCGCGTCGAGCGGCGCGAACGCGACCCGCACACCCGTCCCGGACATCGTCTCGGTCGAGACGTATCCCTTCTCCGCCGTCGTGAAGTGGCGCGTCCCCGACGCGGGCCGAGTCGTGCTCGAGGTTGGCGTCGACGATCGCTACGGGATCTGGTCGCCGACCACGGTCGCGCACTCCGCGCTCACCACGCGTACGACGCTCGCCGGCCTCGAGCCGGCAACGAGCTACCGCTTCCGCGTGCTCACGCGCTGGCGGAACGGGATGACCTCCGAGGCGCGCGGATCGTTCCGCACGAGCGCCTGGCCGGGAGCGACCGCAGCGACCGCCGTCCCCGCAGCAGCCAACGCAACGGCGGCGACGGGCAGCGGCTCCCCGTTCGTGCTCCCACCCTCGCTGCCCCCGGGCGTGACGCCGTCCCAGCCCTCCACCTCGAGCGCTCTCCCGCCCGGAACCCCGCTGGTCGAGAGCTCCTCGCCGCTCCGCGTGAACGGCAACGCCGTCTTCCCGCGGATGGTCTGGCGGCAGTGCCCGACGTACTACCCGACGTCGATCGGAGCAGGGATCAACCTCTTCCTCGGCGTGAGCTGCGCCGGCACCGACGAGCAGTTCGACCGCCTCGCCGGCCGCGCCATGTCGACCGTCGACGCGCATACGCCCGGTGTCTCCGGCCCCGGACAGGTGGGCTGGCACCTCCAGGACGAAGCCGACGTCTCCGTCGGTAACGCGAAGAAGCCTGCCGCAGCCGAAGGGCCGGGCCGCGTGACGTTCCTCACGCTCACGGACAAGTTCTCGGTCAACGCAGCGCCCGGCGCCGTACGGCAAGGAGATCTATCCGGCCTTCTTCGACAGCGCGGACGTCATCGGGTTCGACACGTACCCGGTGGAGGTGCGCTGCTCGCTCGCGCAGATCGACAACGTGTACTGGATGCAGCGCGAGCTCGTCGCGCTCACCCGCGGCAAGCCCACGTTCCAGTGGATCGAGGCCGGGCCGATGGAGCACTGCCGGCACAACGAGGATCCGACCCCGACCGTCGTGCGAGCGGAGACGTGGCTCGCAATCGCCGGCGGCGCCCGCGGCATCGGCTACTTCCCCGACTGGTGGGAGGAGTCGATCCGCAACGAGGTGCGCCTCGTGAACCGCGAGATCCTCGCACTCGCCCCCGCGCTCCTCGCGCCCGTCGCGAAGGCGAACTGGTCGACCGAGAACCCCGTGCGCATCGGCGCGCGCCGCTACAACGGCGCCACCTACGTCATCGCCGTGAACACGTCGACGACGAGCCACGACCACCTCGTTCACACTGCCAGGACTCGGCGGCCGCTCGCTCCGCGTCTTCCGTGACGGCCGCATCGTGAAGCCGCTCGGCGATCTCGTCGCGGACAAGCTGCCGCCCCTCGGCGTCGCGGTCTACATCGTCGCCCCGCCCGGCTGGTAGCAACTCCGCCCGAAGCTACGTCCGGACAGCGAGAGGGCCCGCCCCCATCGACGGGCCCTCTCGTTCAGCCCGCCCGCCACGAGCCCCCGCTCCTCGATACGCAGGTAGCTCGCTACCCTCACTCACGGGATGGAAGCTGGCCTACCCCTAACGGGGGTATCTCGAAAACCTGCCGCGCATAGCGTTCGGGCGTGGACTTTGCTGACGCCGTGGCTCTCGCTGCTCGAGTCTACGGAGCGAGCCGCGATCGCTCAGGAGTCTTGCACCTCGCTCACTGCCTCAGCGTCGCACAAGCACTCGGTCGGGCTGCGACAGCAACCGCGATGAGCGCCGCCGTCATCCATCACATCCCCGAGGAGACCGGTTGCACGATCGAAGATCTCGCGACGTCGGGAGTTGATCCGGTGGTGTGCGAGGTGGTCGATGTCTTGACACGCCGAATCAGTGAGACCTACACCGACTACGTCAGGCGCATCTGCGACGCACCAGGGTTTGCTGGCGACACCGCGCGACTCGTGATGGTTGCCGATCTCACCGTCAGCGCCGACCGGGCAGACTCGGACGCATTGCGCCAACGATATGAGCAGAGCCTTCCGCTTGTACGCAGCGCACTTGCGACGGCCATCGGCTAGACCGTCGCGCTAGTTCAGCCCGCCCGCTCGCGCTCCTCGCTCCTGAACCTTGCCGCTACCTGTGACGTCCGGTTTTCGTCGCCACAATCGGGAGTCGTATCTCCGGTGGAGGTACCGCCATGGTTACGACCCGGTGGTCGTCAACCGCTTCGGTTACGCCGACGACGGCCCACGTCACGCCTGCTCGCACAAGAGTGTCGCCAGCCTCGGGCACTCTCTCTGTGGCGCCGTACTCCCAACTCCCATCAGGGAAGCGGAGCGTGATCGCAGCGAGTGGCATCTCCGGCTTGGTGTTCGTGCTCCTCATGGCCGTCTCCTTTGGCAGCTAGCCGCTGCCATTCGCATTCGCCAAGTAGATGATGGAGGGAGAGGCAGGCGAGTTCCCCCTCCATCGCTAGGAAGCGTGTCCTGTCCTCGCCTCGCCCGATAGGACACGTTTGGGTCTATTCGGGCAGTCGGCGGTGGGATCTAGAGCGTCACGCACCCGGCTTCGCGTCGAGCGGGCTGAGCACGAGCCCCGTCAGGAGCCAGAGCGCGACCGCCATGACGATGGCGGCGACGACGAGGAGAGGGAACCTCACGAGCTATCTCTGGCAATCGCCGCAGTGTCGGCGACCCCTGCCTCTCGGTCGGTGTCTCCTGAATCCACCGCTTTCGCGGGGGGTGGATCAACGTTGCGTGTGGCTTCTGCGAGGCGCTCGCTCAGCGCCTTTGCGCCCTTGACATCCATTCCTAACCCTCTTTTGAAAACCTATGAGGGTTGACCGGCAAGGCCACGCGGCCTGCTTCGTACGTCCTTGCCTGTGCGGCCCTCACGCTCCGCGCACTCTCCAGACGCTCGCGCACCTGAGCGTCGATGTGCTTGCGGAGGATGTCGCGCTGCTTGCGAGTCATGCGAACAAGCGTGTCGTGTCCTCGCCCCGCCCGATAGGACACGTTTGGGTCTATTCCGACAACGGCAACGTTTAGGTCTATTCCGACAACGGCGTAGACGACCACGACGGGACTATCAGGATTGGGGGCGTTCTTGGCTCAGCGCTTCAGCGATGGATCTAATCTCTGCAGTTACCTCGTCCTGCTCTAGAGGGTCAGAGCCCTCGATGTCGGCGTACCCCACCGCCTTGCCCCAACCCCGGTCGAGCAGCTCTCGCCAGGCGGCGATGCGATCCGCCGGACGGGGAGCGGTGCGAGCAATCTCCAGGAGGCCCTGAGCAGCCTCGGTAGGCGAACCCCCCAGTACATCGCGGAACGCGCGGGCCACACCCTTCGGTCTGCCGCCGGGATTGCCTGACTGCCCGGGCTGGAAGGGCCGGCCGATCCTTCTTACTGTTGCGTCGCTGTTCTCAGCGGGTTCGATCATGGCGAAAATGGTACTCGCGGGTCGGCGCCCACAGGATCGAGCGTGACAGGCTTCAAGCGAGCGTACGCTCTCCCAGACACGATCCCGTCCCCTAGCGACGTACACACGCACACACGAGACCGCCCCTCGTGGGGCGGTCTCGTCGCCACCAGGTCTGCGAGGACCCAGATCGGTCAGTGCACGAGCTCGCGGCCTCGCGTGTAGCGCAGCGTCAGGTAGAGCCCGAGCGCCAGCAAGAGCCCGATGCCGAACGCGATTCCGACCTGAGGCAGCTCGATCTCGCGGCCCGAGCTCACCGTGACCGGGTTCTGCCCGCTCGTCGGATCGAGCCTGAAGCGGTCGTCCACAACTGGGCTCGGTGCCGACTCGCGGGGCTGGAGCGCCTGCGCGAAGCCGTCGGCATAGAAGTCCGAGCCGAGACTCACCTCGTACTTCGCGCCAAGTGCCCTCTCACGAGCGTCGAGCGGGTTGGTCTGGTCGTCGATCACCCCAAAGCCACGCTCGCGGGCGTTCAGCATGTTCTCGACCTGATTCTGCTTCGCTGCAAGAACCGCGTCGTCGAAGCCGTCCTCGGCCATCGCGTTGACGATCGCCTGGTCTTGCCGGTCGCCACCCCAATTGTCGCCCCAGGCCGGAACTGCGAACAGGAGTGCGGCTCCGACGGTGGCGGTGATGAGTGAGATCGTCCGGGTCATCGCTCCTTCTCCTTCTGCTCCTGGTGGCCCTCGTAACCACCTGACCCGAGGCTAGGGAGCAGAGGGCTCGGCTGAAACGGGCGAGTCGCCCGTATTTGACGCGTCGACCTCCTGTGTTTGACGGGAGGCGAGGGCTTGCCCGAGCTCGGCGCGGTGCTTGATCCCAAGCTTTCCGAATACGTGGGAGAGGTGCCCTTGCACCGTGCGGTCGGAGAGGAAGAGGGCCGCCGCGACCTCGCGATTCGTCTTGCCCTCAGCGACGAGCACTGCGACGCGTTCCTCGGCGGGAGTGAGTGCACCAGGAGTGGCGGCACGACCGCTGATCCTGCTCAGCTCGGCCCGGGCGCGCTCGGCCCAGAGCGCGGCGCCGATCCGCTCGAAGATTGCGAGCGTCCGCTCGAGGGTTTCGCGCGCTTCGCGCCGACGCTTCGCCCGTCGTTGCGCAGCTCCCAGCGCGAGCAGCGTGCGTCCGCGATCGAGCGGAAGCTCGACCTTCGCATGCCACTCGAGCGCCTCCTCATAGGCAGCGATCGCCTCGTCGACGGTGCCCGCGGCGGCCGCCAGCAGCCCGCGACAGCGTGTGGACGCGGCGAGCGCCGACGCACGTTCGAGCCGCCGCGCATGTCCCTCGTACCAGTCGAGCAGCTCGAGGGCCTCTTCGCGTCGCCCAAGCTCGATCAACGCCTCGATGTGGTCAACGACGAAGCGCATCGCTGCCGGCTCGCCGAAGGCTTCCCGCCGGGCGAAGTACACGACCGGCTCGAGCCGGGCCACGGCTGCGTCCGGAGCCCCGAGTGCAAGCTCGAGGTGGCCGAGCGCCCCTGCAGCGACGAGCTCGGCGGTGCGACCTGCCGTCTCGGCGACGCGATCGAGGGCCTGGACCGCCGCCGCCCGCGTCTGCTCGGCTCGCCCGCGTTGCGCCTCGACGAGGCTCTCGAGCGCGAGGTTGTACGCGAACGTCAGGTGCTGCCCGGACTGCTCCGCCGCCTCCATTCCCTCGAGGGCATGTGCCCGGGCGCTCTCGAACTCACCCAGCACGCACTCGGCCTGACCGAGGATGACGAGCACGTATGGAAGCGAGCTCTCGTCCCCTAGTTCCCGCGAGCGTTGCAACATCTCGACGAGGGTGTCGCACGCACGTTTGGGCTCATCGGTCCACCACCAGTGCACCGCGGCCATGCAGAGCGGCTGCGCCAGAACGCGCCGGTCCTTCGCGACCTCCTGGAGCGCAAGGGCGCGTTCCAACGTAGCCGCTGCGGTTTCACGCCCGAGCAGCGTCTCGGCCAAGAGCCGTGAGCTGAGCGCCTCCGCAGCAAGTGCTTCGTCGCCGAGGTCGAGGGCGAGACTGGCCGCTAACTCCGCATGCTCGACGGCCTCATCGAGTCGCTCGCGAAGTCGGAAGAAGCTGCTGGCGACACCTTCGTGCGCGACGGAGAGAATCTCGCGATCGCCGTCGGCCTCGTCGACGGCCTGGAGGAAGAGATCCGCCGCTTCGGCCTGTGCGTCGTATGACCGGACCCGCGCCAGTCGCATGAGCGCGCGACCCCGGCTCGGACCTGGTGGCAGCTCCCCGATCACCTCGAGGAGCTGCGCCTCCGCTCGCGGCGAGTCACCGGACTCGTAGTGCAAGTAGGCGGCGTCCACGGCGCGACGGTGTGCGTCGCCGAGGCGATCCTTCGGCGTCAGCTTGCAGGCGCGGTCGAGGAGAAGCGCGGCCGACCGCGGGGCTCCGCGTGCACGGGCGTGTCGCGCGGCTTCCTCGAGCACCAACGCGACCTCCTCGTCCGGGACGTCGACCGAGGCCGCGAGCTGCCACGCTCGGGCCTCGGGATCCTCGAGCAATTCGGCGAGGCGAGCGTGGATCTCGGCACGACGCTGAGGATCTGCAGTTTCGAGGGCGCCTGCGGCGAGCAACGGATGCGTGAAGCGGATCCGGCCGCCCTCGGTCTCGACGATGCGAGCCTCGAGAGCCGGGGTGAGGCCCTTACGTTGCTCGACACCGGACGCGGTCTCCGTGATCGGGATCGTCGGGTGGGCATGCGCCGCAGCGGCTATCAGGAAGTCCCGGCTCTCGGGCGGCAGTGCAAGGAGGCGACCGTGGACGAGGTCGTGGAGGGAGTCGGGCACCCGCAGCGGCTCGCCGGCCTCGACGGACACGGCCGAGCGAGTGAGCGTTCGCACGATCTCGAGCGCGTAGAACGGGTTTCCGCCGGATGCCTGATGCACTTCCGCCAGAAGTGGCCGAGGCAGTGCGACCCCGAGGTGGCTCTGCACGACCTGGTGCAACGCCGTGAGATCGAGCAGGCCGACGTCCAGCTCGCCACAATTCGGGGTGCGCCTCAGTTCGTCCACAAGCGAGCTCTCGAGTCCCACGCGGCGGGCGAGCAGGGCACCGACGTGCTCGCCTTTGAGTCGTCGCACGGCGTACGTGAGCGTCCCCGCAGACGCCGCGTCGAGCCACTGGACGTCGTCGACTGCGACAAGAAGGTCACGGGTGGTCGCAAGTCCTCGGAGAGCATTGAGCAGCGCAACACCAGCCGCATGCGCATCGGGCGGCGGGCCCTCGACGTCCTCGAGGACGAGCGCACGCGCGAGTGCAGAGCGCTGACCAGCGGGAAGGGACGCCAGCGCCTCGTCGAGAACCGAGTCGAGAAGATCGCCGAGACCGGAGAAGCTCAAAGCAGTCTCGCTCGCCGCGGGCTCCGCTCGCAAGACACACACGCCTGCCGCCTCTGCCGTCTCAACTCCGGCGCGCCAGAGCGTCGTCTTCCCCATCCCGGCCTCGCCCTCGAGAACCAGCGCCGACGCTCCGTCGGAGATGCCGGTGACGAAGTCACGGATGAACGCAAGCTCCGCGTCCCGCCCCACGACCACAGCAGGCATGACCCGCCGATAGTACGCCCGCGCATCAGGCCAGGCTAGAGCCGACCCCGAATCCTGAAAATTGATGTATGCAGGCTGGGGGTTTGCCCCCCGAGACCTAACGCGCCCTTGGCCGTAGCAGCCGAGTTCGATCGGGCGTTACGGTTGCAGCAGGTGCACGACTCGGCGACACGGGCGGACTAGGTGGGAGCTGGCTGCGTCGGCGCGTACGGCTGGCCGGTGAAGCCCTTCAACCGCGCGCACCCGATTCGCGGTGGGTTCGGCGATCCCCGGACCGTCTTCGCGGGGCGACGCTCGGAGGAGACCGTGCTCGAGGGCGACGGCACCTTCTCCTTCCATCAGGGACTCGACATCTCCGCTCCGGACGGCTCTCCCGTCTTCTCCGTCTCCTCGGGCACTGTGGTGCGGGCTCGCGGCGATCGCGTGACCGTCGATTGCGGCAACGGGCGCAAATTCCAGTACTGGCACATCGAACCTGCCGTGCGCGTCGGCCAGCGCGCAGTCGCCGGGCGGACGCTGCTCGGCTTCGTGCAGGAGAAGCGCGAGCACGTGCACCTGACGCACCTGGAGCGCGGCCGGGCGGTCAACCCGCTGGCTCCCGGGCGGCTCACGCCGTACCGAGACACGACGGCGCCTCGCGTGCTCGCGATCACGATCGTGGGTGGCGTTTTCGTCGCCGAGGCGATCGATATGCCTTCCCTGCCCGTCCCTGGCCGCTGGCGCGGCTTCCCGGTGACGCCCGCCCTCGTGACGTGGCGCATGGAGTCGGCGAGCGGCCGCGTCGTCGCGGGTCCACGGGTCGCCCGCGACGTCCGCCGGAGCGTCCTGAGGAACGATCGGTTCTGGGCCACGTTCGCCCGCGGCACGCACCAGAATTGGCCAGTCTTCGACGGCAGGAAGCAACAGGGCCTGAAGGGTCGCTACCTCTTCCGACTCGCTGGGGCGCGGCGTGCGCCCGGGGATGTGATCGTCGTCACTGCGTCGGATATCGCAGGGAACAGCGGCGTGCGCCGCCTCGAGCTCGATGCTCTCTAGCCGTTGAGCGGCTGTTGAGACTCGCTGCCCAGACTCTCGACATGATTCTGGAGCTCCCCGAATCCTGAAAACTGATGTATGCAGGCTGCGGGTCGGCGCCCCCGAAGCACCCCGCCCCCCTCTGCGGTAGCAGCAGAGTTTTGCTGTTGGCAAGTGTCCGGTGAGCGGCTGTTTCCGGAGCCCGTGTTGCCCCGTCTGTTGCCCTCCGGGCTGGTCGGCTCAGCCCTCCAAACGAGAAAGGCCGCGCTAGCGGGGCTTTCCTCGATGGGCCGGGCAGGGATCGAACCTGCGACCTTGGGATTAAAAGTCCCCTGCTCTACCGACTGAGCTACCGGCCCCTGGGTCGAATGAGTGTAGAAGAGCGTCTCTACACTCCACGCGGGCCCCCATCGACTAGCGGCCTAGGTCACCACCCTTTCAAGGTGGCAGCACGGGTTCGAATCCCGTTGGGGGCATGGCCGCGCGTCGACGCGCAGCTACTCCTCGCTCGACGTCGACCAGAGATTGATCGAGCTGTCCGTCGCGTGCCGGTCGATCTCCGCGAGCTCGTCGTCGGTGAACCCGAGCCGGTCGAGTGCCGCGACGTTGTCCTCGAGCTGCGCGACGCTCGACGCGCCGATCAGCGCAGATGTCACGCGCTCGTCGCGCAACGCCCACGCGAGCGCCATCTGCGCGAGGCTCTGACCACGCCCGCTCGCGATCTCGTTCAGCGCCCGGATCCGCGCGAGCGCGGCATCCGTCAGCAGCTCGGGAGAGAGCGAGCTCGGCCAGCTCGCGCGCGATCCCTCCGGAATGCCGTCGAGGTACTTGCTCGGTGAGCATCCCCTGCGCCAGCGGCGAGAAGACGATGCATCCGACACCGAGCTCGCCGACGGCGTCGAGGAGGTCCGGCTCGATCCAGCGGTTGAGCATCGAGTACGAGGGCTGGTGGATGAGGAGCGGCGTGCCGAGGTCGCGGAGGATCGCGGCCGCCTCGCGCGTCTTCTCCGCCGAGTAGGACGAGATGCCGGCGTAGAGGGCCTTCCCCGCGCGCACGGCCGAGTCGAGCGCGCCCATCGTCTCCTCGAGCGGCGTGTCCGGATCGAAGCGGTGCGAGTAGAAGATGTCGACGTACTCGAGACCCATGCGGGCGAGGCTCTGGTCGAGGCTCGCGAGCAGGTACTTCCGCGATCCCCACTCCCCGTACGGCCCGGGCCACATGTCGTATCCCGCCTTCGTCGAGATCACGAGCTCGTCGCGGAACGGGCGCAGGTCGCTGCTCGAGGAGAGCTCCGAAGGTCTCCTCCGCCGAGCCGTACGGCGGCCCGTAGTTGTTCGCGAGGTCGAAGTGCGTGATCCCGAGATCGAACGCGCGCCGCACGATCGCGCGGCTCGTCTCGAGCGGACGGTCGTGGCCGAAGTTCCACCAGAGGCCAAGCGAGATCGCCGGGAGCTTCAGCCCACTCCGACCGGTGCGGCGGTACAGCATGCGGTCGTAGCGGTCGTCCGCCGGCGTGTAGGGCACGGATGCGAGCTTACTCGCGGTTCCTATCGCCCAGCGGCCGGCATTACTGCACGCGCTCGGCGTGCAGGCAGCGGATCCCGAAGGCGATCCACTCCGGCTGCTCCCAGTCCGGGTAGCGCACCCGGATCCCCGGCTCGATCGCCGCGACGGCGGCGTCGGCGTCGAGCCCCGCATCGGCTCGCGCGAACGTCTCCTCGCGCAGCAGCTCGTGGTAGGCGCGAGCCTCGCGGATCAGCCCCGCGTCGCTCACTCCTCCGTGGCCCGGCACCACCCGCGCCGGCTCGAGCGCCTCGAGCCACGACAGCACGTCGATCCAGCGGCTGCCGTTGACATCGGCGTCGTCGGGTGGAAACCACGGATAGATCGGGAAGATGCGCGACTCGACGAGATCGCCCGTGAAGAGCACACGCTCGTCCGGCAGGAACACCACCTGGTCGCCCCGTGTGTGAGCCGTCCCGCGCGTGAGGAGCTGCACCGAGCCTCCGCCGAGGTCGAGGTCGGCGGAGTCGCCGTCGTACGCCTCGTCGGGCTCCACGAGCTCGACTCCTTCCAGCGCATGCGCCACGTTCGGCCCGAACGTCCTGAACATGCCGAGGTACGCCTCACCCTTGTCACGCAGCTCGTCCAGTTGGGCGCGGTTGTAGACGGAATGCGCCTCGCCCCGGAAGGACTGGAGCCCGAAAGCGTGCTCCGGATGGAAGTGCGTCGTCGTGACGACGAGCTCGCGCGGTCCTGCGATCTCGCGCGCGGCGGCGAGGACGCGCTCGCCGTTCCTCGGACCCATCCCGACGTCGACGACAAGCACCCGCTCGCGGCCCTCCACGATCCCGACGTTGGGGACGAGCGGCACGCGCCGGTCGGGGATGACCCACACGCCTCCGGCGATCTCGGCAATTCCCTCTGTGACGACGTCGGGCGGCGGAGGCCCGTCGACGGTCTCGCTCATGACGGGCGAATCTACACGCGCTGCTCGCGACGGACGCCGTCGTACACTCGGCCCATGGGTGGGGACGCAGATCGCCGCGAGCGCGGGCTCGATGCCTTCGCGTCGCAGTTCGGGATCCCTCGCGACGAGGTCGCGTCCACCCTCACCGAGCGTTTTGGCGATCGCTTCGCCGAGGAGGCGATCGCAGCCGCGGGCGGAGCGTGGACGGCGGATGCCCTCTCCTTGCGCGACCGCAGCCTCGTCGTCGTCACGGCCTTGATCGTGCAGGGCGGTGTCGAGGACCGCCTGCGCAACCATGTCCGCTGGGCGATCGAGCACGGCTCCACCCGCCAGGAGCTCGAGGCACTCGTCGCGCTCGTGGCCGTGTACGCGGGCTACCCCCGCGCCTCCGTGGCGATGGAAGTAGTGCGCGACGAGCTCGATCGGCTCGAGGGCCAGCCCTCGTAGAGCGCTACGCGAGCGCGGCGCGGACGTCGTGCTCCCAGAGCAGCTGGCGATGACCCCACGGAAACGTGTCGAGCAGCGTCCGGTAGCTCTCGTCCCGCTCGCGCTGCCGGTCTCCGTCAGGCAGATAGAAGGTGTCGGCCGCGGCGCGCGAGGAGTCCTGCATGTCGCCGGCGCGCTGCCTTCGCGCCTCCTCGTAGCGACTCAGAGCTGCGGGCACGTCGTTCGCCGACGACTCACCGAGGCACTCGCCGAGGACGAACGCGTCCTCGATCGCCTGCGCGGCCCCCTGGGCCTGGAACGGCTCCATGGCGTGCGCGGCATCCCCGAGGAGCGTGACGCGTCCGAAGGTCCAGTGCTCGAGCGGCCGGCGGACGAAGACGGCCCCGCGAAGAAACAGCCGGCACCGGCGAAGACGCTCGAGCAGCGGCTCGTGCCAGCCCGCGAAGGCCGGCAGGATCTCGTCGGGCGCTGCCTCGTCCGTCCACGACTCCCGCGCCCAGTCGGCGTCGCGAATCGCAGCGTTGACTGCGAGGAGGTCACCCGAGGCGATCCAGTACGCGACCGCGTGGCGCTCGGGACCGAGCCAGTAGCGGTTGACCAGGTCGGGGTGCAGCTCGTGCACGGCGTCCCTCTCCGCGAGGCCGCGGTAGACGACCGTTCCGGAGAAGACCGGATCGTCCTGGCCGACGAGCTGCTGGCGAACCGGCGAGCGGATCCCGTCCGCCGCCACGATCGGCGTCGCACCGGACGCGGCTCCCGTCCGCGAGCAGGAGCTCCGCGTGCGCGTCGCTCGTCTCCACCCGCTCCACCCGCGCGCCGAAGCGAACGATTCCCTGCGGCAGAGCGCGCGAGCAGGAGCTCATGGAGGTCGGGGCGGTAGAAGTCGAGGATCGAGGCGCCGAAGTACTCCTCGGCGGCGGCGCCGTGCGGGGCTCGGAGAAGCGTCGAGCCGTCCTCCCACCGCACCAGCTCGAGCGCATCGGGCCGCACGCCGGTTCGACGCGCGTCCGACAAGCCGAGTGCGTCGAGAAGACGTGTCGCGTTCGGGCCGAGGTCGATCGACGCCCCGGTACGCGAAGGCCCCGCCGCCTGCTCGTAGACCTCGACCTCGATCCCCTTCCGAGCGAGCGCGACCGCGGCGGTCAGTCCGCCGATGCCGCCTCCCACGACCGAGACGCGAAGCGTCACCGCGTGTCGGACACGAACGACTCGATCGCGTCCGCGAGCCGCGGCGCCTCTTCGAGCATCGCGAAGTGCGTCGTCGCGTCGAGCTTCAGTACCGTGAACCAGTCGTGCTCGACGGCGAAGCGGCGTTGCAGCTCGAGGTACTCCGGATCGTGCGGCTGCCCGTACGCGTGGAGGACGGGTACGGGCGGTTCGAGACGCTCGAACGCGTCGAACGGGCACCCTTCGGCCTCGTACGACGCTCCGATCTCGCGACCGGAGCGACGCCACATCTCCTCGCCGTGACGATCCATGACGGCGAGAACTTCCCGGATGTCGGGCGTATCGACCCCCGCCGCCCAGATGCGGAAGAGCGTGTCGCGCGCCTCCTCCCAGTCCGGGGAATCGAGCTGCCGGATGACCTCCAGGTAGCGCTCCGACGGAACGGCGAGCATCCAGTCCGCGTGCACGAGCCCCGGCACGCGTCCGCCGAGCTGCCGACGGAGCTCGAGGGCAACCCAGCCCGAGTGTGAGGCGGCGCAGGGAACGAGCGTCTCCACGCCGCTCGCCTCGACCACGGCGAGTGCGTCCTCGACGAGCTCGTCGACACCGAAGTCGCCGGGCGCCGGATCCGATCGTCCATGTCCACGCCAGTCGAAACTGACGACTCGCCTGCGCCCGCTCGCCCGCTCGGCGACCTTCTCCCAGCGCTCCCGGCTCGAGCACCACCCGGTCAGGAAGAGGAGGGCGGGCTCGCCGCTGCCCTGGTCGTCATAGTCGATCCGCACCCCGTTTGCGCGGGCCTCGTGCACGCTTATCCCCTCGCTTCGCGATCGTCACGCAGCAGCGCGCGTACCCGCGGTGGCGTGAGCGGCAGGCGGTCGATCGCCGCTCCCCGCGCGACCGAGAGCGTCCGCGACCGCGTTGGCGACGGCGGCCGGAGCGCTCGCGACGCCGCCTTCGCCCGCGCCCTTCACGCCGAGCGGGTTGTCCGTGACGATGCTTTCGATGATCACGGTGTCGATCGTAGGCAGCTCGGCGAGTGTCGGCATCGCGTAGTCGGCAAGCGTCAAGACCAGCGGGTTGCCGTCCTCGTCGTACGGGAGCTCCTCGTAGAGCGCGCCCGCGATGCCCTGAGCGGCGCCGCCGGCGAGCTGGCCATGGACGATTGCGGGATTCACCGCCCGCCCGACGTCGTGCCCCACGACGTGCTCGGAGCGGCCGCACTCGCCCGGTGCTCTCCTCCACCGCGACGACCGAGACGGCGGCGCCGAAGGAGAAGCTCGGATGCTCGCGTTCGAAGCGGCCGTGCGTCACGCCGAGCCCGACCAGCGTGTCGAGCTCTTGCTCGGCATCGACGGCCGAGACGGCGACACCGAGGGCCTCGGCGGCGCGCTCGCGAAGCGCCCGCGCGGCAAGGGCGACGGCGTTCCCGGCGACGACCGTGCTTCGGCTCGCGAACGAGCCGAAGCCGCTCGCGACGTCGTCCGTGTCGTGATGGTTGACGCGGACGCGCGCGATGTCGACGCCGAGCTCGTCCGCCGCGATCTGCGCCAGGCCCGTCTCGATCCCCTGGCCGAGCGAGCCGACCCCTGCGCGCACCACCACTGTCCCGTCCGAGCACGCCTCGACCGACGCCTCCTCGAACGGCCCGATCCCTCCGAGCTCGACCATCGCGGCCACGCCGATCCCGATGCGCTCACCCTTCGCGGCCCCCGTCTCGCGCTGCGACTCCAGCTTCGGGAGATCCGCTCGCTCGAGCACTTGCTCGAAGGCGGCCGGGAAGTCGCCACTCGAGTACACGATCGGCGGGGCGTCAGGCCCGAGGTCGTACGCGAACGGCATCTGATCCGCCCGCACGAGATTGCGCCGGCGCAGATCGACCGGGCTCACGCCCAGCTCGCCAGCCAGGACGTCCAGCATGCGCTCACGCACGAAGGCGGCCTCCGTCATCCCCGGGCCGCGGTACGTGCCGACGGGCGTCCGGTTCGTGAGCACCGCGTGCGAGGTCACCGAGAACGCGTCCCAGGCGTACGGCCCGGGCAGATGCGGGCCGGGAAGGATCGCCGGCAGGACGCCATGTGTCCGCGTGTACGCGCCGAGGTCGCACCACAGGCGATCCTCGAAGGCCAGCAGCGTGCCGTCCCGGCGCGCCGCGACGGCGATCTCGTGCACCTGCTCCCGGGAGTGGTTCGTGGCGACGAGATGCTCCGCGCGATCCTCGATCCACTTCACCGCACGACCGAGCGTGAGGGCGAGGAACGGGACGAGGACGTCCTCCGGGTAGACCTCACCCCGCACACCGAACCCTCCGCCGACGTCGACCTCGACCAGGCGCACGGACTCTGGATCGAGACCGAGCAGGGCGGCCGTGACCTCGCGGTTGAAGTGCTTCACCTTCGCCGCGCCCCAGACCGTGAGGCGGCCCGTCTCGCGATCGTGCTCGGCGACGAGACCGCGCGTCTCCAGCGGGACGGCCGTGTGCCGCCCCATCGTGAGACGCCGCCGAACGACCACGTCGGCGGCCGCGAACGCGGCGTCCGCGTCGCCGAAGCGTCATCGGCAGCACGTCCACGACGTTCGAGCCCAGCTCCACATGCACGAGCGGCGAACCGTGTGTCGCTGCCTCGACGAGGTCGACGACCGCACTCTCCGGGCCAGGTTCGAGCTCGAGCTCCACGAGCTCGGCCGCGTCCTCGGCAGCCCATGCATCCTCCGCGACGACCACCGCGACGGGCTCGCCGACGTAGCGCACGACGTCCCTGGCGAGGAGCGGCTGTAGCACGGTCTCGGCGTTGGGAGTGGCAGCGAACGGGATCCGGATCGGGATGCGCACGTCCGGCACGTCGTGCGCGGTGACCACCGCGACGACACCCCGCTGGCGCCGCGCGGCCTCGGTGCCGACACCGATGAGCCGGGCGCGGGCGAGCGGGCTCCGCACGATGCGCGCATGGAGCTGGCCCGGGCGGTCGACGTCGGCGACGAAGCGGCCGCGCCCGGTGACGAGCTCGAGGTCTCGCGCCCGCCGGACGCTCGAGCCGACCGCGGTCATGCTGCCACTGCTGCGCGCACGTCGCAGAGAGCGTCCCGCACGACGGCAGCAACGAGGTCGCGCCTGGTCTTCGCGTCCATCGCGCGGTCGGAGACGGCGTCGCAGGACGCTGGCCGCGACGCGCGCCGCCTCCTCGATCTCATCGTCAGTGAGCCGCCCGCCCCGCAGGACCTCGGCCGCCTCGTCCAGGATCCTCGGCACCGGCTCGACCGCGCCGACCACGATCCTGGCTCCGCTCACCGCGCCGCCGTCTCCGATTCCGACGAGGACGCCTGCAGATGCGAGTGCGAAGTCGCCGGAGCGGATTGCGAACTCCCGGAAACCGGCGTGGCGGAACTCGGCCGAGGGTGCGACTCGTACGGCGACGATCATCTCGTCCGGCTCGAGCGCCGTCGTGAAGGGCCCGAGCAGGAAGTGGCGCATCTCGATCTCGCGTTCCCCGCGGCTCGACTGCCCCACGATGCGTGCATCGAGAGCGAGCGCTGCCACGGACAGCTCGGCCGCCGGGTCCCCGTGCGCCAGGCTGCCGCCGAGCGTTCCACGTGTACGGATCGGGAGGTGTCCGATGTGCCTCGCGGCGAGCGAGAGCAGGCGATGACCACCCTGAAGATCCGTCTGCTCGAGCCGAGCGTGTCGGACGAGCGCACCGAACTCGAGCTCGCCGTCACGTTCTCGAAGGGCACCGAGCCCTTCCAGGGAATCGACGTCGACGACGTGCGTGGGTTTGAACAGCCGAAAGGCGAGCACCGGCAGCAGGCTCTGCCCGCCGGCGAGCAGCTTCGCCTCGTCCCCCGCCTCTGACAGCAGCGCCAATGCTTCGTCGACGTCGTGCGCACGCGCGTACGCGAAAGCCGGCATCTTCACGGAGCGCCCCGATCGCCGCCCTGCAGCGCGGCTGCGAGGATCGGCCCGTACCCGGTGCAGCGGCAGAGGTTGGAGGAGAGAACCTCCCGTACGCGTTCGACGTTGGCCCTGGGCTCGTTGTCGGCGAGCCAGGCGGCGAGGATCACGAATCCGGGAGTGCAGAACCCGCACTGCAGCGCCCGCTGGTCGCGAAACGCCGACTGCGCGGGATGGAGTGAGTCCCCGTCGGCGAGCCCTTCGACCGTATCGACACGACGTCCCGCTGCCTGCACGGCGAGCACGAGGCAGGCGCGGACGGGCTCGCCGTCGAGCAGCACGGTGCAAGCGCCGCACACACCGTGCTCGCAGCCGAGATGGGTCCCGGTCAAGCCGTGGGCGCGCACCGCGTCGGCGAGCGTCCAACGCGGCGTCGCCTCGAGCTTGGCGCCCGTGCCGTTCAGGGTCAGCTCGACCCCCACCGTCTCGTGGGGATCGAGCCAGCCGGCCACCGACGTCGGCTCCGTCACGCGAGGCCGAAGAGAGCCGCGGGCGTTGAGGCCGAGGATCGCCGTCTCCTCCGCGGCGGGGAGGCCGAGGGCACGCACGTGGCCGAGCGAGCGCTCGAGCTCGAAGGGGACGGGGGGTCGGTCGGATCCGAACAGGACGCGCTCGTATCCCACGCGCTCCAATGCGGGTCGGAGCGCTGCCGTCCCGTACGTGACGGTGTCCAGATGGAGGCGCGTGACGTACGCGGACGGAGGCTCCGGCAGCTCGACGTCGCCCCACGGCCCGAGTGGCGCGTACGCGCGAAGCTCGTGCCCGAAGTCCAGTCGATCCGCGATCGTGCAGATCGCTCCGCCTGCGTGAGCACAGAGAAGACGGACCCGCGGGTGACGCTCGAGGCCGCCGGTCAAGATCAGACGCGCGAGCGTCACCGTCGTGTCGAGCGGGCGGCCGCACACCTCGCCCAGGCGGTACATCGCCATCAGCTCCTGCCCGACGACCGAGCCGCCGGGATGGACGAAGACGGGCGCGTCGAGCTCGGCAACGAGCTCCCAGAACGCGAGGGAAAGCTCGTCGAGGTAGCGCCCCTGATCGCTCGTCGGTATCGCGAGGCCGACGAGCCCGAGCTCCGAGATCGCGCGTCTGGCCTCCTCGACATGATCGTCGCCGCGCCAGGGCGTGACAGTGCCGAGAGCAACGAGCTCGGGCGCGTGCTCGCGCTGGAGCTCTGCGGCGAAGTCGTTGTACTCGCGGGTTCGCGCGATGTCCGACGGGTCGAGGTCTCCGTACCAGATGTGCGGATCGGAGATGACGGAGGTACCCACGCCCGCGGCCGCCTGACGTTCGAGAAGAGCGGGTACGTCGAACATGTCCCCCGGCATGTGCCCCGACGACGCCCACGCGCGCGGAAAGAGATGGCTGTGAGCGTCGACGACGGTGGCCACGTGAGCTACGACCGCGACGCGCCCACGCCGACGCTCTTCAGGTCGAGGAACTCCTCGAAGCCTGCAACCCCCCACTCGCGGCCGAACCCGCTCTGCCGCCGTCCGCCGAAGGGGAGATCGGCGCCGATGAAGCTGCCGCCGTTGACCGACACCATCCCGGCACGCAGTCGGCGCGCGACCGCCGACCGCGCGCTCGGCGTCGCCGCCCCAGACGTATCCCGCGAGGCCGTACAGCGTGTCGTTGGCGATCGCGACCGCATCGTCCTCGTCCTCGTACGAGACGATCGAGAGCACGGGGCCGAAGATCTCCTCCTGTGCGATGACAGAGCGCGGGTCGACGTCCGCGAACAAGGTCGGCTCGAAGAAGTAACCCGCGCCGAGATCGTCGCGGCGGCCGCCCCCGACCACGAGTCGCGCGCCGTCGGCCTTGCCTCGTTCGACGTAGCCCTCCACGCGCGCGCGTTGCTCGTCGCTGATCAGCGGCCCCATGAAGACGTCCGGATCGGTCGGGTCGCCGACCGGCACGCTCGCGAGACCCTCGGCCGCGAGCTCGACGCAACGGTCGAGGTGCTCGTGCGGGACGAGCAGGCGGCTCGGCAGGATGCAGCTCTGGCCGGCGTTGAAGCAGACGAACGCCGCTGCCAGCGGCACGACCGCCTCGAGGTCGGTGTCGTCGAGCACGACGGTCGCCGCCTTCCCGCCCAGCTCGAGGAGAACCCGCTTCACGGTGCCCGACGCCGCCGCCATCACCTTGCGACCGGTCGCGGTCGACCCGGTGAACGCGACCGCGTCGACACGTGGATCCGTCGTCAGTGCCGCCGCGACGTCGTTCGACGACGACGTGAGCACGTTGAGGACGCCTTCGGGAAGTCGGTGCGCTCGACGACGAGACGCCCGAGGTGCGCTCCCGACCACGGCGAGAGCGGCGACGGCTTCAGCACGACGGTGCATCCCGCAGCGAGCGCTGCTCCGACCTTGGCGAGATTCAGCTCCACCGGGATGTTCCACGGGGTGATGACCGAGACGACGCCGATCGGCTCGCGGAAGAACCAGTTGCCCTCGCGCTCGGCGACCGCGGTGTCGTACGGGTAGCTCTCGGCGAGGTCCGCGTAGAAGCCGAGCTTCTCGATGGGTCGATCGAGCTGGTCGCCGTACGTCATCCGCACGGCGCACCCGATCTCGGCGACGAGGTCGCGCCGCAGGGTCTCGCGCTCGTCGGCCAGCGCTGCCTGCAGCTGACGCAGGCAGCTCGCGCGGAGCGCGTGGTCCCGGGACCAGGACGTGGTGTCGAAGGCCTCGCGGGCACTCGCGAGCGCACGGTCGAGGTCTGCCAGATCGGCGTCGGCGGCGTCGCCGATGACCTCGCCCGTGGCCGGGTTCAGCACGGGGAACGACGCTCCGGATGCCGCAGGGACCAGCTCGCCGCCGATCGCGAGGAGAGGTGCGCCCTGGATCGGCCTGTCCCTCAGCGACGGCGCGTCGTCGGGTACCTGGGCGAGGAGGTGCAGGAGGAGCCCGCGGACGGAGTCGCGGTCCACGGTGGCGCTCACGAAGCCACCGGGGCTCCGAGCCGGTCGAGCGCGGTGAAGGCCGCGTCCAGCCCGGCGATGCCGAGAGTCGATGTTCTCCACGGTCGTCGACAGCGGAGGGCCGAGCCGCAGCGTGTTCGGCGGCGCCGTCGCCAACGCGACACCGTGGCGGGCGCACTCCGCCGCGACGAACAGCGACGGGGAGAAGCCGGCCGGCCCGCTCGGAACGAGGTGCCGATCCGCCGGGACGAAGCGCTCGCCCGAGCCGTCCGGACGGACGAGCTCCACGGCCCAGAGCAGGCCCGCGCCGTCGACGCCCGCGACAGTCGGGTGCCGGTCCTGCAACTCCCGCAGACGCTGTCCCAGGTGCGCGCCCAGAACGGCTGCGCGATCTGCGATCCGCTCCTCGAGCAGCCACTCGACGTTCGCCGCAATCGCCGCGCTCACGATCGGATTCCCGGCGAATGTGCTCACCGTCTCCCACCGGTAGCGGTCCATCACCTCGGCGATCTCGCGGCTGATGACGACGCCGCCCGCAGGGAGCGCGGCCGACACCATGCCCTTGCCGAGGACCATCAGGTCCGGCGTCACTCCCGGCGCGTGCTGGTAGGCGAAGTGCTTCCCCGTCCGCCCGAATCCGGTCATGACCTCGTCGTCGATCCAGAGAATCCCGTGCTCGCCGCGTCAGCTCGCGAAGCTGAGGCAGGTACTCGGGAGGCGGATGGAACATGCCGACGCCGAAGATCGGCTCGGCAACGACGGCCGCGATCGAGTCGGGCCCGATGGTGCGGATCAGATGCTCGGTCGCCGCGATGCACGCGAGCGTGTCGTCGGGGCGCTTGCACTCGGGATATGTGTGCCCGATCGGACAGTCGAAGCAGTAGGGCGCAGGTGCGAAGTGCACGCCCTGCATCGGGATGCCCGGCGGGCGCCGAACCTCGTCGGAGTCGGCCGCGACGAGGATGCCCCGCGAGCCGGGCAGTCCCATGAGCGAGAGCGCGCCGTGCGTCCAACCGTGGTAGGCGAAGTCTCGGGAGATCACGTTCGGTCGGCCGGTGACGGTCTTCGCGATGAGGAGCGCGAGCTCGACCGCCTCCGACCCCGACGACGTGAATCTGATCCGGCCCGCCCAGTCGTCGGCTCCCAGCAGGTCGTCGACGATCAGCTTCGCGGCGCGCGAGCGGTACTCCGTCGCCCAGCCTTCCCATACGAACCCGTACCGGTCGAGCGCCTCCACGATCGCGGCCTGGATCCGCTCGTTGCGGTGCCCGGCGTTGGCGCAGAGGAGGCCGCTCGTGAAGTCGAGCAGACGGGTGCCGTCCTCGAGCACGAGGAAGTCGCCGTCCGCACGAGCGACCGCGCGATGCTCGTACTCGTCCGCAGTCACGAAGACGTGCGCGTAGTACGGACTCGTCCCAGACGCGCGTGAGCTCCGCGTCGCCGCTCGGCGGGCGCTCGTCGCCGGAACCGGAGCTCATCGCCAGAACCTACCTTCCCGCGCAGTGCCGGTAAAAGTTCCTCTTCATGCCTTCACGAGACTCCAGCGAATCTGCTCTCGGCCCGATCGAGCCCGACCCTGCCGAGCTAGAGCGGCGCTCGCCGGGCTCGCGGAGCATTTCCGCGCGGCCCTCGAGCCTCCGGCGCACGCGGGCGTCGACGTCGATGCGCGGTCGCTCCGCCAGCGGCTGGCCGAGCCCCTGCCCGAGCACGGCATGCCGCTCACAGACGTTCTCCCGCAGCTCGTCGACCGCGTGTCGCCCGGTCTCGCGGCGACGACGGGCGGTCGCTACCTCGGCTACGTGACCGGTGGTCTGCTCCCGGCCGGCGCGATCGCGCAGGCGTGGGCGGTGGGAGTCGACCAGAACACGGGGCTCTGGGCTCTCGCACCGGCGGCGACGGAGCTCGAGCAGACGACCCTGGGCTGGATCGCCGATCTCCTCGAGCTGCCGCACCGCGGCTCGACCTTCACGAGCGGCGCGGCAGGCGCGAACCTCGTCTGCCTGGCGGTCGCGCGCCACTGGGTCGGCAAGGAGCTGGGAGTCGACGTGAACCTGGCGGGCGTCGGGCCGCTCGGCCCGATCCGCGTCTACGGCAGCTCCGAGCTCCACTTCACGAACGTGAAGGCCCTGCGAACACTCGGGCTCGGCGCGGACTGCGTGCGCCATGTGGCGGTCGACGACGAGTTCCGACTTAGCGTCCCCGACCTCGTCGCGGCGATCGAGCAGGATCGTGCGGCGGGCGTCCGTCCGGCGATCGTCGTCGCGCATGCGGCGGCCGCCAACACTGGTGCCTGCGACCCGCTGCGAGAGATCGCCGACGTCTGTCGCCGCTACGGCCTCTGGCTGCACGTCGACGGTGCCTTTGGTGCGTTTCTCCGGCTGTCCGCGCCCTACGCGCACCTCGTCGACGGCCTGGATCTCGCCGACTCCGTCACGGTCGACGGCCACAAGTGGCTGAACCTCCCGAACGGGATCGCCTTCGCGTTTCTCCGGGACGCAGAGCTGCATCACGAGACGTTCGCGGGTACGGCTGCATATCTCACCCGCACCGAGGGCGCGGGGCTGGACCTCCACGAGCTCGGCGTCGAAGCGAGCCGGCCGTGGCGCGGCGCCGCAACCTGGGCGGTGGTCAAGCATCTCGGGCGCGAGGGAATCGCCCAGCTCGTGACGCGGTGCTGCCTGCTGGCGGCGGAGCTCGGCCGTCTCGTGGACGCTTCCCCCCGTCTCGAGCTGACCGCTCCCGTCGCCTCCTGCGTCACCTGCTTCCGCTACCGCCCGGCCGAGAGCTCCGACGGGCCCGAGCTCGACGAGCTCAACCGCCGAATCCAGGCGCGCCTCGTGCATGACGGAGTCGTGTTCGCGACGGGCGGCATGCTGCCGAGCGGGTTCTCGCTCCGGCCCGCGATCGTCAGCTGGCGCACCTCGTCCGAGGACGTCGCCCTTCTGGCAGACGAGGTCGTCCGGCTGGGCGACGAGCTCTCGGCCTGACGGACGACTCGTCGCCGCGAGCTTGTGTGATCCTGTGCTGCGCCAGGGCGGTTAGCTCAGCTGGTAGAGCGCCTGCTTTACACGCAGGTGGCCGCAGGTTCGAGTCCTTCACCGCCCAT
>CAVUTA010000002.1:0-143263 GCA_963744285.1 uncultured Gaiellaceae bacterium | reverse complement strand
ACCTGATCGCGAGCTCGTACGACGGCGCGCGCGACGTCGTGCGCTGCGGGACCGGCCTCGACGTCGTGAACGCCGACCTCCCCGACACCGTGGCGAGCGACTGCGAGCTGGTCGGGCGCCGGCTCTCGCGCGATCCCTACCGCTCGGACGGCGCGCAGCACGAGACCGAGGTCGAGCCCGACAGCTTCACGTTCGGTCGGACGACCGTTGCCACCTTCCAGGTCGGACGACGCTTCGACGGCGCGGCGACGAACGTCGGGTTCGCGGTGACGACGAACGACGGCGCCTCGTGGCGGAGCGGCCTCCTGCCCGGGCTCACCGTCGCGAGCCGCCCGCCAGGCGCCAACGCGCGAGCGAGCGACCCCGTCGTCGCGTACGACGCGGCGCACGCGACGTGGCTCATCTCGACGCTCGCACTCGCCGGCACGACGACCCGGCTCGCGATCAACCGCTCGCCGGACGGCTTCACGTGGGGCAGCGCTCTCACGGCGCTCGAGGAGCGCGTGGCGGAGGGAATCGCCTTCGACAAGAACTGGCTCGCGTGCGACAACACGTCCTCCTCACCGTTCTTCGGCCGCTGCTACCTCGTGTACACGCACTCCGCCGATCGCGACATGCTCGCCGTCAGCTGGTCGGACGACGGGGGTCTCACGTGGTCGCTCCCGGTCGACCTCGGCGTACGCGGTGGGGTCGGTGTCTTTCCTGCCATCCGATCGAACGGCGATCTCGTCGTCGTGTACCTCCTGCAGGCCGGACAGTTCGGGATCGCAGCGTCGCGCTCGACGGACGGAGCCGCGACCTGGGGTGCCCCGGTGCGCATCGCGCCGATCGACGGAGGCTGCGCGGTCCGCGACTTCCGCGCGTTTCCGCTGCCGTCTGCGGAGGTCGACCCGACGGGGCGCTTCTGGGCGGCGTGGCACGACTGCGCCTCGCCCGGTGCGGGGAGCAACGCCGTGTTCGTGGCGACCTCGGCCGACGGCGCGCAGTGGAGCGCGCCGATCGCAGTCACACGCGGCCGCGATGCCGTCCTTCCCGCGATCGGGATCGACCCGGCGACCGGGCGCGTCGCAATCGCGTACATGCGCTCCAGGCCGGCGGGCATCGACGTGGAGCTCACGGTTTCGCCCGGCGCTCCCGAGAGCTGGTCGGCCCCAAGGCGGCTCTCGGCGCAGTCGATGCCTCTGCGGTGGATGCCCGACACGACGTCCGGCCGCATGCTCGGCGACTACATCTCGGTGCACTACGCGCGCGGCCGCCCGCTGGTCGTCTGGGTGCTGGCCACCGAGCCGGTCGGCACGAGCTTTCGCCAGGCGGTCTACGCGACGCGCGGCTGAACCGTCAGAGCCGTCAGAGCCCGATCGGGTGCCAGACGGTCTTCAGCTCGAGGAACGCCGCGATCTCCCACGGGCTCTGGGTCTCGGCGTTCGAGCGGATGACGCGCTTGACGTTCTCCGCGGCCGTTCGCTCGAGCTCGGTCGTATCCCCGTCGATGCCGGTGAGGTCGATCGCGTTCACGTCCATGTGACCGGCTAGCCACGGCGCGAGCTCGTCGGCGTAGCCGGTGAGCACGTTGACCGAGCCGGACGGGAAGTCCGAGGTCGCGAGCGCCTCGGCGAGCTCGACCGCCGCCACCGGATGGTGCTCCTGGGCGACGATCACCACGGTATTGCCGCCGACGAGCGCCGGGAGCATTCGCGACACGAGCCCGAGAAGCGGCGGCTCGGCAGGGGCGAGGATCGCGACGACCCCGGTCGGCTCCGGGATCGTGAAGTCGAAGTACGGGCCGGCGACCGGGTTGGAGCTGCCGATCACCTGCGCCAGCTTGTCCGCCCAGCCCGCGTACCAGACGGTGCGATCGATCGCGGCCTCCACCTCGGCACGGCCGGTGGACGCGCTCTCGAGATCGGACGCGCGGGCCTCCATCATCTCGGCGAGCCGATAGAGAACCTGGCCGCGGTTGTAGGCGGTCATGCCCGACCACGCCGGAAGCGCGGCGCGTGCTGCGCGCACGGCGTCGCGGGCGTCCTTCCGTGAGGCTCGCGCGACGTTGTGCCCGTCGGCGTCGAACGTCCTCCCCGATTCCGAGCGCGGAAACGCGCCGCCGATGTAGAGCTTGTACGTCTTCTTGACCGAGAGCCGGGTCATGGCGTGTGCGAGCTCTCCGTCGACGTGGACGAGTTTGTGCCAATTCGGCACGGAGCCGTTCCACTTTCGTCGGGACTCGAGCGATAGGCTCGACGCCGGGTGGAGGGTGGCCAAACTCCCCACCCAGGGTGGGGAAGTGGGAGTGCTCATTCGTCGAACCTCAGGTACGGCTCGAGGCCGTGGCGGCCGCCCTCGCGACCGAAGCCCGACTCGCGGTAGCCGCCGAACGGCGACGTGGGGTCGAAGCGGTTGAACGTGTTCGCCCAGACGACGCCGGCGCGCAGTCGCTCGACCATCCACAGGATCCGCGAGCCCTTCTCCGTCCACACCCCGGCGGACAGCCCGTACGGCGTGTTGTTCGCCTTCTCGATCGCCTCCTCGGGCGTCCGGAACGTGAGCACCGACAGCACGGGCCCGAAGATCTCCTCCTGCGCGATCCGGTAGCTCTGCGCGACGTTCGTGAAGAGCGTCGGGACGAACCAGTAGCCGCGCTCGGGCAGGTCACACGAGGGCTGGTAGATCTCGGCACCCTCCTCCTCCCCGCTCGCGACGAGCTCGCGGATCTTCTCGAGCTGCGCCTTCGAGTTGATCGCGCCCACGTCGGTGTTCTTGTCGAGCGGGTCGCCGACGCGCAAGGTCGAGAGGCGCCGCTTCAGCTTCTCGAGGAGCGGCTCGTAGATCGACTCCTGCACGAGGAGCCGCGAGCCCGCACAACAGACGTGTCCCTGGTTGAAGTAGATGCCGTTGACGATCCCCTCGACCGCCTGGTCGAGTGCCGCGTCGTCGAACACGATGTTCGCAGCCTTGCCGCCGAGCTCCATCGTCATCCGCACGTCGCGGCCCGCGAGCTCGCGCATGATCAGCTTTCCGACGTCCGTCGAGCCGGTGAACGCGAGCTTGTCGATTCCCTGGTTGCGCACGAGGTGCGCGCCGGTCGTGCCGTCGCCGGTGACGAGGTTGACCACCCCCGGAGGAAGCTCTGCCTGGCGGCAGATGTCCGCGAAGATCATCGCCGTCAGCGGCGTCGTCTCGGCCGGCTTGAGCACGACCGTGTTCCCGCACGCGAGCGCCGGCGCGATCTTCCACGACAGCATGAGCAGCGGGAAGTTCCACGGGATGATCTGCGCGGCGACGCCGAGCGGCCGCGGCGTGCGGTTCGGGAAGGCGTACTCGAGCTTGTCCGCCCACCCCGCGTAGTAGAAGAAGTGCGCGGCCGCGAGCGGGATGTCGACGTCGCGCGACTCGCGAATCGGCTTGCCGCCGTCGAGCGACTCCGCCACGGCGAGCTCCCGCGAGCGCTCCTGGATCAGACGCGCGAGGCGGAAGAGGTACTTCGCGCGCTCGGACGGCGCAAGCGAAGACCAGCCGTTCTCGAAGGCGCCGCGCGCCGAGTCGACTGCGAGCGCGACGTCCTCCTCGCCGGCGAGCGCGACCTCGAACAGCTGCTCCTCGGTCGACGGCGAGATGGACGGAAACCACTCGCTCGTCCGCGGCTCGACCTCCTCCCCGCCGACGAACAGCCCGTACCGCTCGCGGATCTGGACGATGTCGCGCGCCTCGGGCGCAGGCGCGTACTCCCACTCGAACGTGGCGGGCAGGTTGGAAGCGCGCTTCTCGACCTGGGCCATCAGTCGATCGTGAAGTAGTCGCCGGACTGATAGCGCCCCGTCTTCTCCTTGCGGAGCTGCATGAGGACGTCGTTCAGGAGCGACGACGCGCCGAAGCGGAAGAGGTCGGGCGTCATCCACTGCGGGCCGAGCGTCTCGTAGAGCGTGACGAGGTACTGGATCGCCTGCTTCGACGCGCGAATCCCGCCCGCGGGCTTGATCCCGACGATGTGCCCCGTCTCGGCGTACACGTCGCGGACGACCTCCATCATGCAGAGCGTCACCGGAAGCGTCGCCGCGGGGCTCACCTTGCCGGTCGACGTCTTGATGAAGTCCGCGCCGGCGGCGATCGCGATCAGCGAGGCGCGGCGGACGTTGTCGTACGTCCCGAGCTCGCCCGTCTCGAGGATGACCTTGAGGTGCGCCTCGCCGCAGGCCTCCTTCACGCGCACGATCTCGTCGAAGACCTTCGAATAGCGGCCGGAGAGGAACGCGCCGCGGTCGATCACCATGTCGATCTCGTCGGCACCGAGCTCGACGACTGCGCGTGTCTCCGCGACCTTGATCTCCGTCGGCGACTGGCCGGACGGGAACGCGGTCGCGACCGATGCGACCTTCACGCCGCTCCCGGCGAGCCGCTCCTTCGCCACGCCGACGAGGCTCGGGTAGAGGCAGACCGCCGCGACCGGCGGCACGGAGGGATCGACGGGATCGGGTCGCATCGCCTTCGCGCACAGTGCGGCGACCTTGCCGGGCGTGTCCTGCCCCTCGAGCGTGGTCAAGTCCATCATGCGAACCGCGAGCTCGAGCGCCTGCACCTTCGACTCGCGCTTGATCGACCGCTTCGCGAGCGTCGCGGCGCGCTCCTCGAGCGAGACCGCGTCGACCGAGCCGACGCGCGGGAGCCGCGGGCCCGACGGAAGCTCGAAGCCGCCGACGAGTGCAGGGGCAGTGGCCACCATCCGAGTGTAGTCCTGCGAGTCCTGCCTCAGGCGCGTGCCGTCAGAGTCCCAAGCGCTCGAGCATCCTGCGGGTCGCGACGCCACTTCGGTCGCACCTTCACCTTGAGCTCGAGAAAGACCGGATGCCCGAGCAGCGCTTCGACCTCCGGCCGCGCGCGCGTGCCGATCTCCCGCACCATGGCGCCCTTCTTCCCGACCAGGATCCCCTTCTGGGACTCCGTCTCGACGTAGACGACGGCAAGGAGCCGCCGATCTTCGATCTCCTCCACCTCGACGGTCAGGGCGTGCGGCACCTCCTCGCGGGTGAGGTGCAGCGCCTTCTCGCGGATGACCTCCGCGATGCGCTCCTCGACCGGGAGATCCGTCTTCTGCCCGTCGGGGAAGTACGCGGGGCCCTCGGGTAGGAGGTAGACGAGATCGCTGCGCAGCTCGCCGACGCCCTCCTTCGTCTTCGCGCTCACCGGGTGGAGCGCGTGAAAGTCCCCGAGCGCCGCGGCCGCCTTCATCTGCATCGCGATGTGGGCGGGCTTCAGTCGGTCGACCTTGTTGAGCGCGATGATCACCGGCTTGTCGATGCCGAACACGCGACGCGCGACGAAGCGATCCCCTGCGCCGATGCGGGCGCGCGCGTCGACGACGAGCAGCACGGCGTCGACGTCGTCGAACGACGCGTCGACGGTCTTCTGCATGCGTTCCGTGAGCGCATCCATCGGCCGCTGGAAGCCAGGCAGATCGACGAGTGCGAGCTGGTAGTCGTCACCGTGCGCGACACCGAAGAGGCGGCGGCGAGTCGTGTTCGGCACGGTTGACGTGATCGCGATCTTCTCCCCGCAGAGCGCGTTCACGAGGGTCGACTTGCCGACGTTCGGGCGGCCGGCGACCGCCACGAAGCCGCTCTTCACGCGAAGTCGGAGCTGTCGAACGATTCGGGCAGCAGCTCGGCCGGCGTCATCGTCAGGACGCGACCGCCGTTGCGGAAGACGACGCGGTCGACGCCCATCTCGAGGAGCCACTGCCGGCAGCCACCGCATGGCGACGCCGTGATCGCCGCGACCTCGAAGTCTCCGGGGCGGTGCCCCTCTGCGACGGCACGCGAGAACGCCGTCCGCTCCGCGCACACGCCGAGCGGGTACGCCGCGTTCTCGACGTTCACGCCCTCGATGACACGACCGTCGCGCGCGAGCACCGCGCAGCCGACGTGGAAGTTCGAGTACGGCGCGTACGCGCGCGCAGCGGCTGCGTCGGCGAGAGCCAGGAGCTCCGCGTCGGTCATCCGAACACCTGGAAGAGAAGCAGCGTGACGAGCGCGCCGAGCACGGCGCCGCTGGCCACCTCGGAGGACGAGTGCACACCGGATTCGACACGAGTCTGCGCCACGAGCAAGGCCATGATGAAGGTCACCGACGAGATGAGGAAGAGCCGGGCCGAGTCTTCGAGGATGAGCGTGACCGCCATCCAGCCCGCGAACGCGACAGCGGCGTGACCCGACGGGAGCCCACCGCGAAGCGGCGTGCCCCGTCCGGTGTACGCCTTCACCGCGATGACGAGGATGACCGTCACGGCGAGCGCGACGAGTGTCAGCTCGGCCTGCGCGTCGGAGAGACGCGTCAGGAAGCGCGAGCTCCGCGTCGCGACCTCGCCCGAGAACACGAGGTACCCCACGGCGACCGCGTTCAGCGCCGCGATGAGCACCGCGCCCGCGGCGATGTCCTTCGCGATCTTCGCCATCGGGTCGAACGACGTCGACGCGACGTCGACGGCAGCCTCGACCGCCGTGTTCACGAGCTCTGCGACGAGCACGAAGGTGATCGCGAGGAGGAGCACGGCAAGCTCGAGCTTCGTCGCGCCGAACCCGATCGCCGCGACGAGGACGGCGACCGCGACGGCGAAGTGGATCCAGAGATTCCTCTGCGTCCGGACGGCGTGGACGATCCCCTCGGCAGCGAAGTTGAAGCTCTGGAAGAGCGACGTCGACTGCCTGCGTCATGGCCCCGCGTGCACTCGCTCTCGCGCGGTCATCTCCTCGCCGTGGTCGTAGCCGAGCAGGTGGAGGAGCCCGTGCACGAGCGGCTCGCGCCAGCTCTCGCCGACGACCTCGGGGCAGAGAACGACGTCACCCAGCGCGCGAGGCTCGCCCTCCGGAAGCTCGTCGCGCCCGTCGAGCGGGAACGAGAGCACGTCCGTCGCCTCGTCGATGCCGAGGTGCTCGCGCTTGAGCGCCCGCATCTCGTCCTCTCCGACCCAGGCGATGCCGAGCTCGCCGTCGGTCACGCCCTCGGCGCGCAACACTCGCTCCGCCAGCGCCTCGGCCCCCCGCTCGTCGACCGAGGCGCCGCTCCGGTTGGCCGTCTCGATGACGATCACCGGCGGCGCGCCGTGCCGGTCTCCTCGGCGTGGCGCTTGTACGCCTCCACGATCCGCTGCACGAGCTTGTGCCGCACGACGTCCTCGTTTCCGAACTCGACGAAGCCGATGCCGTCGATGCCGGCGAGGATGTCGCGCACCTGAATCAGTCCTGACGCCTGCTCGCGCGGCAGGTCGACCTGGGTGATGTCTCCCGTGACGACCATCCGCGAGCCGAAGCCGAGCCGCGTCAGGAACATCTGCATCTGCTCCGGCGTCGTGTTCTGAGCCTCGTCGAGGACGACGAACGAGTCGTTGAGCGTCCGCCCGCGCATGAACGCGAGCGGCGCGACCTCGATCGTCCCGCGCTCCATGTAGCCGGCGAGGCGCTCCGCGTCGAGCATGTCGTAGAGCGCGTCGTAGAGCGGGCGCAGGTACGGATCGACCTTCGCGAGCATGTCGCCGGGCAGGAACCCGAGGCGCTCACCTGCCTCGACTGCCGGGCGCGTGAGGATCACGCGGCCGACCGCGCCTTCCGAGAGCGCCGAGACCGCCAGCGCCATCGCGAGATAGGTCTTCCCCGTCCCGGCGGGCCCGATGCCGAACGTGACGGTGGAGCTGCGGATCGCGTCGACGTACCGCTTCTGGTTCACGGTCTTGGGCGTGATGTTCTTGCCGCGGTGCCGCCAGACGACGTCGTCGAAGACCTCGCGCACGTCCTCGGCCTGGTCGAGCGCGGCGAGCACGGCGCCGACCGTGTCGGGCCCGATCTCGTGACCGCCCTCGACCAGCTCGACGAGCTCGTCGACGACGGCGCGCGCGGCAACGACGTGCTCGTCGTCGCCACCGAGCGTCAGACGGTTGCCGCGCAGCGCGATCGTGCATTGGAGCCGCTCGCGCAGCGCGTCGAGCACGCCGTCCTCGACGCCGGCGAGCTCGGCCGCGACCTCGTTCGAGACGTCCAGAACCTGCTGCATCAGCGCGCAGTGTAGGGAGCGTCGCTGCGACCAGCCGCGAGCGGCTGCTTCAGAGCTCCGTGGAGCGGGGCTCGCGAGAGCGAGCCGCTCGACGACGACTGTGAGGGAGACGCGGCCAGCTTTTCCTTGACGAGCTGCGACACGGTCGACCCGTCGGCGCGGCCCGAGACCTGGTGCATCACGCCGGCCATGACGCGACCCATGTCGCGGATGTTCGTCGCGCCGACCTCCGAGATGACGTCGTCGATGATCTCCTCGATCTCCTCCTCGGACATCGGCTCCGGCATGAACTCCTCGAGGATCTCGAGCTCGTACTCCTCGTCCTCGGCCTGCTCCTCGCGGCCCGCCGCCCGGAACGCCTCGGCCGCCTCGCCGCGGCGCTTGCGCTCGCGCTGGAGCACCTGCAGCTCCTCGTCGTCGGAGAGCGGACGCTGGAGCTCCTTCTGCGCGCCCTGCAGCGCGTTCAGGACGAGGCTCAAGGCATCGCGCCGATCCTCGTCGCGCGCGAGGCGCGCGGCCTTGAGCTCGCTCTCGATGCGGGCCAGCAGGCTCATGCGGTCTCCAGCTCGAGCGCACGTGCCAGCTTGCCCGTGTCGAATCGCCCACCGAGGACGTGCCAGTGGAGATGGAAGACGGTCTGCCCGCCGCCCTCGCCGACGTTGACGAGCACCTTGTAGTCGTCGAGCCCTGCCGCCTTCGCCGTATCTGCGACGAAGCGCAGCATGCCGCCGGCCTCCTCGTCCGGGAACGCGTCGATGTCGCGGAACGTGTCGATGTGCCGCTCGGGCAGGACGAGGATGTGCGTCTCGGCGATCGGGTTGATGTCGCGGATCGCGACGAACCCGTCGGCGGCGTGCACGTGGTCGCCCTCGGCGACGAGCCGGCAGAACAGGCAGCTGTCAGGCGGCGACGGCAAGGATTCCCTCCTCGGAGACTCCGACGGCGCGTGCGGGCAGGAGTCGGCCGACCTCGCCGTCGACGAGCCACGGCGTGTAGTCGGCGCCGTACCCCCGGCCCGGGCGGTCGACGAGGACGCGATCCGTCGAGCCGACCCGCGACGCCCAGCGGCGGCGGGAGAGCTCGTCGGAGAGTGCGCGAAGGCGCGCACTCCGCTCCTTCTTCACCGCGATCGGCACCGTGTCGGCTGCAGCGGTGGAGGTGCCGGGTCGAGGCGAGTACGGGAACGCGTGCACGCGCGTGATCCCGGCCTCGCGAATCACGTCGAGGGTGCGTGCGAACGCCGCCTCGTCCTCGCCCGGAAAGCCGACGATGACGTCGGCGGTCAGGTTGAAGTCGCGGAGCGGGTCGAGCTTCGCGAGGTACTGCGCCGACGAGTAGCGGCGTCGCATCGCGCGGAGCACGCCGTCGTCCCCGGACTGGAGCGGGACGTGGAGATGGAGCGACGCGGTCGGTGTCTCGCGGAGCGCCGCGACGAGGTCGCGGCCGAGGTGGTTCACCTCGATCGACGACAGCCGCAACCGCTCGACACCCGGGATCGAGCCCGCCTCGCGGATGAGCCGCGGCAGCGCGTATCCGGCCTCGCGGTCGCGGAAGCAGCCGAGGTTGACTCCCGTCAGGACGATCTCGCGATGGCCCTGCCCGACGCGGCGTGCGATCTCGGCGAGCACCGCTGCCGCCGAGCGGCTGCGCGTCGCTCCTCGGACGAGCGGGATGACGCAGAACGAGCACGAGAACGAGCAGCCGTCCTGGATCTTCACGAACGCGCGGATCCGCTCGAGCCCAGCGCGCGCCTGCACGCAGCCGATCGCGCCGACGTCGCCGGCAACGGCAGCAGGCACCTCTTCGCTCGGTCGGGCAACCACCGACACGTTGGGCGCGACCTGCTCGAAGGCCGATCGGAGGTTCGCGGCGCAACCCGTGACGTAGACGCGTCCGTGCGTCCGCGCGGCGCGGGAGACGGCCTGACGCGACTTCGAGACGGCCTCGTGCGTGACGCAGCACGTATTCACGACCGCGACGTCACCCGCGCCCGACACCTCGCGGTGGCCGTCGCCGAGCAGCCGCTCGCGAACGGCTTGCGCGTCCGCGTACGACACCTTGCAGCCCAGGAAGCGCACGGAGAAGGTCGCCATCGAAGGGACTAGCTTAATGCGGCTTGACGAAAACGTCTGCGGCCCAGCCCTCGAGCTCGAGCCGATCGACGCCGACCCAGCCCGGGGCCTGCGGCGCTTCGGCGGCGAGGTAGCCCGACGTCACCGCAACGCGTCGCTGGTGCTCGCCCGAGGAGCTGCTCGACGACGCCGAGCTCGATGTTCGCCACGAGGACGTCCGTACGGGGCAGCTCGTCGTGCAGCACATCGGCGCGACGAACGTCGATCTCGACGTCGTTCGCTCGTGCCGTCGCGGCAGCGACCTCGACGGCAACCTCGTCGAGATCGACTGCGATGACGGGAGCGAATCCGAGCCGCGCGGCAGCGACAGAGACGACCCCGGAGCCGCAGCCTGCGTCGAGGAGGCTTCCGCGCTCGACGCCGGCGAGCAGCTCGATGCACGCTCGCGTGGTCGGGTGCGCGCCCGTTCCGAACGCACGCCCCGGGTCCACGACGACGGATGGCTCGTCGGCCGGTGGTGACATCCACGGCGGGCCGATCCAGAGCCCACCGGCCCGCACGGGGCGATGGAACTCCTTCCAGCGGTCCTCCCAGCCGGCTGCGACGGGCTCCGACCGAACGTCGGAGAACGCAGTCGCGGACGCGCAGCCTCGCCGGCGTCGTCGGTGAAGACGGCAAGCTCCACCGCCCCGCCGAGCCGCTCGCTCCTCGAGCCCGTCGGGGAAGCGGTCGAGCAGCCACGCCGTGGCGACCTCCACGCGTGTCCGGCTTGCGTCCGGCACCCGCACCGCGACGCGGCGGAGCCCGCTCAGCGCAGCGCGCTCTTCAGTCGACCGAAGAAGCCCTCGTCCTCGTCGGGCTTCGCGGCGTAGGCATCGGGGCCGAGCGTGCGGTCGACGTCCTCGAGCAGACGGCGCTGCTCGGCGTCGAGGGCGGTCGGCACCGCGACGTCGAGCCGGACGTACAGCGATCCGCGACGTGCTCCGCGCAGCGACGGCATTCCCTCGCCCGCGAGCACGCGCACCTCGCCGGGCTGGGTGCCGGGCGGCACCTCCAGCTCGAGGTCGCCCGTGAGCGACGCGACCGTCGCGGTCGTGCCGAGCGCGGCGTCCGTCATGGTCAGCCGCACGGCCGTGTGCAGGTCGTCTCCGTCTCGGACGAATCGAGGATCGGGACGCACGCGGACGACGACGAACGCGTTGCCTCGCTCGCTGCTCCGGAAGCCGGCATGCCCCTCGCCGCGCACGCGGATCTGCTGCCCGTCGTGAATGCCCTTCGGAATCTCGACGTCGAGCTGCCGTCGCGTGCCGACACGGCCCTCTCCTCCACAGTCGGCGCACGGACGCTCGAGCACCTCGCCCGCGCCGCCGCAGTCGGGGCAGGTCCGCTGCTGGACGAACTGCCCGAAGATGTTCTGCGAGACGGTTCGCACCGCACCGGCGCCCGCGCACGTCGAACACGTACGCGTGGACGTGCCCGGCTCGGCACCGGTCGCGTCGCAGCGCTCGCACGGCAGGGCAACGTCGAGCGAGACGACAACGGACGCACCGGCGAACGCGTCCTCGAGCTCGATCTCGACGACGGCCTGGACGTCGCCGCCGCGCTGCGACCGCTGCCTGCCTGCGCCACCGCCGAGGAGGTCCTCGCCGAAGAACGACGCGAAGATGTCGGCGACGCTCCCGAAGTCGGCGAACCCGGGCTCGTACCCGCCGCGCTTGAGTCCGGCCTTCCCGTAGCGGTCGTAGAGCGCGCGCCGTTCGGGGTCCGAGAGCACCTCGTACGCCTCGGCGACGTCACGAAAGCGGCGCTCGGCATCGGGCTCGCTCGAGACGTCGGGATGAAGCTCCCGCGCGAGCGTGCGGAACGACTGCTTGATCTCGGCGTCGCTCGCCGTGCGCGAGACGCCGAGCAGCTCGTAGTAGTCCGCCTCCGTCAGAGCCATGTCAGGCGTCTTCGTAGACGTCCTCGACGAAGCGCGAGAGCTCGAACGCCGCTGCGCGAACCGTGCGAATCGCCTTCTCGTAGTCCATGCGCAGCGGGCCGACGAGGCCGACGGCGCCGAGCGGCGTCGAGCGGATCCCGTACGTCGCGCCGACGAGCGAGACCGCGTGGAGCTCGGTGCCGGCGAGCTCCGGCCCGACGTGCACGACCGGGCGCTGCGGCTCGAGCGCCTCCGACACGAGAGCGAGAACGGCCGCCCGGCGCTCGAGCAGCTCGACGAGCCGCATCGTCGCCTCGACCTCCTCGATCCGCGCGCCCTCGACGAGACCGGCCGCACCGCCGACGAAGATCTCGGGCCCCGACTCGGCACCCACTTCGAGGAGCGTCTGCCCGATGAGTGCGAGAAACGCGCGCTCGCGAGGCGCGAGCTCCGGCGCCTCGAGCCGGCGACGTACCGCGCTCGATCCGAGCCGCTCGCCGACGAGCTGATCCTCGAGGTACTCGCCCGCCCACGCCACGAGCCCGGGATCGAGCGGCTCGACGAGCCTGAACACGCGCTTCGTCACGCCGCCGGTCGACGTGATCACGACGACCATCACGCTCGTCGGCTGAAGCCTCAGCACCTCGATGTGACGAATCGACGCGGTCTCGAGCGAGGGCGCCGAGACGAGCGCGAGGAGCCGGGTCGCGTCGGAGAGCATCTCCGTCGTCGTGCGCAGCGCCTGCTCGATCTCGTCGCGCATCGTGCGCAGGTCGACGCCGAGCTCGTCCGGGCGGCCCTCGAGCCCGTCGACGAGCTCCTCGGCGTAGATCCGGTAGCCGCTCTCGGTCGGCGTCCGGCCTGCAGACGTGTGCGGATGGGTCAGGAGACCGAGCGCCTCGAGCTCCGCGAGCTCTCCGCGCACGGTCGACGGCGACACGGCGAGGCCCGAGCGCTCGACGAGCGCGCGCGAGCCGACCGGTTGGCCCGTCGCGACGTACTCCTCGATGACACGCCGCAGGATCTCGCGCTTCCGTGCGGTCAACTGCATTCCGTTCCGATGGTAGCCGCCGGTTCCGCGGGCACCAGGCGACCTTCACATTCGGGCCGGAAGCGGTGCACAATGCGACCCGACGTCTTCGGGGGAGGACGAGTGAAGGGGGAACGGGGCGCAGGGGGTTGCCGCCGCTGCGCGCACGACGAGCGCGGTCAGGTCGTCGTTCTCTTCGCGCTGCTCCTTCCCATGCTGCTCGCGCTCGGCTCGATCGTGCTCGACGTCGGCAACTGGTACGTCCACAAGAAGCATCTCCAGACGCTTGTCGACGCCGGCGCGCTCGCGCCCGCGCCGAAGTTCGTGGGCTGCTCGTTCCAGTTCGGTGATCCGGCTGCGGCGAACCATGCGATCCGCGAGACCGCCCTCGAATACGCCGGCGATCCGTCCCGTGATCCGGCGACGCGCAATCGACAACACCAGGAGCCGAACGACGTGCACGTCCTCCTCAACTCGACCCGCTACTGGCAGCCAGGCGATCCGACCAGCGGTGCAGCAGTTGCGGGCCTCGACTACACCTGGGACATCGACGGAGACGGCGGAGGTGGCGATCCGTGCAGCGAGCGGTCTCTCGACGTCAAGGCGACCGACGAGGACGTATCGCAGCCTCTGGGGCATCCTGCCGCTCTTCCCGGACGTCAAGGCAAGAGCGAGAGTCGAAGTCAGCCAAGTCATCGAGCAAAACGGGATGCTCCCCTGGGCCGTCCCCGAGGTCGAGCCCGCCGCTGTCGCAGCGCTGTTCGTCGACGAGAACAGCGGTGACGTCATCGCTGCGCAGCAGCTCGACAAGCGGGACGACCCGGGCCTTCCGTTCGACGAGTGGGTGACATCCGACCGTGGATCCCGACCGCATCGCACGTCGACCTGAGATTCGAGAACACCGGCATTGTCATCCTCGTAGCCAAGGTAATCCCGTTCCCGTCGGGGGGGACGCTCAGCCTCGCAGGGACACTGCACCCAGATGTGCGATCAGGCTCCCGGCATCGTCTCGTGCTACGCAGGCGACGGGAACCAGGACGGTCTCACGTTCATCCACGGCTGGAACGACGAGAACGGCACACCCGCGGTACCGGTCGTGAGGGATGTCTCGGTCCTCAACGTCAACTGCGAGGACGCGTCCGCTCCCTACTTCCTCCGCACCGGAGACTGCGATCTAGGACTCCAGGCCGTGCTCCATTTCGGGACGCAGCCGACATTCGACCCGGAAACGGCCGAGGTTGTCCTCGATGCGCCAGGATGCGGAAACAACGGCTGCGCGATGGCCTACGACGGCACGGGAGCAGGGATCGGCGAGACGATCTGGACAGGGTTCGGCGCGAGGTTCCCCGATGACTTCTCCGGACGGTCGACGTTCTCGATCGAGGTCACGACCGAGTTCCCGGTTGGTACCGAACACCAACGGACCTTCACGGGTGTCGCCCACCCGTACGTCGCCGAGCCGGCGGACCTGCAGGGCAACCAGGCGCCCCCTGGGGCAGGCGCCGGGCCCGTCGAGTACCTGAAGCTCTCGACACTCGACCGTCGTGCTCCGACGCGAACTCGCGCAATACGGGTGACCCGCCGCTGGCCAGCGTCATCGTCAAGGTCGGCCTCCGGCCTCCGTTCCAGATCCAGAGCCCGCTCGAGGAGCCTGTCGTGCTCCGCGTCGCCAGCCCGTCCGGCAGCCAGAACCAGGCATTCGACTGCGACCAAGACGTACAACTTCCAGACCGAGATCGAGAACGGCTGCGCGACGACCTATCGCGAGAATTACGGCGATTGGGACGACGACGGAGAGATGGAGTGGTCCGACATCCTGTGCGCGGACTACCCGAACGGAATCGGACTACCACCCGACACGTTCACGCCGTCACCGCCTGCAGGACTGCGTCCGTATCGAGCCCGGCGACAAGATCGGACAGTTCCGGCAAGGCATCAACCAGCGTCTGAAGACGCCGAGCTGCGCACCCAACAACTGGCCGGAGAGCCTCTCCGACTTCCCGGACTTCTTCACCGACCACGACTTCGCGAGCGATCCACGCTACGTCTCGCTGGTCGTGACCGACTACGGGACGTTTCTCGGGGCTGGAAGCAGCTCAGCGGTCCCCATCAAGTACTTCGCGGGCTTCTATGTCACAGGGTGGGACAAGACGAGCAACAACCTGCCTTGTGCCGACAACGAGCCCCATCCCTGGTATTCGGCCGGGTATCGACGAAGTCTCGACAATGGAGACGTCTGGGGCCACTTCATCAACGTCGTAGCCTTTTCAGCCTCAGGTGCGGGGAGCGACGACCTCTGCAACTTCGACGAGGTCGGTACCTGCATCATCGGCCTCGTCGAGTAGCCGCAGGCGTCAGTCGACGGCGAGCGCGAGGAGCTCGGCCGTGACGCCACCGCCGAGGAAGCGGCCGCGGCGTGTCAGGCGCAGCTCCTCTCCGCGTCCGTTCGCGCTCAGCTCCACGAGGTCGAGCTCGGCGAGGCGCGTCAGCGCATCGCGGTCCACCGCGTCGGCGACCTCCGCGAGCGCGACGGGCTCGTCCAGGCGGAGGCCGAGCAGCAGGAGCTCTCTGCATGTGTGTCTCGCGATCGATCGGCTCGAGCTCGCGCGGCGGCGTCTCACCCCGCGCGAGCGCCTCGACGTACCGGTGCAGGCTCGGCAGGTTGCGCCGACGCTCACCGGACACCGTCGACACGGCGCCGATCCCGAGGCCGAGGTAGTCGCGCCCGCGCCAGTAGCCGAGGTTGTGGTGCGCGCGGAGGTCGCGACCGCCGGCGCGCTCGCCGTCGAGACAGAAGTTCGCCGTCTCGTACCAGCGGTAGCCCGCGGCCGTGAGCGTGTCGACGACCTGCTCGAAGTAGCCCTCCATCGCGTCGGCCTGGCGCGCGAGCTCCTCCCCGTGGGCGAAGGTGAAGCGCGTGCCCGGCTTCGCCTCGAGCTCGTAGCACGAGAGGTGCTCCGGCTCGAGCGCGAGAGCCTGCGCGAGGTCGTCGTCGAGGTCGGCAGGCGGTCTGGCCCGGGATCCCGTAGACGAGATCGAGCGAGACGTTGTCGAAGCCGGCCGCGCGCAGGGTGCGTACGGCGCGCCGGACGTCGTCGGGCGAGGCCTGCCGCTCGAGCACGTCGAGCAGGCGGGGCTGGAAGGTCTGCGCGCCGAGTGACACGCGCGTCACGCCGTTCGCGCGCAGAAGAGCGGCGACGTTCGCCGAGACGGTCTCGGGGTTGGCCTCGACCGTGACCTCCTGCGCGCGCGGAAGCGCCGCCAGCAGCCGCTCGAGCTCGCTCGGCTCGGTGAACGTCGGCGTCCCGCCGCCGAGGAACACCGTCTCGACGTCCTCCGCGAGCACCGCACCTTCCAGCTCCAGCTCCGCGAGCAGCGCATCGACGTACGCCGCGTGCTGCCCGTGCCTCCCGACGACCGTGACGAAGTCGCAGTACCCGCACCGGTGCGCGCAGAACGGCAGGTGCACGTAGAGGTGCCGGACGTGGCCCATCACGAGCGCTTCCGTTCCGAGTCGAGGTTCAGCACGGCGAGGAAGGCCTCCTGCGGCACCTCCACCGCGCCGACCTGCTTCATGCGCTTCTTGCCCTTCTTCTGCTTCTCGAGCAGCTTGCGCTTGCGGGAGATGTCGCCGCCGTAGCACTTCGCGAGCACGTCCTTGCGGCGCGCCTTGATCGTCTCGCGCGCGATCACGCGCGAGCCGATCGCCGCCTGTATCGGCACGTCGATCATCTGCCGCGGGATCTCCTCCCGAAGCCGCTCGACGAGCTGGCGCCCGCGGTCGTACGCGAAGTCGCGATGGATGATCAGGGAGAGCGCGTCGACCTGCTCGCCGCCGACGAGGATGTCGACGCGCGCCAGATCGCCCGGCTTGAACCCGGCGAGGTCGTAGTCGAAGCTCGCGTAGCCACGCGTGCGCGACTTCAGCTGGTCGTAGAAGTCGAGGACGATCTCGCCGAGCGGAAGCTCGTACACCAGCAGGACGCGGTTCTCGCTCAGGTACTCGAGATGGTCGAAGCTCCCGCGCTTCTCGTTCGCGAGCTCCATGACCGCGCCGACGTAGTCCTTCGGGACGATGACGGACGCCTTCACGTACGGCTCCTCCACCTCCTCGAGCTCGCGCGGCATCTCGGCGGGGTTGTGCACTTCGAGCTGCTCACCCGTTCGCGTGGTCGCCCGGTACGCGACGTTCGGCGCCGTGATGAGGAGGTCGAGGTCGAACTCGCGCTCGAGCCGCTCGCGGACGATCTCCATGTGCAGAAGGCCGAGGAATCCGCAGCGGAAGCCGAAGCCGAGCGCCTGCGAGGTCTCCGGCTCGTACGAGAGCGACCCGTCGTTCAGCTTCAGCCGCTCGAGCGCGTCGCGGAGCTCCGGGTAGTCGTCGGAGTCCGTCGGGAAGATTCCCGCGAAGACCATCGGCTTGACGTCCTGGTAGCCGGGGAGCGGCTCGGCGGCGGGCCGGCGGCGCGAGGTGAGCGTGTCGCCGACGCGCAGCCGCGAGACGTCCTTCAGCCCGGTGATGACGTACCCGACCTCGCCGGCCGAGAGCGACGCGATCGGCTCGCGCGCAGGCGCCATGACGCCGATCTCCTCCGCGTCGAACTCCGTGCCCTGCGCCATCGCCCGCAAGGGCTCGCGGCTCGAGAACGTGCCGTCGACGACGCGGACGAACGCGACGACGCCGCGGTACTGGTCGTACGACGAGTCGAAGACGAGCGCGCGCGCGGGTGCATCCGGCTCGCCGGTCGGTGCCGAGATCCGCTCGACGATCGCATCGAGCACGTCCGGGACGCCGACGCCGGTCTTCGCGGAGATCCGCAGCACGCGCTCGGGCGACTCGCCGAGAAGGTCGCCGAGCTCCTTCGCGGCGCCGTCGGGATCGGCCTGCGGGAGGTCGATCTTGTTCGCGGCCGGGACGACCTCGAGGCCGCCGTCGATCGCGAGGTACGCGTTCGCGAGCGTCTGCGCCTCGATCCCCTGGGCAGCGTCGACGACGAGCAGCGCGCCCTCGCATGCCTGCAGCGAGCGGGACACCTCGTACGTGAAGTCCACGTGGCCAGGCGTGTCGATGAGGTTGAGCTGGTGGCCCTTCCAGTGCACGCGTACGGCCTGCGCCTTGATCGTGATCCCCCGCTCGCGCTCGAGCTCCATCGTGTCGAGGAGCTGCTCGCGCATCTCCCGCTCCGAGACGGCTCCGGTCAGCTCGAGGATGCGGTCGGCGAGCGTCGACTTGCCGTGGTCGATGTGCGCGATGATCGCGAAGTTGCGAATGCGGTCTTGCTGCATAGGGATCAGCGCTCCTACGAGGGATCGTCGCGCCGGGGTCGCAACAGTAGCAACGCCTCGAGCTCGCGCAGCCCGAGCGCTCGCGCGAGCCCGACGTACACGAGCCCGCCGACGGCGAACGCGGCGCCGAGCGAGACGATCTGCGCCAGAAGGCCGCGGCCGAGCACCTCGTCGAGGCCGTACCAGGTCGCGAACGCGAGCCCCGCAGCGACCGCCCCGGCCGCCGCGACTCGCACGACCACGCCGAGCGTGCGACCGACGTGCTCGAGCCCGATCCGGCGGCGCATCATCACGAGGAGCACGCCCGCCGCGACGACGTTCACCGTCGACGTCGAGAGCGGGATTCCCCAGATCCCGAGCCGGTAGAACACGGTGTTGAGCACGGCGTTGAGCGCGACCGCCCCGAGCGCGATCCCGGTCGGCACCCAGTTCGTCTGCACCGCGTAGAAGCTCCGGTTGAGGATCAGCATCCAGCCGTTGAAGACGAGACCGATCGAGAACGCCTGCAGGCACTGGGCGACGATCACCGTGTCGTCGGCGGTGAACTCGCCGCGCTGGTAGACGAGGCGCACGATCGGCTCGGCGAGCGCGATCGAGAGCAGGCCGGCGGGCACGAGGAGGAAGGCGATCTGGCGCAATCCGCCGTCGAGCGCGCGCCGGAGCCCGGCGGTGTCGCTGCGTGCTGCGAACCGAGCGAGCGTCGGGAAGAGAACGGTCGTGACGGCGACCGCGAAGATGCCCTGCGGGAGCATGTAGAGCCGGAAGGCCTTGTCGATGGCCGCGGGTGCGAGCTCCGGGTCGAGCAGCCGCGACGCGAACAGCGTGTCGACCAGGAAGTTCACGTTCACGAGGCCGATCGTCAGCGTGACCGGCAGCATCAGGACGAGCACGCGCTTGACGGCCGGGTCGCGCCAGTCGATGACCATCGTCAGCCGGCCGTCGAGCCGGCGCAGCCACGGGATCGGCAAGAGGAGCTGCACGAGCGTGCCGACGACGACGACCCCGGCGTAGAGGTAGAGCTGCGCGCTCTCGTCGTCGATCTGCGGAACGCCGAGGAGGAGCCCGACGACGATCACGACGTTCCAGGCGACGGGCGCGAGCGCCGGAACCGCGAACTGGTGGTACGTGTTGAGGATCCCGACGACGATCCCGGACAGGCCGAGCAGGACGACGATCGGGAAGAGGACGCGCGAGAGACCGACCGCGAGGTCGTAGTCGCCGCCGGGGTCTCCGAACGGCCGCATCAGGAGCGGCGCGAGCAGGATGAAGAGCGCGGTGACGCCGCCGAGGACGAGGAGCGTCAGCCAGAACAGCGTCGACGCGACGCGCCACGCGCGCTGGCGCTCGCCCTTCTCGAGCAGCTCGCTGAACACCGGGACGAACGCACCCGAGAGCGCGGCGTCGGCGAGGAGCGCGCGGACGACGTTCGGGATGAGGATCGCGACGGTGAACGCGTTGATGAGCCCGGTGACGCCGAAGAAGTACGCGCTGACCATCTCCCGCACGAGACCGAGCACCCGCGAGATCGCCGTCGCGAGCGAGAAGACCGCCGTCGAGCGCGCGATCCGGCGGCTGCTGTGGCCGGGCTCAGGAGTGGCTTCGGATGTCGGTGTCGAGTCCATCGCGCGCTGCGATTCTCCCAGTGGGGTCTGCTACCATCGCCCGGCCCGCGGTAGCGGGCATTTCCTCGAATGGCGAACATCAAGCAACAGAAAAAGCGCGTCCTGATCCAGGAGCGGCAGCGGATCGAGAACCTCCGCTACCGATCCACGATCAAGACGCTGACGAAGCGCCTCGAGGGCGCCGTCTCCGACGGTGACGCCGAGCGGGTCGCCGCAGATCATCGCGAGCTCGTCCGGACGATCGACCGGGCGTCGGCGCGCGGCGCGCTTCACGCGAACACGGCTGCGCGCAAGAAGTCCCGCGCTGCTCGTCTCGTCGCGACGAGCGCCTCCTAGCTCCGGCCGCCGCTCGCTGCGGCACCCGGTCGCCGGCTCAACGCGACCAGCGTGCGCTGCACCTCGAGGTCGGGCGCGAGCTTGCTCTGGCCCTTGAGCGCGCCGTCGAGCGCGGCGAGTCGCACGACCGCCTCGTCCAGCTCCTCGGCCGAGAAGCCCTCGGCCTGCCGGTAGAGCTTCCCGGCATAGAACGGGTTGAGCTTGAGCCGCGTCGCAGCCTCCTTCGAGCTCACGCCCTCGGCAGCGAGCTGCTTCAGCGCGCGAAGCCGGCCGAGATGGCTGGCGAGCGATCCGGCGAGACGTGGCGCGGTGTCTCGCCGCGGCTTGGAGTCGCGCTCGAAGATCGTCTCGCTCACGGCAAGGGCGCGCGCGGAGTCGCGCTCGGACCAGGCCTCCGTGAGCTCGTAGATCGGCACGTCCGCGTTCGGCGTCACGAGCGCTTCGACCTCGCGCTCGCCGATCGGCTCATCCCCCGCCCAGGTCGCGATCTTGTCCACCTCCGTCTTCAGCGCGCGCAGATCGTCGCCGACGAGCTGGAGGAGGGCAGCGACGGCGTCCGGCTCCGCGCGCGCGCCGCGCTGCGTGGAACTGCTCGGCGACCCACTCCTGCAGCTTCTTCTTCTCGACGTCGAAGGCAAGCACGCTGCCCGCCTTGGCACAGGCCTTCCAGAGCGCGGAGCTCGACTTCAGCTCATCGGCGACGAGCGCGAGCACCGTCGTCGGAGCCGGGCTCGAGAGGTACGCCGTGATCGCCTCGACGTCGGCCGCTTTCCAGCCGCCCTCGGCGACCTCGGTCTGCCTTCACCCCGTCGACGTCGGTGACGACGATGAGCCGTGCGTCGCCGAACAGGCTCCCGGCGTTGCAGAGACCGACCACCGTCTCGCCCGAGGTGTCGAGCGCCGTGACGGTCTCGATCGACTCGACCTCGAAGTGGCCGCGCAGGCGTGCGATCGCGGTCTCGACCTTCGGGCCGTCGCTCCCGGTGATGAGGTAGACCGGCTTGTCAGGAGCTTCGGCCACGCTGCGTCACCCTATCGCTCGGTGCGCACGGTCAGCCCTCGCCCATCGGACTCGACGACGACGCGCCCGTCCTCGTCGGTTCGATACAGGGTGAGCCCGGGTGCGCTCTCGAGCGCTGCGACCGTCTCGGCCCGCGGGTGCCCGTAGCCGTTGTTCCGGCCGCACGAGATGACCGCGACTCGAGGACGGAGCTCGCGCAACGTGTCGGCGAGCCCTGGATCCTCCGAGCCGTGGTGCGCGACCTTGAGGATCTCGACCTCCGGAAGGCTGAGCCGCGCCGTGACATCCGACTCGGCATCGGCGGGGAGAAAGACGTCGGTCGTGCCGTACGAGGCGAGAAGGACGACCGCGTTGAGGTTGGGGTCCTCGCTCGGCGTCCCCGCGTCGGCGGGCCAGAGCGTGCGCAGGACGAGTCCGCCCGTCCGAAAGGTCGCGCCCGCACGGACGACTCGCACGGGTACGTCGTCAGCTCGTGCGGCACGAATCGCCTCCTCGCGCTCCGGCCCGGTCGCCTCGAGATCCGGGTCGAGCACCTGCCCGACGTCGAGGCGGCGCAAGACGTCGTCCGCCCCTCCCACGTGGTCGCGCTGCGGATGGGTGAGCACGAGAGCCGAGAGCGACCGAACGCCCATGTCGACGAGCTGCGCCGCAGCATCTCCTTCCGGTGGACCCTGATCGACGAGAACGCGGGCACGAGGTGTCTCGAGCAGAACGGCGTCTCCCTGACCGACGTCGAGGAAGGTGACGCGAAGCCCCGCTGGTGGAGCCCATGTCGTCGCCGTGCTCGGCGGTGAGCCACGCGGTCGACGTGACCGACGACGACTCCACCGAGCGCGAGCGGGACGAGCACGCTGCCCGCGCGGGGCAGCCGGCGTAGCCGTCGAACGACGAGCCACGTCGCCGCGCCGATGGCCGCAACCGTTGCCAGCGTCCGAGTGTCGACCTGCGCACGCGGAAGATCGGCGACGACTCGAGCGACGAGCTCGAGCCAAGCCGCAGCCCACCCCGCGAGTGCCGCGAGACCCGCCGCTGCACCGGGCGAGACGGGATCGACGACCGCCGCGAGGAGCCCGAGGCCGAGAACGAGCGGCGCTGCGACGAACGCGACGACGTTCGCCAGGACCGTGTAGAGCGGCGCCTCGCCGAAGTGGAACAGCACGATCGGCGCAGTCACGACGCCGCACGCGAGCGCGACCGAGACCGCGTCCGCAACGACGGTCGGAACCGGGTAGCCGTCGAGTCGCCGTCGCACGCGCGGCACCGCCACGAAGATCGCCGCGACTGCGACGAACGAGAGCTGGAATCCAGGCTCGAGAAGTGACGTCGGCATCCACGCCATCAGCACGAACGCTCCGAGCGCGAGGAAGTGCCAGCGGTCGGTCGGCCTTGCGGCGAGCCAGGCGAGGGACGCGAGCGCGCCGGCGACGCCGGCCCGCACGACCGACGGTTGCCACCCGACGGCCAGCACGTAGGCCGCGATCGTCGCGAGGATCGAGAGCTCCCGGACACGCCTCGAGAGCCGCAGCAGCCAGCCGAGTGCATAGATCCCCCCGGCGAGGAAGGCGACGTTCTGCCCTGAAACGGCCAGGAGGTGGTACAGCCCGGAGGCCCGGAAGTCGTCCTGCACGTCGGCGGGGAGCCCTTCGTCCTCGCCGAGCACGACGCCGAGCACGATTCCGCGACGGGTGCCGTCGGCCCCGCGCGTCACGGCACGCTCGATCCGGTCGCGAAGGACGTCGCCGAAGCCGGCGAGCCCGCCTCGCCGCCCGACCTCGCGCCAGCTCGACGCCTCGAGCACGACCCGGATTCCCTGACGCGCAAGCCACGCGCGCTCGTCGAAGCCATCCTGCTCCGGCCGTGGCTCCGCAATCCGGACCGACGCCTCCAGGATGGCTCCACGCGGAGGCGAGCGCCCGACCGGGAGGACGAGCAGCACGCGCTCGCGGATCGCCTCGTGGCGGAACGCTCGCGTCTACGGCGATGACTCGCGTCGACCATTCAGACGAGCGCGCGGGTGCGACGGTGACGAGCTCCGCCGCGCCCGTCTCGCCGACCTCGCCGACGAGGACGCTCGACCGAAGGGCGTCCATGCGGAGCGAGCCCCACCCGAGGCCCAGCGCTGCCAGCGCGACACCGAGAACCACGAGCCGCGCGACGCCGTCGAGCATGAGCACGCCGCCGAGAGCGCAGAGCGCGAGTGCCACCGCCGCGGCAAGCGGAACGGGAACCCAGATCGAGAGTGCGAGCCCGACGCAGACCGCACCCGCGAGCAAGGCGGGCCGGTGAAGCTCGACGGCGTTCCTCACGGGGTCACGAGGTCGCGTAGCTGCTCGATCCGCGTCGGGCCGATGCCGGGCACTGCATCGAGGTCGTCGACGGACGCGAACGGCCCGTGCTCGGCCCGGTAGTCCACGATCTTCTGCGCGGTGATCGGCCCCACCCCGGGAAGCTCGTCGAGCTCCTCGACGGTTGCGGACGAGAGGCTCACGGCGGCACGCTCCGGCGGCTCCGCCGGCGGCGGCCCGCTCCGACGACGACGGTGCCCCGGGCTCGGTCGCGGCGCGGCTCGGCACGAGGACCTGGACGCCGTCGACGAGCGGCGCCGCGAGATTCAGCGCCAGCGAGATCCGCGCCGTGGCGCGCGCCCCCGGCACGGCGAACGGCATCCGCGATCCGCGCGCCGTCACGCAGCCGATAGAGCCCGGGTCGCTGAACCTCGCCCACGACGTGGACGACCAGGATCGAACGTACTGGCGCCTCGGCGACGGCCTCGAGCGGCGCAGCGACGAGGTCGGGCTCGCGCGCGGCACCCGCCTGCGCGAGCCGCTGCCCGACGACCGCGAGCAGCACGAGCGCGACGCAGACACCCGCGATCGCAGTCGAGCGAGAGACGGCGATTGGCACCGACGCAATCGTCGCCGCGAATGCGTCAACGGTGGTTCACGTCTCCGTCAAGAGACCGCGACAAGTCCGCCGTCTGGCTGAAGCCCGACCGCGGCTCAGATCACGAAGTTGACGAGCTTCCCGGGCACGACGACGGTCCGGGTCGGCTCGCCGCCCGACAGGTGCTCCCGCACCCGCTCCGAGGCACGCGCGAGCGCGACGAGCTCGTCCTCTGCCGAGGGAGGGCGAGACGTGGAGCCGATCGCGGATCTTCCCGTTCACCTGGACGACCACCTCGACCGTATCGACCTCGAGCAGCGCCGGGTCCGCGACCGGCCAGGGTGCCTCCCACAGCCGCTCGTGCCCGAGCCTCGCCCACAGCTCTTCCGAGACGTGCGGAGCGTACGGCTGGATCAGCGACACGACCGTCTCGGCCGCGAACCGGGAGTCCGGACCGGCCGGCTCGCGTGACAGCTCGTTGACGAGCTCCATGACCGCCGCGATCGCCGTGTTGAAGGCGAAGCGCCGGCCGATGTCGTCCGTGACCTTCGCGATCGCCCAGTGGGCCTTCCGCGCAAGCGGGCCGTCGGTCGGCTCGCTCGCCGGCGCGTTGTCGGCGACCTCGGAGACGACTCGCCAGAGACGCCTGACGAAGCGCGCCATCCCCTCGACGCTCGCCTCGGTCCACTCCATGTCCTCGTTCGCGGGCCCGAGGAAGAGGATGTTCAGCCGGCAGGCGTCGGCGCCGTAGAGCTCGACGAAGTGATCCGGCCCGACGATGTTGCCGGCCCGCTTCGAGATCTTCGTCTTGCCGGACGTGACCCAGCCGTTCGAGAAGAAGCGCTCGAACGGCTCGCGGAAGCCGAGCAGTCCGAGGTCGTTCAGCACCTTGACCCAGAAGCGCGCGTAGATCATGTGCACCGTCGCGTGGTCGACGCCCCCGATGTACAGGTCGATCGGGTTCCAGTAGTCGACGGCGGCACGATCGAACGGCGCGCTGTCGTTCTGCGGGTCGCAGTACCGCAGGAAGTACCAGGACGAGTCGACGAAGGTGTCCATCGTCTCGGTCTCGCGCTTCGCCGGGCCTGCACACGACGGGCACGGCACGTTCACCCAGTCCTCGGCCTGCGCCAGCGGCGGGACGCCCTTCGGCTTGTAGTCCTCGATCTCGGGCAGCACGACCGGCAGCTCGTCCTCGGGAACCGGGACGATCCCGCACGCGTCGCAGTAGACGACCGGGATCGGGCAGCCCCAGTAGCGCTGTCGCGAGAAGCCCCAGTCGCGCAGGCGAAAGTTGATCGTGAAGCTGCCCGCGACCCTCGGCCGCGAGCTTCTCGACGATCGCGCCGGCCACCCTCCGGCGCTGGCACTGCCGTCGAACTCCGCCGAGTTGACGAGCACCTCGCCCTCCGCGTGCTCGACGTACGCGACGCTCTCGTCGACCTCGCCGTCCGGCGGCTGCACGACCTGCCGGATCGGGAGATCGAACGCCGTCGCGAAGTCGAAGTCGCGCTGGTCGTGCGCCGGAACCGCCATGATCGCGCCGGTCCCGTAGTCGGTCAGGACGTAGTCCGCGACGTAGACCGGCAGCCGCTCCCCGTTGACCGGGTTGACCGCATGGAGACCGGTGAAGACGCCGGTCTTGTCGGTCGCCTGCGCGCGCTCGACGGTCTTCTTCGCCCCGGCCCGGCGCACGTAGTCGCGAACCTCGTCGGAGTCGATTCGGGCGACGAGCTCGTGCTCGGGAGCGAGGACGAAGAACGTCGCGCCGTACAGCGTGTCCGGGCGAGTCGTGAAGACCGAGATGTCCTCGTCGAGCTCGTCGATGCGGAAGAGGATCTCCGCGCCCTCCGAGCGACCGATCCAGTTGCGCTGGCGCGCCTTGATCGACTCGGGCCAGTCGACCGTCTCGAGATCGTCGAGCAGCGCCTGCGCGTAGTCGGTGATGCGGAAGAACCACTGCTCCATGAGCCGCGACTCGACCTCGGCTCCGCAGCGCTCGCACGTCCCGTCGGCCAGCACCTGCTCGTTCGCGAGCACGGTCTGGTCGTTCGGGCACCACTTCACGGAGGCGCCCTTGCGATACGCGAGGCCGCGCTCGAGGAAGAGCAGGAACTGCCACTGCTGCCAGCGGTAGTACGTCGGGTCGTGCGTCGAGAGCGAGCGGTCCCAGTCGTACGCCCAGCCGACGCGGCGCATCGAGCGCGTGATGTGCACGATGTTCCGCTCCGTGCTCTCACGAGGGTGGACGCCCTCCTTGATCGCGGCGTTCTCGGCGGGCAGGCCGAAGGAGTCGAATCCCTGCGGGTGCAGCACGTGCATGCCGTTGCGAGCACGGAAGCGAGTGACGACATCGCCGATCGTGTAGACGAGCATGTGCCCGATGTGCAACGTCCCCGAGGGATACGGGAGCATCTCGAGGACGTAGCTCTTCGGCCGGCGCTCCTCGTTCGTGACGTGGAACGCCTTCGCGTCCGCCCAGACGCGCTGCCAGCGCTCCTCGATCGTCTTCGCGTCGTACTGCTCCATCGCCTGTCTCATTCGTGTCGGAGTACAAAAAAGCCTCTCGCGCGAGAGGCCTGGAGGGATCGCCGCGGCTGCGCCGCGCTCGGTCCCTGAGCTATGGAAGAAGCTGCTTCACGAGCCGAAAACGGTACCAGGCAGAATCCGCCGATGCTCGAGCTCTTCCCGGACTCTGCCCGGATCGACGCGGATGCGCTTGCCGTCGGCGGCGTGTCGGCCGACGAGCTGGCGGATCGATTCGGGACGCCGCTCGTCGTCTACTGCGAGGAGACGATTCGGCAACGGGCACAGGCGCTGCGAGCGGCAGCCGGTGCGCAGGGCCGTGTCTTCTACGGAACGAAGGCGTTTCCGAACGTCGCCGTGCTGCGACTGCTCCGCGACGAGGGCGTCGGCGCCGACGTGGCCTCGGCGGGCGAGCTCGCGTTCGCGCGCCGCGCCGGGCTCTCCGGAGCCGAGATCGTCGTGCACGGGAACAACAAGGACGACGCGCTGCTCCGCGACGCCGCCGAAGAAGACGCGCCGGTCGTGCTCGACGCACCCGACGAGGTCGCGCTCGCGGCAGCCGCGGGCGTCAGGCGCGTCCTCGTCCGCGTCACGCTGGGTGTCGACGCCGACACGCACGAGGCGATCGTCACGGGGCATCACGGCTCGAAGTTCGGCCTGCCACCGGCGGAGGCACGCGTCGCCATCTCGGATGCGCTCGCAAGCGGCCTCGACGTCCTCGGCCTCCACGTCCACGTCGGCTCGCAGCTTCCCGACTTCACCGCGCAGGCGGAGACGATCAGGCGCCTCGCCGCGTTCGCGGCGACCTGCCGCGACGAGCTCGGCTGGGAGGCACGCGTCGCCGACCTCGGCGGCGGCTTCGGGATCCGCCACCACCCCGACGACGACGTGCCGGAAGCGGCCGAGCTCGCGCGCGTCGCGGCCGCCACCGCCCTCGAATCGTTCGTCGCGGCGGGGCTTCCCGCGCCGGAGGTCTGGCTCGAGCCGGGACGGTGCCTCGTCGGCCGGGCGGGAGTGACGCTGTATCGCGTCGGTGCCGTCAAGCGGCTTCCCGGGCGAACGTGGGTCGCGGTCGACGGCGGCATGTCGGACAACCCCCGACCCCAGCTCTACGACGCGCGCTACACGGCACTCAGCGCCGCGCGGGCAGGCGAGGATCCGCGACGAGCTCGTCAGCGTGGCCGGGATGCACTGCGAGTCCGGCGACGTCCTCATCGACGACGTCGTGCTTCCCGCGCCGCGTCGCGGAGATCTGCTCGCGGTGCCGGCGACCGGCGCATACACGCTGGCGATGAGCTCGAACTACAACGGCGTCCCCCGCCCCGCGGCGATTCTCGTTCGCGACGGCGAGGCCACCGTCATCCGCCGGCGCGAGACCGTCGACGACCTGCTGGTCCTGGAGATCTGAGCACCTCGTCAGTGGAGGATCTCCACCTCGTCGAGGTCGGCGACGACGTGAGCGCGCCCGACGCGCTGCCCGTCGAAGCGGGCCGACGGCCCCAGATGCGTGCCGCGCGAAAGCTCGCCGCGAGCTCGTGGTGGATCGCATCGGCGACGTCCTCGACGGTCGCTCCCGGCTCGAGCGCGAGCGGCTCGTCGTCCACACCACCGCCGTGCCGGAGATAGACGCGGATGAGCCCGAGGAGACGCCAGACCGCCTCGCGAAACCTCTCGAGGCTCGCATCGTCGAGAACCGACACGGGCACGAGCTCGAGATCGCCGAACGCATCTGCGAGACGGTCGACGCGCGCGTCGTCCTCGTCCACCTTGGTCGCCGCGAGCAGAGCGGGCAGCACGATGCCGGCCTCTTCGACCTCGCGACGCAGAGTGGCCAGGACCTCCGGCGGCGCCGACGCGGCATGGCAATAGACGATGGCATCCGCGTTGCGGAGCACGCCGAGCAGCGCGCGACCGCCGCCGCGACCCTCGGATGCGCCCTCGAGCAGACCGGGGATCTCGACGAGCTGGACGCGAACACCGCCGACGGACGTGACCGCGGCGATCGGGCGCGTCGTCGTGAACGCGTAGTCGCCGGTCTTGATCTGGATCTGCGACAGCGCCTGCAGGAGCGACGACTTGCCCGCGTTGGGTGCGCCGACCAGCGCGACCTGCGCGGCACCCTCGCGGCGCACTGCGATCGAGTCGCGATGGACGACCTTCGCTCGAACGCGCGTCTCGGCGATCTCCTCCGTGAGCCACTTCCTGATGTCCGCGTACGGGCCGCTGCGGTAGTCCGGCAGCTCCTCGATGAGACCGCGCAGCGTGCGGACGCGTTCGACTCCGACCTTTCCGACCAGCCGGCGCTTGGCCACCTGGACGAACGTGCGATGCGGCATGGGCATCGCTCCATCTCCTCTCCGTCATGCGGACAGCGCGCCGTGAGCCCGTGGACGGGCTCGCGGATCGCGTCCTGTCCTGCCGCTTCCCTGGACGCTCGAGCTGGAAGCGGCGGACTAGCCGGTCTTGTCGGAGATGGTTGTGCGCCAGGCGCTCTCGGACGCCCGGGCGATGCCGTTGTTCATGCCGCGAGCGTAACAGCGTCGCTTGACGCCTCGCACATTTGGCCGCCTGCCCGGCCTGCTCCTGCGTCTACCGTTTGCCGGCCGCCGACTCCGCATCCCAGGCGACCTCCACGACGTACCCGTCCGGGTCGCGGAACTTGACGCTCACGTAGTCGGGCTCGTCCCACGTCTCCGACGATCTCGACGCCGTCTGCGCCGATCCGGTCGCGGAACGCTCGAACCTCGTCCGGCGAGTCGAGACCCAGGCCGAAGTGGAGGAACGACGGGAGCGAGATCGCCTCGTCCGTTTCCCCGAGCGCGAGGGAGAAGCCTCGTGCATGCAGGATGAGGACGCCGTCCTCGCGCGGCTCCGGCTCGGCCTCGAAGCCGAAGTAGCGCTCATAGAACCGGCGTGAGCGCGCCTGGTCTCGAACCGCGAGCGCGAGGTGATCCATCAGCGCGCGCGAGCGCCGGCGAGCAGCCCGGGCCGCACGAGCCGTGGCGGCGCGACGAGGCCGGCGTCCTTCACCGGCGGGTTGAGCGGCTCGGCGAGCGGCTCCGCGCCGAACGACGCGCGCACGCGCTCCTCGGGCGCATCGCTCGTACAGCGTCGTGCGCTGCCGCGGGACACGACCTGCCGAGCGGATGAGCTCCTCCATGCGCTCCGGCGGCAGCTCCTGCCCGAACTCGGCGCCGGCGGAGCGCGAGATCGACTCGTTCATCAGCGTCCCGCCGAGGTCGTTCACTCCGGCGGCGAGCGCCTGCCGCGTCCCGTCCGGCCCGAGCTTCACCCACGACGCCTGGATGTTCGTGATCTCCGGATGCAGCGCGAGCCGCGCGACCGCGTGGACGAGCAGCGTCTCGCGGAACGTCGGCCCGCGTCGCGCGCGTCCCTGGAGGTAGATCGGCGCCTCCATCGGGACGAACGGCAGCGGGACGAACTCCGTGAACCCGCGCGAGCGCTGCTGTTGCTCGCGTGCACGCAGGAAGTGCCGCGCCCACGAGCGCGGCGTGTCGGCGTGCCCGAACATGAGCGTCACGTTCGAGCGCAGGCCGACGCGGTGCGCCGCGTCGTGGACGGCGAGCCACTGCGCGGTCGTCACCTTGTCGGGGCAGATGACGCGACGCACCTCGTCGTCGAGCACCTCGGCGGCCGTCCCCGGCAGCGACCCGAGCCCGAGGTCGCGAAGGTGCGCCGAGGTACTGCTCGAGCGACAGGTCGAGCGTCGCCGCTCCCTGCCACACCTCGAGCGCCGAGAACGCGTGGACGTGAATCTCCGGAACCGCCTGCTTGATGGCCCGCACGACGTCGGCGTAGTAGTCGCCCGTGAACGCGGGGTGGATCCCGCCCTGGAGGCACACCTCCGTCGCGCCGCGATCCCAGGCCTCCTGCGCGCGGCGGACGATCTCCTCGCGCGGGACGAGATACGGCGCGCCGCGGAGATTCGCCGCGAGCTTCCCCTTCGAGAACGCGCAGAAGCCGCAGCGGAAGTAGCAGACGTTCGTGTACTGGATGTTCCGCGTGACGACGTAGGTGACCTCGTCGCCGCAGACCTCGCGTCGCAGCGCATCGGCCGTCGCGTACACGCGTGCCGCCTCCTCCCCGCGCGCCTCGAGGAGCCGCGTGATCTCGTCCTCGCCGAGCTCCGCTCCGCTGAGCTCGAGCGGCAGGCGCGTCGCGGCGGACGACGAACGGCACGCCGACCGGCTCGCCGGGCGCCCACGCGTCGTCGCGCGCGAGCCCGGTCGCGTCGGCCGCGCGGCGGCACGTAGGGCAGCACGGCCGGATCGACCCAGCGCTCGAGCTCGGCGACGTACTCGGGGTACAGCGGGCAGCCGCGGCGCGAGCTCGAGCCCGCGCGAGCGCGTCGCCTCGGCGAGCCGCTCGAGCTCGGGCCACGGCGCCTCCGGGTTCACGTGGTCGATCGTCACCGGCGAGACGCCGCCCCAGTCGTCGATCCCGGCGTCGAGCAGGCGCGGGAAGTCGTCGAAGGCGAGGTTCGGCGGCGCCTGCACGTGCCACCCGGGGCCGAGCAGGATGCGCGCGACGGCGATCGTCCAGAGGTGGTCGTCGAGCGACGGCTCGGGATGCGAGGCCATGCGCGTGCCGGGCTTCGCGCGGAAGTTCTGGACGATGACCTCCTGCACGTGCCCGTGCTCCTCGCCGAGCGCCTTCAGCGCGAGCAGCGCGTCGATCCGCTCCTCGCGCGTCTCGCCGATCCCGATGAGGATCCCGCTCGTGAACGGGATCGCGAGCTCGCCGGCGAGGCGGATCGTCTCGAGGCGGCGCGCGGGGATCTTGTCGGGCGAGGCCCAGTGCGGGCCGCCCTTCGCGCCGAGCCGCTCCGCGGTCGTCTCGAGCATGATCCCCATCGAGGCCGAGACGGGCCGCAGCGCTTCGAGCTCCGCGCGCGTCATCACGCCGGGATTGAGGTGCGGCAGCAGCCCCGTCTCCTCGAGCACGAGCCGGGCGCAGCGCTCGAGGTACTCGAGCGTCGTCTCGCAGCCGAGCGCGCGGAGCTCCTCGCGCGCGACCTTGTAGCGCAGCTCGGGCTTGTCGCCGAGCGTGAAGAGCGCCTCGTGGCAGCCGGCCGCCGCGCCGGCGCGCGCGATCGCGAGCACCTCGTCCTCGGTCATGAATGCCCGCTCGCCGCGCCGAGGTGGGCGCGCGAACGTGCAGTAGCCGCAGACGTCGCGGCACAGCGTCGTCAGCGGGATGAAGACCTTCGGCGAGTAGGTGACGAGCGGCCCCGCGCGCAGCCGCCGCGCCTCCGCGAGCAGCTCCTCGAGCGGCGCGGCGAGAAGGTCGGCGGTGCTCACCATCCTGTCCGCGAGCATACGTCGAGACCGAGCGCGTCGCATTCGTCTACGAGGTGACACCGACCGAGAGGAGAGCGATGAGGTTCCTGTTCCTGATCCACGGCGACGCGGAGGCCGAGGCCGCGCTGGCGCGCGGACGAGCGCCGCGCGATCGTCGGCGAGCACATCGCGTACGCGTCGATGCTCCGCGAGCGCGGCGCCCACGTCCTGGGCGAGGCGCTGAGCGGCGAGGCCGCGGTCGTGCGACCTGGCGAGAAGCCCTTCGTCACCGACGGCCCGTTCGCCGAGACGAAGGAGGCCGTCGGCGGCTTCTACGTCGTCGAGTGCGCGAGCCGCGAGGAGGCGCTCGAGCTCGCCGGCCGCGTCCCGCAGAGCCCGGGCGTCGCGGTCGAGGTGCTCGCGATCGCCGACATCTGAGTCACGAGCCGAAGGCGCACGCCCACACGACCGGATCGATGCGACGCAGTGTCCGAGTACGTCTCGCCGGCCAGACCGTAGACGTTGCCGACGATCGCTCCTCGCGCGTTGATGTCGTTGAGCGCCGGAACGACGAAGGGATTAGCGCGACGGGACGCCGCCGGAACGGCGAGCGGCCGGACGTCCGTCCAGCCCGTCCGCCAGATGACGGCTCTGGCCGGGCTGATGAAGCCGGTCCTGGGATTCTGCGTGCCCGTCATGCCGATCGCCTGCCCGCGGTCATTGAGGTCGACGAACTCCGCGATCAGGTTTGGGCGCAACGGACCCATGAGCTGCGGCGCGGCCGCTCGGGTCCGCCACACGGCGAACTGGTCCATCTCGGGCTCCGTCTTGCTCTGGTTCCCGAGGTAGCCCACCGTCATGCCGGAATCGTTGGTCGCCTCGGCGATTCCGTCGGCTTGGCCAGGAGCCGTCTTCAACGGAACGACCTTGCCGGATCGCGTCCAGAGCACCGGGTTCTCCGCGCCGTCGTCGTTCGGCAGCTTGCGAGACCAGCCGGACACGATGCCGTCGTCGTTGATGCCGAACGCATCCGTCCAGGCGTGCCCCGGCAAGCGCGGGGAGATAGGTCGCCTTGCCGTTCGGCGCCCAGCGGACTGCGCGACGGTCGCCGCGGACGACCATCGTCCACGCCATCTCGCCTCGGCTGTTGATCGCGTTCCTGCCGCCCGCGCCCGGATTGTCGGTGGTGAGGAGCTCTCCGCCAGGGCCCTTCAACACCGTCATGCGCCCGCTCGCCCACCGGAACGGAACGGCCCGCTTGTTCTTGTCGTCGAGCAGGCCGAACACGACGCGGTCGTCGTTCACGCCGTACGCCTCCGACGCGACGTAGCCGGGAAGCACCCCGAGGTCGATGGCGCCTGCGGCCTCTCCGCCCTTCCACAGGATCGCGTGGATCGGGCCCTTGCTGTCCCTGCTGTCCGCGAAGCCGACGACGTCACCGCGGTCGTTGATCGCCTTGGCCTGGACCTCCACCGACTGCGGCCCGAGGCGACTCGAGGATCGTCGAGCTCGGCGAGCAGCCGACTTCGACGGCTCGTGTCGCCGACGTCGACGCGGCGAGAGCGCCCGCGCTCAGAGTCGCCGTGACGACCACGAGACAGACAGGTCGGAGGTTCATCGCTACCGCACCTGCGTGAATCGACGCCCGAGGACCTCCGCGCGTGCCTGGCACGACGGCGTGCTCGCGCTTGCGGACGAACGTGATCGTCTTCCCCGACCTCTTCCACGCGTACGTGCCCGCTCCGGCGCACCCGCTCGCGGGCTCGCGAGCGAACGTGACCGTCGTCGCCGTCGCCGTGTACCTGCCGCGGGCGACGAGTGTTGCCCGTTCTGCGGCCACCGTGTAGGTGCCGCCCTTGGTGAACGCGACCACCCATTTCCCGTTGAGATGATTCGAGTTCTTGATCGTCGTCGCGTACGTCCCGACCACGCCGCCCGCCGCGAGCGCGACCGACGACGCCGCGAGCGCCGCGACCAGAGCGGCGAGAAGAGCTGGCGATTCGTCTCCGATCTGACATCGATTCCTCCTTCGGTTGACCTCTCGCCGAGGCTAGGAGGTCCGACGCTCGGAGCACATCGACGCCAGCACCGGAGCCGACTCGGTGCTGGTACCGAGATCGGCTACGCGACCGATGCGCGGAGGTAGGTGACGACCGCGAGCACGCGGCGGTGCGTGTCGCCGTCCTGCGGCAGGTCGAGCTTTCCGAGGATCGAGCGCACGTGCGTCTCGACCGTCTTCTCCGTCAGCCACAGCTCCTTCGCGATGCCGGCGTTCGTCCGGCCCTCGGCCACGAGCCCGAGGACCTCGCGCTCGCGCGGCGTGAGCTCGGCGAGCGCGTCGTCGTCCCTGCCGGGGCGAGAGCAGCTGCTTCACGACCTCGGGATCGAGCGCCGATCCGCCGTTCGCGACGCGCTCGGCCGCTTCGAGGAACTCGCCGACGTCGAGCACCCGGTCCTTCAAGAGGTAGCCGAAGGCTCCGTCGGAGCTGACGAGCTCGACGCGCGTAGCGGCTCTCGACGTGCTGCGAGAGGACGAGCACGCCGGTCCTCGGATGCGACTCGCGAATCTCGACCGCGGCGCGCATGCCTTCGTCCTCGTAGGTCGGCGGCATCCGGACGTCGACGATCGCGAGGTCGGGATCGTGCTCGGCGACGACGGCGAGGAGCGACTCGGCATCGCCGACGCGGGCGACGACCGTGTGCCCGGCGTCCTCGAGCAGGCCGGCGAGGCCCTCACGGAGCAGGACCGTGTCCTCGGCGATCACGATCCGCACGGGATCGCCACCTCGACGCGCGTCCCGGTCCCGCCCGGGCTCACGATCTCCAGCGTCCCCCCGTGCGCGGCGACGCGGTCTCGGAGGCCCGCCAGACCACGTCCGCGGCGGACGACCGCACCGCCGACGCCGTCGTCCGCGACCGTGACGTGCAGCGTGCCGTTGTCCTGGACCGCGCGAACCGTCACCTTCGACGGCGCACCGTGCTTGACGGCGTTCGTGAGCGCCTCGCACGCCACGAAGTACGCGGCTGCCTCGATGCTCGCAGGCGCGCGCTCGCCGCTCGCCTCGACGTCGACGGGGATCGGCGAGGTCCTGGCGAGGTCGCGCAGGGCGGCGGCGAGCCCCTCGTCGAGCCGCGCCGGCCGAACGCCTGCTGCGATCTGACGGAGGTCGGCGATGGCCGCTCCCACCTCGGAGACGATCTGGTCGAGCGCGGGTGAGAGGATCTTCGCGTCGCGCGGGAGGCTCAGCTGGAGTCGTCTGACCTGCACGCCGAGCGAGACGAGGCGCTGCTGGGCCCCGTCGTGCAGGTCGCGCTCGAGGCGCCTGCGTTCTTCGTAGCCCGCTTCGACGATGCGCGCCGCGAGGCCTGAACCTCCGCGAGCTGCAAGCGGACCTCGACGCGCAGCCGAGCGATCTCGATCGAGAGTGCGGCGGCGGCGAGGACGCCGTCGACGAGGTCCCGTCGCTCGAGCAGCGTCGGATCGTGGAGCAACACGGCCGTCGGCGTGTCGTCGCGTTGGATCTCACGGCGAGTTCGCTCGTCCTGCGGAAGCTCGTCCAGCCGCTCTCCGGTGGTATCGGCATACGCGCCCGTCTCGGTCACCCAGAAGAAGAGCTCCGCGAGCGGATCCTGCAAGGCGTCGGCGAGCACGACGCCGATCTCCTCGGGTGCTCGGATGCCGTCGCGAACCTCGTCCTCGAAGGCGCGAACCCGTCGAACACCGTCGTACCGAGCCCGGCGGTACCGGCGGTCGACGAGATCCTGGATTCGTGCGCGAAGGGGACGGAACGCGAGCGCGACGACGAGCGTCGCCAGCGCGACGACCCACGCGGAGTCGCCACCGACCACGACGCCCAGCCCGATCGTGATCGCCGCGTAGACGGCGAGGAGCAGGAGCGTCAACGTCACGTAGACGAGCGTGCGATTGACGAGGCGCTCGATCGCGTACAGCCGGTACCGCACGACCGCGATCCCGATCGCCGCGACGAACGCGAACTGGGCGACGAGGAGAAGCGCGAACGTCTTGGCACCCCCGCCGCCGAACCAGGTGCTCATCACGATGTCGAGCGGGAGGACGAGGGGGATCAGCGAGGCACCCCACACGAGCCACTTCATCTGCAGGCGCTCGACGCCGACCGATCGGCGGAAGCGGAGGATGACTGCGAGGGCGCCGGCGAAGATGCTCGCCAGCACCCCGATGGCGAACGGGATCCAGAGGCCGGTGTCGATGATGAACTCTCCGACCGCGTTGCCGAGGAGAGGGTTCGCGATGTCCTCGTTCGGCGGCGGATACGGCTCCGGATCGAACAGCTTCAGTCCGATCGTGAACGCGAAGCTCACGATCGCCATGCCGGCGACCCAGCGCCAGCGGCGCGACAGGAGCCGGCCGTTCGGGAAGACGAACGCGACGGCGAGCGGCCAGGCGAAGAGAACTGGCGGCACGGTTGCCGCCTCGGTCTGGTACGCCCACGCCGCACCGACGAGCTGCTCGGAGGCGATCTGGAGGGCAGGCAGGAGCGCTCCGAGCAAGAGGATCCACGCGATGCGGTTGCGCGGGAGCTGGAGGGCGATCAGGAGGCCCGACGACCGCAGGGGACAGGATCGCGAGCGCGAGGAACGGATAGATCGCGAGCGGGATCCAGTTCTCCTGCTCGGAGGGGATCACCTCGAGAACCTGCAGGAGGCCGATCGTCAGTGATGCCGTCGTCGCGAGTGCCAGGCCGCAGGCGAGGATCCGAAGTCCGCGCATCACGGGATCATTCGCCGCTGCGCACCAAACCGCAATAGGTGCTGGCACTGGGATCGCGTTCGTCGCTGGTGAGGCGGTGCCGGTTCGGCCGGCTGCGCCTCCTAGTTCCGCTTCGAGGTCCAGAGCCCGCCGACCGGGACGAAGCGGCCCTTCGTCCAGCGCTGGAGCTGGCCCTGCTGGATCGGGAAGTCGTCGCCCTTGCCGGTCTTCACCGACGACGCCGGGCAGCAGGAACGGGTTCTTCGCGCTCGAGATCGAGCGCGCGCGCGCCATGAGCGCCGCGCGCGTCGGATTCGCGCCGAGCCGCCTCAACACGCCGACCGTCTCGTACGCGACCGCCATGCCGTACACGTGGTAGACGTCGTTCGGGTTCGCGCCCTTCGCGTACTTCGCGAGGAGCGCGCGGTACTGCTTCATCCCCGCGTCCTTGTTCCAGCGCGGGTCGGTCGGATCCTTGAGGACGGTCGTCGTGATCGTCCCCTCCACGAGCTTGTTCTTCCCGCCCTCGGAGGCGAGCACCATGATGTTCGAGGTGCCGGAGACCGCGTTGTTGATGACGAGCGGCTTCCAGCCGAGGCGGTTCGCGAAGACGTACGCCTGGATCGCGAAGGTCGGCGTCGCGAAGATGCAGAGGACGTTCGCGCCGGACGCCTTGAGCTTCGCGATCTGCGTGCCGACGTCCGGCGACGTGACCTGGTACGCCTCGGCCGCCACGACCTTCGAGCCCGAGCGCCCGAGGCCGAGCTTGAGGCTCGCGAGCAGGTCCTTCCCGTAGTCGTCGTTCTGGAAGAGGACGGCGACCTTCGCCTTCTTGCGCGCCTTCGCGATGTACTGCCCGTAGACGAGGCCCTCGGCGGCATAGCTCGGCTGGAAGCCGATCGTCCACGGGTACTTCGCCGCGTCGCGCCCCCACGTCGTCGCGCCCGACGCGACGAAGAGCTGCGGCACCTTGACCTGGTTCAGGTAGTCGCGAACCGCGAGGTTCGACTCGGTGCCGAGCGTGTTGAAGACGGCGAACACCTTGTCCTGCTCGACGAGCCGCCGCACCGCCTGCACGGTCTGCGCGGGGTTGTAGGCGTCGTCGACGATCCGGTAGTCGATCTTGCGCTTGGCCACGCCTCCGGCCGCGTTCACGAACTCGAAGTACGCCTTCGCGCCGCGCGCGACCGAGGCGTACGAGGCGGCCGGGCCCGTCAAGGGCGACGTGCCTCCGACGACGATCGTCGTCGAGCTGACGCCCGGATCGGCGGCCGAGCCGGCGAGTGCGGTCGGCAGCGCGAAGAGGAGAGCCGCACCAACGACGGCCACGAGAACCGAACGACGCCGAATCACTTCGACCGAGAGTAGCGACGATTCGTGATCAGCTGCCCGATGCGGCGGAACAGCCCGCCGACGCCGTTCGGCAGCACGAACATCAGCAGGATGAGCACGACGCCGTAGACGATCGCCGGCCCGCCCGGCTTCTGCGTCTCCTCGATGATCCGGTCCGGCAGGAGCGAGCCGAGATCCTGGCCCTGCGCCCACAGCGGCAGGAACGCGATGAAGATCGCGCCGAAGACGAGCCCGGACAGGCCGCCGAGCCCTCCGACGACGATGCCGACGAGGAGGAAGATCGAGAGCGCGACGGGGAACGTGTCCGGGTTCACGAAGGCGCTCGCGATGGCGAAGAGCCCACCCGCGACGCCCGCGTACGCCGCGCTGATCGCCGAACGCGAGGGTCTTGTAGCGAGCGAGGCTGACGCCGGAGGAGACGGCCGCCGTCTCGGAGTCGCGGACCGCGCGGAAGGCACGCCCCGTGCGCCCGCGGAGGATGAGCCACGCGCCGGCGAACAGCACGAGCGCGATCGACCAGGCGAGGTAGTACATCCAGTCGTTCGGCGTGAGCGAGCGGCCGAGGACGTTGACGTTCGCGATCGAGCCGGTGAGCTCGGGCGTCCCGAAGAGCTGGATCCCCTGTCCGCCGCCCGAGAACTCCTCGAAGCGCTTCACCGTCGACGGCATGGCGACGGCGATCGCGAAGGTGGCGAGGGCGAGGTAGAGACCGGAGAGGCGCAGCGCCGGGAAGCCGAACGCGAGCCCGACGAGCCCGGCGACGAGGCCGGCGATCGGAAGCGTCCAGAGATCCTTCATCCCGCCCGAGATCGGCCCGCCGAACTGCTCGTTGCCGGCCATGAGGATCGCGGTCGTGTACCCGCCGATCGCCATGAACGCGCCGTGGCCGAGCGAGATCTGGCCCGTGTACCCGGTGAGGACGTTGAGGCCGAGGAGCGCGATGAGGTAGATCGCGACGTACGAGTACTCGCGTGCCTTGAAGTCGGAGATGAACGACGGCAGCACCGCGACGAAAGCGACGAACGCCGCGAACGCGACGAAGCCGACGATGCGCTGCGTGCGGGGCGTCATACGCGCTTCACCTCCGGCTTGCCGAAGATCCCCTGCGGGCGGATGAGGAGGACCGCGAGGATGATGAGGAGCGCCATCGGCAGGCGCAGCTCCTCCGTGAACCAGCTGAACATGTCGTACTGGCTCAGGTAGCTGAGCAGGTTGAGGAGCACGCCGATCGCCAGGCCGCCGACGACGGCGCCGATCGGGGAGTCGATGCCGCCCAGCACCGCGGCGGCGAACGAGTAGATGAGGACGGCCGCCATCATGTTCGGGTCGAGCCCGACGGTGGGCGCGGTCAGCATTCCGGCGACCGCACCGAGCAGCGCCGCGAGGCCCCAGCCGAGCGCGAGCATCCACGTGACGCGCACGCCCACGAGCCGCGCCTCCTCGGGATTCACGGCCGCCGCGCGCAGCGCGAGACCGACCTTCGTGAACTGGAAGAGCCCCCAGAGGAGGAGCACGATCCCGAGCGCGACCGCGATCGTCCCGATGTCGTGCGCGGCGACCACGACGCCGCCGATGTCGTACGTCTCGGTGCCGAACGGGCTCTGCAGCTGCTGCGGCTCGCCGCTCCACTGCCAGATGATGAAGCCGTTGATCGCGACGAGGAGCCCGATCGTGACGATGACGATGCGCAGGACGCTTCCGCGCTCGACGGGGCGGATCACCGCGCGGTGGATGCCGACGCCGCCGACGAACGAGATGGCGAGCGTGGCGACGAACGCCGGCCAGTAGCTCCAACCGTGGTTGAACGTGAGCGTCCAGGCGATGTACGTCGAGAGCGTCGCCATCTCGCCCTGGGCGAAGTTGATGACTCCGGTCGAGCGGTGGATGATCACGAGCGCGAGGGCGAGAAGCGCGTAGATGCCGCCCGACGCGAGGCCGGACACGATCTGCTGCATGAAGTCGGTGAAGGCGGCGGCGAGCATCAGTAGCCGAGGTAGCTCCGTCGGACGGACTCGTCGTCGCGCAGCTCGGCGCTCGTCCCGGTGAGCGCCACGCGGCCGACCTCGAGGACGTACGCGCGCTCGGACGCGTTGAGCGCGATGCGCGCGTCCTGCTCGACGACGAGCACCGTGAGCCCCTCCTCCTCGTTCAGCTTGCGGACGATCCGGAAGAACTCGCGCACGATCATCGGAGCGAGGCCGAGCGAGGGCTCGTCGAGGAGGAGCAGGCGCGGATGGCTCATCAGCGCCCGGCCGAGCGCGAGCATCTGCTGCTCGCCGCCCGACAGCGTTCCGGCGCGCTGGCCGCCGCGCTCGGTCATCCAGGGGAAGTACTCCGCGATGCGCAGGATGTCCGCCTTCACGGAGCGGTTGCGACTCGTGTACGCGCCGAGCTTGAGGTTCTCCGTCACCGTGAGGTCGACGAACGTGCCGCGGCCTTCGGGCACGTGAGCGATGCCTGTCTTTGCAGCCGACTCGGGCCCACCCTTGAGCTGCTTGCCCTCGAGCTCGATCGCGCCCGACCGCGAGACCGTGCCGGAGATCGCGCGCAGCGTCGTCGTCTTCCCGGCGCCGTTCGCCCCGAGGACGGCGACGACCTCGCCCTCGCGCACGACGAGCGAGACGTCGTGCAGCGCCTGCACCGGGCCGTAGCGGGCCGCAACGCTGTCGAGCTCGAGCAGCGTCTTCACGCGTCGTCCTCCGGCTCGGTGTCAGACACCGGGTCTCGACACCTGCGGTGTCGCGCTCGGACGGGGCTCGGGCTCGTCGTGCTCGTCGTCGGAGCCGAGGTACGCCTCGATCACGGCCGGATCCGCCTGCACCTCGGCGGGCGGGCCGCTCGCGATCTTCCGCCCGAAGCTCAGGACGTTGACGTCGTCGGAGATGCTCATGACGAGGTTCATGTGGTGCTCGACGAGGAGCACCGTGAGCTCGAAGTCGTCGCGGATCTTCTGGATGAAGACCCCGAGCTCCGAGACCTCCTCGTGATTCAGCCCGCCGGCCGGCTCGTCGAGGAGGAGCAGCCGCGGCTTGGCCACGAGCGCGCGGGCCAGCTCGACGCGCTTCTGGATGCCGTAGGGCAATGCCGCCGCGGGGAACAGCGCGCGCTCGCGGAGCCCGACGACGTCGAGCACCTCGAGCGCCTCGGCCTGCCCCACCTTCCGCCCGCGGCCGTGCGCGCCGACGAGCACGTTCTCGAGCACGGACATCGTCCGGAAGAGCTGGATGTTCTGGAACGTGCGCGCGACTCCCTTGCGCGACGATCTTGTGCGCGGGCGCCTTGAGGATCGACGAGCCGTCGAGCAGCACCTCGCCGGAGTCCGGCCGGTACAGGCGCGTGATGACGTTGAAGGCCGTCGTCTTGCCGGCGCCGTTCGGCCCGATCAGGCCGGAGATGTGCCCTTCCTCGACCTCGAACGACACGCCGTCGAGCGCGACGATTCCGCCGAAGCGCAGGGTGACGTCCCGTACCTCGAGGAGGGCCATCCGCAGGAGACCCTAAACGGGCCGAGAGCACGGTGGCAACGATGAGCCGGCGCGTGCGCTCAGACGCGGATGCTCAGGCTCGCAGCGCGGTCGCGCACCGACCAGAGCTGCACCACGGATCCGGCAGGGACGCGCACCCTCACCGAGAGCACGCCCCGTGCGTTCGTCACGCGGGTGCCGCCGAGCCAGCTCCAACCGCCTCCGCGAAGGATTCGCAGGCGATAGGACTGCGGTCCGGTCCGCGGGCGGATCTGCCCCCAGAGGCCGACCACCGCGCCGCTCCTCGACGTCCGCAGTAGCGGGAAGCGGAACGCCGTGTACGCCGGCTTGAGCCGGCGGGTGGGCTCAGACGCGGATGCTCAGGCTCGAGGCGCGGTCTCGCAACGACCAGAGCTGCACCACGGATCCGGCAGGCACACGCACCCTCACCGAGAGCACGCCCCGCGCGTTCGTCGTGCGCGTGCCGCCGAGCCAGCTCCAACCGCCGCTCCCGAGGATTCGCAGGCGATAGGACTGCGGCCCGCTACGCGGCCGGATCTGTCCCCAGAGGCCGACCACTGCGCCGCTCCTCGACGTCCGCACGAGCGGAAAGCGGAAAGCCGTGTACGCCGGCTTCTTCACACCGTCGGCGGTCGTGAACCCGCTCTGCCAGCCGTCGTCGGCCTCGTCGTCGCGAACGAGGAAGAAGATCAGCATGTCGACGAAGCGGGCTAGCTCGACGCGCCGTGCGGCACTCGCGACGTGCTGCGCGTGCGTCGTCGGGCGACACGCCGAGGAACAGGTCAGGAGGATTCGTCTGGTAGCCGTACTCGGTGAGCCAGATCCGCTTGGGCCCGAGCTGCTGGTGGACGAGCGTGACGAGGCGCTCGAGGTCCGCCATCGCGATGGTCGCGCAGGTCCGGCACGCCGGTGCCCACGGGGTCTCGAGCTGGGGGCGTGCGGGGTAGGGATGGTGGGCGTAGGCGTCGAGCCTCGGTCGCAACGAACCCATGGCCTTGATCCACGCGACCGGCGACTCGCCTCCGATGCCTGCCCGTGGCGCGGTCATGCCGCCACCGACGCGCGCCGCGCCGATCACGGCGTGGATCTGCGCGTACGCCGGGTTCAGGAGCTTCCGGACGTACGTGGCCGCCGACGTCGGGCGAAGCCACTGCGGCTTGTTCGGCTCGTTCCAGATGCTCCACAGGCGAACCCACGAGTAGCGCGTCGCCGTTGCACGCGCGAAGTCGCCGAACAGCTGGCCGTCCATCGGCGCCCAGTTCGGAGCCAGACCGCCGTTCGCCCATCGTGGCGTCCCGTAGAGGGTCACGAGCGGCTGGATTCCGTGACGTCGGAGGCCCCGCAGCACCGAGTCGACGGAACGCCAGTCGTAGGCGAGGTCGCGATGGTCGCGCGCGGTGGCCGGACGCTCTCGTGCGACGACATCCCAGCGGACGGTGTAGCGAACGACGTCGACGCCGAGCCGGTCGAGCTCGTCGAGCCGCGACTCGAGCGTGCCGGGACCGTGGAGAAGCCAGGCGTCGTCCTGGATCCCCACCTGCGCGCCGGACGCAGCCTCCGCCGAGCTCGCCCCCACGAGCACGACGAGCGTGGCGATCACGCAGCCGAGCAGTCTTCATCGCCCACCCCGGCTCGCCTGCAGCTCGCGCGAGATGTCGTCCTTCGCGCTCGTGTATGCGCGCACGTCCTCCGGCAGATCGTCGATCGCGGCGAGGTAGCACGGACCCGGATAGGTCTCGTCGATCCCGCCGTCCGCCCAGTCGGTGAGCACCGCCTTCCCGCATGCGCGTTCAGCCTGCGGCTCGGCGCTCGAGCCGCAGCCGAACGACGCGAGAAGCATCGCTACGACGGCGAACGCTGTTGCAACCCGACAGCGCATCTAGTCATGGTTCCTCGTCTTCGTGGTGCGGAAACGCACGGGCGGTAAGAGGTTTGTAAGCGCTCGGGACTGGAGACACAGGTGCGTCCCATTCGTGAGACGTCTAGGATCGCGCCCGATGGATCTGCGCGACACGCCCGAGGAGGCCGCGTTCCGGGCCGAGCTTCGCTCGTGGCTCGAGGAGAACCTTCCCGACGACCTCCAGGGCCACCGCGGCGGCGCGACGCGCTTCGACGGCCCCGAGATGCGCGCCTGGAGCCGCGCGCTGTACGACGCCGGCTACGTCGGGCTCACCTGGCCCGAGGAGTACGGCGGCGGCGGCGCGCCGTACACGCACCAGGCGATCTTCCTCGAGGAGCTCGCGCGCGCCGAGGCGCCTCCGCACATCGGCGTCATCGGGATCGGCATGGCCGGGCCGACGATCATCGCGCACGGCACCGAGGAGCAGAAGGGGCGCTACCTCGCGCCGCTCCTCGCCGCGGAGGAGATCTGGTGCCAGGGCTTCTCGGAGCCGGGCGCCGGCTCCGACCTCGCCGGCGTGCGGACGAGCTCGACGCTCGACGACGGCCACTTCGTCGTGAACGGGCAGAAGGTGTGGTCGTCGTTCGCGCACCTCGCCGACTTCTGCATCCTCCTCACGCGCACCGACCCCGAGTCGACGCGCCACGCGGGGCTCACGTACCTCATCGTCGACATGCACGCGCCCGGCGTGGAGGTACGCCCGCTCAGGCAGATCACGGGCGAGGCGGAGTTCAACGAGATCTTCTTCTCCGACGTGCGCGTCCCCGCGCGAGAACCTGCTCGGGGAGGTCGGCGGCGGCTGGCAGGTGGCGATGACGACGCTCCTCCACGAGCGCGGCACGCTCGGCTTCGCGCTGCAGGCGGCGCTCGAGGTGCAGATCCGCAAGCTCGTCTCGCTCGCGCGCGACCGCGGCGCCGACCCGCTTCAGCGCGACCGGATCGCGCGCGAGTGGATCGAGATGCAGGGCGTGCGGTTCACGAACTACCGCTCGCTCTCCGCGCTGATGAAGACCGGGATGCCCGGCCCGGAAGGGTCGATCTCGAAGCTCGTCTGGTCGGAGGCGAACCAGCGCGTGACGAAGCTCGCGCTGGAGATCCTCGGCCCGGACGCGGCGCTCGGCGAGGACAACGCGCCGTACGGCGGCTACTGGCAGTACCAGCAGCTCCGCAGCCGCGGCAACACCATCGAGGCGGGCACGTCGGAGGTGCTCCGCAACATCGTCGCCGAGCGCGTGCTCGGCCTCCCGTATTCGCGCTAGGACATGGACTTCACCTTCACACCCGAGCAGGAGGCGCTTCGCGAGCAGGCGCGCGAGTTCCTCGCCGCGACCCCGGAGCCGACCTGGGCGCAGCTCGCCGAGCTCGGCTGGACCGGCGTCTCGATCGCGGAGGAGGACGGCGGCGCCGGGCTCTCCTTCCTCGAGGAGGCCGTCCTCTTCGAGGAGCTCGGACGCGCGCTCTACCGCGGCCCGTACTTCGCGACGATCGGGATGACGCTTCCGGCGCTCCCTGCCGAGGACCGCGCTGCGGTCGCCGCGGGCGAGGCGAGCTGGACGCTCGCGTTCGGGCCGCTCGTCCCGGATCTCGACTCCGCCGAGCACGTCGCGATCGTCGGCGGCGACGGCATCTACGAGCTCGAGGGCGGCGAGCGGGAGATCCTCTCGACGACGGACGAGTCGCGCACGCTCGGAGTCGTGCGCGGCGGCGAGCCCGGGCCGCCGGCTCGCCGACTCCGCGCGTCCTCTCCGAGATCGAGGCCCGCTCGCAGACGGCGCTCGCGCTCGAGGCGTGCGGCGTCGCGCGGCTCGCGCTCGAGGACGCGCTCGAGTACGCGTCGTCGCGCGAGCAGTTCGGGAAGAAGATCGGCGTCTACCAGGCGGTCTCGCACCCGCTCGCGGACGCGTACACGCGCGTCGAGCTCTCGCGCTCGCTCGCCCTGTGGGCCGCGTGGTGCGTCGCGACCGGCGACGCGCAGGCGTCGATCGCGGCAGCGGCAGCGAAGTCCTACGCGGGCGAGAGCGCCGTGTCGGTCTGCGAGACGGCGATCCAGTCGCTCGGCGGCATCGGCTTCACCTGGGAGCACCGGCTCCATCGGCTGTACAAGCGCGCGCTCGGCATCGAGAGCTTCGGCGCCTCGGGCACGCGGCTGCGGGCCGAGATCGCCGCGTCGCTGATCGAGCAGCGACGCGGCGTCCGGCGCCAGCCAGACACCGGTGACGATCGACACAAGGAGGCTGACGTGGACGGCCTGATGATGGATTACCAGCTCAACGTGCCGGCGATCCTCCGCCGCGCCGACGAGCTCTACGGCGACAACGAGATCGCGAGCCGCCTGCCCGACAAGAGCTGGCACACCTACACGTACGCCGACTTCGTCTCGCGCACGAAGAAGCTCATCGTCGCGCTGCGCAAGCTCGGCCTCGAGGACGGCGACCGCGTCGGGACGTTCATGTGGAACCACTCGCAGCACCTCGAGGCGTACATGGGCGCGCCGGTCGGCGGGTTCGTCACGCACACGCTGAACCTCCGCCTCCATCCCGACGACAACACGTACATCGCGACGCACGGCGGCGACCGCGTCATCCTCGTGGACAAGACGCTGTGGCCGCTCGCCGAGCAGTTCATCCCGCGCTGCAACTTCGAGCACGTCATCGCAGTCGGCGACGGGCCGACTCCGGACGGCGCGATCGACTACGAGGAGCTCCTCGCGGACGCGGACGAGTCGGCCTTCTCGTATCGCGACCTCCCCGAGAACACCGCCGCGGCGATGTGCTACACGAGCGGCACCACCGGCCGGCCGAAGGGCGTCCTCTACTCGCACCGCGCGATCGCGATCCACGCGCTGACGGTGATCGGCTGCCTCGGCATGTACGCCGACGACGTGTGCCTGCCCGGTCGTGCCGATGTTCCACGCGAACGCGTGGTGCTTCCCGTTCTCGTGCACGATGACCGGCGTCAAGCAGGTCTTCCCGGGGCCGCACATGGATCCGGCGAGCCTGCTCGACGCGCTGGCCGAGCAGAAGGTCACCGTCACCGCCGGCGTGCCGACGATCTGGATGGGGATCCTGCAGGCGCTCGACGCGACCCCGGACGCGTGGGATCTCTCCGCGATCCGCTTCATGACGGTCGGAGGCGCCGCGCCGCCGCGCGCGATGATCGAGGCCTTCGGCGAGCGCCACGGCCTCCACATCGTCCACGGCTGGGGCATGACCGAGATGAGCCCGGTCGGAACGCTCTCGGGTGCACCCGGCCAGGAGGCTGGGCTCGCACCGCAGGACGCATACACGCGCCGCGCCAAGCAGGGCGTCGCGATCCCGTTCGTCGAGATCCGCGCGAGCAGCGAGAACGGGCTCGTGCCCTGGGACGGCGAGACGATGGGCGAGCTCGAGGTCCGCGGACCGTCGATCTCGTCCGCCTACTTCGAGTCCGAGGAGGGTGCCGACCGCTGGACGGAGGACGGCTGGTTCAAGACCGGCGACGTCGTCACGATCCACCCCGACGGCTTCGTCGAGGTGCAGGACCGCGCGAAGGACCTCGTCAAGTCGGGCGGCGAGTGGATCTCGACCGTCGCGCTCGAGAACGCGCTCATGGGACATCCCGCGGTCGCCGAGGCGGCGGTCATCGCCGTGCCGGACGAGAAGTGGTCGGAGCGGCCGCTCGCGGTCGTCGTCCTGCGGGAGGGCGAGGAGGCGTCGCCCGACGAGCTGCGCGAGTTCCTCGCGCCGAACTTCGCGAAGTGGTGGCTCCCGGACCGCTTCGAGTTCGTCGACGAGATCCCGAAGACCGCGGTCGGCAAGTTCCGCAAGACCGCGCTCCGCGAGCAGTTCGCCCAGCAGCCGGCGGAGACGGCGCTGAGATACGGCGCGAGCGACGCTTCAGTCTCGACCGGAAGCTGCGACGGCCTCGGTCGCGCGTCGTCACGATCGACATCACCCGCCGGTCAACGCGCTCTCGGCGCCGCTCCTCGAGGAGCTCGAGGCCGAGATCGACCGGCTCGACGCCGACGACGACGTGCGCGCGATCGTGCTCGTCGGAGCGGGCGAGCGCGCGTTCGTCGCCGGCGCGGACATCACGGAGTTCCCTCGCTCCGCGAGGCGGCCGCGGAGGCGCACGAGCGGGGCTCCGCGCGCGGGATCCAGAAGCTCGGGCACCGCATGGACGCGGCGCGCACGCCGTTCGTCGCGGCGATCCACGGCTTCTGCCTCGGCGGCGGTCTCGAGCTCGCGATGTGCTGCGACATCCGCGTCGCCTCCGACGACGCCCAGCTCGGTCAGCCGGAGATCAAGCTCGGCCTCATCCCCGGCGGCGGCGGCACGCAGCGGCTGCCGCGGCTCGTCGGGATCGGCCGCGCGCAGTACCTCAACATGACCGGCGACTTCATCGACGCAGCGACCGCGTACGACTGGGGGCTCGTCGAGAAGGTCGTGCCGCGCGAGGAGCTGCGCGAGACGGCGCTCGGGATCGCGCGGACGATCGCGGCGCGCTCGCCGGTCTCCGTCGGGATTCTCCGCGAGCTCGCGCGCACGACGCGCGACCTCCCGCTCGAGGAGGGCCTTCGCCGCGAGGCCGACGGCTTCCGCCGCTGCCTCGAGTCGGAGGACGGCGCCGAGGGCGTCGCCGCGTTCCTCGAGAAGCGCGAGCCCCAGTTCACCGGTCGGTGAGAGCCGCCGTCCTGAAGGGCGTCGGCGGGCCGGAGCAGCTCGTCGTCGAGGAGGTGCCCGAGCCCGAGGCGGGCGACGGGCAGGCGATCGTCGACGTCCGCGCGGCGGGATCAACTTCGCCGACGTCCTGATCCGGCTCGGCATGTACCCGCAGATGCCCGAGCTCCCGACCGTGCTCGGCTCCGAGATCGCCGGCGAGCTCGACGGCGCGCGCGTGATGGGCTTCGTGCGCGGCGAAGGAGGCGGCTACGCGGAGCGCGTCGTCGTCGACCGGCGCTGGCTCCTCCCGCTCCCGGAGTCCGCGAGCTTCGCCGAGGGCGCCGCGTTCCCGATGGCGTTCCTCACGGCCTGGATCCCGCTCACCGAGCTCGTGCGGATCGCGTTCGGTGCGCGCGTGCTCGTGACGGCGGCGGCGGGCGCGGTGGGAACGGCGGCGGTGCAGATCGTGAGGACGCTCAACGGCGCACCCCGTCGCGGCGGTCGGGAGCGAGGAGAAGCTCGAGCTCCCGCGCTCGCTCGGCGCGGTCGAGGCGGTCACGTACGAGCAGATCGGCGAGCTCGACCCGGTCGACGTCGTGTTCGACCTCGTCGGCGGCGACGTGTTCGCCGCGTCGCTGAGCCTCCTGAAGCCGCTGGGAACCGCGATCGCCGTCGGCTACGCGGGCGGCATGTGGCAGGAGGTGAACCCGGCCTGGCTCGTCGGCCGCAACATCGGCGTCCACGGCTTCTACCTCGGACGCCTCATCGGCCGCGATCCCGACCTGGTCGCGCGCGCGGCCAAGGACGTCCTCCGACTCTGGGAAGGTGGCGCGGTGCGGCCGATCGTCGGCGCCGAGCTCCCGCTCGAGGAGGCGGCCGAGGCGCACCGCCTCATCGAGTCCCGCCAATCGACAGGAAAGGTCGTGCTCATCCCATGACAGCGCTGGTGACCGGATCGGCGGGGGGCATCGGCCGCGCGATCGTGACGAAGCTCCGCGCGGAGGGCTTCGAGGTGAAGGAGCTCGACCTCGTCTCCGGCTTCGACGTCGCCGACCCCGAGGCGTGGGAGCACATCGGCTCGGTCGACCTCGCGTGCCTCAACGCCGGCGTCCTCACCGGGAGCGACGACATCGCCTCGCTGACCGACGAGCAGTACCGCCGCGCGGTCGGCGTGAACGTCGACGGCGTCGTCTACGGCGTCCGCCGCCTCGACCGCGTCATGCCGAAGGGGAGCACGATCATCGTGACCGCGTCGCTCGCCGGCCTCGTCGGGATCCCCGACGACCCGATCTACGGGCTGACGAAGCACGCCGTCGTCGGCTTCGTCCGCTCGGTCGCGCCGCAGCTCGCGGAGCGCGGGATCCGGATCCAGGCGGTCTGCCCCGGCTGGGCCGACACCGCGCTCACGCCGCCGGAGTTCAAGCACGACCTCGAAGCTCGCGGCTTCAAGCTGCTGACCGCCGAGGCCGTCGCCGACGGCGTCTGGGCCGCGTACAAGAGCGAGGGCACCGGCGAGGCCTGGATCGTCCAGCCCGGCCGCGAGCCGCTGCTCTACGAGTTCAAGGGCGTCCCGGGCCCGCGCTAGTAGGCTCAGTGGCAGCTGGCGGAGCCGGCGTCCGTGAACGAGCCGACCGCTGGCCGGAAGCGCCACTCGTACGCGTCCGACGCCGAGCGTCAGCTCGAGCACGCCGAGGCTCGTCACGTCGCGCGACCTCGCTGTTCGGCCGCACCGTGCGGGAACGTCCGAAGGTTCTTGCCGCCGGTGCCGACGACGAACTCGCGGATCCCGCGCGCGGGTCGCGGGCGCCGTCGGCCGTCTGCGGCGCGAAGCGCTCGTAGTCGTGGTCGTGACCGACGAGGACGAGGTCGGCGTTCGCGTCGTAGAGCGCCTGCCAGAACGCCGTGTACGTCGAGTCGCTCCCGTGCTCGCCGGACGAGAAGCGCGGGTGGTGCCAGTACGCGAGCGTGCACGCGGCCGGGTGCGCAGCGAGGTCCGCCGCAGCCACTGCTCCTGCGGCGAGCCGGCGCCGCAGCCGCCGACGACCGCGCAGTTCGAGTTCAGCGCGACGACGTGCCAGCCGCCGAGGTCGTAGCTGTAGTACCCCTTCGCCGGGTCGCCGGCCGCCGCGCCGAAGTACCGGAAGTAGCCGGCCGCGCCGTCGCGTCTGGTACTCGTGGTTTCCCGGGACGGGCTTCGTGATCGACTTCACGCGCCCCCAGACGGGTCGTACGAGGCGAGGAACTTCGCGTACGCGCCGTCCTCGTACTGGATGTCGCCGAGGACGAGCACGGCGGCGTAGCCGGCGCCGACGAGGAGATCGGACGTCGCCTGCTGCCTGCACTTCGAGCCCGCTGCCCGTTCCCGTCGTCGAAGGCTCGAGCTGTCCGGATCGCAGGCGATGTCCCCGGCGGCCGCGATCTTCGGCCCGGTGACGTTCGACCCTGGCGGCCACCAGCGCTGACTCGGCGGCGACACGCGAGGCCTGCCCCGCGAGGCGGCGAGGCGAGCGACAACCCGAGGCACGACCATGGCTGCCGCAGAGGACGACTAGTCGAAGCGCCAGGCTCGCCGGCGGCGAACGACTTCAGGATCCGCCGCGCGACGACCATGCGGTGCACCTCGTCCGGGCCGTCGTAGATCCGCGCGCCGCGCGCCATCGCGAGCATCCCGGCGAGCGGCGTCTCGTCCGTCAGCCCGCGCGCGCCGTGCGTCTGCACCGCGCGGTCGATCACGTCGTGCAGCACGCGCGCGGCGTAGAACTTGATCAGCGAGACCTCGACGCGCGCCTCGTCGCCCTGGTCGATCTTGTGCGCCGCGTCGAGCGTCATGAGCCGGCACGCCTGGATCTCGGCAGCCGAGTCGGCGATCCAGTTCTGCACGGTCTGCTTCTCGGCGAGCGGCCCGCCGAACGACTCGCGCTCGAGCGCGTACGTGCACATGAGCTCGAACGCGCGCTGCATCTGGCCGAGCCAGCGCATGACGTGGTGGATGCGGCCGGGGCCGAGGCGCTTCTGCGCGATCCGGAAGCCGTCGCCCTCCTCGCCGAGCGTGTTCTCGACGGGAACGCGGACGCCCGTGTAGCGCACCTCGCAGTGCGTCGTCCAGCCGCGGCCGCGGTGCCCCATCGTCGGGATCGCGCGCACGACCTCGACCCCGGGCGTGTCGGCCGGGACGATGATCTGCGTCGCGCGTCGATGCGGGTCGGCGTCGGGATCGGTGACGGCCATGACGATCCCGAAGGCCGCCCCCTCGGCGCCCGACGAGAACCACTTGTGGCCGTCGATCACCCACTCGTCGCCGTCCCGCACCGCACGCGTCCGCAGCGTCGTCGGGTCGGATCCCGGCACCTCCGGCTCGGTCATCGAGAAGAACGAGCGCACCTCGCCCGCGACGAGCGGCTGGAGCCAGCGCTCCTTCTGCTCGTCCGTGCCGAACAGCCACAGGATCTCGGCGTTGCCCGCATCCGGCGCCTGGCAGCCGAAGACGAGCTGCCCCCACAGCGAGCGGCCGATCTCCTCGTTCAGGTGCGCGTAGACGAGGAAGCTCCCGCTCGAGCCGCCGGCCTCGGGCGGCAGGTGCGGCGCCCACAGCCCCTGCTCCTTTGCCGCTGCGCGGAGCCGCTCGACGAGCGCGTCGGCCTCGTCGTCCTCGCGGTCGAGCGCGGGCTCGTTCGGGTAGACGTGCTCCTCCATGAACGCGCGGTAGCGCGCCCGGAGCTCGACGATCTCGTCGGTCGGGCGGAGGTCGGTGATGGTCATGGCGTTAGCATCGCACCGATGCGGCTCGGCTTCTACATGGGGTACGCGCCGCCGGGGACGAGCCCGCTCGAGCCGATCGCGCTCGCGCAGGAGGCCGAGCGGCTCGGCTACGACTCCGCGTGGGCCGCCGAGGCGTGGGGGACCGACTGCGTGACCGTGCTCTCCTGGCTCGGCGCGACGACGGAGAAGATCAAGCTCGGCAGCGCGATCATGCAGATCCCCGGCCGCACGCCGGCGAACACGGCGATGACCGCGGCGACGCTCGACCTGCTCTCCGGGCGGGCGCTTCCTGCTCGGCCTCGGGACGTCCGGGCCGCAGGTCGTCGAGGGCTGGCACGGCCAGCCGTGGGGCAAGCCGCTCGAGAAGACGCGCGAGTACGTCGAGATCGTCCGCGCCGCGCTTCGCCGCGAGCTCGTCGAGCACCACGGCGAGCACTACGACATCCCGTCTCGGAACGGGACCGGGCTCGGCAAGCCGCTGAAGCTGATGGCGCGCCCGCTCCGCGCGGACATCCCGATCTACCTCGCCGTCGATGGGGCCGAAGGCGGTTGCGCAGGCGTTCGAGATCGCCGACGGCTGGCTGCCGATCTTCTGGTCGCCGGAGAAGGCGCGGTCGGCGTTCGGCGACGTGATCGCGAACGCGCGCGAGGGCTTCGACATCGCCGCGACCGCGCCGGTGATCCTCATCGACGACGTCGAGGCGGGCCGCGAGTTCCTCAAGCCGTACTACGCGCTGTACATCGGCGGCATGGGCGCGCGCGGCAAGAACTTCTACAACGACCTCGCCTGCCGCTACGGCTACGAGGACGAGGCGCGGGAGATCCAGGATCTCTACCTCGACGGGAACAAGCGCGACGCGGCGGCCGCGGTGCCGGACGCGTTCATCGACGAGGTCGCGCTCGTCGGGCCGAAGGAGCGGATCGCGGAGCGGCTCGACGCGTGGCGCGAGTCGGGCGCGACGTCGCTCCTCGTCTCGACGCAGCAGCCCGAGGCGCTGCGGGCGCTCGCCGAGATCGCGCTCTAGTGCGCGACGAGATCCGCTAGCGCGGATCCGGTCGAGCGATCCCTGAAGGCGACCGCTTCGCGACCGCTCGCTCCTCGTCAGCGTCGGGTGAGGGCCGCGGCCGCTTCCGCGAGGTACGGCACGCCCTGCTCGAAGCGCGCGGCGCGCTCGTCCTCGGCGCCCAGCTCGCCGCGGACGTAGCGGCCGTAGATCGCCTCGCAGAAGACTGCGGCCTTCCAGAGCGCGAGCCCCTCGAACCAGGCGAGCGGCTCGACGTCCCGCCCGCTTCCCGCGACGTAGCGCTCGACGAGCTCGGCCCGCGACGGGAAGCCGGAGAGCGCCGTGATCGGCGACGTGCCGAGCGGGTTCGGCGGGCCGCCCGGCTCGCTGTACGTCGCGAGCAGGTAGCCGACGTCGGCGCGCGGATCGCCGATCGCGCCCATCTCCCAGTCGAGCACGGCGAGGATCCGGGACGGGTCGTCGCGGCCGACCATCGTGTTCCCGAGCCGGAAGTCCCCGTGGACGACGGTCGGCGCGAGCGGATCGGGCACGTTGTCCGCGAGCCACGCCGAGACCTCGTCGACGCGCGGGATCTCGCGCGTCTTGTTGATGTCCCAGAGCTGCGCGAAGCGCCGTACCTGGCGCTCGTTGTAGCTCCCGGGTCGGGCGAACGCCGCGAGCCCCGGAGTCGTCACGTCCGCCGCATGGATCTCGACGAGCGCGTCGACGAGATCGTCGCCGAGCGCGCGCGCGCGGCCTCGGTCTCGAGCCCCGGCGGCAGCTCGTCGGTCGGGACGACCCCGTCGAGGTACGTCATGACGTAGAACGGGACGCCGAGCAGGCTCTCGTCCTCGCACACCGCGACGATCGTCGGCAGCCGCGCGAAGCCCGCCTCACGCAGGGCGAGCTGGAGCCGCGCCTCGCGCACGACGTCGTGCGCGGACGGCGGCAGCGGCGGACGCGGCGGGCGACGGAGGACGAACGAGCCCGTGTCGCGCTCGAGGAGGAACGTGAAGTTCGAGCCGCCGCCCTCGCCGATGCGCCGCGCGCGCACGTCGCCCGAGCCGAGCCCGTGCTCGTCGAGGAACGCGCGCACGCGGTCGAGCACGAGCAGCGGCGGCTTCGCGAGGCCTTCGGCGTCGGCCGCGGTCTCGACGATGTCGCCCGCCAGCACCGTGCGATCCTACGCCGATGCGCCGCCGCCTCTACCTCATGCGCCACGCCGAGGTGTCGTACTTCGGCGACGACGGCCGCCCGTCGACCCGCGCGAGGTCCCGCTGAACGAGGAGGGCGTCGCGCAGGCGAAGGCGGTCGCGGGGGCGCTCGCCGGGATCGAGCTCGACCGCGTGCTCTCCAGCGGCCTCCCGCGCACGCTCGAGACCGCGTCCATCGTCGCGCCGGGCGCCGAGCCGGAGTCCTGGCCCGAGCTACGCGAGATCCAGGGCGGCCGGCTCTCGGAGATCCCGGCCGACGCGCTCCAGCGCGAGTTCGTCCACGCGTTCCGCGGCGTGATCCCGAACGAGAAGCGCTTCCTCCGCGGCGAGTCGATCGGCGAGCTCTTCGACCGCGTCCTCCCCGCGCTCGAGCGGCTCGTCGCCGACGACGGCTGGGACACGGCGCTCGCCGTCCTCCACGGCGGCGTCAACCGCGCGATCCTCTCGTACGCGCTCACCGGCGAGCGGATGTTCCTCGGCCACTTCGAGCAGGCGCCCGCCTGCGTGAACGTGCTCGACCTCGGCGAGGCGGCGAGTGGATCGTGCGCGCCGTGAACGTCGCGCCGTACGACCTCCTCCACGTCTCGCATCGCTCGACGACGATGGAGCGCTACTGGGAGCAGTACCGGCTCAGGACGCAGTAGGGGCCGGTTTCCCGGCCCCTACCACCAGTCACACGCAGGGAGAAGCTTCTAGCGCGGGCGACCCTCGATGAGTCGGCCGACCGGCGCCCAGGTGCCGTGTGTTGAACCGCTGGAGCTGCATCTGGCTGATGACGAAGTGGTCCGTCTTGCTCGTCTTCTGGACGACGCCGGGAAGCACGAACTTGTTCGCGTAGTTCAGGCTCAGCAGCGCGTTCATCAGGCCCGCGCGGGTCGGGTTCTTCCCGGCCTTGTACATCGCCTGCACGAACGTCTCCGCCTTCGCGAAGCCGTAGAAGTAGAGCCCGTTCGTTCGCGTTCGCGCTCGGCGCGTACTTCGCCATGATCGCGCGGTACTGCTTCATCGCCGCGTCGTTGTCCTGACGTCGGGTTCGACGGGTCCTTGAAGTAGCCGATCGAGAGCGACCCGTTGACGTACGGCGCGCCGGCAGACGCGACCGCGACGTTGAGGAACGCCGCAGTGGCCGACGACGGAGTTGAGGTAGATCTGCTCCGGGTTGTAGCCGAGCGCCTTGCCCGTCGCGTACGTGCGGATCGTCGGCGTCGGCAGTCGCGAAGATCACGAAGATCGGTCGCACCGCTCGCCCTGATCCGCGTCATCTGCGACGCGACGCTGCGTCGCCGTCGACCTCGACCGCCTCCTGCGCGACGATGTTCGGCGTCGGCGTACTGCTTGCCGAGCGCGCACGGAGGCCGTAGAGATAGTCCTTGCCGTAGTCGTCGTTCTGGTAGAGGATCGCGATCTTCTTGCCGCGCTGGTTCGCCTTGATGTGCAGGCCGTAGAGCCGGCCCTCGGCGATGTAGTCGGGCTGCCAGCCGATCGTCCACGGGAACTCCTTGCACTGCGTCCCCCAGTACGACGCACCGGTGGAGACGAGCGCCTGCGGCACCTTCGCCTGGTTCAGGTACGCCCGCGCGGCGAGGACCTGCTCCGTCCCGAGCTGGCCGACCGTCGCGAACACCTTGTCCTGCTCGACGAGCCGACGCGTGAGCTGGACGGTGTTCGCCGGGTTGTAGGCGTCGTCGTAGAACTTCCAGACGATCTGACGGCCCATGACGCCGCGCTTGCCGTCGGGCCCTCGGCGGGCGTTGATGTAGCTGAAGTACGCCTTCATTCCGACCGGGATCGGCGCGTACGCCGCCGCCGGCCCGGTGAGCGGGAACGTCCCGCCGATCGTGATCGTCTTGGCTGTGACGCCTGGTGTCTGCGCCGCGCCGCCGAACGCGCCCGGCACCGTGAGCGCGAGCGCCGCTACCAGGCCGACCCCGCACACGATGAGCTTTCGCACCGATCTTCCTCCTTGTGTACCCTCCGAGTTCCTGCCTGTCAGCCGCGAGCGTACCGCGGGCACGCCGAAGCCGCTACATGTTGAAACGCGTCGTTACGCGCTCGGAGTTAGTGCCGATCCCTACAGACCGATGTCCGCGGCGAGCGCCTCGGCCTCGTCGAGCTCGACCGCGAGCGCGTCGATCCCCGCCTCCCAGATCTTCGGGTCCGTGAGGTCGAGGCCGACCATCTCCGCGAGCTCGCCCGGCGGCTTCGACCCTCCCGCGCGCAGCACGTCGAGGTACGGCTCGACCATCGAGTCGCCCTCGAGCTCGTACTTGCGGAAGATCGAGAGCGCGAAGAGGAAGCCGTACGCGTACGCGTAGACGTATCCCGGCGTGCCGATGAAGTGCGGGATGTAGCTCCACCACGTCCCGTACCCGTCGACGTCGACCGAGTCGCCGAACATCGTCCGTCTGCGACTCGAGCCAGAGCTCCTCGAACCGCTCGGGCGAGAGCTCGCCCTCCTCGCGACGCGACGTGTGGACGGCGTGCTCGAAGCGGTTCATCGCGATCTGGCGGAACACCGTCGCGATCGAGTCCTCGATCCGCCCGGCGAGCAGGTTGAGCCGGCGGCGCGGATCCTGCTCGTCGGCGAGCAGCCGCTTGAACGTGAGCGCCTCGCCGAAGACCGACGCCGTCTCGGCCGTCGTCAGCGGCGTCGAGGCGTTGAAGAGCCCGAGCGGCTCGGCGAGGTAGCCGTGGAGCCCGTGGCCGAGCTCGTGCGCGAGCGTGAGCACCGAGCGGCGGTCGCCCGTGTAGTTCATGAAGACGTACGGGTGCACGCCCGGCACGTTCGTCGCGCAGAAGGCGCCGGGCCGCTTGCCGTCGCGCGGAGGCGCGTCGATCCAGCTCTCGCGGAAGAAGCGCTCGACGATGTCGCCCGTCTCGGTCGAGAAGTCCGCGAACGCGTTCAGCACGAGCTCGGACGCCTCGGCCCAGCCCACATGCGTGGGGTCGTCGCGCGAGCGGCGCCATGCGGTCGTAGAACGAGAGCCGGTCGAGCCCGAGGAGGCGCGCCTTCAGCGTGTAGTAGCGCTGGACGACGTCGTAGCGGTTCACGACGGCGTCGACGAGCGCCTGCACGGCCTCGTCGGTGGTGTCGTTCGAGAGGTTGCGCGCCGAGATCCACGTCTCGTAGCCGCGGAGGCGGTCGTCGATCGACTTGTCGACGGCGATCGTGTTGAAGACGAACGTGCGCGTGCGGAGCCCCGGCTCGAGCGCGACCGTCACGGCCTCGGAGGCACGCCGCCGCTCGTCGCGATCCGCGGAGTAGAGCTTCGCCATCGCCTCCTCGAAGCCGATCTCGGTCCCGTCGAGGTCGACCTTGATCGCGCCGAGGAGCTCGTCGTACAGGCGGTCCCAGGCGCTGAAGCCCGGAGACCGACTTCTCGGTGAGGATCTTCTCCTCCGGCTCGGTGAGGATGTACGGCCGGAACTTCCGAACGGTCCGGAGCCAGTGGCGCCAGCGCTCGAGCTCGTCGCTCGCGAGGAGCGCGTCGGCCTGGTCGTCCGTCGAGCGCCGCGAGCTCGAGCCCGAAGAAGAGGAGCTGCGTGTCGATCGTCGCGCCCTTCTCCGTCAGGCGCGCGACGAGCGCGCCGCGCTGCGAGTCGGCCATGTCCGTCGAGAACCAGAGGTGCGCGTAGTAGATCGCGCGCGTGAACGTCGACTCGATCCGCTCGCGCTCCTCGATCGCCTCTCGCAGATCGCCGGCGCTCAGCTCCGCGACGCGGCCGTAGTACCGCTCGCGGAAGGCGGCCGCCGCCGTCTCGGTCTGCTCGACGTCCTGCTCGATGCGTGGGTCGTCGCCTGACTCGTAGAGGTCGGAGAGGTCCCACGCGACATCTTCCGCACCGGTCAGCTCGGTAGTCGTCATGGGGCGGAACGCTACCCGAGGGCCGACGCCAGGCCGATCATCTCGTCGTCCGAGTGGTTCAGGTGCTGGAGGAAGACGCGCGACACGCCGATGCTCGGCGAGCTCACGCGAGACGCTCCGCGACCTCGTCGACGGTGCCGACGAGCCAGCGGTCGCGGCGCTCGGCGATGAGCGCCTCCGGGTCCGTGCCGTCCCCGCGGATCGCGAGGAACCGCGCGACGCGCTCCACGACGTCGGCGTGGGTCGCGCCGAGGAAGCACGCGGTCATCACGGAGTAGCCGAGCGTCGCCGGATCGCGCCCTGCCTCCGCGCAGGCGCGGTCGAGTGCGGCGCTTGCGCTCGCGCAGCTCGTCGTTCGGCGCGCCGAGCGTGTTCACCTCGGTCGCGTAGCGCGCCGCGAGCGCGGCGAACCGCGGCTTCACCGTGCCGCCGAGCACGAGCGGCGGATGCGGCTGCTGCACCGGCCGGGGAAGCGCCTGCTGGTCTCGCAGCGTGTACGCGGGGCCGTCGTGGTCGAAGCGCTCCTCCGTCCACGAGCGGACGACGACCTCGACCTGCTCGGAGAAGAGCGCGAAGCGCTGCTTCGCGTCGAGGAACGGAAAGCCGTGCGCGTCGTGCTCGCGCTCGTACCACCCCGAGCCCATCCCCACCTCGACGCGGCCGCCGGAGATGTGGTCGACGGTCACGGCCATCCGCGCGAGGACGCTCGGGTGCCGGAACGTCGCGGGCGAGACCATCGTGCCGAGCCGGATGCGCTCCGTGATCGCCGCGAGCCCGGCGAGCGTCGCCCAGGCGTCGTGGGCGTCCGCGTCGGGCCGGATGATCGCCGTGTAGTGGTCGGAGCGGAAGAGGCCCTCGAGCCCGTGCTCCTCGGTCAGGCGCGCGAGGCGCACCCAGTCGTCCCAGGTGACGCCCTCCTGCCCTTCGATCATCAGGCAGATCCGCATCAGACGCGCGACCTCCTCCGGCTCGGTGACGGGCGCGCGGCAGACGAACCGCTCGCAGACGTAGACAGCGGGCTTTCCGTCGACGAGGCCCTTGCCGGCGAGGAGCGGCACCTCCTCGGACGGGCCGACGGCGACGACCGTCTGCGGCTGGAACGGCGCGAGCGCCGCGCGCGCGACCGGCGAGTCGACGTCGCCGACGATCGCGATCTCGCGCGGCGCGCTCAGCCAGAGGTCGATCCCGCAGAGCATCCAGGCGAAGAAGCCCGGCGCGCGACGGAGCGCGGGCTCGGCGAGCCGGAAGACGGAGACCGCGCGGCGCTCGAGCTCGTCGTCGCCCCAGATGCGCGAGAGGCGCAGGAGGACGTACGCGAGCATCGAGTTGCCCGACGGGATCGGCGTGTCCTGGAGGTCCTTCGTGCGCGCGACGCGCGCGTCGCCGTCGGCGGGCGAGAGGAAGAAGCCGCCGTGCTCGTCGTCCGCGAAGAGCTCGACGGCGAGGAGCGCGAGCCGACGCGCCTCGAGCAGCCAGCGAAGCTCGCCCGTGGCGACGTGCAGCTCGATCGAGCCCGTACGCGACGTTCGCGTAGTCGTCGAGGAAGCCGAAGCCGCTCGTCCGCCCGTCGCGGGTCGAGCGGAGAAGACGGCCGTCGTCCGCGCTCAGCGGGCCGAGGAGGAACGCGCCGAGCTCACGCGCCGCCGTCGAGCCAGTCCTCGCGGTCGAGCCGGGAGCCCGCCTCCGCGAGCGCGGCGAGCGCGAGACCGTTCCACGAGGCGAGCGCCTTGTCGTCGCGGAACGGCTGCGGACGGGTGTCGCGCTCCGCGAGAACACGGCTGCCGAAGCTCGGGGTCGATCTCGCCGCGCACGATGAGGCGCCCGTGCTCGAACGGCTCGAGCACGTCCTGCGGCAGGCCGACCGCGGCGGCTTCCTCGGGCGTCCACGTGTACGTCAGCCCCTCGACGCCTTCGGTGTCCGCATCGTGCGCCGACGCGAAGCGCGCCGCCGGGGAGCGCGAGCTCGCGCAGCATGTACCCGAGCGTCTCCTCCACGATCTCGCGGTAGCGCTCGCGCCCGGTGACGACCCAGGCGTGCAGGTACGTCGAGGCGAGGACGGCGTTGTCGTAGAGCATCTTCTCGAAGTGCGGGACGAGCCAGCGGTCGTCCACGGAGTAGCGGTGAAAGCCGCCGCCGACGACGTCGTAGAAGCCGCCCGCCGCCATGCCGTCGAGCGTCGCCGTGACCATCGCGAGCGACTCCTCGTCGCCGCGGCGGAGGAGGAGCTCGAGCGTCGACGCCGCGGGGAACTTGGGGGCGCGCCCGAAGCCGCCGAACGCCGGCTCGAACGTCGCGGCGATCCCTCGCGCGGCATCGGAGAGGAGCGACGACGTGAGCGGCTCGCTCGACGGCCCGGATCCCGCGGTCGAGCGCAGCGTGTCGTCGATCCGCGCGGCCTGCCGCTCGATGTCGTCGCGCCGCTCGCGCCAGGTGTCGGCGACCGCGCGCAGGAGCTCGGGGAAGCTCGGGATCCCGTGCCGCGGCTCGGGCGGGAAGTACGTGCCCGCGTAGAACGGCTTCGCGTCCGGCGTCATGAAGACCGTCGTCGGCCAGCCGCCCGAGCCGGTCATCCCGACCGCCGCCTCCATCGTCACGGCGTCCACGTCGGGCCGCTCCTCGCGATCGACCTTCACGTTCACGAAGAGCTCGTTCATGAGCGCAGCCGTCGTCTCCGACTCGAACGACTCGTGCGCCATCACGTGGCACCAGTGGCACGAGCTGTAGCCGACCGAGACGAGGAGCGGCTTGTCCTCGGCCCGAGCGCGGTCGAACGCCTCGTCGCCCCACTCGTACCAGTCGACCGGGTTCTCGGCGTGCTGGAGGAGATAGGGGGACGTGGCGCCGGCGAGGCGGTTCATGCCCGGAGCGTACGTAGCCGCTTGTCAGCGTCCGCCCGGTGCGGTGCGAGATGATCGCGGCCATGAAGAGAAACTTCACCTGGGTGGTATTCGTCGGCGGCGTCATCGTCGTCCTCGGTGTCCTCCTGCAGTCGTTCACGATCGCGGCGTACGTCTCGGAGCGGCGAGGAGGGTGCGCTCGACGCTCATGGCGGCGGCTCGCTCATCGTGCACATCGGGCAGCTCGCGGTCGTCATCGGCGCGCTCGTGGCGTACTGGGGCAACTGGCGGCAGGTCGGCCTCGCGATCGGCTTCCTGGTCCTCTCGGTCGCGCAGCTCGGCTTCCTCGGAGACACGGAGAGAGCAGGGCGACTGGATCAACGGCCTCCATGGTTCCTCGCGCTGATCATCCTCATCGCCGGCCTGCTCTACGCGCAGAAGGCGTGGCGTGAGCTCAGGCCGACGGCGTCGCCCGGCGCTGCCGGTAGTGCCTGACGGCCTCGACGACGAAACCCAGCGACAACGCGATACCGAGAGCGAGGAGCACTCCCCACAGGGGGTTGTCCTCGAACGTCTTGCCGCCGAAGTAGCCGAGCAGCGCCGCGTACGTCGCCCAGAGGACCCCCGCAATGACGTCGTACACGATGAAGCGACGCCACGGGAACGTGTTCACGTACCCGGCGGAGAACGTGACAGCCGTACGGCCGCCGGGGATGAAGCGGGCGATGATGATGATGTACGCGCCGCGCTCGTCCAGCGTCTCGCTCGGCCCACTCGAGCCGCTTGTGCCACTTCTCGCTGCCGAAGACCCGCTTGACGGTCTTCTCGCCGACGAAGTGGCCGATCCAGAACGAGATGTTGTCGCCGATGATCGCGCCCGCCGCGGCCGAGAGGATCACGAGCCAGAGCACGAGATCGCCCGGAGCTCGCGAGGTTCCCGCCGATGACGACGAGCGTCTCGCTCGGGACGAGCGGGAAGAACGCGTCGACGACGGCGACGCCGAAGATGACGAGGTAGCTCCACCACGCGCCGGAGACCCAATCGGTGAAGCGGTCGAAGTCGAGCCAGTCGGGCATCCGGGCATCCTCGCAGAGCAGGGATGATTGCGCCGGTGCCGCTCCGTCCTCTCGAAGGCATGCGCGTCGTCGACGTCACGACGTCGATCGCCGGGCCGTACTGCGCCGAGATCCTCGCCGCGCTCGGCGCCGACGTGGTGAAGGTCGAGCGGCCGGACACGGGTGACGACGGGCGCGCGTGGGGCCCGCCGTTCTGGAACGGGGAGAGCGCGATGTTCCTCGCCGTGAACGCGGGGAAGCGCTCGCTCGCGGTGTCGCTTGCGTGACACGCGTGGCCGCGACGCCGTGCTGCGGCTCGTCGACCGGGCCGACGTGTTCCTCCAGAGCCTCCGCCCCGGCCTCGCCGAGCGGCTCGGCCTCGGCGCCGAGACGCTGCGCGAGCGGAACACACGCCTCGTCTACTGCTCGATCGGCGCGTACGGCCACGTCGGCCCGCTCTCCGAGGAGCCCGGGTACGACGCGCTCATGCAGGCGGCGGGAGGGCTCATCAGCATGACGGGCGAGCCCGATCGGCCGGGTGTGCGGGTCGGCTCCTCGCTCATCGACATGGGAACCGGGATGTGGGCCGCGCTCGGGATCGTCTCGGCGCTGCTCGAGCGCGAGCGAACCGGCCAGGGAGCCGTTGTCGACACGTCCCTCTACGAGACGGCGCTCGGCTACATCGGCTACCACCTCGTCGGCTACCTGGCCGACGGCACCGTGCCGACCGGACAGGGAACGACGTTCCCGATGGTCGCTCCGTATCAGGTCTTCCCGACGCGGGACGGCGAGCTCATGGTCGCGGGCGGCAACGATCGCCTCTTCGCAGCTCTCTGCGACGTCCTCGCGCTCCCCGAGCTCGTGACCGACGAGCGCTTCCGAACGAATCCCGACCGCGTACGAAATCGCGAGGAGCTCGTCGCGCTCGTCTCGGCCCGCCTTCGCGAGCACCGCAGCGCGGACTGGCAGGAGCGCTTGACGGCTGTGGGCGTCCCGGCTGCACCCGTCGCCGACGTCGCCGACGTCGCGACTGCCGAGCAGACACACGCGCTCGGGATGCTCCAGCCGGTCGTCCACGAGGCGATCCCGGAGCTCCGGCTCCCGGCGCTTCCGCTCTCCTTCGACCGCGAGCGCGCAACACACGCATCTGCCCCGCCCGGCGTCGGCGAGCACACCGCGGAGATCCTCGAGGAGGTCGGCTACTCGCCGGACGAGATCGCCGCGCTCGCGCGCGACGGCGTCATTCGTACGCGATAGCTTCGAGCGGGTCGAGCTTCGCGGCGCGCCGTGCGGGCAGGATCGCCGCGACGATCCCGACGACGATCGCGGCGATCACGAAGACGATCACCTGGGTCGTCGGGAACGAGAACTCGATGAAGTCGACGCGCCAGATGAGCAGCGCGGCGAGCACGATCCCGAGCGCGATGCCGAGGGTCGCTCCGATGAGCGCCGTGATGATGCTCTCGTGCCGGATCATCCGGCGCACCTGACGTCGCGTCATGCCGATCGCACGAAGCATCCCGATCTCGCGCGTGCGCTCGAACACCGTCAGGACGAGCGTGTTCACGATTCCGAACAGGCTCACGATGATCGACAGCGCGAGCAGCACGTAGAGGATGTTCAGGATCGAGTTGAGACCCGAGATCTGGTTGTCGATGAACGCCTGACGCGTCTGCGCCTTGGCGTTCGGGAAGTCGGCGAGCGCCGCGTCGAGGGCGGCCTGGTTCTCGTCGGTCGCGCCGCCTTCCATCTTCAGGAAGGAGTAGAGATTCCGCGGGTTCGGCACCTGCGCGTCCCAGGCCGCTGCGGAGATCGTGACCGCCGCGAACGGCGAGCCGCCGGTCGGCGGGTCGAAGATGCCCTCGATCGCGGAACGTCTCGGCTGGTCCCGTTCGGGAACGTGACCTCGACCTGCGAGCCGAGCTCCGAGCTCGTTGTCCTTCGGCGTAGTCGTCGTCGACGAACGCGCCGTCGTCGCCGAGCGAGCGCGATGACCTCCTGCGAGCCCTCGACCCAGTCCATGTCGATGACCTCGGCCATCCCCGGGTCGACCGCGGTGATGAAGTCCGCGTCGCCGTTTCGAAGCGCCTCTCCCGTGCGCACGTTTCCGACGACGAGCACGCCCGGTGCCTTCGCCGCCGCCTCGGCGGCGTCGATCGGGATCGGCGAGAAGTTGTTCTGCGCGGTGATCGCGAAGTCTCCCGTGAAGAGGTCGTTGACCGCTCCGCGGAACGACGAGACGATCCCGGCCGCGAGCGTGGCGACGAGCGTCACGAGCGCGAGCCCGATCATCAGCGCGGCCGCCGTCGACGCCGTCCGCTGCGGGTTCCGGCGAGCGTTGTCGCGCGCCAGGAACCCTGCCGCTCCGCCCATCTGCGTGGCCGGCCACCCGAGGAGCTCCGCGAGCGGACGGACGAGGCGCGAGGAGAAGAGCGCGACCCCGAGGAAGATGAGCAGCGCGCCGAGCCCCATCCAGATGAGGATCTGCGTCGTGTCGAGGCCGCTGCCGAAGAGGCCGTAGACGAGCGCCGCGAAGCCGGCGCCCGTCATGAGCACCGCGCCGAGCCAGCGGAAACGGGCGAACCGTCCGGGCGGAAGCGTCGACCCCTCCCGCACGGCGGCGATCGGCGGCACGCGAGTCGCACGAATCGCCGGGCGCAGGCTCGCGATCAGCGTGACGAGGATCCCCGCGAGAGAGCGCGACGACCGCAGTCCGCGTCTCGAAGACGAGCCCCGTGTTCGGGAGCGTGAAGCCGACCAGATCGAAGAGGCCGAACAGACCTCGGGCAAGCAGCAGGCCGAGGAACAGACCGACGACGGAGGCCACCACGCCGACGACGAGCGCCTCGACGAGGATCGACCCGAGAACCTGGCGGCGGGACGCTCCGAGCGTCCGGAGCGTCGCGAACTCGCGCGTCCGCTGCGCGATCGTGATCGAGAGGGAGTTCGCGATGACGAACGAGCCGACGAAGAGCGCGATGCCGCCGAAGGCGAGCAGGAACCCTCGCAGGAAGGTGATGAACTCGTTCGTGCCTTCGGCGTCGTCGTCGGCGACCTGCTGCCCGGTTCTGACCTGCGTGTCCGGTGGGAGGATCGCGTTGACCTGATCGAGCAGCTCCTGCTGCGTCGTATCCGGCTTCGAGGCGATGGCGATCTCGTCCAGCTGCCCTTCTTTCCGGAGGAGTCGCTGCGCGGTTCGGAGGTCGAAGCCGGCCAGCGTCGCGCCGCCGATCGTGAGCCCGGACGAGAACTGCATGATCCCCGAGACCTCGAGCCGCTGCACCGGGCCCTCCGCCTGGACGCCGATGACCTCGCCGACCTCGAAGTCCTCCTTGGACGCGGTCTCCTTGTCCACGATCACCTGATTCGGCCCGGGCCACGAGCCCTCGACGAGCGTGAGCGGATTGAACGGCGAGTCGGGGTTCGCGATCGAGAATCCGAGGTTCGGCGCGCCTCCGTAGACGACCGCCTTCCCGTCGTCGCCGATGAGCTGCGTCGACTCCGAGTCGACCGCGCCCTCTGCAGCCGCGACGGCCGGGAGCGCTTGCACCTCGGGGAGCAGCGACTCGTCGAAGGTCGGCTCGGTGACGCCGCTCCCGTCCGACAGGTCGAACTCCGACTTCCCCGAGATGACGGCGTTCGAGCCGGCGCGGATGTCGTTGAAGATCCGCTCGAACGCCTGGTCGATCGAGTCGGTCAGGACGTACGTGCCGCTGATCATCGCGACGCCGAGGACGATCGCGACGGCCGTGAGCGCAGTGCGCAGCTTGCGGCTCAGGAGCCCCTTGATGGCGAAGCGGCCCACGCCGCCAGGCTACTCGTAGGCGATCGCTTCGAGCGGGTTCAGCTTCGCGGCGCGCCGCGCGGGCATGATCGCCGCGAGGATCCCGATGACGATCGCGACGATCGTGAGCACGATCAGCTGCACCCACGGGATCGCGAAGCGGATGTCGTACTCCGAGAGCGCGCGGTTGACGAGCGCCGCGAGGAAGATGCCGAGCGGGAGCCCGATCGCCGCTCCGATGAGCGCCGTGATGATGCTCTCCTGGCGGATCATCCGGCGCACCTGACGCCGCGTCATGCCGATCGCGCGCAGCATCCCGATCTCGCGCGTGCGCTCGTAGACCGACAGGACGAGCGTGTTGATCATCCCGAAGATGCTCACGAAGACGGCCAGCGTGAGCATCACGTACAGGAACGAGATGAACTCGTTGAAGTCCGCGTCCTCGCGCTCGATCCACTCCTCGCGGGTCTCGAGCTGCGTGTCGGGGAAGCCGGCGATCGCCGCTTCCATCTGCGCGCGGTTCTCGTCGTTCGGCTCGCCGGCGACGTTCGCCCACGTCCAGCGGTTGCGGGGACGGTCGTAGAGCGAGTCGAACAGCTCGGTCGAGACGTTCACGCTCTCGATCAGCGGGTAGAACGGCGGCGGCTCGAAGGTGCCCGACGACGGTGACCTCCGCCGACCGGTCGGCGGTCGAGCGAAGCGTGAGCACGTCGCCGACGGCGATGTCGTGATCCTCCGCGTAGTTCGAGCTGACGATCGCCTTCGTCGTGCCGAGCGTGGCGAGCACGCTCTCGTCGCCCTCGCTGCCAGTCGAAGACGTACGCGTCGGCGATGGTGTCCGGCTCGATGCCGCCGACCTCGGTCGTCACGTCGTCGACCAGGCCTGCGTCGGAGCGCACGCTCGTCACGACCTCGGGCACGGGGGACGCGGCGAGCGCGTCGCCCGCCGCGGCGACGAACGGCGTGTACCCGTCGAGCGACGTCACGACGTAGTCGGCGGCGATCTGCTCCTCGATCGCCTCGCGGTTCGACGCCTTCATCCCGTTCGTCAGCGTCGCGATGAACGAGACGAGCGCGATCCCGATCATCAGCGCTGCCGCGGTCGCCGCCGTCCGGCCGGGTTCCTGCGCGCGTTCTCGCCGCCCGTGCGAGCGGCGACGCGATCCGGAACGACGCCGGGGAACTCCGCCGGCCATTCCGGCTCCCACTCGTCACCGCCCGGCGCAGCCACATCACGAGCACGATCGGCGAACAGCGGGTTGAGCAGCGTGCCGCCGACGAAGGCGCCGACGGCCGACGCCGACCGGGCCCCACGCTCCGTACGCAGAGCCAGTACGGGAGGAGCCAGAACGGCCAGAAGAGGACGGTGAAGACGAACGCCGCCCAGCGGCCGATCGGGCTGCGATCGCCGCGAGCGGGCGCACGAGGTGCGACGAGAGCATCGCGACGCCGAGGAAGAGCAGGAGGACGCCGCCCGCGATCGAGAGCAGGCGGTCGGCCGGTGCCGAGCTCGTCGGTGAACATCGCGCGCGCCAGGACGACGAGCGCGCCGACGACCACGAGCGCCGCGATCCAGGGCACGAAGCGGCGCGAACCGCGACTTCGGAAGCGTCGCGCCTTCGCGCACCGCCGCGATCGGCGGCACGCGGGTCGCGCGGATCGCGGGGAACAGGCCCGCGAGCGAGCGTGATGCCGACGCCGACGGCGAGCGCGACGATCGACCGTGCGCGTCGCGAAGACGCGGTCCGCGGTCGGAAGCTCGACACCGAGAGCGCGGAACAGCCCCTCGATCCCCTCCGCCAGGAGGACGCCGAGACCGAGGCCGACGAGCGAAGCGAGAAGCCCGATGACGAGCGACTCGAGGATCACGGAGCCGAGGATCTGCCGCCGCGACGCGCCGATCGTCCGCAGCGTGGCGAACTCGCGCGTGCGCTGGGCGACCGTGATCGAGAAGGTGTTGAAGATGACGAACGCGCCGACGAAGAGCGCGATGCCGGCGAACACGAGCAGGAAGTAGCGGAAGATCGCCGTGAACTCGTTGACCTCGTCCACCTCCTCCTCGGCCTCCGCCGTCGCGCTCACGACCTCCGCGTCTGCCGGGCAGGGCCGGCGCGATCGCCGCGACGAGCTCGTCCTCGGTGACGCCCTTCGTCCGCCGCGACCGAGATCGCGTCGTACTGGCCCTCGCGATCGAGGAGCTCCTGCGCCGCGGGGATCGTGAACACCGCGAAGCTCGCATTCCCGAGGCTGTCGACGCTGCCGTACTGCGCAACGCCGACGAGCTCGAACGAGCGCTTCGGCTGCAGCGTCGAGATCTCGACCGTGTCGCCGACCGCGTAGTCCTGGTCGTCGGCCGTGCCGGCGTCGATGACGACCTCGTCGGCGGCGGCGGGCCAGCGGCCCTCGAGGAGGTTCAGCGGGTTGAACTGGGCGAGCGCGGGGTCGGTGTCGATGCCGAAGCCGAACGTCGGCGCGCCCTCCGAGCTGACCGCCTCGCCCTCGGGGGTCAGGATCTTCGTGTTGCGCTCGTCGAGCACCGTGCCCGGTCGCGAGCGCGACCCCGTCGACGCCGCGCACGGTCTCGAGCAGCGACGCATCGACGGGCGGGCTCGGCGGCGCCTCGCCGTCGATCGAGATGTCGAGCCCCTTGCCCGTGACGACCGCGTCCGTCCCGGCGTACGACTCCGTGAAGAGCGTCGTGAAGGCGCTCTCGATCGTGTCCGTGAGGATGTAGGTGCCGCTGATCATCGCGACGCCGAGGACGATCGCGATGGCGGTCAGGACCGCGCGGAGCTTGCGCCCCGCGAGGCCGCGGAGGGAGACCTTGATCACGCTGCGGCGACCTCTTCCATGACCGTGAGGATCTCGTGCTGCGTCGCACTCGCCGAGCTCGCGCACGATCTCGCCGTCGGCGAGGAAGAGCACGCGATGCGCGACCGCGGCGGCGCGCGCGTCGTGCGTGACCATCACGATCGTCTGGCCGTACTCGTCGACCGAGCGGCGCAGGAGCTCGAGGATCTCGGCGCTCGTGGACGAGTCGAGGTTCCCCGTCGGCTCGTCGGCGAAGAGCACCGTCGGCTTCGAGATGAGCGCGCGGGCGATCGCGACGCGCTGCTGCTGACCGCCGGAGAGCTCGGACGGCCGGTGGGAGAGCCTGTCCTTCAGCCCCACGTCGCGAGACGACCTTGTCGAACCAGCCGTCGTCCGGCTTCTCGCCGGCGATCGTCAGCGGCAGGAGGATGTTCTCCTTCGCATCGAGCATCGGGAGCAGGTTGAAGAACTGGAAGACGAAGCCGATGTGCTCGCGCCGCAGCTTCGTCAGGGCGTTGTCGCCCAGCGTCGTGATCTCCGTGCCCGCGATGTCGACCGACCCGGACGTCGGCTTGTCGAGGCCCGCGAGGATGTGCATCAGCGTCGACGAACGCTGCCCAGCGGCCGATCGGACTGCTGATCGCCGCGAGCGGGCGCACGACGTGCGACGAGAGCATGGCGACGCCGAGGAAGAGAAGCAGAACGCCCGCCCCGATCGAGAGCAGGCGATCGGCCGTGCCGAGATCGTCGGTGAACATCGCACGGGCCAGGACGACGAGCGCGGCCACGACCCCGAGCACCGCGACCCAAGGCACGAAGGGCGCGAACCTGGACTTCGGAAGCGTCGCGCCCTCGCGCACCGCCGCGATCGGAGGCACGCGCGTCGCCCGGATGGCGGGGAACAAGCCGGCGACGAGCGTGATGCCAACGCCGACGACGAGCGCCACGATCACCGTGCGCAACGCGAAGACGCGGTCCGCGGTGGGCAGCTCGACCCCGAGGGCGCGGAAGAGCCCCTCGATCCCTTCGGCCAGGAGCGACACCGAGACCCGAGACCGACGAGCGATGCCAGCAAGCCGATGGCCAGCGACTCGAGGATCACGGAGCCGAGAATCTGACGCCGCGACGCGCCGATCGTCCTCAACGTGGCGAACTCGCGCGTTCGCTGCGCAACGGTGATCGAGAACGTGTTGAAGATGACGAACGCTCCGACGAAGAGGGCGATACCGGCGAACACGAGCAGGAAGTAGCGGAAGATGGCCGTGAACTCGTTCACCTCGTCGACCTGCTCCTCGGCTTCCGCCGTCGCGCTCACGACCTTCGCCGTCGTCCGGCAGCACGGGCTCGATGGCTGCGACGAGCTCGTCCTCGGTGATGCCCTCGTTCGCCGCGACCGAGATCGCGTCGTAGGAGCCCTCGCGATCGAGGAGCTGCTGCGCCGCCGGGATCGTGAACACCGCGAAGCTCGCGTTCCCGAGGCTGTCGAGGCTGCCGTACTGCGCGACCCCGACGAGCTCGAACGAGCGCTTCGGCTGCAGGGTCGAGATCTCGACCTCGTCACCGACCGCGTAGCCCTGGTCGTCCGCGGTGCCCACGTCGATGACGACCTCGTCGGCCGTCGCTGGCCAACGGCCCTCGAGGACGTTGAGCGGATTGAACTGGTCGAGCGCCGGCGATCGTGTCGATGCCGAATCCGAACGTCGGCGCGCCCTCGGAGCTGACGGACTCCCCCTCAGGGGTGAGGATCTTCGTATTGCGCTCGTCGAGCACGGTTCCCGTCGCGAGCGCGACACCCTCGACACCGCGCACCGTGTCGAGCAACGCCGCGTCGACGGGTGGGCCCGGCGGCGCCTCGCCGTCGATCGAGATGTCGAGCCCTCTCCCGGTGATGACCGCGTCGGTGCCGGCGTACGACTCCGTGAAGAGCGTCGTGAACGCCCGATTGATCGTGTCGGTGAGGATGTAGGTGCCGCTGATCATCGCGACGCCGAGGACGATCGCGACGGCGGTCAGAACCGCGCGGAGCTTGCGCCCCGCGAGGCCGCGGAGGGCGACCTTGATCATCGGTCCCAGCGACCGTCGACCGGAGGCGAGCGGTGATCACGCTGCGGCGAGCTCGTCCATGACGGTGTGGATCGTGTGCGCATCGCACTCGCCGAGCTCGCGGAAGATCGAGCCGTCCGCGAGGAAGAGCACGCGATGTGCGATCGCCGCGGCGCGCGCGTCGTGCGTCACCATCACGATCGTCTGGCCGTACTCGTCGACGGAGCGCCGCAGGAGCTCGAGGATCTCGGCGCTCGTGGAGGAGTCGAGATTCCCCGTCGGCTCGTCGGCGAACAGCACCGTCGGCTTCGAGATGAGCGCGCGGGCGATCGCGACGCGCTGTTGCTGTCCACCCGAGAGCTCGGACGGCCGGTGGGTGAGCCTGTCCCCGAGGCCCACGTCGGAGACGACCTTGTCGAACCAGCCGTCCTCGGGCTTCTCGCCGGCGATCGTCAGCGGCAGGAGGATGTTCTCCTTCGCGTCGAGCATCGGGAGCAGGTTGAAGAACTGGAAGACGAAGCCGATGTGCTCGCGGCGGAGCTTCGTCAGGTCGTTGTCACCGAGCGTCGTGATCTCCGTGCCCGCGATGCCGACCGACCCGGACGTGGGCTTGTCCAGCCCGGCGAGGATGTGCATCAGCGTCGACTTGCCCGACCCCGACGGGCCCATGACGGCCGTCGCCTTGCCCGGCGCGATGTCGACCGACACGCCGCGCAGCGCGTCGACCGCGGTGTCGCCCTCTCCGTAGCGGCGCGTCACGTCGTGCGCGACGACGACCGCGCCGTTCTGCGTCTCACTCATTCCTCCCAGCTCCTCTCGTCCGTTGCGAGCGCCGAAGGCTACCAGCCCGTGCGCGCGCTGCCGCAGTGCCTCACGTGCCGACCACCGATGTCGAGCACGGCGGCTCGATGCGCTCAGCCTTCCCGGACGAACGGCCGATAATCCGAAGCGCGAGTGTCCACGCGAGTCGAGATCCGCCAGATCATGGAGCGCGCCCGCGCGGGGACCGACGCGGTGCTCGAGCCGATCTCCGACGACGAGCTCGCCGCGCAGATCTCCCCGCTCGCGCCGCCGCTCGTGTGGAGCCTCGCCCACATCGCGCACTTCGAGGAGCTCTGGATCCTGCAGAACCTCGGCGGCGCGCCCCCCACCCGCGACGTCCACCGAGACGTCTACGAGGCGTTCCGGCGCGCGCGAACGAACGGGTCGCGTCTGCCTACCCTCCGCGCGGAGCCGGTGCGCGCGTATGCGACCGACGTGCGCGAGCGCGCCCTCGACCTGCTGGAGCACGTCGACCTCGAGAGTCCCAACGCACTCGTGCGCCGTGGGTTCGCATTCGGGCTCGTCGTGCAGAACGAGCTCCAGTCGCAGGAGGCGATGCTCGAGGCGCTGCAGCTGCGGTCCGGGCGCTCGTACCCGGTTCCGTCGTCGTCGAACCCGGACCGCGCGCCGTCGGGCCCGGACGAGATCGACGTGCCCGGAGGGAGCTTCACGCTCGGCGCAGAGTTCGAGCCGTGGGCGTACGACAACGAGCTCGACGCACACGAGGCCGAGCTCCGCCCGTTCGTCATCGACCGCGCGCCCGGTCACGAACGCGCAGTTCGCGGAGTTCGTCGACGGGCGCGGCTACCGCGCCGTCAAGCACTGGAGCGCCGCGGGGCTCGAGTGGCGCGAGCGCGAGGGCGCCCGGGCACCGCTCTACTGGGAAGGCGGAACCGGACGGCTGGGAGCGTGTTCGCTTCGGCGTGCGCGAGCCACTCCCGCCGACCGAGCCGGTGCAGCACGTGTCCTCCTACGAGGCCGAGGCCTACGCCCACTGGGCGGGGAAGCGACTCCCGACGGAGGTCGAGTGGGAGCGCGCCGCCGCGTGGCACGACCACGAGGGGAAGTTCCGGTACCCGTGGGGGCAGGCGTGGATGGGCTTCGAGGCGAGCCTCGACCGGCGCCGCTTCTCCCCCGCTCCCGCAGGCTCGTACGCCGGCGGCGTCAGCCCGGTCGGCTGCGTGCAGATGGCCGGCGACGTCTGGGAGTGGACGTCCTCCGCGTTCCGGCCGTACCCCGGCTTCGTCGCGTTCCCCGGCCCGGAGTGCTCGGAGGTGAACTTCGGCGACGACGTCCGCGTCCTTCGCGGCGGCTCCTGGGCGACGGACGGGCTCGTGGCGCGCGCGTCGCTTCGCCGCTGGGAGCATCCGGCGCGGCGCGAGATCTTCGCCGGCTTCCGCTGCGCGCGGGACGCGTAGGCACTCTCCGGCGACTCGCTCTGCCGTTAGCCGCCCTGCTCGGCGTCTGCGACGAGGCGATCGGCGAGCGCCTGCATCACCTTGAGCTGCACTCCGGGATTCTCCTCGAGCACGCGCCGGAAGGCGGACTGCGTGAGGATGAAGCAACGCAGCGGCGTCGACGCCGTGACGGTCGCCGTCCGCTTCGAGGTCTTGAGGAGCGCGATCTCGCCGACGAAGTCGCCTCCCTGCAGCCCCGCGAGCCGCTTGCCGGCCTTCGTCACCTCGGCCGTTCCGTCGACGATCACGAAGAACTCGCGGCCGACCTTCCCCTCGCGGCAGAGCACCGTTCCCGACTCGACCTTGAGATCGTCCGTGACGCGTGCCAGCTCCGCGAGCTCCTTCTTCGACAGGCTCTCGAAGAGCGGCGCCCGCTTGAGCGCCTCGACCTTGACGTTCTGGCTGAAGAGCCGCACCGCGGCAGTCTAAGCGGCGAGTGCGTGAGCTTTCGCGACGTCGCCGATGATCTCGGCGAGCTCCGTCGGGCGCGACCACATCGGCCAGTGGCTCGTCGGCAGGTCGACCCAGGTCACGTCGCGCAGCTCGGGCAGGCCGGCGATGAACGAGTAGCCCTCCTTCATGGCGTCCTTGTACTGCTCCGAGGTGAATCCTGTGCAGATGACCGTGCTCGGCACGTCGAGGCGCGCGTCGTTCGTGAACTCGTGGGCTTCACGCAGCGCAGCACCCGGTTGGGGCACGGCGCGCTGACGGAACGTGTCGAGCTGCTCCTCGCTGAGTCCGTCGAGATTCTCGTTCGCCGCCAGCTCCTCCACGGAGGGCAGCGGGTGCTCGACGGCGTCGAAGTCGGGGTCGAGCGCGCCCTTGGCCGGCCCGGTGTCGACGTAGACCATCGCCGCGATCTGCTCCGGGATGCGATCGGTGACCGCATAGCCGGGAGCTCCGGCGCCGCTGTGGACGGCGAGCACGACGGGAGCTCCCGCCGCCTCGACCGCCTCGCAGATCGCGTCGACGTGGTCGGACATCGTGATCGCGGAGCGGTCGGCGTCGGCCGACTCGAGACCGGGCAGCGTCAGCGCGGTGACGTCGTGGCCGTCGGCACGGAGCGCCGCGGCAACCTCGTCCCACGCCCACGCGCCGAGCCAGAACCCGGGAACGAGGACGATCGGTGCGGAGCTCATTCCTCGACCCTACCCAACGTCGTGCAGGTCAGCGCATGAGCTCGACGGCGCCGGCGAGCACCTCGCCGAGGATCCCCGTGATCTCGTCGAACTCGGCCTGACCGGCCACCAGCGGTGGGGAGATCTGGATCACCGGGTCGCCGCGGTCGTCGGCGCGGCAGATCATCCCGGCGTCCCACAGGGCCGTCGAGAGGTAGCCGCGCAGGAGCTTCTCGCACTCCTCGTCCGAGAACGTCTCGCGCGTGTCCTTGTCCTTGACGAGCTCGATCGCCCAGAAGAACCCCGTGCCGCGCAGGTCGCCGACGATCGGAAGGTCGAGGAGCTGGCTGAGGGTCGCCTGGAACCGCTCCTCGTTCTCGCGCACGTGCTCGAGGATGCGCTCGCGCTTCATGATCTCGATGTTCTTGAGCGCGATCGCGCACATGACCGGGTGCCCGCCGAACGTGATGCCGTGCGAGAACATCGACGTCTCGCCCATGAAGGCCTCCATCACCCGGTCCGTCGCGACGACGGCGCCGAGCGCGGCGTAGGAGGACGACAGCCCCTTCGCGTTCGTGGTGATGTCCGGGCGGATGTCGTAGCGCTCCGATGCGAACCAGTAGCCGACCCGGCCGAACGCGGTGATGACCTCGTCGGCCGACAGCAGGATGTCGTAGCGGTCGCAGATCTCGCGCACGCCCTTCCAGTAGCCCTCGGGCGGGGTGAAGCAGCCGCCGGCGTTCTGCACCGGCTCCATGTGCACGAGGCAGACCGTCTCGGGCCCCATCGACAGGATCGCCTGCTCGAGCTCTGCCAGGAGGAACTGCGTGAACTCCGCCTCCGTCTCCTCCGGCGGGCGGTGGTAGCGGTTCGTGTTCGAGACGTGGCGAACCTCGGAGACGAGCGGCTCGAACGGCGAGCGGAGCGCCGGGATGCCGTTGATCGACAGCGCGCCCATGGTCGTGCCGTGGTACGCGATGTGCCTCGCGATCGCCTTGTAGCGGCGAGGCGGCGCGGCCGCCACGAGCTCGTCGTGCCGCGTCTCGGGCTCGCTCGAAGCCGCGGCCGGCCTCTTGCCGCCCCGCGCCTGGTAGTACTGCCGCGCGAGCTTCCACGCCGACTCGACCGCCTCGGAGCCGCCGGAGCAGAAGAAGACGCGGTTCAGGTCCCCGGGCGCGAGCGACGCGACCTCCGCCGCAAGCTCGATCGCACGCGGATGGGCGTACGACCAGTTCGTATAGAACGGCAGCTCGCGCATCTGCTCGAGCGCCGCCTGGCCGATCTCGTCGCCGAACGAGTAGCCGATGTTGACGGAGAAGAGGCCGGCGAGCGCATCGATGTACCGCCGCCCGTTCGAGTCCTCGAGATGGCAGCCGTCACCGCGCACGATGATCGGGACGTCCTCGACGCCGAACCCGCCCATGCGGGTGAAGTGCATCCAGAGGTGCTCCTTGGCGGCCTGCTGGAGATCGAGCTGGCTCGTAGCGGTGATGGTCACGCGACTCCTGTTCGTCGGGCGCTGCCGGTACTGCCAGAAGACGTTAGCGAGGGCGAGGGCTATCGCGACCAGGAAGATGAAGCTCGCGACGACGTTGACCTGCGGCGGAACGGAGACGCGCGCGATGCCCCAGACGAAGACCGGGAACGTCTGCTCGCCGCCGGCATTGAAGTAGGTGATGACGAAGTCGTCGATCGACAGCGCGAAGCCGAGCAGCGACGCGGCGACGATCGCCGGCGCGAGCAGCGGAAGCGTGATCTTGCGGAACGTCGTCCACTCGTTCGCGCCGAGGTCCATCGCCGCCTCTTCGAGGTGGCGATCGAAGCCGATCAGCCGCGCCTTCACGGTCACGACGATGAAGCTCACGATGAACATGACGTGCGCGATGAAGATCGTCCAGAACCCGAGCGTGAAGACGCTCGTCGTGTTGAGGAAGAGCGTGAGGAGCGAGGCGCCGAGCACGATCTCCGGCGTCGACATCGGGAGGAAGACGAGGATGTTCGTCGAGCCGCGGCCGCGGAAGTCGTGCCGACGATCGCGAGCGCCATGAGCGTCCCGAGGACGGCAGCGACGAACGTGGCGAGCACGCCGATCTGGATCGACTTGATGACGGACTCGCGAAGCCCGAGCACCGAGTCCCACTCGACCCAGTTGTCGAACGTGAACTCCTGCCAGACGTAGTTGAAGCGACCGGCGGGCTTGTTGAACGAGAACAGGATGACGACCGCGATCGGGAGCATCAGGTAGGCCACCGACGAGGATCGCGTACGCGGTGAGGAGATGGCGCTTGATGAACCTCATCAGCCGGTGAGCTTCTCCGTTCCGACGAGCTTCGCGTAGACGAGGAGCCCGACGAGGATGAACGCCATGAGGACGAACGACAGCGAAGCGGCGCTCGGGTAGTCGAGCGACTCGAGGAACTTCGCCTGGATGACGTTTCCGATCATCTGCTGCTTCGGTGTCCCGAGCAGCTCCGGCGTTGATGAAGTCGCCGGCGGCCGGGATGAACGTGAGGAGCGTGCCCGGCGACGATCCCGGGCGCCGAGAGGGGAAGCGTGACGCGCATGAATGCCTGCCTCGGGCTCGCGTACAGATCCTTCGCCGCCTCGAGCAGCCGCGGGTCGATCTGCTCGAGCGAGACGTACAGCGGCAGCGCCATGAAGGGGAAGAAGTTGTAGGTGATTCCCCCGACGACGGCGACCGACGTGAAGAGGAGCCCCTCACCCTCGCCGAGCACGTGAATGGCCTGCAGGAAGCCGACGACGGGACCCTCGTCGGCGAGGATGTTCAGCCATGCGAGCGTTCGGATGAGGTAGGTGACGAAGAACGGCGCGATGATCGCGAGGAGGAACAGGTTGCGCCACGGCCCCGAGCGGAACGCGATCCAGTAGACGAGCGGATACGCGAGCAGAAGGGAGATGACCGTCGCGATCGCCGCATAGAGGAACGAGCGCAGGAACTGCTCCCGGTAGTCCGTGAGCACCTCGGTGAAGTTCGAGAACTCCCAGGTGAACTCGAAGTTCGGGAATGTCCCCGACTGGAGCGACTGGTACGCGAGGAACGCGAGCGGGACGAGGAAGAACAGCGCGAGCCAGGCCAGGCCCGGCGCGAGCAGCAGGTACGGCGTCAGCCGCGGATGACGGTGGAAGAACACGCAGCCCACGTTGGATCGCGAGCAAGCTCGCTAGGGGCGAGACTACGTCTCGCCCCTACTGCCCGAGGACTCCCTGCCAGAGGGTGATGTACTCGTCGTTCTCGAGCGCGGCGAGTCGAACTGCTTGACCTGCGACGAGCGTCCCCTCGTCCGGGAAGATCAGCGGGTTCGCCGCCGTCTCCGGATCGGTCTTCGCGAGCTCCTCCTTCGCGCCCTTCACCGGCGTCACGTAGTTGATCGTACGCCGCGATCCGCGCCGCGATCGCCGGGTCGTACACGTAGTTCATGTACGTCGACGCCGTCGGGACGCTGCCGCCGGTCGGGATGAGCATGTTGTCGGTCCAGATCATCCCGCCGTCCTTCGGGATCGCCCACTTGAGCTTCGGGTTGTCCGCGAGGAGCTGGACGACGTCGCCCGACCACGCCACCGACGCGGCGAACGTGCCCGTCGTGAGCGGCTGCGCGAAGTCGTTCCCGGTGAAGCGCACGACCTGCCCGGAGTCGACGGCCGCCTGCACGCGCTCGATCGCGGCGTTGAAGCTGTCGTCCGTCACCGCTCCCGGGTCGTCGCCGTTCGCGAGCATCACGAGGCCGACCGAGTCGGCGAGCTCCTGAGCATCGACACCTTGCCCTTGAGCTTCGGGTCCTCGAGCAGCTGCTCGATCGACTCCACCGGGCCGGTGAGCTCCTCGTTCCACGCGATCCCGGTCATGCCCGACTGCCACGGCAGCGAGTACTCGCGGTTCGGGTCGAACGGCGGGCTCGCCTGCGCGTCGACGAGATTCTCCATGTTCGGGATGAGGCTCGTGTCGAGCTTCTGCACCCAGCCCTCGTTGACGAGGATGCCCGGGAAGCGCGAGTTGTCGGTGAAGACGAAGATGTCGCGGTCGATGCCGTCGCCCTGCGACGAGCGGGCCCTGGATCTTCGCGAAGTACTCGGCGTTGTCGTTGATCTCCTCGAAGTAGTTGACCTTGATGCCCGTCTGCTTCGTGAAGTCCTGGAGCGTCGTCGGCTTGTCGACGTCGATGTAGAACGGCCAGTTCGCGAAGTTCAGGACGTCCTTCAGCTCACCGCCGGCCGTCGAGCCGCCGTTGTCTCCACCGCCGCAGGCGGCCAGGATCGACGGAAAGGCCAGCAGCGCTCCTCCCGCGGCGCCGCGCCGCAGAAGCTCGTTCCGTGTCAGCCGTGGGTTCATGCGTGCTCCTCCTCGCCTTCCGAGCCCTCCCGGTCGACGACGAACGTCGACTCCGGCGCCCAGCTCAGTACGACAGTCGTGCCCGGGCTGGGCACACGTCCACCTGCATCCATGTTCTGCGCGAAAACCTGCACCGTCCCGACGGCCGTCCGCACGACGACCTGCGTGGCCACTCCGATGTACGCGGTCTCGGCGATCGTGCCGGGAAGCTCGTTGGCACCGCCGCCGGCTCCGATCGTGATCTTCTCGGGACGCACGCCTGCGGCCACCTGGCCCGTGCGCCCGTTCACGGTCGGCCCGGACGAGCGTGCCGTCGTCGAGCCGGATCGCGTCCGGCCCTTCCACCGTGCCCGGCAAGAGGTTCGAGGCGCCGAGGAAGCCGGCGACGAACGCCGTCGCGGGCCGCTCGTAGAGCTCCGCCGGCGGGCCGAGCTGCTCGATCCTCCCGCCGTTCATCACCGCGATCGTGTCGGCCATCGTCATCGCCTCCTCCTGGTCGTGCGTGACGTGGACGAACGTGATCCCGACCTCGTGCTGGATCCGCTTCAGCTCCATCTGCATGTTCTTGCGCAGCTTGAGGTCGAGCGCGCCGAGCGGCTCGTCGAGGAGAAGCACGCGCGGGTGGTTCACGAGCGCTCGCCCGAGGGCGACACGCTGTTGCTGGCCTCCCGAGAGCTGCTTCGGCTTGCGCTTCGCGAATCCGGACAGTCCGACGAGCTCGAGCATCTCGGCGACGCGTCCTCGCAGCTGATCCTTGGCGACGCCCTTGCGCTCGAGCCCGAACGCGACGTTGTCCTCGATCGACATGTGCGGGAAGAGCGCGTAGCTCTGGAACACCGTGTTGACGTCCCGCTTGTACGGCGGCAGCCCGACCACGTCCTGATCGCCCAGGAAGATCCGCCCTTCGGTCGGCTCCTCGAAGCCCCCGATCATCCGGAGCGTGGTCGTCTTGCCGCACCCCGACGGCCCGAGCATCGCGAAGAAGGATCCGCGCGGGATCTCCACCGAGATCCCGTCGACCGCGACCGTCGCCGTCGAACCGCTTGACGACCTTCTCGAGACGGACGTCCGCCGTCGCCACGTCCAGAGCTGTCACCGCGCGAGCGTATACGGGTGGTAACAGCCCTGCACAGGAACGGTGGCGCTGGATGTGCCCCGGTGTTCCACAGGGCGGTTTCACTCGGCCAGCTTCACCACGACGTGCTTGATGCGGGTGTACTCCTCCATCGAGTAGATCGACATGTCCTTCCCGTAGCCCGACTCCTTGAAGCCGCCGTGCGGCATCTCCGGGCTGAGCGGGAAGAGGTGCTCGTTGACCCACACCGTGCCGAAGTCGAGCCTGGCCGCGACCTTCATCGCCCGGCCGAGGTTCTCCGAGAACACGGACGCCGCGAGCCCGTAGCGCACGTCGTTCGCCATCTCGATCGCAGCGTCGTCCGACGCGGCCGGCTGCATGGTCACGACGGGCCCGAAGACCTCGTTCTGGACGATCTCGGCGGACTGGTCGACGTCCGTCACGATCGTCGGCTTCACGAAGAAGCCGCGCTCGCCGAGCGACTCGCCACCGGTCACGATCGTCGCCTTCGCCGCCGTCGCCCGCTCGAGGAAGCCGAGGACGCGCTCCTGCTGCTCGGCGGAGATGACGGGCCCCATGCCGATCTCGTCGTCCGTCGACGGGTCTCCGACGCTCATCGACTCGACGGCCTTCACGGTCTCGGAGACCACGTCGTCGTAGATCTTGCGGCTGACGAGGATGCGCGACGAGGCCGTGCAGTCCTGGCCGGAGTTGAAGTAGCCGCCGATCTTGATCGCCTCTGCGACCGTCGCCGGGTCGGCGTCGTCGAGCACGACCATCGGCGCCTTGCCGCCGAGCTCGAGATGGACGCGCTTGACCGTATCCGCGGCGTTCTTCGCGATGATCTTCCCCGTCGCCGTGTCGCCCGTGAGCGAGACGAGGCGGACGTGCGGGCTGCGCACGAGCGCATCGCCGACGGGAATCCCGTCGCCGGTGACCACCTGGAGCACGCCCGCCGGAATGACCTCCTGCGCGAGCTCGACGAAGCGCAGCATCGTGAGGGGTGTCTGCTCCGCCGGCTTGATGATCTGGACGTTCCCGGCCGCGAGCGCCGGTCCGATCTTCCAGATCGCCATGTACAGCGGGTAGTTCCACGGGCAGATGCCGGCGACGATCCCGAGCGGCTCGCGCCGGATCATCGACGTGTAGCCCTCGACGTACTCGCCGGCCGCCTTCCCCTCGAGGTTCCGGGCAGCGCCGGCGAAGAAGCGGAGGCAGTCCGACATCGCGCCGGGCTCGTCGACGGCGACCCACCACGGCTTGCCGACGTTCTGCGACTCGAGCCGCGCGAGCTCCTCGGCGTTCTCGTCGATGACGTCCGCGAGCGCGAGGAGAAGCTCCATGCGGTCCTTCGGGGTCTTCCCCTGCCACTCGCCCCACGCCTTCCTCGCCGCGTCGACCGCTCGCTCGACGTCCTCCGCCGTTCCCCGCGGCACCTCGGCGATCACCTCGCCGGTCGCCGGGTTCAGGACCTCCATCGTCTCGCCCGACGTCGAGTCCACGAACTCGCCGCCCACGAACATCTTCTGCTGGGTTACCGAAACGCTCATACGACCTCCGATCCGGGAATCTCGGCGGAGCGTATCGCCGCCGCAGGTGACGCTACAACTGAGGTCGTTCGTGTAGAACCCCGTCCGCCGTGCGGATTCTCGTCGTCGGAACAGGCGGTGTCGGCTCAGCCTTCGCCGAGATCGCCAAGCGCCGCTCGTTCTTCGAGCACTGCGCGCTGTCCGACTACGACCCGGCACGACCGGAGCACGTCGTGGGAGAGCTCGACGACGGTCGCTTCAGCGCGCACCGGATCGACGCGTCGAGCAAGGACGCCGTCGTCGCGCTGATCCGGGAGACGCGCGCCGATGCGGTCCTGAACTCCGTCGACCCGCTCTTCAACGTCCCGATCTTCGACGCGTGCTTCGAAGCCGGCGCGACCTACCTCGACATGGCGATGACGCTCTCCGAGCCGCACCCGGTCAACCCGTACGAAGAGGTCGGCGTGAAGCTCGGCGACTACCAGTTCGAGCGCGCTCGGGCGTGGGAGGAGAAGGGCCTCCTCGCACTCGTCGGCATCGGGGTCGAGCCCGGCGCGGCCGACGTCTTCGCCCGCTACGCCGCGGACGAGCTCTTCTCCGAGATCGACGAGGTCGGCATCCGCGACGGCGCGAACCTCGTCGTCGAGGGCTACGACTTCGCCCCGACCTTCTCCATCTGGACGACGATCGAGGAGTGCCTCAACCCGCCGGTGATCTGGGAGCGCGAGTCGCGGCTGGTTCACGACGGCCCCGTTCTCCGAGCCCGAGGTCTTCGACTTCCCGGAGGGAATCGGCCCGGTCGAGTGCGTGAACGTCGAGCACGAGGAGGTGCTCCTCGTGCCTCGCTGGATCGACTGCAAGCGCGTCACGTTCAAGTACGGGCTCGGCGACGAGTTCATCGAGGTGCTGAAGACGCTCCACAAGCTCGGGCTCGACTCGAAGGAGCGCATCTCGGTGAAGGGCGTCGAGGTCGCGCCACGCGACGTCGTCGCCGCGGCGCTCCCCGACCCGGCGACGCTCGGCGAGCGGATGAGCGGCAAGACCTGCGCCGGAACGCTCGTCACCGGCCTCGGCAAGGACGGCCGGCCGCGGAAGACCTACCTCTACCACGTCGCCGACAACGAGACGACGATGCGCGAGTACGGCTCGCAGGCGGTCGTCTGGCAGACCGCGATCAACCCCGTGATCGCGCTCGAGCTGCTCGCGAACGGCGACTGGAAGGGCGCGGGCGTCCTCGGCCCGGAGGCGTTCACGCCGCAGCCGTTCCTCGACAAGCTCGCCGAGTACGGCGCGCCGCACGGCGTTCTCGAGCTCGACGCCGTAGCTGTCGATTACTTCTCGGCTCGGTTCGTCGTCTTACGCAGTGATGCGATCTAGGATCGAACCGTGCCGGTCGTGAGGCTTCGGGCTCCGCTGTCGGAGCTCGCAGGTGGAAAGCGCGAGCTCGAGCTCGAGGGCTCGACCGTCGCCGAGGTGCTGCAGGCGCTCGAGCGCGAGCACCCCGACACCAGAGGCTGGATCCTCGACGAGCGCGGGGCGATCCGGGAGCACATCAACGTCTTCGTGAACAGGGAGTACGGCCAGGAGGACACAGCGGTCACGGCGACCGACCGCCTCCACGTCATTCCCGCGATCTCAGGAGGGTGAGCAGTGACCGAGCTTCTGGTCGGAACGAAGAAGGGCCTGTTCGTACTCGAGGGCGACGGCGGGACATTCGAGGTGACGTCCCGGCACTTCGCCGGCGAGCCGGTCGAGTTCGCGACGCGCGACGCGCGCACCGGGCGCACGTTCGCGTGCGTGACGTCCGCGTTCTACGGGCCGAAGATCTTCTACACCGACGATCTCGCGGCCGAGTGGCAGCAAGCGAGCGGCGTCGAGCTCCCCGAGGGCACCGAGAAGCCGCTCGAGCGACTCTGGACGATCGTTCCGGCCGAGGACGACGACCACCTCTACGCCGGCGGCGCGCCCGGCATCCTCTTCGAGAGCCACGACGGCGGCGCGAGCTGGGAGCTGAACAAGGCGTTCTGGGAGCAGCCGACGCGGCCCGACTGGAGCCCGGGCGCAGGCGGCATGTGCATGCACTCGATCGCGACCTGGCCGGGCGACCCGTCGCGCGTCGCGCTCGCCATCTCGGCGGTCGGCGTCTGGCTCACCGACGACGGTGGCAAGACGTGGCGCCACGGGAACAAGAACCTCTATCCCCGCTACATGCCGGAAGAGGCGCGGGAGGACACGATCGACCTCTGCGTCCACAACATGCACCGAGCGCCGAAGCAGCCGGAGCGGCTCTTCATGCAGTTCCACGGCGGCGTCTACCGCTCCGACGACGCGGGCGAGACCTGGACGTCGATCGCGGACGGCCTCCCGTCGGACTTCGGCTTCCCGATGGTGATCGACCCGGACGATCCGGACAGCGCGTACGTCATCCCGCTCGTCGCGGACCTGGATCGCACGACGCCCGAGGGCAAGGTGCGCGTCTACGAGACGCGCGACGCGGGCGCGAGCTGGACCGCGCGCGGCGACGGCCTCCCGTCAGGACGACGCGTACCTCACGATCCTCCGCCAGGCGTTCTGCGGCGAGGGATCGGGGCCGTCGATGGGCCTCTACTTCGGCGCGACGTCGGGCGACGTCTTCGGGTCGGGGGACGCGGGCAAGACCTGGTTCACCGCGGCGACGAACCTGCCGCCGGTGCACTCCGTGCGCGCGACCTAGAGACCCCGAGATTCGACGAACGTCGGGGAGATGCGCACCGACACGCGCGTCTCCCCTTCCCGGTGCGACATGTACCGCTCGTGCCCGCGGTACTTCCTCGCGAGCCGGTCGATCTGGTCGTTCGCGCCCTCCTCGGTGAGGGTCGCCGTGCCGGTGATCCCGAGCCAGCGCAGCTCGTCGTTCGGATCGACGACGACGAGCGACACACGCGGATCGGCTGCGAGGTAGCGCGGCTTGGCCCGGGGCCACGCCGTGTTGACCGAGACACCGTCGTCGTCGACGTCGACCCACAGCGGGGTCGAATGCGGCGAGCCGTCGGGCCGAAGCGTCGTCACGACGCCGATGTACGGGTTCTCGAGGAACGCCCGCTGCGCCGGCGTGAGCTGCTTCACGAGATGGCGACCATCCGGTCGATCGCGCCGCGCGCGCGCTCGGCGATCTCGTCCGGCACCGTGACCTCGTACTTCCAGTCGCGCAGCGAGTCGCGGAGCTTCGGCAGCGTGATCATCTTCATGTAGCGGCAGATCGCCTTCTCGGAGACGGCCTCGAAGCGCTTCTCCGGCGCCTCCTTGTTCAGCCGGTGGATGATCCCGGTCTCCGTCGCGACGAGGAATCGCTGCTTCGGCGACGACTTCGCGAAGTTGATCATCCCCTCGGTCGAGAGGATGTGCGTGTTCTCGTTGCCGAACGCCATGCACTGGCTCGCGCAGCCGCACTCGGGGTGGACGAGGAACTCCGCATCGGGCGCCTCGGCCTGCCAGCGCGTGATGTCCTGCGGGCGGATCCCTGCGTGGACGTGGCACTCGCCCATCCAGATGCGCAGCTTGCGGCCCGTGACCTTCTCGAGCCAGAGGCCGAGGAACATGTCCGGGCAGAACAGGATCTCCGTGTCCTCGGGAATCGACTCGATCACGCCCTTCGCGTTGCCGGACGTGCAGCAGTAGTCGCTCTCGGCCTTCACCTCGGCGGTCGTGTTCACGTACGAGACGACGACCGCGCCGGGGTTCTCGGCCTTCCACGCGCGGAGCTGGTCGGCCGAGATCGACGCCGCGAGCGAGCAGCCGGCGTCGAGGTCGGGGATGAGCACGGTCTTCTGCGGGCTGAGGATCGCGGCGGTCTCGGCCATGAAGTGGACGCCGCAGAAGACGATCGCCTCGGCGTCCGTGGCCGCGGCTTCGCGGGAGAGCCCGAGCGAGTCGCCGACGTAGTCCGCGACATCCTGCACCTCGGGCACCTGGTAGTTGTGGGCGAGGATCACGGCGCCTCGCTCGGTGGCGAGCGCGCGGATCTCCTCGTGCATCGTGGTGATCTCTGCTGTGGTCATGTGAGCTCCAGTGAGACGTCGAGTGAGCGGGCGGAGTGCGTGAGCGCGCCGACGGAGATCTCGTCGACCCCGGTCTCGGCGATCGCGCGGATGGTGTCGAGGGTGACGCCGCCCGAGGCTTCGAGCCGCGCGCGCCCTGCGGTGAGCTCGACTGCGGCGCGCAGCTCGTCGAGCGGCATGTTGTCGAGGAGGATCGCGTCGACGCCCGCGTCGAGCGCCTCGCCGACCTGCTCGAGCGTGTCGCACTCGACCTCGATCGGCAGGTCGGACGCGGCCCGTACGAGCTCGACGGCGGCGGCGATCGAGCCCGCGGCGCGCAGATGGTTGTCCTTGATCAGGATCGCGTCGTCGAGGCCGAAGCGGTGGTTGCGCCCGCCGCCACTGGCGACGGCGTGCTTCTCGAGCGCACGCAGCCCGGGCGTCGTCTTCCGCGTGTCGAGAACGGCGACGCCGGTTCCGTCGATCGCGTCGACGTAGCTCCGCGTGAGGGTCGCGATGCCCGAGAGACGGCCGAGGAAGTTCAGCGCGACGCGCTCGCCGGTGAGAATCGCACGCTCGGAGCCTGCGACGCGCGCGACCACGGCGGGCGGCTCGACGATGTCGCCGTCGCTCGCGAACGCTTCGAATCGAATCTCCGGGTCGAGCGCCCGAAACGTCGCCTCGGCTGCGCGCAGCCCGCAGACGACGCCCGCCTCCTTCACGACCAGTCCGGCCGTTCCGACCGCATCGGCGGCAACGGTCGCCTCGGTCGTGAGGTCCCCCGCACCGATGTCCTCGGCGAGCGCCGCGTGGACGATCCGCTCCAGGGTGTCGGTCGCTACTGCCACGCCTCGAGCACCGCCTCTGCACCCGAGCGAAGGACGACGTGGCGTTCGAACTCCGCGCTCTCCGACGGGAAGTCCGCGCGGAAGTGGGAGCCGCGGCTCTCCTCCCGCGTGAGCGCGCTCTGGGCGACGAGGCGCGTCAGCTGGTGAGGCGCTTCGAGCAGATGCCCGAGACCCTCGGCGTCGCGGATCAGACCGCAGTCGCGCCAGAGCGACGCACGCAGCTCCGGAGTCACGAGCTCCGGGGTCGGCGCGGCCGGGACGTCGGGGAGACGGGACGGGACGCCGGGCTCGGCGAGCGCCGCGAGTGCCGCGCGGCGACCGAAGACGAGGCACTCGAGCAGCGAGTTCGACGCGAGCCGGTTTGCGCCGTGCACACCGGTCGCAGCGCACTCGCCTGCCGCGTACAGGCCGGGAACCTCGCTGCGCCCGTCGAGATCGGTGAGCACACCGCCGACCGTGTAGTGCGCCGCCGGCGCGACCGGAATCGGCGTCTGCGAAGGGTCGTACCCCTCCTCGACCAGGCTTCCCATGAGCGACGGGAAGCGACCGCGGTCGATCGCGCGGAGGTCGAGCAGCACCGTTCCCCGTGCGGCGATCTCGCGCGCGACGACGTCGCGCGGTGCGAGCTCGTCGGTGAAGCGATTGCCCTGGTCGTCGAGCAGCACGGCGCCCTCGCCGCGCAGCGCCTCGGACAGGAGGAGCGACGAGTCGACGAGCGTCGTCGGGTGGAACTGCACGAACTCGAGGTCGGCGAGCGCGGCGCCGGCGCGGTACGCGGCCGCAATCCCCTCGCCGACGGCGCCGGCGGGATTCGTCGTCCGTTCCCAGAGCGCGGCTGCGCCGCCCGTCGAGAGGAGCGTCGCGCGTGCCGCGACCGCACGGCGGTCGGTGACGACGCCGACGCAGCGCTCGTCGTCGCGCCAGACGGACAGCATGCGCTCGCCTTCGGCAACGGTGATCCGCGGATGCGCGAGCACGCGCTCCGCGAGCTTCCGCGCGACACGGTCGCCGGTGGCTGCTCCTCCCGCGTGCACGACGCGGCGGCGGCTGTGACCGCCCTCGAGGCCGAGGCCTTCGTCGAACTCGACACCGAGCTCGACGAGATCGCGGATCCGTGCGGGCGCCTCGTCGGTCAGCACGGAGACGGCGCTCGGCCGGCAGAGCCCGCGGCCCGTTCGCAGCGTGTCCTCCGCATGGAGCGCCGGGTCGTCGTCCTCCCCCACCGCGGCTGCGATGCCGCCCTGGGCGAGGAGGCTCGTGGACGAGAGCAGCGGCCCCTTCGTGAGCACGAGGACGTCGCCCTCGGCCGCCGCGCACAGCGCCGCGAAGAGCCCTGCGACGCCCCCGCCGACGACGACGAGCGCCAGCTCCGAGTCGCGGCCTATATCTCGCGGTTCGCTCATGGTAGTTTTCGCCTCTGAGTCGATAACCTCGTGGCTGAGTCTAGCACCCCACCTCTCCTACCCGCGCACGTCGCGCTCGCAACCGTGTTCCAGGTGCGCGACGGCTCGCTCTCCGTCCTGCTCTGGGAACGGGCACGCGAGCCCGACTCCGGTGCCTGGGCGCTTCCGGGTGGAACGCTGTCCGCAGACGAGACGCTCGAACGGTCGATCCTGCGGCACCTCGCGACGAAGGTCGACGTGCGCGAGGTCTCGCATCTCGAGCAGCTGGGGACGTGGAGCGATCCCGGCACGACATCCCGAGCGCTGGGAGCTGGCGACCGCGTACCTCGGGCTCGTGCCGCTCGGTCTCGATCCACGCATCCCCTCCGACACGTCGTGGCATCCCGTGGACGCGCTGCCCGAGACGGCGTTCGATCACGGTGCGATCGTCCTCTCGGGACGCGATCGCCTGCGAGGCAAGCTCTCGTACTCCAACATCGGGTTCGCGCTCGCGCCCGAGACCTTCACGCTCGCCGAGCTCCGGGATGTCTACGAAGCGGCACTCGGCTACGAGGTCTCGTCCACGAACCTCAAGCGCGTGCTCGTGCGGCGCGGCGCGATCGAGTCGGTCGGCCGACGGCGCGCTCACGGGCCGGCGGGCGGTAGACCTGCCGAGCTGTACCGCTTCCGGGCGCGGCGGCTCGCGGTGACGGATCAGTTCGCCGTGCTCCGGCCGCCGCCGTAGACTCAAGAGCGACGCCGACCGGAGCCGATCAGTGCGGCATGCGGCACTTTCGAAAATGGCTTCTCGTGATCGGCCTCGTAAGCCTCGTTGCAGAGGCAGCAGCGGCAGCGGCCGTGTTCTGGCACGGCGGCACGCCGCTTCGGCGTTCCTAGCGACTAGGCGATCAGACGAACGAGAGCGGTCACCGCGGCGGCGACGGCCATCGCGACGATCACGTGCGCCCGCAGCCAGATCGCCACGACTGCAGCGCCGACACCGACCACGCGCGCATCCACCGTGATCTCCTCGTCACCGCCGAACGTCTGCGTCACGACGAGCGCGATGAGCATGACCGGCGCCAGCAGGTCGACGACGGACTGGACGTGCGGCGGGAGCGAGCGACGGCCGATCAGCACCGGCCCAGCCGCCTTGAACGCGATGGTCGCCACGCCGACAACGGCGACGACGATCCAGGCGCTGCTCACCACCAGGGCGATCCAGCGGTAGCGACCTCGACGGCTCCTGAGTCCCAGGAGGCACGCAGCGGACGCGGCGATGATCGGGACGCCGGCGGGCGTGAACGGGGTGAGCACGAGCGTGATCACCGCGGCCAACGCGGCCGCCTGACGCGCACGAGTCTCACGCAGGTAGGGAACCGCGAGCGCCAGGAACAGCGCCGCGAACGCCGCGTCGAGACCGAGCGCGTTCGGATCCTCGAGGATCCCGCCGACCGCCGTGCCCGCGGCGGTGCTCCCGACCCACAGCACGTAGAACACCAGCCCCGACCCGATGAGGATCGGCCATTCGAACCGGCCGCGACGACCCGCGAGCGCCCAGGACTCGTCGACGATCGACTGCGACTCGGCCAGCCGCCGGAGCTTCCCGCCCGGGAAGATCGAGGCGACGGTCACGCTGATCGCGATGTAGCGCGCATTGAGGAAGATCGCCGCCAGGATCGCGGCCGCGACCGTCCCGCCCGCATCGAGCACCGAGATGGAGGCGAACTGCGCGGCGCCGGCGAAGGTCGTCGCCGACATGACGACGGCCGCGAAGGCACCGAAGCCGGTCGCATCCGCGAGAACGCCGTACGAGAGCCCGAAGAGGATGGGGCTCGGCGCGAGCGGGAGCGCTGCGCGCATGCCGTCTCGGATACGCGGCTGCGAGTCGGTCAGGTCGCTCACGGATCAACCTTAGACAGCGGCCACACGGCCACCGGTGCCACAATCACTCGGTGAAGGTCGTCGTCAGCGGCGCGTCCGGGCTCATCGGCGCGGCGCTCGTCCCCTCCCTGCGAAGCAGGGGTCACGAGGTGCTCCGGCTCGTGCGGCGCGAGGCCGCCGAGCACCGACGAGATCCGCTGGGATCCCGCAGCCGGCGAGCTCGACGCGTCACTCCTCCAGGGCGTCGACGCGATTGGTGAACCTCAGCGGGGAGAACCTCGGCAAGCGCTGGACCGACGCGCGCAAGCGCGCGATCCTGGACTCGCGCGTCTCCTCGACGGACCTGCTGGCACGAACCGCGGCAGCTCTCGACCCGAAGCCCTCCGTGCTCGTCGTCGCGTCTGCCGTCGGCATCTACGGCGACCGCGGTGACGAGATCCTCACCGAGGAGTCGGCTGCCGGTGCAGGGTTCCTCGCAGACGTCGTCCGTGCGTGGGAGGCCGCCGCCGATCCCGCGCGGGAGGCCGGCATCCGCGTCGTGCACCTGCGCCAGGGAATCGTCATCTCGAAGGACGGCGGTGCGCTCAAGCCGATGCTTCTTCCGTTCAAGCTCGGTGTCGGAGGCCGCGTCGGAAGCGGCAAGCAGTGGTGGAGCTGGATCGGCATGGACGACCTGGTCGCGTCGTATGCGCACGTTCTCGAGGGCGACCTCGCGGGTGCAGTCAACGCCACGGCGCCGAACCCGGCCACGAACGAGCAGTTCACGAAAGCGCTCGGCTCGGCGCTCCACAGGCCGACGGTGCTCCCCGTTCCCGCCTTCGCCGCCCGCACGCTCTTCGGCGAGATGGGCGACGCGATGCTCCTCGGCGGCCAGCGGGTGCTGCCGGCGCGACTCGTCGAAGCGGGCTTCGACTTCTCCGCGCCGACGATCGACGTCGCCCTCGAGCGCGCGCTCGCAACGCGACCTCGACACTCGACACCGCCGTCCGCGACAATGGACGGGTGCCGGAACTCGAGACGCTCGGCTGGGACGACGCCTGGAGCGCCGCGTTCCAGCCGTACGCCGAGCAGGGACTCGTGCCGGGACGCGTCGCGGTGCAGCATCGCGGCGAGTACGACGTGGTGACGGCCGCGGGGGAGCAGCGCAGCCGCATCACCAGCCGCCTGCGGCGGGAGTCGGATCGAACCGCACTTCCGGTCGTCGGCGACTGGGTCGCGCTCGACACGGCGGGCGCGATCGTCGACGTCGTGCCGCGGCGAACGACGATCTCCCGTCGCGCCGCACACGAGCCGGCATCAGGCGTCTCGCGCGAGCAGGTGATCGCTGCCAACGTCGACATCGTGTTCGTCGTGCAGGCGCTCGGCCAGGAGCTCGACCGCCGACTGCTCGAGCGCTACCTCGCGCTCGCCGTCGAGAGCGGCGCGCGCCCGGTCGTGCTGCTCACGAAAGCCGACCTCGAAGACGACGCGGCCGCGGTGGCAGCGGAGCTCTCCGGCGTCGGCGGGGAGGTTCCGATTCACGTCGTGTCGGCGCGTGCGGGACTGGGGCTCGAAGCCGTGCGCGCGCTGCTTCACGCGGGCACGACGGGCGTGCTCCTAGGCCCGTCCGGCGTCGGGAAGTCGACCCTCGTCAACGCGTTGATCGGCGACGACTCGCGCCTTGCAACCGGCGCGGTCGCCGCGGACGGCGCGGGACGCCATACGACCACGCGGCGCGAGCTCGTCCTCCTCCCCGGCGGCGGCATCCTCATCGACAACCCGGGCATGCGAGAGGTTCATCTCTGGCTCGGCGAGGGCAGCATGTCGGACGCCTTCGACGACATCGCCGAGCTCGCCGCCTCGTGCAGGTTCTCCGACTGCCGGCACGAGACCGAGCCGGGGTGCGCCGTCCTCGCGGCGCTCGAGTCCGGCGAGCTGTCGCGTGAGCGCTGGGAGAGCTACCGCGCGCTCGAGCGCGAGGTGGCGGAGCTTGCGGACCGCATCGAACAGCGCGAGCGCTCCCGCACCCGGCGCAGGCCGGGTGCGGGAGCGCTCCTGAGGCGCTACGGGGCGGCGACGTTCGCCGCGCCCGGCGTCTTCGTCTGGGTGAACGCCCAGTCCGACGCCGCATTGTTCGTGTCCTGCTTGTCCGGGATGCGCGACAGCGAACCGTCGACCGTGTTCGAATCGACGACGGTCGCCGCGAGCGCAGTGCCTTCGACGAGGTTGTACGCCTGCCCGTCGATCGTCGCAGCCGTGATCTCGCCCTCGTACGAGAATGCGTCGAGCAGCGCCTTCGACGCCGTGTCGATCAGTGCGACGCCGTCCGGCGCACCGTTCTGCGCCTCGATGTCGACCTGGAGGTACGCGCCGGCAGCGAGTGAGCCCGTCAGCGGGACCCGTGCGTACTCGGCTCCGTCGCCCCCGTTCACGAGGACGAGCGCGATGCCGTCGAGCGTCGCTGCCGAGGTGCCCTTGTTCGCGATCTCCACGAAGCCGCCGGTGTCCGCCCCGACCTGGTCGTAGTCGATCTCGTTGATCACGAGCGTCGAGGTCGGCGGAGGAGGCGGCGGAGGCGGAGGACTGCCGCCGGCGACGCAGCGAAGCTCGATGAGATTCGCCGACGTCACGACGACGTCGAGCGTCCCCGCTGCGCCGTCGAAGCGCGTGCAGGCCGACCCGTCGAGCGCTCCGAGCGAGGCCGCTCCTGCCGGCCCCTGCGGACCGGCGGGGCCCTGTGCTCCTGCCGGGCCAGCTGGACCAGCCGGGCCTGCCTGGCCGGCCGCACCCGCCGCGCCGGCCGGACCGATCGGGCCGGCCGGACCGACGGCGCCTGCAGCGCCGGTGTCACCCTTCGGCCCCTGGAGACCCGCCGGCCCCGGAGCGCCAGCGGGTCCGGCCGCGCCTTGCGGGCCAGCCGGGCCACGTTCGTTCCACGTGACGATCGCGCTCGTTCCTCCGACAGTCGTCCGCGTCCCGTACCACGCGGAGGAACCCCTTGCCCGGCTTCTGGCAGCCGACGATCACGCCGTTGGCCCTCGCACCCGCTCCCGCGAACGCCGTCGCGCTCGCGACTGCGAACGCGGTGACGCACGGCGATGACGATTGCTCGTCCGTACACGTCTCGCTCCCTTCGTCGATGTCGCCGACCGTCGTATCCGCGCCCGGCGCGCGCAGCCAGATGCCCGAACGGGACATGTGCCCTCGATTCGGCATGGTTGAGCGGAGATGTGGACATGCCCGCACCGACTCGTGACGAGGGTTGGAGCGCTTCAGCGAGAATCTGACCGCATGGCGTGGGAGCCCATCAGCCCCGAGCTCGCGCTCGTCGACCCCGACCTCGGCGCGCGCGCACGCGAAGCCCTCGCCGATCCGGTTCCTGCGACCTATGCGCCCGCGCCCGACCCCGTCACCGACTGAGGCGCGACGACGGGAGCATCGTCCGTATCCGTTCTGGGCGCGCGTCACCGCGGCGCTGTGGCTGCTCGTTCTCGGAATCCTCGTCGGCGGCGCAGCGATCCCGCACGCGCAGGACACTCCACGCGTCGTTCCGCAGGGCGAGGACGCACGCTTCTGCAGAGTGCCCGGCGAGACGCCCGCCGGGCCCGCCACCCGGCCGGTAGACGCGGACGCCGGCGGGACGCTCGAGCGCCAGGACGACGTAGCGAGCCGCGGCTACAATCGGGCGCCCTAGGGGCTATAGCTCAGTTGGGAGAGCGCCTGGATCGCACCCAGGAGGTCGCCAGTTCGAGCCTGGCTAGCTCCATCTCAGAACCCGCTGGAAACGGCGGGTTTCTTCATGCACCGAGGGCGGGTCCGGCGGGCCAGGCGTCGCGGGCGGTGGAGGGCCTCCCTCGGAGCTGCTAGCCACTCCCGCAGCTCCTCGATCCCTCGAGAAAGTCAGGCCCGCCGAGCGTGAATGCCCTGTTTTGCATCCCTCGATTGGGGGATGATTCCTCGTGTGGCTCTCCCGCCGAATATCTTGTTGGTACTCATCTTCCCCGACTCGTCCGAACTTCGATGGGTCTACAAACCGCCTCGACTTGGCAGCGAGATGAAGAACCGGTTCGCGCAGAGTTGGAGAGTGGAGGACGTCGTTCAGAGCGGAATCCGCCAGTACACCGTGCATTGCGGTCCGCATCGTTCGGGCTTAGCGGCCACACGGGATCTCGCAGGCGACCTTGTGGAGAGAGCTCGAAAGGCAGTATCACGCCAGGAGCGGCGAAGGCGCCGGTACGTGCCCTAGCTCGATACGTGCAGCGCTCGGCTCACCGCTCGCCCCCGACGCGGGAGGGGACGTGAACTCGATCGCGAAGGACCTGCGGCGAGACCAATCGAGGGGAGGTCATGGCCCGCAAGTCCTTGCTGAGATTCATCGAACCAGATGGCCGCGTGCAGATCGAGATGCTCGGCGAGAGCAACGATTTCGTCGAACTCGTCGATCCGAACGACGGATCGGTGCTGCACGCCGGGGCGTTTGTGATGCACGATCGCGAATGGGTGATCGAGAGCGTTGCGGTCATCGATGACCTGACCGTCATCGAGTGCGTCTCGACCGTTCAGGCGAGCGTTCATCGCTCCCCCGACGTGAGCGCGGCAGACCGCTCCAACCACCGCTCGAGCTCCTGAACCGGCACGGGACCTTTCGCCCGCTACGAACGACACGCAGCTCCGGCTGGACGTGCTCTTCGACATAGTCCACCGACACGTCCACCGCGAGCGCGGCTTCCCGCATGACAGCGCGACCGCCGGCTTCGAGAGGATCACTTCCCGGTGAACCGACTGCGCACGATACCCGCCGATCTCGTCACGCCGCTCGGGGCGTACCTGCGGCTGCGCGGTGAGCGCGGAGGCAGCTTCCTGCTCGAGTCGGTCGAGCGCGGACGGCTCGGGCGCAACTCGTTCGTCGGCTGGGGCTCGCGCGTCGTCTCGTTCGAGGAGGCGGAGGCGTTGGACGCCCCGGTCGTCGGCTACCTCTCGTACGACTACGCCGCGACGCTCGAGCCGACGGTGCCGATGCCGACCGACGGTCCCGGCCTGCCCGAGAGCCGTTTCGTCGTCGTCGAGACGCTCGTCCGCTTCGACCACGGGGCCGGTGTCGCCGAGGTGCTGGTCGGAGATGCCGCGGACATCGCAACGCAGCTCGAGCGTCCGCACGAGCTCCCGACGCGCACGTCGTCGGGCGGCGCGCCGGGCGAGCTCGAGCGCTTCCCGACGCAGGCCCGCTACGAGGAGATGGTGCGCCGGTGCAAGACGCACATCGAGGACGGAGACGCATTCCAGATCGTGCCGTCGCAGCGCGCGACGCGCCGAACACCGGCCGAGCCGCTCGAGCTCTACCGCGCGCTGCGGCGCGTCAACCCCTCGCCGTACCTCTTCCTCCTCGAGCTCGACGAGCTCGCCCTCGTCGGCTCGTCGCCCGAGCGACTCGTGGCGTGCGAGGACGGGCGCGCGAACGTCTCCCCGATCGCGGGCACGACCGCCGCGGGCGAGGGCGACGTCGAGCGGCTCCTCGCGTCCGAGAAGGACCGCGCCGAGCACGTGATGCTCGTCGACCTCGGTCGCAACGACCTCTCGCGCGTGTGCCGCGCCGGCACGGTGCGCGTTGCCCGCTCGCTGGAGATCGAGCGCTTCTCGCACGTCTCGCACCTCGTCTCGGAGGTCGTCGGCGACCTGCGCGACGGCGTGACGCCGTTCGACGTGCTCCGCGCCTGCTTCCCGGCCGGAACGGTCACGGGCGCGCCCAAGGTGCGCGCGATGCAGATCATCTCGGAGCTCGAGGGCTACCGCCGCGGCCCGTACGCCGGCGCGGTCGGCTACGTCCTCCCGGGCGGGACGATGGACACGTGCATCGCGCTTCGCACCATGGTCGTCGCGGACGGCGTCGTCCACCTCCAGGCCGGCGCAGGCGTCGTGGCAGACTCCGACCCGGAGGCCGAGCACCGCGAGTGCCTCGCGAAGCTCGCCGCACTCGAGGCCGCGATCGCGCTCGCCGAGGAGGAGTACGCGTGAAGCTCCTGATGATCGACAACTACGACTCGTTCACCTGGAACCTCGTGCACCTGTTCGAGGAGCTCGGTGCCGAGGTCGACGTCTTCCGGAACGACGCGATCACGGTCGAGGAGGCCGAGGCGCTGGGGCCCGACCGACTCGTCATCTCACCGGGGCCGGGCCGGCCCGAGGACGCCGGCGTCTCCGTCGACCTCATCCGCGCGCTCGGCGCGAGCGTCCCGACGCTCGGCGTCTGCCTCGGGCACCAGGCGATCGTCGAGGCGTTCGGCGGGAAGGTCGGGCGCGCGCAGGCGCTCCTGCACGGCAAGTCGAGCGTCGTCCGCCACGACGGCGAGGGCGTGTACGCGGGCCTGCCGGAGGAGATCGAGGCGGGTCGCTACCACTCGCTCGCGGCGCTCGACGTCCCGGCCGAGCTCGTCGTCACGGCGCGGACCGAGGATGGCGAGGTGATGGGCGTCAGACACCGCGTGCATCGGATCGAGGGCGTGCAGTTCCATCCCGAGAGCGTCCTCACGCCGTCGGGGCCGGAGCTCGCGGCCAACTTCCTGCGCTGAGGGCTACCGTTTCGCGATGGCGAAGACGCTGTTCGACCGGATCTGGGAGAGCCACGTGGTCCACGAGACGCCGGGCGAGCCGGCGCTCCTCTACGTCGACCTGCACCTGATCCACGAGGTCACCTCGGCGCAGGCGTTCGACGGGCTGCGTCTCGCGGGCCGAACGGTGCGCCGCCCCGACCTCTCGATCGCGACGATGGACCACAACGTCCCGACGCTCCCGGGGCCGATCACCGATCCGCTCGCGCGCGCTCAGCTCGAGGCGCTGCGCGCGAACTGCGAGGAGTTCGGCATTCCCCTGTATGCGACGGGCAGCGGGCGCGAGGGCATCGTCCACGTCATCGGGCCGGAGCTCGGCCTCTCGCAGCCGGGACTGACGATCGTGTGCGGCGACAGCCACACGTCGACGCACGGCGCCTTCGGCGCGCTCGCCTTCGGCATCGGGACGACCGAGGTCGAGCACGTGCTCGCGACGCAGTGCCTTCCTCGGCTGCGTCCGAAGACGATGCGGATCCTCTACACGGGCGAGCTGCCGCTCGGCGTCACGCCGAAGGACGTCATCCTCGGGACGATCGGGCGGATCGGCGTCGGCGGAGCCGTCGGGCACGTCCTCGAGTACGCAGGCGCGCCGATCCGCGCGCTCTCGATGGAGGGCCGCCTGACCATCTGCAACATGTCCATCGAGGCGGGAGCGCGTGCGGGGATGATCGCGCCCGACGACACGACGTTCGCCTACCTCGAAGGGAGGCCCGCCGCGCCGAAGGGCGCCGACTGGGAGCGTGCTCTCGACCGCTGGAGCGAGCTGCGCACCGACGACGACGCCACCTTCGACACGGAGCTCGAGATCGACGTCGCCGAGCTCGAGCCGCAGGTCACCTGGGGGACGAACCCCGGCATGGTCGCGCCGATCGGGGGGAGCGTTCCCGACCCTGCGTCGATCGCCGACCCCGACGAGCGTGCTGCGACCGAGCGCGCGCTGGCGTACATGGCACTCGAGCCGGGCACTCCCCTCCGGGAGATCCGCATCGATCGCGTCTTCATCGGCTCGTGCACGAACGCGCGGATCGAGGATCTGCGCGAGGCGGCGCTCGTGGTGGACGGGCACCGCGTCGACGCGAAGGTCAAGGCGATGGTCGTCCCCGGGTCGGCGGCGGTCAAGCGCCAGGCGGAGGACGAGGGCCTCGATCGCGTCTTCGAGCGCGCGGGGTTCGAGTGGCGCAACGCGGGCTGCTCGATGTGCCTCGGGATGAACCCCGACATCCTGGCGCCGGGCGAGCGCTGCGCCTCGACGTCGAACCGGAACTTCGAGGGTCGTCAAGGGAGCGGCGGTCGTACGCATCTCGTCAGCCCGGCGATGGCTGCCGCTGCCGCGCTCGCAGGGCACTTCGTCGACGTACGCGAGTCCGTGGCGGCGCGCGCATGAAGGCCTTTCGCTCGCTCACCGCGCGCGCGGTCGTCCTCGACCGGCCCGATGTCGACACCGACCAGATCATCCCGAAGCAGTTCCTCAAGCGCATCGAGCGCACCGGCTACGGCGAGTTCCTCTTCTACGACTGGCGGCAGGACCCGGACTTCGAGCTGAACCGCCCGGGAAGCGACGGGGCGAAGATCCTCGTCACGGGGCCGAACTTCGGCTGCGGATCGTCGAGGGAACACGCGGCGTGGGCGCTGCAGGACTACGGCTTCGACGTCGTGATCGCGCCGTCGTACGGCGACATCTTCTTCTCGAACTCGGTCCAGGTCGGGCTCGTCCCCCTCGCGCTGCCCGCGGACGACGTGAAGGCGCTGATGGCCGCGGTCGGGGAAGGCGCGGACGTCTCGGTCGACCTCGAAGCCAAGACGATTACCGATCCCGCCGGCCGGGTCATCGCGTTCGAGATCGACCCGTTCGTCCGCACGTGCCTCCTGAACGGCCTCGACACGATCGGCCGCACGCTCCAGCACGAGAGCGACATCGCCGCGTTCGAGAAGCGGTCGCCCTCGCCGGTGGCGACGACGGCGCTCTAGCGCGCGCCGTCCCCGCCGACCTCGCGCTTCGTGAGATCGAGCAGGTACGTGTAGAGCTCGCGCAGCCCGTCGGCGGAGAGCGGCCCGGCGTTTTCGGCGCCGAGCGCCTCGATGAGCTCGCGCTCGCGGTCACGGTCGACGAACGGGAGACCGGCGTCGGCCTTGTAGCTGCGGATCTTCGCGACCAGCTCGATGCGCGCGTTGACGTCGTCGAGGATCGCGCGATCCACCGCGGCGATCTCCTCGCGGAGCTCTCTCATCGTCCGGTCGACGTCGTGCTCGCTCATTCGCGCTCCTCCGCAGGGTACGAGCCGAACAGGCGGAGCTGCCGGGTGTTCGCACGGATCTCCTGCAGCGTCTCCCGCACGATCGGGTCGAGGGGATGCCCCGCGAGCACGGCGTCGAAGCGGTAGCGCCACGGTGTCTGCGGAATCGGGCGCGAGACGAGCTGCAGGAGGTCGATGCGGTGACGGGCGAACGGCTCGATGGCGCGATGCAGCGCCCCGGGCTGATGGTCGGTGACGAACGAGAACGCGGTTCGCCACGCCTTGCCGTTCAGATCGAGGCGGACGAAGTTGCCGATCGACACGAAGCGCGTGTACGCCTCGGGGTGATCGCCCACGTCTGCGGCGATCACGGTCAGCCCGTGGAGCAACGCGGCGCGCTCGCTCGCGATCGCAGCCTCCGTCGGGTCGCCGTTCGCCGCGACCTGAGCTGCGGCGTCGCCCGTCGTGGGCGCCGCGATCGCCGTCGCCCACGGCATCTCCGCGAGGAGCTTCCGGCACTGATCGAGGGCGACGGGATGCGAGCGGACGACGCGAATCTCCTCGAGCGGGACGCTCTCGGTGGCCACGAGCAGGTGGCGGATCGGAAGCACGGTCTCCGCGGTGATCGCGAGCGGAGAGCCGTACAGCAGGTCGTGCGTCTCGGCGACGGGTCCCGACAGCGAGCTCTCGATCGGCAGCACGCCGAACGCGATCGCGCCGCTCGCGGTCGCCTCGACGACCGCGTGAAACGTCGGCAGCGCGACGAGCTCCGCATCCGGGAAGAGGCGGTCGCAGGCGGCGGCGCTGTGCGCGCCGTCGCGGCCGGGGTAGCCGACGCGGGCGTCGGGATCGATTGTCGGTGCGGAGCTCGGCATGGAGCGACTTCCCTGGAGAGAGGTGGATTCCGCCTTGTGAGGGCTAGCCGGCGGCGGCGGAGCGCGGATCGCCGACTAGCGCACGAAGATGCGCGCGGCTAAAGCCGAAGAGGCGCAAGGATCTCGCCGGCGCGCGTCATAGGCGTCACAGGCTAGGGGCGCCGACCGAGGCCGTCAACACCCGTCAGGAGAGCGCCCTCGCGACCGCGTCCGCGAACTCGGCGGTCGTGGCGGTTCCGCCCAGATCCCGCGGCGGGCGCTCCTCGAGCGCGACGTCCACCGCGGCCTCGAGCGCGCGGGCCTCGTCCAGGCGTCCGAACGCGTGCTCGAACATGAGCGCGGTCGAGCGCAGCATCGCTGCCGGATTCGCGATTCCGCGTCCGGCGATGTCCGGCGCCGAGCCGTGCACGGGCTCGAAGATCCCCGGCCCGCCGTCGCTCAGGCTCGCGGAGGGAGCGAGCCCGAGGCCGCCGGTCATCGCCGCGGCGAGGTCGGAGAGGATGTCTCCGAACATGTTCTCGGTGACGATGACGTCGAACTGGGCCGGATCGGACGCGAGCTGCATGGCCGCGTTGTCCACGAGCATGTCGTCGACCTCGACGTCCGGGTACTCCTGCGCGACCTCGGCGACGACGCGCCGCCAGAGACGCGAGGTCTCGAGCACGTTCGCCTTGTCGACGGACGTGAGCCGACCGCCTCGCGCGCGGGCGAGCTCGAAGGCCCGGCGAGCGATGCGCTCCACCTGACTCGGGTGGTACTCGCACGTGTCGAAGGCGGTCCCGTCCTCGCGAACGCCGCGAGCGCCGAAGTAGAGCCCCCCGACGAGCTCACGAACGAGGAGCAGATCGACGTCGCCTCGGCTCGCCGGGCGAAGGTTCGCGTACACGTCGAGCTCGGCGCGGAGCTGCAGCATCCCTTGCTCGGGTCGGACCTCGGCGGCGTCGAACTCGGGATCGCCGATCGGCGCCTTGAGCACCGCGTCGGCGCTACGGCAGGCGGCGAGCGTCTCCTCCGGGAGCGACGTCCCCGTCGCCCGGATCGCCGCCGCGCCGAAGAGGTGCTCCTCGAGCTCGAGGTCGGGCGCCAGCTCCCGCACCACGCGCTGCGCGACCGCCATCACCTCGGGCCCGATGCAGTCGCCGGGCAGGCACACGACGCGCAGGCTGTGGCTGCGAGCTGGCCACGGGGACGCCGACACTACAAGTTAGGCTCGGAGCCGTGAGCACCACGGCGAGACGGACTCTGGCGACCAGCTTGGAGCGGCTCGGCACCGAGACGGCGTTCAGCGTCCTCGCCCGGGCGAAGGCCCTCGAGCGCGAAGGCCGCGACGTCATCCACCTCGAGATCGGCGAGCCGGACTTCCCGACGCCGCCGCACATCTGCGAGGTCGCCGCCGAGGCGTTGCGCGCGGGCGAGACGCACTACTGCCCGTCCGCGGGGATCCCGGAGCTGCGCGAGGCGGCCGCCGAGTACCTGTCGGCGACTCGCGAGGTCGACATCGGCCCGGAGAACGTCCTCGTCGGAACCGGGGCGAAGCCGTTCCTCTTCTTCGGCATCCTCGCCACCTGCAACCCGGGAGACGAGGTCGTCTATCCCGATCCCGGCTTCCCGATCTACGAGTCGGCGATCCGCTGGGTGGGAGCGACGCCGGTTCCGCTTCCGCTCCTCGAGGAGCGCGACTTCACGTTCTCGCCCGAGGATCTCGCCGAGCGCCTCGGCCCGAGGACGAAGCTCGTCATCCTCAACTCCCCGCAGAACCCGACCGGTGGAGCGCTGTCGCCCGAGGACGTCGCGAGCGCCGCCGCGCTGATCGCCGAGACCGACGCGTGGGTGCTCTCGGACGAGGTCTACTCGCAGATGCTCTACGAGGGCGAGTTCGCGAGCATCGCGTCGCACCCGGGGATGCTCGAGCGGACGATTCTCCTCGACGGGCTCTCGAAGACCTACGCGATGACGGGCTGGCGCTGCGGGTTCGCCGCGGTCCCCGACGAGCTCGTGGATCCGCTGACGCGCTTCTTCGTGAACTCGACGTCCTGCGTGCCCGGGTTCGTCCAGCTCGCCGGCGTCGCCGCGCTGCGTGGGCCGCAGGACGAGCCTCGCGCGATGGTGGAGGAGTTCCGCGCGCGGCGCGCGCTCGTCGTCGAAGGCCTGAACCGGCTCCCCGGCGTGACCTGCCGCATGCCGAAGGGCGCGTTCTACGCCTTCCCGAACGTCGCGGACGTGCCGATCGACGCCGACGAGCTCGCCTCGCGCCTGCTCGAGGAGGCGGGCGTCGCCGTGCTCGCGGGAAGCGCCTTCGGCACGGTCGGCAAGGACAACCTGCGCCTGAGCTACGCGAACTCGCGCGAGAACCTCTCCGCCGCGCTCGAACGCATGGACGCTTTCCTGGGGAGCCTCTCGTGACGCTCGAGCTCGTCACCGCGGGCGAGTCGCACGGGCCGGCGCTCGTCGCCGTCCTCACCGGGCTTCCGGCCGGCCTCGAGCTCGACCGCGCGGCCATCGACCACGACCTCGCACGGCGACGCGAGGGCTACGGACGCAGCCCGCGGCAGAAGCTCGAGCAGGACGAGGTCGAGGTGCTCGCCGGCCTCCGTCACGGCAAGACGCTCGGAACGCCCCTCGCGCTCGTCATCCGCAACCGCGACCACTCGAACTGGACCTGGGGCATGAGCCCGTGGCCGCCCGAAGGCGAGCCGTCGGGGAAAGGCACGTCCCCGGTGCACCTGCCGCGCCCCGGCCACGCCGACCTCGCGGGCGTCCTCAAGTACGGGCACGAGGACGTGCGCAACGCGCTCGAGCGCGCGAGCGCGCGGCAGACCGCAGCCCATGTCGCGGCCGGCGCGGTTGCGAAGGCGTTGCTCGCGGAGATCGGGATCGCGGTCTCGGGCTCGGTGCGCGAGATCGGCGGCGCGGCGACGCCCGAGGAGATGCGCGAGGCGACCGACGCACGCGCGCGCCGACCGCGACACGCTGGGCGGAGTGGTCGAGGTCGCGGCGACCGGCGTGCCGCCCGGTCTCGGCTCGTACGCGGAGAAGCGCGACCGGCTCGACGCGCGACTCGCTGCGGCACTCATGGGCATCCAGGCGGTCAAAGGTGTCGAGGTGGGCGACGGCTTCGAGCTGGCGCGCCGGCGTGGTTCGGAGGCGCACGACGAGATCGAGCCGGGCTTGCGCCGAAGCACGAACCGGGCCGGTGGCATGGAGGGTGGGATGTCGAACGGCGAGGCGATTCTCGTCCGCGCTGCGATGAAGCCCCTCCCCACGCTCATGCGGCCGCTCGGCTCCGTCGACCTCGCGACGGGCGAGGCAGGGCAGGCGCTCGTGGAGCGAAGCGACGTGCAGGCCGTCGAGGCGCTCGCCGTCGTGGCGGAGGCCGCCGTCGCGTGGGAGCTCGCCCGCGCTGCGCGCGAGAAGTTCGGCGGCGACGCGCTCACGGATTTCGTCGCGGCGCACGTCGCGTACCTGGAGCGCATCCGCTGGCCGCGCTGAACGCGCTCGATCGCCACCTCGCGCTCGTCGGCTTCATGGGGGCGGGCAAGTCGACCCTCGGCCCCGAGCTCGCCGCGCGGCTCGGCCGCGAGTTCGTCTCGGTCGACGCGCACGTCGAGGCGCAGACCGGCAAGACCGTCCCGGAGCTCTTCTCGGAGCGCGGCGAACCTGCTTTCCGCGAGCTCGAAGCGGAGGCTGCCGTGGAGCTTCTCGGGCGGCGGAGCCTCGCGGTCGTCGAGCTCGGCGGCGGCGCGCTCGCGTCGAGCGCGACACGCGGACCGCACTCGCGGCGCACGCCTTCGCCGTGCGGCTCGACACGTCGGCGGACGAAGCCTGGACGCGCGTGGCCGGCAGCGATCGGCCGCTCGCTCGCGACGAGGAGGAGTTCCGAGCGCTGTTCGAGCAGCGGGCGCCGCTCTACGACGAGGTCGCGGACGGAAGCGCGCGAGACGCGGACGGCGCCGTGCTCGCCGCGGCCGGGATCCACGTCGAGGAAGGCGCGGTCGCGCGTCTGGCAGAGCTCGTGCCCGGCGACGGTTCGCTCACGCTCGTGATCGATGCCACCGTCGCGGCGATCCACGGCGATCGCGTCCGCTCGGCCCTGGGCGACAGGCTCGCGGGCTCGCACGAGGTTCCCGCAGGCGAGGCGTCCAAGACGATCGCGCACGCGACACGGCTCTGGTCGGCCCTGCGGCTCGACCGGAGCGGGACGGTCGTCGCCGTCGGCGGCGGCACCGCGCTCGACCTCGCCGGCTTCACGGCGTCGGCGTACCTCCGCGGCGTCGCGTGGGTGCCGGTGCCGACGACGCTCGTCGCGCAGGTCGACGCGGCAATCGGCGGAAAGACGGCCGTCGACCTCCCGGAGGGAAAGAACCTCGTCGGGACCTTCCACTGGCCGGCGCGAGTGATCGTCGATCCCGAGCTCCTCGCGACGCTGCCCGAGGCCGAGCGCGAGAACGGGCTCGCAGAGGTCGTGAAGACGGGCCTCCTCGCCGGGTGAGCCGGTCTGGGAGCTGCCGACCGCCGAGCAGGTGCGTCGCTGCGCCGCGTTCAAGGCGGCGGTGTGTCTTCGCGATCCCCACGATCGCGGCACGCGAGCGCAGCTGAACCTCGGCCACACGTTCGCGCACGCGCTCGAGGCTGCGTCGGACTACTCGCTCCCGCACGGCAAGGCCGTCGCTCTCGGTCTCCTCGCTGCCTGCCGGCTCTCCGGGCTCGAGGACGAGGCGCGGCTCGTCGAGGAGCTGCTCCGTCCCCAGCCGGCCCGGGTCGACCGCGAGGCGGCATGGGCAGCGCTGGCGCGGGACAAGAAGGCCGTCGCCGGACGCGCGCGTCTCGTCCTGCTCGACGCTCCCGGCAAGCCACGGCTGGGCGTCGAGGTCGACGAACGGGAGATCCGCACCGCGCTCGACGCGCTCATCGCATAGGTCGCATCAGCCCGTGTTGCGAAGCGCGGCGGCGATCCCGGTGATCGACCGCAGAAGCGGTCGCCGCAGCGCATCCCGGTCGGCCGGAGACGTATCCGGATCCCGGAAGCGTCGGAGCAGCTCGACCTGGATCGCGTTCATCGGATCGACGTACGGATTGCGGAGCGCGATCGAGCGCTGGATGACCGGCTGCCGGTCGAGCAGCTCGCGCGACCCCACGATCGCGAGCACCGCGGCGACCGTGCGCTCGTGCTCGGCTGCGATCAGATCGAAGATGCGGTCGCGCTCGGGGCCGGGCTCGACGAGCTCGAGGTAGCCCTCGGCGATGTCGAGGCTCGACTTCGCGAGGGTCATCTCGAGATTGGCGACGAGCGTGCGGAAGAACGGAAACGCGCGGTAGAGGCTCCGAAGCTCGCGCCTGCTCGCGGATGCAAACGCAGTGCCACACCCGAACCAGGCGGGAAGCACGCAGCGATTCTGCGTCCAGGCGAAGACCCACGGGATCGCGCGGAGCGCCCCGAGGTCGTCGGAGCCCGACGGCCGTCGCGCGGGACGCGACCCGATCTCGAGGAGGGCGAGCTCGTCGATCGGCGTGAACTGCCGGAAGAACGGCAGGAAGTGCGGGTCGTCGTGGACGAGCTCCCGATACGCCCGCTCTGCAGGCGCCGAGAGGGCTTCGAGAGCGGCCAGAGCCTCGTCGGGCGGCTCCGATCCGGCGACGTCCGGGAACGCGGCAACGAGGGTCGCCGCGAGCGCGGCTTCGAGGTTTCGATAGGCGAGCCCGGGCACGCCGTACTTGAAGGACACCGTCTCACCCTGTTCGGTGAGCTTGAGCCGCCCGGGCGGATGTCCGGGCGGCTGCGCGAGGATCGCGGCGTGGGTCGGCCCGCCGCCGCGACCGGCGCTGCCGCCGCGGCCGTGGAAGATCGTCAGCTCGACGCCACGATCGGACGCGAGCTGCGTGAGCGCCTGCTGCGCCCGGAAGATCTCCCACTGCGCGGTGAGATACCCGCCGTCCTTGCCGGAGTCCGAGTAGCCGACCATCACCTCGAGTCGCGAGCCGCGAGCCGCCACGAGGCGACCGAAGCGCGGATCGTCGAGCAGTCGCTCCACGATCGCCGCGGCCGAGCGCAGCGACTCGATCGTCTCGAAGAGCGGGACGAGCGAGAGCTCGATGCCCTGCTCCTCCGCCAGGTCGAGTGCGCGGAGGACGTCGTCGGCCGACGACGTCCCCGACACGATCAGCGTGTCGACGGCCTCGGGGCCATGGCTCGCATGTGCACGTGCGACAGCAGCGATCGTCTCCCGAGCACGCTCGGACGGCGCACGGAGATCCTCGGCGTGAAGACGAACGTCGAGCTTGGCCAGGTGGAAGCCGAAGAGCTCGACACGACGCCGCAGCGCGGCGAGCCGTCCGTCCGCCACGCGATCCGCACGGCCGGCACGAAGGCTCCGGTCGAGAACGTCGAGATCGGATGCGAGCGCGGACGGCGTCGCGTAGCCCGGCCCGCCGCCGTCGAGCGCGTTGCGCAGGCGCTTCCAGGCGAAGCTGAGCTTGCGCCTGTACGGCTCGTCGAGGTTGCGATCCTCGAGCGCGGCGGCATACGCGGGAAGCTCCTGCTCGTCGCGGGCGATCGAGGCGACGAGCTCGGGCGAGGTCGACGAGCGAGCTGAGCTCGAGATCCCGATCGCCTGCGCGAGCTCGCGAACCTCGGCCGCATAGGTGGTGAGGGCGAGCGTGCGGGCCTGGTCGAGAGCCTCGGCGATCGTCTCCGGGCCGGCAGAGGGGTTGCCGTCGAGGTCGCCGCCGATCCAGGTGCCGAAGCGAAACGGCGCCGGCGCGTCCGGCAGCAGCCTTCGGTAGTCGGCGAGCAGGAGCTCCGAGACGCGGAGCAGGCTCTGCTCGAAGAACCAGAGCCCGTGACGGATCTCGTCGACGACGCGCGGGCGCCGCGAACGAACCTCGTCCGTCTGCCAGAGGAGCGTCACCTCCTCCGCGAGCGCCGCCTCGACGCGTCGTCTGCGCGCAGGCGTGAGCGAGGGGTCGTCCAGCTGCGCGAGCAGACGACTCAGGCGCAGATGCGCGGCGAGCACGCTCCGCCTCGTCGCCTCGGTGGGATGCGCGGTGAGGACGAGCTCGAGCGAGAGCTGCCGCGCCGCGCGCTCCAGCTCGTCCGGCGCGACGCCGGCCCGCTCGAGGCGTTGCACCGCGTCCGCCAGCGACTCGCGCGGCACGCGCTGCTCGTGCTCGTACTGGCGGCGGCGTCGGAGCCGGTGGTGCTGCTCCGCCAGGTTGACGAGCTGGAAGTAGACGCCGAACGCACGCAGGACGAGCGCCTGGCGCTCCGGCTCGAGGTCGGCGACGGTCGTCCTGAGCCGCGCGCGTTGTGCCGCACGGCCGGTTGCGCGCGCGGTCCGGGCGAGGAGCCGTATCTCCTCCTCCAGGTCGAGCAGCTCCTGTCCTTCCTGCTCGACGAGGATCCGGCCGAGGATCGATCCGAGCAGCCGAACGTCCCGTCGGAGCGGTGCATCCGCCGAGGCGAGCTGATCCGTCAGAGCACGACCCCGAGTCGCTCGAGCAGAGCGTCGCCGTCGGGCTCGACGAAGATCGGCTGCACGCGCTCGGCGACGGGCTGCGGCGTCTTCAGGCCGTCGCCCGTGACGAGAAGGACGACGGTGTCTTCCTCTCCGAGCTCGCCGCCGCGCACGGCCTCGCGGAGGGCACCGAGCGTGACGCCGGCTGCCGTCTCGCCGAAGACGCCGCTCGTCTCGGCGAGCAACGCCATGTTCTGCCCGATCTCCTCCTCGGCGACGGCGTAGATCGCTCCGCCGGACGCGTTCGCGGTCGAGACGGCGAGGTTGCCGTCAGCGGGGTTGCCGATCGCGAGCGAGCGGCACAGCGTGTCCGGCTTGAGCGGGACGACCTTGCGCTGCTCCGCGTAGGCGGCGGCGACGGGCGCGCAGCCTTCCGCTTGCCCGCCGTAGAGGCGCGGAGCGTCGCCGGCGACGAGCCCGAGCTCGCGCAGCTCGAAGAAGCCCTGGTGCACCTTCGAGAAGAGAGCACCCGAGGCGATCGGGCACGCGACCGCCGTCGGGAGCCTCCAGCCGAGCTGCTCGGCGATCTCGAAGGCGACGGTCTTCGAGCCCTCGGCGTAGTAGGAACGGAGCCCGACGTTGACGAACGCCCAGTCGAGCTCGAACGAGAGCTCGACGCTCAGGCGGGAGCAGTCGTCGTAGCTCCCGTCGACGGCGTAGATCGTCGCGCCGTAGACCGCGGTCGCCTGAGAGCTTCTCGGGCTCGAGGTCGGCCGGGCAGAGAACCGCGGCCTCGATCCCCTCCGCCGCTGCGCGCGCGGCGACCGCGTTCGCGAGGTTGCCGGTCGACGAGCATGCGAGCGTCGTCGCGCCGAGCTCGAGCGCCTTCGCGCAGGCGACCGCGACGACGCGGTCCTTGAACGAGTGCGTCGGATTGGCGGTGTCGAGCTTGAGGTACAGCTCGCCGATGCCGAGCGCGCTCGCGAGCCGTGGGGCGGCGAGGAGCGGCGTGAGACCCGGCGCGAGTCGTGGCTCGGCAGGTGCTGCGACCGGAAGCAGCGGCGCGTAGCGCCAGATCGAGGCGGGGCCGGCCGCGATCGCCTCGCGCGTGAAGGTCTCCCGCACGACATCCCAGTCGTAGACGGGATCGAGCGGCCCGAAGCAGGCCGCGCACACACCCACCGCCTCGAGCGCATGCTCGCGCTCGCAGACCCGACACCGAAGAGATTGAGCTGGCACGACGACCTCCCTTTCCTCGCTCGACACATCCGACCGGGATTGGCACCTTGCTCGGGTGAGCAGGTTGCCGAGGCTTCACAGGGCCGGTCCCTCAGCCTCTCTCGATGCGGAGCGAGGCATGCCTCGCTTCCGGCGAGCAGTATACAAAGTGAAGTGAGCGCTCTCCGACAGCAGGTCGAGGCCGAGGCGGCCGCCGCGAACGCCGCGCTTGCGGCTCTTCGCGACGACGCCGTCTCCGACGCGCTCGCGATTGCAGCCCGACTCGTCGGCGAACGGCGCCACGAGATCCTCGCCGCGAATGCGGCCGACTACGAGGCCGCGACCGGCCGCCTCGACGAGGGCACCCTCGACCGGCTGCGCCTCGACGACGACCGCGTCGACGGTCTCGCGCGTCAGGTCGCGGTCATGGCGGAGCTCGCGCCGCTCGAGCGCGAAGCCGACGCGTGGACGCTCCCGAACGGGCTTCGCGTGAGCGAGCGCCGGATCCCGATCGGCACGGTCGGCGCGAACTTCGAGGCGCGGCCGAACGTCGCGCTCGACGTCGCCGGCCAGCTGCTCAAGAGCCTGAACACCGCGGTGCTGCGGACCGGCGGCGCCGCGCTGCGGACCGTGACCGTGCTCGTCGACGAGGTTCTGCGTCCCGCTCTCGAAGCTGCCGGACTCCCACCTGGCGCGGTCGGGCTCGTCCGCTCGCCGGAGCGCGAAGGCGCACGCGTGCTCGTCTCTCTCCCGCAGCGGATCCCGCTCGTGATCCTGCGCGGAAGCGGCGAGACGACGGCGGCGCTTGCGCGACTCGCGGCCGAGAACGGCGTGCGGACGCTCGCGCATGCCGAGGGCGGCGGCGTGCTCTACGTCCACCGCTCGGCCGAGACGGAGAAGGCGCTCGCGCTCGTCGACGCGAGCCTCGATCGGCTCGGCGTGTGCAACCGGCTCAACCTGCTCCTCGTCGACCGCGACGCAGGCGAGCTCCTGTCCGCGCTCCTCCGAGGCGCTCGCCGCGCGCGGGCTCGAGGTGCGCGGCGACGTCGACGGCGCGCTCCCCCTCGACCGGAGGCTCGGCTACGAGTGGGCGAACGACGCGGAGCGCGTCTCGACGGTGACGGTCGCGCTCGTCGACGGTCTCGAGGAGGCGGTGACGGATCGCCAACGAGGAGACGTCCGGCCTCGCCGCGGGCATCGTCGCCGAGGACGAGGACGGCAGCCGAGCGCGTTCCTCGACGGGTACCGCGGCACCGCTGCGTACTGGCACGCGACGACGCGCTACACGGACGGGTTCGAGCTGACCGGCGCGCCCGAGACCGGGATCAACGTCGACTGGGCTCCCGGGCCGCGCGGCCCGGTGACGTATCGGGATCTCTGGCTGCGCCAGTACCGCGTGATCGGCGACGGCACCCAGCACCGGTGACGGTCGTCGTCAAGCTCGGCACGAGCCTCGTCGCCGGGCCGCGCGGATCGGTCAGGCGTACGGTTCTCGGTCGTCGCGCGCGCGAGATCGCTCGGATCGTGCGAGGCGGCGAGCCCGTCGCAGTCGTCTCGTCGGGCGCGATCGCGCTCGGCCTCCCGCAGCTCGGTCTCGACCGGCGCCCGCGCTCGGTGCCGAAGCTCCAGGCCGCGTCCGCGCTCGGGCAGGGGAAGCTCCACCGTGCCTGGGAGCGCGCCTTCACGCGAGAGGGGCTGCTCGCGGCACAGGTGCTCCTGACAGGCAACGACATCGCCGACCGCGCCGCCTACGTGAACGCTCGCCACGCGCTCCAGGCGCTCTTCGACGCAGGAGCCGTCCCCGTCGTGAACGAGAACGACGCGACGGCGACCGACGAGATCACCTTCGGCGACAACGACGCGCTCGCGGCGCAGGTCGCGATCCTCGTCCGCGCGCGGCTGCTCGTCCTCCTGACCGAGGTCGACGGCGTGTACACCCGCAGCCCCGGGACGCCAGGCGCCGAGCTCGTGACGGACGGCGACATCGGCGGAGCCCGTCGTGTTCGGATCGTCGTCGCGCCTCGGTCGCGGAGGCATGCAGAGCAAGGTGCTGGCGGCGCGCATGGCCGCGGCCGCCGGCATCCCCACCGTCATCGCCGAAGGGGCCGGAGAGGCCGTCCTCGAGCCCATCCTCGACGGCGAGCCGCGGGGCACGCGGTTCCACGGTGCCGAGCGGGAGCTGTCGGCGTACAAGCTCTGGCTGCGCTTCGGGAAGCCGCCGAAGGGACGGCTGCTCGTCGACGGCGGCGCGAAGCGAGCGGTCGCGGTCGACGGGCGGAGCCTCCTCGCCGTCGGCGTCGTCACGTGCGAGGGCCGGTTCGAGCCGGGTGACGCGGTCGAGCTCGTCGGCCCGGACGGCGCGGTGTTCGCACACGGGATCGCCGCGGCGACACCCGCGGACATCGCGTCGCGCACACGTGGCCTCGAGGCCGTGCACCGCGATCGCCTCGTCGTGCTCTAGACAGTCGCCACTTGCAGCCGTCCGTCGGGTGCGCTACCGTGCCCGACTTCACGCGGCCGCCGAAGGACGCGTGGAACGGCGTTGATGCCTCAGGTCTCCGGGAGACCTGGGGCTTTTTTTGTGGTCCACGAAGGGAGGCACGATGGCGAAGCGAGGTCGACGACGATGATCAAGGTCGAGGCAGTCGTGATCCGCGAGCGCGTCGAGACCGTCATCGACGCGGTCGAGGCGGAGACCGGGCACGTCGGCGTGACGGTGGTGGAAGCCATCGGCCACGGGCGCCAGCGCGGCATCACGCACGAGTACCGGGGGCGGATCTTCGAGTCGCGCTTCCTCCCCAAGGCCGTCCTCACGTTCCTCGTGAAGGACGACCTCGCGGACGAGGTGGTCGAGGCGATCGTGGACGCCGCTCGGAGCGGCAACGAATCGGGCGACGGGATCGTCTGGACGACGCCCGCGAGCAACGTCACACACAACCGAACAGGACGAACCCTGGAGGAGGTGGAGATCGGATGACGACGCAGCAGCTCACGATCGCGACGAGCACCGTCTGGGTGGTCGTGGCAGCGATCCTCGTGATGTTCATGCAGGCGGGGTTCGCGTTTCTGGAGGCCGGGTTGACGCGCATGAAGAACGTCGGCCACATCGCCGCGAAGAACGTCCTGATCTTCGCGCTCGCGTCCATCATCTACTTCGCGGTCGGGTACGGCATCGCCTTCGGCGACGGAGGCAACGGCCTCGTCGGAGGCTCCGGCTTCATGCCCTCGATCGACGAGCTGCTCACGGTCGGGGAGGCGCCGTTCTCGTGGTTCGGCGCGATCCCGGCGGCGGCGGGGTACCTCTTCCAGGTCGTCTTCTGCGCCGTCTCGCTGGCGATCGTCTGGGGCGCGATGGCGGAGCGGACGAAGCTCTGGGTCTACTTCGTGTTCGGCGCCGCCTTCACCCTCGTCTACTCCGTCGTCTCGCACTGGATCTGGAGCCCTGACGGCTGGCTCTTCTCGAAGGGGATGCAGGACTTCGCCGGATCGACCGTCGTCCACTACCAGGGCGCGCTCGCCGGGCTCGCCGGCGCGCTCCTCCTCGGGCCGCGCATCGGGAAGTTCTCGTCCGACGGCAAGCCGAACGCGATTCCCGGCCACAACATGGCCTTCACGACGCTCGGCGTGATCATCCTCTGGTTCGGCTGGTTCGGGTTCAACCCGGGCTCGACGCTCAGCGTCGACTTCGGCGGCGTCGGCTTCTTCGCGTACGTCGCGCTGAACACGAACCTCGCCGCGGCAGCGGGCGTCCTCGGCGCGGTGCTCACGTCGTGGATCGTGATCAAGAAGCCCGACCTCTCGATGATGCTGAACGGCGCCGTGGCGGGACTCGTTGCGATCACCGCCGCCTGCGCGTTCGTGGCTCCGTGGGCTGCGATCGTGGTCGGTGCCGTGGCCGGCGCGATCGTCGTCTTCGGCGTCCTCGCGGTCGAGCGTGCCCGCATCGACGACCCGATCGGCGCGATCGCCGCGCACGGGATGGCAGGTGTGTGGGGAACGCTCTCGCTCGGCTTCCTCGCGCTGCCCTCGCAGGCGGAGAGCCTCGCGACCGGGAGCGCAGGGCTCTTCTACGGCGGTGGCTTCCACCAGCTCGGCATCCAGCTCCTCGGGCTCGCCGCGGTCGGCGCGTTCACGTTCACCGCGTCGTTCGCGATCCTCTGGCTGATGAAGGTGACGTTCGGCATCCGCTCGGACGTCGAGTCGGAGACGGCCGGCCTGGACGTGTCCGAGCACGGGATGTGGGGCTACCCCGAGTTCTACATCCCGGTCCCCGGCGGCTATGGAACGGAGTCCCACGGCCATGTCGGGGTCGCGCACGCCGGGCGCCCCGCCACCGCGATCCCGGTGCACGCGGCGGTCGTCGTGCCAGAGGCGCTGCAGTAGCGCAGAGCGCCCGCCCACCGCAGATCTGGCAGGCGTCGGCCAGTCACCGCGACGCGGGCGCGCGAAGCGCCCGCCTTCAGGGATCTTCGCGATCGAGAGTCCGCGCTAGCGGACTCTCGATCTGCGGATAAGCACGCGTGACGGCACCCTCCGAGGCGGAGGAGACGAGCGCGGCGTACTTCGCGAAGACGCCGGCCGTATAGCGCGGCTCGGGGGCCGTCCAGTCGCGCAGCCGCTCCGCGAGCTCGTCGTCGGAGAGCTCGACGCGAAGCTCGCGGGCTTCGACGTCGAGCACGATCGTGTCGCCGTCCTGGAGCGCCGCAAGCGGCCCCCCGCGCGCGGCCTCGGGCGATACGTGCCCGACCATGAATCCGTGCGTCGCACCCGAGAAGCGCCCGTCGGTGACGAGTGCGACCTCGTCCGAGAGGCCCTCGCCGACGATCGCGCCGGTCACGTGCAGCATCTCGCGCATGCCCGGCCCGCCCGCGGGCCCTTCGTAGCGGATCACGACCACGTCGCCCGGCTCGATGGCGCCGGCCTTCACCGCCGCGAAGCACGCCTCCTCGGAGTCGAACACGCGAGCCGGACCGCGGTGCTCCGTGCGGTCGTGGCCGGCGAGCTTGACGACGCACCCTTCCGGCGCGAGGTTGCCGCGGAGAATCGCGACGCCCCCGCGGGATTTCAGCGGCGTCGCGATCGGCACGACGACGGTCTGGCCCGCGGTCTCCTCGACCGTCTCGGCGACCTCGGCGAGCGTACGTCCGTCGACGGAGGCGACGCCGGCGTGGACGAGCGCACCGTTGCGGAGCTCGCGCGCGACGAGCCCCACGCCGCCCGCGCGGTAGACGTCCGTTGCGTGGTAGCGGCCCCACGGCTTCATGTCGGCCACGATCGGCGTCGCCGCCGAGATGCGGTCGAAGTCGTCGATCGTGAAGTCGATGCCGAACTCGCGCGCGATGGCGACGAGGTGAAGAACCCCGTTCGTCGAGCCGCCCGTACCGGCGATCGCGGCAGCAGCGTTCTCGACCGCCTCCTTCGTCACGATCGTCGACGGGCGCCGGTCGTTCCGGACGACGTCGACGGCGAGCCTGCCGATCTCGTACGCCGCCTCGGCCTTCGCGCCGTTCACCGCCGGGATCCCGTTCGCGCCCAGCGGCGTCAGGCCGAGGAAGTCGACCATCGTGGACATCGTGTTCGCCGTGAACTGGCCGCCGCACGCCCCTGCGGCCGGACAGGCGACCGACTCGAGCTCGTGCAGCTCCTCGGCGCTCATCTTCCCGGCCGCGTACGCGCCGATCGCCTCGTAGACGTCGCCGATCGACACTTCGCGGCCGCGGTAGAGACCGGGCGCGATCGAGCCCGTGTAGAAGACGACGGCCGGGATGTCGAGGCGCGCGAGCGCCATGACGGCACCGGGCGTCGTCTTGTCGCAGGCGACGAGGCACACGAGACCGTCGAAGAGGTGACCGCGCGCGACGAGCTCGATGGAGTCGGCGATCACCTCGCGCGAGACGAGGGACGCACGCATCCCGGACGTGCCCATCGAGACCCCGTCCGAGACCGCGATCGTGTTGAACTCCATCGGCGTTGCGCCGGCGTCGCGGATGCCGCGCTTCACGTCGACCGCGAGGTCGCGCTGATTGAGATTGCACGGCATCGTCTCGATCCACGTCGTGGCGACGCCGATGATGGGCTTGGCCAGGTCGTCGTCGGTGAAGCCCGTTCCCTTGAGCATCGCGCGTGCACCCGCGCGGTCGGGGCCGTCGGTGAGGGCGGCGCTGACGCGCTTCGCGGGATCGGACGGTGTGTTGTACGGGTCGCTCGTCACAGTGCGTGAGCTCCTTTCGGCGAGGCGGGAAGGGGAAGCACGTCGACGTCCGGGTAGCGACCTGCGAGCTCGGCGACGCACGCGTCGACCGCGTCGTCGCGGGCCCACACGATCACCGTCGGGCCCGAGCCGGAGATCGTCGCCCCGAGCGCCCCGGGTGGAAGATCTCCGCGCACCTCCGCGAGCAGTGGTGCGTTCGCAGCGCGATGCGGCTCGTGCAGGCGATCGTCGAGCGCTTCCGCGAACAGCTCGGCCGACCCGGTCGCGAGCGCCGCTCCGAGCAGTGCCGCGCGCGCCGTCGTGAACGACGCGTCGGCGTGGAGCACGTGCTCGGGAAGCGCGGCGCGCGCTGCGGCCGTCGAGACCGTCCCGTTCGGAACGAGCGCAACGGGGACGGCCGGCGGGCTGTCCGCGAGCCGCTCGACATGCCCGTCCCAGGTCAGACAGACGCCACCGGCGAGCGCGGCTGCGAGGTTGTCCGCATGGCCTTCGAGCTCGATGCCCAGCGCCAGGAGCTCCTCTGGATCGGGCGTACTCCCGGTGACCGCGCAGGCGGCGACCAGCCCGAGCGCGATGATCGAGGCGCTCGAGCCGAGGCCGCGCTCGCGCGGAATCCGGTCGGTGAAGTCGAAGTGCCGGCCCTCGGGCGATGCGAGCAGCGAGAACGCACGGACGCCGAGGTGCTCGGAGTCGGCGCTCGCCCTCCCCCTCGCTCACCTCGAGCTCGTTCCAGAGATCGAGCGCGACCGCGGCGCAGTCGAATCCCGGCCCGAGGTTCGCGGTGCTCGCCGGGGCGCGGACGCGAACCGTCACGACGCGGCCTCGGCGATGGCGTCAGGATCGGCGTCCACGACGACCGGCGCCGCGCTCTCGCGGGCGGCCGTCTCGGAGTCCTTGAGGCCGTGCCCGGTCAGGACGCAGACGACGCACGCGCCGGGCTCGACGCCCGCCTCGACGAGCGCGGCCAGCCCGGCTGCGGAGGACGGCTCGCAGAGAACACCTTCCTCGCGGGCGAGGTCGCGCCAGGCCTGGAGGATCGTCTCGTCGGCGAGCGACACGACGCTGCCACCCGACTCGCGCACAGCCTCTCCGGCCTCTTCGGCGTGCGCCGGATCCGAGATGCGAATCGCCGACGCGAGCGTCGTCCGCCGCTCCGCAGCCTCGCCGGCGACGAGCGCCGGCCCGCCCGCTCGCGCCTCCGCGAAGCCACGTGCATAGGCACGGATGTTGCCCCCGCCGCCGTACGGGAGCGCGAGCACGTCCGGTGCGCGCCCGAGATCCTCGACGATCTCGAACGCGGCGGTCTTCTGCCCTTCGATGCGAAACGGGTTGAGCGAGTTGACGAGGACGTGCGTGCCGCGGTCGGCGAGCGTGCGCGCGGACGCGAGCGCGTCGTCGAAGCTCCCGCGGACCTGGACGACGCGCGCTCCGAGCGCGCCGGCCTGCGCGACCTTCGCGGCGGCGACCGCTCCATGTGGCTGGAGGACGACGGCCTGCAACCCCGCACGGGCCGCGTACGCAGCAGCGGAGGCCGCGGTGTTCCCGGTCGAGGCGCAGATCACCGTCGAGACGCCGGCCTCGAGCGCCTTGGAGATCGCGAGCGTCATCCCGCGATCCTTGAAGCTCCCGGTCGGGTTCGCTCCCTCCCACTTGAGGTACAGCTCGACGCCGAGCCGCTCCGACAGGCGCGGCGCTGGAAGGAGCGGCGTCGAGCCCTCCCCGAGAGACACCACCGGCGTCGACTCATCGACGGGAAGGCGGTCGCGATATCGATCGATGACGCCGGGCACGACGACGAGATCGTGTCACGCCCAGCCGAGCTCGACGACGCCTCGGTCGGAGATCACGGGGAGCAGCGACGGCGCCGAGTGGATCGACGGGAGCTCGGCGATCTCCGCGAGCGCGGCCTCGACCTCGCGTTGCGGAGCCTCGTGGAGGACGACGTGAAGCGACGCTCCCGCGCCGACAGGCACCTGCGTGAGCCGCGCCACGGAGACGCCGTGCGCAGCGAGCCGGTGGGCGACCTCGGACAGGACGCCGGGACGGTCGTCGACCTCGAGGTGGAGGTAGAACGGGGAGCGGAGATCGCCGGGCGGCATGCGCTCGAGCGTCCGCCAGCACGGGTCCTCGTGGAGGAAGCCGGTGCCCGTCGTGCCGATGATCGAGACGAGATCGGCGACGACGGCCGACGCGGTCTCGATCCCTCCGGCGCCGGGCCCTTCGAGCGTGATCTCGCGAATCGCGTCGCCCTGGAGCATGACGCCGTTGAACGCCCCTTCGATCGCGGCGAGCGGGTGATGCCGGTCGACGAGCGCGGGCCGGACCCGCACGTCGACCTGGTCGTCGATGAGCGTCGCGGCCCCCACGAGCCGCACGACCATCTCGAGCTCGCGCGCGGCCGCGGGAAGACCGGGTGGAAGGTCCTCGAGCCCTCGGTAGTCCACGTCCGCGAGCGTGACCCGCGAGCCGAACGCGATCGTCGCGAGGATCGCCATCTTCGCGGCCGCATCCGCGCCGGAGACGTCGTCCGTGGGATCCGCTTCGGCGAAGCCGCGTCGCTGGGCCTCGGCGAGCGCGTCCGCGTACGACGCGCCTCGCTCCATCTCCGTGAGGATGAAGTTCGTCGTCCCGTTCACGATCCCGAGGACGCGGTGCACGTTCGTCGAGACGAGCGACTCGCGGAGGACCTTGATGACCGGGATCGCCGCGCACACGCTCGCCTCGAAGCGGAGCTGGACACCGCCCGCGACGGCGGCCGCGAAGAGCTCGGATCCGCGCTGTGCGACGAGCTGCTTGTTGGCCGTCACGACGGGCTTGCCGGCGGCGAGCAACTCGAGGACGTGCGACCCGGCCGGTTCCAGCCCTCCCATCACCTCCGCCACGACGCTCGATCGCCGGATCGTCGCGAATCGCGGCGAACTCCGTCGCGAGCACGCCGCTGCCCGGGTCGAAGCCGCGCTCGCGCGCGAGATCGCGGACGAGCGCCCGCACGACCCGCAGCCGGTGGCCGGTCGCACGCTCGATGTCGTCCGCGTTCTCGACGAGCAGTCGGTTGACTGCGGCGCCGACCGTCCCGTAGCCCAGGAGGCCGACGCCGACCTCGGTGCTAGCCAGCCCCGACCTCCGACTCCTCGCGCCGCATCAGCGCGCGCAGCTCGGGGCCGACCTGCTCGAGGGGTTGGCTCGCCGCCTGTGCGCGCAGCTCGGCGAGGTGCGGCTCGCCCGCGTCCATCTCCGCGATCCACTCCCTGGCGAAGACACCGCTGCGAACGTCGTCGAGGAGCGCGCGCATGTTCTCGCGCACGTGCTCGTCGATGACGCGCGGCCCGCGCGTGAGGTCGCCGTACTCGGCGGTGTCGGAGACGGAGTGCCGCATCCCGGCGAGACCGCCCTCCCAGATGAGGTCGACGATGAGCTTCAGCTCGTGGAGGCACTCGTAGTACGCGATCTCGGGCTGGTACCCGGCCTCGACGAGCGTCTCGAACCCGGCGCGGACGAGCTCCGTCACGCCGCCGCAGAGAACGGCCTGCTCGCCGAAGAGGTCGGTTTCCGTCTCCTCGGCGAAGGTCGTCTCGATCATCCCGGCGCGCGCCGCGCCGATCCCTGCGCCGTAGGCGAGCGCGAGATCGAAGGCGCCGCCACTCGCGTCCTGGGCGACCGCGACGATCGCCGGCGTCCCGAACCCCTCGGTGAACAGCCGGCGCACGATGTGCCCCGGGCCCTTCGGCGCGACCATGATCACGTCGTGGCCCACGGGTGGCGCGATGCGCCCGTAGTGGACGTTGAAGCCGTGGGCGAAGAGGAGCGCGGCGTCCGGGTCGAGGCTCGGCGCGACGTCCTCCTCGTAGACGCGCGGCTGCACCTGATCGGGGAGCAGGAGCGAGACGACCTGCGCACCGCGCACGGCTTCGGCGACGGTGCCGACGGCGAGCCCGGCCTCTTCAGCGGCCGCCCGCGACGGACTTCCCTCGCGCAAGCCGACCTGGACGTCGACGCCGGAGTCGTGGAGGTTGAGAGCGTGGGCATGGCCCTGGCTCCCGTAGCCGACGACGGCGACCTTGCCCCTGAGGAGGTCGAGGTTGCCTTCGCGGTGGATCGTGGCCATGCGCTTCTCCTTCGTGTCGGTTAGCGGAGGACGTGCTGGGGACGATGGTTCTTCGAGCCGTTGGACGCGCGTCCGAGGCCGATCCGCCCGGTGCGCACGAGCTCTTTCAGTCCGTGCGGACGGACGAGCTCCTCGAACGAGTCGATCTCCTCGGGATGCCCGACGATCTCGAACACGATCGCGTCGGCGCCGAGGTCGGCGACGCGGGCGTTGAACGCCTGGGCCAGCGAGATGAGCTCGCCGCGCCTGGCGGCGGGCGCGGCGACCTTGAGGAGCGCGAGCTCGCGCTCCACGGCTTCGTCCGGTTCGAGCTCGGAGACGCGGAGGACGTTCACGAGCTTGTGCATCTGCTTCTCGATCTGCTCGAGCGGGTGCTGCTCGCAGTCCACGCGCAGGGTGATGCGCGAGACGTCCTGTCGCTCGGTCGGCCCGACCGCGAGGCTCTCGATGTTGAAGCCGCGCCGCGCGAACATGCTCGCGATGCGCATGAGTGCGCCCGGCTTGTTCTCGAGCAGGACGGAGAGCGTGTGCCTCACGCGACCTCCGCTACCCGGTCCGGCTTCTCGGGCTCCTCGTACTCGACGAGCTCGAGTGCGGCCGCGCCGGCCGGGATCATCGGGAAGCAGTGCTCGCGCGGGTCGACCCGCGCGTCCACGACTGCCGTGCGGCCGCACGAGATCGCCTCCTCGAGCGCGCCTTCGAGCTCGTCCTCCGTCTCGACCGTGAGGCCGACGGCGCCGTACGCCTCGGCGAGCTTCGCGTAGTCCGGGATGTGGTGCGTCAGGTGCACCTCCGAGAAGCGCTCGTCGAAGAACATGTCCTGCCACTGGCGAACCATCCCGAGGTAGCCGTTGTTGACGATGACGACGACGATCGGGAGGTTCTCGAGGACGGAGGTCGCGAGCTCCTGGTTCGTCATCTGGAAGCAGCCGTCGCCGTCCACGCAGACGACGGTGGCCTCCGGCCGCGCAGCCTTGGCCCCGATCGCAGCAGGGATGCCGTAGCCCATGGTCCCGAGGCCTCCCGAGGTGATGAACGAGCGCGGCCGGTCGCAGAGCAGGTACTGCATCGCCCACATCTGATGCTGCCCCACGCCGGTCGTCCAGACGACGTCGTCGCCGCTCGTCAGCTCCTGCAGCGTCTCCAGCACGAGCTGCGGCTTCAGCATCTCGCCGCCGGTGCCGTAGCGCAGCGGGAACTCCTCTCGCCAGGCGGTGAGCTGGCGCAGCCATGGCTCGGTCCGGCTGACTGCGGCGTCTCCGGATCCGTGGAGTGCGCGCAGCTCGTCCGCGAGGTCGGTAAGCACCTGCTTCAGGGGCCCGACCACGGGAATGTCCGCCTGGCGGAGCTTCGAGATCTCTGCAGAGTCGATGTCGAGGTGGATCACCGTCGCGCCCGGCGCGAACGCCGAGAGCTTGCCGGTGACGCGGTCGTCGAAGCGCGCCCCGACGGCGACCAGGACATCGCACTTGTTCATGGCCCAGTTCGACCACTTCGGGCCGTGCATGCCCGGCCAGCCGAAGTGGAGCTCGTGCGTCTCGGGGAACGAACCCTTGCCCATCAGCGTCGTGACGACCGGGAGCCGACCGAGCTCGGCGAGCTCGCGCAGCTCGGCGCACGCGTCGGCATTGAGCGTTCCGCCGCCCACGTAGAGCACCGGCCGTTCGGCGCCCGCAAGCACCTCGGCGGCGCGCTTGATCTGGCGTGGATGGCCGCGCTGCGGCGGCTTCCAGCCGGGGAGGTCCACCTCGTCGGGGTACTCGAAGTCGAGTGCCGCCTCCTGCACGTCGCGCGGGATGTCGACGAGGACAGGCCCGCAGCGCCCGGTTCGCGCGACGTGGAACGCGGCCTTCAACGTGTGCGGCAACTCCTCGACGTCCTGCACGAGCCACGAGTGCTTGACCACCGGGATCGTGATGCCGGTGATGTCGCACTCCTGGAACGCGTCGGTGCCGATGAGGTGCGAGCGCACCTGGCCCGTGATGCACACGAGCGGCGTCGAGTCCATCCAGGCGTCGGCGATCGGCGTCACGAGGTTCGTCGCGCCCGGCCCCGACGTGGCGACCGCGACTCCGACGCGTCCGGTCGCACGCGCGTACCCCTCGGCCATGTGCCCCGCACCCTGCTCGTGCCGGGCGAGGACGTGACGCACGGTCGTCCCGCGCGCGAACGCGTCGTACAGCGGCAGGATGGCGCCGCCGGGGAGCCCGAAGGCGACGTCGACCCCCTCGGCCTCGAGCGAGCGAAGAACCGCATCGGCGCCGTTGGGCTTCACGCGACCGCCTCGCGGTAGAACTCGGCGTTCGTGAACGAGCCGGGGAGCTCCGACAGCACGACGTCGGTGAACTCGCGCGTCGTCGCGCCCATCCCGGTCGACACCATGTCAGGCGTCCGGGTTCCGTTCGAGCAGGCGTGCAGCACGGCTCCGGTGAGCGTCTCCGCAGCCCGCCGCTCGCCGAGGCCCTCTCCCAGCAGGAGCGCGGCGGCGAGCAGCATCGACGCCGGGTTCGCGACGCCCTGGCCCGCGATGTCCTCGGCCGCGCCGTGCGCCGGGAGGAACACGCCGGGACCGGTGCCAGCGAGACGTCCGGACGCGACCACGCGTGGATGGTGGCCGTGTGCGACGAACGCCACGAGCGGCTCGGCGTACGGCGCGGGCGTGACGACGACGTCGAACGCCTCCGGCTCGAACGCGAGCCTCGAGACGGCGGTCTTCATCTGCTCCATGCCGACGAGGACGCCCGGATGGCGTGCCGCCTCGACCTCCAGCTGAGACGTCCACGCGGCATCGCCGCCGACGGACGCGACGCGACCGCGGCTCGAGCGGGCAACCTCGAATGCTCGCCGCAGCGCCCCCTGCGTCGCGCTCTCGCCGAGCGGGCTGAGCACCGTGACGGTCTCGCGCGCCCCGTACGCGACGCGATCCACGCGCACCTGCAGATCGAGCTCGGACTCGACACCTGCGAGCGCCGGCTCGTTCCCCGCCGCGACGAGGATGGCCTCTGCCGCAAGCGTCGCCCGCCGCGTCTCGCCCGGCAGCGCGTGACCGGACTGCGTCAGCGCCTCGGCGCCGAACGGCGGATGGATCTCCGCGATCCGGAACCCGTGCAGCCGCGAGACGCGCTCGAGCGCACGGCTCGCCTGCGCCATGACCTCGGGGCCGATGCCGTGCCCGGACAGGCACGCGACCGTGTACGTCGTGCGGCTCGGTCATGCCGCCACCTCTTCGAAGACGTCGTAGAGAGTGACGGCCTTGCGCGTGTCGGCGAGCGCCTTGAAGCGCTGGAACGCGCTGGCCAGCTCGTCGTCGCTCAGGCGCATGCCGGCGTGCTCGCACGCACTGCGGAACGCGTGCCGCCCCGAGTGCTTGCCGAGCGGCAGCGTCATCGTGAGGCCGAGCTCCTCCGGATCCATGATCTGGTAGGTCGCGGCGTTCTTGAGCATCCCGTCCTGGTGGATGCCGGCCTCGTGGGCGAATGCGCTTGCGCCGACGATCGCCTTGTTGCGCTGGACGCCGTACCCCGTGAGCTGCGAGACGACGTGCGAGACGCGTCCGATCTCGGAGACGTCGACGCCCGTCTCGTAGCCGAGCGCGTCCGCGCGAACGCGAAGCGCCATCACGACCTCCTCGAGCGCGGCGTTGCCCGCACGTTCGCCGAGGCCGTTGACCGTGCACTCGACCTGCGTCGCGCCTGCTTGCGATCCCCGCGAGCGTGTTCGCGACCGCGAGACCGAGGTCGTCGTGGCAGTGGACGGACAGCGTCACTGCTGCGAGTTCGGGGCAGAGCCGCCGCACCTCGCAGCAGGAACGCGGCGTGCTCCTCGGGGAACGTGTAGCCGACGGTGTCGGGGAGGTTGATCGTCGTCGCTCCGGCCTCGATCGCGGCGCGGCATACCTCGGCGACGAAGGAAGGGTCGGAGCGCGTCGCGTCCTCGCAGCAGAACTCGACCTCGTCGACGCGTGCCCGCGACGTACGAGACGGCGTGTCGAGCATGCTCGACGACCTCGGGCGGCTCGAGCCCCAGCTTGTGCTCCATGTGGATCGGGCTCGTCGCGAGGACGACGTGAATGCGCGTTCGGCCCGCGCGCGTCGGCGAGCGCCTCGACGGCAGCGTCGAGGTCCTCCGCGTGCGCCCGCGCGAACGAGCGACCGTCGGCTCCGTCACGGCGGCACCGACGGCGCGCACGCCCTCGAAGTCACCCGGCGAGGAGAACGCGAAGCCCGCCTCGATCACGTCGACGCCGAGGCGTTCGAGCGCCGAGCGCGATCTCCACCTTCTCGTCGGGTGAGAGCGCGATGCCCGGGGACTGCTCACCGTCCCTGAGCGTCGTGTCGAAGATCGTGATCCTGCGTCGGTCTTCACGTGTCTGCTCCTCCTGTCGGGTGCGCCCGAGGACGCACCTGTCCTGTGCTTAGGTCGGCGTCTGCGCCTGGAAGGCGCGTAGGTCGCGTCTCCCCCTAGAGGGGGAGAATCAGGAGAATCTCGATGCCGAGGCCGCAGGCGGATACGCCTACGGCGGTGACGTCTGTGCGTGTGGATACGTACACGAGACCCGGCATCGAAGGGCACAGTGTGCGGTTGCGACCCCTCCGTGTCAAGCCGACAACGGGTGAAGCTATCGCATCGAACGCCGCCGCCACCGCGTCCTGGGCCGCACGCAGAGCCCGTCCACGGTTCGCGGCGTTGACCACCGCGCGCAGCGATGCGGTGACGATGGACGAGTGGATCCCGACGCCCCAGACGACCTCGCCGTCAACGTCCGCCTCGACGTACGCGGCCGCCGTCGCGTCCTCTCCTCGGCTCATCGCGTGCTCGTGGTAGTCGAGCACGTGCACCTCCGCGCCGAGCTCGCGGGAGAGCGCGGTCACCAGCGCGTCGATCGGCCCGTTGCCCTCGCCCTCGACGATGCGCTCGACTCCGTCGACGACCAGGCGCGCCGCGATCCGGTCGGTCCCGCCCTCGCTCGACAGGGAGTGGCCGACGAGCTCGAACGGCGTCGTGTGGTCGAGGTAGTGGACCTGGAACGTCGCCAGCAGCTCGTCCGGGGCCAGCTCTCCCCCACGCGCGTCGGCGATCGCCTGCACCTTCTGCGCGAAGTCGACCTGGAGCCCGCGCGGGAGGTCGAGGTGATGCTCGACCTGCATGAGGTACGCCACCCCGCCCTTGCCCGACTGTGAGTTCACGCGGATGATCGCCTCGTACGTCCGCCCGACGTCCTTCGGGTCGATGGACAGGTACGGAACGTCCCAGGCGTCCGACCCCGACCGCTCCTGGGCGTGCATCCCCTTCTTGATCGCGTCCTGGTGCGAGCCCGAGAAGGCCGTGTAGACGAGCTCGCCGACGTAGGGATGGCGCGGGTGGACGGGGAGCTCGTTGCATTCCTCGACGATCGCCCGCGCGACGTCGAGCGACGAGAGGTCGAGCCGCGGATCGACGCCCTGGGTGAGCAGGTTGAGCGCGATCGTGATCAGGTCGACGTTGCCGGTCCGTTCCCCGTTCCCGAAGAGCGTCCCTTCCACACGCTCCGCCCCGGCCATGAGCCCGAGCTCGGCGGTGGCGACGGCAGTGCCACGGTCGTTGTGCGGATGGACCGAGAGGATCGTCGCGTCGCGCTTCGAGAAGTTTCGCCCGAACCACTCGATCCGGTCCGCATAGACGTTGGGCGGGAACTGCTCGACGGTCGTCGGCAGGTTGACGATCATCTTCGCCTCGGGTGTCGGCCCCCACTCCTCCGCGACGGCCTCGCAGATCTCGAGGGCGTAGTCGAGCTCGGTGTGATGGAAGCTCTCGGGCGAGTACTGGAAGACGATCTCTCCGTCCGCGGTTGCCGCCAGCTCCTTGCACAGTCGCGCGCCGCGTACCGCGAGCTCCGTGATGCCGGCGCGGTCGAGACGGAAGACGACGCGCCGCTGCGTGACCGACGTGGAGTTGTAGAGATGCACGATCGCCCGCTCCGCGCCCGAGATCGCCTCGAAGCTACGCGCGATGAGCTCGGGGCGCGCCTGCGTGAGGACCGCGATGGTCGTCCCGCTCGGGACGAGCCTCTCCTCGATCAGCAAGCGGACGAAGTCGAAGTCCGTCTTGGACGCCGCCGGGAATCCCACTTCGATCTCGGGGACGCCGAGCTCGAGCAGGAGCGCGAAGAACCTGCGCTTGCGCTCGCCGTCCATCGGGTTGACCAGCGCCTGGTTGCCGTCGCGGAGGTCGGTCGAGCACCAGATCGGGGCCGCATCGAGGACGCGGTCGGGCCAGGTTCGATCCGGCAGATCGACGGTCGCGTACGGTCGGTACTTCCAGTGCGGCATGGGCATCGCGCAGCGCTCCTCGGGGTCGACGTTGGGCGCACCAGGGGTGCGGACAGGACGGATATGTCGACGCAGGCTTCCCCTAGCGGGGAAGGAAGAGCGCGAGGCCGACCAGCGAGCGGCTGAGCGGGAAGAGCTGCGCGACTCGGGCTGGTCATGGAGGTCACGATAACCGACCGTTCGGGGCGCCGCCAGATCCGCGTGCGCGCCGACGGGTTGTCGGCGTCGGGCGAACCGACTATCCTCTTCCGCTCGTGTCGGGTGCCGTAACAGCCGTGATCGCTTTCGCGCCGCGAGCCGCAATGCCGCGATTTTTGGCTTCGGCCCCCCTAGCTAGTCGGCACCCACCCTCCCGCCGCCGCCGCACTAGCTCAACAGAAAGGCGGCGGGAGTCTTCGACCCTCCGAAGTGAAAGGTGCTCGCCATCTCCGGCGACCGGCAACGGCTTCTGTACGACCCACGGCGAGAGCGCGATGCGTGCGGCATCGGCCTCGTCGCGGACGTCCACGGCCGCCCGTCGCGCGACGTGCTCGATCGCGCGCTCGCCGGGCTCGCGGCGGTCGGGCATCGCGGTGCGTGGGCCGCAGACGGCGTCACCGGCGACGGCGCCGGCGTTCTCCTCCCGCTGACGGACACGCTCAGTGGCTGGCCCGACGCGGGCCTCGCGATGTGCTTCCTCCGCGAGGGCTGGCTGCGGGCGCCGGTCGAGGATGCCTGCCGCGCGGAGGGCCTCGAACCAGCGGGCTGGAGGACCGTGCCCACACGCAACGAGGCGATCGGCGTGACCGCGCTTGCCTCGCTGCCGCGCATCGACCAGCTCGTGCTCGCTCCATCCGAGCACCCGGACGCCGAGCGACGCGCGTATCGCGCACGGCGGCGGGCGGAGCGCGTGGCCGGCGTCTACGTCGTCTCGCTCTCGTTCCGCACGGTCACCTACAAGGCTCTCTGCGCCGCCGGCCAGCTCGCGCACTTCTACCCCGACCTCGAGGATCCCGCGCTCGAGGTCCCGTTCGCGATCTTCCATCAGCGCTTCTCGACGAACACGGAGCCGAGTTGGGAGCGGGCCCAGCCGTTCCGGCTCCTCTGCCACAACGGCGAGATCAACACGATCGACGGGAACGTCGCGTGGATGGAGGCCCGGCTCCGTTCGCAGGAACCTGAGCCGGGCCTCGCGCCCGCGCTCGATCGCGACGGATCCGACTCGGCGCTCCTCGACAACGCACTCGACCTCGTCGTGCGCGGTCAGGGCAAGGACCTCGCCGAAGCCGTGTCGCTCCTCGTCCCGCCCGCGTGGCAGAACGATCCGCGGCTCGATCCGGAGGTGCGTGACTTCCACCGCTACGGCGCGATGCTCAGCGAGCCGTGGGACGGCCCTGCTGCCCTCTGCTTCACGGACGGCCGGACCTGCGGAGCCACACTCGACCGCAACGGGCTTCGGCCGCTGCGCGTGGCGATCACGGACGACGGCCTCGTCACGGTTGCATCGGAGGCGGGGGCGGTACCGCTACCCGAGGGTTCGCGCGTCAGGCGCGCGCGTCTCGGCCCGGGCGGGATCCTCGTCGTCGATCCCGTGCACGGGCTCCTGCTCGGGGACGAGCTGCGGCGCGAGCTCGCGCGGCGGCGTCCGTACGGGCGCTGGGTGGCGGCGAACACCGTGGCCGCCGACGCAGGCGAGCCGGTCGAGGCTCCCGACGACGGCCTGGACGCGCGACATGTCCTCCACGGCTACACCCGCGAGGACCTGAACACGATGCTCCGTCCGCTGGCACAGACCGGCCACGACCCCGTCTCGTCGATGGGCGACGATGCCTCGATCGCACCGCTCGCCGGCCGCGCGCGCCCGTTCTCCACCTACCTCCGACAGCGCTTCGCGCAGGTGACGAACCCCGCGATCGACCACCTCCGCGAGCGCCTCGTCATGTCCGTGGCGACGCTGCTCGGGCCGCGCGTCGACGTGCTCGGCGTCGACGGCCCGCCGCCACGGCTCACCGTACTCCCCGGGTTCCTCCTCTACCCGTCCGGGCTCGAGTCGCTGTCTCCCCTTCGGCTCGATGCGACGTTCTCGGGTGAGGAGGGGCTCGGGCGAGCCCTCGATCGGATCGTCGTCCTCGCGGAGTCGGCCGTCGCGGCGGGTGCCGAGCTCGTCTGCCTCTCCGACCGCGACGCAGGAGGCGAGCGTGCCCCGGTGCCCGCGATCCTCGCTCTCTCGGCCGTGCATACGCGACTGGTCGAAGCGGGGCTCCGCACGCGCTGCTCGCTGCTCGTGGAGTCGGACGAGCCGCGCGACACGCACACGATCGCGTGCCTCCTCGGCTACGGCGCCGACGCGATCTGCCCGCGGCTCGCACTCGAGACGGTCGCGCAGCTCGCCGCGAACGACCGGATCGGCGGCGACCGACCGGCGCCCGACGAGGCGCAGCGCCGCCTCTTCGCCGCGTTCGAGGAGGGCGTCCTGAAGGTCATGTCCAAGATGGGCATCGCCGACGTCGCGAGCTACCGCGGCGCCCGGCTGTTCGATGCGGTCGGGCTCGATCGCACGCTCTGCCGCGAGTACCTGGGAGGCACGCCGTCCGCACTCGGCGGCGCACGTCTCGACCGCTTCGAGCGGGAGGCGCTCGAGCGCCTCGAGACCTCTCGCGCGGAGAAGCCGCAGCTCGAGAACCCCGGCTACTTCAAGTTCCGCAAGGGCGGCGAACGGCACGCGACGGACCCCGACGTCGTGGCCGCGCTGCAGGAGGCGGTCGCGGGTGCGCACGCGCTGCGGGCAGCGACGCGCGGAGACCGCTCCGACCTGTACGACCGCTTCGCCGAGCTCGTGAACGGCCGCGGCCCGCTCGAGCCTCGCGACCTGCTCGACCTCGTCCCAGCCGGCCCGCCCATCCCGCTGGACGAGGTCGAGCCGGCTTCGTCGATCGTGCGCCGCTTCTCGAGCGGAGCGATGTCGCACGGCGCGCTCTCCGCAGAGGCGCACGAGACCGTCGCGATCGCGCTCAACCGCCTCGGCGGACGCGCGAACTCGGGCGAGGGCGGCGAGAACCCGGATCGTTTCGGCGACGAGCGCAACTCGAAGATCAAGCAGGTCGCGTCGGGCCGGTTCGGCGTGAGCGCGGAGTACGCGGTCTCGGCCGAGGAGCTCCAGATCAAGATCGCGCAGGGCTCGAAGCCCGGCGAGGGAGGCCAGATCCCGGCGCACAAGGTGACGGAGGAGATCGCCCGCCTGCGCAAGACGCGACCCGGCGTCTCCCTCATCTCGCCTCCGCCGCACCACGACATCTACTCGATCGAGGATCTCGCCCAGCTCGTCTTCGACCTGCGCGAGGTGAACCCGGATGCGGCGATCTCCGTGAAGCTCGTCGCGGAGAGCGGCGTCGGGCTCGTCGCGGCGGGCGTGGCGAAAGCGCACGCAGACGTCATCCACATCGCGGGCGCGGACGGTGGCACCGGAGCGAGCCCGCTCGTCTCGATCAAGAGCGCGGGCGTCCCGTGGGAGCTCGGGCTCGCCGAGGCGCAGCAGGCGCTCGTCGCGAACCACCTCCGAAGCCGCGTGCGGCTCCGCGCCGACGGCGGCTTCAAGACCGGGCGCGACGTCGTCGTCGCCGCGCTGCTCGGTGCCGACGAGTACGCGTTCGGGACGTCTCTGCTCCTCGCGGAGGGCTGTCTCATGGTGCGCTCGTGCCACCTCGACAGCTGCCCCGTCGGGATCGCGACCCAGCGGCCGGAGCTGCGGGAGAAGTTCGGCGGGACGCCGGAGATGGTGCAGGCGTACCTCCTCTTCGTCGCCGAGGAGGTGCGGCGCCTGCTCGCGTCGCTCGGGCTCCGCTCGCTCGACGACGCCGTCGGGCGCGTGGAGTGCCTCGCGCAGCGTCGCACGGGCGACGTTGGCGTCGACTGCCTCGACCTGACGCCGCTCCTCGGCCGGAGCGCGGAAGGGACCGCTCGCTTCACCGGAGCGCGGCCGAGGGACGCGGGCGACCGGCTCGGCATCCTCCTCCACGCACAGAGCCGCGCGGCGCTCGAGGGCGCGACGCTCATCGAGCCGCGCCATCAGATCACGAACGGCGATCGTGCGGTCGGAGCCCGGCTCGGCGGCGCAATCGCTCGGGTCGCAGGCTCGGCGCCGCCTCCGGGCCGCGTGCGCGCGCGCTTCGAGGGCTCCGCCGGACAGAGCTTCGGCGCGTTCCTCACCGCGGGGGTCGAGCTCGACCTCGTCGGCGAGGCGAACGACGGCGTGGGCAAGGCGATGAGCGGCGGCCGCATCGTGATCTCCCCGCCGCCCGACGACGCCGGCGATCCGTGCCTCGTCGGCAACGCGGTGCTGTACGGCGCGACGGGTGGACAGCTCTACTGCGCAGGCTCCGCGGGTGAGCGGTTCGCGGTTCGCAACTCCGGCGCGGTGGCCGTGATCGAAGGTGTAGGCGACCACGGCTGTGAGTACATGACCGCCGGCACCGTCGTCGTCCTCGGCGACGTCGGGCTCAACTTCGGCGCCGGGCATGACGGGCGGCGACGCGTACGTTCTCGACCGCGACGGCACGCTCGACGAGCGGCTCGGCGACGGCCTCGTGCTCGTCCACGACCCAGACGCAGGCCAGCTCGCGGAGCTCCGCGAGCTCGTCGAACGGCACCTTCGCCACACGGAGTCGCCGCGCGCGGCGGAGCTGCTCGAGCGCTGGGACGAGAACGCAAGGAGCTTCCGGCGCGTCGCCCCGGCCGCCGAGGCAGACGCCCCGAGCTGCGCGACGACGTAGCGTCGGGCGCTACTCGTCGATGACGGGCGCGACGACCACGCCGTAGCCCTGCTCCTCGAGGAGGCGCGTCGCGAGCGCCGCGTCGCTCTCGCCCGCGACGAGGATCGTCAGCGTCCCGCCACGATCGGGCGAGAGATGCTCCATCTCGAAGTCCTCCACGTTGATGCGCTCGGCGCCGAGAGCCTGGAAGACTCCCGCGAGCACGCCCGGACGATCGGGGAGGTGCACGCGCATGCGATGGAGCGCACCCGGATCCTCGTAGGCGGTCTCGAGCAGACGACGCCGGTTGCCGCTCGCCTCGCCGATCCAGCGTGCGAGGAACCCCGCGTCGCCGCTCGCGAGCGCGTCTTCGAGCTGCTCGACGCGGCGGCGGTGCTCGGCGAGCGAGGCGGCCAGCGCGTCGCTGTTCTCGAGGAAGATGTCGACCCAGATACGTGGGTTCGCGCCCGCGATGCGGGTCATGTCGCGCAGCGACCCGCCCGCGGCGGCGAGCGGATCGTGCCCGTCGACTCGCGACGAGCCGGCCTGGTTCAGGAGGACGTTCGCGAGCGCGTGCGGCAGGTGGCTCGTCACGGCGACGAGCCGGTCGTGCGCGGACGGGTCGATGGCGAACGGCCGAGCTCCGAGTGAGGCCACGAAGGAGTGCACCGCGCGGTAGCGCTCCGGCTCCGTCGTCGCGAGCGGCGAGAGGAACCACGTCGCACCCTCGAAGAGATCGGCGCTCGCCCGCGCCGGCCCGCGCGTCTCGGCTCCGCAGATCGGATGCCCGCCGACGAACCGCGGGTCGTCTCCGGCCGCGGCACAGACGGCACCTTTCGTCGAGCCGGCGTCCGTGACGGTGCATGTCGCCGGCGCGTGCGCGAGCACCTCCTGCACCACCCCCGGAAGCACCGCGACCGGGACCGCGACGAGCGCGACGTCGGCGTCGACGAGCGAGGCCGCGAGCGACGGTGCCGCAGCGACTGCTCCTCGCTCGACGGCGACGTCGAGCGTCGCCGGATCCTCGTCCCAGCCCGTGACGTCGGGGATGCCGGCGCGGCGCGCGGCGAGTGCCGCCGAAGCGCCGATGAGCCCGGTGCCGACGACCGCGAGCCGCATGCCTCGCGTCAGACCGTTCGCATGAGCTCGGCCACGCGGAACGCGAGGTCGAGCGACTGGCGCCCGTTGAGGCGCGGATCGCACAGCGTCTCGTAGCGGTTGTCGAGCTGCTCCTCGAGCACGGCCTCGGAGCCGCCCAGGCACTCGGTGACGTCCTCGCCGGTGAACTCGAGGTGGACGCCGCCCGGCCACGTTCCCGCCTCGCGATGCGACGCGAAGAACCCCTGCAGCTCCTCCATGATGTCGTCGAACCGCCGAGTCTTCCGGCCGCTTTCGGTCCGCACGAGATTTCCGTGCATCGGGTCGCACGCCCACACGACCGGGATCGCGGACTCGCGCACTGCGCGGAGCAGCGGCGAGAGCTTCTCGCGGACGTGCGCGGCGCCCATCCGCGTGATGAACGTGAGCCGGCCCGGGATGCGGTCCGGGTTGAGCCGCTCGGCGAGCGCGACCGCGTCGTCAGGTGTCGCCGACGGCCCGAGCTTCACGCCGATCGGGTTGCGGACGCCGGAGAAGAACTCGACGTGCGCGCCGCCGAGCCCGCGCGTCCGGTCTCCGATCCAGAGCATGTGCGCCGAGCAGTCGTAGGGCTGACCGGTCAGCGAGTCCGTGCGCGTGAGCGCCTCCTCGTACTCGAGGAGAAGGCCCTCGTGGCTCGTCCAGACGTCGACCTCGTGGAGGGTTCTCTCGGTCGTGAGGTCGATCCCGATCGCCTGCATGAACCGGAGCGCGCGCTCGATCTCGTCCGCGAGCACCTCGTAGCGCTGGCCGGCCGGTGAGCTTGCGACGAACTCGCGGTTCCACGTGTGGACGTGCGTGAGATCGGCGAATCCGCCCTTCGTGAACGCCCGCAGGAGATTGAGGGTCGATGCAGCCTGGTAGTAGGCGTGGACGAGGCGCTCGGCATCGGGCACTCGCGCCTCCGGCGTCGGCTCGTCCGAGTGGACGATGTGTCCTCGAAACGACGGCAGCTCGACGCCGTCGATGACCTCGGTCAGGCCGCTTCGCGGCTTCGCGAACTGACCGGCGATGCGGCCGACTCTCACCACGGGAAGCATCGCCCCGTACGCGAGCACGGCCGACATCTGCAGGAGCACCTTCAGCCGCTCACGGATCGCCGGCGCGGAGACGTCTCGGAACGACTCGACGCAGTCTCCCGCCTGGAGCAGGAACGCCCGCCCCTCGCAGACCTCGCCGAGCGACGCCAGGAGCGCTCGCGCCTCTCCCGCGAAGACGAGCGGCGGGAGCGTGGCGAGCCGCTCGCGCACGGCTGCGAGCGCGGCCTCGTCCGGCCACTCGGGCCGCTGGGCGGCAGGGAGCTCGCGCCACGAGGACGGAGTCCACGTCGATTCGGTCGTGGCCATCGGGGAACCGAGTGTAGACGCGAGCCGTCGGCTCGCCCGCAGCGGCGCTAGCTCTGGCGGCGGCGGCGCGAGACGTACCCGAAGCCGCCCGCGGCGAGCAGCGCGACAGACATCCCGCCGAGGACGAGGAGCGGCAGTGGAAACGCCGTAGACGCCGAGGAGTCGACCGGCGGCACGTAGCCGGACGGTGGCGTCTCGACCGTGCTCGGCCCCTCGAGCTGCCGCTCGAGCCGCTTGCCGGACACGTTCTGGAACGCCCGCGAGATGACCTCCTCCGCGTTCGTATAGATGCGGATGTCCTCGGGAATCGCGTCGATCGCGGCCTCGTAGCAGGAGAGCTCGTAGATGCGATCGATCCGGTCGTTGTCGAGCCAGTCGTCGAGGATGGCCTTGCTGCACGGCGTTGCCGCACCGGCAGTGCCGGACGCGGCGAACGCCGCGATGAGCACCGCAACGACGGCGACGGCACGGATGAAGGGGGTCTGGTGGCGGGTCACGCGCTGGTCGAGTCTCGAACGTCGAAGCAAGCGATGCGTGTGGGGTGAGTAATGATTCCGTGAGCGCAGGCCGTGTCCTGCGGCTCGGCTCGTGTCCGATACGTCGCAGCGACGAACGTTCGTCACACGACCGCCTCGCGAAGCCGCGACAGATCCCCGTGCCGCGACGCGATGTCGTCCCGAGGCGCGGCGAGGCGGAGGTCGCGGAGCACCTCGAGCGCCGCCAGGAGCACCGGCAGCGGCGGACCGCTCGCCGTCACCTGCGCGAGGTGGCTCTCGTCCAGAGCGTTCGACGGCGCAACGATGAAGCGCGCGACGAGCTGGTCGTGGTGCTGCGCGGCGACGCGGCCGTGCGCCTCGCACACGCGAACGAACGCGCGCGCGTTTCGCTGGAACCACTCCCGTTCGCGGCTCTCGTCCGCAACGTCGAGGAACTGGTCGAGAAAGCTACGACGTCGCATGCAGTCGCGCAGGCTCGCCTGATCCTCGGGACGCATGAAGAGCATCTTCTCGACGAGGAGCTGCGAGTAGTACGGATCGTTCCCGCGGCAGAGCCCGAGGAGCAGGTCGATCTCGTTGATGCCCGAGAAGTCGCCGGCGTTCGCGCCGCGGTACTCCTGGCGCCCGACGCGGTAGGGCTTGTAGTACGGGCGCACGCTGTAGAAGAAGCGGTCGACGTCGAGCTCCGCGAAGAGCACGTCGTTGAACCGCGCCACGTCCTCGAGCGCGCGGTGCGCGTCGTCGAAGAGCGTCTCGGCGACCGCGTGCGAGATCCCGATCGGCGCGATCCGCCTCAGCGCGTCCGCGGCGCGCATGTACCCGAAGATCCCGCGGGTGTTGTAGTCGAGGAACAGGATCTCGTCGGGGAGCGACGTGAAGCTCTTCTGCCGGCCGTCGCGGGCGAGGTTGTGCGTCGCGAGGTGGCTCGTTGCGAACCGCGGCACGACGCCGACCGACGCGCCGATGTGCAGCCCGAGCGCTGTCGCCTCCTCGTGTGGGGAGCGCTCCTCGCGTGCGGGATTCGTCAGCTCGTGACGCCGGAGCGCGGCCATGTAGAGACCGAGGTCACCGAGAACGTCGAAGGCCTGGTCGAAGCCCTCGTCGGTGTTGCCCTCGTCCGCGAGCGCGCGCACGAAGACGCGCCCCTCTTCGAGGATCTGCGTCTTGAGGTCGTCGCCCACGCCGTCGACGTTCGCGCGGTCCGTCTGCGCGAAGTACGCCTCCTCGAGCGCGGTGTTGAGCTCGACGAACGTGGAGCGGATCCACGCGTCGAACGCTTCGACGTTCCTGCTCATCGGCCTCGCGCCAGCCTACAGCGACTCGCGGCGGATGCTGAGGCGGCCTAGTCCTTGCTGACGTGACTCTGCTTCTTCGTCGAACGCGGGCAACTCAGAGGCGCGCAGCCGACAGCCGAAAGGGATCGTCGCGTGGAGCTGCGGCGCGGTCGGCGGCACGCCACGCTACGCCACCATTCCCGCCTGCCGCGAGGATCAGATGCTCCAGCTCCAGGCCACGTTCCCGAACTGCTGGGACGGGCGGCGGCTCGACAGCCCGGATCACAAACAGCACCTGAAGTACTCGTCGCGCGGTCTGTGCCCTGCTCCCATCCGGTCGCGATGCCGCAGATCATCCTCATCGTCCTCTACCCACCCGTGCCGCTCGGCTCGCAGGTCGCGTCGGGTCGCTTCGGCGCGCACGCCGACTTCATGAACGGCTGGGATCAGGTCGAGCTCGAGCGCCTCGTCGGCGAGCGCAACCTGCAGCGCTAGGTACCGTCCCGCGGGACGTGCCCGCAGACTCTCTCAGCCACCTGACACGACCGGCGGCTGGCGACCCAGAAGGGCTGCTCGTCCTCTTCCACGGCCGCGGAGCCGACGAGCGCGACCTCTTCCCGCTGCTCGATCTGCTCGACCCCGAGCGACGAATGCTCGGCGTGACCCCGCGCGGCCCACTCCACCTTCCTCCCGGCGGCGCACACTGGTACGCGGTCGAGAGGATCGGCTACCCGGATCCCGGCACGTTCACCGAGACGTTCGCTCTCGCAGCGAGCTGGCTCGACGACCTCGCCGCCGAGGCCGGAGTCCCGCCCGAACGAACCGTGCTGGGTGGCTTCTCACAGGGAGCGGTCATGACGTTCGCGCTCGGGCTCGGAGCCGGTCGGCCGCGACCCGCCGGGCTCATCGCGCTCTCCGGCTTCATGCCGACCGTCCCCGGCTTCGAGCTCGACATCACGCCGCCCCTTCCGCGCTGCGCGATCGCGCACGGCGCGCTCGACCCGGTGATCTCCGTCGAGTGGAGCCGCGACGCGCGAACGCGCCTCGCGGAAGCGGGCGCCGACCTCACGTACCACGAGTCCCCGCACATGGCGCACTCGATCGACCCGACATTCCTTCGCGAGCTGCCGGCATGGCTTGCCGAGACCGTGCGAGTCGCCGCGTGAAGCTCTCGACGGGAGCGGAGATGCGCGTCACCGGCCGGGTTGACGAGTACGCCGTCGTGTGCGTGAACGGCGGTCAGGCGCGCGAGGTCGAGGGAACGTGGAGCGCGTCGATCGAATGGCTCGTGCAGACCCTCGCGCCGCGCCTCCCCGAGCTCGGCTTCGCGGAGGTGCGCTACCGGGTGAAGTCGTGGCGGCGCCTCGAGTCGTGCGTCGAGGACGCGCGTGCGGCCGTGGCGGAGGTCGGCGCGCCGCGCGTCGTCCTGCTCGGGTTCTCGATGGGCGGGGCGGTCTCCGTCGCGATCGCGAACGAGCCTGTCGTCGAAGAGGTCGTAGGCCTCGCGCCGTGGATCCCGGATCAGCTCGACGTCAGCACGCTCCGACGCAAGCGGCTCACCGTCTTCCACGGGGCCCTCGACCGCTGGCTGCCGGGAATCCCCGGCGTGTCCGCGTCGCACTCGAAGAAGGGCTTCGACCGCGCCCGCGAGCGCGGCGCCGAGGGCCGCTACGTCCTCATCCCCGGCGCGCTCCACGGCATCGCGCTGCGCATCGCCGTGGGGGAAGCTGATCAGGCTGCCGAAGGCCGACCGCTGGGCCGAGCTCGTCGAGGAGGAGCTTCGGCGAGTCGTCAGCTCTCGCTCGGAAGCAGACGGCGTCGAGCCAGCTGGTCTCCCGACGGCGTCTTGACGTTCCTCACGAGACGCACACGCTCGAGCGCTCGGATCACCCACCACGAGACGTCGAGCTGAAGTCGTCCGAGGCCGTGTCGCGCAGATGCGGGGAAGGCGTGGTGGTTGTTGTGCCAGCCCTCGCCGAACACGAGGAGCGCGACGACCCAGTTGTTCCGGGCCTCGTCGCGCGTGCGGTAGTGCTGGCGGCCGAACATGTGGCAGATCGAGTTCACCGAGAAGGTCGCGTGCTGGTAGAGGAAGATCCGGAAGAGCCCTCCCCACACGAGCGCCTCGAGACCGAGGGCCCATGAGCCTCCGCCGACGAGGTACCCGATGAGGAACGGGATCCCGAGCGACAGCACGACCCAGACCAGATACAGGCGGTCGAGCCACACGATCACGCGGTCCTCGTAGAGATCCTTCCCGTACACGCGTCCCTGCTCCATCCCGAGGTTCGAGAACATCCAGCCGACGTGCGCGTGCGAGAAGCCGCGCACCCGGCCCCAGAACCCGTCGCCGAAGCCGGCGTGCGGCGAATGCGGGTCGCCGGGCTGGTCGGAGAGCGCATGGTGCTTCCGGTGATCGGTGACCCACTGGATGATCGGCCCCTGCATCGTCATGCAGCCGAGGATCCCGAGCGTGACCTTGACCGGCAGACGTGCCTCGAAGCCCTTGTGCGTGAAGTAGCGGTGGAAGCCGATCGTCGTGCCGAACGCGCACAGCACGTAGAGGCTCACGAGCAGCACGACGTCGAGCCACCGGAAGGCGCGTCCCCACAGCATCACCATCGCGAGCCCCGCGCCCAGGAGCGGCACGATCACCGCGAAGAGCATGACGACCCGGCTGATGCGGCTCGTCCCGAACGAACCGTTCCGATGGGCGACGACGAACTCTGGGTGCTCACGTGAGGGTGCTCATCGGTGATCGGATCATCCTCGGCGTCGAATGGAGTCGATGCGAGTAGCTGTCATAGGTGCAGGCGTGTCGGGCCTCGGTGCAGCGTACGTGCCGTCGCGCATTCTTCGCTGCGCCCGAGCTAGCCGTGAAACTCGGCGAGGCGATCGGCTTCCTCGCCGACCTCACGCGTCGTGGCTCGATCGAGACGCTCGAAAGCGGCCCAGTCGACGTGCCCGTCCACGTACCGCCACGTGCCGGCGACCGCGCCGTCGACGAGGAAGGTGCCGACCGACTGGGGCGTCTTCGTCGAGAAGATCCGCGGCCGGTACTCCTCGGGTAGCACCCCCTGCGCGACGCGCATGAACGAGGAGGACCGCGTCCCAGGTCGGGAGGAAGCGCACCGGAGCGGGCGTCTCGGGATCCGGCAGCGGCGCACGCGGCACGTCGAGCAGCTCTCCGCCGGCGTCGTCGCGAAAGCGGCGGAGCTGCAGGCGCTCGAGGATCGGCGCGAGGTCTCCGGGCCTCAGGTGCGACCAGCGAGCGATGTCCTTTCGCGACGCCGGCCCGAACGCTGCGAGATAGCGACGGACGAGGTGATCCCGCGCATCGGGCTCGGCGGCGTCTTCGGGGCCGACCCAGCTCTCGGCGGTCTGGAAGAGGTGCGCGCGCCGCTTCTCCCACGTGCCCGACGGCGGAACGCGAACGAGCTCGAGCCATGGCCCGACCATTCCCCAGCTGCGACCTACCACCTTGACGAGCTCCTCGTGGCGGCGCGGCCCGTCCGCCATGAGCTTGCGCAGCTCGTCCGCTTTCCGTTCGAGGTCGCGCTCTTTCGGCCGGGGCTTGCGGACGCGCAGGAACCACGCGCGTTGCGCCTCGCGGATCGCGACGGCGAACGGCCAGTAGTCGCGGCGAGACACGACGTGGATCGTCTCGCGCATCAGCGTGGCCTGGACGACCGCACGTCGTTCGAGTGCGCGGGTGAGATCGTCTCGCTGGAAGCCTTCGAGGCACGACCAGAGCCGGATGTACGCGTTCGGCGCGTACTGATGCTGGATGCCGCCGAGCCGCTCCAGCGCGCGTGGGATCGGGAGGCGGACACGCCCGAGGAGGAGCTGACGGGCGAGCAGTGCGCGGTTCAGCTCGCGCTGCGAGAGAGTGCGCTCCGCCACCGCGCGACGGTACCCGACGGGCGCGCGAGCGACACGCCCTGCGCGGTTGCGATGCCGCCGACGACCAGCAGCCCGCCGAGCGCGAGCCAGATGGTGACGGGCTCGTCGAGGAAGATCGCCCCGAACGCGACGGCGAGCGGCGAGATCGCGTACGTGTAGCTGACCGCGCGCGTAGGACCGAGTCCCTTCAGCCCGAGGTTCCAGAAGATGTAGCCGAGGAACGTCGCGAGGACGCCGAGGTAGAGGAGGAGCGCTGCCTCGGTCGCGGTGGCGCCGGTCACGGCATCGGCAGTGGAGCCGCGCGCGAACGGGACGAGCCCGACGATCCCGACGAGACTCGTTGCCGCGGTCAGCGCGAGCAGGTCGTAGCGCGACGAGCAGCGGCTTGAGGATCACGTTGTAGAGGGCGAACGCGATCGGCGCGCCGAGCACGATGAGCGGGCCCTTCGTACCCTCGAGCGAGAGCTCCCGACCCGAGCCCAGCGCGATCACGATCGCGACTCCGGCGAACGCGACGGCGAGCGCGACGACACGTCTCGTGGTGACCCGATCGAGTCCGAGAGCGAACGCGAGGATCATCGTCATGCCCGGTGCGAGCGCGACGACGAGAGCCGCGATTCCCGAGGTCGTGTAGCGCGTCCCGACGTTCAGGAACATGTGGTACCCGACGACGATCAGGAGACCGGCAGCGGCAACCCGTGCCGCATCCCCGCGCGTGAGCCCGGGAAGCCCGCGCGCGCGCCAGAGGATGTAGGCGAAGCCGGGCGCTGCGATCGCATAGCGCAGGATCGCGATGTCGCCCGCAGCCACCCCGTCGTCGAGAAGCGCCTTGATGACGGAGAACGAGCCCGCCCACACCACGACGACCGCGAGCAGCGAGATGTGCGCTCGTGCGTTCACTGCTCCGGTCAACGCACGAGGCGGCTGCATCGTGAGGTCTCAACGTCGTGCAGCACGCGATACTTCCTCCGTGCTCCAGAGCCTCGGTCGCGTTCGTCGCCGTGTCGGTGGTCGTCATCTGCACGCCGGGCCAGGACACCGCTCTGACGATTCGCAACACGCTCTCGGGCGGACGATCGAGCGGCGTCGCGACCGCGGCAGGTGTCTCGCTCGGCCAGGCTGTCTGGACGATCGCGGCTAGTGCCGGAGTCGTCGCGCTGCTCACCGCCTCGGAGCCGGTGTTCAGGACGCTGAAGCTCGTCGGGGCCGCGTACCTCGTCTACCTCGGAGCGCAGTCCCTCTGGGCGGCGATCGCGCGTCGCGCGCATGAGCATGCCGTGCGCGCGAGCATTCCGCTCTCGCCCGAGCGCGCCCTGCGACAGGGCGTCCTCTCGAACCTCGGCAACCCGAAGATGGCCGTCTTCTTCGCGAGCCTGCTGCCCGCAGTTCGCGCCCGCAGGGATCTGCCTCGTTCGCGGTTCTCCTCGCGCTCGGCCTCCTCTTCTGCGCGATGACGTTCGTGTGGCTGACGTTCTACGCCGTCGCGGTCGCGCGCCTCGGCCGCCTCATGACCGGCACGGTGCGACGAGCGCTCGACGCCGCCACGGGCTCGTGCTCGTCGCGCTCGGACTCCGCCTGGCGACCGAGAGCGCTAGCGCACGCGCGCGAACCGGTGCACGGCGTCGAGGAGCTCCTTGCTCTTCGTCTCGACCTCGACCGGATCGCCCGAGGCGAGCGCGCCCGCGACGCAGTGGTTCACGTGGTCGTCGAGGATCCTGAACGCGAGGCTCTCGAGCGCGGTGTTCACCGCGGCGATCTGCGTGAGCACGTCGATGCAGTAGCGATCCTCCTCGACCATCCGCTCGATGCCACGCACCTGGCCCTCGATGCGGTGCAGGCGGCGCGACGAGCGCCTCCTTGTCGGCGGCGTAGCCGTGCGCGTGCGTCTCGATCTCGGTCATGCGGTCAGCTCCTCGCGGGTCGAGTGGAAGCGGCGCAGCCGCAGCGAGTTCGTGACGACGAACACGCTCGAGAACGCCATCGCCGCGGCTGCGACGATCGGGTTCAGGAGCCCCGCCACCGCGAGCGGGATCGCGGCCACGTTGTAGGCGAACGCCCAGAAGAGGTTGCCCTTGATCGTTCGCGAGCGTGCGGCGGGCGAGCCGGATCGCGTCGGCCGCAGCGCGAAGGTCGCCCGAGACGAGCGTGATGTCGGACGCCTCGATCGCCACGTCCGTTCCGGTGCCGATCGCGAGCCCGAGGTCCGCCTGCGCGAGCGCGGGCGCGTCGTTGATGCCGTCGCCGACCATCGCGACGACCTCGCCGGCGTCCTGCAGACGCCGTATCTCGTCGAGCTTGTCGTCCGGATACACCTCGGCGAGGACGCGCTCGATGCCGACCTCGGCCGCGACTCGCTCGGCGGCCTCGCGCGCGTCGCCGGTGAGCAGCACCGGCGTCAGGCCGAGCGCTTCGAGCGCCGCGACCGCCTCGGCGCTCGTCGGCTTGACGGTGTCGATCACGGAGAGCGTCGCGCGCGGCGACCCCGTCCCAGGCGACGGTGATCGCGCCGTCGCGCCGTCCGACCTCGACCGCGTGGCCCTCGACGGTGCCGACGACGCCGACGCCCGGCACGTTTCGAAACTCGGTCACCGGCGGAAGCTCTCCGACCTCGCGGCGCGCCGCAGCGGCGACCGCCTGCGCGATCGGGTGCTCCGACGCCGCCTCGACGGCTCCCGCGAGGCGCAGGACCTCGGCGCGGCTCGCGCCGTCGAGCAGCGCGACGTCCGCCAGCTCCATCCGACCCTCGGTGACCGTCCCCGTCTTGTCGAGGACGACCGTGGTGATCCGCTGCGTGCGCTCGAGGACCTCGGGGCCCTTGATGAGGATCCCGAGCTGCGCGCCGCGTCCGGTGCCGACCATGAGCGCGGTCGGCGTCGCGAGCCCGAGCGCGCACGGGCACGCGATGATCAGCACCGCGACCGCCGCCGAGAACGCGGCCGTCGCGTCGCCGGTGACGACAAGCCAGCCGGCGAGGGTCGCGAGCGCGAGCGCGAGCACGATCGGGACGAAGACGCTCGACACGCGGTCGACGAGCCGCTGGATCGGCGCCTTCCCCGACTGCGCCTCGGCGACGAGCCTCGCGATCTGCGCGAGCGCCGTCTCCTCGCCGACCTTCGTCGCGCGCACGACGAGCCGCCCGTACGTGTTGACCGTCGCCCCGGCGACCGAAGCGCCGGGCGCGACGTCGACCGGCACCGGCTCGCCCGTCAGCATCGACTGGTCGACCGCGGAGTCGCCCTCGACGACGACGCCGTCCGTCGCGATCTTCTCGCCCGGACGAACGACGAAGAGATCGCCGGCGACGAGCTCGCCGATCGGAACCGAGACCTCGATCCCGTCGCGGAGCACGCGCGCCTCCTTCGCGCCGAGCTCGAGCAGCGCGCGGATCGCCGCGCCCGAGCGACGCCGCGCCCGAGCCTCGAGGTAGCGGCCGAGCAGGATCAGCGTCGTGATCACGGCGGCGACCTCGAAGTAGATGTGCGCGTCGTCGACGACGACGAGTGCGACGACCGACCAGCCCCAGGCCGCGAGCGTCCCGATCGAGATGAGCGTGTCCATCGTCGCCGCGCCGTGCCGCGCGTTCAGCACGGCGGCCCGATGGAAGTCGAACCCGGCCCAGAACACGACCGGCGTCGCGAGCGCGAGCGCGATCCACTCCCAGCCCTCGAACTGCAGCGGCATCACCATCGCGAGGACGACCAGCGGCGCCGTGAGCGCTGCCGCGACGAGCAGCCGCCGGCGAACGGCGGCCGCGCGATCCTCGGACTCGCGCGCCTCGGCCGCCGGCACGGCGTGGTAGCCGGCCGCCTCGACCGCGCCGAGCAGATCGGCGACCGCGACGCGCTCGGGTCGAAGCGGACGGCCGCCTGCTCGGTCGCGTAGTTGACCGACGCCTCGACCCCTTCGAGCTTGTTGAGCTTGCGCTCGATCCGGTTCGCGCACGCCGCACAGGTCATCCCCTCGAGGGCGAGCTCGACCCGCGTGTCGGGCTCCGGTTGGCGACGGCGGTCACGCCGCCTCGTACCCCGCTTCGACGATCGCCGCGCGCAGCGCGGCGTCGTCGAGCTCGTGTCCTGCTGACGGTCACGACCTTCGTGTCGAGGTCGACGTCGACCTCGTCGACGCCTTCGACCTCGGAGATCTCTTCCCGGATCGAAGTCGCGCAGTGCGCGCAGTGGATCGCAGGGACGCTGTAGGTGACGGTCTCGCTCATGGCACTCCTCTCGGATTGCGAGTCCGGAGTATACCCCCTAAGGGTATCTACACGGAGCGCTGCTCGAAGAGACGGCCCGCGGAGTCCTCTCAGCCATCGTCTTCGAGTCCTCGCGATACCACGAGCCGTCCTCGAGCTCGATCGCCGGCAGGAGTGCTGGCCCGTGTGCTCGATGACCTCCTTTCGCCGGCCGCGCGGGAACGTCGGCGCCTTGACGATCTCGTACTCGATCGACTGCTCGTCGAGCGCCTCCTGCACGGTCCAGCACGGTGGCGGCACCTGTAGCCGAGGAACCGGCAGCGGTGGAGCCGGATCAGCGGTCGAGCCCTTCGATCCTCGAAGCACCGACGATCGCCTCGGCGCCGTCGACGAGACGCACGAGGGCCTTGCCCTTGCCGTCGTAGTCGGGCGACCAGACGACGAGCGTCGCATCGTCGCCCTGCACCGTGCAGGCGCGGCCGTCCTCGCCGTCGAGGCCGCGCCAGAAGCGGACGAACGGGTTCTCCTCCCACTCGCGGCCGATCGTCGTCTCGTCCGTGTGTCCCGGAAGCACCCGCGTGTCGTGCGGAAGCGCCATCAGGACGTCCATCACGGATCGTCGCATCTCGTCGGCGGGGCCTCCTCCGACGGCGTCCGAAAGAGCGTGTCGCCCGAGAAGCAGAGGCCGCCGACGACGAACGAGACCCCGTCGTCCGAGTGCCCAGGCGTCGCCAGAGACTCGATCCGCAGCCCGCCCGTCTCGACCGGGCCCGTCGTGACCTCGAGCGCGAAGCGCTCGACGAGCTCGTCGTTTCCGGCGACATGGTCGGCATGCCCGTGGGTGACATGAGTGCGTCGGCGTGACGCCCTCCCGCTCGACCGCAGCGAGCAGCGGCTCGAGGGGAGCGCCGCTGTCGACGAACACCGCCGTCCCGCCGGGCTCGTCCGCGAGGAGGAACGCATTCGAGAGCCAGGACGGGTGCATGCTCCGCTCGACGATCATCGGGCGGATCCTACGGGCAGGAGTCCGACGCGGTTGAGAGAATCGCGCTCGCCGACCGCAGTCATATCGAGGGAGGAACGATGAACGACATGTTCGGGCCGCGCGAGGTCCTCGAGGAGGCCGCCGATCGCTGGTGGATCTTTCTCCTCACCGGGATCACGTGGCTCATCTTCGCGCTGCTCGTGTTCCAGTGGGACTTCACGACGGTGTATGCGATCTCGATTCTCTTCGGCGTCGTCGCCGTCATGGCCGGGGTCAACGAGTTCTTCGCGATCTCGGTCTCGACGACCGGCTGGAAGTGGATTCACGCGCTCCTCGGGATCCTGTTCGTCCTCGTCGGGATCTGGGCCCTCTGGAACCCGTACGAGAGCTTCGCGACCCTCGCCGCGCTCGTCGGCGTGTTCCTGCTGCTCAAAGGCGTCTTCGACATCATGGTCGCCTTCATCACGAAGGACGAGTTCGAGCTCTGGTGGCTCCAGCTCGTGATCGGGATGCTCGAGATCCTGCTCGCCTTCTGGGTGGCCGGGAACTTCCGCAAGGAGGCGCTCCTTCTGGTCGTCTACGTCGGGATCGTCGCGCTCGCTCGCGGGGTCAGCGAGATCTTCGTCGCCTTCAAGCTCAAGGGCCTCCGGCGCCGGCTCGCGGCGGCCTGACGCTTCATGTTTCGGCCGTGCGGCGTGTGTAGGATCGACGTGATGCGCCGCACGGCCCTTCTCCTCGTCCTGCTCGTCGCGGTGTCGGAGTCGTCGCCGCGGGCTGCGGCGGCGAGGAGGACCAGACCGCGACGCCGGAGACCGTATCGGCGAGACGACGACGGAGACGACGGAGACCGAGACCACCGAGACCGACGAGACCGAGACGGAGACGACGGAGACCGAGAGACCGAGACGGAGCCGACCGTCACGACTCCGGTCATCGAAGGCGATCCGGCCGCCGGCAAGGAGGTCTTCCTCGGCGCGTCGGCGTGCGGCGGCTGCCACACACTCGCCGACGCGGGCTCGACGGCCCCGTCGGCCCGAACCTCGACGACGTCGCAGCCCGGCGAGGAGCTCGTCCTCGACCGCGTCACGAACGGCCAGGGCGGAATGCCGTCGTTCTCGAGCACGCTCAGCGAGCAGCAGATCGCCGATGTGGCGGCGTACGTCTCGTCGGTCGCCGGTTCGTAGGGCTCCTACACTCTTCATGTGATCGACCTCAAGGCCGCAC
>CAVUTA010000001.1:0-39014 GCA_963744285.1 uncultured Gaiellaceae bacterium | reverse complement strand
TTCCCCTCGCCGACCGGTGATCCGTAAAGCGAAAAGCCCCGTTTCCGGGGCTTTCAGTAGCGGGGGCAGGATTTGAACCTGCGACCTCCGGGTTATGAGCCCGGCGAGCTACCAGACTGCTCCACCCCGCGTCGCGGGCCGGAGTATAGCGCCTCGGCAGCGGCTTCAACGTTGACGCGGGCGGCTCCGTGCGTCGCGACGTACGTCGCTGCATGCGATGGCCGCCAGTACGGGAGGCCGATCTCGATCACGATCGCATCGGGTGCTCGCGCCGCCAGCGCCTCGATGGCGTCGCGCTCCCATTCGTGTCGGTGTGCGTCGCGCGCGATGACGACGAGCTGACGGCCATCGACGTCGAGGTCCGGGTCGAAAGCACCCGCGTCGAAGCGCCGGAGCTCCGTATCCGGCACCACGGCGCGGAACCACTCGCCCGGCTGCTGCGACAGGCGCCCGGCGGCCATTCCCACCTCGGGCTCGAGCTCGACCACCAGCGCAGGCCGGGTGAGCCGCGTCTCGCCCTCGCAGCGAAGCGCACCTCGTGCCGCAGCCAAACCGGCTTCGCGATCGGGCGGGAGTGGTTCGTCTCGCTCAGCGGCCCACGACGCGAGCCTCCGGACACGCGTGGCCGCGTCGGCGAGACGCTCCTCGGAGATTCGCCCCGAGCGAACCGCTTCGACGAGCGCGTGCCGAACGGCGACGACGGACTCGTCGAAGAGGTCATGACCGAGGCAGAGCGCGTCGGCACCGGCGGCGATCGCCCGCACAGCACCCTCCTCCACGCCCACGCCCGCGCTGATCGCCTTCATCTCGAGCGCGTCGGTCACGACCATCCCGGTGAAGCGGAGCTCGCTCTCGCAGCACGTCGTGGAGAATCTCGCGGCTCATCGTCGCGGGCTCGTCACCGACCGACCGGACGACGATGTGCGCGGTCATGATCGACTGCAGCTCCCGCCTCGATCGCGGCGCGGAACGGGACGAGCGCGGCCTCGTCGAGCCTTTCGACGACCGGAAGCGCGAGGTGCGAGTCGACGGCGGTGTCGCCGTGACCGGGGAAGTGCTTCGCGCATGCCGCCACCCCCGACGCCCTGGAGGCCGCGCACGAAGGCGGCGACATGCCTCGCGACGAGCTCGGCGTCGGCGCCGAACGAGCGGATTCCGATCACGGGGTTCTGCGGATTCGTATTGACGTCGGCGACGGGCGCGAAGTCGAGGTTGACGCCGGCATCTGCAAGCTCCGCGCCGAGAGACGCCGCGACGCGCTCGGTGAGCCCGACGTCGTCGACGACTCCGAGCGCGCCGTTGCCCGGGTACGAGCTCCCGGTCGACGCCTCGAGCCGGGTCACATCGCCGCCCTCTTCGTCGATCGCAATCAGGAGGTCGGAGCGCTCGGAGCGCAGATCGTCCGTGAGCGCCCGCAGCTGCTCGCGGCTCTCGACGTTCCAGGCGTACAGAACCACGCCGCCGAGGCCCTCCGCGAGTCGTCGCCGGAGCCAGTCGGGCACTGTCGGCCCCTCGAACCCCGGGAGGATGCAGCTCGAGGCGAGTCGTTCGAGCTCGCCCATCAGGCCTTGACTGCGCCCGCGGTCAGGCCGAACGCGATCTTCCGCTGCACCAGGAGGAAGAAGATCACGACGGGGATCGCAGTCAGGGTCGATGCCGCCATGAGCCCGCCCCAGTCCGTGTTCCGGCTCGTCCCGTAGAAGTAGGAGAGCCAGACCGTGAGCGTCTGGTTCGACTGGTCGGTGAGGATGACGTTCGCGAAGATGTACTCGTTCCAGCTCGTGATGAACACGAAGACGGAGGTCGCGACGAGCCCCGGCGCGACGAGCGGCAGCAGGATTCGCGTGAAGGCGCCGAGACGGCTCGATCCGTCGACCATCGCAGCCTCCTCGAGCTCCTTCGGGATCCCCATGATGAAGCCGCGCAGCGTCCAGACGGCGAAGGGGAGCAGGATGACCATGTGCGTGAGCACGAGCCCCATGAGCTCGTTCGTCAGTCCGTAGCGGGCGAGGACGACGTACAGCGGGATCACGAGGCCCGCCTGCGGCAGCATGAGGATCCCGATCACGAGGACGACGAAGAGCTTGTTGCCGGTGAAGCGGTACTTCGCGAGGGCGACGGCCGCGAGGAAGGCGACGACCATCGACAGCGCGACGACCGCACCGACGACGATCAGGCTGTTCTTGACGGTGTCCCAGAAGTACGGGCCGCGCGATCGCGTCGCGGAAGTGCTGCAGCGTCGGGTCGCCAGAGAGCAACGTCGGCGGAAAGCTGTTGATCTCGGTGTCCGGCTTGAACGCCGTCGAGACCATCCAGAACACGGGGAACACGAGAACGACGAAGACCGACGAGCCCGACGACGTTCCAGGCAGCCCGGCGGAGGCGGCGGCGCCGCGCGCGCCGGATCGTTGCGGAGCGCGGCGTCGCCCGAGCGACCGGCTGCGCGTGCGAGATGTCGCCGACCGAGCTCACCGGGCCGTCTCGCCCATCTTCACCATGCGGCGGACGTACGGCACGCTCAGCGCTGCGACGATGAGGAGCATCAGCAGCGAGATCGCCGCGCCGCGCCCGAAGTCGGAGTGCGAGTAGCCCTCGATGAAGACGTAGACGCCCATGAGGTAGTTCGACGTGTCGACCTGCGAGGCGCCGATCAGCAGGTACGGCTGCGTGAAGACGCCGAAGTCCCAGATGATCGAGAGGCTCGTGAGGATGAGGAAGATCGGCTTCAGGATCGGGAACGTCACGTCGCGGAACACCCGTAGCGGCCCGGCACCGTCGATCTCCGCGGCCTCGACCAGCTCGCGCGGCACCTGCGCGAGCCCCGCGTAGACCGTGATCGTCACGAAGGGGATCGCCCCCCACACGATGAGCAGCGTGACCATCGCGAGCTTCGAGAAGGTCGTCGCGTACCAGTCGTGCTGGTTGTAGTCGCCGACCCCGAGCTCGGTCAGAACGTGGTTCAGGATCCCGTTCTGGAAGTTCGTCATCCAGGCCCAGACCTGGACGGCGACGACGGCGGGCATCGCCCACGCCAGGACGAGGCCGGCGGTGAGCAGGAGGCGCACCCACGACGACACGCGGATGAGGAGAAAGGCGATGAGCGTGCCGATCCCGATCGTGAGCCCGACGTTCGCAGCGGTGAAGACGACCGTCCGCAGCAGCGTGTCCCAGAACACGTCGTCCCGGAGCACGGAGGCGTAGTTGTCGAAGCCGACCCAGACGCCCTGGCGCTGAATGAGCTCGGCGAGGCCGTACTGCTGGAACGAGAGAACGACGAGCCGGTAGAGCGGATAGCCCAGGATCGCGGTGATGACCGCGATCGCCGGGAGGATCAGAAGGTACGGGACCGACGCGCGGCCCCACCGACGAACGCGGGACGGTCGCCGCCGAGACCGGAGGGCTGTGGCCTCGGCGGCGACCGTCATACGTGTGTTCTACCGCTGGTTGAGGGTGAAGGTGATGTTGTCGCTCGCGACCGCGGCGGCATCCTTGACGGTCATCTTCCCGGTCAGGATCCGCGACAGCATCGTCCGAAGGACGTTTCCGTTCTCGACGTTGACCCAGTGCTTCGCGGTCGGCACGAACCAGCTCCTGCGAGCGGCGCGCTCGTTCACGCTGTTGCCAAGGAGGCTCGTCGTGTTGGGGATGTTGCCCTTCGCACGAAGCGCGGTCATCGAGGCGTTGTCGGTGAAGGCCGAGATCCAGGAGGCAGCCTGCGCCTTGTCGGCACCGACCGGGACCGCGAGGTCCGAGCCACCGAGGAAGCCCGGAATCGGCTGGCCCTTGGTGCGGCTCGGCATCACGAACTGCGCCGTGCGGGCCTTGTAGTCACCGACGCAGCAGCTGAACCAGGCCGGCCCCTGGATCGAGGCGGCGTTGCCCTGGGCGTAGACGTCGTACGGATTGGGTCGGACCTCGTCCGTGGTCTTGCTCGCACGCGAGGCCGCGTCGTAGAACCGCTTGAACGCCGCCAGGCCGGCGACCGCCTTCGGCCGGTCGAGCGTCCCGATCCACTTGCCCTTGTTCGTCACGGCGATCGTTCCGCCGTAGTCGTACACGAAGCTCATCGCGAAGTACCAGTCCGTGCCGGCGATGTACACCGGCGAGAAGGTCTTCGCCGAGTTCTTCGCGCCGAGCTTCCTGGCGAGGGCGGAGAACTCTGCGACGCTCGTCGGGATCTTCGCGTTGACCGCCCTGAACAGGTCGGTCCGATACGTGATCACCCGCGACCCGGCGTAGTACGGAACGCCGTAGATCTTGCCGCCGTACTGCCCCGACTTCGCGAGACCCGTGAGCCAGGTGCTCTTGTTCGGGAACGAGTTCGCGGTGATGTCCTGGAACGCGCCCGCGGCCATGTACTTCGTCATCTCGGTGTTCCCCATCTCGATGACGTCGGGTGCGCTGTTCCCGGCCAGCGTGGCGTCGAACTTCGAGAGGTGGGTTGTCCAGGTCTGGTACTGGACGTCGACGTCCCAGCCCGGGTTCTGAGCCTTGAACTGAGCGTTCGCAGCTGCGACGACCTCGGGCCACCCGGACTGTGCGTCGACCTGAAGCCAGACGGTGAGTGTGTTGGCGGCCGGACTACCGGAGGCTCCCGATGCCCCGACCGCGACGACTGAAAGCGCCGCTACAAGCGCGGCGGCGGCGAAAACACGTACGTTCATTCGCATCTCCCGCGGCACCTTGGTGCTCGAGCGGACCGTGTGGAGGGATGTGGCAGAACACGGCCGGAGCCCCCAAGTGGTTTGTACCAATCTGCCACGGGCGGGAGGCTCCCACATCTTCGCCCGTCTGTCAAGGCCAATGTGACACGAACTCCGTGGCGCAATTGCCTGCTCAGGCGGCAAACGCCGGATCGAGGGCGAGCCCAGCCTTTGGTACTAACCACGTCGTGCAGAGACCGGCGGAGACTCGCCCGTCCCCGTCGACCGTGCGGGCTCGCCTGCGCTCCTGCGGGATCGACAGTGACGTCACCAGCCGGTACCTGTCGCCGCGGTAGATCGACTCGACGAACTCGACGATCTCTCCGGCCTCGGAGTGCGTCACCCGCTCGAACCGAAACGCCGGGGAGTGGAGCGGAACGCCGAGCGCGTGCGACTCGTCCTCGTCCGTCACGGTCGGCTCGATGGTCTGCTCCCCGCCGACGACGACGATGCCGTACCGATCGCGAAGCAGCTCGTAGAACGACTTCTCCTCGAGGTCGCGTGCTGTCAGCCCCGGTGCATGCGACGCTCGAATGTGCACCGTCTCGATCGCCATGCTCTCGCCGTCGGCAAGCCGAAGCCGGACGGCGACGAGCACAGGCTCGGACGGCGACACGTGGAGCAGTCGACCGAGGCGCGCTCCCGCCGGCGTCACGCGAAGGTCGAGCGTCTTGCTCGCCGGCTGCAGGCCGCGGCGACGCATGTCGTCGGTGAACGACGTCATGGTGAGCTCCTGGGCGATCTTCGGCTCGCTGACGAACGTGCCCGACCCGTGCCTCCTGACGAGGTAGCCCTCGCGGACGAGGTCGTCGAGCGCTGCGCGCACGGTCAGCCGCGAGACGCCGAAGTCGGAGCTCAGCTGGCGTTCCGACGGAATCGCGTCGCCGACCGCGAGCTGCTCCACGAGGTCGAGGACGAGGTCCCGCGTTGCGGATTGCTTCGTCGTCACGCGGTGCATCGTAACCCAGCTTCGAGACTGGTCAATACCAGAGTGTCGCGACGGTCAGCCGGCGACCGGCCGAACGAGCTCTGCGCGCTCCGCATGCTGGAGCGGGGAGGAGCGACGCACCCGACTCGGGATCGAAGAAGTGGAACCGAGCCGGGTCGACCGCCAGCTGCAGCGAGCTCCCGACGCGCGCGGTCGTGCGCGGATCGAGCCTGGCATTCAGGAGCGAGCCGCGCTCGACGACCAGATCCGCGCCGTCGTCGTCCTCACCCTCGAGCGTTTCGACGGCGACGCGCGTCGCGTCGACCCTGAAGAAGACGTGCGCGTCCGAACCGAGCTCCTCGAGCACGACGACCTCCACATCGAGCGTCGGCAGCGCGGACGAGGCGAAGGCCGCATCCTCGAAGGCCTCCGGACGGATGCCGAGGATCACGCGCCGCCCCGAGCTCGACGAGCTCGGCCGACGGCCGGCGTCGAGCGGGAGGCGGAACTGTCCGAACGCGACCTCCGCGCCGTCGAGCGTCGCCTCGACGAGGTTCATCGCCGGCGATCCGATGAAGCCCGCGACGAAGAGATCGCGCGGGTGCTCGTAGAGCGCCTGGGGCGTGTCGACCTGCAGGATGTGACCGTCCTTCATCACCGCGACGCGCTGGCCCAGCGTCATCGCCTCGACCTGATCGTGGGTCACGTAGACGGTCGTGACTCCGAGCCGTTGATGGAGCTGCGAGAGCGACGCGCGCATCCCGACACGGAGCTTGGCGTCGAGGTTCGAAAGCGGCTCGTCCATGAGGAACGCCTGCGGCTCGCGGACGATCGCCCGCCCCATCGCGACACGTTGCCGCTGCCCGCCCGACAGCTGCGCGGGCTTGCGCTCGAGGAGCTCCTCGAGACCGAGGAGCTCGGCGATCCTGTCGACACGCTCGCGGATCTCCGCCTTGGGCATCCGCCGAACCTTGAGGCCGTAGCCGAGGTTCTGCCGGACGCTCATGTGCGGGTAGAGCGCGTAGCTCTGGAAGACCATCGCGATGTCGCGATGCCGCGGAGCGAGGTCGGTGACGTCGCGGCCTCCGATCGAGATCTCGCCGCTCGTCACCTCCTCGAGGCCGGCGATCGCGCGGAGGAGCGTCGACTTCCCGCAGCCGGACGGCCCGACGAGAGCGATGAACTCGCCGTCGCCGATCGAGAGAGACACGTCGTCGATCGCGACGACATCTCCCGAGAAGACCTTCGTGAGGTTCCGGATCTCGATCTCCGCCATGGGCGCCGGGTATGGATACCACATTTCCACGCAATTGGTATTGACCACCGGAGAAGTCCGGCGTAGACTCGCCCGATGATCGAGGACGCGGTCGTCACGGAGGCAGGGAGCGACCCCGCGTCCGGCTATGAGTCGCGCGAGACGCTCGAGCTCGTCGAGCTCATGAACGCGGCCGATGCGACCGTGGCCGACGCAGTCGCTGCCGTGTCATCGGAGATCGCAGTCGCGATCGACGCGATCGCCGACCGGATGCGTGCCGGCGGACGACTCGTCTACGTGGGAGCAGGCTCGTCGGGCCGCATCGCGGCACTCGACGCGTCGGAGTGCGAGGCCACCTTCTCCACCGCCCCGGGTGCAGTCGTCGCGCTCGTCGCGGGAGGCGAGACCTCGCCACCGCTCGTCCAGGCCGCAGCCGAAGACGATCGCGACCGCGGCGGCAGACGAGGCTCTGGCGCTCCAGCTCAGTGCCGTCGACTCCGTCGTGGGCGTCAGCGCGAGCGGCGCCACGCCGTACGTTCTCGGCGCACTCGACGCGGCCAAGCGTGCAGGCGCCCTCACCGTGTGCGTCGTCTCTGCTGAGCGCTCCGAGCTCGGCGCGCTCGTCGACCACGAGATCGCCGTGATCGTCGGGCCCGAGTTCCTCGCCGGATCGACGCGGCTCAAGGCCGGAACAGCGCAGAAGCTCGTACTCAACACGATCTCGACCGTCTCGATGATCCGGCTCGGAAAGACCTACGGAAACCTCATGGTCGACGTCGTGGCCGCGAACGAGAAGCTCAGCGATCGCGTGCGACGGATCGTCGCCACCGCGAGCGGTGCGTCGACCGCACAGGTCGACGACGCGCTGGCGGCCGCGGACGGAGACGCTCGTGTCGCGATCGTCTCGCTCGTCGCGGACGTCGACGCCGCGCGCGGCGCGCGAGCGTCTCGCCGAATCGGGCGGGAGCATCGCCCGGGCCTTGGAGAGCGCACAGTGAGACTCGGCGTCGAAGCCGCCCTCGTCGACGGCAGCCTCGTGCAGGGCGACGTCGAGATCCTCGGCGGACGCGTCGCGGGCTTCGGGCTCTCATCGCCGAACGGCAACGGCATCGCGGTGCCCGGGCTCGTGGACCTGCAGGTGAACGGATTCGCCGGCGTCGACTTCCTCACTGCCGACGCCGACGGCTACCGCCAGGCCGGCGAGGCATTGCTCGAAACGGGTGTCACCGCATTCCTACCGACCTTCATCACCTCGCCCGAAGAGCAGCTCCTCGCCGCCCTCCGCGAGGTGCCTGCCGAGTCGGACGGGCCCCGCATTCTCGGCGCGCATCTCGAAGGGCCATTCCTGTCGGCGCTCCGCCTCGGGATCCACCCAGCCGGCGCTCGCTGCAACCCCGACCCCGAGCTGCTCGAGCGCCTTCTCGCTGCGGGGCCCGTCCGGCTGGTCACGTTGGCACCCGAGCTGCCGGGTGCGAACGCGGTCATCGAGCTGCTGCTCCGCCGCGAGATCGCGGTCTCGTGCGGCCACTCCGATGCGACCGCAGAGCAGGCGAACGCGGCGTTCGATCTCGGCGTGCGGAGTGTCACCCATCTCTTCAACGCCATGCGCCCGTTCCATCACCGCGATCCGGGTGTCGTCGGCGCGGCACTCGCGCGGCCGGACGTCGTCGTGCAGCTGATCCTCGACTGGGTCCACGTCGCCCCGGTCACCGCTGCGATGGTCTGGCAAGCCGCGCAGGGAAGGCTTGCGCTCGTCACGGATGCGGTGTCGGGCGCCGGGCTCGAAGACGGCGCGTACCGACTCGGAGATCTCGACGTCGAGATCTCCGGCGGAGTCGCGCGCGGGTCGACCGGGGCGCTCGCGGGCAGCACGCTCACGATGATCGACGCGGTGCGGAACCTGCACTCGCTCGGCGTGCCGTTCGAGGACGCGATCGGGGCGGCGACCGAGGTTCCTGCTCGGGTGCTGCGCATGCCGGCTCTCGGGCGGATCGGGATCGGACTTCCGGCCGACGTCGTCGTGCTCGGGGACGATCTCGCGATCGAGCGGGTGCTCGTCGGAGGACGCGCGCGTGTCGTCGGCTGAGCTCCCCGCGCCGGCGGTGATCGAGCCGGGCTCGAGGTTCCTCGACGAGATCCGCGAGCAGCCCGAAGCGCTCCTCCGCCTGCTCGACGGCGACGCCGAGTTCGCGCGCATCGCGGCCGAGATACGAGCGCGCGACGCGACCACGATCCGGATGGTCGGTCACGGCTCCTCCGACAACGCCGCGTCGTACGGCGTCTACGCCTTCGGCCTTCTCCCGCGCTGGACGGCGCTCCGGGACTCGATCTCGCTCAGCGTCTACTACGGGGCGGAGCTGGACATGTCCGGGTGCACCGCGCTCGCGCTCTCCCAGTCGGGTCGCACTCCGGACGTCGTCGAGTACGCACGTCATGCGAAGCGTCGTGGTGCGTACACGGTGGCAATCACGAACGACGGGTCCTCGGAGCTCGCACGAGAGGCCGACGCAGTCATCGAGCTTCGGGCGGGCCACGAGCAGGCGGTGGCCGCCACCAAGACGTACTCGAACCAGGTCGCGGCGCTCGGCCTGCTCGCGGCACACGCCGCGGGAGAAGGTGAGGTCTTCGCCGCGGGCATCCGAGCGGTCGCCGAGACGACGATGCCTCAGCTCATTCGATCTGTCGAGGCGCGCATCGCAAGCGTGGCGATCCCGTTCGCATATGCCGGCCGGATGTTCGTCGTGGGTCGCGGCGCGGAGTTCGCGACGGCGCGAGAGATCGCGCTGAAGCTCCTCGAGACGTGCCGTATCGCGGCGGAGCCGCTCACGGCGACGGATCTCGCGCACGGCCCCGTGGCCGCGCTCGACTCCCTGTTCCCGGTCTGGGCGATCGCCTCCGGGGATGCCACGCTTCCGGCCGTCGTCGAAGCGCGTCGAGCGGGCCCGCGAGGCGGGCGCGACGATCGTCGCCAGCGGCGACGCGGCCGAATCGATCCTCGGCGCCGACTACGTGCTCGAGAGTCCGCCGACGACATCTCCCCTCCTCTCGCCGCTCCTGTCGATCGTCCCGGGCCAGCTGTTCGCGTGGGCGCTGGCGCGCGTACGCGGGCTCGATCCGGACGCGCCGCGCGGCCTCTCGAAGGTGACGCTGGCGCGCTAGCGCGAGCGAGAACTGCAGCGCGTCTCGGCGCGCAGACCTAGGGCGTCGCAGCGATCGCATCCTACGCGCGCTGTCGCTCGCCGATCGCTCCGACTGCGAGGACACCTTGTCCAGGATCGCCTCGAGCAGGCGCCCGGACGAGAGCACGTGCTCGCGGGCGAGCACGCGAGCGCCTTCCGGGCTCCGCGCCGCGATCGCGTTGCGAATTGCACGGTGCTGGCGATCGTTCTTCAGGTACAGCTCGTCGAGGTCGGCGCCCGGTCGCCCACACGGGCTTCACGAGAAAGGTGCGACGCGCCGCCTTCGCCATCCGCTCGATGAGCGGCACGTCGGCCGCGCGGTAGATCACGTCGTGGAACGAGTGGTTCAGATGCAGCCAGTCGCGGGCGATCTCGAGATCCTGGCGACCGTCGTGGCTCATCTCGACGAGCGCTCCGGTCGCGCGGCTGAAGCGGCGCTCGGCGCGCTCGAGCTCGGCCAGGTCGTCGTCGGTCATCTTCGGCGTCGCGATCTCCGTCGCGAGGCTCTCGAGCTCGGCGCGCACCATGAACGCCTCGCGGATCTCGTCCCGCGAGAGCATGCGGACGCGGACGCCGCGGTTCGGCTCGAAGCTGACGAGCCCGAGCGCGGCGAGGCGACGCAGCGCCTCGCGCACGGGCGTGCGACTCACCTGGAACTGCTCGGAGAGGTGCTCCTGGCGCAGCGTGCTGCCCGGCGGGATCTCGCCCGAGACGATCGCCTCCTCGAGCGCGAGCGCGATGTCGTCGGCCTTCGTTCCGTCGGACATGTCTACGCCGTCTCGTCCCCGAGCAGCTGCGCATACGCCGTCAACGTCAGGAAGTCGACGAAGACCTCGCGCAGCGTCACCTTCTCGAACACCTCGAGCGCTTCGACGTACACGGGCTCGTCCGGAAGCTCCGCCATGACCTCGCCGATGATCCGCTCGAGGTCAGCGCGCTCGATGCGATCGTGGTGAAGCCACTGCCAGATCTGCGAGCGCGAGATCTCGGCCGTCGCGGCGTCCTCCATGAGGTTGTCGATCGCCGCCGCGCCGACCCCCTGGAGCCAGGCCGCGATGTAGCGGATTCCGACGGAGACGTTCGCCCGGACGCCTGCCTCGGTGATGTCTCCGGGCGTCGCCGCGACGTTCAGCAGGTCCGCAGCCTGCGTCGTCACGTCGTCGCGCAGGCGCTCGAGCTGGTTCGGGCGATCGCCGAGAACTGCGTCGAACTCGGCCATCGCGATCGGAACGAGGTCGGGATGTGCGACCCACGATCCGTCGAAGCCGTCCTCCGACTCGCGCCGCTTGTCCTCGGTCACGCGTGCGAGCGCGATCTCGTTCACCTCGGGATCCCGCCGGCTCGGGATGAACGCGGCCATCCCGCCGATCGCATGCGCGCCGCGCTTGTGGCACGTGCGGACGAGAAGCTCCGTGTAGGCACGCATGAACGGCACCGTCATCGTCACCTGCACCCGGTCGGGCAGGACGAACTCCGGCCGCTCGCGGAACTTCTTGATCACCGAGAAGATGTAGTCCCAGCGGCCCGCGTTGAGCCCGGCCGAGTGCTCGCGGAGCTCGTAGAGGATCTCGTCCATCTCGAAGGCAGCGAGGATCGTCTCGATGAGGACCGTGGCCTTGATCGTGCCGCGCGGGACTCCGATCCGATCCTGCGCGAAGCAGAAGACGTCGTTCCAGAGCCGCGCCTCGAGGTGGCTCTCGAGCTTCGGGAGGTAGAAGTACGGCCCCGACCCGCGTTCGAGCAGCCGCTCGGCGTTGCGGGAGAGGTAGACGCCGAAGTCGAAGAGCCCGGCCGAGACGTGCTCGCCGTCGACGACGACGTGGCGCTCCTGCAGGTGCCAGCCGCGGGGCCGCACGAGCAACACCGCGACCTCGTCGTTCAGCGAGTAGCTCTTCTCGCCCTGCTCGAGCGAGATCGTGCGCTCGATCGCGTCGGTGAGGTTCTGCTGGCCGCCGACGACGTTCTCCCAGGTCGGCGAGTTGGCGTCCTCGAAGTCGGCCATGTAGATCCGCGCGCCCGAGTTGAACGCGTTGATGACCATCTTGCGGTCGCCGGCCGGGCCGGTGATCTCGACGCGACGATCCTGGAGGTCTGCCGGCGCCGGGGCGACACGCCACTCGCCCTCGCGCACCGAGCGCGTCGACTCGAGGAAGTCGGGAAGCTCGCCTGCCTCGATCCGCTTCTGGCGCTCGGCTCGAGCGAGGAGCAGCTCCTCGCGCCGGTCCCGGAACTCACGCTGGAGCGCGACGACGAGGTCGAGCGCCTCGGGGGTGAGGACGCCCGCCTCGTCGGGCGCGGATACGGTCGCGTCGGCGGTGGTGCTCACGCCACGCGAGCCGCTTCGAACTGGGCCTCCTCGGTCGAGCCCCTTGAGCGCGAGGGTCGAGCTCTCGCCACCCGTGACGGCCTCGAGCACGGCGTCGAAGTAGCCGGCGCCGACCTCGCGCTGATGGCGCGTGGCGGTGTAGCCGAACTCCTCGTTCGCGAACTCGGCTTCCTGGAGCTGCACGTAGGCGCTCATCCCATCGGTCGCATAGCCGCGGGCGAGATCGAACATCGAGTTGCAGACCGCGTGGAAGCCGGCGAGGGTCACGAACTGGAACTTGTAACCCATTCCGGCGAGCTCGTGCTGGAACGACGCGATCGTCTTGTCGTCCAGGTGCTTGCGCCAGTTGAACGACGGCGAGCAGTTGTACGCGAGGAGCTTGCCGGGGAACTGCGCGTGGACGGCCTCGGCGAACTGCGCTGCCTCGTCGAGATCGGGAGTCGACGTCTCGCACCAGAGCACGTCCGCGTACGGCGCGTACGCGAGCGCGCGTGCGATCGGCGCCTCGATCCCGGACGTGAGGCGGAAGAAGCCCTCGGGCGTGCGCTCGCCCGTCGTGAACTCCTTGTCGCGATCGTCGACGTCGCTCGTGAGCAGGGTCGCGGAGAGTGCGTCGGTGCGCGCGACGAGGACCGTCGGAACGTCGAGCACGTCGGCCGCGAGCCGCGCGGAGACGAGCGTCCTGACGAACTGGCTCGTCGGAACGAGCACCTTCCCGCCGAGGTGGCCGCACTTCTTCTCCGACGAGAGCTGGTCCTCGAAGTGGACGCCGGCGGCTCCCGCCTCGATGAACGCCTTCATCAGCTCGAACGCGTTGAGCGGGCCGCCGAAGCCGGCTTCGGCGTCGGCGACGATCGGCGCCAGCCAGTACGTGCCGTTCTTGCCCTCGGCCGAGTCGATCTGGTCGGCACGGAGCAGCGCGCTGTTGAGCCGCTCGACGAGCGCCGGCGCGCTGTTCGCGGGATAGAGACTCTGGTCGGGATACGTGTGCCCGGAGAGATTCGCGTCCGCGGCGACCTGCCAGCCGGAGAGATAGATCGCATTCAGGCCCGCCTTCACCATCTGCACGGCCTGCGCGCCGGTCAGCGCGCCGAGTGCGGCGACGTAGTCCTCGGAGTGGAGGAGCTTCCACAGCCGCTCGGCACCCAGTCGCGCCAGCGTGTGCTCGATGCGGAACCGCCCGCGGATGCGTTCGACGTCGTCCTGCGTGTACGGCCGCTCGACTCCCGCCCAGCGCGCGCTCGCTTCACCTGCGCCCATCTCGCACCTCCCCGGCTCGATTGTGTGCAATCTCTGACTGGATTGGATCCTAAATGCGCCACAGGACGGCGTCAATGGCCCTATATACCCGCAATCTGGATCCAGCAAACCGCGAGATTGGATACACGAGACGCGCTGATACGATCGCGCGCCATGGCACCGAAGGGCACAGATGCGGCGACCTTCGGAGCCGAGATCGCCGCGGCCTACGCGACGAAGGGCGGCGCGATCGAGCTCGGAACCGCAAAGCTCGGCGACGCGCTCGTGCCTGAAGCGGCAGTCCGGCTACCTCTCGCGACGATGAACCGCCATGGCCTGATCGCGGGAGCCACCGGTACGGGGAAGACGCGCACGCTGCAGCTGATCGCCGAGCAGCTCTCCGCCGCCGGCGTTGCGGTGTTCGCTGCGGACGTCAAGGGCGACGTCTCCGGAATGGCCGTTCCCGGCTCGGACGGACGGTCCCGGCGAAGAAGCGCGCGACCGAGCTCGGCCTTCCATTCACGCCCACAGGCTTCCCGGTCGAGTACCTCTCGCTCGGCGGCATCGGACCGGGTGTTCCCGTTCGCGCGACCGTCTCCGACTTCGGGCCGCTGCTCCTCGCGAAGGTGCTCGGCTCGAACGCGACGCAAGAGCAGAGCCTCGGGCTCGTCTTCCACTACGCCGACGAGAAGGGCCTCCCGCTCCTCGACCTTTCCGATCTGCGCGCGCTCCTGACCTTCCTCGACTCCGACGGCGGACGGGAGGAGCTGAAGGGCATCGGCGGCCTGTCGCCGCAGACCGTGGGCGTCCTCCTGCGCTCGCTCGTCGCGCTCGAGACCGGCGGCGGCAACGAGTTCTTCGGCGAGCCCCAGCTCGACGTGGCCGATCTCCTGCGAACGGACGCGGACGGGCGCGGCGTGATCTCGTGCCTGGAGCTGCCGGCCGTGCAGGACAAGCCACGGCTCTGGTCGACGGTGCTCATGTGGCTCGTCGCGGAGCTCTTCGAGCAGCTGCCCGAGGTCGGCGACCGCGAGAAGCCACGGCTCGTCTTCTTCCTCGACGAGGCGCACCTCCTGTTCGAGGGTGCGAGCAAGGCGTTCGTCGAGTCGACGGTGCAGACGGTGCGGCTCATCCGGTCGAAGGGCGTCGGTGTCTTCTTCGTGACGCAGACACCGAAGGACGTGCCGGCAGACGTCCTCGGACAGCTCGGAAATCGCGTCCAGCACGCACTGCGCGCGTTTACGCCGGACGACGCGAAGGCGCTTCGCGCGACGGTGAGAACGTTCCCGAAGACCGACGCGTACGACCTCGAGGAGCTCTTGACGCAACTCGGGACGGGCGAGGCTGCGGTCACGATCCTGAACGAGTCGGGCGTCCCGACCCCGGTCGTCCACACACGGATGCGCCCTCCGCTGTCCCGCATGGGTGTGGCGGACGACGTCGCAGGCGCGGCCGCTGCGAGCCCGCTTCAGGCGAAGTACGGGACGCGGCTCGACAGCCAGAGCGCGCGGGAGCTGCTCGCAGAGCGGCTCGATCCTCCGCCCGCCGGCGAGAAGCAGTCGAAGCCGACGGAGCGCCAGAAGGGCGCCGCGACCGCTGCCGGGAAGGGCGCGGACGCGATCGGCGACTTCCTGCAGTCGTCGAGCGGCCGGGCGCTCACGCGCGAGGTCGTGCGTGGCGTCTTCGGGATGCTGAAGCGCGGGCTTCTAGACTTCAGGCGTGATCCTCACCGCGTTCCTCGTCGGTCTCACGCTTTCGCTCGTCGGCCTCTTCGTCGCCGCCATTCGCGGATTCGCGCTCTGGCGACAGGGAAAGCACACGAGTGGACTGTTCACGAGCGAGCTCGCGCTGTTCGAGGAGCGCTCGGCGCGAACGGAGCAGCTGCTCGCCGAGGCCGACCGTTCGAGCCAGGAGCTCCAGGCAGCGACCGAGCGCCTGCGCGTCTCGCGCGCGCAGCTCGACGTGCTGCTGGGGTCGATCGAGACGGCGAAGCAGCGCACGCGCTGGCTCCGCGCGTTCCTCCCGGCCAGATGAGCCGCGTCGCAGCCGTCGATCTCGGGACGAACTCGACCCGGCTCCTCGTCGCGGACGTCGACGGCGACCGGCTCGAGGAGGTCACGCGTCGGCTGACGATCACGCGGCTCGGCGAGGGCGTCGATCGACGGAGGCGCCTCCTCCCCGTTCCGATCGCACGCGTGCGCAACTGCCTCTCGGAGTACCGGCAGGAGCTCGAGGCGCTCGGCGCCGAGCGAACGCTCTGCATCGCGACGAGCTCCGTGCGCGATGCCGAGAACGGCGAGGCCTTCCTCGGCGAGATCGAGTGGAGCTACGGCTTCACGACGCGGCTGCTCTCCGGCGCGGAAGAGGCCGCGATGATGATCCGCGGCGTCACGGCCGGCCGGCCGCCGCTCGACGACGTGCTCGTCGTCGACATCGGCGGGGGCTCGACCGAGCTCGTGCGTGGCCGCCGACGGCGAGGTCGCTTCGGCGACGAGTCTCGACATCGGCTGCGTGCGCATCACGGAGCGGTTCCTCGGCTCGGATCCGCCTTCGCGGCCCGAGCTCGCCGGCGCGAGCGGGTACGTGCGGTCGCTCCTCCCGCCGCTCGAGGCCGGGAGCGCGATCGGCGTCGCCGGAACCGTGACGACGCTCGCGACACTCGACCTCGGAGACGCCGAGTACGACCCGGCTCGCACGCACGGCCACCAGACTCTCGCTCGCTTCCGTCGAGGAGCAGCTCGAGCGGCTCGCCGCCATGACCACCGAGCGAGCGCATCGCTGTACCGGGAATCGAGCCTGGCCGCGCGTCCGTGATCGTCGCCGGGGTGATCGTGCTGCGCGAGGTGCATGACCGCCTACGGCCTCGCGGAGATCGAGGTGTCCGAGCGCGACGTCCTCGCACGGCGCCGCGTTCGCAGCCGCCGAGCTGCCGGAGCCCGAGGAGGGCGCGGCACCTCCCGGGCGCCTACACCTGCTGCTGACGCGCCGGCGCGACCGGCGGCTGCGATCGGCGTCGCGCCGAGCCGCGCGAAGATCGCCTGGCCCTCCGCGAGAGCCGCCGCATCGCCGGCGCAGTTGCCGAGACCGAGCGAGCGCATACGCCCGCAGCGGAACCGAGCCCCACTCCTTCCAGCCGTCGGCGGCCTCGGCGAAGAGCTCCCGCGGCCTCGTCGGTGCGCCCGGCAGCCTCGGCGACGAGCGCGCGCCCGTGCGCGAGCATGCAGCTCGCCCGCTCGCCGTCCATGGCTCGTACCCGCTCAGGAGCGCCTCGGCGCGGACGAGCGTCGCCGAGACCGAGAGCCACGGTCGTCAGCCAGACCGGAAGCTCGTCGTCGAGTGCCCGGACTGCCCGCGGCGCTGGCCTCGTACTCGGCCAGCAGAGCGTCCGCCGTCTCGCAGGTCGCCTCGCGCATAGGCGACAAGCGCCGCGATCGCAGCGAGAGGGAGGACCGTCTGAGGGTCGGCGATCTCGTCGCGCTCGAGGCAACGCGGCGTGAGATCAGGCGCTCGCCTCGCGACGCCTGCCCGCGATGCACGAGCACGTGCGCGGCATCGCCGAGCACCCACGTCTCGATCTGCGTCCCACCCCGCTCGCGATCCCACTCGATCAGCTTCGTCGGCCTCGCGGAGAAGCTCGTCCCAGCGGCCCTCGTGGAAGAGGTACGTGAGCAGGATACGCGCGCGAGTACATCACGTGGTGCGCGTGGCCGCGGCTGCGCGCGAACTCGAGACCCGGCCTCCACGAGCTCGCGACCTCGAGCGAGGTTCTCGAGCGCCTCCTCTCACCCGAGTTGCCGTACGCGATGGCGGTGTCCTCGGCCGGAAGGCCGAGCTCGAGCGCGAGCTCGAGCGCCGAGCGCAGGTCGTCGAGCCCTCCTCGATCGCCGAGGTCGATCCGTGCGATCCCCCGCATCCCGAGGAGCGCGAGAGATGTTCTCGAACCCGATCTCGCGTCGCAAGCTCGATGCCCTTGTCCGCCCACTCGATCGCCTGCTCCGGCCGGCCGCCCAAGGCGTCGAGCGCGGCCATGCGGCCGTAGGCGAGCACCAGCGCCGAGTCTCGGCCGTCCTCGAGAAGCGCGACGGCCTCGGCACTCACCTCGCGTGCGCGCACGGTGTCTCCATGACGCCACAGGGCGCGGCCGAGGTTCGCCATCGCGAGCCCGGCCGCGCGGTCCTCGCCTGCGGCGAGGAGCTCCGGAATCGCCTCGTCGTACGCCGCCTCGCTCTCCACGAGTCGTCCCTAGAGGCTGCAGCGCGTCGCCGAGCTTGACGAGCACGGTCGCGCGCTGCGCGCCGCCGGTCATCGTCGTCGAGCGCGCGCCGATATGCGCCCTCCGCCGCCGGGATGTCGAGGCTCATCGCGCGATCTCCGGCGAGCAGGAGAAGCGCACGAGGCGTGCCTCGGATCTCCGGTCGCTCCTCTCCCGCCGCCCGGACGAGCTCGAGCGCCTGCGCGTAGTGGTGGGCGAGGATCTCCGCCTGGTCGGCGAGCCGGTCCTCCGCGGTCTCGCTCGACCCAGCTCGCGGCCGCGACGTGCTTCTCGGCGCGCGGCGAGCGCGGGATCTGCTGGTACGCGACGTCGCGGACGAGCACGTGCCAGAACGAGAACTCCTCCTCTCCTCGCGATCGACGAGACCCGCACGGGCCGGACGAACTCGCGGCGCGCGAGCTCGCTCAGGTCGCGCCGAGACGTCGTCGCGCGGTCGACCGCGCCATCGCGGCGACCGCACCGTCCCAGAACACCCTGCCGACGACGGACGCGTCCTGGAGCAGCGCCTTGAGCTCGGGCGCCAGCGTGTCGAGCCGAGCCGCGATCGAGCGCCTGCACGGTCTCCGGGAACCGCGAGGTTCTCGACGTCTCCGCGCTCGACCAGCATCCGCACGAACTGCTCGGCATAGAGCGGGTTCCCACCCGCCCGCTCGAGGAGCGCCGTCTGGGTCTCGGCGGGCAGGACCGAGCGCTCGAGCAGCAGCTGCAACGAGCCGCGCAGTGCCTCGTCCGCCGAGAGCGGAGACAGCGAGATCGTCGTCGCAGTTGCGCTTGCCGCCACCCCAGCCGCGGCTCGCGCTCGAAGAGCTCGGGTCGCGCGGTCACGACGACCATAGCGGCGGGTACGGGCGGGCTCCAGTCGAGCAGGTGCTCGACGAACTCGAGGAGCGCGCCGTCCGCCCAGTGGAGGTCCTCGAAGACGAAGACGCACGGCCGCCGAGCGGCCATCGCCTCCAGGAACCGCCGCCAGGCCGAGAACGCCTCCTCCCTGCCGACGCCGCGCCCTCACTTCCTGCGCGCCGACGAGCGGCGCGAGCCTCGCGGCGAGCCACGCACGCTCGGACTCGTCGTCGACGAGCGCCGCGACGTCTCGTCCAGCTTTCGAGCGCCTCGGCGGTGCGATCGTCCGACTCGAGGATCCCCGCCTCGGCCTTCACGATCTCGCCGAGCGCCCAGAACGTGATGCCCTCGCCGTACGGCAGGCAGCGGCCGTGGCGCCAGCGTGATCGAGATCCGGCCGGTCGTCGATCTCCGCGCGGAGCTCCGTGACGAGCCGGCTCTTCCCGATGCCGGGCTCGCCGACGACGGTGACGAGCTGCACCGACGACTCGCGCTCGGCGCGCAAGAACGTCTCGAGGAGGAGCGTCTGCTCGTGCTCGCGGCCGACGAACGGCGTCTCGCGTCGCGGCCTCGGTGTCCGACCCGACGCGGCTGCGCGCCGTCGTCGCACGCCACACCGGTATCGGCTCCGCCTTCCCCTTCGCCGCGACGGGCTCGAGCGGCTCGAACGTGATCGCGCGCTCCGCGGAGCGCATCGTCGACTCGTCGACGATCACCGCGCCGATCGGCGCGCGCCGACTGCAGGCGCGCCGCGGTGTTGACGACGTCGCCCGCGACGATTCCCTCCCCTCGCTCGGGCCGCGCTCCGAGCGCGACGACCGCCTCACCCGTGGTCACCGCAGCACGGACCGCGATCTCGAGCCCTTCGGCGCGCAAGCTCCTCGATCGTCTCCAGGATCCGCAGCGCGGCGCGCACCGCACGCTCGGCGTCGTCCTCGTGTGCGACGGGCGCGCCGAACACCGCCATGACCGCGTCGCCGATGAACTTCTCGACCGTCCCGCCGAAGCGCTCGATGTCGGCCTTCACGCGCTCGTGGTACGGGCGCAAGTGTCGCGCGGACGTCCTCGGGGTCGGCGCGATCCGACCGACTCGGTGAACCCGACGAGGTCGACGAAGAGCACCGACACGACCTTGCGCTCCTCGCCGGCCGGGCGCGTCGGCGGCGAGCGGCTGCCCGCAGGCCAGGCAGAAGCGTGCTCGCTCGGGGTTCTCCTCGCCGCACGAGGTGCAGACGATCATCGGCGGATCTTCGCAGCGAGCCGGGGCGTGCGTCTACGCGGCCGGCGGAAGGTCGTCGCCCGCGTCGGGCTCCTCGTCCTCGGCGAGCCGTCGCTGCAGGACGCTGCGCGACAGGACGCCGAGGAGGCGATGCTGCTCGTCCACGACCGGGACGCGCTCGGCGTCCTCGGTCTCGAGGAAGCGGAACGCCTCTTCGAGCGGCACGTCCGGGCCGATCGTGAAGTGCGGCGCCTCCGCGATCGAGCGGAGCTCCGTCGCGGTCGGGTCGAGCCCCAGCGCGATGACCTCGCGCACGAGCGTCTTCCGCGTCACGACGCCGACGAGGCGCTCGTCCTCGGTCACGTAGACGGCGCGGACCTCGGGCCGCTGAAGCAGCTCCCCCGCAGCCTGTGCGGACGCATTCGCCGGAAGCTGCCCCGGGTTCGACACCATTGCGTCGCGAACCGTGTTCACGGGAAGATCCCGCGCGCCTGCAGCGCGTCCGAGACCTCGCGGATCCCGGCGACGAGCGCGCCCGTACGCAGCTTCACCTTGCGGTCGTCGGCGAGATCCCAGACGCGGTCGAACGCGTTCGAGAGCTTCTCGGCGAGCTTCGCGCGGATCTCGTCACGCGTCCAGAAGAGACGGCCGAGATCCTGAACCCACTCGAAGTACGAGACGGTCACGCCGCCCGCGTTGGTGAGGATGTCCGGCAGCACCGGGATGTCGCGCTCCCAGAGGATGTTGTCGGCCTCGATCGAGGTCGGGCCGTTCGCGCCCTCGGCGATCATGCGCGCACGGATGCGCGGCGCGTTGTCGCCCGTCACCTGATCCTCACGTGCGGCGAGGACGAGGATGTCGCAGTCGAGCTCGAGGAGCTCGTCGTTCGTGAGGCGATCGCCCGCCTCGCAGCCTTCGAGGGATCCGTGCTCGCCCACGTACGCGTGGAGTGCGGCGATGTCGAGCCCGCGCGCGGCGTGCAGGCCGCCCGAGACGTCCGAGACGGCGACGACAGTGGCTCCCAGCGCCTGCAGCTCGGAGGCGGCGATGCCACCCACGTTGCCGAACCCCTGCACGACGCAGCGCTGGTCGGAGAGCGTCCACCCGAGCCGGTCGCACGCACGCGCGATCACCATGACCACGCCTGCTCCCGTCGCTTCATGGCGGAAGACCGAGCCACCGATCGAGATCGGCTTGCCCGTCACGATCTCCGGAACGGCGTAGCCGCTCTGCATCGAGTACGTGTCCATCATCCAGGCCATCGTCTGCTCGTTCGTGGCCATGTCGGGAGCCGGGATGTCCTCTTTCGGGCCGATGATCGGCAGCAGCTCCGACGTGAAACGGCGCGTCATGCGCTCGAGCTCACCGAGCGACATGCTCCGCGGGTCGCAGCGGACGCCTCCTTTCGCGCCCCCGTACGGCAGCCGGAGGAGCGAGCACTTCCACGTCATCCACATCGCGAGCGCAGCGCACTCGCCGAGCGTCACCTCCGGGTCGTAGCGAATCCCGCCCTTCGTCGGCCCCGTGATGCTCGAGTGCTGGACGCGGTAGCCGGGGAAGACGACGCGCCGCCCGCTGTCCATGCGGACGGGAATCGAGACGATCGTCGAGCGCTCCGGATAGCGCAGGCGCTCCGCGATGTCGTCGGGGATCCCGGCGACCGGGACGGCCTGGTCGAACTGCGCGACCGCCATGCGGTACAGCGGCGTATCCCACTCGAGCTGGGCATGGGCAAGCGCTTCCGGCGGGCTCGCCACGGCCGGCGGAGTCTAGCTGGACTCCGCGTTTACACTCGCCTCGCCGGGGTGGCGGAACGGGTGAGACGCGCCCGCCTTAAAAGCGGGTGTCCCTCAGGGGGCGTGCGGGTTCGAGTCCCGCCCCCGGCACAGCGTTTTCTCGCAGGAGCGGGATTCGCTCATGCGAATCCCGCTCCGCGCACATCCCTGAAGCCGCCGCCGCGAGCGGCGGCGGGTCGCAGCTTCGACTCAACGCTTCGGCAGGCTTCTCGCAGTTTCGGCTCCGTCCGCGAGGCTTAGGTGTTGCTCGAGGCCAAGATCTTCACCGCTGCGAACGTGTGCGTGCGGGCGCCGCCGTACTCCGTGAAGGCGTCGAAGACCTCGTACCGCCAGATGCCCGCGCTCGGGAACACGATCTTCGCGCGGTAGACGCCAGAGCGACTCGTCGGTCTCGCCCTGAAGGTCAGCGACTTCTTGCCAAGTGCGCTCAGCGAGCGCACCGACCCGACCCTGCGAATCGTCACGGTCGGCTTCAGGCAGCAGAGCGGCTGGCTGGCCAGGCCGTGCTGGAGCACGGTGATGTTCACGACCCACGGCTCGTCCGCGGTCATGCCCTTCGGCGTCGAGCTGAGCTTTACGGTCGCCCAGCCCCCTGCGAGGGCTGTGCTCGCAGACGCGAGCGCCACGAAGGCGGCGACGATGAGCAGTGACTTCCGCATGAACGACCTCCTGTTCGGATGCTGCGGATACACCGGCTCGCCGCCGCAGGTTCCCGGCCTTTCTCGCAGGAGCGCGATCCGCTAACGCGAATCCCGCTCCGCGCACATCCCTGAAGCCGCCGCCGCCGCCGCGAGCGGCGGCGGTCGCAGCTTCGACTCAGCGCTTCTGGCCGACGCGCGCGGCTAGTGGCCCGGCTGAAGCTGGCTCGGGTCGAAGCGCTCGGGGCCGCGGAACTGCAGCGAGCTGAAGAACGACGACACCGCATCCTCGTCGAACGTCTTGCACTTCGCGAGGAAGCCCGTTGTCGATGTCTCCGTCGACGACCCACGCGCCGAGCGCGAACTCGTCGCCGAGTCGATCGAGCGGCGCCATGATCGTGCCCGTCTTGTGGTCGTCGTAGAACGCGCGCAGCTCGTCGACCGTCGCGTCCGGTACGTCCTCGCCGTAGAGGATGAAGATGCCGCCGTGCTCGAGGTTGTGGACGACCCGCGCAATCTCGAGCTCGTCCTCGTAGATCCCGAAGATCGCGGCGATGCCGTAGTGCGGACCGGTCGTCGGCGGATCGGTGTTCCACTTGTCCGACGTCCCACCGGGCTGCTGGATCGAGTGCGCGCCTTCGAGTGCCTTCACCGTCTTGAACGAGCAGCCCGCCGCCTCGAGGTTCGTGCGAGCCGCCTCCGCGTCCGTACCGCCTCCGCCGACGATGCCGAGAAGCGCCGCGACGACGACGAAGCCGAGTGCGACGCCGGCGATCGCTGCGCCGATCACGAACGCACGATTCCGGGAGGAACCGTCGCTCGACGAGGATGCGCGCTGCTTCGGCGCCTTGACGCGGGGTTTTCGGCCATGTCCGCGGGCGAGGGTACCAGCGCCCCCTTTCAGCCCTGGTTGCGAAGCGAGCGGTAAGAGGTGCCGTCCGCCGACCGGATTACCGTGCATCGGCTCAGTGGTCATCGTCGCACTCGTCATAGGCCTCGTCCTCGGCGCGCTCGGCGTTCTCCTCGCGGTGCGCCCGGCTCTCGTCGAGCGGCGGCGCCGTCTTCAGGACGTCATCGAGCTCGAGCGGTCGCTGGCGGCCGCCGAGGCGGAGCTCCGAGTCGAGCGAGCATCGGCCGACGCCCGCCTCGAGGCGAAGATCAAGGAGCTCTCGACCGAGGTGCTCGACGCGAACAGCGCTCGCTTCCTCGAGCTCGCCGAGACGCATCTCACCGGGCACGTGAAGCCGCTGAAGGACTCGCTCGAGCGGATGGATCGGCAGCTCCAGTCGGTTGAGCGCGTACGCCAGGAGTCGTACGGCGCCTTGAAGACACAGGTCTCGACGCTTGCCGAACGCGCCGGGAGCCTTACGAACGCGCTTCGCACGCCTCACGTGCGCGGGCGTTGGGGCGAGGCGCAGCTCCGCAACGTCGTCGAATACGCAGGCATGGTCGAGTACTGCGATTACGTGTCGCAGGTGACGACGTCGACGGAAGACGGCACGTTGCGGCCAGACCTCGTCGTCCGCATTCCGGGCGGTAAGCACGTCGTCATCGATGCAAAGGCACCGCTGGTCGCCTACCTCGACGCGTTCGAGACGTCCGACGAGGCGGAGCGGCAGCTGCGGTTCGCGGATCACGCGCGGCAAGTCCGCGAGCACGTCGGGAAGCTCTCGGCGAAGGGCTACTGGCGCCAGTTCGACCCGTCGCCGGACATCGTCGTCATGTTCCTTCCCGACGAGTCGTACCTGCGCGTGGCCCATGAGCACGACCCGTCGCTCCAGGAGCACGCGTGGAGCTCGAACGTCATCCTCGCGTCACCGAGCACGCTCATGGTGCTGCTCCGCACGGTCGCCATGACCTGGCAGCAGGAGACGATCGCCGAAAGCGCGCACGAGATCTCCGATCTGGGACGCGAGCTCTACAAGCGGCTGGCCACGATGGGCGCGCACTTCTCGAAGCTCGGACGCACGCTCGATGGTGCGGTCGACGCCTACAACAAGACGGTCGGGTCGCTCGAGCGTCAGGTGCTCGTCCAGGCGCGTAGGTTCGAGCAGCACGGGATCGCCGGCATCGAGCCGCCGGAGCTTCAGCCGATCGAACGTCAGACGCGCCCGCTCGCCGCCGCCGAGCTCGTCGAGCCGGGGCAGCAGACCACGCTCGAGGCAGTCGCGGCCGGCAACGACGCTGCGTGATCGGGAACATCGACCGCCGTCGATGCGTTTCACCAGGTGACGCCCTTCGTGGTGGGGCTACCCTCTGTCCCGAGGAGACTTCTTGAGCGACGTTCGTGACGTGATCATCATCGGTGGCGGCCCGGCCGGGTACACGGCAGCGCTCTACACCGCGCGCGCCAACCTGAGCCCGCTCGTCATCGAGGGCTTCAACTGGGGCGGCCAGCTGATGATCACGAGCGACGTCGAGAACTACCCCGGCTACGCCGACGGCGTGATGGGGCCGTCGATGATGGCCGACTTCCGCCGCCAGGCCGAGCGCTTCGGCGCGGAGTTCGTCACGGACGACGTCACGCGCGTGGACTTCTCCGAGCGTCCCTTCCGCGTCTACGTCGGCGACCACGAGCATCGCGCGGACTCGGTGATCGTCGCGACCGGCGCGAGCGCGCGCCAGCTCGGGCTCGAATCCGAGCGGACGCTGCAGGGCCGCGGCGTCTCCTACTGCGCGACGTGCGACGGCGCCTTCTTCCGCGACAAGGTCGTCGCAGTCGTGGGCGGCGGGGACTCCGCGATGGAGGAGGCGACGTTCCTCACGCGGTTCGCGCGCAAGGTCGTGATCGTCCATCGGCGCGACGAGTTCCGCGCGTCGCCGATCATGGTCGACCGTGCGCGGGAGAACGAGAAGATCGAGTTCGTGCTGAACGCGGCCGTCGACGAGGTCCTCGGCGAGGGGAACGGGCACGTCACGGGCCTCAGGCTCGAGGACACGGTGACCGGCGAGAAACGTGAGATCGAGGCGGACGGGCTGTTCGTCGCGGTCGGTCACGACCCGACGACGGCGCTCTTCCTCGACTGGCTCGACCACGACGACCAGGGGTACCTCGTCACGGAGCCGCGCTCGACGCGCACGAACATCGCCGGCGTCTTCGCGGCCGGAGACGTGCAGGATCACACGTACCGGCAGGCGGTCACCGCCGCCGGCTCGGGGACGATGGCGGCCCTCGATGCGCAGCGCTGGCTCGAGGAGCAACGCCACCAGCCCGAGGTCGCTGCCGTCACGGCGTAGTCCTCTCCGACCGCACCCCCGACTAACCTCGCCCGCTGTGAGCGCTCGGTGGCTCGACCTCGTCGACCCGACTCGCGAGGAGCTCCTCGCGACCCTGCCGATCCAGGTCGACCCCGAGGTGGTCGAGGCGCTCGTCTCGCGTTCCGAGGACGGTCGCGAGCCGCGCCCGCTGCTCGAGAGCCACGGCACGTACGTCTTCGGCGTCCTCGTCGCCGCGCGCCCGCTCCCGCACGAGGATCGCGTGAGCTACCTGGAGGTCGACCTCGTCGCGACTCCCGGCTGTCGTCGTCACTGTCCGGAAGTCACCAGGAGGAGGCGGTGAGCCGTTCGACGTGTCGGCACTTCACCCGGCCGCCGACCAGGAGGCCCACGCAGGCGAGCTCGTCCATCGACTGATCGACGAGATCGCGGAGTCGTTCCTCGAGTCGCTCGACGCCGTGTACTCCGAGATCGAGGAGCTCGAGGACGGCCTCGACGACTGGCCGCCCAAGCGTGTCCGGATACGGCTCGTGGATCTCCGGCACGAGCTCCTCCACAGCAGGCGGACGGTCGCGGCGACGCGCGCCGCCGTCAGGCGCGTCCTCGACGGGCGTATCGAGGTGGGCGACCACGCGCTCTTCCCTCCGAACGTCGAGCGCTTGTTCGCGGACACGTACGAGACCCTCGTGCGCGTGGCGGAAGAGCTCGACATCGCCCGAGATCTCCTCGCAGGCGTCCGCGACCACCACCAGTCGAAGGTCGTCGAGGGACAGGGCGAGGTGGCGAAGAAGCTCACCGTCATCGCGTCGCTCGTCCTCGTCCCGAGCTTCATCGCCAGCTACTTCGGCCAGAACTTCGAGTCGGCGTTCGACGACGCCTACTGGTCGATCGGCGTCTCCACCGGCCTCATAGTCGTGTCGACGATCATCCAGCTCGCGATCTTCCGCTGGCGCCGCTGGATCTAGCCGCAAGTGGCCCGCGTGCTGCCCGAGTCGCTCGACGTGGATCTCGACGCGTGGGACGCCTGGAGCCCGTAAGTCGACGTCATGCGTGAGCCGTGGGACGGCGACACGTGGATCTGTCGACGCGACCCGCGAATACGGCTGCAGGCCGCGAGCCTCATCTCCCGTACGACAGACGGGATCCCGTATCTGCAACCCGAGGTGGTCCTGCTCTTCAAGGCCAAGGCCGTCCGCCCGAAGGACGAGCTGGATTTCGCGGCGGTGTTGCCCCACCTGGAAAGCGGTCGTCGCTCGTGGCTTCGAGACGCACTGACTCTGGTGCATCCCGAGCACGCGTGGCTCGAGTCGTTGGGAACGAGCTAGGGTCGAAGCCGACTCGACGGACACAGATCCTCGAGGACGCACTCCTCGCAGAGCGGACGGCGGGCGTCGCACACGCGGCGGCCGTGCCAGATGAGGAGGTGCGGGAAGCGTGCCCAGTCCGCCCGCGGGACGACGCGCTGCAAGTCGCGCTCGATCTTCACGGGATCGTCGTTTCGCGTGAGCCCGAGGCGTTGCGAGAGCCGGCGCACGTGCGTGTCGACGACGATTCCCTGCGCGTGACCGAGCTCGGCCGCGACGACGTTCGCGGTCTTGCGCGCGACCCCGGGTAGCTTCACGAGGTCCTCGAGCCGCCTCGGAACCTCGCCGTCGAAGTCCTCGATGAGCATGCGCATCGTCCCGCGGATCGACTTCGTCTTCTGGCGGAAGAAACCGGTCGCGTAGATGTCGCGCTCCAGCTCCTCGACCGGCACGGCCAGGTAGTCCTCGGGCTTCCGATACTTCTCGAAGAGCGTCGGCGTGACCTTGTTGACGTTCACGTCGGTCGTCTGCGCGGAGAGCATCACCGAGACGAGGAGCTCGAGGTCGCAGCGGAAGCGCAGCGCGATCTCGGCGTCCGCATGCTCGGCGGCGAGTCGCTCGATGATCGGCTCGATGCGCTCGCGGCGTCGCCCGAGGCCGCGTCGCGCCTCTCTGACGTAGCTACGAGGCACGAAGCGACTCGAAGTACTCGGTCGTCGCGACCGGATCCGGCGGCTCGAGCAGGTACTCGGACGAGCCGTCCTCGACGTCGGGCGCTCCGTCGCCCCGATCGCGGCCACCGCGGCCTCGACGTCGTACTCGGTGCGACGGAACTCGACGTCGGCGCCGAGCAGCGCCCAGAATGCCCCGCGCTTGCCCTCGTACGGCATCCCGACGCTCCCGGGATTGACGATTCGAAGACCGTTCGTGAGCGTGCGGTCGTACTGCATGTGCGTGTGGCCGCAGACGAGCACGTCGGCGTCCACCGGGCCGAGGAGCTGCCGCGCAGCATCGTCCTCCGGCGTGATGCGCGTGTAGATCGGATCGTCGGACGTCGGCGTCGAGTGGCAGACGAGGACTCGCCCGAGCCCTCGACCTCGAGCTCGCAGTGTCAGCGGCCAAGCCGCGACGCTGTCGCGGCGCGCTGTCGCCCAGCCGATCGGCGCACCACGGCGCGATCGCGCCGAACTGCCCATCGACGCTCCGAGACGGCTCGATCGGCGTTCCCGCGAACGACGAGCGCGCCGAGCTCCGTCAACGAGATCGAACACCTCGACCGGCCATGGCCCTGACGATCGTGTCTCCGACGACGACGACGGCGTCGACGTCCTTCGCGCTCGATCGTCCGCGAGAACGGCTTCGAGGGCAGGCAGGTTCGCCGTGGATGTCGCTGATCGCGGCGACGCGCATCGCCCGAATCTACCTGCGACGAGCGCGAGCCGCGGCCCGGCGCAGACGAGGTCGAGCGCCGGGCAGTCCGAGCAGGCGAACTCGCTCGGCGTCGGCCGGAAGTCTCCCGCGCGGATTCGTGCGATCGCGGCGGAGAGCTCGGCCTCCAGCTCGGGGATGTCATCGCGAGTGAACGACGTCGACACGACGTCGTCCGGGCGCTCGAGGAACTGGTACGCGATCTCGACCTCGGTCGATCCGGCCCGCAGACAGACGAGCGCGTAGACGAGCCGCTGCAGCCCGTACTCGGCCTCGACGATCTCGGCCGGCTCGCGCCCTTCGAGTGCATTCGACTTGTAGTCGACGATCAGCGCCCGCTCACCTTCCTGCCAGAGGACGTCGAGCCGGCCACGGATGAGGACGCCGTCGTGCTCGAACGTGAACGGCCGCTCCGGGCGCGCGCCGTGAAGGCCCGCGAGCCGTGCAGCCAGCGGCGACGCGCAGTACGCGTCGACGAGGCCGGCAATCCGCTCGAGCTCGTCCTCGGTGACGTCCGGATACCAGGCACGAACCGTCTCGGCCAGAGTCGCCCGCGGTGGCGGAGCGGGTGCGTCGAGTGGGACGAGCTCGAGGAGGCGATGAACCGCATCGCCGATCTCGGTCGCGGCGAGCCCGGCTCCGTTCGAGGCCGCGGCGGCCCGCTCGCGCGGCGGAAGCCCGAGGACGCGCTCGGCGTAGAAGCGGTACGAGCAGCGCTCGAAGAGCGCGAGCGCGCTGTACGAGAGCCTGCGCACGTCGTGGACCGGAGGCGCCGCGATCGCCGTTGAGCTCGGGGAGCTCGATGCCGAGCCGCGGGCGGCCGGTCGGCAGCTCGTCGAAGAGAGCGAGCTGCAGCTCGTCGCTCGTCCTCGCTGCGACGTCGGCAGCGGCCTCGACAGCAACGTCGTCAGCATCGTCAGCCCGATGGCGTGAGACCGAGAGGACGAACCGCGCGTCGCCGCGAGCCAGCTCGACCGGCGTCTCGTCGACCTCCGGCACCGTGCCGTACGCGTCGAGGCGCTCGAGCACCCAGCCGATCGGCGTCGAGCGATCCGCCGTTCGCTCGGGATCGATCGCTCCCGAGACGATCAGACGGTCGATCGCCCGCGTCATCGCGACGTAGTACAGGCGAAGCCGCTCGGCGCGCTCCTGGTCTCCTGCGGCCTCCTTCACCGCGTCCCAGGCGAACACGCCACGCCGATCGCCCAGCGTCGGGTGCACCATCCGGAACCCGAACCTCCCGTCCGAGAGCGCGACGATCTCGTCCGGGCCGCGGGGCCCTCCGACGTCGCGCCCGGCGTCCGCGACGATCACGACCTTGAACTCGAGGCCCTTCGCGGCGTGGATGGTCAGGAGCCGCACGGCGCCCCCTCCCTCCTCCTCGGCAACCGCCTCGAGCTCCTTCGCGCCGAGCGCATCCTGGTCGCGCACGAAGCGCACGAAGCCCTCGATGTCCGCGCCGCGCACGGACTCGTAGTCGCGCGCCAGGCGCCCGAGCTTGCGGAGGTTCGCAAATCGTCGCGTTCCGTCCCACCGCGCGAGGACGGCGAGGTCGTAGTCGTGCTCGCTCACCACGCGCTCGCAGAGCGCCTCGAGCCCGATCCGCGTCGAGGCGCGAACCAGTCGCTCGTAGCGCTGGAGGAACGCGCGCAGCAGGCGCGCGTCGCCCGGGTCGAGCTGCTCGGGAAGCGCTCGCTCGAGCGCCGTGAACAGCGGCCGGCGTTGGGCGTTGCGCCGGAGAAGGACGAGCGTGTCGTTCGAGACGCCGACGAACGGCGACGCGAGCACGGTGGCGAGCGCGACGTCGTCGTAGCGGTTGTGAAGGAGCCGCAGATAGGCGAGCAGGTCGACGACCTGCTGCTGGCCGAAGTAGCCGCGTCCCGTCGCGCGATACGTCGGAAGACCCTCGCGCCGGAGCGCCTCCTCGTACTGCTCGGCGTCCGTGCCCGCTGCGAACAGCACGACGATCTCGCCCGGCTCGGCCTCTCCGGAGTCGACCAGCTCGCGCACGCGACCCGCAATTCGCCGTGCCTCGCCGGCGCGCCAGTGCTCCTTCGTCTCGGCGAAGCTCGTCTTGTCGGTGACGAGCAGCTCGACGGGATGACCGAACACGGGATCGGCGAACTCCGCCGACGCCGCCAGTGGCTGGTAGTCGTCGCCGAACGCGTCGCCGAAGAGGTGGTTCACCGCCTCGAGCACCTGCGGTCGCGAGCGGTAGTTGCGCGTGAGCGCGAGCAGCGTGGACGCCTGCGCTCGCCGCTCGCGGAAGACCTCGAGATCCGCGTGCCGGAAGCCGTAGATCGACTGGAACTCATCGCCGACGGTGAAGACCTCGGTGAGGTCGGAGTGCGCGACGAGGTCGATGAGCTCGCACTGCAGCCGGTTCGTGTCCTGGAACTCGTCCACCATGACCATCCGGAACCGCAGCTGCGTGGCCTCGCGCACCGACGCGTCGTCGCGGAGCAGATCGCGTGCGGCGAGCTGGAGGTCCTCGAAGTCGACCACCGACTCACGACGCTTCGTCGCCGCGTACTCCGCGCCGAATCGCTCGAGCAGCTCCTGCAGGAGGTCGCGGTCCGCCGCGGCCAGCTCCTCGAGCGCCGCCCGCTCCACGGTCTTCCGCGCGGACTCGAACGAGGCGGCCCGGCCGCCTCGACTCGCGAACGCCGACAGGTCGACGAGCTTCTCCGGCGGGGAGCCGCTCGTCGCGACGCGAAGCGCCTCGCTCGCGTTCCGACGCTGGGTCTCGGTCGCCGATGCGTCGGCGACGAGCGCCTCGGCCTCGGCGCGGAGCGTCGTCACCGCGCTCGCGATGTCGGCGCGCTCGCCGAGCTCGAGCTCGAGCTCGCGTCCGGCGGAGCGAAGCGTCTCGTAGACGCCCGTGAGCATGCGGCGAAGACCTGCGGCTCGATAGGTCGCGAGCAGCCGGAGGCGCTCGGGGTCGCCGTCGGCGCAGAACGCTTCGAGGGCGCGCTCGAACGCTTCTCCGCGGAGCACGGCGGCGCCCGCATCCTCGAGCTCGCGGAACCGCGGGTCGAGGCCCGCAGCGAACGGATGGGCGCGCAGCAGGCGGCTGCAGAAGCCGTGAATCGTCGAGATCCAGGCGCCGTCGAGCTCCCGCGCGAGGTCGGGACGGCCGCGCTCGCGCAGCGCGGCCCGGATGCGCGTCCGAAGCTCGCCGGCCGCCTTGCGCGTGTAGGTGATGACGAGGATCGACTCGACGTCGATGCCGCGATCGCAGACCGCACGCACGTAACGCTCGACGAGAACCGACGTCTTTCCCGTTCCCGCGCCGGCGGACACGAAGACCGAGCCTTCGGCCTCGACCGCGGCGAGTTGCTCCTCGTTCAGCACCGACTCCAGCTCGACGACCGTCACGCCCGTGCCACCCGGCAGATCGGCCAGAGGTCGCACCACGACGGGCAGCCGTCCCCCTTCGGGTCGTGCTGGACGTCTCCGGTGCGGATGCGACGAGCGTTCTCGGCCGCCCGCTCACGCGCGGTCTCGATCTGGCTCCAGAACGCGTCCTCGTCGAGGTAGTCGTCCTTCGCGAACCCGGGCAGATCCTCGCGCGCGCTTTCCCGGAGCATCCCGCGCGTGAGACGCCGACCCGCGAGGGCGCGGTACACGCCACCGAGCGGCTCGACGCCGACGAGATCTCGCAGCGCCAGGATGTAGAGCGGGATCTGGAGGCGCAGCTCCCGGTCGATCTCGCGCGCGGTATGCGCGCCCTTTCCGGACTTGTAGTCCTGGACGATCCCGCGCGCGCTGTACGGGTCGATGTCGATCCGGTCGATCTTCCCGGACAGCCAGAGGTCGTCCGCGAGCGGGAGACCGCGCTGCAGCTCCGGCGCGGCGCGCTCGGAGCCGAACGCGACCTCGAGCCGGCGCGGGAGGAACCCGATGTCGGACGCGGCCTCGTCGCGAAGGAAGCCCTCGAGATCAGCGCGGAGCGTGTGGCGAAGCTCGGCAGCCTGAAGATCTGTCAGGTCGAGACGGACGCCCGACTCGATCGCCTCGTCGAGGCAGCGGTGCACGAGAGCCGTGGCGGCCTCGAGGTTCTCCTCCGTCACGCGCTCCGAGTCGAGCTCGCGCGGGAGCATCGCGTAGAAGCGATGCAGGGTCGTGTGCATGACCTGCCCGCGGAGCATCGGGTCCGGCTCGGCGTCGATCTTCTTCGGGTCGATGACGCGCTCGACGAGCCACGCCGACGAGCAGTCGGCGAAGCGCTCGAGCTCGGTCGCGGAGAACATCGTCTTCGCCGCGAACGGCTCCAGCACGGCAGGCGCGCGAAGAGCCGTGTCGCGCTCGAACGCGCCACGCGCGCGGTCGAGCCTGCGCGACCAGTCGTTCGCGGCCGCGAGTGCGAACGCACCCTCGGAGTCGGTCGCCGCGAGCCGGACGAGAGCGCGCAGCCGCTCGCGCTCGCTCGGTGCCGACTCGAGCGGCCAGGTGAGCGCCGACAGCGGACGTCGCCGCGTCGCCCGCAGCACCTCTCCGTCGTCGAAGAGCGCCCTGACGTCCTCCCAGAACGGGCTCGGCTCGCGCGGCGTCCCCTCGTCTCCGGCCGCCTCGCGCACGAGAACGAGGCGCTGAGTGGCACGCGTGCACGTCGTATAGAAGAGGTAGCGGTCGCGCGCGACGGCAGCGGGGCGCTCGAGCCGTCCGCCGAGCTCCCGCCGCACGTCGTCACTCAGGAGCGGCGACGGCCGCGAGCGGCGCGGGAACGCTCCTTCCTCGAGCCCGAGCACGAACACGACGTCGAACGCGCGTGTCCGAGCCCGCTCGTGGTCGAGAACGGCGACGTGTCCCGTCGTCGGAGCGTCCGGAGGAACGCGCGTCCGCTCGAGAGCGGCCACGACGTCCTCGGCGGCGACCCGGACGCCGCCGGCCGAGAGGGCCGCGAGCTCGTCGAGCGTCCGCGTGGCGGCTCGATACGCGCGCGCGTCGACGCGAGCATCGTCGACCGTCGGCGGCGAGTCGAGCCCCCACGCGTTCCGCACCATCACCTCGACGAGACGACGGGCGGCTGCGACCGGATCGTCCTCTGCTCTGAGCTCGACGAGCGCCGGGACGGGCGCGCCGCGCAGGCGTTCGCTCTCCTCGTCGACACGAGCAGGATCGGCGACCGCCCGGCCCCGAAGGCGTCCTTCGACGAAGTCCACCGACCGACGTTCGAGGCCCGAGAACGGCGAGCGCAGGAAGGCGAAGAGATCGCCGCGACCGCCTCCGAGCCAGGCGTATCGGAGCACGGAGGCCAGCGCATGTCCGAGCGGTGCGTCGCCGAGGCGTCGTCCGTGCTCGATCGAGTAGGGCACGCCGAGCTGCGAGAGCGCGCTCTCGAGTGGTGCGCGCCAGCGATCGACGGACTCGCAGACGACTGCGACGCGCTCGGGAGCCATCCCGCCGCGCAGAAGAGCCGCGAGCTCGCTCGCGAGGAGCTCGACGGTTCCGCGTGCTCCCGCGCCTTCCAGGAAGCGAATCGCGCCGTCGAGCGGCGGGCCTGGCTCTGGCTCGTCGGAGAAGAGCTCGCGCTCGAGCTGCGCCAGCGCCGCGGGCCGCGTCGAGGACGAGGCGCGCGGCAGCTCCTCGATCGCTCCCTGCGCAAGCCCTGCGAGATCGTCGACCGTGCGCTCGAGCGCCTCGAAGGCCGCGCGGCCCGGCTCGTACGGGATGGAGACAGTCACGTCGGCCCGCGCAGAGAGCGCCTCGAGGAGCGCCCACTCGGCGCCCGTGAGGTCCTCGAACCCGTACGCGAACACCGGCTCGCCCGACCACGCGTCGAGATCGCCGCGCAGCCGCTCGACCGCGTGCCGGCGCAGGCCGTCGCGATCCTGCAGCCCGAGCGTGTCGAGCTCTTCGCGGTAGGCCGCCGCGAGCACCGGGAGATCGCCGTCGAGCTGGCTCGCGTCGACGAGTCCCGACTCGAGCTCCCCGATCGCCTGCAGCAGCGTGTCGGCGAATCCGGCGGTTGCCGCCGACGAGCTCAGCTCGCCCAGTTGGACGCGCTCGACCGCGCGGCGTACGGCGAGCGTGCGCTGGATCTCCGAGGCGACCGGCACTCCATCTGCATCCGCACCCGCAACGTGGCGAAACAGGTCGTCGAACGTCCCCACGGTGCCCGCGAGCAGCGCGGGACGCCGACGAACCAGGTCCCGCTCGACCCGATCGACGTCGACCCGGTTCGGTACGACGAGCCACGGATCATGCTCGAGCACCGCGAGATAGCGCTCCAGAAGCAGCGCAACCTTGCCGACATGCGCCGGCCCGACGACGAGCGAGAGACCCATCGGTTCATCGTAGTCCTGGCTTCGGGCGCGCTTTCGTACGCGCCTATGCAAATTCCGCAAGATCGCAATCCGCGAGTGCGGATTCCGATCGCGAAGATCCCTGAAGGCGACCGCTTCGCGGTCGCGGCGTTCAGCGACCGACCAACGAAGCCGCCCCGCTAGCCCACCGACTTCGGCCGGCGGCCGCGGCGGGCGACCTGCTGGCCGGGCATTCCCGCCGCGCAGTCGTCGCAGAGATCCGCCTGCTTCGACCCGCGTCGCGCATCGGTGTAATTGAGGCGCATCACCGCTCCGCGACTCTCGGGAACTTCCTTGCTGCAGTTGTCGCATACGAGGATCGTCTTTCGGGCCATCGTTTTCTCCTTCGGGTTGGTCTCACGACTCGCACAAGAGTAGAGAAAAGGCGTGCGACAAAAGCAAACGCAAAGCCTGTTGGTCAATTCTCGCGCGGATGATCCACGAGTAGGATCACGCGCGTGCAGACCATCGTCGTCCTCGAAGGCGACCAGACCGGGCAGGAGCTCCTCGAAGAGGCCCTGCGGACCCTCGCCCCTGACGTCACCGGCGTCGAGGTCGAGTTCGTCCGGTTCGACCTCTCGCTCGAGGGTCGCCGTGCGACGAAGAACGCGGTGGTATACGAGGCCGCGGCCGCGATTCGCGAGCACGGGCTCGGCTTGAAGGCCGCGACGGTCACGCCCGAGGGCGCCGGCGACGTCGGCTCGCCGAACCGCATCCTGCGCGAGGAGATCGGCGGCAAGGTCATCGTGCGCACGGGGAGGCGAATCCCCGGTGTCGTGCCGCTCGGTGGCGTGCACGCGCCCATCTCCGTCGTCCGCATGGCCGTCGGCGACGCGTACGGCGCGAAGGAATGGCGCGAGGGCGAGGGTGACGACGAGGTCGCGTTCCGCACGGAGCGCATCGAGCGGCGCATCTGCCATGCGGTCGCGGAGTTCTCGTTCCGGCAGGCCGAGCGCACGGGCGCGAAGGTCTTCGGCGGCCCGAAGTACACCGTCAGCCCGACGTACGAGGGGATGCTGAAGGAGGAGATGGACGAGGCCGCGGCGCGCCATCCCGAGGTGCCCTACGAGCCGCAGCTCATCGACGCGACGTTCGCGCTGCTCATCTCGTCGAGCGGCGCGCCGATGGTCATCCCGGCGCTGAACCGCGACGGCGACATCCTCTCCGACCTCGTGCTGCCGCTGTTCGGCTCGATCGCGGGCTCGGAGTCGCTGCTCGTCGCGTTCGGGGACGACTACGTCCCGGACGCGCTCATGGCGGAGGCCGCGCACGGGACCGCGCCGTCGCTCGAGGGGAAGGACGTCGCGAATCCGATGGCGATGATTCTCGCCGGCGCCGCGCTGCTCTCGCATTCCGAGGACGAGCCCGCGCAGACGGCCGGGCGCGCGCTCCGCGAGGCCTGCCTCGAGGCCGTCGCGGACGGTGTGCGGACGGCCGATCTCGGAGGTCACTCCGGTACGAGCGCCTTCACGGACGAGGTCATCCGCCGCACGCGGACGAAGATCGACGTCTGGGCTTCGCTGTGACGGTTCCGGGCCCGACCGCCACGCCCTCGCCGTAGAGTTCGCGACCGCATGCGAGTCGCTGTCCCGAAGGAAACGGCTGCGGGCGAGCGTCGTGTAGCGCTCGTCCCCGAGACGATCGCGAAGCTCGGGTCGGGGTTCGAGGTGCGGGTCGAGCGCGGCGCGGGCGAGTCGGCCGGATTCGCCGACGACGCGTACGCGGAGGCAGGCGCGAATCTCGTCGACGGCGCGGGGCTCGCGACCGGAGCCGACTGCATCGCCTGTGTCCGCTCACCCTCGGCCGAGCTCGTCGCCTCGATGTCGTCGGGCACCGTTGTCGTCGGGTTCCTCGAGCCCCTCACAGACGCAGCAGGGATCGCGCGGCTGCGAGAGCGCGGCGTCGTCGCCTTCGCGATGGAGTCGATCCCGCGCATCACGCGAGCACAGTCCATGGACGCGCTCTCGTCGCAGGCGACCGTCTCCGGCTACAAGGCGGTGGTGCTCGCGGCCGACCGCGTGCCGCGCCTCTTCCCCATGCTCATGACCGCCGCCGGGACGATCGCGCCCGTGCGGGCGCTGATCATCGGCGCAGGCGTGGCCGGTCTGCAGGCGATCGCGACGGCGCGCCGACTCGGCGCCGTCGTCTCGGCCTTCGACGTCCGCCCCGCCGTGCAGGAGCAGGTCGAGAGCCTCGGCGCGGCGTTCCTGGATCTCGGCGTACGAACGGAGGAGACCGCAGGCGGCTACGCATCGGAGCTCACGCCCGAGCAGCAGGCGCAGCAGCAAGCGGCGCTCGAGGAGCGCATCCCCGACTTCGACGTCGTCGTCACGACGGCTGCCGTTCCCGGCAGACCCGCGCCGAAGCTCATCCCGCGCAGCGCCGTCGAGAACATGCGCCCGGGCTCGGTCATCGTCGATCTCGCGGCCGAGACGGGCGGCAACTGCGAGGTCACCGTGCCCGGCGAGGACGTCGTGCACGCGGGTGTGACGGTGATCGGGACGACGAACCTGCCGTCGCTCATGGCGTACCACGCGAGCCAGCTCTACTCGCGCAACGTCGGTGCGCTGCTCGCGCACCTCGCACCCGAAGGCGAGCTCACGCTCGACTGGGACGACGAGATCACGAGCGGCGCGTGCGTCACACGCCCGGAGGCGACAGCGTGAGCCGAGCTCACCTTCGTCGTCGAGCTGACGATCCTCGTCCTGGCCGCGTTCCTCGGCTTCGAGGTGATCTCGAAGGTCCCGACGATGCTCCACACCCCGCTCATGTCGGGGACGAACTTCATCCACGGCATCGTCATCGTCGGGGCGATCGTCATCCTCGGCTTCGCGGACGACACGTTCACGAAGGCCGTCGGCTTCGTCGCCATGGTGCTTGCGACGGCGAACGTCGTCGGTGGCTGGTTCGTCACCGACCGCATGCTCGAGATGTTCAAGCGGCGGCCGGAGCCGAAGAAGGACGACACGTGATCTCCGATCCGGACGTCCTCGGCCTTCTCTACCTCGTCGCGATCGTCTGCTTCGTCCTCGCGCTCCGCTTCCTCTCGTCACCGAAGCACGCGCGGCGCGGGAACTGGCTCGGCGGCGTCGGGATGCTCGTCGCGATCGCGACCACGCTGCTCATCGAGGGGATCTCCAACTGGGTGCTGATCGTCGTCGCCGCGGCGATCGGGAGCGTCGTCGGGGTCATCGGCGCACGCAAGGTGAAGATGACCGCCATGCCGCAGATGGTGGCCCTGTTCAACGGGGTCGGCGGCGGCGCGGCTGCGCTCGTCGCGCTCGCGGAGTTCCACGAGCTCGACGGCGTGCTCGTGTGGGACGAGGCGCTGTCGATCGCGCTCTCGGCGCTCATCGGCTCGATCTCCTTCTCGGGCTCGCTCGTCGCGTTCGCGAAGCTGCAGGAGCTCGTCAGCGGACGGCCGATCGTCTTCCCGGGCCAGAACGTCGTGAACGTGCTCGTCCTCGGCGGCGCGGCCGCGCTCGGGGTCGCGATCGTCGCCGGGCTCGAGGCGCAGTGGGCGATCGTGGCGCTCATCGTGCTCGCGCTCGTCTTCGGCGTGATGTTCGTGCTCCCCATCGGCGGCGCGGACATGCCGGTCGTGATCTCGCTGCTCAACGCGTTCACCGGCCTCGCGGCTTCGGCCACCGGCTTCGTGCTCGACTCGACGGTCCTCATCGTCGCGGGGATGCTCGTCGGCGCCTCCGGCACGCTGCTCACGCTGCTCATGGCGAAGGCCATGAACCGCTCGATCGCGAACGTCCTCTTCGGTGCGTTCGGGCAGGTGCAGGCCGGTGTCGGCCAGGCGCGTGCCGACGACGGCCGCACCGTGCGCGCGACGTCGGCCGACGACGTCGCGGTGCAGCTCTCGTTCGCGCGCAAGGTCGTCGTCGTGCCGGGCTACGGGATGGCCGTCGCGCAGGCGCAGCACGACGTGCGCCAGCTGGCGGATCTGCTCGAGGAGCGAGGTGTCGACGTGAAGTACGCGATCCACCCCGTCGCGGGCCGGATGCCGGGGCACATGAACGTCCTCCTCGCCGAGGCGAACGTCCCCTACACGCAGCTCTACGAGATGGACGAGATCAACCCCGAGTTCCCGCAGACCGACGTCGCGCTCGTCATCGGCGCGAACGACGTGACCAACCCGGCCGCGCGCAGCGACACGGCGAGCCCGATCTACGGCATGCCGATCCTCGACGTCGACAAGGCCGCGAGCATCATCGTCATGAAGCGCTCGATGAACCCCGGCTTCGCGGGGATCGACAACGACCTCTATCTCGACGAGAAGACGACGATGCTCTTCGGCGACGCCAAGGAGTCGGTGTTGAAGCTGATCTCCGCGGTCAAGTCCGCGTAGGGGCG